>JACTVG010000087.1 GCA_015660965.1 Methanoregulaceae archaeon
TTTACTGAAACCTCTAAGAGCTTCATACATATCATTTTTTGTCGCATTGATGAGTTTGATAACATTGAATCCCAGCGTTTTAAGTGTACCTTCCATTAAATTAGCGTCATTGGCTGAGTTTTTTAAAACCATTGAATTACCATAATCAGAATTACCAATAACCAGCGCCAATCGTTTTTCAGTCACTGCTGTCTGAAACCTGATCAGCCTTTTGTCAGAACGATTACTTCCTGCGAAATTTTCAGCGATAATAAAAACTTTATTATCTCCCTCTTTCAGAATGACAGATTTGGAAAGTCTATAGTTACATCCGCTGGTTTGAGGTGCCTGAAACGTCATTTCACTGGCCTGCTGAACACCATTTACAAAGATCTGTGCAGATTTAAGCCCTGTTGTTGATTTTATACACGCTTCAATAACAACGATGTCTGAATTGACAATAGTGCTGTCAATAGTTGGAATAGTCCAGGTGATTACAGGTGGATTTGCAGTTGGATTGGTAAGATAGCGTGTTTCAGAGTTAGTAGTCCCAACATTATTGGTTACTGTGAGATAAATATTGTTTTCCCCAGGTTGAAGCTTTATTGCTTTTTTAAGTTTGTACTCACCTTGTAATCCTGAAGGTAAAATTTGATTTACCTCTTCCGATCCTGTGCCGTTCACATAAACAAGCACCGATTGAAGCTTATCAAATGATTTAATTGTCGCAATTATCTCTGCTGAATATAAATCAATATCCGTGTATGGCTTTGATGGGTTTAACCAGCTTATTGCAGGTGCTGCAGGAGTTATATAATTTACTGACCTAGTCTCCGAAGTGGAACCTCCCGCACTGTTTTCCGCAACAATATATATCCTGTTTTCTCCCTGATTAAGTGTCAATGTCTTTTTAATACTATATTCCCCCTGCTGCCTATTTATTATATTAACATCGGGCACACCAGATAAAGCCTTATCATTATGAAATACCTGAAGATTCTGCAAGTCGGTCAAAGACGTAATATCTGCCTTGATAGTAATTGTGTCTGTTGATAAGTTGGAAACACTTGTCTCAGGATTACCCCATATTATTAAAGGCTTAGATGGAACAACGTATTTAATGCTACGCATATCTGATGCAGACTTGCCTACAATATTTTCCGCAACTACATAGATGTTATTATCTCCTGGAATGAGGGATACAGAATTTTCCAGAACAAAATCTTCATTTTCTTTTTTAACGCTATTTAATAAACTGATATTCTCCAGGGCTTTCCCATTCAGATAAACTACAATATTTTCCAATTTAGCTAACGATTTAATATCCATCTTTATATCCAAAGAAGGATTATTCACTACTGATTGGTCAGGCATCGGATTCTTCCATGCAATAACGGGCAAGGTGGGAACTATATAAGTTATGTGAAGCTGTTCCGAACTAATTGTCAATGCATCAGTTATAGCTGACAGGTTAATTGTGTTAATTCCCGGTTTTAGAGTTAATGTATTCTCGTACAAGTATTCTTCAGTGTTCTTTTTGGAGATCTTTGCTCTGCCTTCGGATGCTAATTCAGTGCCATTGAGAGACAGATCTGTGCTTTTAATTTCTGATTTTGTTTTTATGTTGGCAGAAACCGGGAAATCAGGCTTATATGTGTCAGAATTAATATCAACTGGCATTATCCATTTAATTTCTGATATGATACCTGGCACAAAGTTGATAGAACGCTTATATGAATAACCTGTTCCTTTTGCATTTACAGCACTAAGAATAATGCTGTTTCCTCCCGTACTTAAATGTACAGTCTTTTCGAAAAGATATGTATCATTATTCAGGCGGGTAATTGCTTCTTTTCCCAGGGCTAATATAACACCATTGATACTTATACTGGTATTGAGCAGATCAAGGCTTGTTTTTATCTCAGCTTTGATATTCAGCTTTCCCTCTTCCATGGTCGAATTATCAGCAGCAGGCATGATCCATTTAATAATTGGTTCAAGCTTGCAAACAATAATGCGTTTCCCCGAACTTACTGTGCCAATAAAGTTTTTTGCATCAACGGAAATGATATTTATACCTGCCTCTAGAGGAACCAGGTTCTTTAATATATACGTATTATTATCTTTCTGTTCAAGATTTTTTGCAATTTCACTAATTCTATTGTGAAATATCCTGACTATTTGTAATTCGGTATTGGAGACAATTTCCGCATTGATCATAATTATTCCTGAATTATTAAGACTATCAACGGCGGATGGACTGACAAGAGTTATGACCGGTGGTGCACCATGAAGAAAGTTGACAACCCTAGTTGTTGAGTTGGTAACTCCTTTAGTATTTCTAGTCGAGATATAAATGCTGTTTTTATCAGAAATAAGTCTTATGTTCCCTTCAAAAGAATAGGTATTATCATTAAGACGGGTAATTTCTCCCTTTTCCTCACCTAATTCAGTGCCATTGAGATTTATACTTACATTATCCAGATCATAGTCTGTCCTTATCTCAGCTTTGATAGTCAGCATTCCCGACTCCGCTGTTGAGTTGACAGAAGCGGGTAAGAGCCATCTCACAAACGGTTCAAGCTGGCTGGTAATAATACGTTTTTCTGAACTTGCCGAACCAATAGAATTTTTTGCTTCAACATAAATGATATTTTGACCTCTTGTGAGAGGAATTAAACTCTCTATAAGATAGTCAATGCTATCTTTTTGTACAGCTTTTATACCAGTCTCAATACCCGCTATTGCCTCATTATTAAATATCGTGAATGTTTTTAATGCAGTATGAGAGACAATTTCCGCCCTGACCAGGATTAGACCTTTATTATTAAGACTATCAACTGGAGATGGACTGACAAGAGTTATAATGGGTTGGGAGTAGCCTATATATATGTATCTTATTGTTGAATTAGTAACTCCCCTAATGTTGCTTGCAGCTATGTAAATGCTGTTCTTTCCGGTTTTAAGCCGCAAGGAGCTTTCTAAAATATATATATCATTATTCAGGCGGGTAATTTCTCCCTTTCCCTTGGTTAATTCAGTGCCATTGAGATTTATACTTACATTCCCCAGATCACAGTCTGTCTTTATTTCAGCTTTAATTGTCAGCGTTCCCGACTCCGCGGTTGAGTTGACAGAAGCGGGTAAGAGCCATGTCACAAACGGTTCAAGCTGGCTGGTAATAATACGTTTTTCTGAACTTGCCGAACCAATAGAATTTTTTGCTTCAACATAAATGATATTTTGACCTCT
>JACTVG010000088.1 GCA_015660965.1 Methanoregulaceae archaeon
AGTGTCGTTTTCAAAGGTGGAGCTCATGCGAAAATCAAAGTTTTCGAGCCTTACAATTGTGTTTCCATCTTTGCCTTTGTAAGCGAATGTCCCGCCATTGCTGGTGAGCGAATTGATGTACACATTGAACGAGCCTTGGCCCGTTTTTGCGACAAAGGCGCTCTCGATATTGAGCCAGTTATCCTTGTCGACCTCCAGGACAAAGTCGGGCTTTTCTATGTTAATGGCCTCGAATATGACCTTCTTCCTGAAGAGCGCAGGAAGATTGATCTTGATGTAGGCATGTTTCGCCTTGAGGATCTGTTTACCATCAGGCCCGAGGAGTATGACATTTTCCAGGCCGGCCTCCTGGGCAATCAGCGAGGCCTCTATGTCCGTGCCCATAATCTTACCCGGGTAAAGGCTGTTCAAAGAGTGCAACAACAGGCGCTTGCCCGGGTCTGTAAGGAGGTAGAGGTGCGCAGCTCCAACAATGCATAAAAGAAGCACTACCGCAGTACATACAGCGATAAGGAGGATTTTGAGGGCCTTTCTCATATGCACCTGTGCACCCGGTTCACCAGGACACCGTTCCGGGCCTCTCTGAGCGGATCTCAAGCATCATGACTATCCTCTATCAGAAAAATAGCCAAGCTACATACATTTTTTCGCAGTAAGTCGTTCCCATTATTGAAAAACCAAGACACTTCATTATTACTAGGTCAATACACAAAGGAGATTTCTATGAACCTAGAGACGTTCCGGATTGCCTCCATTCAAGCAGCCCCGGTTTACATGGATCGGGAAGCGACCGTCGAGAAGGCATGTAAGCTAATCGCTACCGTCGCAAGAAACGGTGCACGGCTCGCCGCTTTCACCGAATCATTCATCCCGACGTATCCGGACTGGATATGGAATGTACCGGCGGGCCAGCTCTCACTGAATCAGCAGCTCTATGGAGAATTATTGGAACAGTCGGTTGTCATCCCGGGTCCTGCCACC
This sequence comes from Methanoregulaceae archaeon, assembly GCA_015660965.1. GTDB lineage: Archaea > Halobacteriota > Methanomicrobia > Methanomicrobiales > Methanospirillaceae > MVRE01. Next base: position 982 of record JACTVG010000088.1, read on the forward strand.
GACAGATTGTGTCAGGCTGCTAAGGACGCGGGGATCTATGTAGTCATCGGTGTCAATGAACGCAACATCAATGCGAGCGGTGGAACCCTTTTCAACACGCTCATCTATATCGATTCTGCCGGAAATCTTTTGGGTCGCCACCAAAAGCTTGTACCCACGGCACCGGAACGGACGATATGGGCGTATGGCGATCCCAGCACGCTGGCAGTCTATGATACCGACCTCGGTAAGATAGGCGGCCTGATCTGCCATGAGAACTATATGCCTTTGGTGCGTTACAGTCTTTATGCACAAGGTATCGAGATCTACTTTGCGCCGACATATGATGAGAGTGAAGCATGGCAATCCACACTTCGACATATCGGAAGAGAGGGACGTGTTTATGTAGTCGGGTGCGGAATGGTACTACGCAAGGAGGATGTCATCGAACATTCTGTGCAACTCAAACCTTACTACATGAACGTAAATGAATGGATAAACACCGGCAATAGCATGATTGCCGGTCCTAATGGCGAGATCCTAGCCGGCCCTCTCAATAAGGAGGAAGGTATTCTCTATGCCGATGTCGATCTCAAGATGCTCCGCGGCACAAAGTGGAACCTGGATGTGGCGGGCCATTATGCCCGGCCGGATGCATTCCATTTAACAATATCAAAGACTCCAAACCCAATCCTGGCTGTCAGGGAAGGCATCCCACATACTGATATAGTCAAAGGAGATGAAGAAGAAGTTCTGTACAAAGAATAATTTGGTTTGAATAGAAAATACTTACCGCCTCAAGTTCTCACATAAATGTGAGCTTGAGAAGATCATGAAATCCCATGAGAATTCATGCCCCCCCATGACCCCATCTCCTGCAGAAAGAACCTTGAGGGCTGAATGCCAAGCAACGAAGAAGGAATACTCCTCACAATGTTCCGCTGAGGTAACCCTTCATCCTGTCCTTGAACTGCAAGATTAACCATTTCACCTCGAGTCAGGCCTCCTTTACCGTCATCCACGAGAAGTATAAGCAGTGGGAGGGCCCTTTCAGATTCATCCGGGTAATCCATGACCAGGCCGATTTCACCACTGTCCAGTTCTACGACTGAACCGATAGGGTATATGCCGATCATGAATATGAAGCTCTTCAATAAGATCGTGTCGAAGTTCTTCTCCCTCTCGTTCCACATGCGCCTCAAGGCTTCGTTATGGGTGAATGCCCTGGGACGGTATCTTCGATCCGATGTCAGTGCCTCGTAGACATCCACGATATGCAAGATCTTCCCAAAAAGACTCATTTTCTTCATAAAATGGGTCTTAGGATATCCGGTCATATCAGGGTTCAGATGGTGCTCGAAAGGCCCGAGAATTATCCTTGACCTAATGGAATGAGGTGCCTGCAATCTGAGAATTTTCCTCACGCCTATAAGGGGATGTTTCCGCATTATTTCCCACTCCTTATCACTTAACTCACCGGGTTTGAGGAGGATATCTTTCGATATTTCAACCTTACCCAAATCATGAAAGAGTCCACAGACGACAAGGTGTTCAAGCAAGACCTGAGACAAACCCAAATGTCTTCCCAGGGATGTGGCAAGCAAGGCGACATTGACCGAGTGGGTATAGGTATAATCATCGTAGTCCTTGATCGTAGAGAGCCCCAGCATGAGGGTGCTGTCCTCCTCGACCAGATCCACAATGGTCTGGGCCAGGCGTCTCGCCTTACGAACACCGGCAATGCCCTTCGAGGCCTTCTCAGCTACTTCTTTCACTGATTCCAAGGCATGATAGTATGCAAACCAGGCCTTCTCTTTTCCCTGTATACCAAGATTCGTCGGGCCTCCCTTTTGTTTCCTGACGATCTCCACCCATGAGAAATTATTCTTCTCCAGTTGCTGATTAAGCCAATCAGGGGGGTCTTCTTGTGTAATCGATGCGTTCAGAATACGGACAAATGCAATGAGGTTTTCAGGTGAAACACTCACAAAAGATGCAAGAAAACTTAAGCCACTGAGCCCGCGCTCAGAAAAGTATTCCGACATCTCATTGATGATGTGAAAGTTCTCCCTCCGGAAAAGAAGTTTTTCACCTTGTATGAGGAATCTTCCCCGCCAGATCTGGATAGTTATGGCATCTTGAGAAAAATCTGAGATGACATTATTGAATTGTGTAACACAGTCCTTGATTAATTGATTGTTATCCTGATGAATCCTTGCGGTATTAATGATATGATACAAGGTATTTATCAGCCTT
>JACTVG010000089.1 GCA_015660965.1 Methanoregulaceae archaeon
CAGCGTGGAGGCGCTGCCATTTGGGAACGCCGTATTCGATGGGAGTGTATGCTCTGGATCTCTCCACCTGTTTACCGACACAGTGCTTTGTCTGCGCGAAATCGCGCGAACCATGAAACCGGGCGCTCCTCTGTCGGTCCAGACATTCGTTGCCGGGAAGACAGTTATCAATCGACTCATGCAGAAGCGGTCCTGGCTTCATACATTCGATCTTGCTGGTCTGCAGCAATCCTTGAGCGACGCTGGGTTTGAGAGATTCCGGCCGGAATTGGACGGCATTGTTCTCACCTTTAGTGCACGCAAAGCTTAGCCGTATTTGCTATGCCTTCCTTGTAGGACTCGGAACAGTCCGGGCATGAGTAGCACCTATTTCAAATTCGCTATAAACCAGTCAGTGCTTGATTGGGTACCGTAACGGGTGAGGTCCGTCCTACTGTGCAAGCAGCTATCAGAGACATAACAAATCGTTGCAGCTGTCGGGGTTACGCGTGTTTCGAAAGGACTCTAGCTGTTGTGGTTCAATGGGCCGGATTCGGCGGTGCAGCTCAACTACATGTTAGGCTCAAAGAAATATTCACAAGGAGCAATGGAATGTCTAGTAGACATGAAAAGGCAACCAATTACGGCAATTGGGTATCTAACAGGATCATAGCTACGCCAGCGGCGCTTGCCGTGATCTTCGCAGCATCAAGCGTTCTGACGCTTGTCCTTCTCGTTCCTGCGGCGATCCTCCTTCTTATTGCAGCGTATTTTGCCTATGCAAGGCACCTATTTTCTCCTGCCGGAGGAAATGTCCAGGAGAAGGTGCGCAATATCGTACTTGAGAACTTAATTTGGGATGGAAACGGCAAGGCGCTAGATATCGGCTGCGGTAGCGCCGCGCTAACTATAGAAATTGCGCAGAAGTTTCCGTGCTCAACAGTTGTAGGAACGGACTACTGGGGGGGAACTGGGAATACTCCCAAACGATATGTCAGGAGAATGCCGGACAGCAGCAAGTTGAAGACCGGGTGACTTTCCAAAAGGCTAGCGCCTCTTCTCTACCATTTCCAGATGAGCAGTTTGACGCGGTTGTAAGCAACTTGGTCTTCCACGAAGTGAAGGACACCTCAGACAAGTTAGGTCTGATCAAGGAGGCGTTGCGCGTACTGAAGAAGGGAGGAAAGTTCGCACTCCAGGACTTATTCTATCTCGAACGCATGTTCGGCAAGCCAGAAGTTCTACTTAGAACCATAAGGAGCTGGGGCATTCGGGACGTCGAACTCATCGAAACAAGTAACTCATCCTTCATTCCAACAGCGCTCAAGCTTCCCTTCATGGTAGGTACACTTGGACTTATCAAGGGAGAAAAATAGAAAGGATAGCCCGAATGCCTGATGCGTCAGGCTCTCAAGGCAGAAGAAACCTATTACTTGCGTTTGCTCTTATTTGCCGCGTTGGACTCGCTTCTATGTTTTCTCCGTATCAGTTTTCGCCGGTTATCTGATACGGTCCTCATCCAACAGGTCTTTAGAACCTGCGAGGCAATTGATTCTCGAATCCACTTCGACTCGAACTAGCGACCCACAGCTAAAAGGGCGCTTCGAGGCGTCTTCTCGCTTTCGCTCTCATTCGCCCGCAAGAGGCCAAATATTAATCTGGAAAGAGATAGCCTCGCAGGCTTCACTTGCTCTCGCTCGTTCTCGCTCTGCCTTTGGGACCAATTTGTCCAACTTTTGGTCCTAGGAAAAACCAAAAGCGCCTGAAAAGCTGTGGGCAAAGCCGGGGACGATGATGTGCCGTCATATGCATAGCAAAACCTTGCTGAACAGCACTCAATATCTCACTGCAGGAACGATCCATCTCACTGAATCGTACCACAATTCGCTATGCGAGGCGGAGTATGTGAGCGCCGTAACATCCTGAGCGTTGCAGTTAATGTATACGCCAGCTGCTTGCGATTTTCATCATGCTTGTATCGGGATCAGTCATTGCACGACGATGAACTTTTTGGCTGTGAGGACCAAGAGCGCACGCCATCGGATCGCAGTCTATGGTTTCCGGTCAGCGTTTAGCCGCTGAATAAGTATCCTTGAAAGCTTAATAGCGTCACTCGCTTTGGCATAATTCTCGTAAATGTGGGCCAAGACTCGCTCGACAAGCTCTCTCTCGACGCGGGAGTACAACGAAGAGAGTGCCGTCAAGATGTCTCGTTTCTCTTTCTGAATGTCTTCTATTGCATCTTCCAGCCTCTCTATCTGATCCTGGGCTCCCTGCTTGTTTGAATCATTCGTCTTGTTACGTTGCAGCCCCTCAAGCTGCTCTTTCCAGTCCCTCAGGTCCTTGATAACGTCGTTCTTATGGGACGCTGACACGAAACCCGTCTTCTGCTCTTTCTTTGCCGCGACGACGGCCTCGCTAGCTTTCTTGATTGGGCTGGCCTTCGAATGTTCACTCGATGTCTTCTGAACAAGCTTGGAAAGTGGTTCGCCGAGAGTTTTCCTGATATTGTCGTAGAATATCTCCCGTAGATCACTATCCTCAAAGTCATCACGTCGACTGTTCGGAATCAATTCTGGATCCACCGCATGGATTTCTCCAATAAAGTAGGAGTTGAACCTTTCTTGTTTGAACACTCGGTCCAGCAAGTCAGAGTCTCCAAGTAGTATGTTGCCTACACGGACCCTTATGCCCTCTACACGTTCGGTCCTGAGAATAGCGCCAAGCAACTCCTTCCTATCTGCTCTCCAGCCTCGGCCGATTATCTTGCCATCATCATCCAATGTCTCCAAAGGAACTATGCCAGTGATCCTATCCTCCTTGCTCTGGCTTAGCCTGACAGTTGTCTTGTATGGCTTGAAGAGCTCTTCGAAATTCACGAGGATCTTGTAGGTGTTGTAGTTCAGAACCTCTCTTCTCAGGAGATTATCGATCTCCTTTCCAAACGGGAAATTCTGGTAGTCAAAAGGGACAGGAGCCACTTGCGTGAGGTACTCTCGCACCGCGAGGATATCCAATAATACGTTCCTGGCGCTCTTGACTTTATGCAGCTCAACCCTAAAGAATGAATCAGCCTGCTTCTTCTTGGTAGTCGCGCTTTGGAACGAAGAGCATTCCTTAATGACGTCCTTCAATTCAGTTGCACGGTACTTGTGGTTATTGGGGTTTAGCATCTCTGCCATTTTCTTGCAGTCCCAACTGTTTATCGTTTCGACCGACTCGCCTTGT
>JACTVG010000090.1 GCA_015660965.1 Methanoregulaceae archaeon
TCTTATCGTAGGTATCATTGCTTATATCGGTTATCACTGGCTTAATATTATTTTAAATAAAGCTATCCACCAGCTTGAATGGAATGCAATGAATTTCATTGACCTGTTAAAAAGCCCGTCGAAATGATAGAACTTCGCAAGAAAAAAGATTTTACGGCTGAAGTATTCACTTCTTCTATGAACGATATAATGTTCTTTCTTATGCTGTTCTTTATCATCATATCAACACTTCTCAATCCCAGCATGATAAGAGTTTCATTGCCCAGTTCGCGGAGCAGCCAGACGATTCAGAAGAAGGAGATAAACCTGACGATGACCAAAGAGAAGCTTTATTTTGTGAACAATACCCAGATTCCTTTTGAGGCGCTTGAATCGCAACTGAAAAAAGAACTGACGCATTCTCCCGACGCATTCGTTATGCTACGTTTTGATAATACGCTCCCAATCCAGGATCTGGTAAATGTACTTTCTATAGGGAACAGGTTAAATTCAAAAATGATTATTGCAACGGCAAAGACAAAGTAGCCTCCGCTCTAATTATATGAAAAACATCCTCTTACGCTCCACTTATTATATTTCGAAAAGGGTATTATTACTAATTCTTTTATTTATGTTATCGCTTGCGGTATCTGCCTCTTCAGGGAAGGTTCCATCTGTTGGTCCTGTAAGGGTGGAATTCATAATTTTCGGATTGATTCTTATAGGTGTTGCTCTTCTTCATAAGCAAACCTTCTGGGTTGCGGTAATAGGATTAACTGTTCTGCTGATCTTCAAGTTTGTTTTTGATCCCGGTTTTCATTTTATGGAACACGTTTTCGGTCAAAACGCTATTTATGACCAGCTTATGCACAAAAATCTGAGGCAGGGGGAATGGGGTATTATTCTGAATCTCATGGGATTATTGCTTGGATTTGCGATCCTTGCAAAGATATTTGAAGAATCCGGTATACCTGAAATATTGCCTAAATTCCTTCCCGATGACTGGAGAGGCCCGTTTGTGTTACTTGTATTTGTCTGCATAATTTCTTCTTTCCTCGATAATATTGCAGCCGCTCTGATTGGTGGAACAATCGCCATTGTAGTTTTTAAAAACAGAGTTCATATTGGGTATATAGCTGCAATTGTTGCAGCCAGTAATGCAGGTGGTAGTGGCAGTGTTGTCGGAGATACAACCACTACAATGATGTGGATTGATGGTGTAAGTCCATTGAATGTTCTTCATGGATTTGTAGCCGCATTGACTGCACTTCTCTTTTTTGCCTGGTTTGCATCACACCAGCAGGATAAGTATCAGAGAATCCAAAAAGATGCCGATCCAAATGTTAAGGTTGACTGGATGAAACTTGTGATTGTTTTATTAATGCTTGTAGGAGCGATTATTTCCAATTTCCTTTATGATATGCCTGCACTGGGTGTTTGGGTTGCCATACTTATTGGAGCTGCTATCAGACCTGTTCCCTGGAAAGAAGTGCCAGGTGCAATTAAGGGAATTGTTTTTCTTCTCTGCCTTGTTTCATGTGCATCGCTTATGCCTGTTGAAGATCTTCCAAATGCTTCCTGGGTGACAGCTCTGGCGCTTGGTTTTGTTTCAGCGGTTTTTGATAATATCCCATTGACAAAATTATGTCTTGAACAAGGTCATTATGACTGGGGGATGCTCGCTTATACCGTTGGTTTTGGAGGATCGATGATATGGTTCGGGTCATCTGCGGGCGTTGCAATTACAAATAAATTCCCGGAAGCCCGCCATGTAGGTCGCTGGGTAAAATACGGCTGGCACGTTGCAGTTGCGTATATAATAGGGTTTTCTATTTTATATTTCACTTTGGGATGGGAACCTGCCGATAACAGAGAGCATAAGATTGTTAATTGTCCTGTACCGGGTTGCCCCATGGCAAATAAACATGAAGTATCAAAGGGCTTAAACTATTGAGGCATAAGTGTTTTTTTCTTCTCCTGGTAAAGTTTCATGCTCTCCAGAATGATCTCATATGCTTTTTCCTTGTTCATGAATTGTTCGACGATGACATTCTTATGTTCGAGCATTTTATAGTCTTCAAAAAACCTCTTCAACTCGACAAGTGTGTGAGGAGGAAGCTCTGAAAGTTCATTTATATAATTAACTGACATATCGTTCCCTGCAACTGCTATTATTTTGTCATCGCGCTCAATTCCGTCAACCATCTCCATTGCTCCAATCACTTTTGCCTCAACAATGCACATTGGATGTACATCAATTGAACAGATAACAAGGATATCAAGCGGGTCATGATCGTCGCAGTATGTCTGAGGTATGAAACCATAATTTGCAGGATAATGAACTGATGAAAACAATACCCTGTCGAGTCGCAGTAGCCCTGTTTCCTTATCCATCTCATACTTGCCTTTTGATCCTTTCGGAATCTCAATTATGCTTTTTACAAAAACCGGCGCATCTTTTCCTGTTTCAATGCAATGCCATGGATGAGTGCATGGTTTCATAATCTGAATTATTTAATGATCACTCAAAGTTAAGAATAAACTGTATGCCTTGAATTAATTTTTTATTTTTGAGAAAACATTATCAATGAGAATACCCGGGTTTGCCGATATTCAGGCTGCACATTCAAGGATTAAGTCATTTGTTCATCATACTCCGGTTCTGAAGTCCCGGCAATTAAATGAACTTTTCAGCTGTGAGCTATTTTTCAAATGTGAAAACTTTCAAAGGGTTGGCGCATTTAAGTTCAGAGGCGCTACCAACGCTGTGCTCTCATTGACTTCCGGGGAGAGAAGCAAAGGTGTTGTTACTCATTCATCAGGCAATCATGCTGCAGCGCTTGCCCTGGCTGCAAGAATGAACGGAGTGAAAGCGTATATAGTGATGCCCGATAATGCACCTGTTGTTAAGAAAAATGCAGTTGCCGGCTATGGAGCTGAGATAACTTTCTGTAAACCCACGTTAAAGGACAGAGAAAAGAGTGCAAGGGTAATAATGGAAAAAACCGGTGCCACACTTATTCACCCATATGATAATTTTACTATTATATGCGGACAGGGGACTGCTGCACTGGAACTTCTTCAGGAAAAAGGTGACCTTGATATAGTTGTTGCTCCGGTAGGAGGTGGCGGACTACTGAGCGGCACTTCAACATGTGTAAAAGGGATTAATAAAAACATTCAGGTTATTGGTGCAGAA
>JACTVG010000091.1 GCA_015660965.1 Methanoregulaceae archaeon
TATCACAAATGAGTGGAAAAACACTCCCGGGTTCACTATAACTGAAAGCGCAGGCGAAATTATTATTACTACTTCTAAATTAAAGGTGATAGTGAACAAGCTGAGCAACTCCATCAAATACACCGATTTGAAAGGGAATATCATTCTTAGTGAAGATGCATCTCAGGGCAAATCGATGACAGCGGTCACAATCGCCGGAATTCCAACTTACAGCTGTACAACTCAATTTGATTCTCCTGCTGATGAATCTCTTTATGGTCTGGGATGCCATCCCGAAGATTCGCTTTCGATAAATTACAAAGGCCGAAATCAGAATATGGCAATCAAGTATATGACTGGTGCGGTCCCGGTCCTTCTTTCGACCAGAGGTTACGGACTTATGTGGGATAACTACTCTGCTTCTGATTTCTATGGGGCTGAGGAAGGAAATACAAAATTCAGATATGTGTCGGAAAGCGGCAATATGACCGACTATTATCTCATATATGGTCCCGACTTCGATCATATCATAGCCTCTTACCGAGATGCTACAGGATCTGCACCCATGTTCCCGAAATGGTCATTTGGGCTTTTCCAGTCCCAGGACAGATATAAGAGTCAGGCAGAAATTTTATCGGTTAAAGATAAGTATCGCAATAACAAAATCCCAGTTGACTGCATTGTTCAGGATTGGTTTTACTGGGAGCCTGATGTGATTGGATCACATGTGATGTGGCCTGAAAGGTATCCCGACCCTAAAGCAATGGTCGATGAATTGCATAAGGCAAACATTCACGCAATGATCTCCATCTGGCCTGTTTTCTCAAAAGAAACAAATACATATGACCAGATGGCACATTCCGGAGGATTGACCGATATTTTATGGGACAATGCGATGACTCATATTATGGATAGTTATTATGATGCTCACAGCCCTCAGGCCCGTGAACTATATTGGAAACAGGCCTACGACAGTCTTATAGGACGCTACGGCTGGGATGCCTGGTGGATTGATCAGTGCGAACCCGATAACGGAGGCAATCTCGATTTGAGAAGGAAAAGTAATTTTGCTATCGGGAGAGGTATTGATTACATGAATACCTATTCTCTGATGCATGCAACCGGATTATACAAAAACTGGAGAAAAGACATTCAGGGAAAAAGGGCCTTTTTCCTTATACGTCAGGCATTTGCGGGACAACAACGGAATGCTGCCACATTATGGTCATCAGATATAACATGTACCTGGAATGCATACAGGAACCAGGTGCCTCAGGGAATTAACGCATGTGCATCGGGTATTCCTTACTGGACTTCCGATATTGGAGGCTACCATTTCCACTGGCAGGCCCCTGACTGGTCATCACCGGCAAGCCGGGAATTATTTACACGATGGTTTCAGTTCGGTACATTCAGTCCCATTTTCAGAATACACGGGAAAGGTGAAAGGGCACTTTTCTCAGATAATTGGGATGCCTCTACTAAATCTATACTGTTGAAGTACGATAATCTGCGTTACCGGCTTTTGCCTTATATCTATTCACTTGCATGGAAAGTAACCAGTGAAGGCTACACCATCATGCGATCGCTTGCTTTCGATTTTCAGGATGATGCTGCTATTAAATCCATTCCGGACCAGTACATGTTTGGTCCTGCATTACTGGTGAATCCGGTTACAGAAAGATTATACAGTGTTCCGGACAGTAAGAATATCAAGAAATCGAGAAAGGTATATCTTCCTAAAGAGTCGGAATGGTATGACTTCTGGACAGGCAGATTGCTACCTGGCGGACAAACTATCGATGCGCCAGCTCCAATAGAAAAAATTCCGCTTTATATAAGAGCGGGCTCCATAGTACCTATGGGTCCTTTCCTTCAGTTTGCCACTGAAAAGCAGGCAGATCCGATCGAATTACGGATCTATCCGGGAGCTGACGGAGAATTCACTTTGTATGAAGACGAAAATGATACGTACAATTACGAAAGTGGACAGTTTACTACTATTATTATTAAATGGGACAATACGCAAAAAATTCTGACGATATCCGACCGTAAAGGCGAGTTCCCGGGAATGCTGAAAGAACGTTTGTTCAATATTGTAATGGTAAATAAAAACCATGGAACCGGATTGGAAATATGTCCCAAAACCGACAGGGTTATAAAGTATAATGGAACCAGAGTGGATATAAATTTCTGAAAAACTGAATAACTGGTTTTATGGACAGCTTAAATTAATAATGTTTATCGGGAAAACATAACAGTCAATCTGAAATATATTATTATAAATAATGTAACCTATGAGTAAACTACTGCTTAAAACTTTTCTGCCGCAAGCAAATTTATTATTTATCAACGCTTCGAGATTAGTCTCGCTAAACTGGGTCGATACAATAATAATTGTTCTTTATTTCGCATTTGTCCTGGGAATCGGATACTATTTGCTCCGTTTTACCAAGACGGGTGTCGATTTTTTCCTTGCCGGCAGGAGCATGACAAAATGGATTGCCGGTCTGTCTTTTGTTGCGGCAAATCTTGGATCACTTGAATTAATGGGATGGGCAGCTGCATCGTACCAATATGGAATACTTGCCACACACTGGTACTGGATCGGCGCCATTCCTGCTATGCTTTTCCTTGGAATTGTGATGATGCCATTTTACTACATTTGCAAGACTCATTCTGTTCCAGGCTATTTAAAACTGAGATACGGAGAAAATGCAAGTATGCTTTCTGCTGTCTCATTTGGATTTATGACAGTGCTGATGAGCGGAATAAACATGTATGCGATGGCACTGGTAATGAAAGTAGTTCTGGGCTGGGATATTCACTTCAGTATCTGGGTTTCCTCCCTGACTGTTATGGTATACGTTGTGTTAGGTGGGCTGCTTTCTGCAATCTTTAATGAAGTGTTGCAGTTTATGTTAATCTGGTTTGGTGCATTGATAATCCCAATTGTCGGTTTGGTCGAAGTAGGAGGATGGGATGGCATGATTCAGAGAATCCAGCATAATTTTCCTGCTGGAGATTACACTCATCTTTGGCATACTCTTGGTTCTTTTCAGAATAACCCGATGGGTATTCACTGGACCGGAATTGTTTTAGGATTAGGTTTTGTGATATCATTTTCTTACTGGACAACCGATTTTCTTGTGGTGCAAAGAGTTCTGGCTGCAAAAGATCTGCGATCGGC
>JACTVG010000092.1 GCA_015660965.1 Methanoregulaceae archaeon
CGAAAATTATAGTGTACAATTTCCGGGAAATCGTCGTTAATCCTGATCTTAAGATCACCTATTGATTTCACATCCCGGTAGTATTTAACACTGGTTCCTGAAACCTCTGCCAGAACACCGAAGAATAAGACTTTTACTTCCATAATTTTATATTTTACCTTGCCTTTTTGCCCCCCAACCCATCTAAAGGGGGGCTAATCCCCTGGACTTAAAGAAAATTTCGTTTGAAACCACAGATTTAGTCCCCCTTTAGGGGGATGGCCGCATAACGGCCAGGGGGCTTTTATCTTAATGCGCCTCAAACCAGTTGTTCCCTGTTCCCCAATCGACCTTTAAAGGCACATCCAGTTTAACGGCATTTGACATTTCATACAGAACCATTTCTTTCAGCTTTTCCAGTTCAGAAGTCGGAACTTCAAAAATCAGTTCGTCATGCACCTGGAGAATCATTTTCGATAAGAGCTTTTCTGATTTCATCCTGTCGTTTATTCTCACCATGGCAATCTTGATAATATCAGCAGCGCTGCCCTGAATAGGTGCATTAATTGCGTTTCTTTCAGCGTTTCCTCTTACTACCTGGTTCCGTGAATGAATATCATTTAAATATCGTTTACGTCCAAACATTGTTGTTACATATCCTGCATCTCTCGCCTTTTTGATGCTCTCATCCATATAAATCTTAACACCGGGATAAGAATTGAAATAACCGTCAATAAGCTCTTTTGCCTCTTTTCTCCCGATTGTCAGCCGTTCCGAAAGTCCGAAAGATGATATCCCGTAAATGATTCCAAAATTTGCTGTTTTTGCCCTGCTGCGCATTTCACGAGTAACATCATTTATATCCACGCTGAATATCTTAGCGGCTGTAGCTGCATGAATATCATTTCCGGAAAGAAAATCTGCAATCATGCTTTTATCCTTGCTCAAATGAGCCATTAGCCTCAGCTCAATTTGTGAATAGTCAGCCGAAAAGAAAATATGACCTTTTTCCGGAACGAAGGCTTTCCTTATTTCCCTTCCCCGCGCATCTTTTACAGGAATATTCTGCAGGTTTGGATTATTTGAGCTTAGTCTGCCCGTTGCGGCAACTGCCTTGTTAAAAGAAGTATGAATCCTGCCGGTTTTCTTATCCACAAGAAGAGGAAGGGCCTCGACATATGTCGAAAGAAGTTTTTTAAGCCCCCTGTATTCCAGTACTTTATCGACGATGGGATGTTTATTTATCAGTCGTTGCAATATCTCTTCATTGGTGATAAACTGTTTGGTTTTGGTAACTCGCGCTTTTTCGTCAAGTTTCAGTCTGATAAAAAGAATGTCACCGAGCTGTTTTGGAGAAGAAATATTAAATTCAGTTCCGGCCAGTGTATATATCTCTTTTTCAAGCGAGATTATATCCTCGCGGAGATTAATGGTTATAGCTTTCAGATCTTCAAGATTCAAAATAACACCATTTCTTTCCATTATAGCCAGCACTCTTATGAGAGGCATTTCTATCTTTTGGGCGAGATCACCTAATCCCCCTGCTTTAATTCTTGGTTCAAAGACCTTCTTTAACTGGTACGTCACATCTGCATCTTCGACTGCATATTCCATCAGCTTATCAACCGGGACTGATCTCATGTTTTTCTGACTGCTCCCTTTTTCCCCGATAAGTGATTCAATATGCACAGGACTATACCCAAGATATGCTTCCGATAATAAATTCATGTTATGACGCATATCGGGTTCCAGCAGATAATGGGCTATCATCGTGTCGAATAATGGACCCTTAACCTCAATACCATAATTCGCCAGGACCTGGATATCAAATTTCATGTTTTGTCCTATTTTGAGCGTATCAGGATTTTCAAAGACCGGCCTGACAATTTCCAGAATGGATTTTGTTTCTTCCTGTGATTCAGGGAAATGAATAAGGTATCCTGTCCCCTTTTCCCACGAAAAAGTCAGGGCGACAAGCTCTGCATCGAGTGGATTTATACTTGTAGTCTCACTGTCAAAGCAATACTCTTTAAGAGAGTTGATCTTATTGACAAATTCTTTAATATCGGAGCTGTTTTCCAGAAGGGTATAGGTGTGTTCAACATTTTCGATTGAGGTTTTCTCATTAATCTGGACAATTGCCTCATCTCCGAACAGAGAACCCTGAAGAGAATCTTTTTGCAGAGAAAATAACTCTTGTGGTTCCCGTGGTTTCTCTGATTTATCAATTTCCGAGAGTATTCTGTCTGCTACCGTTTTGAATTCCAGTTCATCAAAAAGAACTTTTAATTTAGCAGGGTCGGGAACTTCCAGTTCAAGAGCAGTTTCATTCAACTCAACGGGTACATTTTGTTCAATTGTAGCAAGCTTTTTCGACATTTCAATCTGTTCCCTGTTGTTTTCAATGATCTCTTTGAGCTTTCCCTTCAGCTTATCGGTATTTCTGAAAAGTTCTTCAATACACCCATATTCTGAAATCAGCTTCATAGCCGTTTTGGGCCCTACCCCTGGAGCTCCGGGGATATTATCTGCCGTGTCACCCATAAGGGCAAGAATATCAATCACCTGTTCCGGTCGCTGAACACTAAACTCCTTCTGAATATCCTCAACCCCCCATAAAATTGATTCATTCCCGCTTCTCGATGGTTTTAAGATAAGAACATTGTCAGAGACAAGCTGGGCAAAATCTTTATCAGGCGTCATCATATAAGTCGTAAAACCCCTTTCAGAAGCTTTCCTGGCCAGGGTTCCTATTACATCATCAGCCTCAAACCCCGGATAGTCGATTACCGGAATTTTATATGCTTCAATAAGCTTCTTGATGTATGGAACAGCCTTTTTTATATCTTCCGGAGTCTCATCGCGGTGAGCTTTATATTCCTTGTACATTTCATGCCTGAAAGTCGGAGTGGGAGTATCAAAAACAACCGCAATATGAGTTGGCTTCTGTTTCCGCAGAACTTCCTCAAGAGCCAGCAGGAATCCGAATATTGCTGAGGTATTTAATCCTTTAGATGTGATCCTTGGATTCTTAATGAAGGCATAGTAAGCACGGAATATAAGTGCATATGCATCCAGAAGGAAAAGCTTTTTAGTATCATTTTGAGCCATAAAAAGTTTTATTGATTATCTGAAGCAAACCATTCGGCAAAAGAGGTGGCTGTTTCGTAAAGT
>JACTVG010000093.1 GCA_015660965.1 Methanoregulaceae archaeon
GGGAGGGAGCAAAGTTAATAAAATTCTTTATTTTTATTGAATATTTTTTGAGATTCAATAAACAAACCAAAGAAAAGGGAGTAACAATAACAGTCATGAAATATTGCGATTACATCACTACACTAACAGGAGATAAACTTTCTCTTCATAAGGAATATCATGATAATCATTACGGGTTCCTTATTGAAAAAGACGATGAACTATTCGAAAGGTTGATGAGCGTAATAAACTAATAAAAAAAACAAAATAAATGAGACGAAGCGACAGAGAAATATCAGGTATCCAGGAAATTGAAGAACTAATCCAAAAAGCAGATGTGTGCAGAATAGCTCTTGCTAACGATAACATTCCTTATATTGTCACAATGAATTTCGGATACATCAGAAACCCGAAAAAAACGCTTTTTTTTCATTGTGCAAACTCAGGGAAAAAACTCGATATGCTACGTCTGAATAATTATGTCTGCTTTGAAATGGATATAGACCATCAGCTATTCAGAGGTAAAAGGAGTTGTGACTGGGGAATGAGATTCAGCAGCATTATCGGATATGGAAATATTTCTATTCTTACAGAAAAAGAGGCGAAAAAAACCGGACTGAATTGCATAATGGAACATTATGGAGGAAAAGGGGAATATGTATATGATGAAAAGGTACTTGAACAAACTTCTATTCTGCGGCTCGAAATCCGGGAAATGACAGGAAAAAGGAAGTGATCAAGGGGAAATTTTAGTTAAGATAATTATTCTGTCATAAATACTGTTTGAATCTAACCACTAAAATAAATAGCTATGAGGAAAAGATTGCCCTTTCTGATTATTATCATTTTTGCAGGATCATTTATCGCTCATTCCCAGGAACCAAAGATTATTCTTACACCTAGACCCGGACCAGAACCACGGATTAATGGAACCAAAATATTTGGAGTGAGACCAGGGTCTCCATTTTTATTTACAATACCTGCAACAGGAAAGAAACCATTGAAATATGAGGTACTGAATCTTCCTGCCGGTCTGAAATGTGATCCGGTAACCGGACAAATAAAAGGAACTCTTAATAAACCTGGTGAATATCTCACTACTTTCAGGGTTACCAATGAGCATGGATCTGCGGCAAGGGAATTTAAAATTGTATGTGGTGACAAACTGGCTCTCACTCCGCATATGGGATGGAACAGCTGGTATGTCTGGGAAAATCATGTAAGTGATAAAATAATGCGTGATGCGGCTGATGCAATGGTCAGTTCGGGAATGATAGATCATGGCTATATGTATATCAACATTGACGATTGCTGGTCAGGGAAGCCCGGATCGACCGACTCAACCCTACTTGTTGAACCGCGCAATGAAAACGGGATGATCAATTCCAATAAAAGATTTCCTGATATGAAGGCCCTGACAGAGTATATACATTCAAAAGGATTGAAAGCAGGCATTTATACTTCTCCCGGACCTTTTACCTGTGCTGGCCACGTCGCTGTGTACGGGCATGAGGAACAGGATATAGCCAGGTTTGTGGAATGGGGTTATGATTTTCTGAAGTATGACTGGTGTTCATATGGCACTATTGGCAGGGAAGATAAGCTCTCTGATTTACAAAAGCCATATTTACTTGTGAGCAAGATACTTATGAATCAGAAACGGGATATTGTTCTAAATCTCTGTCAATATGGTATGGGTGATGTATGGAAATGGGGTAAAGAAGTCGGAGGCCAGAGCTGGCGAACAGCAGGAGACCTGGGTGGGTCATTCGAGGGAATCGGGACAGCTCTTTTCAGAGACGGATTTGATGTGTACAGCAAGGACAGTCTCCACTTGTATGGCGGACCAGGAGGATGGAATGATCCTGATTACCTGCTCCTCGGATATCTGAGCAATTGGAAAGGGAAAACAGTCCCAACTCCTCTTACTCCGAATGAACAGTATACACAAGTATCCCTTTGGAGTATCGTTGCAGCTCCTTTGATCTTTAGCGGCGATATAACGCGGATGGATGATTTTACGCTGAGCCTCCTCACTAATGATGAAGTGATAGATGTTGATCAGGATCCATTGGGAAAACCAGGTTACAGAGTAGCAAAGGATGGCAATGTGGAGGTATGGATAAGGAGCCTGGAAGATGGATCACATGCTGTGGGATTATTCAACAGAGGTGAAAATGAGACAAATGTAACAGCAAGCTGGACTGACCTCGGAATATCAGGGAAACAGAAGGTGAGAGATCTGTGGAGACAAAAAGATATTGGGGTATTTAAGGATAAATTCACTGCCAGTGTGACAGGACATGGAGTCATAATGATTAGGTTGTGGCATCTGTCGGAATAATAATTGGTCACATTAATCAATTGTAAGAGATTTTTTACAACGCTTCCTGTCAAAATAGAGTAACTTGCATTTTTTAAAATATGTATTATGCAAACATTAAACGATTTACGACTGGCAGTTCTTATTGATGCTGACAATATACCATACAGCAATGTGAAAGGAATGCTGGAGGAGATAGCAAAATATGGGACACCGACATTTAAAAGGATATATGGAGACTGGACAAGACCAACGATTTCCGGTTGGAAATCAGTACTTCTCGAAAATGCGATTACTCCAATTCAGCAGTATAGTTACACAAAGGGTAAGAACTCCACCGATTCAGCATTGATAATTGATGGTATGGATATTCTTTATTCAGGTAAAGTTGATGGATTTTGCATTGTATCAAGCGACAGTGATTTTACGAGGCTTGCAACAAGGTTAAGAGAAGCAGGTATGAAAGTTATCGGAATCGGTGAGAGGAAAACGCCTCATCCGTTTATTGTTGCCTGCGATAAATTTATTTATCTGGAAATAATCACATCTTCAACAGCTGCACCTGATACTGCTCCGGAAGTCAGGAAAAAGGGTAAACCAGTTGTGAAAAAGAAAAAAAAGGAAGATCATGATACACAGACTCCTGCTATCATTGTGAAAAGGCTTATCGCCTCTTCCATAACTGATTTAGCTGATGAAAACGGCTGGGCCTATCTTGGCGATGTGGGTAACCTGATCCTTAAAAAACAACCCGATTTTGATCCCAGGAACTTCGGATTCCCTAAACTTACACCTCTCATCAGATC
>JACTVG010000003.1 GCA_015660965.1 Methanoregulaceae archaeon
GGCAGAAAACGATGTTGAATTACCCACATTTGGCGGGAAGCCACCAGCAGGATTAGTTAAAAAGAGAACACCGTTGATAGAAACATTATAACTGGTAACTGCCCCATTATCCTGTCCTCCTTTCCAGGTTACCTGGATATTAGTTCCTATATGTGATGCAGTTGCTGCAACAACTCTCGTCTTCTGGATATTCCCCGCCATACCAAATACAAATGCAGCAATGACTGCTGCAAGGATCACAGTAATGGCGACCATCAGTATAACGCCGATTACAGGGGATACCGCTTCTTCATTTTTAGTAAACGCCATAATTTCAAACACCTTTCATAGAATGCCCCCAAGCGGGGCAAGACAATATATATAGAGGGATTATGTTGTATGTAGATAAATATTTCGTTTTGATTAAATGCATTTTTAAGCGTTAAAATGAATTTCATTCAAGAAAACTCCGAATAATCTTATCACCCCAAGTACTTTATCTTAGAACTTCGACCGACTGGATGGAATCTCTTGTTAATTGTGCGTTACAGGAACGGTACAAGCAAGTATAAGATCTCGGAGACCGGTTTGGGAAAATTGCCAACGCAAATTGAATGGAAACCATTTCAAGAGACAGGAGTGCCGGTGCACGGAAGATGAAGTGGAAGAGGGCAAACCGATGGAAGAAGAAGTCGGGGATGTTGATGGTACCCTGCTAGAAGAGGAAGAATAGGTACCCGGATATGCTTTAAAACAAGGCGTCTTTTATCATCTATAAAAACCGCATATTCTTTATTATACCGCAATAGAAAAACCAGAAATGCCCGAATGCTCACGGTCACATACGGATCCTATGGTGCAAGCTTCACATTGATGGAAAGTAGACATGGGCAAAAATCGGATTGCAGTATTGCCACACTTTCGGGTTGCTGATTCCTGATGAAAAGAGGTTATGTTCTGAATGGTCTCTAAAGGAACCCACAGGAAAATGAGTGAGGCACGGAAAAAGAGGTATGGGACAGATCCGAATACACCAGCGGGAAGAGAAAGTGCGTGCGTAATATTAAAAAATCACTACGAAACATTGAAAGAAGATCCAGAACATCTATCAACAAAGTTTATTCAAAAACTTATTGGAATAGATCGTGCTGGGTTATAAACGAGTTAATATTGTTTATGCGTTACCACCAGAGGATGTTATGACCGTGTTTGGTTGTTCAAAACGAACAGCCATAGATTATATCGAAACGCTAAAATTTATAGTTCCATGGTAAATGCATCCCATAACAGTTAACAGCAAAATCCATCCCTCAACAAGTTAACAGAACCTTGTCTCTGGTGGCTTCGACTGGGGGAGATAAAACTTGTGACTGGGTAAACGGGGCTTGAGGAATGGACAAAAAACACAATCAACACTGTATTTATTTAAAAAACATCACACCAGTGAAAGCCCCGCACTCGTTTGCGATACGTTCAACCCGTTTGTTCTCGTTATTTCTCTGGGTATCTCTTTCTCTAATAGATGCACTGAACCCCAGTACTGCATGTAGTTTGCATAAACGTATTCTGGGAGAGGGTGTTTGTAGTGCGACCAATCAATGCCACTCACGCCGTGTGTTAAAATGTATGCCCGATTACTCTGACCCCATTCAATTATGTCACCGTGTTGTTCTACAAACTTTCTCAAGTCTGAAGGGGCGAATTGCAGGGGAACTCGACACAGTAAAATTTTATGACGACTAATCCACGTTTGATATCCTCCTGTTTCAAACATCTTATCTCCGTCTTTTTTGCCTACTATTATGTGCGTCAGTAGTTGAATGATATCGGGATGGATGGGAACGTAATGTTCCATTCGGATTTTATCCTGTCGTGGAATCACATGAAGAACAGGGGGGTTCGATTGCATTGCGTCCTTAAATTGACTAGCAGCGAGTTGACTGATTGTAGATTCAATGCGTTGACCGGTATAAGCGCCGAACACGGTAATTCCAACGTAATTCACCATTGACTCGTAACTCAATCGTTGTTCAATGTAGGCATCGAATAGAGAGTCAAGAACGTGGGTAATATCCTCCTTGGTGACGATCCGTGAGGTAACTGTCTTCCGATCTTTTCTCGTTTTCGGCATTTCGAGGAAGAGCGCGAAATTTTGGTACCGTGTGTCAAAATGCAACTTCGATAGGTACTTGAGGAAGGATTTCGCGAAGTTCAAGAATTTACCCCACGAATCGCGACTTGAATAATGAGTCATAACGTAATCATAAAATGTGTTCATAGTGGTTTGACTTTTTGCGCCGCGCGATGTATTCCAAAATATGTCAGAAGATTTAGTCATCCAATGGAGTGATTTTTTGGAGATCTCTCGACAACCCCTTTCTGTATAACTATCTATTTCGTTCTTTGAAAACTGCAAAATAAGGTCGGTTAAGTTTGATCCATTATCACAACCATTATGGTTAGTGATGGAATGAGCCTCATGGACTATTTGTCTAAGACTTCGAGGTTCACACGGCGAAGATCTCGTGTTCGAATCACGACGAGCCCATGACGTTTTTGGTTGGTCCCTTATACGAATTTTACTATGTTTTATTTTCGCGATTCGCGAGCCTCGCTTTAATACTCCAAAATGTAGAGAATGAGAATGTTCCTAATATTCATTTAAAAGGCATAAAATAAAGACACAAGAATCAAACCAACAATACAAACGAAAAGGTAAGGCAAATAGTCTAATCCTAAATAAATTACTGACAATATTTCAATTAGTATCGCTATCCCAATTCCGATTAAGAGTACAGCTCCTATTGCATGTTTAAAGATTGAAATGTCTCTATGAACATCGTTCATGTTTTACACTATATCTGGCCACGTTACAAACAAATTGATATACATTGAATTTTTGAACCCTGTTTGACAATCTATAAGATATTTACTCATTTATTATATCAATTATCCATTTTATATCAACTAATTGTAATATTGTCATGGATATTCAGTCCATTGTTAATTACACGTTCATAAATGGCAAGTGAATATCTATAAAAATAAGATTCAAAATCTGTAGTAATTGTGATTTTTATTCTATTTACAAAAAGCACATGACAGAGTTTATCAAAGATTGATTTCAAAAGAGTAAAAAAATTTAGGCGTTCTTCATCTTCGCCTTTGCGACGTAACCGTCCTTTCCAATATAATACATATAGCCGGCTTCTTTTGCTATCTTCTCTGAGCCGACTTTCTTCTTCCTGCCACCTGGGTTTGACTTCATGGGTGCTGCCCAGACGTAGCCATCCTTTCCAACAAAGTATAGATAGCCTTTCTCACGGCTGATCTTTTCCTTTCCAACTTTCTGTCCCATTGAAACACCTCAAAACTCTCGTCGAGAGTTTTGATAAAGAGTTGTTCCGTCTGAAACTATAAAAGGTTTCTCGTCGGTAGCCGTCGTAAGGTTCAATTTAGACAGAATAAAATGGACATTTTTGACAAATGACCGCACAAAACGTGCCATTTCAAAATCGATTAAAATTGCCCAAAATCTCTTTTAGAGATTAAATCATACTTTTCATTATACTTTAAACAAACACTTTTTACTGGAAATTCAATCACCGCGCTTTTTACAACCATTTTAATATGAATGTTATCGTGGTATAGAGGATACAATTCAGAAACAAATTTTTTTCTTATAATTAGTGATTGATTTTTGAATTTGATGGTAATAAATCTGCTACTATAGGTGAGGTTTCAATAAGGGGTGATATCCATTGGGTCGCTAGTGGTGATCCAGATATTGATTGACCTGAAAATAATATTGGATATTCACTCAGTAATGCAAAAAAATTAAAATTAAAGATATAAAAGTTTTATCAAACTTCACAAATTGTTACTTATTGTTAAACTTCAATAAGCTTTCGTCGATGACCTTAATTGATATTATTCGTACGTTTCTGATAAATTATTTTACTCAATTGATTGAAAGGTTTAAGCAAGTAAGTTTGAACCGGATATTTATCGGGTTTCAAAACCTAGTATAGTGGGATTTCTCTGTACTATCACCTTATTCTCACAGATAACTGTAACCTCTGTTGTTCCTACTGCAGGGCGAAGTCGTTTGAAGATAATATTGTTGCCAAAGGATGTAATCTTGAAATTGATGAGAATTTACCTTTAGAATTGGAGTATGATCTGGATACTCTCTATAGTTTTTTGAGACTTGATCCATATTCGACAGTCACATTTTATGGTGGTGAACCACTTCTAAAGAGAGATATTATTCGTAAGATAATGGACGAAGCGCCAGCACAACGGTATATGCTTCAGACTAATGGCCTATTGCTCGACCATCTCGAACCGGAATATATTAATCGATTTGCTACGATCCTAGTTTCGTTAGATGGACGGGAGGCACTTACTGATAATCATCGGGGGCATGGAACTTACCGAAAAGTGATGGAAAATGTTCGAAAGACAGTCCGTAATGGATTTTCTGGAGAAATTATCGCCAGAATGACTGTTACTGAAAGTTCAGACATCTTTGATGCTGTCACATATCTTTCCAACAATCCTGATTATTCATTCTCATCCATTCACTGGCAGTTAGATGCCAATTTTTCTAATGATTTTTCCCAACGAGCGTTTGCGTCATGGGTAACTGAAAAATATAACATTGGAATCCGTTCACTCATTCAACATTGGGTGGATATAATGCACAAAGAAAGTCGAGTTCCCCGATGGTACCCATTTCTTGATACTATGGAGGACTTGTTACTTAAGCGGACAAGCCTTTTACGTTGCGGATCAGGATACGCCAATTATAGTATCATGACTGATGGAAACATCGCTCCTTGTCCAATTATGATTGGTATGAAGGATTACTACCTCGGGCACATCCAATCTACCAGTCCATACGATCTTGCCTCAATTAGTATAGGAGCAGAGTGTGCCGGGTGCAAAATTCTTAATTTCTGTGGAGGTAGGTGCCTTTATGCTAATATAATTCAGCCATGGAATTTGAAGGAGAGAAGACTTGTTTGCAGTACTATAGAGAACTTATACATTTCCCTCACTAACGCAATCCCAGAAATAAGATCTCTTCTTGATGAAGGTAAAATAACATTGAATGATTTTGCTCATGAAAAGTTCAACGGTTGCGAGATTATTCCATGACGAAAAGTGGGTATATTCCCATGGAGATGTATTTATACCTAGCGGATGGATATATATGCGCAGCGTCAAACCTGCATGAGTAAAACAATGGAAAGAAAAGGTTTTGGCGGTCCGAGAAACTTCGGCCCCCGTGAAATGACTAAGACAGTCTGTTCAGACTGCGGTAAAGAGTGTGAAGTCCCCTTCAAACCCACAGAGGGAAGACCAGTTTATTGTCGGGATTGCCTTCCGAAACACCGGAAACCCCGATTCTAATTACCACAAACTCTAAAAAATTTTTCTTATTTTTTGCTCGGTTTACACTTTGTTTAGTGCTTTTTCAATTGCCCATCGACCGCGACCGAATTCCTCACATAAAATCTTGATGATTTCCTTTTTAGATCGCTTCTGTGTTCTTAATGACTCGTACCGACATGCAAGAGCTAAACGTTCCTGTGGGATCCAAGCACGTCCTTGATTTTTAATAATAGTAACAACTGGATTTCTCAGAGTATCGATTAGATATCCCCGTTCTAATAATTGAAGTTCATATACCTTTGCATGAAATATTTCCTCTGATACTTCAAAACCGATCAATCTTCGGTTGAGCCCAATCGCCACTTTTACGGTTGAAAAACCTCCTAAAAAGAGGTCGCAAACCAAATCTCCCCCATTACTGCTGAATTGAAACATTTTCACTAAAAGTTCAATTGGTAACTCGTTTTTATTCTTTTGTTGGCGAGGCTTGTACTCACGGTTAATCACCCATACATCTTCGCGATCGCGAGTATTAGGTGATCGTCCATTATCTGTTTTTTCAGAAAATCCATACCTTGATTCGGCGTTGAAAGTTCGAATCCCTCCGGGTTTTTCATAAAACAAAATGTGATAATGGGATGAGACATACTTCCGTTTCGTAAAGACACCGAAATTATACTTCCAAATGATATGGTTAATTTCTTTAAGCGATGTCTGTTTTAAAGCATGTAAAATGTGATAGAGGTTTGTATAACCAGAGACAATATAGATCGAGCCGCCTGGTCGTAAAACCCGCTCCGCTTCCTTAACCCAAGATAAAGAGAAAGCAGCATATTCATTCTCATCGATTTCAACATATCCTGGTATAACGTGATGTTCTTGCCGGTTATAATGTTGGTGAAGGGTGTCGCCACGGATACCGTATGGAGGGTCAGTTATGATGAGATCAACTGAATTGTCTTGCAGGTGTGACTGCGCACCGGTGATACAATCTTCGTTATACAATACACAATCTTGAATAATCACCGGTTTCATGACAATTTCATATACCCGTCATCTGACAACTAAAAAATCCTTACCAATCACTTCACGTCTTTATGAATCTCCTCCCGGATACGATGGAGAAGGTCATAGACCATCATCCTAAATTCAATTCCGACGTCCTCCCATGACTTGATGTTGTCGTTGCGGGAGGATTGCCGGGGGGTGCCGATCGTTGGGTCAGGTGATACGGTTTTGGTGCCGTTCGCTCTCCCTGACCAGAGAATCCCTCGAATGATTTCGTAATAACCAGTGATGAGAATGAGAATAAAGACAATCGGAACAATTAGGAATGAGAGTATTTGGAATAATTGATTTATCTGATCATTAATGTTTAACCATTGAACAAAATTGAGCAAGAAAGCAATAATAAACACACTACCAAATGCCTTGATTATAGGAGCTGGTAAATCGAGAGGAAATTGAAATGCGGAAAACATGTCTGCGATAAACATAATTATTGCAATGAAAAGAAGTAACCAAAAATTAGCAAATAAAAAATCAACAACACCGATATAGTTCTTATTTGTTATATAATAGGTCAAAATCTTTGCAAGTACCATAAAAATTAGCAATGTGAGGATACCGATCATCCTTGTAACAAAAACCCAACCGAGTGAACGCTCCTCAAACCAACGCATATTATTCTCCAACTCTTCATATCTATTGATCAAGTGGGTATAAATCAATCCCGCAAGACCACAACGCTTTTATTAGAAACACTGATTTCCAGCTTTATCATTGATTATTAAAAACTACGTTGATCAATCAATGAAACCAAAAAGAAGAATAAGGATATTCCCTCATTCTTTATCCCATTATTATTCAAAAAAAATATTTACTGTTATCTCATTTCTTCCCGACACCATAGTATTTTCGTAAAAATTCTTGAATTTTCTCTGATTCAATATACCCAAAATCAAGTTTTTGTACAATATCATTGATCATCCAAGAGAGTTTGATGATTTTCTCTGAAAATTTGTTTTGCATTAGATCAGCAATTCCAATGATACCCTGAAGGGGGTTCCGAATTTGGTCATTGAGTATTGCAAACTGTTGCATGTTCTTTTCAATCTGCTCAAAGGCCTCCATTTTAAGATGATCAATCTCTCGTCGTTCAGTTATATCCCTAGCAATAGCAAGAACCGCCTTCTGCCCATACTGATCAAAGATACGGGCATTGATTTCAACGAGTATAATCTTTCCTTTTTTTGTCCGGTAACCAGTCTCAAACAGCACGAACCCATCGGACCTTAAGCGCCCTACCAAAGGAGAAATACCATCGCCTTCTTCCGCCATTATGATCGATGCCGGAGACATCATTACTAGCTCTTCTCGTGAATATCCTAATACTATGACTGCAGCATCATTTGCTTCAATAATTTTTCCGGAAAGATTCCCTTCATTAAACCTATATATAAGCACTGGATCGATAATGCTGTTAAAGAATAAGCGATAATTTTCCTCACTTTGAACAAGGGGACTTTTAAGCTGCAGTTGGGATGACTCCAGTTCCACGATCACCGCATTCACACCCACACCCACACCGAGACTGGAGATTTCATCGTTACCCTTTACAGGAACTCGTTCAGAGAAAACTCGAGCTACTCCAATGGCGTTCACACGTGAACTCAAATGCGACAGTCGTGAAATTACAGATTCATCAAGAAGTATAAGAATAATAACGCCGAAAGCGATCCCAGAAATGATCAGAAGAGAAATGAAATAAACGATGGTTGACTTTCCAAGGTCAGATGCTATTAAGTATACTGCAAAAAGGACTATTAGAGTAGCACCAAGAGTTATGATAGTTTTAGTTCGTATTTTCACAGAACATCAAGTACCGTATCGTGCATCGAAGTCCAAACCAGATATTACATTGATTCATTGAAGAGTTTATCGCTCTATATGTAGAAAATTGAGACTAAAAGTTTCAAGAGTTAATGGAATAATTCAAACATTCTCACTGCCCAAACAAAGCAAAGGCTTACACTTGTAAGAAATACAAAATCACCTACCTGTATTCGATTTCATTTGCTCTTTTCTTATCTTTCGCCAAAAGAATTAAAGATTCGTCAATTTCTGGGAGGAAAAATAGTTTAACTAAAATTGGATGCAGCTGGGAGATTGCTATGAAATATTGACAAAAAATAATTTCTGAATAATAAGTAACAATGAGGATGTATGGATCACCGTGATCGGAAACCTAGCTGTGCCGCAGAAGCACTTTGGGGCATCCGAACTATCATTGTCAATGGCAAATCGATTGGTATTTCTGGACTTTGTGATGCAATCATAGATGTTCAAGACCTAAATCTTATTGCTAAAGAAGACATTAAATCCGCACTCCTTGAAAGGGTATCATGTCACAACTATATTCCAGAAACCCTTAGAACAGCTTATGCAGATGCGTTCTTTTAGAATATAAATCTTTAAAGGAGAGATATAACGTGAAAAAATTACAAAATGATTAATTGTAGTTAGACAATAGGGTGGACTGATGATACGGAAAAAGAAAGTGCTTTTCATTTGTACCGCGAACGCTGCCCGTTCTCAGATGGCAGAAGGATACCTACGATCGAAATATGGTAACAAATATGACGTTTTCAGCGCTGGTACAAGGAAATCACGAATCAGCGAACGTGCAATCATGGTAATGCGAGAGATTGGCATTGATATCTCGAATAAAAATTCAAAAACACTTGACGAAGTCGCAGGAATGAAGTATGATATTGCTGTGACATTGTGTGACCGAGCACATCAGGTCTGTCCAATTGTTCCTTTTGCTGAAAAGACAATCCATCGGGGATTTGATGATCCGCACTTAACTCCAGGAACTGATGAAGAGGTACTTATTGGGTACCGAAAAGTAAGAGACGAGATTATTCAATGGATCGATAAAGAGTTCATAAAAATTCAATAATGGATACCCCCATCAATCTCGCTTTATTTATTTTCTTCACTTTGTTTGGCCGGGCAGAAATTACAGATAGAATAACAGACTTCCTTTTCCTTGTCACGAATCAGACAATAAAATTGGTAATTTCTTTTTTCAACTGTAAATCCCCCAGGAAAAGGCATCCCAACGGGATGACCGGGTTCATCAAGAACAAACATTGTGTATGCGGCAATCAAGTAGTAGAAGAGCCGGTTTCTTGGGTGCCGAAAATACGGGTTCCGTTCTGAACCCCAATCATCCCATGCAAAACATCCAGAAGGTAACATATCACAGAAAGCATCAAAAGTAGGACGGTCCTGAAATTCTATTCCCATTTGACTAAATACTCCGGCATGGAAATCAGCGAGAAGCTTGTGGTGCTTACCGAAAAGCTGGTCTATGAAAAAGGGACGTATTCTTTCACGGTACGGTGAAGGGAGTTTCTCAATTTCATTATTGAGTCTTCCACCAATAACTTGCAGTTCAAAAAGTGAGAAGGTGCGTACTTCCTTTGCAATGATAGTTCCGAGCTCCCCTTTGGTACTTGCGTCTCGGAGTCGAGTAGCAATTACTCGAATTCCAGCAGCATCCTCAGAGAACTCTTCCATAAGTGCTACTGTAATAGGCTCACTAGTTGTCAATGTTGGTCCTTCTTAGTTACATAATATATCGAGCTACACAAAGGTATTGATCAGGACTAGGAGTGGTATCATCCCAAGATTGTTGTTTTAATTGTAAGATTTGACGTCGTGGATTTAAACAACAAGATTCAAGGCTTTTCATTACGTTCATTGAATTAACAGATACACGAAAAGCATGAAACGCAGGCAGCAGAAAAAACGGGATGTTTTTTCGGAATCGCTCGAACTTCATGAAAAATTTCATGGTAAGATCGAAGTCCATTCCAAAGTCCCCTTAACAAACCGACGGGAACTCTCTCTAGCTTATACCCCAGGCGTTGGGGCGGTCTGCAAAGCAATCTATCAGAACCAAAACCTCGCATACAAGTATACTCTGAAAGCCAACACCATTGCGATTGTAACGGATGGTTCGCGTGTTCTGTCGTTAGGAAACATTGGAGGATATGCTGCAATCCCCGTTATGGAAGGAAAAGCTCTCCTCTTCAAGAAGCTCGCAGATATCGATGCGTTTCCTATCTGTTTTGAGAATTACCATACAGAATTTGCCGATGAGATTAAGAATATCGCACCAGTTTTTGGAGGGATCGCTCTTGAAGACATCGCAGCACCGAAATGCTTTGAAATTGAGGAAGCCCTTCAGGATATCGGAATCCCTGTCATGCATGATGACCAACATGGAACTGCTGTTGTGGTTCTCGCTGCTCTACTTAATGCGTGTAAGGTCACAAAGCGAAAGTTTGAAGATTTGAACATCGTTGTTTGTGGTTCAGGAGCTGCAGGGTTTGCTATTATCCGAATGCTAAAGTCAATTGGATACGATCCGAATCTTTTCCCACCTGTAAATGATATTATAGTCTGTGATTCGAAAGGAATCATACACCGGCATCGCGAAGGGTTGTACGGTAATAAATATAAGTTCATCATGAGCGAGGAGACAAACAAGGACGGTAAGACTGGAACACTTGCTGATGCAATGCAAGGAGCGGATGTGTGTATTGGTGTCTCGGTACCAGATATTATCACTCCAAAAATGGTCCGGTCAATGAAGAAAGATCCGATTATTTTTGCACTTGCAAACCCATCTCCGGAAATTCATCCCCATGACGCGTTACTTGCCGGGGCAGCAGTCGTTGGCACAGGACGTAGTGAATTCCCTAACCAGATCAATTACGCCCTTGCATTTCCCGGGATATTCCGTGGAGCTCTTGATGTCTGTGCCAAACGAATCTCTGACGAGATGAAGTTTGCAGCGGCACATGCTCTTGCAAACTATGTTAAAAGACCACGAAAGGATCGGATCCTACCCCGAGTACTCAACCGTGATGTTGTAAAAGCCGTTGCACAGGCAGTACGAGAAGCTGCTATTTCAAGCGGGTGCGCACGAACGATTTGAAAGCAATTTTATTAAATTCACTTCATGTTTTTTTATCGTAACGATTATGTATTTCGACATACAGAGCACCTTCTGATGGGGGTGATAATTGAAAATCCCAAATTAAGGGATCGACATTTTGTTTTCACTAGTCGACATAATGCCGGCCGGCAACTTGGGGAATTTCTTAAAAAACGTCCGGGTATCACGGTACCAATTGTATGCGCAATTCCTGCCGGGGGAGTTCCAGTTGGTATTGAAATCGCTCATACGCTTCGTGCTCCCCTTACACTAATTATCGTCCGCAAAGTTCAGATACCAGGGAATACCGAAGCGGGGTTCGGTGCAGTGACGTGGGATGGACAAGTAGTTCTTAATGAGAGGCTGCTTACCTTGCTCAACCTCTCAGATAGCGAGGTTCAGGAAGCAATTGCAACTACTCAAAAGAATGTCACGAATAGGATCAACCGATTTTTAAGTGGTCGTAATTTTCCCGATCTTGCAGGAGCAACTGTAATCCTGACCGATGATGGACTCGCTTCAGGATTCACAATGTTGGCAGCGATCAAGAGTGTTCGAAATAAGCGTCCTGCCAAAATTATAGTTGCTGTCCCAACAGCCCCAGTATCATCTGCATCTCTAATCGCAAAACAGGTCGACGAATTGATCTGTCTAAATATTTGCACTGGATTCCGGTTCGCTGTCGCAGAAGCTTACCAACACTGGTATGATCTTAGTGACAAAGAAGTACTAGATGAACTAGCGACAGTTCAAAACAAATTATGAAAAAAGTAGTCCCAAAAAATGTTCGTAAATTTAGATTAAACCAGAACCCGATTGTTTTTTCGGAATAAAGGCATTTTTAATTAGATCGCTCGAATATACAGTCGGGATAGAACCGGTTTTCGCATAGATATAGAGCGCGACCACGAAGATTCCATTCATCACCGATGCGACAATGGCGAGGATTATAATTAGAAGGATAAAGAAGGGGAGTGCGATCAGTAAACCTGCGAAACCGGCAACAAACATAGCTCCTATAAGAAAGATTACTCCAACAAATGCGATTGCTGCAAATACGACTCCAATAGAGATGTTTCCTACTACAGCCTCACCCCATGTTTTCTTGAAGAGGGTAAGAGATTCTTTCATCGATGTAAAAACACCCTTTTCTTCAAAGATCATCACAGGGACAACAAACATTGTGACAAGACTCCAAACACCTCCAGCTAATGCGGCAGCAATCTTACCAAGCAACCCCGACCGTTCTTCAATCATCCGTAGAATAAGACCTACAGTAGCAGCAATAATAGCCCATGCCAAGATTCGAATTGATATGACGCACAGCATTCTCAAGCCCTTCCCAGAGGGTTATATTCCGACCCTGTAAGTGAGCATTGACACAAGTTATCAATCCGGTATTGAAGAATATGACAACAAAATAGCTGATGACGTAGAGAACAAAGAGAAGAAGCAGTGAACCAACTCCTTTTGTAGTCATGAACATTACATTCCCGCTAATCAATAACGGGATGAAGAAGGATATAATGACCAGCAATGTAAAAAAGCCAGAGAGAATCGGGAATGCAAGAAGTTTTT
This sequence comes from Methanoregulaceae archaeon, assembly GCA_015660965.1. GTDB lineage: Archaea > Halobacteriota > Methanomicrobia > Methanomicrobiales > Methanospirillaceae > MVRE01. The sequence goes on from JACTVG010000003.1 coordinate 12,971, forward strand.
TATCTTGCATAAGGATTTCCCAGCTTGCTTTGACAAGTTCAAAACTCCGTGAAATACTGTCAAACATGTAACAGATATTTTACGGATAACTCGATGAAGATATTTTAGGAATCAATGACTCTATAATAATCCCCTTATTTTAAATTAATTTGAAAGGTCTTTAGAAAATTTCAACTCACATATTTCCAGAAGGTAGTGAGGGCTTGCCAGATTTGTTCCCGCAGTGATTCAATCCGTTTGCGATTTACTTCGCCGCCCCCTCCTTCAGGTTCATATAGCGCCCTATTTACCTCTATTTGTATCCACGGGATACCCTTACGCCAGTAATGAGCGTTCGAGATAAAACCACCCGAAAATGGATTGTTGATTGCCACTTCACTCTCAAGAGAGAATTGTTCTTGGAATGCTTTGACAAGATAGTGGATCCACACCACTGAGCAGGTTGCAACATTTCCTTTTTTAGCTCTTCCATAACGATCACCATTATTTCCTAAACAAATCAGAGGACGGTGTTTTCCGACATCTTTCTGTTTAGAAGATCCATATGGAAGCATAGAATGGCAATCGAACGCAACTTTGACGGGGTGTTGATCTATTAGTTCGTCCACTTCCTGATGGTAGGGAAAATAATATTTTACAAGTAGTTGGTGAATGTGCTGCATATCGGGCAGCTTTCCCAGTTGATATACTTCCTTACCATCAATGGTACGGACTTTTATAATCCCATCGGAATCCTTTGGAGGTAAAGGTAACGGAGGACGGTTGAGATCGATTACCATACGAGAAACTGGTGCATCAATAAACGCGATGACACGATCCCGAAAATTAAAGAGCGTTCGTGTTTCAGGATCGCAATAATAGAGTAGTTCATCTTCGTTGAGAGCGAGGAGATTCCTGACTTCAAGAGGGACTTCTATACCTCCGTGAGGAATTGAGATCAAGAAAGGATATCGCTGCACGATTAATATCACCTTCTATAATGTCTTATAAGGGTAATATATCGCATTTAACAATTTGACAATAAAATCATCACACGTCTTCTTTGCATTGTTGCCAAACGTGAAGCACAATAATCGATAGTAACAATTTCACCTAGAATTGAGTGTCAGAAAAAATTAAGGTTTTTTCACAGTCAATTTGTGTCCTTCCACATCGATGCTATACCATGTGGGATTTGATAGCAAATCCAAGGCATTGATTTTCATATCGATGATTTCAGAATAATTAAAAGAGTCATATTTTTTCTCATTTTTCTCCATCCAGAAAACGACAATACCATTCTCCATTTTTTTACTGCTTACAATTTTTTGCATAATATTCGATCTTCTGTGAGGGATATGATACTATCTGATCTGGAAAAAATAAGGGGTTACATAAAATCGTTGAAGAATCATCTTGTACAATTTGTCAAACCTGTATCCATTTTGAAGATAAATACTTCAAACGGCCCGTCTTTATTTTGTTTCGATTATCTCACTTCGAACATCAATGACTTTTACTCGATCTTCAGGTTTTGCGTCCATATCAATAATATCGTCAACAAACGTCGTAAGCTGTGTCATTAGAAAGGGATCAAGACTTTTTTCTACCGCAAGGAAAATCCCAGGAGACTCTAAAAGCCTCAATTTACTTGTTACAAAATGAATGAATTTTGAAATGTTAAGCGATGGGATATAGATGAGCATTGTACTAATAGAATCAAAAAGAATACAGGGTTTTTCATTAGGAAATTTATTCAGAACCTCAGTAATAGCAATCCCGAGATCGGTAATGTTGGCAGGATTATTTACGAACTTACAGTTTTTTACATCTGAAGGCACTTTTCCAATTGCATATTTCGTAATCGCATCAACGAACTGGATTTGTGAAATGTCGAGTCCATTGCTATCATAGTTTTTCAGAAGAGTTGCATATGGTTGGTTAGTCGTGACGATAATCACAGGATGTTTAGCGGAAAGGAGTTGTCTGATAATCTCAATATTGTTGGTTTTCAATTTATCTGCTGCTGACATTATAAGATACAGCTTTTTTTCACCCGTCAGACTAATTGCAAAAGCCATATAATGCTCACATCACCGTTTTAAAAATTCGCGGAACGCATTAGGAATATCGTCACGTTCCTCGGCAACAGCTTTGTTTATAGTTTTGAGGTTCGCAAGGATTTGTTCGGTATTTTTAATCTGGATCAATATTGAATCCAATACGTCCTGAGTAGCGAGACCTGATTTTTGAGAAAGTGCGTCGTAAATTGCCCGAAAATTATCAAGTACGAGTTCAACTGGGAGTTTCAAACGGAGGCTGTATTCCGTCATATAACCAATGAGAGCCGCATGTTTCTTTTCAATCTCATTTTTTGATGTGAGAAGCTGTTTCTGGAACATTTCTTTCTCTTCAGAAAGCAATCCAACAAGTATAGCAGCACACATAAACATTGAGGCACTTACAACGGAATTCCAAGTGAGAGTGCTTAAGAGTGCATATGTTACTGAAAGATGCAAAACAGCGAGAAAGAATGCAATCCAAATTGTTTTTCTTTGATACCAGATTCCCGCAATGATAATTAATATGTAATAAAATTGTGTATACCCGGTATCAAGATTCGTCCAGTAATGTATGACAATTTCACAAAACACACAGACCGCAGCAAGCATCGCCAGGATTGCCAATCTCACAATATTCTCAGAAAAGTCTCGCTCGCTCATTAATTACTCCTTTTAAATTGTCTATAAACATGCTTATTTTAAAAATATATCGCAAAAATTGAGTTAAAACAACAATATACCCATTAAAACACGCTTTAAAGAATTTTACATCATTGGCGGCGTTTTTAATTATAAAATACGTGATATTAAAGGGTAGGAAAATATATTTATTGGTATAACTTTGATTTTCGATATTCTTTAAGTAAAGCAAATTTATATTCCTTGATTTTTTTTGAAGGTACGTAATTCAGTTGCTGTGTGCGTTTGATTAACTCATCTTGAATCGTATCGTCATCCTTCAAATTAAGTTTTGCAACCTCGTTAATTATCCAGTCCAACTGATCGATGCCCGTTTCTTTATCATCAATCATAATTTTTTTTGTTTTAATTTTATCTGGAGGAATTCCACCACAAATTGAACAGTAGTAACCTTCCTTATCATCACTATCCATGGATCACTCCCGGATCATTGTCAGCACCATCTTGAATTTCGTTATTGCACTTAATGCATGAGAAACATTCGCTGGAAAAATGATTGTTTCACCCTCGTTCATATGGAATGTCTGTCCATCTACCCAAACCTCGCATTCACCATCAAGAATCGTTACAACCGCATCATAGGGAGCGGTGTGCTCAGACAATCCTTCATTTTCATCAAATGAGAATAAAGTAATATTGCCGGTCTTACGGGAAATGATCATACGGCTTGCGACAGTCCCGTCTTGATAGTTCACAAGGTCTTTTAATCGAAGTACCTTTCCTTTAATTTCTTCGCGTTTTTTATCGGGTTTTTCATTCTGATCAAGATTGTCTAACTTAAATTCTGCCATAAAGCATATCCACTAACGATCTCCACTCCAAATCAATAGCTAACTCTATTGACTAAGAATATCTAAATCATTGGTTTGGTCCACATTAGACCGATAAAAGTGAGCGGAGGAGTGAAACGAATGGAATTAAAAGGAAGTCAAACTGAGAAGAATGTCTTGGCAGCATTCGCAGGGGAATCCCAAGCTCGGACAAGATACGGTTTCTTTGCGAGCGTTGCGAAAAAGGAAGGATATGAGCAAATTGCAGCGATTTTTCAAGAGACGTCAGATAATGAAAAGGAACACGCGAAATTATTCTTTAAACACCTTAAAGGTGGCCCTGTTGAATTGACCGCGTCATATCCTGCAGGAATAATTGGATCAACTAATGAGAACCTGAAATCTGCAGCAGACGGTGAAAAACATGAATGGGGCTCACTCTACCCAAATTTTGGTGAAGTAGCGAAAAAGGAGGGATTTAAAGAAATAGCCAATACATTCAACCAGATTGCAAAAGTTGAGGCTTACCATGAACGCCGATATCGAAAACTACTGTCAAATTTAGACAAGAACGTAGTTTTCAAAAAAGATAAACCGGTAAAATGGATCTGCAGAAATTGTGGTTATGTTTATGAAGGAGATGAAGCCATGTTGAAATGCCCTGTTTGCAATCATCCGAAAAGTTATTTTGAGATCTATTCAGAAAACTTCTAACCTCACTTTTTCGTTCAATCTAAATAAATTATTTTATTTCTATATTGAAATCGATTGATTTGAGCTATTTTTTCTACCAGATTCAATATCAAAGGGAATTTTTATATCTATTAACCTCGGATTTCTACTATGCCATGCTATAACATAGCATACAGGAGATTACAATGAAACTTCCAGAAAAATATACTGTTCTATTAATTGCAATCGTGATTATCGTGGCACTCTGCGCAGGCTGCACGCAGCAGACGCCAGCGTCTGCCCAACCGACGGAGGTCAAAGTCGGCGTGATTGCATCGCTGACCGGCCCGGCCAGCAATGTCGGCACTAACATATGGCAGTCCGCGCAGGTTGCAGCGAACGAGATCAATGCGAATGGCGGTGTGCTGCTCAGGGGATCCACAACGAAGGTCCCGATCAGGCTCATCGTTGGCGACGACGAGTCCACCCAGCAGGGGGGACAGAAGGCAGCGACCAAGCTGATCACCGATGACAAGGTAGACATCCTTGTTGGAGGTTACTCGAGCGCTGTCACGTCAGCATACGAACAGACCATCGCGGAGTACAAGATTCCATATATCGTGACCGGCGCATCGAGCCCGATCATCACCCACCGCACTGACATCGATACCAGTTACATCTTCCACCAATGCCCGACAACGGATACCTATGGCCAGTATACCACAACATTTATTGATCAAGTAATCCGTCCAGCCGCCAATAAGAAATTCAACTTCTCATCCACCCGTCCGTTCCGACTTGCCCTCCTCTACCAAGACACAGCCTTTGGCAAAGGGGTGCAGGCAGCGGTAAACAACACGATAACTAAGAACAATCTCAACATTGTCCTTGTCTCCCAGCAAAGCTTCAAGATGGGGGAGAGCGATTTCAGGACGCCGCTGACCGCCATCAAAGCAGCACAACCCGATGCGGTCTACCTTGCTGCATTCCCGAACGAGGGGGCTCCGGCCATCACGCAGGCACGGAGAGATATCGGGCTGGACACGATCTTCCTGAATGTCGAGAACAATGACAACGCCCAGTTCTACAAGGATCTCGGGCAGTACGGGGAAGGTGCCATCATCGAGAGCCGGTTCTCACCATACACTGCACCGGTTGGTACTCTAGCCGACGCCCAGACCAAGTTCAAGACCAGCTACAGTACAAAGTGGGGCACGGTCCCGGACATGATGGGCGCATCCACCTACGAAGGCATCTACATTGCAGCGCAGGCAATTGGCAACGCCGGGACAACCGACAAGGCAGCGGTGAAGCAGGCGCTTGTTGACCTGAATATGCCGCAGTTGATTGAGGCTATGAAAGGTGGCACGATATCATTCACAAAAGACTTCCGGGAGTCGCAGTTCGACCTCTGGATGGAGCAACTGGCATTCAACCAGACAATCGGCGAATGCAGACCGAATATTGTCTGGCCTGACAACCTGAAGGTCACGGATTTCGTGTTCCCGTCGTGGTATAAACCCAGCAGCACATAAAAATCCATCCAAGTCCTTTTTATTTTTGGCGACAGATTAGGTATGGAGGAAGATACGGTGGACGTCGGGATCCTTCTACAAGTACTCTTCTGGGGGATCTATGCAGGGTGCATCTACATCCTTCTTGCCACCGGCCTGAACCTTATCTTCGGGGTCATGAAGATCGTGAACTTCGCCCACGGTGAGTTCCTCATGATCGGCGCATATGTCACGGCAACGGTCTTTTTTTTCACCGGCATTAACCCGTACTTAATCATCCTCTTCTCCATGCTTGCCTTGATTGCGATCGGCGCCGTTGTTGAACGGCTCTGTTTCCGTCCTATCCTTGGCACCGGCAAGCTCAACGAGATCTTCCTTTCCATCGGGCTCATCTACATCATCCAGAACGGCGCGGCTGTGATCTGGGGGGACAAGTGGCAGAGCGTCAAAAGTCCGTACGAAGGCATCACCGTCCCGGTCGGCCCGCTCGCCATACCGCTGGATTACATCATAATCATGGTTGTTACCGCCGGAATCCTATGCGGATTATATGTCTTTCTAAAAAAGACAAAAATTGGAAGGGAAATGCGAGCGACCAGTCAGAACCGGAAGGGTGCAATGCTCGTTGGTATTAATGTTGAGCGAATGGATATCCTAAGTTTTGGTATTGGATGCGCTCTTGCGGCTGCAGCAGGGACACTTTGGGTAGTTAGTGGACAAGTGTTCAATCCGTATATGGGTTCTATTCCGGCTATAAAAGCATTCGCCATCATTATACTAGGTGGGTTGGGGAGTCTTCCAGGGGCAATTGTTGGTGGACTGCTGTATGGAATTGCAGAGAACGGCGCTGCATACTTCTTTGGCGGTATCTGGAAAGATGCAATTTCGTTTATCATCCTAATTATTGTGCTTATCATCAGGCCAACAGGACTGTTTGGTGAATCTGGAGAATAATTGAGATGAACCTGAAAGGTGATGGTTGGGCTCGGATGAGCATTTTTGGCGTGATTGCGGTTGCTATGGTTGCACCATTTCTTTCAGGGAACCTCTACCTCCTCAATATCTTAACACTTATGCTGATCTTTATCATCTTCGCCTCCGCATGGAACTTGTTAGCCTATTCTGGGCAAGGATCACTAGGGCATGCAGCTTTCTTTGGTATCGGTGCATATGCATCGACACTTATCGCAGCAAAGAGTGGACTTTCACCGTATTTCACGATTTTTCTTGGAGCTGCAGTTGCGGCCTTTATAGGTATACTTATTGGACTTACTTGTGTTCGTCTAAAGGAATGGTTCCTTGCGATGGTCACATTTGGATTTGCCATCATTGTTCAAACCATTACCGTGAGTCTAATCACCCCAATTACTGGGGGGTGGGATGGTATCGCATCTCCACGGCTATTGAGTCCTGAAATTCCTGGATATCAATTATTAGAATACTATTCAATTCTAATCATCACTATTGCAAGCATCTTGATTATTTATAGCATAATGAAGTCAAAAATTGGCCTTGCTCTGTCTGCAATCCGGGAAAATGAACTTGAGGCAAGGGCAGCAGGGATTGATCCGGTAAAATTCCGACTACTTGCCTTCGCCCTTAGCGCTTATATCGCCGGTATTGCTGGGGCGCTCGAAATCCACCATATCGGTTATATTACTCCTGAAATCTTTGGCGTTGATTTATCGTTCTGGCCGGTGATCTATGTAATTTTTGGCGGTCTCGGTACTCTTGCAGGACCTGTTATTGGGACGATTGTACTTACGATTATTTGGGAGGGACTCAAGCTTTTAGGCCTAACATTCGGCCGTTATATTATCATTGGTGTTTTGCTAATAATTGTGATAATATTCTTACCAAAAGGGCTTGTAGATCTCCCCTACGAAATCCGGAAACGGTTGGAGCGTAAGAGTCATTGATGAGAAGTATATGAGATGCATCTCTCCTATTTCTCCATCCATCTTCTCCCATGAATCCCCCTCTTCTTTTCCCTATTTCGTACTTATAGAGAAATAATCAATTGGTGAAATCGGGGTTGACCTTCTAACCAAATGTTTTTTGATAGAAGACTTTTGCACGCTGTGGATTATCAGCAGGTATTTCAAAATAAGTTATGAGTTTTGACCTATTATAAGGAATTTTTTTATATTCCTAGATAGGCTTTTTGAATGTGCTTTTCGTGCATGAGTTCTTTTGCTTTTCCCTCAAGCACAATCTTTCCATTTTCAAGGACATATCCCCTCAGGCACATTGAAAGTGCCAATCGAACATTCTGTTCCAAAAGAAGAATTGTCATCCCCTCCCTTCCAAGGTTTTCTAGGGATCGGAAAACCTCAGCGACAAGAATTGGTGAGAGACCTGAGGAAGGTTCATCGAGAATGAGAAGTTTTGGTTTAGACATAAGTGCACGACCGATTGCAACCATCTGTTGTTCCCCGCCGCTCAGGGTTCCTGCTATCTGCTGTTCACGTTCTTGAAGGATAGGGAATAGAGCATAAACGTGTTTTAAACTCGATTCGGATTCATTTTGGTTTGATGCGCCAAGAAGAAGGTTCTCGATTACAGGCATTTTCGGGAATATTTCCCTTTTTTCAGGGACGAGAACGAGACCTTTTTTGAAAATATCGTATGGCTGCATTCCGAGAATGTTTTCCCTACCAAATGAGATGGAGCCTGATGCGTTTCTGTTCAAACCGATAATTGTCTCAACAGTCGTAGTTTTTCCCGCACCATTCGGTCCGATGAGAGTCACCATCTCTCCCTCATCTACTTTTAAACAAAGATCCCAGACTACTTGGATATTCCCGTGAAATATATTGAGGTTGGAAATCTCAAGCAATGGAATGCCCTCTTAAAAAGCATCTATGTCGCCCAGGTAAGTATCGATTACCCGCTGATTGTTCACAACTTCATACGGTCTTCCATCTGCGATTTTTTCGCCTCGATCCAATACAACGATTCTATCTGATACACCCATGATAACGCTCATTACGTGTTCGATAATCAAAATTGAGGTACCTTCATCCCTGATCTTTTTAATCAGGCCAACAGCGTCACTGCTCTCTTTTGGGTTTAAACCTGTTGTGAGTTCATCTAGGAGGAGAAGTTTTGGAGTTGAGGCAAGTGCTCGTGCAAGTTGAATTCGTTTGAGCTCAATGACGTTTAAATTTTTAATCGGGGTACTAATTTTCTCTTGTGATAATCCTACATAATCTAAGATCTCGATTGCTCGTTGTTGTGCCGCTCTCATTCCAAGTGAATGGTTGTTACCAAAGAGCACACCCACCATAACACACTCTTTAGCAGTAAGATTCGGGAATGATTCGGCAATCTGGAATGTTTTGGCAATCCCTTTTCTACAAATCCGGTCAGCTTTGAGACCTGTGATATCCTCCCCACAAAAAAAAACGTTCCCTGAAGTAGGTGAGGTGATCCCAGAAATAATATTTAATAAAGTCGTTTTCCCAGCGCCATTAGGACCAACCAAACCAACGATTTCATCCTTTGCTACGGTAAGATCAACACCATTAACCGCTAGAAGTCCGCCAATCTGTTTAGTTACGCTTTTGAGAGTGAGGATTGGGATCACCGTGTTAAGGTTTAACATGGTACACTTTAGCAATAAACGTTATTAAATTATGCAAATTACCGTCGTGTGAACCGCAATTACAAATCGACAAATGATTACTTTGCGGCCCTATTGCATATAGCAGTATTTACGAGATTTATCCGTTCAAGGGCAAGCGCTGTCTGGTTTGCAAACGCCATTAGAATACGTGCTTCTTCATGGGTGATAATTCCATTCGGATCCATGGGCTTTATCCCCATGACTCCCAATACCCCCTGAGAACTATGAAGGGGAATATACCTTAATGGTGATCCGTGCAATGTGTCTGTATCGTATCCTGCAACGGCATTATGTTGGTATGCCCATGTTGCTACCGCGATATCATCTGCATCAAGAGTAACCCCAAAATGTGCGGGATGAACAACGACCTTATTTTCATCTGGAAGGAGAAATGTACATTCCCATTGGAAAATTTCATTAATGTGCTTTGAGACAGCTGTAAAAATCGAATCAACATCTACGGCAACCGCAAGATCCTGTGAGAGAGCGTAGAGTGTACCTGTTTCCTTCTCTCGTATTTGTGCTGCATCAGCATAGTCACGTGCCCGTGCGACAAGCAAACTGATCAAGCTACCGACAACAATCAACCCAATGAGTGTAATAATATACTCGATATCGCTGACCCTGAAATTCAGGTAGGGCTGGATAAAGAAATAATCGAATGCAACAAATCCAACAATAGCCGTAAAGATTGCGGGGCGTAACCCCCTCCTCCACGCGACTGCGACTACTGCAAGCAGGTAGAACATGGCGAGGTTTGTTGTAGAGAGAACCGAATGAAGTAACCATCCAATAACAGTAATGATTAAAAGAAGTACAAGACTAGCAATGTAATCCCTTGGAAGTGGCGCCGGGAGAAGGGGTTCCAGCTTCACAGGTTTCTGCTGAGTTTTATCCTCACCGCTGATAACATACACATCGATAGGACCGCTGTTATGGATGAGCTGATCAACCACTGAACCGAAGACAAATTCCTGCCATCTTGGGCGAAGTGTTTTACCAATAATAATTCTGGAAGCATTCTGTTTACGTGCATAGTCAATTACAGTGTTGGCGACATTGAGTCCGAATAATGTTGATGTTTTAGCACCTAATTTCTCTGCAAGTTGCAATGTTCGCCACACTTGTTCTTTGGCCTCTTTCGAAAGACGGTGGTGCGATGGAGTTTCAACGTAAATTGCACTCCAATGGGCGGTCATCCTGTCTGCTTGACGCCGAGCGGTTCGTACTAGTCGTTCAGATAGCGGACCCGGACCAACGCAAACAAGCAATCGTTCAGAAGTTGCCCATGGTCCAGGAATGGCTCGAGTTTGCATGTAGGCAAGCATCTGATTATCTACCCGTTCCGCTGCTCGCCGAAGAGCAAGTTCACGCAACGCATAGAGATTCCCTTCGCTAAAAAATTGTTCAATTGCACGAGCCGCCATATCGGGAACATACACCTTTCCTTCTTTAAGCCGCTGGAGAAGTTCAGGTGGAGCGAGGTCTACGAGTTCAATCTCATTCGCTTCATCAATAACCCGATCTGGGATGGTTTCACGGACTAGCACGCCTGTAATTTGGGCGACAACATCATTGAGGCTCTCAACATGCTGGATATTTAATGTGGTATAAACATCGATCCCAGCATCGAGAAGTTCCTCAACATCCTGATAGCGTTTTGGATGACGCGATCCCTCAACATTGGTATGAGCAAGCTCATCAACGAGAACAAGTGATGGATGGAGCTCCAGAATTGCATCAAGGTCCATCTCCGAAATCATCACACCCCGATACTCTACCATTTTACGGGGAATGAGGTTTAGCCCTTCAAGTAGCGCCTCTGTCTCAGGTCTGCCGTGAGTTTCCACATATCCGACCCTAACGTCAATACCCTCTTTCATTCGGATATGCGCAGCCGTCAACATTTCATAGGTCTTTCCTACTCCTGCAATATATCCAAGAAAAATTTTTAGTTTACCCCGTTGCTTCTGTCGCTCTTCTGCTTTCACATGGGCGAGGAGGGTATCTGGATCAGGACGACTATCAGGAAAAAAGACCATAGATAAACTTCACCCACACATGAAAATAAGTAGCATATCAATAATTTTTATTCCGATGAAGGGGGCGATGACGCCGCCTATCCCGTAAATGACGATGTTGTTTCTAAATGCATCATCCGCTGACATCGGGCGGTACTTCACGCCGTGGAGGGCAAGTGGGATAAGGGCCACGATGATGACCGCGTTGAAGATTACGGCGGAGAGGATGCCATGCTGGAGCTGAAGGATATTGAGCACTCCTAACGACGGGTACGTGGACGCGAATGCGACCGGGATGATCGCGAAGTACTTGGCGATGTCGTTTGCGATCGAGAAGGTGGTGAGCGCCCCCCGGGTCATCAGCAGCTGTTTGCCGATCTCCACGATCTCGAGCAGTTTTGTCGGGTTGGAATCGAGGTCGACCATGTTCGCCGCCTCCCGGGCTGGCTGTGTTCCGGTGTTCATCGCGACCGCAACGTCAGCCTGTGCAAGCGCCGGGGCGTCGTTTGTGCCGTCGCCGGTCATCGCGACCATCCGCCCCCCGCTCTGGTATTCGCGGATCAATTTGAGTTTGCTCTCGGGCGTCGCCTCTGCAAGGAAGTCATCCACCCCGGCCTCTGCCGCGATCGTCGCGGCCGTAAGCCGGTTGTCGCCCGTAATCATCACGGTTTTAATTCCCATTTTCCGGAGCTGGGCAAATCGCTCCCGGATCCCACCTTTCACGATGTCCTTGAGGTAGACAACCCCGAGTGCCTGCTCGTCCCGGGTGACGACAAGTGGCGTCCCGCCGGCCCGGGCAATCCGGTCGACCTCTCCTTTGAGCTGATCGGATATCGTGCCGCCGTGAGCCAGGATTGTGGCGAACATGACATCCGCGGCGCCCTTCCGGATCCGGACATCCCCTTGGTCGACCCCGCTCATCCGGGTATGGCTGGAGAAGGGGATGAACTGCATCTCCGGGGCGGTCTCTGTCCCGCCGACGCTTCTCCCCCGCAGGCCGTACTTCTCCTTTGCGAGCACCACGATGCTGCGCCCTTCCGGTGTTTCGTCCGCGAGCGACGCGAGCTGTGCCGTCTCGGCAAGGTTCATGATATCTGTCCCGTCGACCGGGATCAGTTCAACCGCCTGTCGATTACCGAGCGTAATGGTCCCTGTCTTGTCGAGCAGGAGGATATCAACGTCCCCCGCCGCCTCGATCGCCCGCCCGGATGTCGTGATCACGTTCCGCTGGATGAGCCGGTCCATCCCGGCAATACCGATCGCGGAAAGGAGCCCCCCAATGGTCGTTGGCGCAAGGCAGACAAAGAGCGAGATAAGCACGGTCACGGAGATGACGGTCCCAATCCCCGCAGCCGTCTGGACGCTGTACTGCGAGAAAGCCCACAGGGTGGCCGAGACTACCACAAAGATAGCGGTGATCCCGATGAGAAGGAGAGAAAGCGCGATCTCGTTGGGGGTCTTCTGCCGCTTTGCACCCTCGACGAGGCTGATCATGTGGTCGAGGAACCCTTCACCGGGATTCGCGCTGACCCGCACGATCAGCCAGTCGGAGAGGATGACCGTCCCGCCGGTGACCGCACTCCGATCGCCGCCCGATTCCCGGATGACCGGGGCGCTCTCCCCGGTAATCGCGCTCTCGTTGACCGATGCAATACCCTCAATGACTTCGCCGTCGACCGGGATCGTGTCATCGGCCTGCACGTAGAAGAGGTCGCCCTTGCGAAGTGTCGATGATGATACGTTCTGGTAATCCGTGGGTTCAGGCGACTTTCCTTTCTGGATCGCGTACCGGTTGTCCAGTCTCTTTGCTATCGTGTCCTGTCGCATCCTCCGGAGCGCCTCGGCCTGCGCCTTGCCCCGCCCTTCCGCGAGAGCCTCGGCAAAGTTCGCAAAGAGCACCGTGAACCAGAGCCATGCAGAGATGGCACCGATGAACCCAGCAGGCTCTTCGCTCTGACCGGTGAGCGCCCGCAGCCAGAGCAGCGTGGTGATCACGCTCCCGATCTCCACCGTAAACATGACGGGGTTGTGCACGAGAGTCCTCGGGTTGAGCTTCCAGAACGCGTCGATAAGTGCACGCCGGTAAAGACCCGGTACGGCATGGGGGTTCTTGGCTTGCCGGAGATCAGACATGGATCAGCCCTCCTGCAACAATGTTCAGGTGCTCCACGATGGGCCCGAGCGCAAGGGCGGGAGCAAAACTGAGTGCGACGACAACGACAATCACAAAGACCAGCCAGATGATGAATAGCGGGCGGTGGTCTCGGAGGGTTCCTTCGCCCTCGGGGACGATCTTTTTTACCACAAAAGCACCGGCGAGGGCCAGTGTAATGACGATGATGACATAGCGCCCGATGAACATTGCTATTGCCGTGGAGATATTGTAGAACAGGCTGTTCGCTGACAGCCCGGCAAAAGCGCTGCCGTTATTCTGGGAGACCGAGCTGAATGCGTACAGGATCTCGGAGAACCCGTGTGGTCCGGGATTAAAGACAGCGGCTTTTCCCGGGTCGATTAAAACCGCGATGGCCGTGCCGATGAGGATCAGGAAGATGGGGATGATGATGTGGATGGTGGACAGCTTCATCTCGTACGGTTCGATCTTCTTGCCATACAGTTCCGGGGTTCTCCCGACCATCAGCCCGGCGATGAACATCGCTATAATGACGAAGACGAGCATGCAGTACAGACCTGAGCCGACACCGCCGTAGACCACCTCACCCAGCTGGATGTCGACCATCTGGACGAAGCCGCCAAGCGGCATAAATGAATCGTGCATTGAATTGACCGCACCACAGGAGGTCACCGTCGTTACAACTGAGAAGAACGCTGACTGGACGGGGCCAAAGCGCACCTCTTTGCCCTCCATGTTCCCGCTCGGCTGGGAATAGATGGAGCTCTGGTTGATACCCAGGGGTGTGAATGCAGGGTTGCCACCCAGTTCCGACCAGATGGCAAGGCCAAGCAGTGGCACGAAGATCAGGGTCATTGCGATCAGGATTGCGATCCCCTTCCTCACTGACCCGATCATCTTCCCGAACGTGAAGCAGAGAGCGATCCCGATAAGAACAATCGCAAGCATCTCCACAAAGTTCGAAAACGGCGTCGGGTTTTCCAAGGGATGAGCTGAGTTCGCATTGAAGAACCCGCCGCCGTTTGTGCCGAGATGCTTAATGGCGATCTGCGATGCGGCGGGCCCAAGCGGGATAGTCTGCGTGGTCACAAGGTTGCCGGAAGAATCGTTGACTGGGTTGAGGAGCGGCACAGTCACGGGCCCCCCAAACGTTTGGACGGTTCCCTGCGATACAAGGACGAGCGCTATGATGAAACTGATAGGCAGGAGGATCATGACACTGCGGACGAGCAGCACCCAGAAGTTCCCGATGGTGGTTCCTGACCTGCGTGAGAAGCCGTAGATGAACGCGATAAGAACTGCCATCCCCACCGCTGCAGACATAAAGTTCTGCACGGCGAGGCCGACCATCTGCGTCAGGTAACTGACCCCGGTTTCACCTGCGTATGCCTGCCAGTTGGTGTTGGTTGCAAAACTGATCGCGGTGTTGAGCGAGAGATCCCAGGAGACAGATCCGATGGCGGCAGGGTTGAGCGGGAGGAACTGCTGAACCTCCTGGAGGATGAACACGAAGGTGATCCCGATGAGAGAGAAGATCATTGTCGCGACAGCAAACATCTTCCAGTCCATCTCTTCATCAGCTGAAACGCCCGAAGTGGTGAGGAGCCACCGTTCAATGGGTTCTAGGACCGGTGAGAGGAACGTTCTCTCTCCCGTATACACCTTTACCATGAACCCCCCGACCGGGATGATGAGAGCCGCGATCACGACGGCAAAGAGGATCAGCTGGACCCAGTCCATAATCGGAATGCCAAAAAAGAGGGTAGTGTATTCCGGCGCCGGGGTAAAGGTGGACGCGAAGGGTGTGACAGTGATCCTGCCGGCGCTCAAGTCATCGATCGCGAGGTTGAGGGAGAGGACGTTTACGCGGGGCTCACCGAAGATCCCGAACTGGCGGTGCACGATCTGCTGGGCGACGAGCGCATCGATTACCTGCTCGCTCATGTTCCGCTCCCGGGCAACCCGCGGGACCTGATAATATGCGGCCGCGACACTGATATCCGGGTCAAGACCGCTTGCGGACGCAGTGACGAGATCCACCGGGATCGGCCGGGTATTAGTCGGATCGGCCGCATGGAGTGCCGTGACACGGGCCTTCACGGCATCTGCAAGCGCCGGGTTGGTCGGCCCGAGGTTCGAGCCGGTGGAACTGCCGGCGTTATCGGGAAACGGCGTGGTGGCAGATGGCCGACCCCAGAAGTAGGCCGGTGAGGTAAACGGCTGGCCGATCAGCGCCGAGCCGGCGATTGCCCCGTCATGTACGATGAGGCTGCCGTTTGCCTGCGACGGGAAGACGAGCTGCGCGATACCGGTGATGAGAACGGGATAGAAAATCCCTGTAAGAAGTGTTATCAGGAAAAAGATCACCAATGCAGGTTTTACCTGTTTCCGGATCATGGATCGGAGCGTCTCGGTGGTCATGGGATCTCCGCGTGAATAGTTATCTGACTAGTCGTCGTGTACAGGTTCACTATACCAGCGTAACAATTGTAGGTATATACACTCTCCGGTGCTGGGCAGGATCCGGACTGGGTGCACAACCTCCAGCCATTGAATCTGCAGGGCACCACTTATATGCCGAAAGAAATCTTCCATGTGTTACTATTAAATCTGTGTGGTTTTGGGTTCTGTTAACTTGTTGTGGAATGGATTTTACTGTTAACTGGCGTGGGACAATGGAACTAAATAGGTTCTGTTGCATCTACGGTTGATGATCGAAAAGGCAATGGATATTGAATTGTGGTTGGTGGGGCGCAGATCGAAATGTGAGGATTTAATTTTGATATTGCTCAATGCTTCCCCAATAAGATGTGTTTTTTACAATTCTTTCCATAATATTCTCATCAAGATTATTGTCATTATTCCAGGAATCCTGCTATTCCGGCAATTCAACCTAGTTCCCACGGGTATTGAAAATGCCCGTTATTTTCTGAGCGCAATGGCCGCATACCAGCGGTGATCGGCATCCTTGGCTGCCGCAAGTGTGAGAACCAGGGGTTTTACTGCCCGGTCACCATGCTCCGCCAGTGCACGAACCGCATGGTGGCGGTTTTCGTTCTGGGGATCATCCAGCCGGGCGATCAGCGACGCGATCGTGTCCTTCTCTTTCGTTGTTGTTTTCTGGGTCATGGAGAGCTCCGTTCTATTAACGTTTCACGTTATGACTGATTGTTGTTGCCATCGCACATCTGTTCTGCGGACCGGGACGATCTTCCTGCCCTCACCACCGATCAAGCCATGCCGAGAGAGCGGGGGATAAAGAGGACGCCAAAGAATACAATCATCAGGACAATTCCAAGGGGAATACCAACTTTTGCCCATTCGCGGCTTGAAATTTTCATTTTCCCTGCTGCAATAATATTGGGGATGTTACCCGGGATGAGCATCCCACCTGAGATGAGGAGGGCCACGAGAGCGCCGGTGATCTGTTGCGATGACAACGGGGGACTGATCTCTGCTGCTGCAAGCATTGCATTGTCAAGAACTGCAGAGACCATGTTCGCCCAGTAAAGGGCTTCCGGAGGGATGCGGATAACATAGTCCAGGATCAGGGGCTTGACCCCTTCCCCGATAAACACGAGCGCCATGATGAAGAGATACACCTTTCCTGCCCGGACCACCACGTCGCTGATCGTCTCGCGCTCGATAACGCATTCCAGTCTCGTACTGCCGCTGTGCCGCCGCTTGAAGACAACCAGACCGACAAAGCCGAGAAGAAGAATCGCGGGGATGATATACAGCCCGAGTTTGTGGAGGAGAAACCAGAAATCCGCATGGTACGGTACACCGGAGAGTCTTGTGACGACAATAGAGGAAAGCGGTCCTCCGAGAGGGGTAAGTCCGGATCCAAGGCCGATAGCGAAAGATGCGACAACAGTAATTTCAATTTTTGCCTCTTTGACGAGGGGGAGGGAATTGATGATCTCGATCAGAATGATCGCCGCAAGGATAACGGAGATAATGCTGGAAATAAAACCAAGCGCGATGATCAGCGCCGGCACGATCACGGTGAGGGGGACCTTATCCACCAGATGGTTAATAGCCTGTTCGAGCTGGTGATGAAGATAGTATATAAGGAGCCCAACAAGGAGAACCACCTGGACAATCCCGACGGGCACCCCACCAACCCTTACGATGTCCAGTGGACTTGTGAGCGCCTCTGCAATGATCGCCCAGCTCCATCCCGTTGATTCATTAGGAAGAGCAATAAAACCGGAAATTGTTAGTGCAAGGACACCGCAAATGAAGAGGAAAAACTCTAAATTGCGTTCGATACTTTTTATTTTAAAAGGGAGCATTAGGACAGCTATGAATATGATGATGAGACCAAGATTCACATAGAATGGGTCCATTTTCTTCACCTTCGAATGAGTAGAGTAACTATGATATATTATCTCTGTGTTAAACCCATAGCAACCTTAAACATTGCCTGAATATTCGTATAAAAAAAATTATTGAGTTATTTCAAAATTAGGCCTACCTGTAGTGTAAAGTGACATCGTATCCTTATCCATCCCCTTCATACTTACTAATCTCAAAATCAGATTTTATTGTATAGCCAAAAAGAGGAAATAAACACCTATTATTATAATCATAACACCAATTATTCTGTCGAAAACTTCCCCACCCAATGTTGTAACGTTTTTTATTTTTTTACCAATAGTTCCGCCAATCGAACTTATTACGATTAGAGGGATGCTCAACCCAATAGCGTAGATCAGCATCGTAAAAACCCCCTGTACTGCAATCTGATAAAGGGCAATGTATGTCAACACAATAATTAGCATTGGTGCTCCTCGTCCCACTGTAATAGCACCGAATGAAAGTCCCAATAAAAATGCCCCTCACACGGTGTAGGAAGTAGGCACCTTGAAGAAATCGAATATACTACGTATTGGGGGTTTATACACTTGCAGGAGTTGCAAACCCATCAGGATCAATAGAACTCCGCCGATTGTCCATGCGATTGTGCTATTTAAAAAAAAGGAGATATTTTCCAACATATCCAGCAATCAAGCCTAGAGGCAATAATACAAGAACCGTGCCAATGCAGAAGGATATCGTGAGTTTTAAAATATTTGTCAGATTTAGTGAGGTGTCACCGCTCGTCAGATACCCTATCAAACCTAAGCACAATACACTGTTGCAAGGGCAGATACCCGCAATTAGCCCGAAGATAAAAATGCCAAGCAAAGAAGGGTCGAAAACCGCCATATAATAACTATCCTTTCTCAAGTGGTATGTATGAAAGTAATGGTAGCAGATCGGACCGTAACGTGTTGATGCCAATCTCTATTTTAGTTTTCTGAGTTCCCTTTCAGAACCATTGACACAGTAATAAGCGAACTTGAGCCCTATCATAGGTGTAAGAGGGCAAGTTGGGCAGATACATGCTTTTTTGGTGGTAGTACACGAGCTTTTTCCGGTTATACAGAAGAGAAACTCCGTCTTTCCCTTCATACAATCATTGTACGTTGGACATTTCCCACAGATGCACATACCCTTAGCCTTATTGATCATTTGTTTACGGTCTATATCGGTCATCTTCTGCATTTTCTGTAGCATTTCTTCAAATTTGTCCATTAGACACCTACATTCATTCGGGGGGATAATTCCTTATTTCTAATGTTTGTATTATAAGCTATGCCAGCACCCATTGTAGGAAGAAAATTTGGTGTCGGTGATATCGCTCTTCTCGACCCAGAAAAAATACGCGGTATAAAAGTTTTAGGGATCTCTGGATCAAGTCGTCAGGAACCAGGAATGTCAAAGTCAGAACGGCTCTTAATGCGTTCACTTGACAAATATAAAATACTGGGATGCGATACGACGTTTTTACGATTAAAAGATCTCAAAATCTATGATTGTGAGGGGAATTACTCAGAAAACCCAGCTTATTGCACCTATCCCTGCCAATCAACCCTCAAGTATCCGGATGATGAAATGCAGAAAGTCTATGACGCAGTTCTTGCATCAGATATCCTTATTTTAGCGACACCGATCCGGTGGAACAATCATTCTGCACTTGTGCAGAAGTTTGTTGAGAGAATGAACTGTATTGAGAACCAATACTCATGGTTCGGAAACCGCATGATCAATAACAAGGTTGTCGGATTGATTATCATTGGACATGTGGATGGGATGCAGCATGTTGCCGGGAACCTCTTGAACTTTTTTGCCTGGCTTGGTTTCCACAGCCCAGAAGTATCCATTGCGTCTTGGGTTGGTGAAAATGATGAGGACACAACCAAGGATTGGGGGCAGATAGAGAGGAATAAATATACACAAGAGGATCTCGAAAACCTCGTCTCAAGTTCCCTCGTACTCGCCTACGGTTTGAAACATGCAGTCTGCTAATATAAGGACTAGGGGGAAAACTGAACATTTGAACATTTACTATTTTTTACATAGATCAAATCGCATTTTTTATAAACCCTTACAGATAATTCCATATACTGGTATGGCGTCGTTTGACTGCAATTGGTGCGGCAAGTGTTGTATGAGTTTTGGGGAGTTCGTCGACATCGAAAGGCAACTGTCCGAACGCGATTATTATTGTCGATACGGTATCACCAACGAACTGTTTCTTGTTCATATACAACCTGAATATGCCGATGAAATCGCAGAAGCGTTTGAAGACAAAGACCAAACAAAATCTGAAGAGCATAAGAATAGGTGCATCTTCATGCAGAAGAATAAAAACGGTAAGGGGGTCGTGTGTGCCATCTATCCCACCCGTCCAACCATATGTAAGGAGTTCCGGTGTTATCGGATGCTAATCCATAATCCCAAAGGAGAACTAGTTGGGAAGGTTATTGGACATAACGAACTTAAAACTACTGATGAGGAATTGAAAGAAATCTGGAAAGATCATATTGCACCGTTGCCTCACCCTATTCATTCTGAACATCATTTAGATCACCCCCATGCATTGCATCATGCAAACGAGTTACATGCTCCTGACTTTCACATTCAGGATAATGAATGGATGGACACTGTCGTTAAGGTTCTCGCAGATCACGGATTCCATGGCGATCCCGTTCATGACTGAAGACAAATAATTAAGAATTTTTTTCGAATTCTTTGTATATAATAAAAAACCCCATAAGAATATTATTTCCACCGAATACCGTTTAACTTCATAATCATAACATTCATGGAACAATGTAATATCTTATAAGAAATATTGATCTTTTGTTGAGAGAGCGATCAATCATCCAATTAAAAGTGGTATAATTTAATGCAGGTCTTCGATATTGAGTCTATTTCAGGTTAATTTATCCTTTGATATCCTTGAGTAATCCTGTCGCTTTTTTCATGGTAGAGATATAACGTGAAACCTCGTCAATCATGATCTTTTTATTATCAAGATGTTGCTCGATGAGGTGCACAATAGCACTGCCAACAATGACCCCATTAGCTCCCTCTGAAATAAGTGGTTTTATGTGTTCTGGTTTTGATATACCGAACCCAATGGAAAGAGGGAGATTGCTCTGTTTCCTAACAGAGTGGATGAGTTCAAACACACTATGTTCAAGTTCCTGACGAACCCCTGTAACTCCTGTGGTAGAGATAAGATATAAAAAACCACTTGCGAGGGAAACGATCTTTTTCAGTCGTTTTGTTGATGTTGTTATCGATACGAGAAAGATCTGATTCAAACCCACAGTTCTTGCGATCTCAACCACATCCTTGGATTCCTCATAAGGCATATCCACAATCAAGATGCCATCGATACCCGCATCACGTGCATGGCGGTAGAACTTCTCGATGCCACGCTTGAATACAATGTTATAGTATGTGAGGAGAACGATTGGAATATCAGTATCTTTTCTTAGCTCATGCACAATGTCGAATAGGATATCTGGAGTCATTCCAGATTTGAGAGCTCGCTCGTTCGCCTTTTGGATGGTAGGGCCATCTGCAACAGGGTCTGAAAACGGCATGCCAATTTCCAAGATATCGACTCCAGCCCGTATTACATGCTTTGCAAGTTGGATACTTGTCTCCAGATCGGGATCGCCAGCAACTAGAAACGCAATAAATGCCGGGGATTTTAAGTGTTGAAAGGTATCTGTAATCCGAGTCATATGCTATCTCCAAGTTGAGCCACTTCCCCAACATCCTTGTCGCCACGTCCTGATAGGTTAATCACCACGATATCGTCCTTGTCAAATTTGTCGGCCATTTTGACTACTTGTGCAATAGCATGAGCAGATTCTAGTGCGGGAATAATTCCCTCCTTTCGTGAGAGTAAATGAAATGCCTCAAGTACCTCATGATCTGTTACTGCGAAATATTCAACCCGTCCGATATCTTTCAACATACTGTGTTCGGGACCAACCCCAGGATAATCGAGACCCGCTGAAATACTATGTGTGTTCATGATTTGCCCGTAATCATCCTGCAACACATATGACATCGCCCCGTGTAACACACCTTGGGAACCAACACAAAGAGTTGCACCATGTTCTCCTGTTTCCAGCCCTTTACCACCTGCCTCTACCCCGATGAGCCGCACTTTGTCGTTAAGGAACGGATAAAACATACCGATGGCGTTCGACCCTCCACCAACACAGGCAAGGATGACGTCAGGCAATCGCCCAGATACCTTTTTGATCTGTTCCCGCGTCTCTGACCCAATAACCGATTGGAAGTCACGAACGATACGCGGATATGGATGCGGCCCTACCACCGATCCGATGAGGTAATAAGTCGATTCAACATTCGTTACCCAGTCACGGAATGCTTCGTTTATTGCGTCTTTGAGAGTACGGGTACCAGTGCGAACCGGAATAACTCGAGCACCGAGGAGTTCCATCCGAAATACATTTAATTTCTGGCGCTCGATATCGACCTCCCCCATGTACACATCAACCGGTATGCCTAGTACTGCGCCGGCAATAGCAGTAGCAACCCCATGCTGACCGGCTCCAGTTTCTGCAATCAACCTTTTTTTACCCATAAATTTTGCCAGAAGAGCTTGACCGAGGGTATTATTGATCTTATGAGCACCGCCATGGAGGAGATCCTCTCTTTTCAGAAATACATTACACTTTAGCATTTCCGACAAATTCTCACAATAGGTAAGCTTCGTTGGTCGACCAGCATAGTCAGTTAGGTACCGGTTGAGAGTATCCATTGAAGTATGGTCCTTACGGAACTGCCCGTAGGCATGTTCAAGCTCTTCAAGGGCACACATCAGTGTTTCCGGAACAAATTGTCCACCGTAGTCTCCATATCGACCCTTTTTCATAAAACAGCCTCTTTACAATTATGTAAAAACAACCTGATCTTTTCTTTATCCTTGATTCCCGGTTCGACCTCGACACCTGAAGAGACGTCGACTGCATCAGGTTGAACAATTTCAATTGCTTCCTTGACGTTCTCAGGATTCAGTCCTCCGGCAAGTATTACCGGAACCTTCGACAGTTTTACCACTTCAGAGGCGAATGTCGAGTTATATAGTTTACCGCTCCCGTAACTTTCATCAACAACAAAAGCATCCGAATCGGGTAATAGGTGATCTCCTCGCTTTACCATCCGAAATACTTTCACATTCCGATTCGATGGAAATGGAAATGGATGAGAAATCTGAACGGCGTCCGGCTTAAGTGCGAGGATTTCCTTAAGATCTTCTTCTGATTTAGTATGGGTCACAATAACTTTCATTGTAGACGAGGTGAGTGAAGAAAATATTTCTCGTACCCGGCTAGATTGAACCGAACGAGGAGAATCAGAGAACATAACTATCCCGATGGCGTCCGCTCCACATCCCTCAGCATAGAGAGCATCTTCAACTGTCGTAATTCCGCACATCTTTACGCGAATACAAATTCCTCCAGTTTTCTTTGAGGATACTCATGGGACATGATTGAGGACCCTATTAAAAAGGCGTCGCAGTATGGTTTCATCTCACGTATATCGTCAGCTGATCTCATCCCGCTCTCGGATACGATTATTCTCCCTGCTAACCAAATACTTCCTGAAAGATTACGGGTTGTGGACCGATCTATGGTGAGTGTTGCTAGGTTGCGGTTATTGATCCCGATGAGAGTGGCATCTGTTGCAAGTGCCAACTCCACGTCTGCCTGATTGTGAACTTCAACGAGAGGTTCAAGCCCGTAATCACCGGAACGATCGACAAAATCCGAAAGCCTATCCTTGAGAATCGCAGCAATAAGGAGAACCGCGTCCGCCCCAAGTGCTCGGGATTCTGCAATCTGCCGTTCATCAATGATAAAATCTTTTCTTAGAACGGGTATACTAACCGCTTTTTTTACCTGTTTGATATCCTGTGCTGTACCACCAAAGAAATATGGTTCGGTCAAAATGGAGAGTGCAATACACCCTGCCCTGACAAGCACTCCTGCCATCATCGCCATATCTACATTGCGGCGAAGGATGCCATGGCTCGGTGAGATGCATTTGATCTCGGCAATCACCGCGTTTTTACCGTTTTTGTTGCGGATTGCATCTGCAAGACTTACATGAGGATACAGGATATCATCTGGAAATGAAGTAGGTAGACGTTCGACTCGCTTTTGGGTTCGCCGTATAATCTCGTCGAGAATCACAGTACACCACGTGTCTCTCTAATAAGATGGTCCAGAACTGTACTTGCTCTGCCAGAGTCAATTGATTCAGCTCCCATTGAAATCCCTTCTTTGAGTGTATCGGCTTTACCACCAAGATACACCGCAGCACCAGCATTCAAGAGCACGATATCGCGTGCTGGACCTTTCTTACCAGAAAAGATACTCTGAAGAATCCGTGCATTTGTTGCAGCATCTCCACCTTTTAAATCGTTCAGTGTCGCTGGGCTGAATCCAACATCTTGACAATTGAGTACGTATGTCCTGATCTTTCCCGCTTCCAATTCGGAAATTTTTGTGGGACCTGTAGTTGAAATTTCATCGAGTCCACCACCATGCACAACCATTGCCCGTTCCACGCCAACAGAAGAAAGCACACAGGCGATTTTTTCAGTGAGAACCGGGGTATAGACACCTAGAAGCTGCGCTTTAGCACCGGCAGGGTTCGCGAGTGGTCCAAGTAAGTTAAAGACAGTTCTGATACCGAGTTCTTTTCGCGGTCCTGCAACATATTTCATGGCCGGGTGGTAGAGAGGAGCAAAGAGGAATGCAATATGATACTTTTCAAGAATTTGAGAGACCCGGTCAGGTGAAATTCCAAAATTCACACCAAGTGCCTCTAAAACATCAGCAGATCCACACCTGCTGCTCACGCTCCTATTTCCATGTTTAACGACAGGAACTCCACATCCAGCTGCAACAAAAGCAGCGGCCGTACTAATATTGAAAGTTGATGCACTATCTCCCCCAGTTCCGCAGGTATCGACAAGTATTCCATTCACTGTGGGATTGATCGTAAGGGCACATTTCCGCATCACATTGGTAAAGGCTGCAATCTCTTCGACTGTTTCACCTTTCAACCGGAGAGCGGTAAGAAAGCTCCCCACTTGAGCATCTGTGGCCTCACCTTTCATGATCTCCATCATGGCCGATTTTGCTTCCATTTGGGTGAGGTTGCGTCCTTCAATGAGCTGTCCAATTGCTTCCCGTATCATGCTCCTACTCCAAACAGAAAGTTACGAACAACCTTTTCTCCTTCCTGCGAAAGGATGCTCTCAGGGTGAAACTGAATCCCGTATATTGGATATGTGCGATGTCTCAATCCCATAACATACCCATCATCACAGCTCTCTGCAGACACAACTAGATCATCTGGAAGTGTATTGCGATCCGCGACGAGTGAGTGATAGCGTGTAGCGGTGAACGGGTTTGATATACCAGAAAAAATACTCGTACCGTCGTGCTGTATTTGGGAAACCTTACCATGCATTAAGTGGCCTGCTCTGACGACATCTCCCCCATATGCAACACATATCGCTTGGTGACCAAGACATACACCGAGAGTTGGTATCCGTTTGCTTAACGTTAAGAGAACATCGTTGCAAACACCACAATCTTCTGGGCGACCTGGACCAGGAGAGAGAATTATCCGGTCACAGGGTATTTTCTGTACTTGGTCGAACGGCGTATCATTAGTAACAACGGTGGGTTCAGCCCCCAAGACTCCGACTTGCTGGACGAGATTATAGGTGAAGCTATCATAACAGTCAATAATGAGGACCTTCATTGATATCTCCCTCCCAATTCGATTGCTTTCAACATTGCCTGAGCTTTGTTCTCTGTCTCATACCATTCCTTCTCAGGATCAGAGTCGGCAACAATCCCGGCCCCTACTTGAATAGACGCCTTCGATCCATGAACAATGATTGTTCGAATAGTGATTGCAAACTCAAGATTTCGATCGAATCCAATGTATCCAACCGCTCCAGCATACAATCCTCTCCGATCAGGCTCTACTTCATCGATAATCTGCATGGCACGAATTTTCGGTGCTCCAGAAACAGTTCCAGCGGGAAAACAAGATTTAAAAGCTTCATAACCGTCCAAGTTATCTTGTAATATTCCTTTTACCGTCGAAACGATATGCTGCACATGGGAGAACTTCTCAACACCCATGAAATCCTCCACCCGCACAGAACCGAATTTGCAGATTCTCCCAATATCATTTCTGGCAAGATCGACAAGCATCGTATGTTCTGCTCTCTCTTTCTCATCAGCGAGAAGCTGTTCTGCAAGATACTTATCTTCCTCAGGTGTCGCACCTCGCAATCGGGTGCCGGCAATTGGGACTGTGGTCACTTTCCGTTTCTCGATCCGAACAAGCATTTCAGGACTTGCTCCAATTACTTTCAGGTTACCGAAATCGAGATAGTACATATAGGGACTGGGATTGATCTCTCGGAGAGCTCGATAGATTAAGAATGGATCTGAATTGATATCGACCTCAATCCTTCGTGACAGTACGGCTTGGAAAATATCGCCTGCTTTAATGTACTCCTTTACGCGTGTGACTGACTGTTCAAAAGCGTCCTTTGAGAGATACTCGGTGTATTTGAGTGACCGTTCATCAGGCAAAGATTGGAGTGGTTTTTTATCTTTACTATATTCTAATCGCTCGATTTCTTCGGCACTTTCAAGTATCCTTTTCCTGCTCTTTTCGTATTCTTGAACTATGTCAGAGTCATATGTCAGTAGCGGGCTGCAAAAAATGTACAATTTTTTATCCAGGTGGTCGAAAACAATACAATCCTTTGTAAGCATGAACTGGGTTATCGGTAGATTGGAAGATGGTTTTGAGCTTTTTAAGATATTTTTATTCAAGGAATACACGAGATCATACGCAAAATAACCTACCATACCGCCAAAAAACCGTGGTGCTTTGATGTTGACAAAGTTGAAACGCTGCAGGATTGATTTTATTTTATCAACAGGATTCTGACCATCTGGATTTTTCGCAATTGAAGTATACGGTTCTTCACCTTTCAGTTCGATAGATTCGTCAATGGTCACCATCAATTCCGGATCTATGCCGATATAGGAATACCTCGCAATTTTTTCACTCCCTTCAATGGATTCGAGAAGATATCCATACGTTTTTCTTATGTTTGAAAACAACTCAAGTGGTGAGAGGTTTGGTACCGGAATCTCAGCACAAAGTGGTATAACAAGAGGTTTTGCTTGATGCTCAACAACAGCAAGATATTCTTCAATACCCAAGTTCAAGGATAATCCCTTGATACTAGGGTTTCTTCCCAGTCCAACGGCATCTGCCCCTTGGTTTTCAATGGACTAATATTCATACACCTTGTGGGTTTTGTACACTTATATACATTGTTGTTCATTTTTGTGTATTAATGTATAAAAATATCATGAATCGCGTATCCGCATCAAATTGATATCTTCTGCTAGGGTATCTTGGATAGGTTAACGTGGACAATCGATGGACACTTCGAGATCTAAACGAAGTGGTGCAATGGTGTTCTTTGCGGAACACTCAAGGAATTCGTTGCACGATAGCAACGCTGACAGAATATGCAAAGACTCCCGATCAAGCCCTTCAATCATTTGAGTTGAATATAGATTGTATCAAAACAATCGCAGAACACTCACTCAACTCATCTTTATCGGTAAAACCAACATCGATCGGAATCCTTTTTGACCGTAACGAATACTTCCGAAACTTAAATTTGCTGTTCCATGAGGCACAAGACCATCACGTAGGATTTGAGATCGATATGGAAGGTCGGAATTTCGTGGCTGATACCCTTTATTCTGCTCTAGAATTGGCCAAAGAGAAACAACCGGTAACAGTTGCTTTGCAGGCATATTTAGATCGCACATTCCAAGACATTGACTTATGCAAGATGAATGGAATTAGTGTGCGGTTAGTTAAAGGATCGTATTTTGGAGACCGCAATGATTTTGCAACGATCAAATCGAAAATGCAACAATACGTAGAGAAACTGTTGTCAAAACAGACACTGTTTTCAATTGGAACGCATGATCCAGAACTGATTGAATGGCTCAAAAACCAGATTACAAAACAAAAAAATCTCGTTGAATTTGGGTTTTTAAAGGGACTTGCAGATCGCACAAAAATTGAAATGGTGTCGCAAGGTTATCAGATTGCCGAGTATGTACCATTCGGTCCGAAAGGAGATGCTTATATCTTGAGACGCGAACGGTACCTTGAAACCCTCAAGCAACTCAACCGATCTCCAGTCCCATAAAATTTATTATATTCGGTTTTTCCACCACCCAAAGTAAGCAACAACGGGAATAATTGCAATCACAATTGCCATCGCTATTGGATTTTCCAATATAATTCCGAAGAGCCATGTGAACATCCCCACATCGGTGATAATGGCTGGCTTCTGGAAGGGTGTTATTGGTGTTGGTGAAGAAATGGGTACAGGGCGGGACTCTTTAATTTTCGCTGTCCCAGGCTCGGAAGATTTTTGTTCGGTGGCCTTTTGTTCTGGGAAGTTGACTTGTTGAGATTCGCCTTGAACCTGGCCACCAGATCGACTTCCCCCGGAGCCACCTCCCCCACCACTAACTCCGTAAGTACCGGCATTACTAGATTGAGCAGTCCCCGCACTTTCAGTATTAGTTCCCGCAGAACCCGTGGTACCTCCTTGGTTACCCTGTGACGCAGCTTGCTGTGCAGCTAGTGAGACCAACCCAAAAATCGAAAGCCCATTCGGTGAGTCCGCTTCAAACACGTCATTTGCACCATCACGCCCTAAGAATCGGGTAGTGAGCATCTCTATTGTTGCCCCGTCATCTGAATATCGAATAATCTTGATTGCATCTGTTGTTGGGCCATGGCTTTGAACCCAAGCATCGCTGATGCTCATTGTAATTTTTGCGGCAATATGGCCAGTAATGGTTGTGAGATTAGTGTCTATCAACTGTGCATTTTTCACTTCAAGTGAATAAGCGACATCCTTGACATCCTGTCCATTGGTATTAGCAACCAGCTGGAAACCGTTAAATACATCGCTACTTACTCCTTGGATGACGTTTGTTTCAACAGGGACATTTTCAACGTATTGTTTTAAGGATACATTTAAAGATGTTGAAACTGTCCCAACACTTGGGTCTAAAGCCACAGTCTGAGGTTGACTTTCGACATTGACTTCCTGAACGTTATTCATAATAAGATTTCCAGATTGTGTAGCATCGACATTATTTGCAACAAATGTCATGGCTTTCCAGGCATTGTCGGGATTTTGGATCGTTACGGTTTGGCCTGTATAGCTAACAACTCCACCAGCATTGGCGACATTTGCGACATTTAAATCCAATATTGGTGTTGTTTCTGCGGCTTCTGAAGTATTATATGTCAAACCACTAACTGAAGTGGACGTTGTTGTAGTATTTGCTAAAATAGAGATGTCATGTGTGATGTCGTTTACTTGCCCACCATAATCTGTTACAGTAAGTTTCACATAATACACACCAGATTTTAAGAAACTATGATCGATACTAGCGGTAGTGCCTATAGTATTATCACCAAAATCCCATTCGTATTCAGTAATTTGGCCTCCAGTACTTGTTGAAACGAAGTGAACTTGATTTTGTTGTCCTTCCATTTGTTCTGGTGGATCCCAAGTATATTGTGCTACAAGTTGGACTGGACTAACCGTGATGTAATTCATCTTGGATTCGGTATTGCTACCTCCGTCATTGGATACAGTCAGTTGCACAGTGTATGACCCAGTATTTGTATACTGATGCGATGGATTCTGTTCAGTAGATGTAAGGCCATCTCCAAACGTCCATAACCTTGATGTCACGGATTCAGTCGATGTATCCGTGAACTGAACGGTTAGCGGACGCATTCCTGATGTGTAGTCACTAGTAAAACCTGCTACCGGTGGGACTATACTAACCGTAATATAATTGTTCTTGATTTTGGTATCATTGCCACCGGCATTGGATACCATCAAATTTACTGTATACGTCCCGACACTTGTGTAAGTATGAGATGGGCTCGCGAAGGAAGAGTCTGTCGTGTTGACCCATATTCCATCACCAAAACTCCAGTTCCACATCGTGGGTGACCCCCCTGTGGATCTATCTGTGAACTGAACAGTTAATGGAACAATTCCTGATGCAGGTACTCTAGTAAACCCAGCCACAGGCGGCGGTGGAAGAACAGTGATGTAGTCTGTTTTCGTATCACTGCCACCAGCATTTGATACTATAAGTGTCACCGTATATGTCTGAGGATTCGTGTATTGATGGGTTGGTGGATTTCTATTCCCAATCTCTGTTGTATTGTACCAAGGTGTCCCATCACCAAAACTCCAGTTCCACATTGTCGGAGTTCCAGTCGATGCATCCATAAATGCAACAGTTAACGGAACAGTGCCTGATGTAGGTACGTCAGTGAAACCCGCTACCGGGGGCGGTGGATTTACTGTAAACCCGCCACTTTTCGTCCCAGACTGTTCATCCGGGTTCGTGACCACTACGTCCCATGAACCAGCTGTTGCTCCAGACGGAATCTCTATCGTACATGTGATCTTGTTCGATGAGACAACATTGACACCGGTTGCTGTGATATCAGTCTGACCCATATGCAGGTTGACGGTCGGAGTACCATAGAACCCAGTACCGGCAAGATTTGTAATACTAACAGAAGTTCCACTGGTACCCGTGCTCGGATCAATACTGCCAACCGTCGGTGCTGGTACGCTTGTGATGTACCCGAGTTTGGTCTCTGAATTGCTGCTGCCACCCGCATTTGTTGCCGTGAGACGGATGTCATAAGTGCCTGCCGGGAACGCGTATGAGGGGTTCTGTGTAATAGCAAATTGCGTCCAGTCTACCGTTACATTCTTGTACTCCCAGTTCCACGATGTCGGAGTGTTTGTGGACTGGTCAGTGAACGATACCGAGAGCGGGGCAATACCAGAACGTGGCGTCGTGTTGGTGAACGCTGCTACCGGGGGTTGTGAAAGAACCGTGATGTAACCATCCTCGGATTTGGTATTACTCCCGCCGGCATTGGATACCGTCAGATTCACCGTATATGTCTGCGGATTCGTGTATTGATGGAGTGGTGGATCTTTATTCAAAGATTCAGTCGTATTGTACCAAGTTCCATCACCAAAACTCCAGTTCCACATCGTGGGAGGTCCTCCTGTGGATCTATCCGTGAACTGAACACTAAGTGGAGTGATACCAGAACGTGGCGTCGTGTTGGTGAACGCTGCTACCGGGGGTTGTGGAAGTACCGTGATGTAATCTATTAACTTCGTAGTATTGGTAGCATACAGATTAGATGCTGTTTCGCTGATGGTATATGTTCCTTGCTTTGAATAAATGTGGGAAGCGTTGAATGTGGGGAGTGATGATGTGTTGCTGAAAGTTCCATCCCCCCACGTCCAATTCACCCATGTAGCATTATTATTCATGTTCGTGAGGTTGAATTGGACTGTGAGTGGTGTCAAACCTGAAATCGGAGTTCCGGTAAAGCCGGTTGTTGTTATACCGTAAACGGTAATGTGGTTCTGGTTTGTTGCCGTTGAGGTATCATATTGATTTGACGCTGTTTCATTGACGGTATATGTTCCGGGAGTGATATAGATGTGGGTAGTGTTTGCTAACGTTACTGAAGAAATATTTGCAACAGAACCATCACCGAAACTCCAGTTCCACCATGTCGCATTATCATAGGGAAGAGTTCGGTTGTATTGGATATTTAGGGGTGCTACTCCTGCGGTGGGCTTTCCATTGAAACCGCTTTGCGTGTGATTATTAACCTGAATATAATTGGTCAATGTCGTTGTGTTTCTTGCATATGGGTTAGCGGTGATTAAAGTGACCGAATAAAGCCCGCCACTTGAGTAGGTATACGAGGCATTGGCGTTGGCAACGCTTGTGGTATTAAACCAAGTACCTGTCCCAAATGTCCAGTTCCACATCGTCGCATTATCATTTGGGATTGTCCTATAAAATTGGACTAATAATGGATAGAAACCTGGAGTCTGCGTTCCTCTAAATCCACTTGCCGTCTGGCTATAAGCATTAATATAATTTGTCTGCGTTGTGGTATTTGTTGAATATCGATTCGCTGCGGTTTCTGATACAGTATATGTTCCTTGCTTTGTATAGATGTGGGAAGCGTTGAATGTGGGGACTGATGATGTGTTGCTGAAAGTTCCATCCCCCCACGTCCAATTCACCCATAAGGCATTATTATTCATGTTCGTGAGGTTGAATTGGATTTTGAGTGGTGTTAAACCTGAAGTTGGGGTTCCAGTAAAGCCGGCTATTGGTAGTTGTGGAAGAACCGTTATCACCGACACGTTATCAAGAAGCACTCCAATGGAATTTGGAACTCCCTGATCAGAAAATTCAAGTCTAGTTTGAGTGGCAGTGGCATTAGCGAGAAGGGGTTGGGTGGTGTGTGTTTCCCATTGTAGGATCTCATTAGTAACTGATGTGCTATTTAGAACAAAATGCCCGTCCCAAGAAAATGCAAGTTTGCAATCATTAACGTCACGGCAGGCTTGAGCATATGATACCACATAATAATTACCAGGAATTGTATCAATCATCTGCCAGATTCTCACATTTGCCGGCTCACCACTGAGGATACCATGAGGACCATCCCAATCAGTATCTAGTTCCGCCCATTGCGATCCATTTTTCGCAATAAAGCCATTGAATACCCCATTTTTCTGCAATTCTAGGTTTGCAACACTTGGACGAGTATGTCCGTTAAAAGATTCTGAACCACCAATCCATTCAACATTCCATCCGAGATTCTGATAACCGCTGGGGAAAATGTCCCAATTACTGGAATCTGTAACGTTCGGGGTTTCAAACCCGCCATTCACGACATTAGGAGGAGGTAATGGCGTCACGGATCCAACTCCTACACTCACAAGAATCATCACAAAGATTATTCCAATGACCAGCGGTCGTTTCATATCATTCAGTCCTTGCAAAAATAGAGGTACCCGAAGGAATCGATGAAATACTAACAAATGCAGTGTTTAGCAGCCTAAACTGTTGAACCATAAAACGAATTACAATAAGACGTAAAATTGAGTGTAAAATATTCGTTATTTTTCCTGGTTGCTGCTTCCTATCCATTAGTCAATTCCTCCTGCTTATCAAACTCTTCCCTTGAATGATAGAGTGCGGAATGGCTGGAATTGCTGAGTGGCGGTAGTTTATAACGTAAATTGATAGTTTAGCAGATGATTGTTGAGTACTGGGTCTTCTGCTTAGATTTTTGGAAGAGAATACACTTTGTGTAGTTTTAGTTTAAAATCCTCCTATATGATACAAGATACAAATATAATTTTTCTACTTTGCATTTTTATATAAATATCAACGTATGGAGATATTATTTTCAAATAAATAAATATACCGTATTAAATATGAGCTATATATGACTATATCAGAATATATACCACATAACGCTAGGGATTTTGATTTTCAGAAGAGAATATTATCGTTAGATTGTTAACAATTCAGTAGCGGGCATACTTTATGATTTCAAATATTATAATTTCGTCTGAGTTTGCTCTCTCATATACGAAAGTAAATAATAAGGTCCGCCAATTCCCTTACCGGACGAACTGCTACCTTTCCATCCAACAAATGATTGAGATCCAGGCCACGCCCCGGTTGTTGCACCACCACGCCTGTTTGCGTACGCGACACCAAACTGAATATTGTCAAAGAAATAGTCAACCTCGTCTCTATCTTCAGAGAAAATACCCGCCGTAAGTCCGTACTCAGTATTATTTGCTTCAATCATGGCTTCTTGAAGGGTTGAAACCGTTTCAACAATAACAAATGGTATGAATAGTTCCCTCTTTTGCAATGGGTGTCCTCTTGTAAGTTGGGTTACAACAGTAGGTTGAACATAATTCCCATAGAAAAAATTACCGTCGGCAATTACTTCTCCACCAATAACAATTTTTCCACCATCCTTTTTCACTTGATCGACAGCATCTCGGTACTTTTTCATTGCGTTTGCATCAATCAACGGGCCAATGGAAGTGTCCTTATTCCGAGGATCACCAATAACAAGGGTCTTTATCTGATTAACAAGTACCTTAACAAATTGATCTGCAATTGATATGTGAACATAGACTCGCGATGTTGCACTACATTTTTGGCCACTATAGCCATACGAAGATTTTACCACACCAGATACAGCTTTCTTGAGATCAGCTCGTTCAGTTACAATAACCGGGTTTTTGCTTCCAGTTTCAGTTATAACTGGTTTTGGGTACGGTTGTTTTGTTGTAAAAGCACGATGCAAGAACAAACCAACTTCACGGGAACCCGTAAATGCAATGCCATCAATATTTGGGTTTCCCGTGATAATATTGCCAAATATCTCACCGGGGCCGGTAATGTATTGAATACCCGCAGGAGGAAAGCCGGCGGTAATGAGTGCCTTGTAGAGTTTTAATGCGGAGTATGGTGCGAGACTGGTCGGTTTCAGGACAACCGAATTACCTGTGATAAGGGCTGCTCCAACCATCCCTGCAGCAAGACTAAGGGAGAAATTAAACGGTGATATAACCGCCCATGCACCGTAAGGTCGCATGACGCTTCGGCACTTTGCTTTCGGTTTTTCGGGTTTCATCGGAACGATGAACCCCTTATTTTTCTTATAGATATCAACATGATATCGAAGCATATCGACTGCTTCACTCACTTCAGCGATCGCTTCGTATCGGTTCTTTCCGGTTTCATAGGTGATAAGTGCGGACAAGAGAAATTTTTGAGAGTCGATAATATCTGCAGATTTTTGTATGATTTTTACACGCTGATTCCAATTCAAATCTTTCCATTCAAGAAATCCTTGTTTTGCGGTATTAATTGCCGTTCGGATTTGATTTGGTGTTGCGGTCTGGAATTTGCCGACAAGGATCCTTTTATCAAACGGTGATCTCACCTCAAATTCTGGAGCAGAGTAAATTTCCTTTCCTCCTATAAAGAGTGGATGTGAGTTACCGAGTTCGGGTCCAATTTTCTCGAGAGCTCTTTCATATTCCTTGTGTATGCTCTCATCAACGAGAAGATCGATATAGGTCACTTTTTTTCCTTTTTTCATATCAATAACCCTCTACTCTTTTTGGGTTCCCACACACCCTGAATTTTTCACTCTATTAGCGGTCGAACTTTAGCATTCCAAGAAGGAAAGCTCATCACGTAGTCAACACCACAGACCGTCTTAACAGGACGTTCAATGAGGAGGGAGAGGAGTTTTTTCAGACCGGACCTAGTTTCATTCTCCGGACCATATGGATTGATACTCCATTTTCCGTGTTCCTTAATGACATAATCACAGATGAACAGAACATCTCCAAAGAAATAACATGTAAACCCGGGGGTATGACCACCAAGATGAACTGCAGAAAGATCGTTTTCGGTGAAACTACCGGAAAAAAGTGTATCGAACGGGAAACCCCGACACATATCATGATTGGAATCATCTTTATGGATTACAACCCGTGCAGGATATAGAGAACGATACAGATTGCTTGCTCCAAGAAAATGGTGGTGAGTGAAAAAGATAGTATCGATCTGCGGTACTGATTGGTCATAGGTTGAAGGGCAATCGATCATGAAGACATTTTTTTCAGCCTCGACCCGGTATGCAGCGTGTTCATAGCCAAGTTCCGGAACCGAGTTCAATCTAGTTACTCGATCGTTTACTCGACTGCTATTAACGCGTCTACGGGCAGAGTTCTCATCACAGGAATAAAATTTCTGCTTCGACGCTCCACAGAAAGGACAATTGTCGGGAAGGTATCCGACCATGTTATACCCACAAACCTGGCAGACGTATTGTTCCTTGGTATCGGCGTCCATACACGATCTTATGGTGCAATCGGGGGTTTGATGTGAAAAATCTATCCTATACTAATTTTCATTGGTCTGAAGATCTTTCGAGCTCTTTTGCACGATTAATCAAGTCCCAGACTTGTGAATCCGTTGAATAACCCTTCCCAGCCCATTGTATAGTTCCATTAGTATCGAGAAGAAAAACATATCCTAAGGATCGGTCATCCATACTAAGGAAGTGCCGAATATCCAATGAGTTCCCATAGTATGTCAGAACAAACGGATGTTTCTCTTCAGGGATGCTAAATCGCATACCTGAGTCGATGGTCGATAACATCAGCTCTCCCCATAGAGTATCAATCATCGAGACTTCATAGATCACATATCCACTATTTTTACCGAATGCTTGCCGAAACAGATTCGTCCATGAATCAAGCATCGCATGGGCAGAGCGTTCAAACGCAATCGATATAAGTGCAACTTTACCACGGGCAGCTGCTGGGAGAGTATCCTTAGAACCAACGAGTGAGTGGGCGTGGATTGTTGGAAATTCTTGTCCGATAATATTCAATCGTTCGGCTCCTAAGTTCGGTGCAGCCGTGTTGATCCATAACGCCTTCATCTACTTAATATCGTTTCTGATATCGTTGGGTGAAAGCTATACCTCAACTCTGAAGGAAAAATGTGGTTTCCTAGGAGGAGGTACAATATGGAGATTCTTTAATCTTAAACATAGAATTACTGACTATGTCACCAAGACGACTACCTGATTCTCATCGCAATACAAAACCGCCCCATGCCGAAATATGGAAAAGCCAGGATAAGGTACGTCACAAAGAAGAAGAGAAGCACCACCCGTTCGCAAAACCACATCCACACCCCCCACATAAAGCCCAAAAAAAGCCAAAGTTAGCTCCTAAACACCACCCGCACCCAGAACCGTTGGGCAAAAATGTTGATGTGGGTCCACTCGCAGATCGTCCCAGACCAGGTAAGCTTACAAAAAAAGCGACTAAGCCCAGAAGTTCTCAACAAAAGAAAAAGTCACGCTAAACGATCAAGAGGTTAAACAAATGGCGAAAGTCGATGGATTCATGGGTATGGTTTTATCATTTGTTGCTTCACCACAGGGTCAAGAAGCTGTTCACCAATATCTTTCTTCACCAGAAGGACAAGCTGCTCTCAATTCTTATCTTGCAACCCCAAAAGGTCAACAGAACGCAAAAATACTCCTCGGTCGGATGCTCGATAAACTTGATCTACCTACTGAAGTAAAGGAATCAATTCGGAAAGCCCTCTCCCAAAAGAAGTAAAAGATTTAGGTTATTTTGATCTGAAATATCCTCTGAGGATAAACCATACTCCAAGTAATATCAAGAAAATTGCAGCAATGAATGGCCATAGATTGGGGGGTGCCCATACTATACCAATACCGATAATAATCATGAATATACCGAGGATAGTGTAAGTCAATTGTGAGCGATGCATAAAATTTGGCGAAGTGGCGTCTTGAGATGTACTTTCTTCAGGTTTCTGAAATGCTGATCCAAGAAAACCAAGACCAAGACCAATTAATGCACCTGGCCCGGGATAGTTGAGAAGAATCCCTAGACCGAGACCGATGAGTACTCCGGCTGGTATCAGGAAATGTCGTCCTTTCCGTCTCCTATATTCTCTTCCTTCATCACTTACCATATACCGCTATTTCTCTACAAATTGTAATAAACTTATGACAGATTTTATCGTGTGACGAATTGCATTCCAATAAATTCGAGAATTCCTTATGCACATTCCTCACGTAATATAAAAAGGAAAATTCATTAAGTTCGAGGCAATATTGATCCTCGTGGATTGACCGTGAGTGGTAAGGCTGACATTTTTATCGCCGATGCATCGAATCGGATGGATGGAATGCAAAAGATCCTTTCTCAGTTCGATTTATCCATATTTTCCAGTGCGAAGGTTGCCCTAAAGGCAAACTATAACAGTGCTGATCCCTATCCAGCATCCACACATATCGATACCCTTCAGGTACTTGTAAGAACGCTTCAATTACAAAAACCCGAAAAACTTACACTTGCTGAACGGAGTGGAATGGGTAGTACACGAACAGTTCTCGAAGATCAAGGCGTTATAGCGTTGTCACGGCAACTTGGTTTCTCTGTAATTGTACTTGACGAACTGGAACGCATTGGCTGGCAGGAAATCCAAGCACCAAACCTTCATTGGAAACGCGGTTTTTTCATAGCCAACTTATTCACCCGTTCGGATCGTATCGTCCAGACGTGCTGTCTCAAGACACACCGATTCGGGGGTCACTTTACCTTATCGCTGAAAAATTCTATGGGCTGTATCGCCCGCCGGGTTCCCGGAGTTATCCATGATTTTATGGGCGAACTTCATATGTCACATTTCCAGCGCTCGATGATTGCAGAGATTAACAAATTTTACCGAAATGATCTCATTGTTATGGACGCCAGTGAAGGATTTTCGACCGGTGGACCGGATAAAGGAAAAATCATTAAACCCGGTGTAATTATTGCCGGTAATGACCGGATTGCAATCGATGCTGTTGGTGTGGCCCTGCTCCGTTCGTTTGGAACTATCCATGACATCATGGAACGGAGTGTCTTTTCCCAAGAACAAATAGCACGAGCGGTAGAACTTGAGGTGGGTGTGGGGTCTACTGCCGAAATCAAACTTGTACCACTTGACGCTCCCAGTGAAAAGGTAGCCGATACGGTTCAGACACAGTTTGATGCAGAAAAGTAGATAACAGTCAATATTTTTTATTAAAAGACCTTCGGGATTACACCGCAGTACCCATTCACGCACCCGTAGTGTCCAGCACCACAATCGTCATCCGATGTGCAGCTTTGAAAGTTATGCGAGGGTCGTGAGAAATCCGGAGTGTCTGTCGGTTTCACAATTATTGGTGGTGTTGTCACCTTGCCACCTGAAGGAAGTTTAGTAGAACACCCGGCAACTATTACAAGACCAATCACAAGGAACAGTAAAAGGAGAAGATACACAGGAATTCTTCGGAACATATGTCCAAATATCCCTTACGACAAAATAAGGTTTATTTATCCATCGTACTGACACGGTGTGTATTTGTAAGTAAACTTTTAATCGGAAAAATTGGTGGGTAAAATTACCCAGTAGTATTCGTTCGTCCCGTTTGGTTTGCTGTTTGGTTTACTATTGGAGTTGTTGTGGTCGGAATAACAATTGTGGGTTTTAAAGTAGGGGTCGGTGTTGGAGGTTGCAAAGCAACCTGGAAATAAACCTCACCATGTGGAGCTGTGGTTATATCCTGTTTGACGAGTGCCCCTTCCTTATAAACTGAGACGGTGAGAAGATCCCCTGATCCATCTTGCTTCGTGATCGATACCCCAACAGTACCGTTCACAGTCGGTATCTGATAGAACTGGTCACCGGTACCAGATACATCTTGGCTTTTCCCTACTTCACCAACGTCTCCTGCAAATTTTCCTGCATATTGCACCCTTGCCCAAACACCAGTCTGGGGAATAAGAACCTGGGGTGTTGGCGGGGGTGTTGATACGGTCACCGTTGGAACAGGGTGTGGGGGAGTTGTAGAAATGGTTGTTACAATAGTTGTAATTATAGGTGTAGGACTGGGTTCAGGAGGTGTAACGGGTTTCCCATGCATAACTTGTGTGTAATAAAACGCTCCTCCTATAACTGCAAGGACTATTAGGATTAATGCTACAAGACCGATCATTTTCTTCCGGCGGTTGGGAGCTGGATATCCAGGAAGCGGGGGGAGGTCAGGATATGAAAGGCCTGCCAACCTGCCATGTTTTGCCACAATTTCCCCGGGTGTCGCTGTTCCAGGTACTTTATTGACTGCCGATTCCGCCGCCGCCCAAGCAACAGCAGAATCAGTTGGTTGATCGGCATTTTTGGGTGAGACAGCAGGTGCCGGTACTGTACGGGGCGTTGAGTCTGCGATCAGCGGTTCTATGGTTTGGATTTGTTTATCGATAGGTCGGTCCTTGGTCTCTGTAGGTGGAACATAAAGGGGGGACTCGGGAACTTGTACTGTTCCAAGAACGGGTTCCGGCACTGGAACCTCTTTTCCAAGTGGAACGATTGTTGCACCGCACTTGTTGCAAAATGTTGACTCTGGAGGAACGCGGTTCCCGCACCGCGTACAAAACGAACCTTCGGGTAATGTTGTGGTCTCTACCGGTTTGGGCAGCGGTATGCTCACATCAATGCTCGGTTGGGTTGCTTTGACGATTTCGATCTTTGAAGGGGGTTCTACTTCAGCACGTATGACTGGCTCCTGAGCATATGAAGGGATACCAGAGAGGATTCCCTCGTTCTTTGGCTGTAAGACCCGCTCTTTGAGTTTACTCACCCAGTCATCACATTCCCGTTTTCTTTTTTCTCCCTGCTTCTGGGAGAAGGTGAGTGTCACTTGTTTTATTTCACCGGTGTCAGTGACAAAGGAGAGTTTTAAGATCGGAGCTCGAATGGCATTCTCGTCCGCTTCGACATGCCGTATGTTTGAAAGTAGAATCTCGTCCGCTTGGAGTCGGTTTTCTTTTCCTTCCACGAGGAGGATACGTTTGTTAGTCAGTATCGCTGCGACCGTTACAGATCTAACAACAATATTCTGTGTTGCCAGAATTATTGATTCATCTTGTGATAGGTAAGGATTTGCCATATTACCGCATTCTTTTGTCACTATGTGCGTTGTTTGGAACGATAAACTTTCTACCGATAAAGGGCAAAATGTTCCATATAATTTCAAAAGGCACGTACATATATGTCATTTATTATCGGATGATTGTTCATTCAATCAACGAAAGGATAGATACTATGTGGAGTCGAAAGAATCGGACTAGTAAGGAAAATGATGGAAGTGCGGATAAACCGTTCCATACCCTTACTACAGAAAATCTTTTTTCTGTTCTCGATTCATCTGCCCAAGGACTTAGTTCTGAGAAAGTAAAGACACATCAAGAACTATTCGGTCTCAATGACATCTCACATATCAGGAAACGGCCAGTCATTATTCAGTTCCTAGAACATTTTAAAAATCTCCTTGTTATTATCCTGCTCATTGCTGCTAGCATTTCAATATTTGTCGGAGAAATTACGAGCGCAGCTATTATTTTCCTCATTATTGTTGCGAGTGTTACTCTGGATTTCTTTCAGGAATACAAAGCGGAAAATGCAGCGAATCTACTCAAACAAAAAATTATTACCCGGGCATCTGTGTTCAGGGATGGAAATCAACAGGAAATATCTATCATTGAGCTAGTGCCGGGGGACCGCATCTCGCTAGTTGCTGGAGATATTGTACCGGCCGATGCTCGGGTTTTATCTGCAAAGGATTTTTATGTGAATCAATCTGCACTGACTGGCGAACCGTATCCCATCGAAAAGAATGCAAATCTAGCAGATCCCACGAAACCGCTAACAGAAGCAAATAACTACATATTTCTCGGCACGTCGGTTGTGAGCGGTACCGCCACCGCAATTATTACAAAAACTGGACCGACAACCGAGTTTGGTAAAATTGCAAAAACTCTTGTTGAACGACCACCGGAAACGGAATTCGAACG
Source organism: Methanoregulaceae archaeon (assembly GCA_015660965.1). Taxonomy (GTDB): domain Archaea; phylum Halobacteriota; class Methanomicrobia; order Methanomicrobiales; family Methanospirillaceae; genus MVRE01. Next base: position 54,322 of record JACTVG010000003.1, read on the forward strand.
TGGTCTGAAACAGTTCAGCTACCTCATGTCAAAATTTGTTTTCTTCCTTGTCATATTCGTATTTTTTGTTAATGCGCTGTTCAAGCACGGCATTTTGGAATCGCTTCTCTTTTCCGTCGCTCTCGCAGTTGGCATGACACCCGAACTTCTCCCAATGATTCTGTCTCTCAACCTGTCAAAGGGTTCCATCGCCATGTCAAACAAGGGTGCGATTGTCAAGCATCCAGAATCAATCCAGAATTTCGGGAGCATGGATGTACTCTGTACCGATAAAACAGGTACACTGACAGAGAATAAGATTGCGCTAGTTAAACACCTTGATACTGAAGGTAACGATAGCGATAAGGTTCTGTTATTCTCGTATATCAACAGCTACTTTGATACCGGGTTGAAAAGCCCCCTTGATGATGCAATTGTCAATTTTAAAAACATAGAAATCAATGAATACCGGAAAATTGACGAAATTCCGTTCGATTTTATCCGCAAACGAGTTTCGATCGCTGTCTCTCGAGGATCCGAACGGATCCTGATATCAAAAGGTGCACCTGAGGAAATCCTTCGCATATGTTCATCCGTCGAAAGAGAAGGTATCGTTGTACCGCTCACCAATGACATTATCGAGCTGATAAATAACCTCTATCAAGCACAGAGTGCAGACGGGTTCAGGACACTCGCGGTTTGCAACCGATTCGTTTCAAGTGAAAAAACACAGTTTTCCGTTAGTGACGAGCAGAACATGATCTTTGTTGGGTTTGTAACATTTATCGATCCACCAAAAGAGAGTGCCCGCGAATCCGTGCAATTGTTAGCCCAGTCTGGGATCGAACTGAAGATCCTTACCGGGGATAACGAGCTTGTCACCAGAAAGACGTGTGAGTTAATCGGCCAAGAGATAAAAGGTGTGCTTACCGGCAACGAGATCGAGAATATGGACGGTGAAACACTTTCACGAGTGGTTGAAGACGTTACGATCTTCTCTCGTATGACTCCGGTGCAAAAGAACCGTATCATGAACGCCCTGAGACGGAACGGTCATGTGGTTGGGTTCATGGGCGATGGCATCAATGATGCACCTTCCATCAGGGAAGCAGATGTCGGGATCTCTGTCGAGAATGCGGTGGATATTGCGAAAGAATCAGCAGATATTATTTTGCTGAAAAATGACCTGCGGATCCTGCATGATGGAGTGCTAGAAGGGAGAAAAACATTCGGAAATACGATGAAGTATATCCTGATGGGTACAAGCTCCAATTTTGGTAATATGTTCAGTGTTGCCGGTGCTTCGCTATTTCTCCCGTTCCTCCCGATGTTACCAATCCAGATCTTGCTCAACAACCTCCTCTATGATGTCTCGGAATCGACAATTCCGACCGATAGTGTGGATTCGTCTTACATCAGCACTCCTAAAAAATGGGACATTGAATTCATCAGGAAGTTTATTTTTGTATTCGGTCCGATCAGCTCGGTCTTTGACTTCATTACATTTTTTATCCTCTTGTTCATATTCAAAGCCGATGCGTCGTTCTTCCAGACTGCCTGGTTCATCGAATCGATCTGCACCCAGACATTGGTCATTTTCGTGATCAGAACACGGATCGTTCCGTTCTATAAGAGTAAACCGAGTAATCTCCTGGTGGCAAGCACGTTATTAATCATCGTGATTGCATGCATACTTCCATTTACAGTTATCGGCAGCATATTCGGGTTTGTTCATTTGCCCATTTCCTTCTATACCGTGTTAGCTGGACTTGTTATAGGGTATGTTGTCCTTGTCGAATTCGTAAAAAGAAGGTTTTATCAGAAATATTCATCATTCATTGAAAGGAAAACTGCAAAACGCTCGATCGCATGATTTTTATTGCGGTTTTCTCTGCATCGCGGTATGAATAATCGATGTCTCTGGTACCTTGATCTCATCAATAACACGAAAGCCAAAGTGTTCATAGAGACCGATATTTTTTTGATTCTGCGTATTCAGGTAGCACGGTTGTTTCCAGCGATCCAGCCAAGCAAGCATGGGTCTGAGTAACTTGCTTGTGAACCCTTTTTTCTGAGATACGGGATCAACACCAATAAAAAAGAGGTAGTAGTGAGGAGAGGGGGCGTGTTTTTTGTGGAGAGTATCAACAAAGGTTGAGAACGACATCAGACGTTTCATAATGTCTTTTCCTAGATGTTTTTGTAACGCTATCCCGCCAGCACGTGTCGCCCGCCAGAAGGTTATCTCGGATTTCGCAGATGATAACCAGACTGCTGCTCCTTCCAACGTAGGTGATGTCGCGTAGACATCACCATAAATCATCCCATACCGAAGTTCAAATTCAAACAGAAACCGTGCACGCTCTTTTCTTATTTCTGCATCAGGAATAAGATACGTCAATTTCGGATCATCAAAAAATGCACGAGTGAACATTTCACTCGTTGCACAGATCTGATCTTTTGAAAGCCGTATTAGATCTCCAGTAAGCTCGGGCATTTCCAGTCCCTAACGAGCCTCTGGGCACTATTCTTTAATTAAAGTATGCTTATAACCGCGGTTTCCACGATGCAAAGTAAACGATTGTTGCCATTACACCACGTGCAATTGCGATGATGGTTGGGTTCTTTGCGATATAATCCCTGGTTACCCTTGCAAACATACCGATATCAGGAATAAATATGCGATAATAAAATATTCAATCCAATTACAATCAGAATTAATCCTCCAATTATCTCAATTTTTTTCCCAAAGATTTTTACAAGTTGTCTACTTAAAAAAACCCCACCAAGAGAGAAAAAGAAAGAGATAACACCAATTATCAGGCTAGGAATTAAGACCGCCACTCCAAGGAATGCAAAGCTTGTTCCTACAACGAAAGCATCTATGCTTGTTGCGATTGCAAGGAGAGCGATCGCAGTTATCTTATGTGTGTTTGATAGTTCACTCACGAATTTTTCATAACGGACTCCCTCAAAAATCATCTTCGCACCAACACCTGCAAGAAGTGCGAAGGCAATCCAATATGCGATAGAAGATACTTGCCGGCTAAATAATGACCCAAAACCCCACCCAACGAGTGTCATCCCGGTTTGAAATATACCGAAAAAGACTGCAAATGTTAGTGCCGTTTGTAAATAGTCAACATCCTGCGTTGAACCAGCTGCAATAGAGACTGCTAAACAATCCAATGATAGAACAATACCAATGAAAATCGGGGTAAAAATATCCATTATATATCCGGGGTGGCTTATCTATCTCAGATGTATTTAATTTTCAGATAAATAAGGATACGATGTAATTTGATCGGTCATTTAATTCTTTGAGAACGAAAAAGCGAGAGTTTGGTTAAAGATGATTCTACTCAGGACCCCGTTCATTCGACTTTGTATACGACATCTCCTGCATGAACGACTTGAGACACCTTCATGCCGAGGTCCTGGCCTTTTGTAGCGGTTTGAATGGTTTGGTGCTCGATTTGCATTGAAGTCACCGTTTGGTAGAAATCCGATTGCGTTCCTTTGACATGAATCCTGTCACCGTTATTGATAGTGTCCTCTAGCATAACCACCGCAACACCGACCTTCGGGAAATAGTGCGTTATCTCTCCAACAACCTTTTCCATTGTACTTCCCCAATTGAGAGTAATAACAACCGTGATATGAAAAATGTTATCATCAACAATGAACACATCACATCAACGGATGCGAGGAAAAGGTTGGGCATAACTCAATCACGAATCATTATAGAAATGACACCCATCCAATCGATCGCCAAATTATTAATTGAGAGAATTAAAAAACGTTTGAATACTATTAAAAAAAATCGGTAGTAAGTATGAGTTTTGAGTTAATACCAAAGCCCAAGCTATTTGGAATAAGTATGGTAATTGCCGGGATCTTCTACCTTATTTTTGGTCAATTATTTGAAGAATTTTTCAATTATTTGGGTTATACCTTCATCTGTGGAGGAGTTATCATCTTTCTAATAAATCGAAATCAATGATTTTTTTTTAAAAGGGGGTTTTTTCACATTTATCCAAATCACATGTTGGATACAATAACTGCCAATTAAGGCCCCCCAATCAATCAAAATTTTATTGTCTGTCTATTTATCCACGTTTATACCCAAACTTCCGGAGCAGTCCCGTTCGCCACGCAATCCCATCCGGACCCTCAACCCCTTTTGGTTTTAAACCATCTATCACGCCCATTATTCCCCGGCCCTGCGAAGATTCAGCAATCACAACTTCTGCGGGATTTGCCGTTGCGCAATAGATAGTGCAAACCTCTTGGATGTTTTTTATCGCGTTCAAAACATTAATCGGAAAACAATCCCGTAAGATTACGATGAATGAGTGCCCAGCACCAATTGCAAGGGCATTTTCCCGTGCTATCGCTTTTAGTTCTTCATCGTTGCCATCTATTCGTACAAGACAGTCACCAGACGACTCACAAAAGGCAAGCCCGAACTTTGCGTTCGGGAACCGATCCCGCAACAGCCTCATAAATATCCTCCACGGTTTTGATGAAATGGGACTGCCCTAAGATGACGTTCACGTTCTCTGGCTTTTGAATTTTTACAACCTTGAACTCTACCAATTTATCCATCATTTTTGCCATATCAGTGAAATGGATACGTCCGAAGATAAATGGGTTATTGTGCAACAGAGCTAATCCATCTAAAAAGCATATCACTCCAGCCAACGTAGAGATGAGATGGGACTGTGGTAGCATGGTCGACACCTACGTAACCAGCGGTGAATCATTTATCCTCACTACCCACAGGATTAGTATCAACTTTATCTTTTACGATATGATGCTCACCACCCAGCGCCTCATTTTTATTAACAGTTTATATACCCAGTTCGAACCCAAGGTGATCTTACTTTCGAACATACAGTCAGTAAAGGGAGGGAAAATTGCAACCGGTGAATCGGTTATAACAATCTCTTTCATCGATACGAGCAGCACCGGCGATTTGCAACCGATAAACCTCATTTTCACCCAGCAATCCGGTGAACAAAGAAAGCAGGAACGTGATGAATGGCTAAAAATACTCATGGAACATGTCGTATCGGTACGCGAGCAGGCAATTCTCAGCGACATACTACCCGCTGAAAAGAGGTTAGAAACACGACCTTCAGGGGCAACTCAGCGCCCGATTGAAATGGCTATCCCCCACAAAACAATTAGTGAGAGCCCTCCAGAACCGGATAAATTTGTTGTACTTCCTGATGAACCTGAATTACCGGTTATTTCTGAGGAGAAACTAGGATCTCGAGCCATAGAGCCTCTTGTAAAACCTGTTGTTGAAACGCCACCGGATGCTCCTGAAAAAGATACAAAATTTCGGGATAAAAACACCGCCGTAACACCAGTAGTAGATGAGTCCCCCGTCGCTCTTGAACAAGAATCCCCGAATACAGTAACTATTCAAATACCGGAAATTGTAGGATCTGTAGAACCGTCTGCACCAGAGGCAGCGCCACAGGTCTCCGGGTCTCGTCCCCCACGTCGTGCACTCCGTTCTGGATTGCACACACTCGTTGCGGTCACTGCAATCATCATCGTTATTCTTGCAATAATTGGGGGGGTGTCGCTCTATTTGCATTACGTACCGGGAAAAAATGTAGAATCCCTTGCACCACCGGTCATCACCACACAACCCCTACCGTTGATACCCACACCTGCTCAAATTACAATTCCTAAAAATGGTGTTTGGGTACGAGTTGAGTATAACGGCACCTTTACCGGAAGGTACGGAAATCCCGGGTCGCTGTTGCCGGTAGGAGGTTCTGGTGATCAGTTTTATATGGTACGGAATAGTGAAGGTTTGGTGCAGGCATCTTTCCAGAAGCAGGACAATTCAGGACAGACTCTCGCTGTTGGGATCTACAGAAACGGTGAGCTGATTTACCGTCGAACGATTAGAACCCCGATGGGTACCATTGAATTTCTTATTGATCCAAAAACGGGAAATCCACCCGGAATCCCATTCACATCACAAATGCGGGTAATTGAATATAATTAAAGATTGCGCACGACCCGGCACTCCAGATACAATAACCCGACCGGTGGGTTTGCGTCAAAGCGAATACGAAGAAATTGAATTTTTAGGGATGAATAGATTCATTCGGCAGTATCGGTGGGGGTTGTTGAAGATGGCGTATGCCGATTATAACAACAACTATAATTAATAAAATAACTATAACGGCTTCCAATATTTCAAGCCAATTAACTTTCATACACTCTGATTGCCGTCTTGGTTGATATAAGTTTAGAGTGTGTTATATAATTTTGTACTCCTAGTACCAACATTCGTGTACTGGATATGTGCGGTTCGAGACCAATATTGAGTATTTTATGTGAGTATTATATTACCTGTTATCTCTCAATTGTACTTTTTTTCCACATGTTGGACATTGATAAATCGAATTGCCACGACCATCTGTCCACACCCGTTCCATCGGTATCCCATCATGGTTGTTATCACAATACGGTGTTTGGAATTCCCCCATATTTTCATCCCTTAACTGAAAAAGATGTGTTATCTAAAAGAATTTATCATTATTGAATAATTTCGTGTATCCCGCACTCCAAGTACTTTCTCGTCATAACTTACTATAGGAAAGGAAGATTCGTTATCTTAAAATGGATTCTGCATATGCCATCACAAAAGTTTTGTCCATTAAACTAAGGATTCCTCTTACAATCACTCATCTTCGGGTATATCGGGTATTTTTAGACGTATGGATTTTGTAAGACGATTTAACATTTTATTGTCCCCATTGCGATCAGAAATACATCATGTATAATTTACAAATTGTAATGTATAAGTGATTAATAGAAATGTTTATATTACAAAATGTAAAATAAACTGTACAAGGTGTGAGTACATTCTTCCCATGCTTACACCTACAGGAACAACAACGAGGAGAATTTCAGTATGAACACCCCGAATACACGTGCCGGAGTTCTATCAGTATTCTCTATAGCATTGTCTTCCTTGGGACGAGTTAGTAGCCCAGTTGATACAGCGATAATGACGTCCCCCCCTTTTAATAGCAGCGTTCACTCCGGCACAGGATCGGGTCATCATCCATCAATTGAAGCAGTTATCAACTGCCTTGAACAAAAGGGAGTTAATGTCAGTCAAGTAAAAACAGCCCTTCAGAATGGCGATACCGTAGCAGTAAAAGCTTGGTTTGAGTCTTATCGTCAAGCACATCAAGGTGAGATTGTGGATTCTGCGAAGCAACAACAGAGACTTCAGACTTTCATCACACACCTTGAACAAAAGGGAGTCGATGTGAGTCAATTGAAGACCGCACTCCAAAATAGTGATGCGGCAGCTATGAAAGCTTGGTTTGAAGCTTCCCGTCAGGAACATATGAAGAAGATAGTCAATCACCCCCAACAGTTAGATCCCCAGAAAATCATTACCCGACTTGAAGGGGAAGGCGTTGATGTGAGTCAAGTGAAAACTGCACTCCAATATGGAGATACTGCCACAGTAAACGCTTGGCTCAAGTCTTACTTTGAATCTCACAAAGGTGAAACAGCTACTCATCGACCATGTGGGCACACTCAAGCAACAAAGATTAGCCAGCAATTATAAAGGAAAAACACCTCATATACCACCTTATTTTTTTTGCAAAATGATGACGAAAAGTTGCATTGTCATAATGTAGACAAATCTTGCTTTTTAGATCTTTACACTTAGAACAGTTAGGACTTTTTGGGGGGGTAATGGTCTTTGCAATACGTTTTGCCATCGCTCCCAACAAATGGGGGTAGCTCTTTTTTTCCGCAAACAGAACAGGCATGTGACTCTGGGAAATCAGTATCGCTCAATCGGATTACACCAACCTCTTGCATTCTTGTAGATTTTTCTTCCATTGAATCTTTACTGACAGCAATATCCCGTTTATCATCACTTATATGGCTTTTCGCTATATCAGACGGTGTTGGAGAAATGACGTCGGAACCGCTTACCATATTTCGACTCGCACTCATCTCGTAAATTTTTTTCAGGTAGGATAGCTGTTCCTCCTCAAGCTTTGCTGGTCGGGTTATAAATTGTTGAAAGAGAGATTGGGCATTCTTCGGGTTCGGTATTCCATAAAGACAATCAAGGGGGTATCGTGATGCTTCCTCGCGACCTCGTGCATACCCAATCATCGCTCCCATACTATCCTTCTGTCCTGTTGCCCCAACTCCCCTAATCGATGTTTCTGCCCCCCAACGAGCGATAGTCTGTGGAATTACCGTTCCGTAGTTAAACATGGATCCAAAAAAATCCTGCTCCATGACAATCCTGCCAATTTGGATGTGGGGGATCATATGCTCCTGTTTTTTCCAAACGCCACCTGACATCCACACGCCATCCTTTGTGATGGTGTATCGGATTGATCGCCGGAATTTTTCGGACCATGCGATAGCAATAATGGTTCCAATAACACTGAATGGCTGAACCAGGAACGCTATCCATTGGAGAAATAGTATCAAGTAATTGCTTGACATTGCTGGAGGGTATCCCGTCACATTTGCCACCAATATTCCAATCACGGTGCTCATGCCCAAGGTTAGTGCTGTACCTGTCCACATTTCAGTGATTCGTAATACCCACCCGATACACGCGAAAAGAATGAATATTCCAATCGGGGCGACCATGAAGATCGTAATAGTCGTTGCATCAATCATACCTGCAGAATATTGATTCATGAGGGATGTTGGATGAAGATTCATGAAACCCGGTACTCCAGAAGGAACTGACGGGATTGTCGTAGTTACTATCGAAGTAACTGTTGATGATGCTAAATGGAAGATACTATCCAGAAGCATTCTTGTAAAAAATGATACAATAACAAGGATTATCGGCGTGAAAGCCATCAGATATTTGTAAATAAAACTTTTGAAAACCGGACTGGTGGAAAGAAGAACCAGGTCATTACTCTCATCTGGATTGTGATTAGGATCGATATGTGTTACTTGACCTTCCATTCTTCAACCCCAATGTGTAATTGAAAATATCTAATGAAATTTATTCCTATGTTGTTTTCAAAATATTGGACAATCTCTGGATCCATCAGCACTTCAAGTAATATTACCTGAACGCTTGTTACACTTCAATACCTCGCTGAAGGTAAGTTCAATTCGTGAATATTGTTATAACTGAGATAATAACCCAATGAGATCAACCAGTGTAGTTAGAAACAATGAGAAAACATCGTTCCTTACAGAAAGCCCATTCATCTCCATTATTGGAATTCGGGAATGTCACGGTCATAAAAGGTGACAAAAAAGTTCTGGATTCTGTATCGGTAACGATCTATGAGGGCGAGAATATCGCAATCCTCGGGCCCAATGGGTCGGGAAAATCATCGTTCATAAAAACAATTACAAGAGAATACTATCCGCTTGTGCAGGACAATGATGTTACCTTTCGGATCTGGGGGCGGGATCAGTGGGACGTCTTTGATCTCCGACCTCTGCTCGGTATTGTCTCAAATGAGTTACAGTATCGGTTTACCCAAGACATGTCCGGTATGGATGTGATCATATCAGGATTTTTCAGTAGCATCGGTCTCTTCCGGCAAGAAGTAACTGAGGAAATGGCAAGAAAAGCAGACGAGATCCTTGCGTTTCTGGAAATCGATCACCTCAAAGACCGACCAATGAATGAGATGTCATCCGGGGAAGCTCGACGATTTTTGATCGGTAGGGCATTGATTCATGATCCTAAGGCACTCGTTCTTGATGAACCAACCAACAGCCTAGATTTGCATGCACGCCATACGTTCCAAAATATTCTCCGGAAAATAACACGGTCCGGGATAGGTCTCATCTTGGTAACGCATAACCTTCAAGATATCGTTCCTGAAATATCCCGCGTCATTTTGATGAAAGACGGCATGTTTTATAAAAATGGCCCGAAAACGGCAATCCTCACGGATGAAAACATAGGTTTACTTTTTAATGTCCCGGTCCACATAAAACAAGAAAACGGGTATTATTTCGCAACGGTAAACTGATGCGGTACATGGGTTGAATCAAAATGATATCGTTGAAATCAGTTGAATTATATATTAAAGAAACCCTCAAATCGATAATGTTCATTCACCAAGTTTTTAGCACTATATTACGCACGTGAACGATAAGGAATCAATTTATCCATGATCGTATATATGGCACCGGACTCTAATATAACGATCACTTGAAGACGATCCGTTCCTCTAGTGCCCTGCAACGTGATCTCAGACAGTTGTTGGTCGAAATTAAGTTTCCCTTGGGTAACCGTACCATCGGATCTTGTCAGGATCACCTGGTTGTCCTTAACAAATCCTTGCCCTGGACCACCACCGAATTTAACATTGATTTCAGCAGTGATGGAATTCTTTTCAACCTCAAGGTAAAGCTCGTTTCCTTTTGGTAATACTTGGGTCGGGGCAGTCGTTAGCGTCGCAGTATTTATTCTTGTATTCTGGCTTCGATAATCTACAGTCATAGTATCTGAAGAATTCGGAAAAAGTAATCCCCCACCTCGCTCGTTTTGTGAGCTAGTGGGACTCTGGGACGGTGAAGCAATCATCGGGATGATTAAATACAGTGCAATGAGCACAACAATCAGCATGCCTGTACCAACAAGCACCCGCCTCTTTTGCGAGAAGATTGATCGTGGTGAAGGCTCCTTAGGTGGGACTGGCTTTGGTATTGAAACTGGCTGAACCGTCTTTTGTACTACTGGAGAGGGCACCACTGGTGATGATTCAAGAGCTGATGTTGAAGATACAGGAGCACCGCATGCATCACAGAATTTTGCGTTTGGCGAAAACGGTGTCTTGCAGGCGGAGCAGACCGATGTTTCCCTGCTCTGTGCAAGAATATTCTCAATTGTTCCGGCAAGTTCATCAAAATGGTTTTCGAGAGGGGGTGTAACAGCATCAAGCCAATGACGGACACCGATGAGGTACTCCATTGACCGCGAGGGCTGGATATCTTCGATTCGGAATGGAACAATATTACGTCCTTTGTTTACGGCATTCGTTAATTCCCTGATAACATGGGGAGAGTTATTCGCATGCGACGAAAATATCAAAACAACAATGCGACATTGTTCAATTGCTTTGACAATCGAATCCGGAAAATCGCTCCCAGGGGGTACATCTCGAGGAGCAATCCAGCACTTGATATTTCGGGATTCAAGTTTGGCGCATATCGCATCTGCAACCGGCTTGTCTTTCTGTGCATAGCTGATGAATACGTCATTGCGGGGGGGATTAGATCGATTCAATTCATCAGAGATCAACATACAAGACTCAATAGTGGTTTTAACGTACTCTACGATATTCACTGTTTTGGTGATCTTTGGACGGATATTTGTTACTACGATCCTAACCGTACAATTTTCAGGTTCACTTTTGCAAGGATACCAGGCAATGTACGTATGGTATTTCGATCTTTTTCTTTCTGTAGTTCAGAGAGTTGTTCCCATGGCACCAGACAATCATGTGTTTTTGTTGCATGGTTTACGTTAGACCCGTATTTCCAGCCTTTGGATACTCGTTCATTCATCCATCGTTCATGTTCGTATCGTGCAAGTACTTCAATTTCATCGTTTGAGAATTTAAAAGGGGGTTCATTTTTTTCGGAAGAAAACCCGATTGCGCATTGGATCAAGTGTAATTTTCTCCAGATACCATCGACCTGTTTGAGATTGGAGTCCTGTATGTTTCTGGGTAATTCGTTCCAGGGAAGCATCGAAGGATTTGTTTGAGGATTTATTCCCAACTTTTTCTGCTGTTCGAGATACTCTTCATGAATTGCCCGTGCCACGAGCTCGTGTGTTCCCTTGAAACCAACATCGTAATACTTTTTGAGGACGTTTCTAACCTTTTCTGATTCGACCCACCCTTTATCGAGATTCGATATAAGATTGTCGATAAGTTTTGTTTGTTTAAGTATTTTTTCTTGATAGGACCCCTCTTCAAGAGTTACTAATCCTGTTATTATTTGAATGGGGTTGCGAATTTGATCATTTAAGATTTGAAACTGCTCCATATTTTTTTCAATTTGTTCATAGGCATCTCGTTTCAAGCGCTCCATTTCGACTTGTTCGGTGATATCCAACCCAAATACAATGGCTCGTTGTATGTCTCCTTTTGTCTGTTTGTATGGTATTATATCAAATTTCAGGGTTTTTTTACCAGAATTTTGGATATCAATAGTGCAAATTAATCCTGTTTTTATTTCACGGCTTGTTATAGTCGTATGAATATCTTGTAAAAATTCATCCTTTTCGTCAGGGAATAAACACACGATGTTCTTTTCTCCGGTCTGAACGTTCGCTGATTTGAACAAATCCTCACACGCACGGTTTTCCCACACGATGGTTCCGTCGTCATTGACAAAAAAAAGGAGTGCTGGAAGCGTATTTAAGAGATTATTAAAATTTTCATCATTTTCTTCAATCACATTGATCCCTCAACTTTAGCAATTGATTGTTATACAGAAAACCCACTATTTATGAAAATTTTATCTAAACAGCATTCGGTAACTCTGTATTTGTACTTATTGAATTACATAAGACCAAAAAGGATGCATTATGGGATTAATTTTGCAAAATTTAAAAAAAATCATAGTGAGAACTGGATCCTCACTATGGGAAGGAAACTAAAGGGGAATTACTCGTTGCTGGTATCCCCTTGCGAAAGAATTCACACCGCTTAAGTTGCTGAGCCATCTGGTAGGATGGTGGCGGGGTTCACGATTGTGCTAGCTGTACTTTATGGACTTGTGCTTCCCGTTGTGCTCGGGTTGTTTGCCGCTTTTAGTTTCCCGTAGTGATCCTTGATGGAGTCCCGCATCTCTTGAAGATACTGCTTCCAGAGTTCCTTGAGATCGTTGTTGATTGTCTTTAATGCATCTTTGTCCTTGTTGTTCAGAGCGGTCTGAAGTTCAGTGCCCTTTGCGCTGATAAAATTTAAAGTGTTCTGCATCTGTGTGGTGTCAATACCATATTTGTTGAGGATTACGATGACATCGGTCGCATGCTGGATGTGTAAGTTAAATTCCTGCATCCGTTCTGTCACATGATTATTCCAGAGATCGTCTTTCAATCCCTTATCAATTGCATTCGCATTGACATTGGTTCCTTGCCCGACTGGTGCTGCCGCTGCCGGAAGAACCAGCATGCCTACGAGGCAGAAAGCTAGGAATACTCCTTTAACGATTGTTTGTCTATTCATGGTTTTTGTTCCTCCTTTGGGTTGGTGTGGGTGTTCCACGCACCCTGATCCTTGGTTCATTGCAGGAGCTTATGTATTGATGAAATGGGTTTGATTCTAGGTTTGAACCAGAAAGGGGAATGGTTGAACTAAGTGGTTACATGCTGTCCAAGAGAGAGAAAAAAGCGATGGTTATGATAATATAATATCAGTTGTTTCGATTTCGTGACTTGTGATATCTTTAGCAGTGACATTATAGGATCCTGGTGTCGTGATGCTCAATACATGGAGAGAATGAATCCAATTATTATCGGAATTCACTGAACTGGTTCCGTGATACCATACAAAATTTCCTTTCACTGAATTGATAGTTACTTCAATAGTTTTTCCGGCAGTGTCGGTACCAGAGACCGTTATTATATCTCCTACATGGAAAAGCCGGTCGCCAGAAACTGTCATAGTAACGGATCCTTTCTCTGCTTTCACAGTTGTCCGATCATAGGAGTTCTTAGTAATATCCATAACCGTTATCGTATAGGAACCGGGTTGAAGTGTATAATCCGTTGACCATTGGTAATTCCACGTTTCTAAGGAACAAATTCCAGAAGAAAGTAGGGTTCCACTCATGTTTTGATTGAGATTTGATATCAATTGGATTGTATCCCCGGTAATACATGTTCCTGAAAATGAGATGGGATTACCGATGAAAATAGAATTCTTATTCGTCTGAATCGTAACGTTTCCATCGCGTTGAGGTGGTAACTTCGTACTTGTTGGGACAGGTTGAGTAGTGACAATGGGTGTCGGAACTGGCGTTATTACCGATTTACTTTGAGAAGACGATGTTGGCATTCCAATAATAACTGCAGCAATTCCGGCTACGATAATAATGACTACAATGCCAATAATGATTTTTAATGCCGGGGTCCACTTTTTGTCCATTCCAACAGGTTTGATCTTGAATGTCCCAACTTTTGCCAGATCCGCTCCACAATGATTACAGAATTCGGCATCATCTGGATTTTCTTTACCACACGCGTTGCAGTACATAACAATTGAACGATTATCCATCGCCTACTAATAAAAATATCTATTATAATGTGTTAAAATCAAAAATTCGGTTCGTTATTTTTCTTTTATAGTTTACTTACACTTCAAACACTACAGGATGTTTAACCCCCCGGTTCAATCAATGCCCTTGATAGGTATGAGAATAACTTCGCCTATTTTGCCAATATATATTGCATTCCCGCCAACCACCGTATCAGGAGAGTCGTTCAAAGGAGGAATATGAACAATGACAAACGTTAGAGATATGATCAAACAGGTTGAGATTGTCTTTTATGACCATGAGTACCCCCTGACTAAAAAGGAACTGGAGGGTATGCTCAAAATTCTCAAAACCATTTACATTCACAACAAGCTGAACAGAGCAATGCACCACACACCAACTGCAATTGCGTCAAAAAAAAGTGGAGTTTTCCGCAACACAATCTCGAGTTATATATGCACCACATTGAAAAACGTCAACAGATACTCAGTACGGCACTCATTTGTCACTCATGAATTGTTTGCAGTTCAAAGCACATCCTAGCCCTAGTTCAACTCTTTTCAAGCATTCGGCCTCAAGTCATCCCTTGTGGACCATAACCTGTCTGTATAGAAAAATAGACGATACTAAAATGCTATACGTATGTACTTACCATAAAATGTGGAATATTTCATGACAACAGTATACCCTTCCAAGGAGATAGCACTCGGCGCTGGGTGTATTTTAGTAGATCTTACGGTAGACGCATGGAGAAAAATCAAGCCGAAAAAAAAGAAGCTAGCTTTTGTCCCTGACAAGACCGGGGAAGATGCTTGTGAAATCGAAGTCTATACCATAAAAAACAGAAAGGGTGAAAATATAGAACTTGGCCTCACCCCAACCAAAAAAGGTTTTGAATTATGGATAATCATGCCAGATGGCTCTGTTAAAAAGACATAGTGTGAATACAAGATATCAGGCACTTTCAGCCAATCTAAAGTTCTTTTTCGTGTATATACACAAATGTAATAAAAGAAAAATGGAGAACCAAAAAGCTCTCCATTGTTAGCTTCCAATTCTTCTATTTTGCAAAAAGCAACGGCGGTAATAATGTGAACAGAGTGACCAAAATCGTACCCCAATAGGGCTGATACCATGAAAACATCACAAATGGCCCGCCAAGCGTATAGACCCAGATTACAAACGCCGCCGTTGATATAACGATCTGGGTTGTTGCCATAGGTAGTAGGTCATGGGATGTCGTTTTCCAGGTATAGAGTGCGGTTAGAGCAATCAGAATTACGAATACAATCCATTGTGTTGTGAGAGTGGGGGGATGTTCCACGGACATGAAAATAGCGTTGATGCTGATAAACGCTGCAACAATTTCTGCGGGGATATAATTGAGGATCTTTTCTGTTATATCCTGATCGGGCAATGTTTGCACGATTTGTTTATCCGCTTTGGTAAATACTCTCCGAGAAATTTCTATCACCGACGAAGAATATGTATACCTTGATAATTAAGATTATCGGTAAATTAAAAAAAGATCGGTGTGTCTGTAAAAGTATATTGCTCCGAATAACGCACGTACACAAAATAATGCAGAGGGTAATATGGCATATCCTTTTCTTTCAAAAGATGAGCCCATTATTCTGACAGCGCAGGATGTTGTTGTAAGTGGCGTCAAGATGGAGGCGATCCTTACAAACAAACGGTTCGTTCTTCTTGAGAGTAGGGAGAATCAAATTCTTCATGAGGATATTCCGCTTGCGACTATAAGTTCTGTAATGACTAGAGAGAACTCCCTGCGAGAAGCGTCCCTAACCCTCTTTACAACCATTCCCAACGGTGAGACAAAGCCAGTAGAGATTGTATTTATCCAGCGACCCGGTGTTTTAAAAAAACAGGATCGCGACCGGTTGGTGACAAAACTCAAAGAATACTGCCCTTCATTAGAGACAGAGGAAATCAATCCCAAACAACCGTTTTTGAGCCAAGGTTCGGGAACAGGTCCTGCCGCTCAATCCCCAGAACAAAAACTTACTCCTACAAGCTTATCAAAACCACCCAAGCCCCCGAGTCCTGTTGAAGCTTTTCTCGACCGGATACCTCTCATGGCGATTCCTGCTCTATTAGTCATTATCGTTGCAGTTGTTGGAGGAGCTTTTACTTATATTCAAATATTGCACGAAAAACCAATTGATCATTCTGGTCTTGCACCCATTCACACGAACACTATACAAACAATAGCGATTCCCGCTCCAACCACTCCCCCACTAATCCAACAAAATTTCACATCACAGGTTATCCCAAGAACTATGTCACCGCTTCAGCTCACTATTCCCACAACTGGTGTCTGGGTAGCAGTGAAATATGTGGGGAATTTTACGGGATCGGTTGGTGCAGGTGGGATCCTGCAAGCGATTAATGCCACAGGTGACCAAGTATATCGCGTTCCTGCACATCACGATATTGTTGACGTATCGATCATGAAGGAAGACGGTTCAGGTACGATGCTTGCTGTCGAGATCTATAATAACGGAGTGATGGTTACACGTCGCAATATGACGGCCCCTTGGGGTTTAATTGACATCCATTTAGATTTGAAGAAAATATAACTCCCCAATTCGATTTCCTATAAAAAAAATTTGCCGCACCCGCACACACTTCGGACACAACCATCCCAAACGTTTTCTCTGTTTTTCGATTCTGATTAATTAACAAGACATTGTTTTTTATCATCTGCAAAAATATGTGGCGGGACTTATCGTTATTCCCCCCACCTGAAAAGGTATATCAACATAAAATCTAATTTAAACGTGTTTATGGATGAAAATGCAGTGTCGGAAGTACTTGCAGAGATTTTGATTGTTGCACTTGTCGTGATTATTGCCGCAATTATTGGAGCAATGGTCTTTGGTCTAGTGCCTTATCTACAAAATACAAAAGTTGTTGGTATAACTGCAACCCGGTTTAACCAAAGCAATATCACTGTTACATACAGTGGAGGTCAGAATCAAGGGGATTTATATTGGTTGAACATTTCAGTCAATGGTAATTACATTCGGTCGATGGGTACCCTTGGAGGCACAACGCCCGTGATTGTAGGCAATTCGACACTGATTCCAGGTAGATTACCCGGTCGGGATCACGTCGTAATTGTAGGTTCATTTTCTAATGGATATCAGCAAGTGCTTATTGATACATACGTATAATTTTTCACCCCACTTTGGGAGTTATGCGATTTGAGTAATGATACGAAGAATTCAAATAAAAATGCCTTAAAACAGAGAATTGAATTGGAAGATTTAGAGGACATTTCCGATTTAAAGTTAAAAGAGATTATATCGAAGATCGCCGAAGAAGAGTTAATCGATCAATTAGGAAAAAATCAATAATTTACATAGTAGGGCGTTAAAAGATACATAGTTCCTTTAAACTGTTGCTGGACCGGCCATCTAAAAATATCAACTTTCACTAGTTACCCAGTGCAATTGAATTGTGGAAAAGATCAGAGATAATTACCTAGTTATTTTGAGTTTATGATCTGCATCCTGAAATAGAATATCGGCTTTTGTTGTGTCAGCAGATATAACAACACCATTCGGAAAATCAAGGGATGTTACGATTTTTCCTAACCAACTGGATATGAGAGGAAATACCGCGATATCCTGAGTGACAATAATCAGCATATCCCCAGAACGAATGACCGAATAGTTTAGAACGGTCTTGAGTATTTTTTCAGCATACTGATCCGGACCCCAAAGAATACCAAGAGAAATGTTCCCTTCCATCCAATTCTTCATCACTTGCGAATACCCCCGTTCTTCCCGAAGAGCGATGTACGTGTTCATATCAATAATGGGGTTATAAACTCATGTGCATAACCGAGATCCGTTGAGAGAATTGCGGAAGAATACCCCCCTCGTATAGCTCGTGCGGTCATTTCGCATCTTTTGACACTATTATAACTAAGGAAAATTCGTTTGTTTGGACTGATTTGTCGTAGGGATGCTCCGAATTCACGAGCCATTCTAATACCTTCCGGTGTAATTTCCACCGCTTCTCGTAGATGGTCAGGAATTCCTTGAAATGATGGTCGTTTCGAATGCCGAATGAGAGCAACGATCCGAGCATTTTCCGAAACATCTTTTAACAGATTTAAGATGTATTTGCAGAAGATCATTCACAACCCCAATTATTGGTATCGGAACCCTATTACAAGTTTACGATTGTGGATAACCGTGCTTATACATCACTGTCATGCATACGGCTTTTAAACCTGGGTTATTTTTAAAAATTCACCTGTTTAATTATTAACAATCGATGTTATGATCTTAGACGTTCACTTTTTATTAAATTCTTCAATTTATCCGTACTTTCAAATTAGAGATATGATCGTATGACGTGTCCCATTTTTTCATGTAAATACGATATTATGAAACTAGTGCATTCATTTGAGCCAAAATATCAGATAGATTTCTATTTTCAGTTGAAAGCGCTGACGATAGCTGATTCACTTCTCCGAGCAAAATACCAACTTGAATCGCTTCAGCATCCATTGACTTTTTATAATTCTGTCCGTCTTGGGTGATGGGTTTACCAACATAATTACTGTTGTAATAATTGACCATTTGTTGATAATTTGCTCTTTGAGAGTTGTATAGAGCAACTTTTTGGTTATATTCATCTTTTAAATTGTTAATTTTAACAACTTCGTCATTGTAATTTGTTTCAAGAGTTAAATAGGACTTAAATTGTTTTGGTGTGATGAAGCCCCACCCCTTATAATAGCGGGAATTATCTTGAACCGCGTAGCCACCGGTTGTTTCTAAAGCTAACCACGAATTTGAAGCCACTTCAGCAAGAATCCATGCATGATCTGCTTCACTTATGTTCGAAATGTCTTTGTTTACATTACCAACTTCAATTTTGGAGTTAATGCCTTTTGTCTTTAAAATATCCCAGACATCACTTGCCATATCTCCGCAAACGTAAATATTATTGGCAAAATAGGTGTGGTCTTTGTGATAATCTGCGATGACTTCTTTAGCTATTCGAATATTTTGTTCTTTTTGAGTTTCGAATGATAATGGCGTAACATATGTTGGTGTCGCATAATTCTGTGATGGAGTGTTATACTGATCATTACTTGTATTGTTGACACAGCCTACAATGAGAATCAAGAATAATAATAAAAGTAAAAATGAAAGCGAATTTTTCATTGGATTGATCCTTATTGATTTGCATAATTATATTTTAAAGAATTAAAGTTGTTGATACCGTTTCCAGGATCGGCAATTTCAACCAGAAATGCAATTCTGCAAGTAACTTCTTTCCTAGTGTTGCGGTCACATGTTTTTCGAAATGGTAGATCTGTCCTGACCTTGTTCTTGCTATGGGAGTTTCTTCAGTAAGTAGAACCGACAGACGTTTCCGGTCATTCACTATCCCCTACCATAATAAATATCTTCAAAATTTTTTGAAGTTATAGGCATTTATTTAAAATTTAAAATGAAACCGTAAACTCTATGAAATCACATCTTCACGTTCAACGACACATTCTCCCAACAATCTGCCTTATAACAGCGTTAATAATGATGTTACTTGCGTGTGGCTGTACGCAGCAATCCGCAGGGTCTTCAACCTCAATATCTCCTGTAACGATGACAACTCAATCTCTTGATCAAGGAAAGCAGATGGTAACGTTCAATGAGGCAAACGACGGATCAACAGTCAATGTTAGCTGGACATCAAAGTTTGCTGTCACACTCGAAGAGAATCCAACAACGGGTTATTCATGGAATATGACGCTGTCTCCTGGACTTGAGCTTGTCTCAAACAATTACATTGAAAAAACCCATGCCGCCGGAATGGTAGGTGTTGGAGGGACGCGTACTTGGATCATACAGGCAAACGACATCGGGAGCCAGAAAGTTACTGCAATCTATAAACGCCCGTGGGAAGCTACAACCGGCAACGAAAAGCCCTATTCGTTGACCGTGAATGTCATCAAACTCTGAAATTAAAGCGAACTGGTGATATTGACATTCATCATCACTGATTTTCTTGTAGAGAATTCTCTTTCTCTTTATATCATGAAAAGAATCTTTATGATATTTTAAAAAAGTTGCCGGAAAATGAATCAGGTTGTATCCTTTTTTCCAGAAAGAATTTTCTTGGTCATAGTCATTATCCATTGACGGTTCAGGAACAAATGAACAGCCACAAAAACGCCAAGAGCGAGACCAGACCAATCATGAATGTCACTGATGAACGCCATCGGAAGTGGCAGTTCGTACAATCCCAGCATCCGCTGGAACAAACTGAATTTGAAAAGCCCGGTTACAAAACTGACGAGAAATGTGATACCCATTCCGAGATCAACACACCATTTGACGATTACTATCTGCACACGACCACACTATATCCTATTACCTGAGATTGAGTTCCAGGATAAAGGATTTTTGGAAACGGCAATATACTAATATATAATTATTGAACGAGTATTTGGTGAGGAGGGAGGTCATGAAATTCGGTGAAAATAATGTTGCTATGGCGGATCGAACTATTAGGATTGCCATTGCAGTGATCCTCTTTGCATTTATCGTTTTAAAAGACGTTAAAGGCTGGTTAGTATACCTTGTATTTATTATCGGGCTCATTTTCTTGATAACCGGTCTTGTAGGAACCTGTCCGCTGTATTCGATGTTCGGTATTGGCACAGCACCTAAGAAAAAGTAATCGAAAAATTTTCCTTTTTTAGTCAATTGACATAAAACCAAAAGAGGGGTTATGCACACTTAACGTCCTTAATAATGGCACTGATAACCATCGCAACAATGCAGAATATGATGCCGAAAAGGAACGCAGCATGGAAACCTGCGGTAAGAATCTCCGGTGTATAATTGATTGTATGGAGTCGTGCAGCTTTACTAAGAATGACCTGAACGGCAACTGTACCGAAGATCGCAACGCCCACTACTGATCCGGTGTTGCGTATCGTCATCATCACGCTGGAAACTCCACCCTCACCTTCCTTTTCACAAGAACCAAGGATTGCACTCATATTCGGTGGGAAGAACAACCCCATCGCAACCCCAAGAAGTGCAAGAGCACCAACAATGAATGCGAGGCTTGAGGTTTGGGAAAAGAGCGATAAAAGATAGAGTGCTACTGCAGCAAGTACAGCGGCGGATGTTGTTAGAATACGCGATCCAATTCGATCTGAAAGAGCCCCAGAAATTGGGCCAATCACCATCAATGCAATTGCAGGAATCGCGAGATAGAGACCGGCGATCTCAGTCGAGATCCCCTGCACCCTCTCAAAGAAGAACGGTAAAAGAAACTCTCCACCATTAAAGACCAGCATAAAAATCCCTCCGGCCATACTGCCGAGCACAAAGTTTCTGATTGTAAACAGACGCATATCGATGAGCGGAGATGTACATCGCCGCTCGTGGAAAATACCAAGGATCCAGAACACCGCAGAAGCCGCGAAAGAACCAAGGATAATCGGCGAAGTCCATCCATAGTCAATTCCCTTGTTAAGCGGGAAGAGAAGTGTTACGAGAGCAAGGAGGAAGAGGACTGCCCCAATAGCATCAAAATGTTCGGTTTTCTGGGATGGCTTATCAACTGGAAGGAACCGTGTTGCGAAAAAGACTGCCACAATCCCTACAGGTACATTGATAAAGAAAATCCAGTGCCAGCTTAGGTATTTAGTGATGATCCCACCAAGAATAGGTCCAGCAGCAATACCGAGCGAAACGATGGTTGCAAGAACGCCGAGCGCTCTCCCTCTTTTTTCCGACGGTAGGTAAACTATAATCATTGCAGGAGCAAGTGCTTCAAGTGCTGCAGCCCCGATTCCCTGGAACACGCGGAAGGCGATCAAATGTTCAATGGACATAGAAAGACCACAGAGGAGGGATCCTAACGTGAAGACAACAAAACCAGCAACAAACACCCTTCGGAATCCTTTCATGTCACCTAATTTACCGAATAAAAGTAGACATCCTGCTAGGATAAGGAGATACGCCATGATAACCCAGGATACCACCCCGATATCGATATCGAAATATTCAGCAATCGTTGGAAGGGAAATATTGACAATTGTCGAATCAAGTGATGCCATAAACACCGCAAACGCGATGATGGCAAGGATGGTACGATTGTCACGTACGGAAGATTCCAAACCCGGGGGCATGTCAATTGTGTTGATGTAAAACGGTATTATACATTTCTTGTTGTAATTCTGGTACAACAACAACAAATTTACACAATCTGCTTATCGCTAATGCGAATTGAGGCTAAAAAAAAGATACAATAGAGAGGAGAGGGGTGTTTGCGCATAATCACTGTTCAAAGAACTTAGAAAAATAATTAGAGGAGTTTCTTACCTGCAGTCGGACCAGGCTTGCATTCGAAAACCTCTGTAATCTTAACAATAACTAACGATCGTGCGGGAAGCGCCGGGTTCTTCACATTGAGTTTCGCCTTCATCTCATCGAATTCCTTCCCACTTGTTTTGACGCTAGCGGTTCCCTTAATCTGATAGCACCCTTTAACTTCGGGTCCCCAAACATAGAATGCGATTTTTGGATTGGCCTTCAAATTGGCAAGAGTTTTGTTCATGAAATTATCTGTTATCCAGATCGTATCATCACTCACCAGCTCAATAACCCCAATTGGGATAACGTTCGGAGTTCCATCTTTTGCAGCTGTTGCAACAGGAAAAATTTTCATCTTTCCAAATGCTTCCTTAATCTCTTGGGTCAACTTCACCATACTAAATTCACCTAATTATCCTACCAAATTGTAGGTGTATATACTTTAGTCTATTATCCATTTTCCATTCTTTAATGGTCGGAAATTTCATGACAGACCATGAATATTACATCACGTTTTACTTGATGGATGATATGTGCATATATTTTAACTGGAATCTTCTTTTGAGATTTGGTGTTAAATATTGTCTCAACTGAGAATTCAGCCCTTTTATCACAATTTTCTTTCATATTTGCAACAATGTTTTCCGTATCTGTAGCGAACATTGTACCGAATAAACTCCGCAAGGGGAGGTTGAGTAAATCCTCTCGTGTGTAGCCCAATATTGTACAGGCTATATCATTAACTTCTATTATGGATTCTGGGTTGTCACCTTCAGGAAGAGAGAAGATAAAAATCATATCGATACTGTGCTTGAATAAAATTTTATATTGATCTTCACTTTGCATCATACATGTTTTTACTTCCGTCAAAGCCTTTTCCAGTTCATTTATCATCCAATTGATAGATCGACCCAAGTGCCCAATCTCGTCATCTCCACCTGGTGTCACTCTCATGGAAAAGTCACCAGCTACCGCCACACCACTTATCTCGCTACTCAAAAAAGCAATGCGAGAAAGTGTGGTGCTTTCTATCAATAAGAGAATTACAACACCATATGACAGGCAGGCAATAAACAGAATGGTAATAAAATAGTTTGTAGTCAATTTTCCTTGGTTGTAAATATCTCGTGGAACAATTATCCGCAGAATTAAAGCCGGGGAATTAAAAACATCGTTCACTCTTGCATAGGATGCAATTGATGTATCGTTTACAGGAATTATAAACTGAGGGGCGTTGTATTCAAAATTATCTTCGCTTACTGCTTTTAGAAAATACGGTTCCCCTTTTGGGATTTGATTTTTCGCATCAATAATGTCACTTGGATTATTGGGATCGTTGATTTCAAATTTTTCAACGGGTAGGTTTGTCAGTAAACTAAGGTGCTCTATTACTTGCCGGTCGAAATACCTGCCCATAAGAATGCTGCCAAGTACAGGTCCTTTATTTTCGTTTGCGTGAATCTGTCGCATCGTAATGAGCATTGGGCCATCAGAGAGAGATAAAATACCAGTTAAGCCATTGGTATCAGTACTTTCATACAATCTATTTTTCGGAGTGATGTATGTAAGCAGACTTTTTGGAAGTGGAATCTCTTGGTGAAGGTTAAGGTCATACATCTTTCCAGCGATAAGATTCCCTGAGGGATCAAAAAAAAGAATAGTGTTGAACTGCATTCGTTCAAAATTACTGTTATCGAGTAATGCATTCGCTGTGGAATTATTTGGAGTGGGAAAAAAAGCGTGCACAGACTCCTTGTTCGTCCATTCACTTGTCATTGTGTTCATAAGGAGCAAATCGTTGCTCAAAGCGGTTATGACTCGATTCATATTATTTTCTGCACCTTTCTTTTCAAGGTCATTAAACCCTCCAATAACAATGACCTCAGACACAACGATAAGAACGAGGAGTAACCCAATAAGTGTAACACCGACGATAATTGCAGTCTTCTTACGGATATCCATATTGATCAATGCCACCCACTAACGCATCTTAGAATATTCTTGTAATTTTTTAACAAGCGATTAATAATTATAAATATATTGATCGCATCTTCAAACCGATTTTACAACAGATTGGGCAAAAGAATAATTGAAGAATTCTATGTTCGTCCACTAAAATTCACTTCGGTTTATAGTAACCCCATTTCTCGAGAGCCTCTTTCAATTCTTTTGACTTCTTTGCCTTCTCATCCAGGGAAATTCCTTCGTTCCATGCTTCGATCGCTTGCATGGTCGCCTTCGCCCCGGCACGGGTTCCCTTTGGATGACCGTGGATGCCCCCGCTTACTAGTAACACTAATTCATTGCCATATATATCGAGAACATCGGGTACGAGACCGGGATGCAGTCCTCCAGATGAAACCGGGAAAGCAGTTTTTATTCTTCCCCACTCTTGCTCAAGAAGCATGGTATCCACGGCTTTTGTCTTTTTCTCTCGGAGTACATCGGCAAGAATCATAGATTCCTTTTTTGACCCGGTAAGTTTTCCGACTGCAGTGCCAGTATGGATCTGACTAACTCCAATAAGCCGCATAATTTTTGCAAGGAATTGCATGGTGATACCATGCTTTTTGTCTCGGTCAAACGTTGCATGCATCGCCCGGTGTGCATGGATAGCAAGACCGAGATCAGAACAGTAATCACGCATCGTCATAACACTTGCGGTCCCGCTAACCACCACATCAATCATCGCATAGTTCCATCCATAATCAGCGAGTATATCCGCCCGTTTCTTCATCAAATCCGTTTCAGCCGTGATGTTGATGAAAGCCGATTTCTTGTCACCGGTCTCGTGCTCAGCCCTGTCTCTCATCGGTGTAAGGAACTTTACGCGGTCTTCAAATCGGTTGAAAGATGTGGACGTCAGGTTCTCGTCGTCCTTGACAAAATCAAAACCACCCATCCACGTCTCATATCCAACCTTTGCATGTTCTCGTGCGGAAAACCCAATTTTGGGTTTTGGTACTGCACCAGTGAGTGGCCGATCAGAGACGTTCATCATCTTCCGAATTCCATCAATGCCGAAGTGCGGACCCTTGAAGTTGCGCAAATAGGATTGTGGTAAGGCTACATCGATTAACCGCAGGTTTTTGATTGCTTTCATGCCAAAGATGTTGCCGGCAATTCCACTGAGCAGCTGAACGGCATTACCTTCTTCCCAAAGAGATAACGGGTATGCAATTTTTACGAAATTCCCCTCAATCGAAAATGCAGTAGCCTGGAGTTTTTTCATCCGCGGTGGCATGGTAAACAGGGTTGTCCACGTGCCAGTCGAACTTTCCGAAGCGATCCGCCCAACCGCTTCTTTTTTGCTTATCCCAGCTGCAGGTTCAAAATAAAAAAGACAAATGAGCTCGTCCTGTGCCGGCGTATAATTGAGATTGACGAATTCATTGTACCAATCAATAGCCATAATTTTCCCTATATCATCAAAGGTATTGTCGAGTTATAAATGTGCAGAATGGATGATTGACCATAAGAGTCGAACCTTTTTGGTTTACTGCATCAACCCGGATTCTAGCTCCTATACCCAGACCAGGGAAAATACCGCCAATCAATCCGATGCATCGTCTTTTTTTTTATAAATCAAAAACTACCATTTTTTTCTTTTCTTTCTGAATTTACTTTCGGAAAAACTGAAGAATCATTTATAATCAACCTTTTGAACTGAATTCTCCTATTATACATTAAAAGAGGGTAAGGTAATAATTTCTACAAATCCAAACTTCAAAAGAAAAAAAATTATAGACTTTTCATTTATTTGTTTCTAGTTATATCGCACCGCTATCTAACACCTACATATCTATCTTTTTAGGGGGCATTTGCCTTTATCCCAATAAGGACACTCCTTTTCGATACAATGGCCATAAGAACGTAATGTGTTGAGAGATTGTTCTGATAACACACTCCAATTTTCTAATGGTTTACTTGGTGTCGAACAAAACCACTTACCCATGTGCAGTAATTGATACAACCATAATCAAAGTGTTTTGGATAGCACAAAATACAAGGACTTTTTATCAATGTCCTAAGGAGGATTACCTTTGAAAATAACCTTAAAATGTATTGGGTAAACCAGCTAGGGACTGTATCAGCATCTGGGTTTCGCGAGGTGTTCCGGTCGTATTGACTAGATAACATTTCGTCCGCTTCAGAAGATGGGTGATATACTTGTTTCGAATGGTTGTTTTATAGGAATTCTTTACAAGGAGATGTGGGTTGAAATAGTTGTTTTCTGTAAACAATTTCAATCCATCAATAGGACTGATCGGTTGAAGCACCTGTGAATCGTTCTTATCTCGTTTGAGGATTATGACGATCTTTATCGTGGTCAGGGGGAGAAGCCTTCCTTTTCCAACAACCCATCGGATGTCTGCAACTGCCCGACCTTCGGTATCATACCCACCCTGTTGAACGAGTCCTCCAAATTCTTTCCAAATAGTTGTAAGATCCTCTCGGATGTAAAAATTCTTTTCTGATCCATATGCAAGGATATCAGATCCAAATACTCTTGAGAAGAACCAGTCATCCGATACAATTCGTGAATGTGGATCTTGGAGTAACCCATACGTCTGTGTTGTTTTTCCTGCTCCAGATGTTCCGACTATACAAAGACCTTTCCCATCAACGTCCACACATGCACCATGTACGGAATAGACGTCATGCTCGTCTTCGAGAATATCCCCAGCAAGACTAAGTCCAATCGATTTTATCCAGCCGTAATAATCAAAATTAAAGAGGAATATGGTTTTTGAATAAGGATCAAAGAGAACGGTGTTGGGTTTATACGAAACGTCTTTGAACACAAAAAGTCTTCCATGTGAACGCACATTTTGTGACATCGAGTAAAAATTTTCCTGCCATGTTTCTTTTAGTACATGATCATCAGAGAGGAGCTTGATACAGCAACCATATATTTCGGATTTAATTTCATAACGTATTCTTGGAAGATATTGTTCAGTTAGACGCTCTTTTTCTTCCGTTGATATGAGGGATACTGTGTACATCATACGTCTCTCACGAAATTGCATCTTCAATTAAATATCCGATGTCTCTAATTAATAATATCCCGGTTATTTTTTGCCACGACTTTGTAATCGTAGAAGCGACCTGCAGTAAATGTAGAGTGACCAAGTAAATTGTGTAAATGCAAGATGTGCTTAAAACTCGTCTAATTTGTAAATTACACAAAAATACATATCAATGGAAATTAAAAATGGAAATTAGAGGTTATTTGACTTTATAACCAGTTGGTTGAAGGAAATGGAAAAAAAAGACAAAATTTTAGTGAGTTTTGGGTTTCTCCTGATCTTATTCCTAACGATCGTTCTCATTTTTTTCAGTGCATACAAGATTATTATGATATATCATGATTTTACCTATGCGTTGTTGTCTGTTTTCGGTGCCTTAGGGGTATCAGTCGTTGCGTATTTGCTACTATTACGAGAATATATTGAATAAGTGTTCAGAAAAACAAATGTTGCGATGCAATTATAAGAGATATTATGAGAAAAAGTGAGATTGTTTGTGCTGCTCTGATTTTAATTTCCTTTATCGCTGGTATCTACCTCTACTCCCCGATGCCTTATCGAATGGCATCCCACTGGAACATTTCTGGTGATGTTGATGGGTATATGTCAAAATTCTGGGGGGTTTTTTTAGTACCACTGATTGCTTTTGGATTGTTTTTATTGTTTCTTATCATTCCCCATATTGACCCGAAAAAGCATAATATCGAACAATTTAGAGTTTATTATGACCGATTTTTTATTGTAATCATCGTTTTCATTCTTTATATATACCTACTCACACTTCTGTGGAATCTTAACGTCAGGTTCAATTTAATTCAATTGATGACCCCTGCATTTGCTGTGTTGTTCTACTATTCCGGAGTAGTCATCTCACATGCAAAGATGAATTGGTTTGTTGGGATCAGAACACCGTGGACTCTCTCAAGCGAAAAAGTATGGAACCAGACCCATGCTCTTGGTGGAAAACTGTTCAAGATTACTGGCATTATTGCATTGTTAGGAATTATTTTTATAAATTACGCTCTGTTTTTTATCTTAGTGCCGTTGATTGTTGTAGGAATCTACACGGTTGTATATTCTTACTTCGCATATAGAGAAGAGACAAAAATGGCGCAAAAATCTTAAAATCAATAATACAATTCGATACCGTAATATTTTTGAATTATCTATCCGTCAAAATTAGTATTTAGTGTTTCGAGAGTGAAAAGTGTACGACTCTAGACGTATCGTCAACCTAAAGAAAAGACTTGGCGTTTTAAATTACACGATATAAGTCAATAAATATATATTAAGTTAAAGCTTTGTTCCTTCTATCTCATCTATGCCATATCCTAAGAAACCAAAAACAGAGAAGAAAATTTGTACTCTTTGTTATAACACGGGTATTGTTTACCATCCGAAGGGGGTAAAGGTCCCGTGTCCAAATGGCTGTTCAAGTTATTTTTCTAATAATCGATGATATTTACATTACATTATGAGTGATTCACCAGATGAGGTGTGGAATGTCAGGAATGTTCCAGACCCCAGAAGGTCAGGAAATGGTAAAGACCTTCCTAACATCTCCTGAAGGACAGAATATGATGATGAATTTTATATCAACTCCGCAGGGGAAACAGTTTTTGAGCAATGTCCTCCTGAGTATTCTAGATACGGTTAATGTTCCCCACTTGAAGCGAAAGGCACAATCAGAAAGCTTGCAGAGCAATATCTGCAGGGAACTTCTCCA
Organism: Methanoregulaceae archaeon; assembly: GCA_015660965.1. Classification (GTDB taxonomy): domain Archaea; phylum Halobacteriota; class Methanomicrobia; order Methanomicrobiales; family Methanospirillaceae; genus MVRE01. The sequence continues at coordinate 83,709 of JACTVG010000003.1, forward strand.
TAATCACAATAACATTTTATCTGACGGTTTCTTATATTGATGAAAAGTGAGAGTGGATGGTAGAACATAAGCTTGTCAAACTTGCAATTTCTTTTGGGATTTGCCTCCTTGCCGGTTATTTTAATTCATTGTATGTTCTTCCCTTGATTCCAACGTGGTTCGCTTCTCTTATAAGACCAGACTTTCTCCCATCTGAATCGTATTTTGTCCCCATTGGACTGGTTGTGTATCTTCTACTAGGTTTTGCGCTATATTTTATCTGGCACTCTGATGCAAGAAATTATCATGAGAAACGATTCTGCCTTTTTCTCTTCATTTTTAGTCTTTTTCTGAATGTGTTGTGGGCCTACACTTTCTTCGGGCTCCATTCACCCTTCATAGCACTTATGATAATTCTCTTACTATTCGCGATTCTCATGTCAACAATATACCAAACGCTGAGTGTATCGTTCGGAGCCACCCTTCTTTTATTGCCTTATTTGGTCATCGCATTCGTTGTTGCGTATACGAATTACTACATCGTTACAATGAACCCAAATCTCCCCTTTATCGTGATATAATAATAGAAATTGCCGAGCATTTAGTTCATTTTTCACAATTTTTAGTATATTTGGTAACCAATGTCATACACAATAATTATAGACTAACCAAGAATTGAAAAATTTAAAGTTTACCGCGTATTAGCTGTACTTTTTTGATACCTATTTTAATTTACAACAATAACTAAAACACGACGCAATAACTGCGAAAATAAATGCCCATATTGGAGGTGTCCCCGTTAAAAAGAAACTTACTAACACAACACAATAAATTGAGATGGCTGCAAGGTACTCTTGTACCATGTATAAAAATAGAATTCAAATTAATAAAACTATGTGAAACAGGTTTTTCGATAAAAAAAAATTATTATTCGGCCCTAAGTGCATCAATCGGGTCCATATTAGATGCTTTCCATGCAGGATACAACCCAGATACAAGACAGACAACAATCCCGATGATCATTCCGTAGGGAACATAGAGGATGCTTTCGGGCATAAAGAAATAAGTCGTATTGCCTATCATGGCACTCACGACTGAATACCCGATCACAAGACTACCAAGTCCTCCAACACCCGCCCCAATGACACCAAGGATAAACGCTTCGTAGAGGAACATGCGACGCACTTCACCTTTTTCTGTACCGATGGATAGTAGGATGCCGATCTCCTGCACACGTTCGTTTACCGACATCATCATCACATTAAAGATGCTAACAGCAGCGACTACAAGCGATATGCTGCCAATCGCAAGGATAAACGTGGTGATGGTTCCTAGAGTAGAAGAGATGGAGGAAAGACGAGAACTAGCATCCTGAATCCGGACAGTCTGTGTATGTTGGTTGACTTTTTTATCAATTGCCGCTTCCGTTTCATTTATTTTGCTAATATCTTGCACGATAACATTGACTTGATCATACACATCTTTCCCGCCATAATGATCGGTATACCAAGTATCAGGTACAATAATTGCATTATCTGAATTGACACCATCAGGTGCAAATCCCCGTGTCGTTAGGATGCCCGCAACCCTGACTGTCGGACGAACTATTGTGGCGCAATTCTGTCCGATTTTTATCCTGCTTCCGATACCCATATTAAAGTTGGAGGCAATTGTGGGACCGACAAGCGCATCATTTGCTCCTTTGATATTTGATCCTTGGTCGATAGTAAGGAACTTGGTTATATCATTCGGATCCATTCCATACATTGATCCTCTCCCATCCGTGGATCCAATAGTGAACTGGGTATTTCCTCTATGGATAGGAATAACGTCGTTTTGTCCCACAGAAGTCTTGATATCATTGAGCGTGCTTTTATCTATTCCCTGAGCGGCGGCGGCTGTGACTCCGGCCGTCGAGGTTGTCCTCACCACATCTGAAGAAATCATAATCGTGTTGACGTTTGCTGAGAGTTGCTGTTTTACCGAAAGCTGCATGTTGGTCCCGAGCATCCCCATGGATGAGATAGCAACGACACCGATCACAATCCCAATAGATGCCAGCAATGAACGTAGGAAATTCAGCTTAACACTTCGCACGGAGAGGTCAAAGAAGATATCTTTCATGATGCGACTATCCTTCCATCTTCAAGTTCTATTATCCGGTGTGCATACTCTGCTATCTTTGGATCGTGGGTTACCAGGATGACCGTTTTTCCTTCATTATGCAACCCAACAAGGATATCCATGATCTGGAACCCCGTTTTTCTGTCAAGATTTCCAGTAGGTTCATCACACAACATAATCTTCGGATCATTGACAAGTGCACGTGCAATTGCAACACGCTGCTGTTGACCACCAGAAAGCTGGTTGGGCCGGTGAGCACTCAGTTCCTCGTCAAATCCAACTGATTTGAGAACGGCTGCTGCTTTCCCAGTTGTATCGCGCTTTTTATATTTCAGGATGAGTGGATATTCAACATTTTCGTATGCCGATAAGAGAGGGATCAGGTAAAATTTTTGAAAAATATATCCAACGGTATCCCTCCGGATGTGCGTCCGCTCCAAATTTGTCATATTGGAAACATTTTTTCCTTCAATATACAATTCCCCAGAAGTGGGTATATCTAGAATCCCCAGCTGGTTCATAATGGTAGATTTTCCTGAACCAGATGGCCCCATGATTGCCACAAACTCATTATCGTTAATATCAAGCGAGACATGATCGAGCGCTTTGAAATCACCGGATTCAAGATGGTATACCTTCGTAACATCAGCTAACCGGATGAGAGGGAATTCGCTCATACTTAAACCTGTCAGCGCTTCTTCAACTTTGATTTCAACCATTTCCTTTTCATCCACAGTACGATTGCGATAATGACAATAATACCACTGGCAATGACAGGATAGAACGAACTGAGACCGCCACCTCTGTTACCGCTAAATCCAAAGATGCCTCCGCCACCAGGAGCACCACCGCCGGCTCTCGCTGCAGATGCAGATGTTCCTGTTTGCCCAGCAGTCGAACCAGAACTACTAGTGCTGCCGGTACGGGTAACGGTAACGGTCGAACCTGAACCTGAGTTAGTCCTAAGATCAAGATTTTTTGTGACGTTGAATGTGTTGCCATTGGCATTTTTCCACTGGATTTGTACTGGAACGGATGATAGATCATCAGTTACAAAAGTGAGTGTAAAACTCGAAAAGTCATCAGATGCCAATGTGCCGATCGGATATTCCGAGTACGGTTCCACAGGTTTTGCAGGGGCAAGAACCGTGAGTACCATTCCTTGAGCACCAGTGATCCCTGCATTAGTTACATCACCAGTAAGTTGGTATGAGGACCCTTGAGAGACGACCGCAATGTCGTTGAGCACAGGTTTAGCAGCAGTCTTATCTTCCCCCAAATTAAGTGGAAGAACAACATCGGTTGTATGTTTGTTTTGCCCGTTTTGGAAGCTGACATGGAAGGTGACATTCGTTTCCTGATATGGCGTAACATCGAATGGGATTTCGGCATCAGATCCAGCACTTATAACACTGATAAACGATGTAGCCGGACTTATAATAACACCTTGTCCCTCTGGAGTGATGATAACATTCTTAATATCACCATCACGAGGATTGACAATGCTCAGGTTGACCGTGTTGGTTGTTGACAATGCAAAATTATCGGGCTTTTGGGAGATAGATGCCTTAATATCTGTCGAATCCACTTCTATTTTGATCGGATAGTTAATACTATTACCTTGCTTTGTTCCAACGCTAAATGTTGGATAATAAGTTCCATCAGGCCCATCTACGGATATAAGGAAAGGAAGGTCCATTGTGGACCCTGGAGCAATATTCAAGTTTGCGCTAAACGCGTTACTGTTTTGGATATGAACGTGTGTTTCGATAAGACCTGGAACATCCAGTGCGATTGACTGATTACCTACATTTGTCAATTGCACATCAATATACCCAGTCTCGTGTGGATAATACACTTGAGGATCAATAGTAACCGATGAAACGTAGACAAGAGATGCTAAATTTTGACCACCGGTCGAACTTCCTGTAATAACTAGACTAGTTGTACCAGTGTTTGTATTGCTTGCTGCACTTGCTATTGTAACAAGAGACAATACAAATATGTAACCGATTATGCGTAATGTCGTTGACATAATTACTCCGTTTTGTTATGATCTTTCATCGCGATAGTTTGGATCGTATCATCGTAAGAAAAAATTTCCTCGACCGTAACACCGAAATAGTGGGCTATTTTGAAGGCGAGGTCGAGAGAGGGGATATATTTTCCTTTCTCAATAGCAAGGATGGTCTGACGAGTAACTCCGATTGCTAGGGCAAGGTCTTCCTGTGTAAGATCACGCATTGCCCTTTGAACTTTGATATTATTCTTCATCGGTCTCCCATTCTCCATATTTTCTGGCATAATAGATCCTGAACCCAACATACAGGAAAATCATGAGACAGAGCAAGCCGAGTTGAATATAACCCATTAGTCTCGGAGGTATGATTTCAGGAGGGCGCTCTGGGGGAAATGATCTAGGAAACGCTGGTATGTGAAGAATTTCCATAACTGCACCAATGGAGAACGCACAAAACACTATCCAGAATATCTGAAATGTTCGCATTCCTGCCATCTGAGTAATCTTAGCGCTGCGTTCATCTTCGATAAAATCCGTAACCTTCCGCCTTACTAAATAAATCAGAATTATTCCGATTATGAAGGCAATTATAATAATAATTGGAAGGTGGACTTCTATCGAATACCAAAAGATTGCAAGCAGAGCAAGGGCTATACAGCCAATGAAAAGGTAGAACGTGTTTTTCTTCATAGTCACTCTTTGTTAAGTAAATTAAACATTTAGTAATATAAACATAACTATTTGTACAAAATTGTTTACCTACTATAAATATCAGCAATTCTACCAAACGGAACAAGAAATACTGCAGCTGCTAGACGGTTGCTGTTGCGACCCAGCTCATCATGACAGCATCCATCGCGAACTCTCCACCCATCGTTGGGATTGCAATACTTACTGCAGAGAGGTCAAACGGAGTGAGAAAACCGGCAAGTATGGCTAAAAAAAGGGCGATTCGTTTTAGGTCAGGCCGGTCCATGATATCTTTATAATTGAGGGGGAGCAATCGCTACTGAATTTACGTTAGCCATTTTGTCACATCATTGACCGGAGGTCTGACAGATGGAGGAAGTGGTGTTTGAGCATACCCAACCGCACACCCCATCAGTTCATATTTTCCTAAAGGGACCCCCAGAATATCACAGAATTTTTTGTCATCTGACATTTCACTTGTTACAGAGACCAGTTGGAAACCGAGCCCCAGTGCTGTCGCCTTCAACCACATATTCTCGAGACAGTGAGCAAGTGACTGTCTTTCGACAGATGGATAACCCCGAAGTTCGGCAACAACAATATAGTATGGAGCGGTTCCAATACCAGGTACTTTGCCGCTTGATGTGATCATGTCGAGCCGCTTGGCGAACGTATCGACACTTTTCTTTAGTTCGGGATTATTGTTCATATCCTCTTCAACTGACTCAACCATTCTATGGATTTTGCTCATCACAAGCTTTGACGCCTCCGCCATGCTATTTGACCCGTTTTTAATTACGAAGAACTGCCTGAAGTACTCTTTTCCAGTTCCTCCAATTGCTGCTGCAGCAAAGGGGGCTAAGAGTCCGGCACGGATGATCCCGCGGATCATATCATCCGGTGGAACTTCTGGGTGAAACATGCGGTTTGACCGACGGCTGGTAAGAATCTCATCAAGGATTTCGTTTTTCTGAACTACAGTGATCGTGCACATATTCTCAACAGAAGAAGAAATTTGCCGAACGGGTTCATGAAGGTTGCCCATGAGGCAGCCATATATTTTTGTTAATTATTATTTTCCGAACGAGAAATCCATTCGGTAATGATCAAGACATTCACCATCAAGCGTTGTTTCATAATTTCTAGATTGTCCTTGTCCGAGTGCGCCAATGAAGATTGATTTGGAGTCTCGTATCGTTCCTGTTCTTGTATTGACGAGATTGAAAGTCAACCACACATTATCTGTGGATGCATTTCCAGAATTGTATACGTATCCGTTTATTCTTTCATAACACCCAAGCCCTATTGAAAAATCGTCTCCATATTTGTAATGATTATGTAGATCGCCGTGTGAACTTTCGCTTACGACTACACTTATACAACCTGATATAGACACAATAGCGATTAAAAATACAATAATAAAAGCAATTTTTTTCATGATTTTTTACCCAGTCTATATTCAATAAAAAATTCTTGTTCAGATTTATAGGTTTCTCGAATGATGAGATGATTGCTTTATGTAATAAAAAACCTCATATCTCATAAATGAGTCTCTTCTTTGTGGACCTTTTCATTCTCCGGCATGGAAAAGCGGGGAGGTCGTCCAGTTGTTCCACTGATTCAGGTGAACTTCAATGCTTGCTCAATCCCAAACTTGGTTTAAGTTATATTTTACGATGGTTCTGTAGAACCTTTGAACCGGAACACACCTTTTGGAACCTCCATCTCAAACCTCGCTCCTTCTCCCGGTTCTCCTGTTTCGGTAATTGTAATAGCAGTAATAGCGAGAATTTCACGGATTAAAAATAGTCCAAGGCCAGTGTCCTTTCCAAACCCTTTATTGAAAATATTTCGTTTATCTTTGAGGGGAATACCGATCCCATCGTCTTCATAAATTAGGGTCAAACCGTTCTCATCCTCTCGATGTGTAAAACGAATTCTAGTGATTTTTTCACCGTAACGTATGGAGTTGTCAATGAGGTGGTATAAAACCTCGTCAAACAACGGATCTGCATAAATTTCAATATTCTTATCGCAGGGTTCAATTGGAATTTTATTATTCTTGAACAATGCAGTAGTGTTCAGAATACGAACATAAACATTTAGCCACGTCGGCTTTTTTACACCTATATCCTGATACTCCTGTGTAAACGATATTTGTCGGCCGATAGTTTCGGCTGCCTCTTTGGCTTTCTGAAGACTTAAAAGAGCATCTGGGTTATTAATTGCATTTTCTGCTAAGTTATGGTAGATGTTAATGACAGTTAGCTGATTGAGAATATCATGTCGTGTGATGCTATTGAGTAACTGGAGCTTCCTATTCGCTCTTTCCAGCGCCACTTCCGCTCGTTTACGTTCAGTAATGTCATGTGCGATAACCGCAGCACCAATAATCTTTCCTGCATCATTTTTTATTGGTGAGACAGAGAGAGAGACCCAAATGCTCTTTCCATCTTTTGCCATCCGTTCAGTTTCATATCTTTCAACATCTACGCCTTGTTGAACTTTTTTAAGTATGAACGGGAGGTCATCTGCTCGAGTCGGCGGAAGTAATACATTGATTGATCTGCCAATAACCTCTTTTGCGGTATATCCGTACAGGTGTTCAGCACCCTTGTTCCAATCGGTAATGATACCTTCAAGTGTTTTTCCTATGATTGCATCGCTTGAAGATTCTACGATTTCTGCAAGGCGTTTATGAATCTCTTGTTCTTGATTGTAAGTACGAACAAGATACGATACCACAAACCCGATAATAATAAAAATTCCAGCATGCCCGATACTGGTGAGAATAATTCCTTGAGTGGTGACCAAAATTCCTTGCTGTGTATAAGGTACTGCCAAGACCATCGCAACGAATAAAGCTGAATATCCCGTGGCAGCAAAGACACCACGCTGAGGATAGAAATACGCCACAAGAATGATCGGAAAATAAAACAAGGGATCGAAAATGAGTGCGTGGCCAGCTAGGAGGAGGTAATAATTTAACCCGAAGGCTAAAATTGACGTTATTAAAATAAGAATTGGAATAAAGACTGGTTTCTTAAACGAGAATTCGACGATATTTGCAAGACGTTTATGGATCTCTTGCGGGTATCTGGTACTGAGAGAGGATACCACAAACCCAATGATAATAAAAATTCCAGCATGCCCGAGACTTGAAAGCGCAGTTTCTTGGGATTCTGGGGGTATAACCATGACCATTAGAAGGTACAAAACTGCAAATGCTCCAGCAATAGAAACGCCGTGTCGAGGATAAAAATACGCAACAAGAATAATTGGAATATAAAAGAGAGGGTCAAAGATGACCGTCTGGTTAGTGAGGAGCAAATAAAAATTCAGAATGATAGCTAGTGCCGAGGTAATAAAAATGAGGGCTGGAATAGACCGGGGAATTTTTTGGATTCTTTCTATTATGGTATCAGCCATTAAAAGCTCAGCACTCTTGTAAGTATAAGAGAAATTCACTGAAAGGTATTAATGATTTTGGGATATCAGTTACGGCATCATCAGCAATCATTAGCGTTTACACTAATTCAAATCCATTGGAATTAATCTCTTTTCATCATCGGCTATATAGAGATGTTCCCTTTCTTTCCGACACACTTTTAAAAGTTTGATTTTAATTAATACCAATTTCATATTTTTAGGCCACCCGAAACCATATATATTTAGGGCACCCTAAATATTCACACGATGGCACAGGAACAGGTTGAGGAATATCTTGAGACGATCTATGATATCGAAACGAAGGATGGGACTGCGAAAACTACTGCAATAGCAAAATGTTTGAATGTTGCTCCAGCGAGTGTAACGGAAGTACTCAAAAGTCTGTCGGAAAAAGGATTCGTTCAACACGAACCATACCGAGGTGCGACACTTACAGAAAACGGAAAAAAGATCGCAGAAAAGATTAAACGCCGTCACCGGTTGCTCGAAGTATTCCTAACAAACGTCCTTCGCATCAGCAGAGAGAAGGTCCATGCTGAAGCATGCAAGATGGAGCATACCATCTCTAATGAGACAGAGAATGCACTCTGCCGGATGTTGGATGCCCCGGCACGATGTCCTCACGGAAGCCCGATTTTTCCTTGTAACAAGGGAGTGGCCAACTGTGCTGAATGCCAAGCAATCGCAGATACTGGCACATCTGAAACGCTCCGTCACAAAAAAGTCATTCCGATTACGGATCTGAATCCTACTCAGGAAGGACAGATTGCATTTATCCGTGGTGATTGTAAAGTTGTTCAGCGCCTCTCAGATCTCGGGCTCACACTCGGAACAAACGTTTCAGTCACAAGAAAGACTCCTTTGAACGGACCTGTTGAAGTATTTGTGCGGAGGACCAAGCTTGCAATTGATCATGCAATTGCCGAGAATATATTTGTCGATACAGCAGGGACGGGGGGCTAATGAATGGCTGCGATGAGTGCAATAAACGCTCTCCAATTGATAGGAGCAAAATAAAAAATACAGAGTTCACGATTGCACTCGCAGGCAATGCAAACGTCGGAAAGAGTGCGACTTTTAACCAGTTGACTGGTGTCGACCAGATTATCGGTAACTGGCCAGGAAAAACTGTCGAATTGGCAGAAGGACTTCTGCAATATAAGGGGCATCGAATCCGAGTAATTGATCTGCCCGGTATCTACTCGTTCACAACCTACTCAATGGAAGAGCTCGTCTCTCGGGAGTTTATTGCACTTGAACATCCGGACGCAGTAATCAATGTTGTCGATGCTTCGGCACTGGAACGTAACCTTTTTTTTACGATCCAACTTATCGAACTTGCTCCATCTCTTCTTATTGCGGTCAATCAGATCGATCTGGCCGAAAAGAAAGGAATTACAGTCGACACAAAGAAACTCTCTGAACTCCTCGGGATTCCTGTTGTACCAACAGTCGCTATAAAAGGTAAAGGCATTTCATCTCTCACTGATGCAATTCTTAATCTTGTTAGCGCCTCCCCAGTACCTCCCGTTCTTCAATACGGGAAAGAAGTAGAGGAGCGAATAGCACAGATCATCTCTCAGCTTGGCGCTGTCAAGACAGCGTATCCAGTCCGCTGGACAGCAATCAAACTACTCGAACGAGATCCCGAGATCGTAAAAATTGTCGGTGCTCAAAATTCCCAAGTCGTTGAGACCGCTGATACACTCGCAAAAGAAATCGAGACAATGCATGGTGAACCCGTATGCGTCGTCATGAGTGCAGAACGGTACCTGATTGCTGACCGGATCGTTAGTGAAGTAATTAAAATACGTACCCCTGTTGATGGAAAACCAAAAAAGAGCCTTACCGATTGGCTTGACCAAGTTGCTCTTCATCCAATCTTGGGATATCTCACCGTAATCGCAGTTATTGGCGGACTACTTGTTTGGACATTTCTTATTGGTGCCCAAATCTCCTCTTTTTTGACATCATTCTTATCCCATTTTGAGCGGTACGAGCCAGTGATTAATGGTTCATTACTGAACATTCTCTGGAATGGGGCATTTTCCGGATTTGTCGCCGGAGTCACTCTTATCATACCATATGTACTCCCATTTTATCTGATTCTTGCCGTGATTGAAGATTCCGGTTACCTCACACGAATTTCGGTGATGCTTGACCGAGGCATGCATAAACTCGGTCTCCATGGTAAAGCGATTATCCCTCTAATCCTTGGGTACGGATGCAGCGTTCCAGCCTGCATGTCATGCCGGATCATGGAATCCCCCAAACAGAAATTACTGACCGCTTTTCTTGTCACACTTGTTCCCTGCACGGCTAGAACTATTGTCATCCTCGGTCTAGTTGCAACGTTTGTTAATATATGGTGGGCACTCGCTCTTTACGCGTTTGACATTATTCTCATTATCGTTGTTGGAAGGATCGCGTTCAAAGCGGTACCTGGAGAATCAGTTGGACTGATTATGGAGATGCCAGATTATCACGTGCCGTCATTATCGGTCATTTTAAAACAGACATGGGCACGGACACGCTCGCTTATCTGGATCGTTTTCCCAGCGTATATCGTTGGTAGTGCTGTGCTGCAGGCATTCTATGCAGCAGGACTCCTCAATCCGGTAAATACTTGGCTCTCACCGATAACAACTCTCTGGCTTGGACTTCCGGCAGTTGTCGGAATAACCCTCATTTTCGGGATTGTGCGAAAAGAACTGACAATTCTCACCCTTGCTGTACTTTTAGGGACAACGAACTTTGCATCGGTAATGACACCGGTCCAATTAATCGTTCTTGCACTCGTCACGATGCTCTACATCCCTTGTATATCTACAATTTTAGTGCTTGCCTCAGAGTTCGGGTGGAGAAAATCTCTCTCGATTACTGGAATCGAGATTGTCTTGGCTTTAATAGTCGGAGGAATCATGTACCGGGTACTAAGTTTATTCATGTAGATTGGTATACAGAAAATCTAGGATATATTTTTTAAAAAGCATCTGATCTGTATTTTCTTATTTTATCCCTGTGCCCTTGAAGAACGTATAGCAGAACGTCCCATCGGGTTCACAGGTGCGATAGAGATCGTGAATGCCCCGCTCCCACTCTGCTACACGAATCATACCTCGTTGCAGTGCCTCGTCCCGAACACCCTCAACCATCGCGATAAATGTATGTTTCGTGAATCCTTCGATAAGTAACGGATGTGAAGCGTCAATATAGACCAACCTGGGTGAAACAGTGACATCTTGAAATCCGGCACTAGAGAGAAGCGGATAAAGTTCACGCCCTATTAGTGCGTTGCCGCCAATTGCCCGCTGGAGAACAACAAGACAATTAATAGCATTTCTTGCCGCTTCGCTATCAGGTGAGAAATATGCTGACCCGTGGTCACCTTCGATCACAGTGATCGTACCGTTGGATTTAAGGACACGACGCAAACTAGAAAGCGCTCGTAATGGATCCGAAATGTGTTCGAGAACAAAACACGCAAAGATATGATCGAATGTTTCATCTGCGAACGGGAGTGAATAAATGTCCGCTTGACCAAAGTCGACATTACTAATGCCTAAGGCACTGATTCGAGCTTTTGCCTGTCCAATTGAAGATTCTGAGATATCAATGGAGGTGATTTTTGATTTTGGGCTATTCTGTGCTAAAGGAATAGTTTGAGCACCAATACCACAACCAGCTTCAAGTATATAGCACCCTGCCAAGTAATGAGTATCATGATGCAAGAGGTCGGTGAGGGTTCGAGCTTGATCGATCAACCGTTCCGTTTCACGTTGCGAATATCCGTGAACATACCTGTTCATTATTGTTATCATTCTTTTCTTATTTTGATATATAATTCGAGATCTTGTTGTAACTGAAAAACTTAAAAAAAGGGTTGAATAAAACCTCTGGTAAGATTGAATACTTATATCCGAGTTTTATATCTTATTCGAGACGTTTTAAACACTTGAGGAATTCGACAATACCATTAGTTATACGTGTATTTGAACTGCCTCATCGATTTTCATTGCCGGATGGATATGTGCAACTCCAAGTTCGTGGAATGGAGCGGTGATTTTGAGCAACGACTCTGCATCGGGTGCATCGAAAATCGCAAGCGATTCGTGAAGTCCTATGAGTAAAACACGGTTTAGTAGCTTAACTTCTGATGGATATTTGAAGTGTTTCCACAGCTCCAGTACCTTATGAGCATGGCTGGGATCGAATTTAAACCAAAGAACGAATAGCATTTCAATACCCTCATTTTTCCGTTACTTATTCTGCACTGAATTGATCAAGTAGCTCTCCGAGCGTTTTGTTTCCATTACGGAGCGTCAGAGCAGTGATAGATGATTATTTATATTTATTATAAAATTTTCTATTTTTATTTTTAAAATAGATCAGACGACATGGAAGTGTTGGCCAACCTTCTAATTACTCGAGAATAAATACTCCTCGTAAGTAATCTTTCTACATTGATTGTATCTGGAGCAACACGATGGCCGTGATGATAGAAACAAAAAATCTCATCAAAGTGTATGGCGACATAACTGCAGTCGACAACGTTACTCTCTCGGTCGAGAGAGGAGCACTTTACGGGCTTCTTGGACCTAACGGATCGGGTAAAACCACTATGATCAAAATGCTGACCGGTCAGATTCGCCCGAATGGCGGTTCGGTATCTGTAGTTGGCATCGATGTGATGAGAGATCCCATTGGGGTTCGGGAACGTGTAGGCATAATTCCAGAGCAGGAAACACCGCCAAGCTTCCTCACTGCAACTGAATACTTAAACTTTGTCGCAGCTGTGAGAAAGATTCCAGATATTGATGAAAAAGCAGCGTGGTGGTTTGACTTTCTTGATTTCCGTGATAAAAAAGATGTACTCTGCAAGGATCTGTCTAGAGGTACTCGTCAGAAACTAATGTTTGCACAGGCATTCATCCATAAACCGGTGCTTGCATTGATTGACGAACCACTCATTAACTTTGATCCTATCATGCAACGGGTCGTTAAGGACTACCTTGGGGAGTATGTGAAGAAAGGAGGAACGATTTTTATTTCAACTCATATACTTGAGGTAGCAGAAGAGATCTGTTCTGGTTTCGCGATCCTTCATAAAGGTAAACTTCTCCACACCGGGTCAGTATCAGATCTAAAATCAAATAACCAACACCTCGATGACTTCTTCCTTTCGTTAGTACAGAATGGTGCCCATGCTTGATTTATTCTGGAATATGATGAAAGAGGAGTGGCGGGTTCACTCAACAATGTTCGGGAGCATAAGCTTTGCACTTTTCCCAATCATGATCTTTGCTATCGCCTTCATGGGATCTTTCCTTCTTCCTGTCTTCAAATCGGTTTTACCGATCCAAGACATGCTCATTATCACACATGGAAACTTTCTTCTTCTCGGTCTGATGGTCGGTGCGTTCGGGTTGCTTGGAAATGAAGTCATGAACCGAAGGTTCGGGCAGGCAAGTCTCCTTGCTTATTCTTCTCGGAGTCTTCCTCTTTCAGAACGGTTCATCTTCGCAAATTTTGTTGTTAAAGACACGGTCTATTACTTTGTATTCTGGGTGTTCCCGTTTATTGCCGGCTTCGCTCTCGCCACACCATTTACTCATATCTCTCCAATCTACCCTTTAATTCTCTCGGTAACACTCACATCCTCATTCCTTTTTGGTCTATCTGGCGTCTTTTTCCTTTCGACAATTTATGTCAGGTCAAAACGTGTGTTGGGAATTGTCTTGGTACTTATACTCGTCATATTTGTGTTTGCATACAAGTTCGCTGGTATTAGTGTTACATCTCTATTTCCGCCACTTATCCTCTTTTATTCCTTTTCGTGGACGAACCTGATCATTACGTGTGCTGTAATTATCATTCCGTTCATCATTTCAATCGCACTTTTTATTCCCGAATTTACTGATACGACAAAAAGATATCGTAATATGCTTACTTCGATGACTCGGAAGTTGTGGTTCTTTCCTTACCCCCCGTTTTCTGCAAAAGACTTGATTGACATGCATCGAAGTGGAAGTGTTGTCGGTCAGACAATCTTTTCCTTTATCATTCCTCTTGCACTGATTTGGTTTTTCCTTTCAGCACTTACCGGTTTCCTTCCTGCGTATGGTATCTTTTTACAGTTTACTGTACTCACCGGCGTGATTGCATCGACAATGTACACTTGGCTTACCCAATTCGATTCCTTCACTTCATACTCATGTCTTCCTGTGAGTGTTAAGACAGTCATTGCCAGTAAGATCAATAGTTTTACAGTCCTTCAGCTCATTCCAATTGCGTTTATTTCCTTTGTCAGTTTCACAACCCATAACGTTCCATATCTTCTCCCAGCCCTAGTACTCTGCATTTCGATCTCATTTTATGCTCTTTCAGTGATAGTCTACATGACGGGACTCTCTCCGAATGTACTTCTTTACGATGTAAAAGTCCTTTTCGTATATTTAATCAGTGTAGGATTTCCCGTTCTTGTCTTAGGTGCTCTATCATTCATAAATCCAAATTATGCACTTGGTTCGGTCCTCCTTTTTCTGCCTACGTTGTATCTCATAAAACTCGGGTTTACGAAATGGGATGTTCTAGACCAGCCGATATTCTAAAAATATATATGTTTTTTTCTATCAACCACAAACCTGTTGATTTCCCATTTTTGAATTAGCTTATACCTGTCTCAATAAAGATCATAAAATATCCTGCTCAAAAAAGAAAAAAATCGATTCCCCCATAAACCCAACATAGACGTATATACCACAAATACGAATTGGAAGATCGATCAAATAATGAAAAAAGATCTATTAGTCTTTCACGGCAACCTGCAACAATTGCTTGACAAAGTGGAAAAGGGCGAGATGATCCCCAAACTGCAGGCCTCGCACGCCCCCATGTGCAAATTTTTTACTGCATACTACGTCATCAGCGGCATCCGTCATGTTGTTCCCCTCGTGCACGGTCCGACCGGATGTCCATTATATATGTCTGACTTTGTCAGGACACGGGAATGCTGCGAGATACGCGGTGTCCCTCTCGAACCTACTGCCTGCACCACCCTTGATGAAAGTCACGTCATCTACGGGGGTGAGGGGAAACTTCTAGAAGCAGTGAAAGAAGCATACGCCAAGTATAACCCTGACCTCATCGTCATTCTCTCCTGCTGCTGTTCCGGGATAATCGGCGATGATGTCGAAAGCATTGCCCGCGAGGCAGAGAAGCTAGTCGGCTGCCGGGTGCTGGCGCTCCGCAGCGAGGGGTTTGGCGGTGACTTCCGGAGCGGCTATGAGGATGCGTTCAGGCTCATCATGGATCTGATGGAGCCCCCGAAAAAGATGATGAAAGGGACGATCAACATCCTCGGGGCCCGCTGGGGCCCTTCCCCCACGGAGTTCAACTGGGACATGGATGAGATCGAAAGGCTCCTTGGTGAAGTCGGAATAAAGATAAACGCCATTATCGCAGGAGGATGTACAGTTGAGCAAATTAAACATGCACGGGAGGTCGAACTGAATGCCTCGTGGTGCTATGACTGGGGGCAGAAGCTGGGCGACTTAATGCAGGAACGGTACGGCATCCCTTATAGCAAGACCGGGCAACCCTACGGGCCTGAGGCCACAAAGGAATGGCTCCTTGGGGTAGCAACGCCTCTTGGCATGGAGAAGAAAGCGCTGGAGGTGATTGCGCGAGAGATCCAGAAGGTAAAGCCTGACCTTGCCTACCTGAGGCAGGCCCTCTCGGGAAAGACCGCAATCATCGAGATATCAGAATTTCCCGGGCCGATACGGGCGCTCTCACTTGCACGGATGGCGGCAGAGTTCGGTGCACACCCTGTCGTTATCAACGTCCACCCGTATACGATCAAGGAGCGGATGCCAAGCATCAAGTTCCTGTTAGAGACCGGTGTCAATCCGGAGATTATCCTTACAAAAGGACTCTTCCGGCTGGGGACCTTCCGCTCATCAAAAGAGACCGAGGATGAGCTGGAGGCGATTGTGAAGGAGTATGATAACGTGATCTTTTTTGGAAACGCTGGACGGTTCCCTCCCTGCCCGGTGGTGAACTTAACACTCATGAACCCAGCGTTCCAGCCCCAGTACGGTTTTCGGGGAATTGAGAACATCGCTGCCTTGGTCAGGCAGGCATTGGAGAACAAAGACCTCCCGCGGTCGCGCTTGTTCAGGGGGATGCTCTATGGAACCAGGACACGATAACGAGGTGGCCGGGGCGGCACCCCAGTTTGCTGATACATGCACAGACCCGTACCTCCGGTGTGCATTCAACGGTGCCGCCCAAACAGCACTGGGGGTCTCTGGTTCCGCCCTGCTCGCCCATTCACCGCAGGGATGCGATTACCTTGTCAATAATGCATTTGCCTCGCAGGAATGCGATTACATGGAGACGATGACACTCTGTACCAAATTATGCGTGGACGAGATCGTGCACGGCGGTGAGGACGTTCTTGCCCGTACGATCCGGGACGCAAAGGATCTCCCCATCTCCACCCTGTTCGTGATCAGTGCGTGCGGGCCCGAGATTGTCGGCGACGACATCGTTGCCGTATGCGAGGCCCTGCAGCCGGAGGTGAGGTTCCGGCTCGTTCCGGTCCCGTGCGCCGGGTTCAGGGGGTCGCAGTACGACGGCATAGACATCGCGCTGGATACGATCTTAAAAAGACTGGTAAAGAACGATGTTGAAAAGATCCCGGGCACGGTCTGCCTTATCGCCCCCGGCGCGAACGCCAACCCAACGTGGATTGCAGACCTGGATTGGGTACGACAGATCCTTTCCCAGATGGGCGTCCGGGTTGTTGCCACGCTCACCCACAGGACTCCCCTTTCCGACATTGAGAATGCAGCATCTGCCGAAACATCCCTCTTGCTAAGCCATGACGCCGGACAGAAAGCAGCGGATTATCTTTCTGAGACCTATGGCATCAAACAGGTCTGTAGGGGGATACCCCTGCCCATCGGAATGACCAACACGCAGCGCTGGCTGACGGCGCTTGGGGAGCGGTTCGATGCGCTGAAAACAGCGGAGGTTATGGTTGCGGAAGGCGAGCGGATGGTGATGGCAACATGCCGGCGCAAGATGCCGATGGCGCGCTTCCTGTACCGGACTCCTGCCGCGATCATTGCCGATGCGACGGTCGGGATCCCGCTGGTCCGGTTTGTCACCGAGGAGATGGAGATGACACCAGAACTCGTTGCCCTGTACACCTCCCAGCGTACGGTCCGAGATCTGCTGGAACAGGAACTGAAAAGTCTTAAGCTTAACCCGAAGGTAGTTTATGGCACGGACGTGTATAAGACGAGAAGGAGCTTACTTGAGGTAAAGCCGAAGGTCATATTCGGAAGCACGATCGAACGGCATGCCAGCAAGGGGCTTCCTGTGGCGTATGTTGTCGAGGTGGTGAGAATAATGCGCCAGTTCAGGATGATTAATAGGGAATACTTTGGGTATACTGGTATCCTGAATCTTTTCGAATGTGTCCAGAACGAGTGGACGATGGGGTGGCGTTCAAAAGAGAGAAGATACGAGGCGAAGTGGTGAACGAACATATGAGACAGATCGCAATCTATGGAAAAGGGGGCATCGGGAAAAGTACGATCGCCTCAAACCTGTCTGCGGCTTTAAACGAGATGGGGCACACGGTCATGCAGGTCGGCTGCGATCCCAAGAGAGATTCGACAAGGATCCTTTCCGGGGGGCGGTTTATTCCCGCAGTTCTGGAAGAGCACCGGGAACAGCTGAGGGTCGGGAAAGATGAATATGCGATCAAACTTGACAATATCGTTTTCAAATCGCCAGGCGGGATCTACCTTGTCGAGGCAGGAGGGCCAGAGCCGGGGGTCGGTTGTGCCGGGCGGGGCGTGCTGACAGCGCTGCAGATACTAAAAGACCTGAAAGCGTTTGAAACGTACAAAATTGATATTGCGATCTATGATGTGCTCGGAGACGTTGTATGTGGAGGGTTTGCAATGCCCATTCGTGAAGGCTTCGCAAAGGAGATCTACCTCATCTGTTCCGGCGGATTCATGAGCATCTATGCGGCAAATAACATTGCCCGGGCAGTTCAGCGTCTCGCCCGTCGGGGTGACACCGGACTTGCCGGAATAATCTGCAACAGTAACGGCGATGAAGCGTTCGAGCACGCAGTTATTCCGGAATTTGCCAAAAGATTAGGATGCACCTTTGTCGATTTTGTCCCTAGGAGCAATGTAATCCAAGCTTGTGAGCTCGAAGGCAAACCCGTTGTGGATCATTCTCCCAATTCTAACGAGGCAAGAATCTTTAGAGAATTGGCAAGAGCAATTATGAAAAATGAATCCCGAGTTATCCCAATGCCCATAAATAATCTTGCCGAACTTGAAGACTTATACCGAAAGAGTGTAATTAAAAAATGAAGTGTCTAGGAATGATGTTTTAATAATGAGTTGGATACAACCAAGGTAGAGTTTATCTGAGTATACTAATCCGATCATTCTAATGTGGGGTATTCAATGGAACCTGTTGATATTGATAAAATTTATCAAAAGGTACCTCTAGATAAAATCCCTTGGAACATTGAAACACCACCAAATGAACTCGTTGAGCTGGTCAGAAAAGAGAATATTCGGCCATGCAAAACGGTTGATCTTGGATGTGGTGTTGGTAATTATGCAATATACTTAGCAAGT
Source organism: Methanoregulaceae archaeon (assembly GCA_015660965.1). Lineage (GTDB taxonomy): Archaea > Halobacteriota > Methanomicrobia > Methanomicrobiales > Methanospirillaceae > MVRE01. Next base: position 102,651 of record JACTVG010000003.1, read on the forward strand.
AAAGGGTTTGAAGTAACCGGAGTCGATAGTTCACCTACTGCAATAAAGATCGCAAAGGAGAATGCACGAAAAAGAGGAGTCGATTGCAATTTTATTGTCGCTGATCTACTTGGTGATTTGCACAACGTGAAAGAAACATTTGACTTTGCATATGACTGGGAACTTTTACACCATATAATGCCCGAAGACCGAGAAAAATACGTTAAAAATGTGCATAAAATCTTGAAGGCCAAAGCCCATTACTTTTCAGTTTGTTTTAGCGAAAAAGATCCTCAATTTGGTGGCATAGGAAAAATCCGCAGAACACAGCTTGGAACAGTACTCTATTTCTCCTCGGAGTCTGAATTACAGGATCTTTTTTCCCCATATTTTGTCATTAAAGAACTAAAAACAGTAAAAATCGCCGGTAAATTTGGATCTCATTGTGCAATTTACGCATTGTCTAAAAGACGGTAAAAATTAAGTTGATCACATCTTTTGCATTGATTGTATGTGTTTATATTCAGTATTATTCTGGTAATCTGTCGCTCATACCGATGAGTCTTTCCGACACTGTCGTGAGAGTCGATCGGCGTGCCAGAGAGGTTCTGGAAATCGATGAATTGTAATTGTTCGGAACACAAGGTCAACTGCTTGTGGAAGATCCACCTTATGCCCAGCCGAGATATAAACTGGCTTGACACCTTCTTTTGTCCTAACAGCCATACCAATAATTTCATTTTTGTCTTGTATGGGAGATTTTGATCCCTGCCGTTCACCAAGCACTGTTGCTGTTCCTGTGAGGAGATGATTTGCGACGCCAATTGTTGACACATCAAGAATGACACCCACATGGCTCGCAATGCCGATTCTACGGGGATGGGCATATCCTTGGCCGTTCAAAAAAATAAGATCCGGTGAAAATGTAAGTTTAAAAAAAGCTTCAACAATAGCTGGTCCTTCACGGAACGATAAAAGCCCAGAAATATACGGAAAAGAGATGGGCTGTACAGCACACACCTTTTCTACCAATTCGAGATCGGGGAAGGTCATTACGACTATGACTGCATAAACGTTATCTTTAGTATATGAGGCATCAGCTCCCGCAACATATGTTATTTCATTCGTTTCAATTATTTTTTTAAAAATACATTGATTCCGCAGCTCATTTTGAATTGAACGAGCAACTTTTAGATCAACTGTAGTTATCAATTCTTTCCTCATTACCAACGTATCCCAAATGTTTTGAATTCACGAGAAGAATCTGCCCAGATTACCGTTATGTCATCAACATGAATAACAGAATCCTCCGAAGCGTGCAATTGACGGATAAATTCTTGAAGGGAGTTCTCGTCACCTTCCCCAATTACTTCGACCAAACCATCTTCCTTGTTACGCACATAGCCACAAATCCCAATCTCTTGCGCACAGTTGGTCACATAATACCGGTATCCTACCCCCTGAACTCTCCCTTTTATGAATGCTGTGATCTTTTTCATCGCAATAAAACTCACAATCCACAAAATTAATTTTTGAACTATTTCGACTATATAGAACCTAAATCTGAAGGGACCTCTGCCCTTATTGACTGGATTCTCCAAATAACATATTAATTCATATCCCGTTTTTATTTTCCAAAATATGCTGCGACTTTTTTCAGATTGTCTCGTATAGGGAGACCCTGCGGACATTTTTCTTCGCATTCACCACATTCTTGGCACTGTGAAGCATACGCAGGAATTCCTGTTAGGAAACCCCCACACATCATGTCATAGAAATGAGCCGATGTGTCCTTCGTTTCATAAATATGTGCTTGGTTAAATAATTCGAAGCATTCTGGGATATTTACATTTGACTGACAGGGAATACAGTACTTACAACCTGTACAAGGAATTTCTATCCTTTTTTTATACTCATCCTTGACTTCTTTAATAAGTGAGAGCTCTTTTTTTGTTAACGAGTTTGGCAGTCCATTATCCGCAGACGCTACATTTTGAACAACCTGATCAAACGTGGACATCCCTGAGAGAGTGACTGTTACCCCAGGATGGTTCCAGACCCATCGAAGCGCCCACTCAGCGGGAGAACGTCGAATAGCAGTTCGATTCCAGATTTCGCGGATTGTGGGTATTTCGGTAGATAATGCCCCTCCACGAATAGGTTCCATGACTACAACCCCCACTCCTTTTTTTGCTGCGTATTCAAGTCCTTTAGTTCCCGCTTGATAGTCTTCGTCCATGAAGTTATACTGGATTTGACAGAAGGTCCATTCATAGGCTTTTACGATCTTCTTGAATAATTTCAATTGATCATGGAACGAGAAGCCCGCATATCGAATCCTTCCATCGGCAATAGCGTCATCAAGGAATTTTGTAAAACCAAGTGATGAAAGATTCTCCCAGAACGGTTTCGTGAGACCATGGACAAGGTAGAAATCGATATGATTGGTTTGTAAGCGTTCGAGCTGTTCATTTAGGTATTTGTCCATATCTTCACGGGATTTGATCAGCCAGCTCGGAAGTTTGGTTGCAAGATTAACTCTTTTACGATACCCGTCCAAAAGCGCTCTGCCCACAAACGGTTCGCTCTCGCCATTATGATAAGGGTAAGCCGTATCAACGTAGTTTACACCATGGTCAATTGCGTATCTTACCATCTTCTTTGCTAAAGGTTCATTGATATGTCCATCTTCAAGAACTGGAAGTCGCATGCACCCAAACCCTAGAACTGACAGATTGGGTTCGGCTTTTTTCATCTTCCGATAAAGCATAAAACGTCACCATCTGTTTTTGTAAAGATTGAATTCCATTAAGCTGCGATTGGTCTTTCTTTGTTCATTAACTATTGTGGCTAACAACAAAAATGAGAGAAATTTATATAATTTCAAAAGATTATGGAGTCATTGGTGATCACAAATGGTCATGGTAAAGAAAAGGGATGGACGAACAGAACTATTCGTTCTTGAAAAGGTTGTCGTTAGTGCTGTAAAAACTGGAGCACCAATTGACTATGCGAGAACTATCGCTAAAGATATTGAGAAGATTGCAAAAGATGGAATTACTACTCAAGACATAAAGGGGAAAGTTCTCTCTATGCTTAAAACCAAGAACCCGGATTGGGAGAAGAATTGGTTAGTTTATGATAACGCAGTAAAAAAGCGGAAAACCTGACTAACACTAAACAATTTGTCATGATGGTTAGAGAGAATATACTTGGATTAAAAAGAAGCAAATCGTATTATCAATAACCTTATCTTCTTTCTTCTCTGATTCCCTTTTTACAAGAAGTTACAAGAAGTTGTGTCCCATGAAAGTGATTGGATTAAATGCAAGTCCCAAAGGTAAAGAGAGTAACACCCTAAAGCTTGTTAAAGCCGTATTGAAAGGTGCGGAGCAAGAAGGTGCACAAACCGAACTTGTGGATATCTACAAATTGAAAATCGATTTTTGTACTGCCTGTGGCACATGTTATGCAAAGGGGGAGTGCACTTTAATCGACGATTTCTCAGATCTTTTTGATAAAATGACGAATTCTGATGGAATCGTTCTTGGTGCACCTAACTATATTGATTCAGTACCAGCACCAATGAAAGCTGTTTTTGATCGTGTTGCTGACGCCATTCACTGCCAGATGTTTACAGGAAAATACGGTTGTTCAGTCTGCACTGCAGGTGGCAGTGGTCAGGATGAGGTTGTAGGATACATGAACCGTGTGCTTACCACACTTGGTGCAACTGTTGTTGGAGGAGTTGGCGTCGCTATTGGTAGGGATCCGCTCGCACTGCAAAAAACTGAGAAGCAAGCATATGATCTTGGAATAAAATTAGCTCAGTCAATTCGTGGTGAGCACAAATATCCCGAACAGGATGAGATTCACAAGCAGAAACGGGAATATTTCTGCCAACTTGTGAAGTATAATAAAGATAAATTTGCTCATGAATATGACTGGTATGTTCAGATGGGGTGGATGAAATAAAGCAAATGAGAGTGATCGTTCAATAGAAGATCTAGATCAGCATATTAGATTTGGTTTGATTAAAATGACTGAATTTACATTCAAGGAAATCGGGGAGCGCCTGTCATCAGCGTTCAGACTTACAGCAAGACCACTGGCTGTGTATGGGTCTGAAACCTTACCCATTGGAACAACCCACCTTTCGGATGTAAACCGATGCTTTGCCGTGTCTCTCTATCAGATGGCGACAAAAAAAGATGTATCGGCTATCTATGTGAGTGCTGACTCACCTGAGGGGTGTTGTTTGGGGGGGCTCTACCATGTTGGGTTTATTCCCGTTCCAGAAGACATAAAATATTTTATTTCTACGGGAAGGAAGGATGTCCGTGGCGGGGCTGCAGAATTCCTGAAATCTAGTCCTGAAATGGTGGATAGATGTAACAAGGTATCGGGCAAAATATCTCCACTGGGAAAGTATCTCATCATCCAAGCATGTGAAGCAGTACCTGATCACGATCCCGGCGTTCGTTCTATCTGTTGTTTTGGTTATGGTGAACAGATTAGGAATATGGCGGCCCTTGTCCATTTTGACCGTGATGATCCATTCTCACCAGTGATTGTTCCATGGGGATCAGCATGTTCTACCTTCATTACTTTTCCAGCAGGCATGGCAGAGAACACTCCGAAAAATACTGCCTTCATGGGACCGCAAGACCCAACCCAAAACTATATTCTTCCAGCTGAAATGATGGCTTTGGGTATTCCTGTTGGAATAGTAAAAAAAATGGTAAAAAATCTTGATGCCTCATTTGTTGTTAGGAGACCCCAAGTAGCATTTCCTAATCGGAGAGAAAAATCAAAATAATAATTTTTTATTAATCAACTATTTATCGATCAATGATAATGGGCATTTCATCAAGCAATTTTGTCAAGACTTATAGATTAATTTGAAAAATCGTTGAAATTGCTCCATAAAGAATTGCACCAGATATAAACCACCCTATAACAAAATAAATTCCGAACTTCAATTTTCCAAAATAATATCCAATAATAAAACTTACAATAATATCTAAATAAACAGCAAGACCGGTAAAAACGTAAAGCGTCTGATTATAAACTATCATCGTAGTAAAATGAATAATGAGTATTAATTAATTTTCTGCATCTGCTTGCTGTCCTTTGGAAATCACAATACTGATGGATGCTCCTCGCATAATACTAAAATAGTTACTTATCTTAGTGAACAGTAATGAACAAACAAGAAATGAATACCTTTTTTTTGGTTGGTGGGATTATATTCGTATTTATTGGTCTGAGCGCAGGATTTTTGTCAAATAGTTTTCAAACGGAACTTAAATCGTTTTTAATCGGATTTGTGATATCTATGGGTTTTTCTTTTATGATTATGAGCATTAGCTTTGAAAGTAATAATAAACAATTTCAAGAATTACAAAAACAATACGAAAAAATTTGGGATTTATTGAATGAAAATCAACCACCTTTAAGATGAAACCGTGCATTCTAGGAGGAATTAACTTATCGGACACATCTCAGGGTTGAAAATATAATCTCCTATACTCACGCCCAATACACATAAAATGTTGGTTTACCACTTGGCCATTACAGACGTAACATTGAGACTGATGCGGATCGCAAGGTCGTATCTCATTGTGTGATGATAAACCGTGTATTCCATGATGGTGCGAATACGCGGTAACTGGGAAGATAAGCAACATCAGACAGATGACGACAAATAAATATTTTATTTCCATATTGCCTCCATTCATTTACTAGGTAATATTAATTCTCTTCCAAAATATTCAAAAAAAAGGGAAATTTAAAGATAAGTATCTATTTTCCTCTTTTTCCCAGTAGATTTACCAAGACGTGATTCTGAATATTCAAAAAGTTTTTCAGTAATTTTTTTATCAATTTCCTTTAGAAGGTGGGCTTTGAAAAAGCCTCTGGACTCTTCATATCCCGATTCAATCCATTCTTTGAGAATTTCAAAGTTCTCTTCCTTCTCATGTCCTTTTAGTAAATCGTGTTTTTTTTGTGATAATTCCATTTGGTCAATACAATAATCGGTTATATCCAATGTTAGGATCGCTCTTTTTTCAGTCATGGTTTCTTTACCTTCATAAATGCTTCAAAAATATCTGGATTTTCCTCTAGCACTTCAACGAGTGCATTCTTGATTTCTTCCCGGGTATAACCCGAGGGATTCTTCGATGTGTTTTGTTCCATAATCTCACGTTCCTTTTCCTGTTTGCAGGCTAAAAGAGACTTCATCCAGTCCCTATATAAGCATTCTCGAAAACCACAATAAAGATTTGAATTTCAATTCCGAGCCTAAAATATACGTTGTATGAATACAACGGTTATCACAATATACATACAGTGAAAATATTGATACATGGTAACGCGCAACAAAACATATATTACTCAATGTAATTATTTTTATTATGTCAATTATTTCTTTTTTTAAAAAATATCATGAAAGAAATATGAATTATATTGATGATCCGAATGACCTAAAAGATAAGGGCTTTAAAATTATGTATTTTGGTGCATTCGTAATGGTTGTTGAAGTTTTTTACAGTATCTAGTTTACAAGTCATGATATTGGTATTCTTGAAAGAATTATTTTGTATTTTCAAAATATTGCACCTGGAGTTACTATATTTTGTCTAGGTTTTACCGTATATGCATTCGGAGTAACTATAACATTTTATCAAAAATCCATTAAAAAAGAATAAAAAATAATACTAAACGCTCACGAATTATTTATCTTTAAGAGGATAATGTTCAACCAGAGTAACTTTCGATCAATATATTTTATATGATGAAACTGAGTGTGATGAGATACCCAGAATGTTGCGAGTATTAGAAACGAGATCGCATAGAGAATGACATCTGGAATTGAATTAATTAATATATCATGGGCAGACATTTTTGCAAGAGTATTGATTGTAAAGGGATACCCGGCACCTAAAACAAGGAGAGTCATACCGAATGCAAAAATGCCATCTGTAAGAGATTCAATACGACCCTTACCAAAGCCAACGCCAATGATCTCCGGACTTTTCTCCATGTGTCCTTCTGTTTTTATCGTGAATAAGCATTCAATTTTTGAAATAATAAAACCAGGATACCCAAATGACCCGAATTCTTAACATTAATAAAAATTAGAGCATTTACGATGGGGGAAATCAAATGGCTATTCAAATTTTGTTTTTTTACATTACTTGAGTTTCTCTTCATATCTTGGCAAGACCCCATTACTAAATGCTGATATAAAATGACGAACATTGGATTGTAAGTCCCCTGTACGGTGATTGGATTATTCGTACATTGGTCCCGGTTCCGTTGGTGGTAGAGGGGGCATATGATCGATGACATTTTGGCCCATCACAGATTTTAGAAATGCAACACCTCTATCTCCGACGCTGACGACTGCTTGGAGCGCCTCATCTAAATCCTTAATTGTGAAGCCAGGATGGAATGGATAAATATTTTTCAGGACAGTAAAACCGATAACTTGCCCACTTTCAATGACCCGACTAAAACCTGTAAGTGGAGAGGTAAATACCTGAGTCAGGTCAAAAATAAATTTGTGGTCTTGATTTTTATAGAAATCATTTAGCATTTTAATTGCGGCGTTGTCTGAAAGGGTGATCTGGAATGCGACAGTGAAATATTGGGAATCTTTTTGGTTTTCAAGAAGGATTGGAAAATTTCCGAATTTCAATAAAAATCCAAAAGTGTCTTTATCATCAATTTCCTGAGCAATTTCAACATCAACTGCGTTTAAATAATCCTTAAGCATCGCCTTTACTTCGTCTTTTGATTTCAGAGTTGAGGTGGGTACATTCTCCATAATGGATGATAGGATATAGGGTTATTAAAAAGCATTCAACAGGTGTAAAAATGTCAGAGATTCGCTCACAAAGAATCTGGTTAAATTTGAACTGTCATCCTCCGGAAAACTTGCGTGCTGATGCCAGTTATTAGAATACAAAGAACAACAAGTGAAACGATCTGTTGAATGGGGAGAGCCCCTGTATTAACAGCACGTATTGCATCAATTGCAAAGCTGAGCGGATTGAGAGATGCAACAAACCGCAACCAAGACGGCATGACGCTGTAGGGCATCAAAGCGCTCGATGTGAAGAATAGCGGCATAGAAATCATCGCGTTTACGGCTGCATAGGAGTCGTGATCTTCGAGAAAGAGAGCAAGAGTTGTTGAGAATGCAGACAGTAGCATACCAAACAGGAATAGGATCAAGTACGTGAATCCATATTGGACTGGGCTATAAATTGTCGCACCAATAAGAACTGCGATGACGAGAATAATAGTTGACTGGATTAGACCGCGAAGACTTGTAAAGAGTATTTTGCCGAAAAGGATATCCTCTCGCGGGGACGGGAGAGCAAGAAACTTATTGAGAAACCCAAGAATTTTATCAAACATCAGTAAAGTCCCACCAGATAGACCTGCAGAGAGCATTGTCATGACAAGTATTCCCGGGGTAATGAAGTCAAGATAATTATCAGTAAATTTTATCGGTAGTGCGAGACCTACAAAAATAAGCCATGCGGCAGGCATCGCAAGCGAGGATACTACGTTGACTTTGCCCCTTATCCACCGCAGGAGATCTCTCTCAATATAATAAACGACACCTCTCATTTTCTCCTCCGCAACATGGTCCTGAATTTGGTTTGGTCGAACCCCATCGGCTCTTCAACTTTGCCAACCGTGTGTAGGAAAACGTCGTCCAATGTGGGTTCACGCAGTGCAAGTGATCTTACTATAACCCCGGTTTTAGTGAAAGCGTCGGCGAGGTGGGGGAGTGCCTCACGACCTTTCTCTGTAAGAAATGATGCCTCGTTGTTTGAGAATGAGAATAGTTTGACTCCTTCGAGATCAGGATCTTTGAATTCTCCATCTATACGTGCAGTTATTACATCATTACCCAAACGGGATTTTAATGTCTGGGGTGAATCAAGTGCAAGGAGTGTTCCTTTACTGATGATACCAACACGGTCGCAGAAACGGTCAGCTTCATCCATATAATGTGTGGTGACAAATATCGTCATACCACCCTTTTTCAGCGCCGTTATATGTTCCCAAATCGTCGACCGAGCGGCAACGTCGAGACCAAGAGTTGGTTCATCAAGGAAAAGTACTTCTGGTTCATGTACTAGGGCTTGAGCGAGTTCGAGCCGTCGACGCATTCCTCCTGAATAGGTCTTGACAAGATCGTCGGCCCGATCTGTTAACTGCATCATTGCCAGCAATTCATCGATACGGTCTTTCGGATTTTTTATCCCGTAAAGTCTAGCGTATAGCAGAACATTTTCACGACCTGTGAGTTTGATGTCGACCGCCATGTCTTGAGGGACGTAACTCAAGGATCGTCTAACCTTTTCACCGTCTCTCACAATATCATGTCCTGAAACAGTCGCTGAACCTTCTGTAGGTCGTAGGAGCGTGGTGAGCATCAGGACGGTTGTAGTTTTACCAGACCCATTAGGACCCAATAGCGCAAACACTTCTCTATCAACTGATAGAGTAAGCCGGTTAACTGCACGCAGTGTTCCATAATATCTGGTTAAATCACGGGTCTCAATTGCGTTCATCGTTATTCCCAGAATTACCTAGAGCTGCACAAACCCGTTCCATCAGAGCGTGATGTCGACGCAGTTGGTCAAGATACATTACACTTCGGTCATCAGCTAGCATTGGTGTGAATGTAATTCCGCACTCTGTATCCCAGAGGATAAGGCCTTCAGCTGGTGCTGGTGGGATAGCATGTTCCACCTCGTGTTCAAGCAGTGCCGCAATTGTTCCCTCATCCATCTGACCTGTTCCTATCTGCAAGAGAGCAGTTGCCATGCTCCGTACCTGATGCCAGAGGAAACTGTCTGCCGTTACTTCTAGGAAAACATACCCACGATCTTCTCCAAGCTTAATTGAAAGGATTGTTCGGTATGGATTTTTGTCTTTTACACGGGCGAAGTTGGTAAAGTTGTGGTTACCAGAGAATTGCCCAACTGCTCGAGTTATCTTATCGATATCTCCAGGAGGCGCTGCAAAATAATAGCGATAGGTGCGAGATCTTGCATCGTATCTCGGATGGAAAGTGACTGGAACATCAGCATATCCTGTACACCAGCAATCTGGTGGAAGCTGTATGTTCAGAGCTGAAAGAGCACGTTCAGGATATTCTGTCGAAAAAGCAACAATCTGCCCCCTTGCATGAACACCACGGTCAGTACGTCCCGCTGACAAAAAACCCGCTTCTCGAAAATCCGCAAAAAGGTCGAGACGTCGACATGCAGCAACAAATTCACCTTCGACTGTGCGGTGAGATGCCTGCATCTGGGAGCCAAAAAACCGTGTTCCGATATATGAAATACGAAATGCAAGCCTCATTTCAGACGCATGCGCCGTGTTAATCGTGCAATCTTTCTCCACGTACTTTTCAATGATTGCCGTGTATATGTTCGCAGCGGCGTCTTGCGTCCGCCGCTAGATACTTTCCCTTCTCTTATTGCCTGTAGGATTGCCGGGACAGTCGGTTCAGCATCAATAAACGTCCTGCCAAAACCCACAAAGCGAGCATTGTGAGCGTCGCTCCCACCAACACAGGGTTTACCAAGGCGACGAGCAATTCGTGCAGCCTTCCGGTTCGCCGACCCAACAATATATCGGCTGTTGAACGCTTCAACGGCGTCAACGATTACCATACCTACCTTTCCTTTCCTTGCAACTCCATGACGCCAAACATGGTAAGGATGGGGGAGAATGAGAACTGCACCAAGTCTGTGTGCGATTGCGACAGTGTCTCCCACATTGAGTCCAGATGGGATAAGTTCAGTGACTCCAAGGATAAGCAAATGTCCCTGTTTTGTGGAGACTTCTATCCCCGGAATAACAACTACTGACGTTTTACAAGTGAGCGCTTTTTTTGCTCCGTCGATGGTATCGTGATCCGTGATCGCTATAGCGTCGAGACCAACCTCTTCAGCTCGTCGTAAGATCTCTTCCACGCTACTCTCACCATCCTTTGAAAAATTGGTGTGAACGTGGAGATCGCAGGTCAGCATTAGATCATATCTTTTTTATCTATCGGATATTAAGGAAACTTATGCGCATTCTCCTTCCAACAGGTTCCGCTACAGAAACAATCGTTCGGAAAGCTGCCAAAGATTTTAATATGGATGTGGTTGTGACAGGAGAGATTGCATCATTTCTTACACCGCATCAGCTCCATTTGTTGATAAAAAAAGAGAAGTACGATATGGTAATCGTTTCTGGTATGTGTACCGCATCTTTCGAACAGATCGAACGGGAGACTGGTGTGCCCATATATCGTGGACCACGACATGCGGCAGATCTTGAGTTAGTCCTTCCACTTCTCGATACTATTACACTTTCCCGGTCGATTCCCGCAGATGACTTCCTTACAGTAAAGAGAGCAGCAGAAGCATACCAACATATCAATACGCTTGAAATGGCGGCCGCTTTTGATTACATAATCCGCGGCACAAAGATTGGTGGAACATCAAGAATGAAAGTGCTTGCCGAGATAATGGATGCACATCGGCAAGAAGACATACATGGAGATGTAGAGCGGTTTTTTAATGCAGGAGCAGACATTGTCGATCTTGGGTTTGGGTTCGATGCAACACCGAAAGATGTGAAACGTGTTTTTACAGCAGTTGAAGATATTGACCGGCCACTTTCTATTGATACTCAGGATCCGTCGCTTATAGCGGTAGCGCTCGGACGTGTAGATCTTGTGTTATCGCTCCAATCCAAAAACATCCCTATTGTTGGAAAGATGGTCGCCAAAGCTGGTGCAGCTGCTGTAATAGTTCCAGATGACCAGACACTCCTCCACAACATCAACCTTGCAAAGAAGGCCGGTATCAAATGTATCATAATTGATCCACTTCTTCAGCCTGTGGGCTCCGGGTTCGTTTCCGCCCTAAAAAAATTCAAGAAATCGATTTATCCTATCTTCTTTGGAGCGGGCAATGTGGTCGAGCTTTTCGATGCAGACTCTGTTGGAATTAACGCTTTACTCGGAGGTATTGCAATGGAGGTTGGAGTATCGATTATTTTTACGAGTGAACACTCTGACAAGACCCAAGGGTCGATCAGCGAGATGCGGAGGGCAACTGAGATGATGACACTTATGCACAACCGGCCCTATCCCAAGGACCTTGGAATTGATTTGCTCAAACTCAAAGAGAAACGGCGCCGACGCGAACCACCACTCGAGTACGATAGTATTAATCCGGCCAAACCCATGACAAATGAGATTGAGTACGACCCAAAAGGCAACTTCCGTATAGGAATCGAAGGAGATACAATAGTTGCAGTAATAAATGGACGTGCAGTCAGAGGGAAACGGTGGCAAGATGTATTTTTTACAATCTTGAAGAATAATGATGTGTCGCTTTTCGACCATGCCGCTTATCTGGGAAGAGAATTGTACAAAGCAGAGCTGGCGATTCGTTTAGGTAGAAGTTTCGAACAGGATGGGGAATTTTAAAGTAATATTCAAAAGCGAACCCAATTTCATTAACTCTTTTATATCCTATCGCTGACATTCTTTGTATGACCACCCAGGTACGAGCTTTTCATATCCTTGTAAAAAGTGAGGATGATGCCCGGAAGATTATGAAACGTCTCAATGATGGCGAAGAATTTGCTAAAGTTGCTCGCAGGTTCTCTTCTTGTCCATCTGGCAAAAATGGTGGTGACCTTGGCTGGTTTGGTAAAGGACAGATGGCCCCAGAATTTGAACAAGCTGCATTTGCTGCTGATGTTGGAAAAGCCATTGGTCCAATCAAGACGCAATTCGGATACCATGTCATTAAAGTTGCTGGTAAAAAGTGACGATTAGGTACTTATGTTAATTTACTAATTTTATTGGCGATAGACTACCGTTGCTATATTATTTTTTAATAATTTTCTTTTTGCGAGAGTTTTTTGCGGACAAACACACGATCTAAGTACAGCATGACCATCCACGGGATTAAGGGAGAACTTCTTGATCTCCTCTTTCAAATGGGACGCGATGCCCATCCTAACGAATTTGTTGCCATTTTGAAAGAGAACAAGGGGGTTATTGATGAAGTTAACTTGCTCCCAGGGACGGTGACAGGTGAATCTTCGGCATCCCTGCTATTTGATATGATGCCACTATCCACTCACATAGCAGGTAGTTGTCACAGCCATCCAAACGGCATGCTTCTCCCTTCGGATGCCGATGTCCGTTTCTTTCCCAGAACCGGGAGATACCATATCATTATTGGTTATCCATATAACAATACCAACTGGCGTTGCTTTACTGTTGATGGTCAGCTTTGTAAGATTGATGTGATTGCATGAAGAGAGTTGTTGCAACAGGTACATTTGACATCATTCACCCAGGTCACCTCTTCTATCTGGAACAATCGAAAAAACTGGGCGACGAGCTCTATGTTATTGTTGCACGAGACGCTAATGTGAAGCATAAACCCCATCCAATCATCCCCGAAGAACAACGTCGCAGGATTGTTGCAGCCCTTCGATGTGTTGATCATGCAATCCTTGGAGATAAAACGGATATGTTCCATCCAATTGAAGATATCCGTCCTGCAGTGATCACAATCGGATTTAATCAGCATTTTGATGAGGAAAAACTCAGGCAACAGCTTACTTCACGCGGGCTTTCTCCCCAGATTATACGAATTGGAAAATATGGGGATGATGAGCTCTGTAGTTCGCGTCTCGTTGTGAAAAGGATCATTGAAAAAAGAGGTGGTCAAGACGGGGTCTGGGATCAGTCCAGATAAAAGGGACAATCTTTTGTCAAGCATTCCTTATTTAGGGCGGAGAATTGGCACGTAATTGGTGTTGTAATTGGCATAACGATACCAAGGTTTTCTCGAGTAAAGTCAGCAGCTGATCGGATAGCAAGAAACGAATTGCGCTTACAACATCTCGGACCACCATGCATGGCAATCTTTTCAAGACTTTTTGCAGTGATGAGATTGGAGAGTTTCCATTCTTCTCGTGAGAGCGGGGTAGCTCCTGTGATAAGCGAGAGAAAAATTCCGGTTCCAACCGCGGCCCCACAATCACCAAGAAATCCACAGAAACCGCCTTTTATCATTTCTGCTCTCTGCCGTGCTTGCCCAATTTTCTGGACTTTTGTATCCAAGTTTCCTTTAACATTATAATAGGCGGCAATGAGTGCTGCAGGTACTAGGAAATGGTGTTCGGGACCGTGCATATTTACTGTTGGATTTTTCATTAGGGTTTGAGCGATGGCAATAGGATCTAGTATAGTTGTCGTTGTACAATATTTTTCGATAACATCTTCCGCCGGTAATCTGTGGCAGCGGTCGCAAACAAAGTGTCCGTTTACACAGAGTGTAGAAGTATCCTGCACATCACTACAATATACGCATTTTGCACGTTTTGGGATCTCAAGATATGTAAGTTCCTTCCCGCAGACAATACAGCCACTCGATTTTTCCATGCACACACCATTGATATTAGTTCTATCTATGTTTTAGGAAAAAACATATTTGACAGGAAACATTTATTGAGTTTCACCCGCATCCTCTCAATACAGGAGTGTGTTGTGGTGCCGACCATTAAAACCGAAATATCAAAACTCAAGAGTCTCGCATGGGAAAAAGGGGCTGTTGCAAAACAGATTACGGTCACAGATATAATTGTCTCGCAATGGGTTCGGTTTAAGTGCCGGTATGGGTGCAAAGGATACGCAAAACATCTAGGATGTCCACCTTATGCTCCTTCACCAGAAGAAACAAAACGAATGGTTAAGGAATACCATACAGGGCTCCTTATTAGATTTGATGGTGTTCCTGGCCACCCGAAATTTACGGGAGATGATCTACCAGAAGATTTCCATCATTTTTATAAAGATCTAATTCTATGGGTGAACACAACCACCCACATGCTTGAAAAGACAGCTTTCTACGATGGGTTTTACAAAGCATTCGCATTTGGCGGATATCCGTGTATTTATTGCGAGGAGTGTGTTGCTGAAGAGTGCGAAGGTGTTGTAGATGAGAGTATCCGCAGAAAATGTAGGCACATGGATATGGTTCGTCCAAGTATGGAAGCAGCAGGTATGGATGTATTTGCTACGGCGAAGAATGCTGGGTGGGAGCTTCAAACGATCCCTTGTAAAAACAAGGAATACGGAAAAGTCATTCACAGTGATATAGTATCTATTGCTCTGTTGTTACTTGAATGAACGCATAATTGACATGTTTTTTAGGAGATTACGCCCAGATTTATTTAATAAAAAGAGATGTAAATAAGGGACTAGTATGAAGGTTATCATTGATCGTTCCGATTGTGTAAGTTGTGGCACATGCTATGAGACATGCCCGACATTTTTCGAACAAAATCCTGATGATACGTTTAGTCAAATAATTGAAAAATTTCGCTTTAATGGAAATATTGGTGAAGGTATTCCCCCCCAAGATTTGGAGAATTGTGCGAAAGAGGCCGCAAATCTCTGTCCATCATCAATCATCCATATAGAAGAATAATTCTCAATTATTTGTACTCAAATTAAATTCATAAAACTAAAAAATTAAAAACTAAAATTTTTCCGTAACTATTTGAATGAGAAGGATAATCTAACTTTCAGCGAGATTAGATAATTATTCGAAATTTACGAGGGATGATATGGAGAGTATTACCGCTGAAAAACTTCATCTTGATTTTCAACCTGTAGCGATTTTATGGTCCAATACAAAACCTGCAGGAGCACTTCAATTGAAGCTTCATGCACAATCATGCATCATGTATCTCTTTGCCCAAGTCGTCACCAAAGGAAGGACCGCTGTCTTTGACCGAGAAACGTATGGATGCCCCGGAGCACGTGCAGGATTGGGATTTGGTAATGGATATTACGATGCCTTCGGTGGAGCCGGCACTGAATTTATGGCTGCATTCTTTGTCAAAGGTATGGAGAGTTGCAAGGATCCAGAGAGATATATCTCAATTGTCCAGCACATGCCAGAACGCGAGCGTGCTAAGTTTATCAAAGGTGAACGCCTCCACAAAAATATTGAAAAGGCAAAGAAATTCATGACTCAGGATCTACCGATTACTGATATCTCAGAGCGATATGTAATATTCACTCCACTAAGCAAGGTTGAGGCACATGAACGCCCGGTTGTAGTGATTTTTGTTGCAAACCCACTTCAAATAACTGGGCTTGTGACCCTAGTTGGAGCAGTACGTGAGGGAATCGATCCAATTCGGGTTCCACCAATGGCTGCTTGCCAGCAGATTGGGGCATTTGTTTACCACGAAGCTCAGCAGGTGCATCCACGTGCAGTCCTCGGTTACACAGACCTTGCAGCACGTAAAAATGTTGGAAAAACGATCCCAGAAAATATGTTTACATTTGCGGTACCTTACCAACTTTTTAAAGACATGGAAGTGGAAGCAAAGGATGGTGTCTTTGATGGTCCAATCTGGTTAGATTTGACGGGATGCCAAAAAGTGAAATGATTTTTTATTCATTCACTAATTTATTAATCGGGCCTCGATCAGATGCTTCCTTTTTTTGAGGGATCGTTAATGTCCATGTGAGTGGTGAGTGACTCTTCTTCGCCCGGGCATTGTCATCCATCTGCGTAATCCTGTGCAGTACTTCGCGGTAAATGCACCAACAATTGAGGTAATGATCACCATTCCGGCAATCGTAGTTGCAACGATCGGAGAACCGTAAAGTGCCGCTAATGCGATCGAAAACTCGCCCCTACCAATAGTATTACCCCAAATCTCGATACCCGCGAGTGCCGATTCGTGGATAAAAATACCAGTTAGTATACCAGAAATGAATTTACTCACTACCGCAAGAATACTGATAATAAGAATCACCATCATATTCACTCCACCGGCAAGATTGATGGTGATACCGAAAAATACGAAAAAAACTACTAAAAAGACGTCCTTAAAAGGTCGAGCGTGCATTTCAAATGCATCAGGATCCGTTGTTGCAAGGGCAGCACCGAGTGCAATAACCATCATCGTCTCAGGTACCCCAATATACATCGAGAACGACGCTGTAGTGAGCACTGCACCAAATGTGAAAAGAATAGGTAGTTCATCGGATCTGTCAAGTAAGCTGATAAGAAATTCCTTACCGTAATGAGCGATGATATACATAATCCCTAACACCCCTGCAATCTTAATGAAAAAGAGCATGGGGTTTTGATCACCGGCTGAGATAATCGCTAGGAATAGAATAAGGGCGAGATCCTCGAACATCATAAGCCAGATCACCGTCTCCGCCTCCCTCATCATCAATTTCCTGTTTTCGATTAAGGATGTGATCGCCATCGCCGTGCTCGAAATATAAAACGCTGAAGCAATAACAAGCGATTCGAGAAGGGAAAAACCGAACATGTATGCAGCAACAAATCCGATGACCATGTTTATATTGAGGTCAATAACCCCGCTTGTTAAAACCGATGAACGATTCGCTGCGATCCGGTCAAGCTTTAGCTCAAGACCCATAAAGAAAAGTAAAAAAATTAGTCCCATCTGTGAAAAAAAGCGACTGATTTCATCGGAATTTACGAGTGCGAACCCGCTTTTACCAAGCAGAACTCCACCAATAATATAAAACGGAATTGGAGGAATCGAAAGATACTTAGTAATTAAAGCAAGCAAGACGCATAGGAACAGTGCGAGGACGATACCTTCCATTAATCCACCATGACTTCGCGCTCGAACCTCTTGAGCTGGTCGGTCTCTCCGATCACGACAACAGCATCACCGGTTTCGAAAACGAACGACGGTGGGGGATTGATAATGTTTTTATCTTTGCGACTGACTGCGATAATCGTGACACCTGTTTTGGTGCGAATCTGAAGGTCTTCGATCGTCTTTCCTGCAATAGATTTTTGGATGAGGTACGTGTGGATGGTAATACGTAAGTCTGCAAGTGCCGAAAATGCAATTTCAACACTTTCAGATTCTGCTTCAATTATCGCACCTGTGAGGATGTTGCCTAATCTTCGTGCCTCCATCGGCGTCATTTCCGCAGCACTTGGTGTATGACAACCTTTCTGAAGAGTATACATCTGAATAGTTGCCGTTTTCGTAAAGAAAATGGCGACAATGTCACCTTTGTCGGTCTCAAACTCATACTTTGTCCCGACACCGGGAAGATTCACCGATCGGAGAGCCATAGCGAACAATAGTGAATCGACGTCAAAGATATTTGAGGGTTATGAAGAGCAGTACTGTTTAAGTTTAGATATTACAAGAAAAGAGACGTGCCAGCGTCCCTTTAATTAAGGGACGGACACATTCAAGATAGAGGGGTTTGGAAGGGCGAATTCTATGGTTCCTCATCCATAGATTAGGTAGTTTTCGCCTTCCTCATAACAACATCCAGATCAGTGTAGTATAAACACCAGCCGTGCACTGTGAAAGTGACAGATTATAAGGAATGATACTTTTTTGGCAGATCGGTTACAAATAATGCTAGATTCGCAACTTTATTTTTCGCGAAAATAAACGACTGCAGGAGCCTGATAGTATCACTGAACTTCCCAAACAGGAATATATTTTAAAGTGCACATCTGCATGTGCCGGCTGTAGCGCATCGCTTTCTTTGCGATACATATTTAAAGCCGCAGGATCGGATACCATTCTCGTCGTTCCAGCGTCCTGTACGAGTATAATCCAGGGTATTTATCCAAACACCGCTATGAACATTCCCGTTTATAATATTGCATTCGCTGCTGCCGCTGCATGTGCTTCAGGAATGAGTGAAGCTCTGCGTTCGATAGGAAAAAAGACCAATGTGATTGTATTTGCAGGTGATGGTGGGACAGTAGATATAGGTATCCAATCAATGTCTGGTGCTTTTGAACGCGGTACCGATTTCCTATACATCTGTTATGACAACGAAGCGTACGGTAATACCGGTATGCAGAGATCAGGCGCAACACCGTTAGGTGCTAAGACAACAACAACCCCGGGTGGTAAGACACATGCAAAAAAGGATATCGATATGATCATCGCCGCCCATAACCCTCCATACATGGCGACAGCCTGTGGTGCGTTTCCCCAAGACCTGTTCAAAAAGGTACAGAAGGCACTTACATTCCGTGGTCCCTCGTTTATTCACATCCTCACGCCTTGTCCACCCGGATGGAGATACTCGACTGAGAAGACTGTGGAAATTGGCAAGCTCGCGGTAAAATCAGGTATGTGGGTGCTTTACGAGCGTGAATACGGGAAACTCTCAATCAGCAGTCCATCGAAGGTTGCCATTAAGAAACCAATCCCGCTTGAAGATTATCTCACCCCACAGGGCAGATTCAAGGGAATCGATGAAAAGACTCTCAACATCCTCAAACAGCAGGTAGCTAAGAATTTGGAGCAGCTGGCACGAGAGGAGTCAGGAATATGCTGATGGTGTCAACTGGGAACAAAGCGGTAGCGATTGCGGTTAAACAAGTAAAACCGGAAGTGATTGCAGCATACCCTATCACACCGCAAACTGAGATTGTTGAACAGATAGCTGAGTATGTTACTACTGGAGAGTTGAAGAGTCGATACATCCCAGTCGAAAGCGAACATTCTGCAATGGCAGCTTGTATTGGAGCGAGCATTACTGGCGCACGAACCTTTACCGCGACCAGTTCGCATGGGCTCTTATACATGCATGAGATGACGAACTGGGCAGCGGGTGCTCGTGTGCCTATTGTGATGGCGAATGTGAATCGGGCATTAGGTCCAGGATGGAATATTTGGGCTGAACACACCGATTCCATCCAAGAACGTGATACTGGTTGGCTGCAAGTCTATGTGAGTACAGTGCAGGAAGCATATGATACAACACTGATGGCATTCAGAATTGCTGAGCATGATGATGTACTCCTCCCAGTTATGGTTAACCTTGATGGGTTTGCTTTAAGTCACATTATGCAGTCTTTAGAAACCATTGATCTTGGTGATTTTATTCCACCACTCCATTTGCCTCATGCTATTGACCCAAAAAACCCCATGGGTTATGGCACTTTGACCGGTCCTGATGAATATTTTAAATTTCGTTGGGAGATCGAACGGTCGATGCGGGATTCAATGAAAATTATTCAAGCGACGGAGAAGGAGTACGCTGAACGTTTTGGAAGGACGTATGGTTTCACTGAGGATTATCGCTGTGATGATGCAAAAGTCGTTATTGTCTCTATGGGCACATTAGGCAAGGAGGCAGAGGTCTCTGTTGATGTCTTGAGGAAAGAGGGCATTAAAGCCGGTTCAATGCGTTTAAGATGGTTCCGGCCATTCCCAAAACTTGACTTTGGTAGCAAGGACGTGGTCGTAATCGACCGGGATTACTCCTTTGGATTTGGTGGTGTACTTGCAAATTCAATTCGAGCAAAGTGCGGAATACCGGTATACAGTGTGATCGCCGGACTTGGTGGCCAAGAAGTAACCTATGATGATATTGCAGGTTTTGTAAGAGACCGCCGGATTGGGGATGAATTGTGGTTTGGAGTGGAGCCCAATGTTTGAAGTCCGTATTCATTCTCGTGGCGGACAAGGTGGTGTTACTGCCGCACGCTTATTAGCTCTCGCTGCTATACGCGACAGGAAATACGCAAGTGCATTTCCATTCTATGGAGCGGAGCGACGTGGTGCACCGGTTGTTTCATTCGTTCGAATTGATGACAAACCTATAAAGGTATATAGTCAGATCCGAGAGCCAGACCTTGTTATTGTCCTTGATTCTAGCGTTATGGATGTTGTCGATGTACTTCACGGGTTGAAGAAAGGTGGGACGGTTGTAATCAACAGCGCTCATAAACCAAACTTTCCAGGTTATAAAACCTATAATGTTGATTTGACCGATATCGCACTCAAGGCGAATCTCGTAGTCGCCGGAAGCCCGATCCTTAACACTCCTGTGCTAGGGGCACTTGCAAAACTTGGCCTTATTACAGCTGCTTCAGCAAAGAAAGCAATTGCCGAAATGTTCACTGATGAACGCAATATCAAAGCTGCTGACGCCGCATTCCAAGAGATGGTCATATGAGTAAGCAGAAACGTCTTGCGATGAGCAACCCCATGGAGGGAGCATCGGGCAAGACAGGATCATGGCGTGTATTCCGACCGGTTGTTGATACAGAAAAATGTAATGAATGCGGATTGTGCGCAATGTACTGTCCTGACGCAGCTATTGATGAAGAACTCCAGGTCGACCTTAACTTCTGTAAAGGGTGCGGGATTTGTGCTAATGAGTGCCCAAAGAAAGCAATCAAGATGGTAAGGGAAGAAAAGTAAATTTCCATCAAAATTATATCAAGATTTTATTGCGACTTCAATTCGTCTTTTGCAATGAATTCAATATCAATCTTATAAAAATGTGTAAACCCACAATTCCAACATTGAACTGTAAGATGCCGATGACCGACTACTACATCATGGGAACTATGAACATTGCAGTTTCTGCAGTGTGCATCACTGACCAATTCCCATATATCGTGATCTCCAAGGTGCGTTAAAGTTCCAGGTTTGCTTAAATCTTCAAGCCTTGGAACGAAGACACGGGTTACCCCGCAATTATCACATGAAACCTGAGCTTTGTAAGGCACAGCCTTTATGACATGTTTGGTGATTTGTTTGCAGTGGTGACATTGAGCGCGATGTGTCTTAAATATAAAATGATCATTCATGTGATCGCTCATATCATGGTACCTGAACGTGAGGGCTTATGAATTTGACGTATCTTATACAATTTAATGGAGAGGGAATCTCTTTTGAAGATAAGAAGAATCTGTTCAAAAGAGGATTTGGAAAAAATACTGGATATGGTCTCTTTTTAATACGCGAAATCCTTTCTATCACCGGAATTAGTATCAAGGAAACTAGTAATCCGGGTAATAGTGCACGGTTTGAAATTCTTGTACCAAAAGGATCATACAAATTTACGAATGTCTAAATGAGATAAACATTCAAAAACCGTATCCGATTTAAGAATCATTTTGAAAAAAATATGAAAAAAATATGGATGAGTAGTTAGTTTAGTAGTCGCCCATACCGCCAGGTGGCATTCCACCCATTCCACCCATACCGCCAGGTGGCATTCCACCCTCAGGTCCTCCGGGAGCCTTGGATGATGCAATTACATCATCAATACGCAGTATCATAACCGCAGCTTCTGTAGCAGATGAAATTGCCTGCGTCTTAACACGAAGAGGCTCAACTACCCCTGCTTTCAGCATGTCAGCCGCCTTACCTTCAAATACATCCAGACCGAACGTCTTCTTGCCCTTCTTATGGGCTTCCTTGATCGCGACGAGCATGTCAATCGGGTCAAGTCCTGCATTCTCTGCAAGGGTTCTCGGAATTATCTCGAGTGCGTCTGCGAATGCATTGATAGCGAGCTGTGCCCTGCCCCCGACGCTTGCCGCGAACTCGTGGAGACGGAGCGAGAGCTCGGTCTCAGGTGCACCGCCACCGGCTACGACTTTATGGTCCTCAAAGACGACCCCGACAACACGGAGTGCATCATGGATCGCTCTCTCAAGTTCATCGACAACGTGCTCAGTTCCTCCACGGACGATAATAGATACTGCCTTGGGGTTCTTACACTGTTCGACAAAGGTCATCTCTTCGCCAGAGACCTTACGCTCTTCGACAAGTCCTGCATTGCCCAACTCTTCCTTATTAATTGCATCGATAGATGAAACAAGGCTGCCACCAGTTGCTCGTGCCAGCTTCTCCATGTCGCTCTTCTTAACACGACGTACAGCAAAGATACCAGCCTTTGCGAGGTAGTGCTGAGCGATATCATCGATACCTTTCTGACAGAAGAGAACATTTGCGCCGCTTTTGATAACCTTGTCGACAATGTTCTTAACCATGCGTTCCTCTTCATCGAGAAATGCTTGGAGTTGATCAGGGCTGGTAATGTTGATCTCTGCGTCAACTTCTGTTTTTTTGAACTCAACTGCTGCATTAAGCAGGAGGATCTTTGCGTTTATAACCTTCTTTGGCATTGATGGGTGAACGCGTTCTTTGTCCACGAGGACGCCTTCAATTATCTCAGAATCATCGACGCTGCCACCAGCTTTCTTCTCTACTTTAATATTATCGATATCAACGGTGCCGTCCTTATCGGCTACCATGGTAACTGCTTTAACAACAAGTTCACAGAGAGCATCTTTTGATGCTTCGGCACCCTTACCGGTCATCGCGGTTTCCGCGATCTTTTTTAGCATCGGTTTGTCGGTTGCCTTAACATCAATAGCAATGTCCTTTAAGAACTCCTGAGCCTTCTCGGCAGCCTGTCGGTAACCCGCGGCAATGATTGTCGGGTGAACATCCTGTTCGAGAAGATCTTCTGCTTTTTTTAACAATTCACCACCGATAACAACAGCGGTCGTTGTACCATCACCGACTTCATCATCTTGAGTCTTTGCGACTTCGACCATCATCTTTGCTGCTGGGTGCTCGATATCCATCTCTTTTAAAATCGTGACGCCATCGTTTGTGATAACGACGTCGCCGATGGTATCGACGAGCATTTTGTCCATACCCTTTGGACCAAGGGTTGTGCGCACAGCACTTGCCACCGCCTTAGCAGCGGTAATGTTCATGCCTTGTGCATCACGTCCACGTGTACGTGAACTACCCTCTTTTAAAATAAGAATAGGTTGACCTCCAAGTTGTTGTGACATAGTATCACCACTTTTAGCACTAAAAGTGGTTTGTGGTTCTATATAAACATTATGAGTCGCGGTACTGATAAGTCTACGGTTGATTGATAAATTTAGATGCCTGTGATAAGTCGCGGTTGATAACGTGCATTAATGCTTCGTAATATAATACTTCAATAAAATTATAATCCCATTGGGAATATTCTTAAAATAGAGATCCTATGCCTATTCCAGATTTTCAAACATTGATGTTACCTTTTCTAAGAGTAATTGAAGATGGTCAAGAGTATTCCCTTAAAGATTTGATAAATCAACTTGCGGATGAATTTAATTTGACTGATTTTGAGAGGAATCTTAGATCGGAGAATAGTACAAATTACGTTTTTCGAAATAAAGTTGGTTGGGCAAAAGACACATTCCAACTACCAATGAGGAACTCAAATGATTCGTCTCGCAATCCAAAGTATCTTCTCAAAATTGATTCTGGTCCTAAAAAATATATACTCCTCATCAAAAACTTTAATGAAGATCCCGAAGAATTTAAAGAAGAATTTCCTGAATTTACCTAAATATTTATTAAATCTTTTTTAATTTTATAAAACTATAATCTTTAATCACTAACTCCAAATCTACGCTCTACCAATTACAATTTATCGCACACATTTTGAGTCATAAAATAAATTATTAACAATACCATCTTTTCCATCTGCATCATACCCCATAAATAATAATCACCGCGCGTCAGTCTCGTTTATTCATCCTGATTCACAAAATAAGTGAATATATCGTTTTTCGGCGAAAAATTTTTAAAGGGAGTTACTAACCCGGTTCTGAGTATGTTTGAAAGACAACTCAGTAAAAAAGGTAGATGAAAAATGAGAAAGAAAACGTCTCAGAAGGGAGAAACCTGTGAAGAGTGTAAGGTGAAAGTGAAAGTAATTGATCAATCCAGACGTTTGCTTGAACGCGATGAAATGGGTGATATGGGCGAGACCGAGGCATCAGAATATGAGGCGGCTGGAATTGGCGGTGATTCTGAGCATTTTGAAATTAATCAAGTTACATATGAATGCCCCAAATGTCACGATACAAAAACTGTTGAATTTTTGTAAATTATCTAATATTTTTTAGATGAAAAGTAATATCCCTTCCCCAAGCCATTCCAAAGCAATAGAATTTTTCTGATAACATTAATGGCAGAATGGTATCTCAATATTTAATACGAGTTTAACGATGACAAAAATGGCGGCATAAACAATTATTGCTACGATAAACCCCGATCCAAATGCGGTAATAAAATCTATCTTCCGCTTATGTTTTTCATCATCGTAATTTTGCATCCCTTTCCGGAGTGCCAAACTCAAATCAGTTCCTACAATATCAAATGTTTTACGAGCCTCGTTAAGCACATCATCGCTGATATTACCTATATAATGATGAAGGAAGCCTCGTTTTTCATTTGAAAACTCGTTTAGGCTAGCTCGTATTTCTTTTTGGGATACTCTGGTCTCTCTCAGAAACTGATTGGTTTTTTCCCACTTTATTTTAAATTCATTTAATTCAAATTTTGCAGCTTCATCTGATTCCATAGATAAGAATAGAATAGATATAATTAACAATTTGTCAGCGTGTTACCAACCGCGACTTATCACCAACCGTTTTGATCAACGATCAACCGTCAATTAATAAGAACCTGAGTCGCCAATAAGATCGATCAGCTCAAAACCGTCGCTGATCCGATGCAATCGGTCCTCTCCAATCACAAGTGTTTTCCCGATCTTTTTTTGTTTATGATAATCGGTAATAACACACATGGCATGCTTCTTTGCGATTTGTGAGAGATTACCGATGAGAGCGGCACGCTTGACTACTTTTTGTGCTGTCCCATATCCGGTAAAAATAGTGTGCTCATTAAAGGTAACCAACGCTTGAAATGGAGCGCCTCTTAGTGTGTGAAGTTTCATGCCAATTTCTTCAAGGAAATGAATTGGAAGAGACAAGTGCGTCTGTTCATTTAGTTCTGCTTGCTCCAACATGTCTTTTGGCGGTTCATGCTTCATGATGTCAATAGACTCAATCACACCAGTGTTAAAAACCTCCTCAATCTTGATTGCAACATCAAGCGTGGTACCCATCCCGCTCTCGTACTTGCTAATCGTACGTCGAGAGACGCCCAGTAAGTGTCCGAGATCCCCAAGAGACATTCCCCGAGTTTCGCGCATCTCGCGAAGAACTTCGCCGTTGATATTTACAAATAAACCTCCTGGAGATGCATATATAAGCGGCGGAATTTTTTCAACAAAATAATCGTAAAGTGTCGCCACATTAAAGGCGTAAATACCATATCGAAGGTATACCGCTCCACGCTCAAGATCAGTATCACGTGCGCGTTCACCAATAATGAGCGGAACGCCCCCAAGGTAACGTGCTATAATCTCTAAGTCGTATGCAACATCTTCGCTTACACTATCTATATGGGAGACTACTTTAACGACAAGTAAAGTTCCGTTATTGCGGGCGATGAGATCGAAACTTCGCGGGCGGATCGAGAAACGCTCGGAAACCCCAAACCCCGCAGTAATCATCACACTTGTTACTAGCTGGAGCGATCGGTCTTGAGTCATTTCCGTTAAGAATGGATATACCACCTGCATATATTAATATAGACATGCTGATCGGGGTCGATGACACGGACTCTCCTAAAGGTATGTGTACTACGTACCTCGGGGCAGTCCTTGCTCGACGTTTACTCCGTGAACATATGAGGGTGCATGAAGCACGCCTTGTTAGACTCAACCCCAACGTCACGTTCAAAACGCGAGGAAATGCGGCCATTGCACTTGATGTGAAAGGTGACACCGATCTTGCGTTTAAAATTGCATGCTCAACAGTGGAAGAGCTAGCGGATTTTTCATGTGAAAATACTAATCCTGGATTAGTTGTTGTTGAAGAATCCCTCAACTCCGAATTTTATTGGCGTGCTGTCCGCGATTTCTGTGAGATTGATGATGCGATTAATATTCTCGATTTGGCTAATGCACGCTATCGCGGATATAAAAACCGCCGGGGATTAATCGGTGCAACAGCTGCCGTAGCAAGCGAGTTCCCTGATGTCACCTTTGAGATCCTTACATATAGGAAACCTGAACGATGGGGTACACCACGAAGTGTCGACCGGGAAAGCCTATTCACAGCACAATTAACAACATTCCCGCAAACATGGGATACTGTTGATCAAGATAACGATGTGGTTGTTTGTGTACCGCACACACCCGATCCGGTGTTATTTGGTATTAGAGGTGAAAGCCCTTCGTGGGTAATGGTCGCTCGGTCGATGATTAAATCAGAGAATTCGGAGATCGAACAAATCTGGATTTCAAATCAAGGTACTGACGTTCACCTTCAAAAAGGAGAGATTGGAGAACTTAAAGAGGGGCTCTCGTACTTTGTGAAAGGCGTGGTAACTAATTCACCGAAAACCGGTATTGGCGGCCACGTTTCATTTACTATAAAAGATGGCGGTCATTCGGTTCGATGTATGGCATACGAACCAACGAAAGGATTTCGAACTATTGTTCGACATCTGGTTCCGGGTGATATCATAATTGCTGTTGGAAGTTACAAGAAAGGGAGTATCAATTTAGAGAAGATGGTTGTGGTTGAATTAGTAAACGTAATCAGCACTCGTCCTCCTTTATGTTCAACATGTAACAAGAGAATGACAAGTGATGGGAGAGACAAGGGGTATAAATGTAAAAAGTGCGGAAAACATGCTAATACTCCAGAGATCCAAAAGATGCCAAGGAAACTTGAGGTGGGATGGTACGAGGTGCCCCCAACTGCAAGAAGACATTTGGCAAAACCGCTATGCAGGTTCGTACCTTATTTATGAAATCGGGGTGTTATCAAGAATCCTGCGGTGTGAATAGTTGTTATCACTTTACAACACTAATATTCTTGCAGATACTTGGGAGTTTGGATGGCAAAAAAATACGATGAGCCGGTTACCCAAATACATATCAAACCTAAAATGACGGTTGGTGAACTTGTCAATGCTATGGGAAAAGCTGGCGCATATAACGGTGGAGCTCTTTTTAAGGCTGTGGAAATTTATGAGAGGATGCTTCGGGACCCTAAAGCAACAAAATTCTTTGGTTTAGCTGGCGCAATGGTTCCTGCAGGGATGGGGGGGATCGTTGCTGACTTGATCTCAAAAGGACATATTGACGTCCTTGTCTCAACAGGAGCTAACCTTACCCACGACATTGTAGAAGCAATAGGGTGTCGTCACTTTCATGGAACAGCATTCTGCAATGACGTCGAGCTTAGGCATGATGAGATTAATCGGATCTATGATATCTACCTCCCCAATGAAGCATTCGAAAAATTTGAGGGGTTTATTCAGCAGATATTTTCCGAGCTGGAACCGGAAAGTACTATATCTATTTGTGATCTTCTTTGCCATATTGGACATCGAACAAAAAAAGGAATACTACATAATGCGATGAAAAAAAGCATCCCGGTCTTCTGCCCTGCTATTCAAGACTCCATGATTGGGCTTCAATATTGGCTCTTCTCCCAAACCAATCATGTTGTGATAGATTCTTTTGCCGATATGCCAGCACTCATGGATAAGTGTTTTACCGCAGAAAAATCCGGTGCACTATTGGTCGGGGGGGGCGTGCCGAAGAATTTTATCCTTCAAAGTATGTTGATGACTCCTAATGGTTTCAATTATGCCATTCAGCTTACCGGAGATCGACCTGACCTAGGGGGATTATCAGGCGCTACATTGGACGAAGCCCGCTCGTGGGGTAAAATTACCGAAGAGGCAGAGGCAATAACAGTGTACGGAGATGCAACTATAACACTGCCAATTCTTGTTGCCGCCGTTATGGAGCGAATGCTGCATGACTAAACTAATACTTGCTTTAGATGTTTTAGATAAAGATAGGGCAATTAAGATTTGTAATTCATGTGCACCATACATTGACGCAATTAAGATTGGATATCCACTTGTTCTTTCTGCAGGATTGGGAATTGCACGGGATCTTTTAAAATTCAAATTACCCCTAATTGCCGATTTTAAAGTTGCCGATATTCCGAACACAAACCAACTGATTGCAGAACAAGTCTTTTCGGCAGGGTTCTCTGCAATCATCTGCCACGCGTTCACAGGTAGAGACGCTGTTCAAGTATGTGTTGATAGTGCCCATCTTCATGATGGCGAGTGTTTCGTTGTTGCTGAAATGAGTCACCCTGGTGCCACTGAATTTTTCCATGGAGGTGTTGCAGAGCGACTCGCCCAAGTCGCACTCGCTTGTCGGGCAGATGGCATTATTGTACCAGCTACTCGGCCAGAACGTGTGAAAAAACTGCGTTCTATAATTGGAGAAAAAAAGATCTATGCACCAGGTGTCGGAACACAAGGTGGAGATCTGCGTACTATTGTTGGAATTGTCGACGGTATTATAGTTGGTAGAGCGATTTACGAAGCGGATAACCCTGCCACAGCAGTTAAAGAATATCATCGCTCCTGTAAGACGTGATAGTATATAAACAACCTTCATTTTGTGACCCAATCGGCATGCGCGCTTCATTGCGTACCGCGAACGCGATATTAGATTCACTTCATGGTCTAAAAGTTTATTAAGGACTTCTACAATGTAGTAGTATGGATTGGAGCGCAGAGCAAAAGAATTTGGCAAAAAAATATATGAAACTCGAAGATATTCCAGAAAAAGAAAGAAAATACAAGTGTCACACTTGCCATCTCATTGTTAATACAAAGCCCTGCCCAAATTGTGGTGAGACTCATCTGGAAATCATGTGCCCTCTCGATCATTGTCACTGTTCTCATGAAATATTATCCGGGATAGAGTACTGCCCACTCTGCAAACAACCAGTGTGTCCCGATTGTGGTTGCCATGATGTCGTTCAGATTAGTAGAGTTACTGGATATTTACAGGATGTGTCTGGCTGGAATGCAGGTAAACAACAGGAACTCAAAGACCGGGTTCGCTATTCTGTTGCATGAGATATTTTTTTGATAATAACACACTTTTTATTCGCGGAACGTTTCGTGCCGCCAGTACGGGAATTTCTGGTGGTTTGGGTTTGGTTTCAACTATAATCAACCAAACCGTTCCCACTCATTGGAATCATGAAGGACCAGAAAAGGAACTCGAACGGGTTGTTACTGGAGCTGGGTTTGGCCGAGATTATTTTGGGATGCTTACTGCAGTACCAATGCGTAACCTCTGTGTTCTCCAGTACGACTTTGTGACTGTTTTTATCACCGCAGGTATAACAACCACACAAAAAAACCACGCTAGGACCATCAATATCATTACCTATAGCAGCCAGGGAGTAAGCGATGCTGCCCTAATTGAAACAATCATGATTGCCACTGAGGCAAAAGTGGTAGCATTACGCAATGCGGGAAAATCTATTCCCGGCACTCCTACAGATGCAGTTATTGCTGCTTGTGAGGGAAAGAAGGAGCATGAATATGCTGGTATCCTTACTGAAGTTGGAAAGAGAGTATATGGTGCCGTTCTTTACGGTATTCCTGTTGCACTTCGTCAATTTGAGAATAAGATTCAGCAAGATCACAAGTCATTCTTTATTTTCAGTCGCTTCAAAGGTGATCACTGGGTAGAATGGTCACCTGAGACTTGTCCCTATCGCCCATGCCATTTTATTGGACAGCGATGCGATTTTTGTTATTGCCCACTTTATCCCTGCGGAGATGAGAGTTTAGGGCAGTGGGTAGAGAGTAGTAATGGGAGGATGGTTTGGAACTGTAGTCAATGCACGTTACTTCACGAACCAAAAATTGCAGATTATCTAAAGCAATACCCAGAGGCATCAAAAGACGAACTTTTACGCCTCCATAGAGCAAAAAAACGGAAGATCTGAAAATATTTACTCTTTGATTCCAAGCGCCTTGACTAGTTCTGCAAGGGGTATACCATGTGCTTCTGCTGCCTCGCGGATGGTTTCACCACGGGCAATCGCGCACCCAACACAACCCATACCAAATTGGAATAGTTGCTCTGCTGCATCAGGTTTTACCTTAAGAAGATCGTAAATAGTGCTGTCTGCTGTTATTTCTGCCATGCCTAAGTTAGTTTTCTTGCTGTTACATAAATCTGACCATAGTGGATAATCAGCACCTTCCCCACACAAATGTCGTAATATATAGACATGATAAGATCCGATATACTAATGGAGATGTAGATATGGAATTTTCCCAGATTGCAGAAAGAATCTCCTTGAAAATTAAACAAAAAGGACAAAACGTTGATACTAAGAAAATCGAATCGAAACTTCGCCGGCTTGTTGAGGAGTTCGGTGTTCAGCCCGCTGAAGCAGAACGCAGTGTAACGAATGAACTTGCAAGAGAGTATAATCTTCAAGGCATTAGTTCTAGCGTTGGTGGTGGGGTTCTTGGCTCAAAAGAGGATAGATCTATCGCTGATATTGCCCCTGGTGAGTGGGTAACAATTGAGGGCAAAATAGTAGCAATCCTATCACCCATGTCACCCTCAATTGCCCAAAGCGGAATTATTGCAGATTCAACAGGTGCCATACGATTTGTAGCTTGGGTGAAAGCAAACGCCCCTCAAATGGAAGAGGGAACATGGTATCGAATTGAGTCAGGAGTCGTTGATGAATTTCGTGGAGTCCCTAGTCTGAAAATCCATTCCGGTACTTCAATTAAAACAATCGAAGAAAACCGGGCCCTTATTCCCACTACGGTGAAGATAAGTGAGTTAAAACCTGGTATTGGGAGTGTTCGAGCAAAGGTGGTCCAAGAGTGGGAGACCACCCACGAAAGGATGCTTCAATCGGGTATTCTTGGTGATGAATCGGGTATACTGAAATTTGTTATTTGGAGAGAAGCGGGTAAGGAGAAACTTAGCGTAGGGGCTGTTTATACTATTTTCTATGCGCTTGTTGATGAGTTCAACGGGAAGCTCTCCCTCAATCTCAGCTCGGCAACGTACATGCAGGATGAAGGCGATATGATTGTAAGTGGGGGAGATGTTGATGTGCGAGGTGCAATCGTGCATATTGCACCTGGTTCTGGTATTATCAAACGGTGCCCAGTTGAAGGGTGCAATCGTGCTCTCTCAAGACAAAACTACTGCCCGGTTCATGAGATCCAGCCAAAATTTGTGTACGATCTGCGTATTAAAGGGTGGTTAGACGATGGTGAAAAAACGCATAATATTTTGTTGCAACGGGATGTGGTAGAGTCTCTAACTGGCATGAATCTTGATGCAGCAAAAGAACTTGCAGAAAATAATCCTTTGGGTATGGATGAAGTCTTCCTCCGTATGCGTGACATTCTTTTAGGTAGGTATGTAATTTGCCACGGAAGGGAGATAGATAACCGTCTTTTAGTGAAAGCATGTGAACGAGTAAAGATGGACACAAGTGACCATACTGCACTCCTTAATCGTGCCGGAGGTGCCTAATGAGCAACGGCGGAATGCCTTTTCAGGGTAGGAGGGAGGGGGGGTTCGAACGCGAGCCGGCAAGACGAGTTTTTGCGAGTGAGTTGCGCGAGTGCCGCTATCAGTTTAGAGAGGGAGACGATGATAAAAGCCCCACCTTTGTCTTGCTTCCGACGGGTGAGCGTTGCAATCGCGTTTTTCTGGTCGGTACTCTAACCGAAAAGCAAAAGCAAGGTGAGCAAAACATTTTCTATCGTGGCCGTGTGGTAGATCCAACAGGAACATTCTTTGTGATGGCAGGTAGTTACCAACCTGAAGCAATGCAACAACTAGCAAAGATTGAAACACCAGCATTTGTTGCAGTAGTTGGAAAACCCAATCTTTACCAAACGCAAGATGGTGCTTTTCTTATTTCTGTTCGAGTCGAATCAATTACGGTTGTTGATCGTGAGACTAGAGATCTTTGGGTATTAGATACTGCAAAAGCAACTCTCGATAGGATTGATGTATTTGCAATTGGAACTTCAACTGATGTTGCACGAGTAAAAGAACACTATCCAACACTTGATCCATTGATATTCCGGAAAACTGTTTACGAAGCCCTTGCCCAAATTAAGATATAACTTTCTCCTTTTTTCAATCCTGGTTGTCAGGGATAACTTTTTCGTTTCTAATGTTCATAACTTTTCGAATGTTTATCGAGTTGAAAGAGTTGAGTGCGTTCATCAAAAATGTTGATACAAAAAGCGCTCAAGGATGAGGCAAAAAAACTAGGGTTAAAGATAGGACATGCCCAACAAAGATGAGTATTGCAAAGAGGTTACCTGAAGAAATCCTAAAAAAGCTTTAGAAAAAGTAAGAATGGCCCACTTTATTAGTAGTGATGTGATTTCCACTGCTCAATTACTTCTTGACCCTCGATGAAAACAAGCCCGTGTTTTCGGGCATAATCCTGTGCATCAGCTTTTGACAGAGCATAACCACTATCGTCATCAAGCATCTCGCATATAGTGATAGCAGGTGTGATTTTCGCCATTTCTGCAAGAGCAACTGATAGTTCGGTTTGTCCTCGTCTTTGATCGAGAAGTCTATCTGCTGCCCGAAGGATTGCCATGTGTCCTGGTGTTCTAAATTGCGTCGCAAAGTTGGCACCACCTCCGTTGAGAGATTTTCTAACCTGTTCTGCAATTTCATTAACAGTATGTGCCCTATCCCGGTCGGTTATGCCAGTGAATGTGGATTTGTGGTTTACCCACAGAGAGAAAGAGGAGTGGTTCTTCCGATCATAAGGAATTTCCCCTTCTTTTTCAGCAACGTTTGTACTAGCAAGAACATCACGAGCAAATGGAAGACCAAGATGTTGTGCTGCGAATGGGTGAATTGCAGTACAAATTAACCCACCTCCATCTTTTCGCATCTGCATGATATGACGAGGGGTAACTGCATCAGCTCTTATGGCAAAATCGGTTTCTCGCTCGCGGTCATCAAAATCGTAAAGTAAGATGAATTTGCCTTCCTGTAATGCAGTCAATGCGTCATTAATCATGTGATACCTCCACATTTACCATATCATTCTCTTTCAATCCCAATGATTCACGGAGCCCTACTTCTGCAATAACCTCAATAATATCTTCTGGATAGTGCGTCCGTCCTGGGACTACTATCCCACAAGGAATATCCCCAATCCGACACGGCAGACATCGGACATCACCAAACGTTCTTCCGTCAGCAACAAACCCATGAATAGGGATCCATTCCACAGTCTCAATCTTTTTTCGGATTGAGATGCTTGGGGTTGCAAGCTTAATATTTAGTGTTCCAGCGTATGGTTCAAAACCTAGGTGTTGAAGGAATTGTTTACGGTATGGTTGAAGGCTCATGTAGTACCGCCCTTCACCAATTCCGTTAATCACTGTTCCTGATAGGACATAATGTGCTCCATTGTGGGAAAAGAGTCGACAATAATCTGCATACTCCTTTCGAAGCTCGTACTCACCCTGTTGTGTTAGGGTTATATATTGACCGTCTGGGCTTATGGATCGGGTAATGAAAACCTGCGATTCAAGTGCTTTTAAACGCCGAGATGCCGTCTGAGGGCTGGTGTGCAACGTTTCAGCAATCAGCTGGGATGAAACAAAGACCGGACCTTTACATCCACCCATAAGTGCAATTGCCTTGAGACATTCAAGTTCTTCTGCCGCCACAAGCATGCTTATCAAAATTGGGATGCTTATTATTTATGGATTACTATCCGCACCAATTCGTTTGGTGTCGAACCAATGTTCGTTAATTATTTAACAGGCTGAGTCTTTGTTATAGAGCATGAAATCCGGTATGCGTAATCATCTTGCTGAGAAAATGGCAGGTGAGATCACGCTATCGGATTCACCAGGGTTTGCACTAAAAAAATGGCGTACGAGCTTTGAAATTGCACCTGGCATTCTCTCGGAACACTTAGGTGTCTCACCATCTGTGATTAGCGATTATGAGAGTGGACGGAGAAAAAGCCCCGGCACTGCTATCGTTGGTAAGATTGTAGAATCCATCCTTTCTATCGATGAAGCTAATGGAGGCCGACACATTCAACAATTCGCATCCATGTTGTATACTGGGATGGATGACGATGTCATCTATGCCATGCATGAGTATGCAACACCTATCCCACTCCAGCGTTTTGCTGATGTGATTGGATGTTCACTCCTTTGTGGATCTATTGACCAGATAATTTTTGGTTACACCGTAGTAAATAGCCTGAACGCAATTCTCCAGCTCTCATCGAATGAGTTTAATCGTATCTATGGATGGAGCACCGAACGTTCTCTGATTTTTACGAATGTATCCACTGGAAAATCCCCGATGGTAGCGATCAGAGTTACGCCATTTAAACCACGATGTGTTGTACTGCAGGGTATTGAGCCAGCAAATGTACACCCGATAGTCCCAAAGATGGCAGAACGAGATCGGATTACTGTCCTGTGTACTAATATGGAGATTAAGAACATCGTTGATGTATTGAGGGAACAGGAATGGTAGGAATAATTACATACGGTGTGTATATTCCCAGATATCGAATTAAAGTCGAGGAAATCGCACGAGTCTGGGGAGCAAACGCTAAAGATATTTCCGGTGGGCTAGGGGTCTTTGAAAAGTCTGTTCCGGACATGGATGAGGATACGGCAACCATTGCTGTTGAAGCAGCTCGAAACGCCCTCGCCAGACGAATGGTCGATCCAGAAGATATTGGTGCAGTTTATGTGGGGAGTGAGTCGCATCCCTATGCTGTAAAGCCAACTGCTTGTACTGTTGGTGAAGCAATTGGCGCAACGCCAAATATGACCGCTGCTGATTATGAATTTGCTTGTAAAGCAGGAACTGCTGGAATCCAGACTTGTATGGGGCTAGTAAAAAGCAAAATGATCACATACGGTCTTGCTGTTGGTTCTGATGTTGCGCAAGGTGCGCCTAGCGATGCACTTGAATACACCGCTGCAGCTGGTGGAGCTGCATATCTGATTGGTAGAGATAACCCCATTGCCACAATCCACCATACCTGTTCATTTACTACAGATACTCCAGACTTTTGGCGACGTGAAGGGCAAGACTACCCCCGTCATGGCGGTCGTTTTACCGGTGATCCAGGTTATTTTAAACATGTTGAGGGGGCGACACACTTACTTTTTAACCAGCTCGGTAAGAGTGCAAAAGATTACGAATATGCAGTTTTCCACCAACCTAACGCCAAATTCCCTCAAAAAGTGGCAAAGGAACTCGGGTTCAAACCGGAACAGATTAAGCCCGGCCTCGTGGTGCCATGGTTAGGTAATACCTATTCTGGTTCTTCCCCTATTGGACTTGCAGCGACACTCGACATCGCAAAACCGGGAGATAGAATTTTTGTCGCCTCATTCGGATCCGGTGCAGGAAGTGACGCATTTGATATTGAAGTAACTGACGTAATAGATTCCGAGACATTCCAGCGTAACGCTGCACCATCTGTCGAACAATCACTGAAAAATCCAATCTATCTCGATTACGCACAGTATGCAAGACATAAAGGTAAAATTGTGATGCAATCATGAGAGATGTTGCTGTTATCGGAATCGGATGCACCACGTTTGGTGAGAAGTGGGAGAGTTCCTTCCGCGACCTTTTCGTAGAAGCTGGTGCGCTTGCACTTGAAGATGCACAGTTGGCAGGAGAAAAGATTGACGCGATGTATGTGGGGAATATGAGTGCCGGTAGATTCGTTGAGCAGGAACACATCGGTGCGCTCATTGCTGATTATGCTGGACTTGCTACCCACCACATCCCATCTACACGTGTTGAGGCCGCGTGTGCTTCTGGGGGCCTTGCATTTCGCCAAGCAGTAATAGCAGTGGCCAGTGGAATGGAAGATATTGTTGTTGCCGCCGGTGTGGAAAAGATGACAGATGTAGAACCCGGTGCTAGCACGGACACATTAACTGGCGCCGCGGATCGCGAATGGGAAGGGTTTGTTGGAGCGACGTTTCCGGGCCTCTATGCGATGATTGCTAACGATTACATGCATCGCTATCCATTAACTCGTGAACAACTCGCTCAGGTTGCGGTAAAGAATCATTTTAATGGGGCTCGAAACCCAATAGCCCAATTCCAGCAAGAGATCAGTGTCGATACTGTGCTTAAATCCACACTCGTTGCAGATCCACTTCGCCTTTTTGACTGTTCACCGATTACTGATGGTGCTGCTGCAGTTATCGTAGCACCATTCGAACGTGCTCGAGAATTCACGGATACGCCGATCAAGGTACTTGCAAGTGCACAAGCAAGTGACACAATCACGCTTCATGATAGAAGAGATATATCTACACTTGATGCGACAGTTATTGCAGGAAAAAGGGCATTAAAAATTGCTCGATGCATACATAAGGATATTGACCTTGTTGAAGTTCATGACTGTTTTTCAATAGCTGAGATTTGTGCAATCGAGGACCTCGGATTTTGCAAAAAGGGCGAGGCAGGTAAACTCACGTCAGACGGAATTACTGCATTGAACGGAGATTTACCAGTAAACACAAGTGGTGGACTCAAAGCTTGCGGTCATCCTGTTGGAGCAACAGGAATTAAGCAGGTATACGAAATCGTTCAACAACTCCGTGGTGAAGCAGATCGAAGGCAAATCGATGGTGCGGAAATTGGTATGACACATAATGTTGGTGGAACTGGTGCAACCGTTGCTGTCCACATTTTTGGGAGGATTTAATATGACCGTAGCAAGGTTCTGGCGTAAGATTCCCCAGCGGTACAACATGATTGGTACAAAGTGTCAAACTTGTGGACGACACTTTTTTCCTCCGAGAACATTCTGCCCGGACTGCCGTAGAACCGGAAAAATTGTCGATCATAAGTTCAGAGGAATGGGCACAATTGTAACTTACACAGTAATACACACGGCAAATGAACAGTTTGAGGCATTCACTCCATACGTTCTTGCGATTGTCCAACTCGACGAAGGGCCGCGGATGACTACACAAATTGTCTGTCGTCCAGATGAAGTGAAAATCGGAATGCGCGTAAAGAGTGCGTTCCGCCGTATCGCAACTGATGGGGAGAGCGGGATAATACATTACGGCACAAAATTCGTTCCGATTAATCAAACCTAGTTACTCTTTTTTTCTAATATCATACACCGTGTGCCATTGCGTTGGAGAATATGAACGGATAAATCGTTCAGTAACAATTTCTCCACCTAATTCAATGATTCGATCTTGGTGTTCGTTTTCCTTTGAAATAAGTGCATAGAAATGAATCGAACCACCTTTACGTGTGAAATTAAAACCAATCGGCAAGAAGGTCAATCCATTTATTGGAAAGTTCATGATAACTCTATCGAATTTCCAAGGGATTATGTCAGCAAGTTTTTTTGCATCGGCGAGAATTGCCATTACATTACGAGTTCGATTCTGAAGAATATTCTCTAGCATGAGGCTGACAGCATTTGGGTTAATATCAGATGCTACGACAATCATTGCACGATCTGCCAGTGAAATTGCAAAGGGACCGACACCGGCAAACAGATCAAGTACCCTTTCATCTTTTTCAACGAGGGATACGATACGTTGACGTTCGGTTGCAAGCCGAGCAGAGAAATAAGCTGTGGACAGATCGATGGTAAATCGATGTCCATACTCTATGTATTGGGTTCTTGTTGTTGGAGTACCTGCTAAAACCTCAAAAGTACGCGTCCGGTATTGACCACCGATTTCGCTTGTTGGGAAAAGCACCGTGTGTAGTGAGGGGCGTGAGGTAAGGATCCTTTTCGCACCATCCACATCATGTTCTTGCATCACCGCAATCCCGCCGATTAACTCATGCCTCGGCAGATCGAGCCTCTCAGAATTTGGATCGAATTGACACCGCTCCGCACGCTCGCGCCAATCTGTAATAGGGAATAAGATTGTTTCACCCTCGTGCTTTGGTTTCAATGTTCGGTCGAGCACACCCTCATTGATGAGCATTTGACGTACCTTCTCACCATTTTTTAACGGTATACGAAGGCACCATTGATCAACCCTTTCCAGATCACTAACCATCATGTAGCTATACGTGCTACCATTATTCATGGCTGATGATGGCGGGCGCCAATCCTCAAGCGGAGGCAACAAACCTGGGTATAGTAAGGACAGGGATGAAGCAATTCATAAACGACTCAAAGAAGGGACGTTAAAACTCTATGAGCTTGAGAAGGAGCTTTCGCCGTTAGATGCAATCCGAATCCGACGTGAATTTATCGAATACGAGACCGGAACCAAACTGGAAAATCTCGGTATCTTTTCCATTGATATCGACCGAGTCGTTAAACGGAACTGCGAGAATATGATCGGGACCGTGCAGGTGCCAGTAGGTATTGCTGGTCCGTTAATGGTAAATGGAGAATATGCCCACGGGAGTTATTACCTCCCACTTGCAACAACCGAAGGGGCACTCGTTGCCTCGGTAAATCGTGGCTGTAGCGCGATTACCCAAGCTGGTGGTGCTGAAGTGCGCATCCTCAAAGAGGGCATGACAAGAGCTCCCGTATTTGCGGCAAGAAGTATCGCTCATGCAAAGCAGACAGTCGATTGGGTAAGTGGCCATTTAGATGATCTACGAGCAGCAGCAGATAGCACTACATCGCATGGAAAACTCATTGACATCATGCCATTCATTGCTGGTACAAGTGTCTTTTTCCGAATAAATTTTGATACTAAGGATGCGATGGGGATGAACATGGTAACCATCGCGAGTGCTAAGGTTGCTGAAATTATCGCTCAAGGTACTGGAGCCCGTCTTGTAGCCTTGAGTGGAAATATGTGCACTGATAAAAAACCCGCGGCAATTAATGGGATACTAGGCAGAGGAAGAAGTGTTGTTGCAGGAATCGCGTTATCACATGACCTCATCTCTCAAGTTTTCAAAACTGACGCCCCAACACTCTTTGATGTGAATTATCGGAAAAATCTCATAGGATCAGCCCGAGCAGGTGCGATGGGATTTAACGCACATGCAGCGAATGTTGTCGCGGCCATGTTTATTGCCTGTGGACAGGATGCTGCACATGCAATAGATGGAAGCACCTGTTTAACAACAGTTGACCCTACTCCAACAGGTGTTTACGTCTCTGTGACCTTGCCCTCACTTCCCGTTGGTACGGTAGGAGGCGGAACCAGCATCGATACGCAACAGGAATGTCTCAAGCTGCTTGGTGTTGCTGGTGGCGGAACACCGCCTGGCACTAATGCAAAAAAACTCGCTGAAATCATTGCATGTGGTGTTCTCGCAGGGGAACTATCTTTATTAGGTGCACTTGCAGCGCAACACCTTGCGCATGCTCATCAGAAACTTGGACGTGGTTAAAACCGGAACCATTTCATCATTACAACTGCATCTTCACCATTAGAATAATAGTGTTCGAACTGGAGTACTTCGCGGTAGCCAAGCCGTTGGTAGAATTTTCGTGCATTGGTATTTGAAACCCTAACTTCAAGTTGGAGTCCGCTTGCTAACTCCAAAGCAAATTGATGCTCGATACGGTTGACTAGGTGTCTCCCGATACCGCGGTACTGGTATGGTGCTGTAACACCGAGGTTACAGAGATGCCCATAAATGTTTTCACCTGTATCCTCAAGACCACCCACAACAAAACCTACCACTTTGGCATCACAAACTGCAACAAAATACGTTGTTGAAAAATAAGTGAGCGCATCTAAAAAAACGGATTGCTCCCATGGATCGATGAAGAGCTCTTTTTCAACGATAACAATAGAGGGTACATCGAGAGGTGTTGCCCGGCGGATGTGCGCTGGTTGGTATGAAATGATTTCGCCAGGACGGATCATAGGCCCTTGGTCCTCCAGTATAATAAGTATCTCTTGTTAGTGTTGATGATAAGATATTGTTTGTGCCTATTTTGGGGATTTCAACCGCAAAAAATCAACATATAAGAAGTGAGCCTATTATGTATTTGCATCCAAATATGAGAACACAATATTATCGAAATCGGTGTGGTAATCCTTCATGGTAAAGATTTATCGTTTTGCTGCAGTACGTCCTGAGCGAAGTACCGCCAAAACAATAGCTGCAGTCCCTTATGATGTTGTTACTGCAGATGAAGTGCGAACGATCATCACAAAGAATCCACGAAGTTTTTTGAGGGTCAGCCGTTCAGATGCCGAACTCCCAAACATTCCTTCAAATGATGACAGGGTTTATCAGAGGGCACGAGATAATTTCCTTCAACTGCTCAAAGATCGATGCATGCACAAAGATCCCGCAACGGGAATGTAC
This sequence comes from Methanoregulaceae archaeon, assembly GCA_015660965.1. Taxonomy (GTDB): domain Archaea; phylum Halobacteriota; class Methanomicrobia; order Methanomicrobiales; family Methanospirillaceae; genus MVRE01. Next base: position 143,596 of record JACTVG010000003.1, read on the forward strand.
ATTTATCGAGTGATACAAAATGATGAAATTTTTGTGGGTCTCTGTTGCTGCCTTGACGTTAACGATTATCGGACCAATCATATACGGAAACATGAGCAAACTCAATATGACAAAGAAGACGATAGAACTCGTCATATCGAGATTACAAAAACCCATAATGGACCAGTTGTGCTACTGTATCGCGATACAGATGGGATCTTTTCTTTCATCGAATCTCTTATTCCAACGAATTTGGTTCCTGATTTAGAAGTGAAAACTGATAGTAGTGCAGTGCATCAGATATTTCGAATCTCTGAACAACAAACTCTAAAAAATCTAGAGATTCTCTTTGACCAAGTTCCCTCACTTTATATTGCAGATGGACATCATCGAGCAAAATCGGCTGTTAACGTAGCAGACAAGTGCAGCAGTAAAAATTGTAGTGATGAAATCAACAGATTTATGGGGGTAATCTTCCCCCATAATAGAGTTAAAATCCACGGATATAGCCGATTACTTACTGATTTTGGTACATATACAAAAGATACATTTCTTGAACAGTTGCAGCGCTATTTTGATGTAAAACCTTATGGCCCTATTGATAGTAGCATACTTATCATACCACCAAAAATCGCCAATCCCTCCAGATACCATGTCCTGCATATGTATCTTAGTGGACAGTGGTACGAGTGCACACGACCTATAGAGCAAGGTACCACATTTATCGAGGAATTGGATGTCGCAATGCTCCAGCGGCATGTGTTGGAGAGTATACTTGGCATAACTGATCCTAGAAGAGATCCCCGTCTCCAATACTTTGGCGGTGCACGCCCAATCAATGATGTTGCTCATCTTGTTGATAATGGAAAATATGTCCTTGCGTTCACTATACAACCCATGGAGGTTGATACAGTCCTCAGAATTGCCGATGCAAATGGGGTTATGCCACCAAAATCCACGTGGTTTGAACCTAAACTCTTGAGTGGGTTGCTCGTGCATTCCTTTGAGTAGCCCTAGCAGTATCTTTTTCCTCCCTGCTTCCGATGTTTATTAGTATGATTACTATAGCACTTCCCAAAGGGAGCCTTGAAGCCCAAACTTTGCAGCTCTTTAGGGAGGCCGACCTTGAGGTGAAGCGGACAGATCGCGATTATAATCCAAGAATAGATGACCCACGATTTGGTAAAGTAAAGATTCTACGTCCGCAGGAAATACCCACATATGTTGAAAAGGGTTATTTTGACATAGGGATCTCCGGTCTAGATTGGGTAAAAGAAACCGGATCAGATGTCGTAGAAATCGCAAATCTAACATATAGTAAAACGGGTGAAGGAAATGTTCGCATCGTTGTAGCGGTTCACCAGGATGAAAAGATTGAGACCGCTTCCCAAATTCGTCCAAACAGTAAAGTAACAACTGAATATCCCAATCTTACAAAGGCATATTTTTCCAAAATTGGAATTCCGGTTCAATTCTTCCATTCATTTGGTGCATCGGAGGCAAAAGTGCCAGATCTTATGGATGTCGTTGTTGACCTCACAGAAACAGGCACAACATTGCGTAGAAATGGTCTAAAGATCATCGACCAAATTATGGAGTCATATACGGTTATCATTTCCAACAAAACAAGCTGGACAAATCCTCAAAAAAGGAGAGAGATTGAAGAAATTAAAACCCTTTTAATCGGTGTTATTGATGCACGACATAAAGTACTATTATCCATGAATGTCCCGTCCCAATCGATGGAACAGGTTATTGCCTTGCTACCAGCAATGAAGAAACCGACAGTGAGTCGTTTGCATGGTATTGATTTCTATAGTATCCAAACAGTAGTTCCAAAAAGTGCCGTGAACCAGTTAATTCCTAGGCTAAAAGCGTGCGGTGCAGAAGATATCCTTGAGATCCCAATTACCAAAATTGTTCCCTAATTTAACAAACATATATTTTTTGTTTTTTTATCCAATCATATATTGCATTAAAATAAATATCAATCAAATTGGCTCGCGAATTAACTGGATTCGTGGTTATTTAACCAATATTTATATCTCATTTCCCACCCATTCACATTTAAGGTAGATTATGCGAAAGGCCAATATCATCATAACACTTCTGGCTCTTGTGATAATTTTGGTAATAGTCATTTATTTTACCGGAATCCCTTCTCTTTTTAATTTTTATCCCACTCAACAAAATTCAAAAAACATTAACCTAGGTCTTCAGCCGTTGCCTGAAGCTGGTCTAATCCGACCTATTGCATTTGAAGAGGCGGTGAATCAACTTTCAACATTTCTTTTAGAGAACAAAGGGATCTCATCAAATTATTCAATCTACTACATCCGTGGAACAAATCTCGAAAATGATGGACGAGCGTTAAAATGGATGTTTGGTATCACATACGAAAACCAGAGTGCCATGATGTATTATGATCAAGCTGGTTGGCAATCGATTCTGTGGCAGGGAGGTTTGCCAGAAAAGGAAATAGTTATTGGTTCGATTCTCTCTCCAAGCGAAATTATACAGAAAAATATAGGGATAATCTTTGGATCAAACCCAAGCCAAAATAATCGCATAGAGCGGTTAGAATTGAATAATGGAATTTATACTCTAACTGTGTATCGACAAGATATGAAACAGATCTTCTCATTCGATGCAGTTTCTGGAGTGTTGATTCCGTAGCATGCTCGATGATCAAGGAAACTTATCAATTGACTTTCTCGCAGGCATGACTATTTTCATGATCGCGTTGATTTGGATTTCCACAATGGTGCCTGGACTGCTAATCACTTTACAAGGAAAAACTATCGATTATGATGCGGTCGCATATCGTACTGGTGCTATTCTTGTTGAAGATCCCGGGTGGCCTGCCAGTCCTCCATGGGACAATTTGAATGACTTGCAAAAGGGCGATATCCAACGGTTTGGACTTTCTATTACTAAAGATACCCCGAACGTTCTTTCATTACATAAGATAAATCGATTCTTTTGTAGTACTGCATTTTCTTACCCTTCTGATTACCAGAGTAGATTGATTTTCAGCAATTTCCAGTACTTATTTAATATTTCCTTATCAACGTTTGATAGGACAATTAACGAATCACTCGGTGATGTCAAACCAGATGGATATGGTCATATCAGGCGGTACATAAAGATCAAATATCCAAGCAACACAACGATACTTGCACCTAATTATCTAAATTCTGGAGTTTCTGGGGGTCTTTCTGATAATACAACAACTCATGTCTTTTCTGTTCAACTCAACTGCACGCAACTAATTTGGGATGAAACAAATGTTGCGTATCAAATCAATCCCCTTACTGAGCAAATCATGGTAAATATTTCCAATCTGAATAATGCCTGTATATTTAATCCCTGTCCCCCCAATTTGATCTCATTAAGTTCTATCAAAATTTACAGGCAAAACCCCTCACAACCATTTGGCCAAGTCCGCGAATATCTAAGCTCTGATCCACAATTTAATGTTTATATTGATGGGAGCAACACCCCACTACCAGCATTAGACCCTCCGTCAGTGAATGTGAATAATAATGTATCGGTCATATTCTCACCAGGATTCTTTTTTGGTATGGCAAGTGACAGCAGTCAGATGTACGTAAATTATACTTTTACTCTGGCAAACCCTGATAACTTCTTCAACAACACATTCACCACCCCATACCACTATGACTATAATCCAGTCCGGGTCACACAGCCTTTATTAAAGGAAGGGGTTCTGGAGGTTGCTGTATGGTAAATTCTGATGGTCAGCTCTTTACCATTGAAGGGATTTCTGCTGGATTGATCATGCTGTTAACCGCTTATATCGTTGTTAACACAACATCAATTTATACGCCGGGGGATACCCACATCAGTGATATGCAATTAGAACAGTTAGGTAGCGATGCCTTAAGATTGATGAATACTCCCAATACTTCAGCAACCTCTGCCGAGAGTTCGCTCCAAAAAATAATAATAAATAATGATACCGCTCAATTCAGTAATACATTTCTATGGTTTTGTAACAGCACCACATCTGGAACAAATGACAACCTCCAATTCACAGCAGATCTCTATTATCGAGATAAAAATACAAATTCGGTTAATAAAATTCACCTTACCCAAACCCGAAATTTGATTGGTGGAGAGCATCCGGTTAGGGTAACGGAATGGGTTCATCTAAATAGTAATGGACAAGTTCCTGTCAATAATCGGGAGCAAGCAGTTCTTGTGGAGGTACTCCTTTGGCGCGATTAAATGATGATGCTCAGTGGATTGTACTTATGGGCTTTATCGTAAGTTTTGCTCTTTTCTTTTTAGCAATTGTTGTCAATCAGTCAACTGTTGTAGGTCAGACAACAGCAGAAGGTGTAATTGAGTTCCCTAAGAATGATATCATTGATGTCCGGAATGAAATTTTATTCTCCTCTGGAATAGTTAATCCCACTAACCTTACAGATGTCAAAAATGATATTTCTTCCATTGGTTTGGCTAGAAAAATGGCAATTATTTCATTTAATGCTACTCCGGCACCACCGGGATCGAGCTATAAAAATGTCATTCTCATTCACTATAATAACGGGGTGACTGCTTATAATGAAACGGCTAATTATTAATCGAAAAAATGATTCGGGCGTTGCAAATCTAATCGAATACGTAATGATAAGTGGTGTCCTCATGTTTCTTTTAGTCGTAATGATGCTGATGGTGAACGCCAATATCATGGAAGGTCCAAGCAATCAACTAAGATATACAGCTTTTACAGATATCGGCAATGGTATCAGTACTAGAATTGTTGATTTGTATGTCATTGCACCCTATAACGGGACCATTTCAACTTATATTAATCTGCCAGAAGACGTGGCAGGAGATAACTATTTTGTCGAAATCGGTCAAGGAGCCAATGCCTCCTACCAGAGTGTTTCGGTGTATGGGGGGACTGTTAATAGTATAATATCGCTTTCCGGTATCGGGGAAACACGCGGAGTCATTGGGAACACTACTGGTAGGGGATTGAAGAAAATAAGCTATGATTCAGGAGGTTTCTGATGCGTGGGTACGAAAATAATAAAAAATATGAGTCTGGTGTATCTGAATCAATTGGTTTTATGTTAATATTTACTATGGTTATCGTCGGTATAGGGCTCGTCACACTCTATGGCTATCCAATTCTTGCGAAACAGCAAGTAAGTACTGATATACAGATAATGGAAAAGAATATGATCGTTTTACAAAACGACATAAAGAGCATTAGCTACAAAAGTGTTCCTTACAAAGAAACCTCTCTTAAAGTTGGCGGAGGCTCACTTACTGTACGAAATGCGTCTTTTAATACCACTCCATCATTCAAAATATGGGATAATAATAATATTTTTAATACTTCTTTCAACCCTGGACAACTTCACTACGAATCTGTTAATGCCCAGACAGTTATTGATATTGAAAATGGTGCAGTGGTCACACGAACATATTTTGACGCAGGTTCAGTAATGCTAGCTTCCCCCAGATGGTTCAGCGATTATGATCCAGTTACGTCAAATACGGCAACTGTCATTTACTTTATCGGTATGAATTCAACAAATACGATGGTAGATACAAGTGTTGGCACTGTTCGCATGCAACTAGCAATAACTAACTTCACGCAAGTCTCTTTACCAATGGGAGACACTGTTTTCGTTCAGTATATACCAAATCCAGCCAACGATTTCTCTCAAGCATGGCGTGGTTATATTGTAAATTCTCTCGGGTGGACCGAAACACCTCCTAACAGCGGTATCTATCAATTACCTCCTTCGAATACACTCGTTGTTGAAAGTTATGATATAATGGTTAAAGGATTATAAAATAATATATTTTTTATTTAATTGATTAAAGATAATTATTTCTTCGAAGCCATTCAACCTGTGGACCAGTATATCGATAGATTATGTCACATTTTTCATCCTGAAAGTTCCATGGGATGATAATCAGAATATCTCCTTCACGAATCCAGACTTTTTTCTTAATTTTTCCTTTAATCCGTCCCATGCGGGTTACGCCATCAAAACACCGAACGCGAATATGATTCGCACCCATCATCAGTTCAGCACAGCCAAACATTTCGCGGTTGCGTTTCTGAGGAAGTTTTACGCGGACTATTTCTCCAGTAGATTCCGATCTTTCTTCATCGTTGAAGGAGTTTTTATCTGTCAGTACAACCTCTCCTTTTCACTAATGTAGGGTTTTGTCACTGAGTGCTCAATTTTTGGTGTCAAACGAAATATAGCTATTCCCTCAATTTTACTGATTTTGGATAATATTTCCTTTTAAATTCACATAATTCATTTCTTTTTAATTAATCTCTGGACATATTCATTGGCTAAAATAGAAGATGAGACAGGAATTCCTGAACCGGATATCACATATGATGGGTGGCATTTTGCAAGATAACTATAACCCCAAAAGATAATGCGAGGGGAGGGATTTGAACCCGCGAACCACTGCTGGAACAGATCTTGAGTCTGCCTCTTTTGACCAGGCTTAGATACCCTCGCTCAGATTAAGTTTGGTGCAGGATAGTAAAAGCCTTTGAGTTTTTAAAGTCATATCCCAAATTTCAGGATTGAATCTTGAATCAATTATTATTACTTGTGTTCGGTTATCACTGATTTTGAAGGAATTATTAAGCGGACGTTTTATAGGATTTATAGGATTGAAAACAGTCATGAAAATCGCAATTTAGAAAATACAACACATATTTTACATGAAATCAGCAAGGCCTAACTGCTGTTGTTTTTCTATTCCAAACGTCGATGTAATTGCAAGATCAAGCATTTCAACTCGCTGACGAGTATATTCGGAGACACGATATTTTGTACAGAGTGTCTTTGACATTGCTAGGTATTTTTTTACTGATCCTTCATGTACTGTGGGAACGATATTACCGTTGCACGTACCTTTTCCCCTAAATTTTGTGCATTTACCAGCGAGTGGCATTCTCCGATAAATCGTATTGCATTTAGTACATCGGAATTTTTGCTTTGTGAAGGCGGTTAGATTTCCTGTAAGATCCCGGATGAAGTGAGTGTTTAGTACACGTTCAGCAACATCATCAGCGTCCACAGCTCGGATTTTCTCTGCTAAAGATAACTCAGCTTCAAGTTTCTCGAGCATAGTTTTCAATTGTGTGTAAGTTGACTCAAGAGGACCGGCGGAAATGTCCATAGTGTCATGAGTGAAGAAAAAACCCTCGAATTGTCTTAAAGTACCAAGTCTTTGTTCAACGCGATCTATCAGAGGTTCAATTTCTTTGGGTTTTGTGTACCCTAAAGACGCAAGGTAGAGTTCCAATGGATAATGAGAGCAAACATCTACATTCAGACTTTCCTTGTCAATTTCGGAGGGATCAATTCGACTTGTTAATACAAGGGGTGCATCCATAGAACCCCCGCGGGATTCGGGTAAGAACGACTGAGAAAAGTTCAAAAGCCCATCAAGAAGGAGCATAATGCAATCCTCATCACCATCGCATTGCCCCGTAAAGATTCCATTTGCGACTAATGTATGATCATCAGCAACAGATAAACTGTAAACCCTATCTTCAAGAGCTGGAATTGTTTCTGTTGTTTTAATCCGATCGTTGAACAAATTTCCGCCATCAAAAACTGGTACGGCGTCACCTGTTTTCAATTCAACCGCTTTAATTTTGCGAAGATAACTCGTTTCCCAAAGTAGCATTGAATGGTCGGGGGTGACAATAATTTCCTTTCCTCTTGTTGTTACAAACCTTAGTAATGTTGATGGAGATCGATGGATTGAAACTGATGTTATTCGCTTGAGATGAAGAATTCCATTCGAGTCAATTGATCGAGTGTAATATGATTGAGTCGGATCAGAGTAGTAAGTTCCCAGTCTGTCAATACCGGGTTTACTCAAATCAAAGTTTTCTAATACGAATTTACGGATTAGTGTCTTAATCCACTTTTTTCCATCATATATTTCGATTTCAGTATCTCCATAAAAACAGTTCCGACGTTTAGCTGCATGGAAAAACGGATGAGCATAGCCAACATTTGCTTTGGTAAAACCAATAAGCCGTGCGAGAACTCCAGCGCTAGTGTGAGGAGCAAGTCCGATTACAAGATGCCCGATCAAATCGTCACGAGTTGTCACTTTATAAAACGCGGGAAGCTCATAAAATTTGACAAGTAGGTCATCGATAAATTGTGTAACCTTGACCATATATTCCGCACAGGAATCTGAGATTAGGATATCTTGAGGGCGTAGTTCGATGATCTGTGATTGCTCGATAAGATCCCTACCGTAGATATCCTTTTCATATCCAAGATGACGTAACATCTCAATGTTTACACCGATCTCAGCAGGACGGATATGGGTAAGTGGTAAATCAATCATATCAAACCGCGTTGTTCCATCTTTAAAGACAAAGATCTCTTTTTGGGCCCGAAGGATCCCCTTTTCAAGTGCTTCTACCGTTTTTTCATGAGAAATTACTCCTTTGACGCCCTTTAAAAGGGCAATACTGTCGGGTTTCAATCCCAACCGATTAATTGCCTTGATATATTCATCCTTTACATTGACCGTCATTCGCTGCTGACAAGTCGTCTGAACATGACATCCTGGACATCGTTCGTTATCGGTTTCCCGTTTACATTTCGGACAAATAAAGAGAGAATACGTGTGACTTTTACAATGTTCGCATTGGTTTTTAAAAGTCACCACACCACACACCGGACACCTCCTCCTTCCTACATCGATTTCGATAAATCCCCCTTCCTTTTGAATATCAATCCCAACAAAGTCAAAATCGGATTCAGATGTGTGATTGGCAGCTTCTTGGAAAGAACGTCTAGATCCCCCCGATTCCCCCAGCGGAAACAGAACATGTGGAGGGGGGTTCATCTTTCTTGGTTTTGATTTGCCGGGTCTTCCCATACGCCCACCAATTCGGGTTCCCGCTCTAGATCGCATCGCGAATCCACTCAAATACGTAACAAACGCAAGAGCATCAACAGCATCTACAGAATCCCAAACAGCCTTTTTTTTGAGATTATCATCAAGCCCGAGACATGCCGTAAAAATGCGATAGTATGTTATTCGGATACTCCCTTCACGCACTTGATGAGGGATTAGGATCTCTTCAAGCAGCGTTTTTATTTTGATTTCGTTGGGGAGCACTAGCTGTCCTTCTATATATCTTCCCTCTTTTGAGACAATTTCAGCAAGCCACCGAATTTGATCACAAGTGAGATCGTCCCAAAAGTAGGTATAATCGGGATGTAAAAACACTCCGTCACCACAAAATGAAATTGCTTCGATTTCGTCTTTCGGTCGTCGTTGCCCACCCTCCAAAAGCCACCATTCTTCACAATAGGCAGGAGGCACGAGAATGTGGTTGTTCTCTAAAAATTCACCATATGAAATAAGTATTTCGCCGACATCAAGCACTCGTTCGATATCTGGACCGCTTTGTACTGCTGTTGCTTCATCATCGATGCGCAGCACATCTCCATTTTTTAGACGAACGGTCGGGCCTTGAATTGAATCGACTGGAGCTATTCCACACGCTTTTCCAGGGCGTTCGATTTTCATCTGTGTGCCGACAGCAAGAAAATTACCGAGTATGTGCATTGTAGCAGGATTGAGCCCTGCAGCGGCAAAACCGGTGTTACGTGACCGACCATATCTTAACCGGAATCCACCTTTACGCATTGGGTAAGAAAAGACAGGTCTACCACCGATAAGATCTCGGAGATACTTGTCCCTTGGTTTGATACCGCCATGCTCCTCTTCGGAATTACCTTTAGATAAAACCCCTATCAGCTGTTCTAACCACGCCCAACCATCCATTTTCATGGTGTCGACACTTTTCTGCAACTTATGGGCTTTTCCTGCGATTCCTTCCGCAAGTACGAGCGCCATACCACCCCTAACTGCATTAGTCTCAATACGTTCAAGGTTTCGATAGCCTGCAACCTCTTCCTGTTCGGTTGCTTCACCATCAATGCAGACCGGACAGTTCGTTACAATAAGCCGGATTTCATGTTCGTTTGGAAGATACTGGAGGTTCATGATGTTGTTATACTGCTGTATCTCCTCGATATAGCGTTCGACCTCAACCTGCTGTGGGATATAACGATTTATTCCTAACGCCCGCCGAACATAATCACCTACGAGTACTGATAGTGCCTGCGCTGTCCCTCCGGCGCTACGAATCGGCCCTGCATAGAAGATTTTAAGATATTCACTTCCATCATCGTTTTTCCCAATCCCGATCTTTGCAATCCCTTCAGTTGGCGCAGCGACAACACCTTCTGTCAATACCGCCATTGCTGTACGAATTGCATGATCGAGAATCTCTTCGCGATCTGTTTCCCCAAATCGTTTTTGGACAAAATCATCAGCAATTCTAAGAGCAACCTCTTCGCGGGACATCTTTTGTTCTAACTCACGAATACGAACTGCCACTCCTTTGATACCAAGAATTGCCTCAACCCTATCAGCTATATCGCTAGCGATTGGGATCTCAACCTCAGTTGACGGGTCAAGGCCACGCAACCTTGCCTCTCTCGCTATTGCAATACCCGCATCAAGTGCTGTCCGAAGCGTTTTCTCATACGCTTCCATTTCCTGCGAGAGTTGCAGCATACCGAAAAGGTAGGCACGAACAGATTTATCTGTTCGTTTCTTATTGCACTAAAAAGAACTTTTGAGAGTTTGAATTACGCGTCACATATCTTTTTTACTTATTTCTTCTTGGTTCGTATTTTTTACCATCACACCTATGCCCTCTTCTCCCATCTGCCAGAGGGTGAGCGCAGCACAGGTTTTAATGATATCATTACTGCTTTCAAGGCGCCGTGTAAGAGGTTCGATTGCCGGCTTTCCAATCCTGCAAAGAGCGAGTGAAAGAAAACCTCGCAATTCACGGTCATCTACCGCCATCGCTTCGATAACTGGTTCTACCGCCGGAACTCCAATCTCTCCCAGCGCTGCAGCGGCGTATTTCCTGAACCCCGGGTCGGAGTTCTGGCTCATCGCTGCAAGAAGCGGTACGATTGCCGGCTTCCCGATCCGTGCCAGCGCTGTGGCGATATACCATTGCAGATCGGGATATGTGGCATCCTCTAGCGCCTCGATCAAGGGGGCAACGGCACGTTCTCCATACGTTGCCACTTTTTTCACAGATTCGTGCCGTTTATCGATTGATGGGGAGCTGAATGCAGCAATCAGCGTCTTTATCCTTTCAATCGTCGTCATTCTGCCGTATATCCCCCTAGATTTTGACAATAATTGTTCTATATCGTCTCTTCTGGTTTAGGTTCATCGCCGTTCCATAACCTTTTTGCCAGCTGTTCTACAGACGGTGTCAGAATTGTATCGAGTGTCCTGGCGATGGTGCGTCGTTCCTCTTCATCCGCTTTTTCCAGCATCTGAACCAGAGGTTCAATAGCATCATTGGCGTGAAGATCCCCAAGTGCATTTATCACTTCAATGCGTACAGACCCCTCTGTATATTTTAAAAACCGGATCAGTGGCGCAATTGCAGGAGTCCCGATTGCGGCAAGCGATGCTGCCGCTTCTGCGCGGACATTTTCATATTTATCCGCAAGCGCCCAAATCAACGGTTCCACTGCATCCGGGTCCTTCACCTTTCCCAGTGCAACCGCCGCCCCCCAACGGAGGTTCCCGTCACCCTGTTGCAAAGCTTTGATCAGCGGTTCCATAGCAGGTTTCCCAATCATACCAAGTGCAAGGGCAGCGCGACTCTTGACAAACCGGTCGTCATCCGAGAGAAGCCGGATAAGCGGATCGATCGCCAGCGAATCACCAATCTCTCCAAGTGAGATCGCAGCCTTCCACCGCACATCCTCGTTTGAATGCCAGAGTGCTGAAATGAGTGGTTCCACAGCAGGTTTCCCAATTTTCCCAAGCGCTTCGGCTGCCTTCCACTGAATCCCACTGATTTCCTCCTTTTTCAATGTAGTGATCAGAGACTCCACCGCACCGGAGTCCCCCATATCCCCAAGTACCTCTGCTGCTTCATACCGGATTTCGGGGTCTCTGTTGTTCAACAGGTTGATTAGCCTCTTAATATCATGGGCGGCTTTCATTCTGGCGATACTGTTATGGGAGGAGAATACATTTTTGAGCCGATCGAATAATGATATTCCGGACCCAAGAAAAAAAAGAAAAGTAACTTGGCTCATACTGGTGGAACCACCGATCGGGGTGGGGATCATCGTTAGTACGTATCATGGGAAACGGGATAAACAGATCGCCAACACAATTAATTGATCGACACTACTGAAATCTGCTTATGCAGAACGTTTGGATTCGGCATCCGGCAGCGGGAAAGTATATATCACTCTCTGATGGATTACACACATTGAATAATTTTGAATGTTTGTGATATGGCGCACGATATTAATAAAAAAATTGAGAGACTAAAAGACGTGGCGATAGGGAGGTGCAGAGAGCGGATAGAGCAAGCTGCATGCAAGGCAAAGGAATTATTGAATAGACCAAAACCTGAAGGACCGAAAGAGGGAGACGCAAATTACCCTCAGCCTTCTGGGGTTACTTCATTTTTAAAAAAAAGGCACGGCCTGTAATACCTCTGAACTAGGGAGCAGGATATTTCACTGCTATAGGAGATTCGGGGCAGAGTCAAGATACTAAACGTCAAATCGAGGATGGTGGCGAAAGAATCTGATGCAATGCCTGCCACATTCAGTTTGTAGACTTGCTCGGTGAGCCTGACCTTAGTTTGGGTTCCTCTTCAAGTTCTAAAAGAATCGACAAATTGTACAGATCCCATCAACAAGGAAATAAAAAGAGGTTTGGAATTTCAGGAGCGCGGGTTATTCCACCCTATTCCCGATGTCCTGCCTGCACACCTTCTGCGATCATATGGCCTTTTTCCTGCGTTCGATAATCTTTTTCACCTTTTTTAACCGGAAGAGATCTTCGCGTTCCCTCTCATCGATAGTATTTTCAATATATTTTGCCTGTTTTCTCAATTCCGGGATCAACACCTGCTCCAGTGCGTTCACTCTCCTCCGTGTCATCTGGATCTCTCCACCCAGTCTTCTTAATGCAGTCTCTGTCTCTGCAAGCCCGATGATCAGATCCAGTTCCATCTCGAACTTCTCAGCCGTTTCATCGATCCTCCCGCTTACTCCGATGATGCTGTAACCCCTCTCCAAAACACTCTTTGTAACTCGCTTCTTCTCGAGGATTGGCACGGGAACCCCCATGATATTTTTTCCTTTGATATCGATTAAAAGACCCTTCTGCGTTGCAAAAGAGGCTGATTTCAGGGTTACGGAATCGTCGACACCGAGGGCTGTCAGAAGAGATCGCTGCGCTGAACTAGCTACCACCTCTAGCTCCTCTCGAGATCTAGAGACAGATTCCATGATATTGAAGAACTCCTGGATAAGTGCATCCATTTTCTCTCGGAGAAGATCTCTTCCCTGCTCAGCAAGCTTGATCTGTGCATTTTTCTTGATGAGTTCCATTCGGGTGGGGTTTACCTGCTCCATGACTCATCCTTTTTTGTAGGCCGGGTGATACTTTTTGAAATAATCGCGGTTTATCCGTTTCAATTCCTCTTCCGGAAGCATTGACATAAGTTCCCAACCAATTTCCAGCGTTCTTTCAAGGCTCCGGTTTTCATCTCCCTGCGTGATGAATTTCTTCTCGAACTCATCTGCAAATTTTAGATACTTCTTGTCCAGCTCCGTCAGCGCTTCCTCACCGACAATCGCAACCAGGCGCCGAAGATCTCTGCCGTAAGCATAGGAAGCATAGAGTTGGTCAGCTACGCCCCGGTGGTCCTCCCGCGTCTTTCCCCGGCCGATACCGAGGTTCATAAGCCGCGAGAGACAGGGAAGGACATCAATGGGGGGGTCTGCCCCTCGCCTATATAGATCCCGTGAGAGCACGATCTGCCCCTCGGTAATATACCCCGTGAGATCAGGTACCGGATGGGTAATATCGTCATCGGGCATGGTCAGGATAGGGATCTGGGTGATGGACCCCTTTTTTCCCTTGATCCTTCCGGCCCGTTCGTATATGGTTGCAAGATCCGTATACATATAACCCGGATACCCTCTCCTTCCAGGGACCTCTTCCCTTGCCGTGGATATCTCTCGTAATGCCTCACAGTAGTTGATCATGTCTGTAAGGATCACAAGGACATGGAGGTTATGAGTGAATGCAAGGTACTCTGCAACGGTGAGAGCACACCGGGGGGTAGCTATCCTCTCGATTGTCGGGTCATCGGCAAGGTTCATGAAAAAGACTACGCGTTCAAGAGCTCCGGTTCTTTCAAAATCCCTTTTGAAAAATGATGCCTCTTTATAAGTGATTCCCATGGCGACAAAGACCACAGCGAAGTTCTCCCCCTCGCCAAGCACCTTTGCCTGACGGGCGATTTGGGCGGCAAGCTTGTTTGCCGGTAGGCCTGAACCGGAAAATATCGGGAGCTTCTGACCTCGGACAAGGGTATTTAAAGCATCGATCGCTGACATTCCGGTCTGGATAAAGTCGGCAGGTTTGTCCCTTGCATACGGGTTGATTGGCATACCATTGATATCCAGACTGGTTTCCTGGATAACATCAGGACCCCCATCCCGGGGCTTCCCCACCCCGTTAAACGTCCTCCCGAGCATGTCAATGGAGACGTCCACTCTTGGAGGCTCCCCGGTGAATCTGACCCGTGTCTCCTTGTTGTCAATCCCACTGGTGCCCTCAAAGACCTGGACAACGGCAAGGTCTTTGGAGATATCAAGTACCTGACCAGTCCTTTCGTCCCCATTAGGGAGGGTGATCCGTGCGATCTCTCCGAATGAGACTCCTTTGGCGGATTGAACGAAGATCAAAGGTCCGGAGACATAGCTAATTGTCTTGCATTCTTTTGTCAGCAGGCTGGCGGTCTTCATGATTCCACCTCCAAGGTTGCAATATTTTTATTGATCACGTCGATGAGATTCTTGATGCTATTGACATCTTTCAGTTCCTTCATTCTCCCGATCTCTGTCTTTAACGGCAGTTTCAGGATCTTGCTTAAGGCAACCCCCCGGTTCATCGCTTCACTGGTCCGGTCATAGAAGGTGAGGATGACTTTGAGCATCCAGTATTGCTTGTCAAGCGGGCAGAAAGAGTCAACCTCATGGTAGGCACTCTGCTGCAGGAAATCCTCCCTGATCATCCTTGTAACCTCCAATATCGCCTTTTCGCTCTCGGGCAGAGCATCAGGACCAACCAGCTGGACAATCTCCTGCAGTTCGACCTCTTTCTGCAAGAGATACATCGTCCTGTCCCGCATCTCCTTCCAATCGACTAAACCGCTGCTCACAAACGAATCCTGGATACTGTCGAGATAAAGCGAGTAACTCTTTATCCAGTTCACGGATGGGAAATGTCTCCTGTACGCAAGGCTTGTGTCAAGTGCCCAGAAAGTTCCTGTGATCCGCAGTGTGTTCTGGGTGATAGGTTCCGAGAAATCGCCTCCGGGTGGGGACACTGCTCCGACAATCGTGATGGATCCTATCCGCCCATCAGATCCGAGGCAGGCCACTCTTCCGGCCCGCTCGTAAAACGCCGCAAGTCTCGTCGCAAGGTAAGCAGGATACCCCTCTTCTCCCGGCATCTCTTCCAACCGGCCCGAGACTTCCCGTAATGCTTCCCCCCATCGCGACGTGGAGTCTGCCATCAGGGCGACATCATATCCCATGTCCCGGTAATACTCTGCCATGGTGATTCCTGTATAGATCGAGGCCTCCCTTGCTGCCACAGGCATGTTTGAAGTATTCGCAATCAGGATCGTTCTTTGGATCAAGGGCAGCTTCGTACGGGGATCCAAAAGTTCCGGAAATTCTGTCAGAACATCGGTCATTTCATTTCCCCGTTCGCCGCATCCGATGTATACAACGATCTGCGTATCGGACCATTTTGCGAGAGTCTGTTCAGCCACCGTCTTTCCTGTTCCGAATCCGCCGGGGATCATGGCGGTTCCACCCTTGGTCACGGGAAATATGCTGTCAAAGACCCTTTGCCCGGTGACAAGGAGCACCCGCGGGTCCTGCTTTGTCGTGTACGGTCTCCCTCGTCTCACGGGCCATTTCTGCATCATCGTTATGGGGGTGTTATCTTCCAGGAAGCAGACCGGTTCTTCGACCATGAATGCACCACTCCGGATCTCCTTGATGGTCCCGGAGATTTGCGGGGGAACCATTATTTTGTGCTCAATATAGTACTCTTTCACAGTCCCAAGAATATCGCCGCCTGAGACCCGGTCTCCCTTTTTGGCAGTTGCAACAAACTCCCACTTCTTCTCCTTGTCCAGTCCCGGGACAGAAATACCTCTGGAAATAAAACTACCACTTTTCTTGAACAGCACTGGCAGAGGCCTCTGAATGCCGTCATAAATCGAGGAGAGGAGCCCGGGGCCAAGCTCAACAGAGAGCGGGGTTTCCGTGCTCACCACCTTCTCACCAATCTTTAAGCCTGATGTGTCCTCATATACCTGGACGACCGCCAGATTTCCATCAAGGCGTATGATCTCCCCATTCAGCTCTTCGGCGCCCACTTTAACCACGTCATACATCCTCGAACCTTTCATACGGTCCGAAAGAACCACCGGACCCGAAATCCTTGAGATAACCCCAGAAATCATGACCCCTATCTCCTGACTACGATCTTGTACCCAATCGCCCTCTGCAGCAACCGTTCGATGTAACTCGTCCTGTCAATACCCTTGATTTTGGCAGGGATTGGGATGATGATCGGTCTGAACGTTTTATTGATCTTTTCAAGCGTCTTTTCATCAAGCACTGCCATAAAATCTTCATTTATCGCAATGATGCCTGTGTCGTCCTTGTAGATTAAGGGGGGAATGATCTTCTTTGCATCATCCAGTCCCGATGCTTCAAGGACATCCACACCAGCCAGCCTGAACCCCGATGCTGAATCGGGATCAGTAACGACAACGAATTTATACATAGACCAGTTCCCCCCTCAGCTCCTTTTCGGGGATGTCAGCTGTCTTGCATCTCGCAATTATCCTGATATTTGTTATTTCATTATATTTTGCCCAGATGTAGCCAATAGCAATGGCAATACTTAAAGGATCGCCAAAGAACCTGCTGATTCCCCGTTTTATCAGATATTTCTCCAGTTCCTTCTCATACACCGAGATCATTCCTACCTTACCCTCACCGGCAAGTTTTGAGAGGAAGTGGTATGGGGTTGTCTCCAGATGCTTGATCGCCCCCTCAAGTGTTCCTGTCCGAATCATGGCGACCAACTTTTCTGAACCAAGCGATCTTCCGCCCTCGATCAGGAACATCTGGGCCTCCTCGGTCTCGATTTTATCCCGTATCATCTTCAGGACAGTCTTGATATTGGTCACATCGATTTCAGTAGAGACCATATCTTTGATGAGAGAGTCATCATAAGAGTCCCCCTGCACCGCGTGTAGGGCATTTTCATAGTAAAATCTGTCAATGGCATATTCAAGTACGGCAAGATCCCTCTTCTCCACATATTCTTTGACATGCCGGGTTAACGGCTTGGAATATTCAATCCCCCACGTTGCAAGAAGGTCGATCACCGCCTTTACATCTGGCTGGTTTATCATCTCGGTCAGCGTCATATCATCCAGTTCACCGGCCGGGACCAGACACTCAAGGATCTCTGCAGAGGTTACGTGAATGTTCTTGCCCCGCAGGACCGTTTTGATGTTCTGGACATCCCACCGGCTCAGGAGGATTTTTAAGTACTTTTCGGCGGTATCCCCTTTGGTATAACCTAAAATTTTCCTGAATGCATTGGTGAAATCCTTCCTGAGAGCAACCTCAATGCACCTGATTCCGGAGTACTGGACACTCGCTTTTTCTATCTCATCCTTATAAGCGGTATTCCCCATCTCAGTAATAATTGATTCGACATCGGGTTTGAGAATCAGGGTCTCGAATACCGAGGTATTTAACAGACAGCTTTTCATGCCCTTGATCCGTGCATTTACATAATCATACTCCACCCTGACCACCATAGAGTATTGAGAATATTTCGGGTCTCAGAACCCCCTTTGCCTTCTCAAGCCTTGACTCGATCGTATTGAATACGATAAATCTCCCATCTTTGGTACTCGCATCCAATCCCCCGGAACAGGTCAAATCAGTGATGATCTCGCAATTTGAGTTTAGTTCCGGCAACAGTGTTCTGCAAAGCTTCTCATCCCGTTTATCGATATGCAGCTGGATTTCTTCCCCTTCCAGTTCCAGAACCACCTCTTTTAGCATGTTTCTGAAAATATTCTCATATCTTGCATTCCCCCTTGCCGATGAGAGGATCTTTTGAGCTTCAAAAAAGGATTTTTTGTACATTTCGTCCTTGACACGGATCAGCTGCATCTTGGTCTCTTCCCTGCTGTTTGCCAGAGATTTGAACCTCTCCATTTCCACCGTTTTTTTGGCTGCTTCCAGAAGCCTGCTTTTTATTGTTTCGCCTGTACTTTCTACCTCCTGCTTTATTTCCGCCGCTTCCTTGGTTGCCCTTTCCCTCAGTTCCCTGATCTTTTCCTGAGCACTCGCCTCCACTGCTTCAATCAGCTGCTCAACCGGCATCGTAGCACCGCCTTCAGGAATGGTTTTTCCGGTATACTCATGTTCAAACCTCCATGATCATTGAAAAATTCCTGATCAGACCAAACGTCTGATATGAATTTCAGCATCGACCGGTAAATTCACCAATTGCAATCCCCACATACGGTCACTTCAGCATGATCATGAGCATCGCTGCGACCACAAATCCCAATATGACCATCGTCTCGGGAATTGCCACCAGCACTACCATGAGACCGAACGTCTCAGGTCGTTCCGCAACTGTTCCCGCTCCCGCAGACCCGATTTTTGACTGTGCAAGGCCTGTTCCAATTGCACCGAGCCCGAATGCTATTCCAGCACCAATGGGTATTCCCCAATCCACCATTTTTTCAACACCCCTTTTTTTAACCGTGTTTTACAATTTTTTTCATCAACCTGTTCGACTGCCATTCAGAACCTTAACTATAAATGCACGATTCTCTGCGTTCATTTCATCCTTTATCCTCCTTCTTTTCCTTTGCAGAAGGGTTTGTAGATTTTCCCTCCCCCCTCAAAGAATTTTGAGTTGAATTCCACCATATGCAACCTGAACGAGTGCAAAAAGGGGCTGAACATCGCAAGAATAATATTGAGTATATGCAGCAACGCAGCAATCAAAAACCCTACAAGCGCCACCTCCATCGAGCCCCCGAGCTGGTTTGCCACCAGCGCCAGAACGACTGACGCCATGCCGATTGCCATGATACGGGCGTATGAGAGGATATTCCCAACAGTGCTCATGATCTCAAATGCCCCGAAAAATCCGCCGCCATAGATGATCAATGGAAGGGCAACAATGATCATCACAATCCCGGGCTGAACTAGGATCGCCGGTATCAACTTCGCTGTACCGGCAATTACAAGGAGAAGCCCGGTGATCACAATAATCATTCCCGCCTTTTC
The DNA here is from genome assembly GCA_015660965.1 of Methanoregulaceae archaeon. Classification (GTDB taxonomy): domain Archaea; phylum Halobacteriota; class Methanomicrobia; order Methanomicrobiales; family Methanospirillaceae; genus MVRE01. Next base: position 163,125 of record JACTVG010000003.1, read on the forward strand.
AATCGCATGTTTCTTGCTATTCTTGGCAAGGGCATTGATAATTCCCAGAAAAAGACCGAGAAATACGTGAAATACTCCAATTGCTATGGCAAGCATGAGCAGGGGCACCAATGCATCGATCCTGTTCCAAGTGACGCCCATGAAGGTGATTGGATGGATCCAACCCATCTTTTCACCGAAATTCCCAAAGAATTCGCCAAAGAACCAACCGAAAAAGATGCTCGGGATAGAGGAGATGACAAGGATGTTCATCAGGTTCTGGAGCCAGAGCTCTGTTTTATACTTTTTTTTCATGATGAGGGCAAAAACTAGGATGATGGCTCCATATGCTATATCACCAACCATGAGACCGAAAAAGATTGGGAAGAAGAGTGCAATCAAGGGGCTTGGATCGATCTCCCGGTACTTTGGTGGACTGACCATCTGCATGAGAAATTCAAAGGGTTTTATGATGGCAGGGTTGTCGTAGAACGTAGGGGGTTCATCCTTCTTGTCCGGACTCTCCAGAAGCTCATTGACAATGATCCTGTTTCCAAACGTATCTTTTAGGGCTTCTTTTGTGCGTTGGAGGTATTTCTTGGGAACCCAGCCAAGGATCACGAAGGTATATTCTGTCTGACCGAATTTGGCGTACACACTTTCTTCTTCTTTCCTGTCCTCAAGCACCTTTTTAAGCACCGCGAGTTCCTGATACCGTTCTGTAGAGAGTTTTAAGAGTTGTTCATCGGTTGCTGCCATCTCTTCAAAATCTTTCTTTCGTCTCTCCTCTATTAGCTGTAAAACTTGACTGAACGGTTTTCCCTCGAACTCTTGGGGCATCCTAACCTCATTGATATTCTGGGCGAAGAGATAGGAATGGACATGCTCGGAGTATTTTCTATTGAATATGATAATTGAGATAAGGGTTTCTTCATCACCGGGCTCGGACTGCATCTCGAACTGATTCCGGGTAATTTCTATTAGTGCATTTCTGAGGTGTTCCAATGCATCCCTGAACTCTCTCTGGACGATAAGGAACGTAATTTCAAAACCTTCTAAAACCGGAATTTGACTCTCCAAAGGCCGAATTCTTTCAACGATCTTTTCAGTCTTGGCCAGCCTGTTGAGGTCAAACTCCAAGTTGCTCTTATTTATGGCGAAATTTTTTGTAGTCGATTCGAGTTCCTCAATTACGCGGTTTGCCTCGGCAACCAGTTCCTGGTGACTTTTTTTCAAAAGAGTGTCACATATCTGTGCCTGTTTTAGCGGGTCATCCTTTATTTTAGGGAGGGCAAGAAAGATGCCCCCAATCTTCACCAAGATATTTGCAATATCCCCCAGTTTTTCGGTATCCATTCTTCTTAAAAGTGTATCGCCTGGAAGGATAGTCTTGGATACGTCCTCGAGGTGAACAGTTCCTGAATGATACAGAACATCGACTACGTGCTGAAGATCCTTTTTTGGCCCTATAACCTGGACTTTTTTCATTTTCTGAAGCATAGTGTTCTATTCCATGGTTACCTTCTTTACGATCGTTTCTATTGCCGAAGGTAAATTGCGCTCACCCGCCTCCCGAACTGATGTCGCCTGTTGGATGCCCTGATCTCTGATTTGTTCGGTCTCCTGTCGTATTTTCTCCATCTCTTTGTCGTAATAGTCCGAAGCGACCTTTTTCCCGTCTCTGTCTGAATTCTCAAGTATTTCCGAGGCCGCTTTTCTTGCATTAAGGATAATTTGTTCGGATTCCTGTCTTGTTTCATCGATTTTGATGGAAATCTTCAGTTCTTTTTCCCGAATCTGCTGCAACACTGATTTTTCTACCAATACCGACAACCCCAGTTATAATCCCCGCATTTTTTTTAAGTGTGAGGTCACACCATGATTCTGACAGCTTTTTTTCACTTCGTTAACCTTTACTTTAACTTTTCCCTGTGCATCGATAATGCGCTCTCTACAACGACCTACCGCTCCTTTTTTCAATTGTTCAATGATATCCGTCATGTTATTCATCATAGTTGGATTTCAGGGATGCAAATGTAATCGATGTGCATTATCCTGTTCGAAACGATAAATGTATCTGAGTTAGAAATGGCTGAAATGGCTCAATCTTGGATAAAAAGAATGTAATATAATATTTCTGTGCAATATAATGCATATAAACAATAAACCAGAACATTCTTTGATTGTTCCCCGCTGAACAGTGATTTTTCTGTTCAGACCTGGAACACCAACGATTGAATAATACGCTCTTAATCACACTGGTGGGTGGATATCAGTTCATTATAAAATGAAGAACAGGTGGAAATAACAGGGGTTATAAACGTGAAAAATATTGAAATTGGAAAAATTTTCGGCTTTTTCGGTATAGTAACAATTGTACCTTTTCTTCTTTCAGTGATTCTTGGCCCCTCAATACCAGACAATTGCTTTCGCTTGTGATATTTACTGCTTTCATCGCAGGCTCCCTGTTTTACTGGAATTTCAGGAATGCATTCGCCTTCATCGGAATTTCTCTTCTTTTAGTCTTCAATGTGCTTGATATCGGGCATTTGATTGCATTTGCCCATCTTGAACTGATCCTGTTTCTTGTGGGGATGATGATCATCATAGGGTTTCTTGAAGAGCGGGGGCTCTTCAACTGGTTTATCCCCATTATTTTAAAACCGTTCGTCACACGGCCATTCCTCCTCATCGGGATTCTGTTGCTCCTAGGTACCTTGATGGCAGCACTCGTTGACGAGGTAACGTCAATTTTGTTCATGAGTGTTCTCATGTTAAAGGTTCTTGATGGCTATGGAATTTCTGGAAGACACGCACTACCCTATATCATGTTCCTTGTATTTACCACCAATATCGGCAGCAGCGCACTTCCCGTGGGAAACCCTATTGGCGTGTTGATTGCATTCGGGGCAGGCCTGACTGTCATGGACTTTCTCCGGTGGACGTTTCCCATTGCAATCGTCTGCAGTCTGGTAACGACAGTCATTGCCGTAATTTACCTGAAAAGGACTTCTTCATTAAGTCCAGCTCAGAAAGGTGTCCCTGCAGGATCTCATCTAAAATTGGAGGAAATTCCCCTCACCCGCGACATTAGAGTGGCTGCCCTGATATTTGTCCTAGTCATTGCAGGTCTTATTCTGCAGAACCATTTGGAGGGCTATTTTGGCCTTGATAAAAACATTCTCCTTCTTGGAATCCCTCTCTCCATGGCAGGGGTTGTGCTTATTGTTAACAGGGAAAAGGCGCATACACTTGTGGAGAGGGTGGACTGGTACACCCTGCTGTTTTTTCTTTTCCTCTTTGCAGGCGTAGGTTCCCTGAACTATGTGGGTATCACTGACAAAATTGCTTCACTAGTATTGGGATCCGGCGGGGATCTGCTTACCACGATGTTACTGGTTGGGGGGATCACTTCTATCCTGACCCCATTCCTTGACAACGTTCTGGCGGTCGCAACAATTATGCCGGTCGTTAAGGCTCTTTCCGGGAGCGTTCCATTAGCACCAGTCTGGTGGATCATGCTGATCGGGGGGACTTACTGCGGGAATGCCACCATCATTGGTTCGACTGCCAATATTATTGCTGCGGGCATGGTGGAGAAGAAGGGGATGGGGTCTTTTTCCATGCTTGACTGGATGAAGATTGGCGTGCCAATCTCTTTATTGACGTTCGGAATTGCATTTACATTGCTGTATATACAAGTGATTGTATAGGTGTGCTCCGAATTCAGAATTTTTTAGTTTTTTCAAAAGAAAACTATTTATTCAGAATCAAAAAAGTATGCTGATAGTGAAACGTATGCCGGATATTACAAATGATGAACGGGGAAGGAGGATCTTTCAGCTCCATAAGGAGAAAGCAGTCGAGACAGCATTAGACAAGATTCGTCACGGTCTAAAATCCGAGCTGGCTGGGTTCTCCCCGCAGGACATGCAGACTCTGACGTACATCCTTGGAGAAGCGTGGGTTTCGGTTGAGAGGCATACATGGGAACAATGTTCTTTCACAAAGCTAGCCAGAAAAGATCTGGAGCTGATCATTAACATCGGAAACAGGTTAAAAAACAAAAAGATAAGGGAGGAAACAGCACTCGATGAGATCTGCAGTATTCTGAAATGCTCGATATGAGGGAATCTGAAAGGAACACGGGTTCCTCTTTCGATATTGGAGGTTTGTTTTTATTACCATTTTTCATCTTTTGTTTGTTTTAAGAATTCTGCAATAGAGAACGATCCCGTTTCCGTGAATTGGATGAAAAGGTGATTGTCCCCTCTTTTTAATTTGAAATCGACACGCATTCGCTTGAGTCAATGCCGAAAAATTTAATCCTCTGAATGTATCACAAAGCTTTTTATCTGGGAACGAGATGAGAGAACTGACCACATGCGTGGAGGGAAAAAGAGGAGGGAACGAGATGCCAGATGTTTCACAGACCGAGGTGGGAAGGCGATTGTACCATGTCCACCGGGAGAAACGGATAGAGCATGCGATCAAGAAGATTAAGCAAAATATTGGGCCCGAGTGGAAATCATTCACAGAAGAGGATATTCGTATTCTGGGGCACCTTTTACAATGTACTTGGAATGTAATAGATCAGAAAGTATGGGATAACATACCCTTCGCAAAAATGACCAAGGACGACGTCCAAAAGATTCTTTCTTATGGGATAGATGTTGGTCCCAGAAAAAACCCAGATCAAGCTGTTATTGAGGAAATTAAAAAAATACTATTGGCAAAATCTTAATATACAGATAAAATTTTCTTTTTTGCTCAAATTTGTCAAGTGTTACATTTTAAAAAAATACAATTGCTCTTTGTCTTATCACGATGTTGCGACAGCGACACACTGTTTGATCGTCCCGATCTGTGTATCCGCTCCGCACATATCAGGAACATACGCAAGAGCTTTTCCGCTATTTACCATTATGGAACGGTATCGTTCCATGATTGGTGAAACCACCATACACGTATCTGCAAAGACACGTGCTCCACTCTTTTCAATGGATTCTACGATTTCTTTGTTTGCATCGATGACTCCTTTAGCAGCAAAGATGTAAAATGGGATTTTTACTTTTTTTCCTAAAAGTAATACTGCAATATTTCTAAGCTCTTCAGGAGAACAATGTGGGCAGCCAACTGCAACAGCTTCCGCAGAAATTGGCTTGAAAAGTTGATTGATATCCCTTGATTCTACCGTTATTGAATCAAGATTTGATATTTCAAACAGGTTTTTTTTAGCTTCTGGAGTCACACCTTTGACATGATACAGTGCCACTGCACCGGTTGCTGCCATTGCAGCACCAAGTGCTTTCAATTGATCAAAATCTGGATTGATCCCCATGAAATACGGAATGCGGTTTCCAACTAATTTCCCAATATGGTACCCAAGGGCACCGTATTGGGCAATATCTAACTCATTTTTAAATGCCTGGATATTGACCGCTATCTGCGGATAACGATTGCGAGTTAGATGCAGCCCATAGCATGGAGTCTTACCAATAATAGCCGCAGCAAGTGCACTGGGTCCTCCTTCACGGTTCGTCAGTGCTCCTATAACCGAGTTTGCATAGCTCACAGCAGAGGACTCTGACCAAGCAAGATGTTCACCAAACTTTGGAGATGTGATGTAATAGGGTGTACATGTACAATCTAATCGAATTCCAAGACGCTCATAAGCAGAAATAACCACATTCTGTTTGTCTGCAAATTCGGGGTCGACATCCATTTCCTCCCAACGGTCCCGGGGCATTCCAATCGGATTTAATACTGCAGGTACTACCGCCCGGGCATTCAAGTGTTCGAGCCATTCAAGCCCAAACTTTCCAATTGTCTTATAAGACGCTCCACTAACTTGAGCACTCTTTATTTGGACGAGCCGGTCAGCACCAAAAACTTTACCGAGAGCGACTAGGATCTCCATCATCTTTTGTCGTGTTTCACCGTACTCTCCGGCAAGGATCCGTTCGTCCTCGGGTTCAAGTTCCATATTTCACCAAGTAGCGCGTCGGAAGTCTTCCTCCCTTCCCATTACCATGGTGGCATCAACACCAACTTTGACATTGGTGCCGTCTTCCAGCTGACAGGGATCAAGCGAAGACCCGCGGACACCGGTAATTACCATTATATCTTGGTTACCACTCACACGTGTCGCTATAGCATATTCAACCTCTTCGGGTTCTTCGGGATTGATGTCTTCATCAACAATTACCACGTGTTTGAGCGACGTGTGGGCTGCAAATGCAGCCATGATTGCATTCTTTGCATCACCCTGTGTACTCTTTTTAATCTGAATTACCGCATGGAGGTACCCGCACCCTCCTTTTGTTAGAACAACATTTTTTACCTTTGTTACACCAGCAACTGCACGGAAGATCTTTGGTTCATAAGGAACACCCATTAACATTTTGTGTTCATTTCCTCCAGGCAGGATCCCGTGATAAATAAACTCGGGCTTTAGATACATACCAGTAAATTTGATGATGGGTTCCTGGCGCACCGGATCGTATGTTCCCGTGATATCCACAAACGGTCCCTCATCAGCTCTTTCAGCTCCAATGAATCCCTCAAGAACAATCTCTGCTTCGGGAACGAGCACCCCATTTGAACACCGTTTTACGGTAATTTCCCCTCCGAGAAGTTCAGCAGCATAAGAAAGCTCTTTTCCTTCTGGAACTCGTGTGCAACATGCAAATGTAACCGCAGGATGTGTTCCGATTGTAACTGCTATCGGCAGCTTTTTACCATCCGCAAGTGCTTTACCCAGCATCAAGTGTGTATGCCTCCCTTCTACAAGTCGAGCAGAAACGCGCCGCTTGTCCAAGACTAGCATACGGTGTATGGATGCGTTCTCAACACCACAATATTGTGAAAAAACTATTCCAGCAGTGATATACTTTCCAGCGTCTTTGGGATAGTGTTTAAGAACAGGGATCCGTGAAAGATCGGGGCGTTGCATCATTAGCTTACCACTTTCGACAACCGTTCCTTCGTATGTGACACCCGCAAGATTTTGTACGATCTCGTGATCCTCAATACCAAGCGCAATCGAAATTGCTCTGCGGGTTGCTGTCACGTTCATAACTGCTCTTGCACCTGAAATATTATGGAAAAAGAGTAGCTTGTCAGTCTTGCACGCCATTTTCGCCATTTGCATATCGGTCGAACACGAATCATGCACATCTATGACCTGCCCTTCTTTTCGCATCCGTTCGATGAATTCACGCATCAATGCCACCCCATCGTTTGGTAAGATTGTGCTCGATATCAAGATGGTCAAGTACCCTGGCAACGACCATGTCAATAAGGTCATTAATGGTTTTTGGTTTATGATAGAATGCAGGGCTCGCTGGCATAATTGTCGCACCTGCCTGATAAGCTGTGAGCAGGTTAGCGATATGGATGCCGGAAAGTGGCATTTCGCGGGTAACCAGAATACATTTCCTTCTCTCCTTTAGACAGACATCGGCGGTACGGGTAATTAGATTATCAGCATATCCATGAGCGATCGCAGAAAGAGTTTTCTGGCTGCAAGGAATCACTACCATACCATCATAGCGATAGGACCCACTCGCAATATCAGCGAACATTTGGTTGTTCTCATGGTATTTCGCATTGAGACCCGCAAGATCGACACCTTCATGAGTAGCAATTCGTTTTGCAATATCTGAAATAATTATATGGACTGTCGCATCGACACAAAGCACATCCAATAACCTTCGTGCGTAACAGATTCCGCTTGCACCGGTCACCCCTACAACATATTCCTTTTCCATCCTGCTACCGCTCTCCTGTAATACCAATGTCGGAGTCAGAACCAAAAAGAGTTTATCCCGGTTTTACCGAAAAAGTGATTATTTTTTGGGAGGTGAGAAAAATCGATATCGTACTTGTGCTTCTTCCACACTGCGAGCATGCCCGGGATTCACATCTCGCCGTGCCTCAATCACTAAAGTATTAAGAATATTATGAAGCCGAAGGGTGTCAAAGTCCTTACCCATGTGCTCATTGAGAAAATCAAGAAGGTCGTTAGTGCTCCTGAGAACCCCAGCACTCCCGACGAGGTTTAATCGGTTCACGGTATATGCAAGTTTCTTCTTTGCAATATCAAGTTTATACTGGTCGTTGTCGGCAAGATTAAGCTCGGTAACTGCATGAAGAAGATCACTATACACTTGCATTTTATAACGGCCCTCGCTTAGTCTCTGTTCAATCCGACGGATTATAATAAGTGTTATACAGAATGCACAGACGATAACAATTACTCCACATGTCACAACAATCCAATCTTCAAGCATTTTTATCACTTTATACTACGGGGTTCTTTTAGCAATGTTTACATCAACACTTACACGGTTTCCTGTCATTTCAATTTTATAAGGGCCTGTATTATACATTGGATATAGTTGATGTTTATCTAAATTATATGTGCGTCCGTATCCAAAGTTATCGGTTTGGCCTGTATCCATATTTGTGACTTTAATCTCAAACCAAGTATATTGGGGATCTTCATTCGTGGGATTTACTTGAAATTCTATACCCCATGAGGGATTATCTACTCTGAATTGCTCTACATACACATCCTTCTCACTCTGGAATGAGTATTTTTTTTGTAGGTAATGATCACTCAATGTGATTGTAGAAATTTGGGTTGGTGCAGACGATACTGTACTTGGAGTGGTAGATGGAGCAGGAGCGGTGTTGGTTTGGTTGCTCATACATCCAGATATAAGCACGACCCCAACAATCAAGCAAACAATCAACGGAACAAATAATTTCATATAGATTATGGTTTGATTCATGTGTTTATTATTTTTACAGATTGTTAGTTAGGAGAGATCATATCAGAAAGGTGCGGAGATCAAGAATTTCAATAGTAAGATCAGAATAAAGTGTTCTGGCGTGTTGGTTTTTTTACATGAAGAACATCAGCTGCAACTTGAGCTATCGTTTCACGTTGATCAGGTAGAGTGTAGACGCCAAGTCGCCATTGTTCACGACGAGTTTCGTTTAGAGTACGCATTCGAGGAGATATTTCTTCAAAACTAATGATCGTATTCTGATTTTTTACTCTAACCTTAATAGACATATCACTTGGGAATGGAGGTATATCCACGAGGACAGTGTGAGGATCAATCCCAGCATTTTCTGCGATCATCTCGGACAGCGATCTGCTTTTTTCGAGACTAATTCCTTTTGAAAATGCGGTAGCGTTGACCTGATCTTGACCCACATAAAGTGCCCTTTTGTATAGCTGGCGTTGATAGATTCGCTCCATAAGCATTCGCACAACCGGGTTTTTTGATATTCGTAATGATTGTATACACGCCGGATCGTCCTTCCGAAGCATGTCGGTAGCATTCATTCCCTCGGTTTTAAAATGCTCAAGCATTGCAAGCTGAAACATTTTTTCACCAATTCGGCTTACATGATGGTAATAAACAGTCGGTCGCATGAGAGTTCGGGCGATTAACAACGACTCTGCTGCATTTATTCCATTTTCATCCAAAACAACATCATCAACGGTTCGGATCATATTTCTAATAAGACGCTGAGCATCTACAGTTCCATAGGGGGCGCCAGTATAGTAGGCATCGCGTAGCAAGTAATCCATCCGATCAACATCGAGATCGCTATGTATGATTCCTGACAGAGGATGACGACCACTTACCACTGCACAAAGCTCATCGGGATCTATATTGTGCTGAAGTAACAAGTGCCCGATCTGTTCGTGCACAATATCATCAATTGCATGATGGCTCCGGTGGAGAAATTCTTCAATTAGGGGTTCGCTTGCGTGGGAGAATGGTCCATGCCCTATATCATGAAGAAGTGCGGAAGCTGCGACAAGTGTTCGTTCTTCATCACTAAGCCGGAATTTTCGACAAGCAACATCGGCAAGATACATTGTACCTAGTGAGTGCTCAAAACGCGTATGATTCGCACCGGGATAAACAAGATATGAAAACCCCAGCTGGCGGATGTATCTTAATCGTTGTAATACGGGTGAATCGAGAAGAACAAGTGCGTAATCCTCAACTTCGACATATCCATGGACTGGATCTTTAATGATTTTCAAACAATCACTAAAAGAATCTTCATATATATGTGATAAAAGTATTGAGTAATGATTACGTTTTTTTCCGGGGGTACTGGAACACCGAAGCTGTTACGAGGTGTTCAAAGGGTGATGGATCGTCATGAGATCTCAGTCGTGGTGAACACTGCAGAGGACATTTGGATCTCGGGTAATCACATATCACCGGATTTGGATACCGTTATGTATCTCTTTTCTGGAGTCTTGAATACCGATACTTGGTGGGGGATCAGGAATGATACTTTTACAACTCATGAAGATACCAAAAAAATGGGAATTGATGAATTTGTCGCGATTGGCGAACATGACAGGGCGGTCCATATCGCCCGCGGTGAAATGCTACGTAAAGGGATGCGACTGACAAACGTAACAAAAATACTCTGCGACCGATTCGGAGTGCGGGAGAATGTTCTCCCAATGACAGACACTGAAGTAAATACACTTGTTAAGACAGATTTGGGGTTAATTCACTTTCAAGAGTATTGGGTTAAGGCAAAAGGAGCTTTGGAAATCTATGAAGTTGTTCGAAAATTCACTGCTCCTCCTGCAGCAAGTGAAGAGGTATTGGCAGCTATTGAGGCTAGTGATGTAGTGGTAATCGGGCCCAGCAACCCCATTACTAGCATTTTACCTATTCTTGAATGCAATGGGATCAAGCCTGCAATAAAAAACAAGTCTGTTATCGCAATTAGTCCGTTTATCGGTGATGCAGCTGTTAGTGGTCCTGCAGCCGCATTAATGAAGGCCCGGGGTTTCGAACCTTCTTCTAAGGGGACTCTTTCGTGTTATAATGAATTTGTTGATATATTTGTACAAGACATTCGAGATCCTATTAATGTACCAAATTCCTTTCGATACGATACGATCATGATTGATGAGGAAAAGAGTACAGCCCTTGCACGGGAGATTTTGCGTCTCTCCAAAGAATGCTAATATATACTTGCAATTTTTATGGCTGTAAAAAATCCTGCACTATAATAAGTATGGATTATATCTTTTGTTAAAACCGAACTGCAAAAGTATTTTAATTTTTAATTAATATATCCACACGAGTGTGTGGGAGAGAGAATGAAGAAGAAGATCGTTATTTTAATCTTAATATTTTGTGTGTTCATATCTGGATGTGTATCTAATCAAAATTCAGGAAAAGGTACACTTCAATTTTCCTCATCACCTTCTGGTGCTCAGGTATACCTTGATAAAGAATATCGAGGGACAACACCTAGTACTTTAACTAATGTAGAGTTAGGAAATCATACTCTTGAATTCCGTTATCAAGGGTATCAAAGTTGGTCGACAGATATAATGGTAGCATCAGGTATATCGACATATTATGCTTCATTATCTCCTATTCCCCAACCGAGTGTTCAACCTACCCAAGGAACAACTAACCCACAATCACAAACCCCACCATCAAGAGTTACTATTCAAGAAAGTCAGGATTCGATTGTAATAGGAAACTCGATTTCATTCTACGGCACTTGCACAGATAGCGATAGTGTAATATTGACATTATATGGACCAGGGACTTATGCTGATGGTGTAACTGTTGCTCAACCTAAAGTAAATACCGCGAATTCGTGGAGTTACGTTTGGAATCCCGGATATTCTATCCAAAATGGTTTATATACGATGATAGTTTATGACGCCCAAAAAAGTACATCTGGAAGGGTTGTATTTACAGTTACTGGGGGGGGAGAAGTCACAATAATAGTAAATAAAAATTCAATTGGCAAAGGAGATTCAATAACTTTTTCGGGAAGATGCACAACGGGTGATGCAACCGTAACTTTGACTTTAATCGGACCGGGACAATATTCAAATGGTGTTGATGTTGGTTCGCAATCAATTAACGCTGATCAAACTTGGAGCTATAAATATCAATTTGACAATGCAGTTCAAGCAGGTATGTATACTATGACTGTTCATGATGCAAAAAGAACGAAATCTGCTTCTATCAGTTTTACGATTGGGGGATCTCCAGCCTCATAACTGATTTTTTTGCACAATTATTTCTTCCAAATTTTCTGATACTTTTATTAACAATTTTTTAGTATTATTGTGAAGAAAGTTTGAAAATTTTCCATGGGGTTGAAGTAGCGACCATTGTTTCACAACTTGTTTGTACTAAAGCTGGGTAGCATCGGATATCTTTTTCATCCGCCCTACCACTCACTGAAATTTCGATTTAAAACGGATGGATTCACCATTTATCCAAATAAATCATTCCTAGAGTAATAAAAAAACTGCAAAAGTACCCGATACCTATTTGAATGATTTTATACAAAATATCGTTAGTGAAGTACAACATGGGAATAATCAAATCATTTCTTAATGTCTTCAAGTCAGGGAAAAGAGAGGAGGTAGAAGAACGTCTTCGTGCGCAAAAGGAGCGATACGATAACTTTCTCCGAGCCCTGACTGAAGGTGACCTCGACGCACGTTGGAATGCAGTAAGGTCAGTAGGTGACCTTGGTGAACCGTTCATAGAACCTCTCATCCGTGGTCTCAAAGACGATTACTGGGTGATCAGACGTGGTTCTGCTGATACGCTCGGAAAGATCGGCGAGCCAGCTGTTGAACCTCTTATCAAAGCACTTACTGAACCAAAAGAAGATATCCAGCAGGAAACAATCCGTGCCCTTCTGCTCATTGGAGAACCTTCTTTTGATTCACTCGTTGAAGCAACAAAACATACGCACCCATTCATACGAACGGGTGCTATTCAAGCGTTGGGGAGTATGGGAAACGCACGTGCGATGCCCACTATAACTGAGGCACTAAAAGATGCGGACTCAACTGTCCGCCGTGAAGCGGCGATAGCACTTGGGCGAATTGGTGGGGCACAAGCTGTTGGATCATTAATCGACCGTTTTAATGATTCAAAGGAACAGGTTCGTATAGCGGCTATGGCGACTCTTTGCTCTTTGGGCGAACCAGCTATTGAGCCCCTGATAAGAGCATTAATCGATCCAAATGAAGATGTACAACGTATATCTGCATCAGCTCTCATCACAATCGGAGAATCTACTATTGAACCCCTTATCAAGGCGATGGGGGACTCCCATGCCGGAATACGGAAAGGAGCAGCGGAAGTTCTAGGGCAGATTGGCAATACTAAGGCGATACCGGTTATTATAGAAGCACTCAATGATCCTGATCGAACGGTGCGTCATGAGGTTGTTAAGGCATTAGCAGCGATTGGAGTACCGTCAATCGCCCCGCTTATGCAGGTGTTCCGTGAAGGGGACATACTCGTCAGGACTGGTGCAATGGAGGCTCTTTGGATGATCGGTCAACCATCGACAACGCCATTGATTATGGTATTAAAGGACAACCAGAGTGATGTCCGCAAACGTGCAGCACTTCTACTTGGTGAAATTGGCGATGCTAAAGCTGTCGATCACTTAACGGCTCTCCTTTCCGATGAAAACGTTGCCGTTCGCAGGGAGGCTTTCGAGGCTCTCGAGATGATTAAAAAGAAAAGTGCAGTATAATCAATAAAAAGTCATAAAATTTTTTTATTAATTTTGTAAATAAAATTCCTTTTTTGTTCCAGTTTTCAAAAAAAGTGGATATGATCGTTTTCCCAAATCTTAGAGATTAAAATTAATACTCTTTTATGAATATTCTAATCACTGTGTGTAAGCTCACTAGATTTTGCAGGATTGATAGTAATCAGAGTTAAGTCCAATTTAGTAATTGAGTTTTGAGAAATTGAAAATTACTAAAAAAAGCGATTAATCCCAGTAGTTACGCACAAAAAGTTTGGATTTCCGGATTACTGGTGTCCCGTGTCTTAATGCGAGAGGGACGATTAGAAGCGTGATAATGACATTTCCGCCAAACCAAATTATAAACGCCGGCATAATTTCGGTCCACTGTATCACATTACTAATAGCAAGAGTACCGGTGCCCCATAATGCACCGATAAAGTTATTAATAAGGATCCCGAAGATTACAAAATAAATAAAATCACGACGATTATCGAGAGTAAGATCAAGACGAAACATTCGAATTGCGACAAGTGGAATCAGCACTTGCCAGAGATCGGCAAACGACCAGTATAAACTTACTTCTGGTGGTATACCTGACAGAACTCCCGCACCAATGAAACAACCGATATAAGCTGCTATTGCACCATATGCACCAAACCATATCGTAAAAAGGATCATAAAAGCGATAGCAATGTAGAAGTGAGATGCAACCGAAGGGCCTCCGAATGGAGAGGGGATTACGATAAAGCGGGCAATAAGTGTATTTAGAATAATGAGGACCAAAAGAAGAGCTAAAAAGGAATACGTTGGTTTTTGGGCGATTCTCATGGATTCACCGTATTCCCTTATTATACGGTTTTATAAATATGGTTTATCGTTGATAGTGGTGCACTCCCACAAAAGCCATTATCCCTTATATCCCAACATTATAGGATTCTAATGCGAATACCAATACAAGATGTCACTCCAACTACTGGAATGGCGGAGGTCATCGGATGGGTGCACGAAGTACGCGACCTCGGAGGTCTTGCTTTCTTTTTAATACGTGACAGAACAGGTATTATCCAAGTTACCATACCAAAAAAGAAAGCGAGCAAAACAGTTCTTGCTGCTGCAAAGACAGTCTCACGGGAGTCTATTGTCCGGGTTAAAGGCACAGTTAAAGCAATCGATAAGGCACCTGGAGGCAGGGAACTTATTCCGGACATATTTGAAATAATGAGCGTGAGCGAAAGTCCATTACCCCTTGATGTGGTGGAGAAAGTACCGGCTGAACTGGATACGCGCCTTGATGCACGATTCCTTGATTTACGCCGCCCCCGTGTTGGAGCGGTGTTTCAGATTCGTAGTGTTGCAATGGATGCAATAAACAAATTCTTTTTTGATCGTGAATTTATTCAAATTACCACCCCAAAAATTGTTGCTGCCGCGACAGAGGGGGGAACGGAACTCTTTCCAATCGCATATTTTGATAAAGAGGCATTCCTCAACCAAAGCCCACAACTGTATAAACAAATGATGATGGCAGCCGGTTTCGAAAAAGTGTTTGAGATTGGACCAATCTTTCGTGCTGAGGAACATAACACAACTAAACACCTTAATGAAGCAACATCTATCGATATTGAGATCTCATTCGCTGATCACTACGAAGTTATGCAGATTCTGGAAGACCTAATAATTTCAACGTACGAGTATGTCAAATCTAAATGTAATGACCAGCTCGCAAATCTCGATTGCGTAGATTTTATGGTTCCAAAAGCGCCTTTCCCCAAACTTCCGTATGTAGATGCGATTACAATTGCCCAGAAGAAATGTGAGAACAAAATTAAATATGGCGATGATATCAGTACAGCAGCAGAGAAAGCGATCGGCGAAGAACTTGGCGGACACTATTTTATCGTTGATTGGCCTACTGATATTCGTCCGTACTATGCGATGCCTTACGAAAACGACTCGTCTATTTGCAAGGCATTCGATTTAATGCACCCTAGGATGGAACTTGCGAGCGGGGCACAGCGAGTCCACCAACACGATCTTCTAGTTCAGCAGATTAAAAGAAAAGGCCTGAACCCAGAAAGCTTCGAGTTTTACCTTCACCCCTTCCTTTACGGAATGCCTCCACACGCAGGATGGGGACTTGGTGCAGAAAGGCTCGTTATGACTATGCTAAACCTTTCAAATGTGAGGGAAGCAGTTCTCTTTCCAAGGGACATGCACAGACTCGTTCCATGAAGGATTATTTCATTAATAAAGTACTCGCAACCACCGTTGTTGGAAGTTACCCCCCGATAAAAAGCGGGGGATTCCGCAATATTTTTGATCCGATGCATTCCGCAGTCGCAATTGCTGTGGCTGATCAAATCAAGGCTGGGATCGATATCATTTCGGATGGTCAGGTTCGGGGGGATATGATTCAGATATTCACTAGAAAACTCCCTGGTATCAAGGAGAATGAAGTTATTGGGAAGGTACAGCCAGCAGCGAGACCAATCACAGTGAATGATACGAAATATGCTATCACAAAAGCTCCTAAAGTAAAGGGGATTATCACGGGTCCAAGTACACTTGCCCATGGGCTCCATATTAGTACCCCTATGTATCGGAA
The DNA here is from genome assembly GCA_015660965.1 of Methanoregulaceae archaeon. GTDB lineage: Archaea > Halobacteriota > Methanomicrobia > Methanomicrobiales > Methanospirillaceae > MVRE01. Next base: position 179,299 of record JACTVG010000003.1, read on the forward strand.
TAAAGAGGAACTCGCACTTGATCTAGCCATTGCAGTCGTTAATGAAGCACAAGCGCTTGAGAAAGCCGGGGTGACCTTGCTTCAAATCGACGAACCTATTTTCTCAACTGGGATCGCCGACCTATCCATCGGTAAGCAAGCAATTGAGACAATAACCAAATCACTTCATATTCCTACTTGCATGCACGTCTGTGGGGATCTTTCCAATGTTATTGACGACATCCTCAAAGTTCCGGTCAACGTACTCGACTTCGAATTTTCCAAGAATCCATCCAACATTTCACTTTTTTCATCACGCGATCTTGCAGGAAGGATGGTAGGATTTGGGTGTGTGGACACTAGCACTGATTCCGTGGAAAACGTAACTGAGATAAAAAAACGAATAGAGAGAGGTATTGAAGTGTTTGGTCCTCGAATACTTTTACTCGATCCGGACTGCGGAATGCGAATGATATCGCGGGAAGCAGCATTTGCAAAGCTTAAAAATATGGTTGAAGCAGCTCGAGAAGTTCGTCTCTCTTTATAAAAATTTTTTTTTAAAAAAAGTAAAGTTATACCACACGCGAGGTTGTCGAGGCTTCGATTCCAGTGTCGGTAATTATGAAAGGAAGCATGCGTGAAGGTGCGGCAGCATCCTTAATTTTATGAACTGATAAAGTACGTTCAATTTCGTTCTGATGTGTTTCGCTGTTTAGCTCAATCACAACATCCGCTGCACGCATAAGTCGTGTCATCTCAACTGGCGTGTGGACTCCAGTATAAACAATATACAGCATATTGGCACCACGTTTGCGTATCTCCTGTCGAGCAAGACTAAGGAATTTGAGTGCTTCTTCGATTCCGTATTTAATTACAATCATTGATAGAGAATCTATAACGATTCTCCCACCAGCCATTTGTGGTAGATACATTTCGGGGTGAATATCGGTCGCATCGAACATTCCTACATCCACGTCCCCATCATTCATAATGTAAGTCCCTTCTTCGCCCTCGACCTTCCAGAATTGCTTCGCAGCGATATCGACACCTGAAAGCGCCGTCCCGTAAATCATGATAGTTGTACCGGTTGGAAACCCTCCATCAAGTAGGAGGTTGAGCCCCACGATACCTGTAGATCGCTTCTTGGGCTTCCCGCTGATTGGTACATCCTCTAGACGGGTGGAAGAAACCATAGGTTATTGCACCGGCTAATATTTTTTAAAGCCCCTTTAAAAGGTTTGTGTGGATTTTAACGATTTGTCGCAAAATATTCTTTAAATTCGCTCACTCGCCGCGGTTTCATTAGTTTTGCCGAATGTAGCAGATCTTAAAATATTTTTAAAAATTTACTGGTATTCTGGGGGTTGCACCTGTTTTGGTAATCCGCCCTTGAAATGCTGTTGAATCTTCGTGTAATAATCTCGTAAGTTATCGTTCATGGTGGGGTGAACTTTCTTTTGCGCTTCTTCAAAATGGCGCATAGTGATTGTGTTTGAGCCCTCTCGAAGAGCAAGCATTCCAGCTTCTCGACAGAGCGCTTCAAGATCTGAACCTACGAAACCCTCAGTATTTTGAGCTAATGTTGAAATGAAGGCCGTTCTTTTTTTATCATTAAGTACAATTGCTTTCTCATGCATCATCTCGACAATCCTTTGTCTTCGCATACCAAGGGTAAGACCAGCCCCTTTGTCAATCTTCGACTCAATGGTTGAACTGAGCTCATCAACGGTAACCCTTCGATTTTTACCCCATTTTTCACTGAGCTCCCCCACCTCATCATCATTAAATCCTTCAGTTAGTCGAACGATTTCTTCAACTGTAGATCCTTCAAGCGGCATGAACCTAGTATGAATGTCAATAATCTTTTTTCGATCATCGAAAGCAGGTTCTGCGATATAAACAAGTCGATCGAATCTACCCGCTCGCAAAAGTGCTGGGTCAACAATGTCTGGACGATTTGTAGCCCCCATTACGACAACATCCTTAAGCTCTAAAAGCCCATCCATCTCAGTCAGGATTTGGTTGAGCACATTATCGCTCACATGCGAATCACTGGATGTACCGCGTGCGGGTGCTAGTGCATCGATTTCATCAAAAAATATAATCGATGGGGCAACTTGTCGCGCTTTTTTGAATACTTCACGTACTGCCCGCTCGCTCTCACCTACCCATTTAGAGAGTAGCTGCGGTCCACGAATGGGAATAAAGTTCGCACCGCTCTCACTTGCAACCGCTTTTGCAATCAACGTTTTTCCTGTACCCGGGGGACCATAAAGAAGAACTCCTTTTGGTGGTTCAATGCCAAGATCTTCGAACTTCTGTCGGTTCGTAAGTGGAAGTTCTATTGCCTCACGCACTTCGGTCTTTGCTACTTCCAGACCACCAACATCCTCCCATTTTACATGAGAGACCTCAAGCATAACCTCACGCATAGCACTTGGACCCACATCCCGCTGTGCACTGCGGAAATCAGCGGCAAGAACTTTTAGAGTATCGAGTATTTCCTGCGGAATCTCTTTTGCATCAAGATCGAGTGATGGTAAATATCGACGCAATGCACGAATTGCAGCTTCACGTGCAAGTGCGGCAAGATCGGCACCCACGAACCCATGTGTTTGTTGTGCGAGAGATTCTAAACTCACATCTTCGGCAAGGGGCATTCCGCGGGTATGGATTTTCAAAATCTCAATCCTATCAGGTTCCGCAGGTACACCGATCTCGATTTCACGGTCAAATCTTCCAGGTCGACGTAGTGCTGCATCAATCGCATCGACCCGGTTGGTTGCACCAATTACAACAACCTGTCCACGCTCTTCAAGTCCATCCATCATTGTGAGGAGTTGAGCGACAACCCTTCGTTCAACTTCCCCAGTTACTTCTTCGCGTCGTGGAGCTATCGAATCTAGCTCATCGATAAAAATAATCGATGGAGCATTCTCTCGTGCCTCTTCAAATACCTCTCGTAATCTCTGTTCGCTCTCACCATAGTATTTTGAGATGACCTCAGGACCAGCGATTGGTATGAAATGCGCTCCACTCTCACTTGCTACTGCTTTCGCAATTAGCGTTTTACCTGTACCAGGTGGACCAAAAAGTAGCACACCTTTTGGTGGTTCAATGCCAAGTTTCTGGAAGAGCTCTGGATGACGTAGTGGAAGCTCAATCGTTTCACGCAAGCGCTGCAGTTCATCTTTGAGACCCCCGATATCCTCATACGAAAAACGTTTTACTCCTTCAAAACCTGCAGCGGGTTTATCAGAGAATTCGATTTTCGTATTTTTTGTAATGATAACAGCTTCTTCGGGTTCTATCTCAATTACCTTAAAGGCGACAATTTGCGGTTGAACGAAGGGGAGCCCCAGCATGATTGGTACTGAATCATTTTTTACCACCGGAAAATCGATTAAGCCATTTATTACGTGCGGGTTATTGGCAATTGGTATCTTTTTTGGGAGATCCTCTGGAGGGGCAAGGAGGACGCGTTTTGCCTCAATCTCATCGGATATTGTTGAAATTTTTACCATATCCCCAATACTGACACCTGCGTTCATGCGAGTAAAATTATCAATTCTGATTTTACGTTGATTCCAATCCTCAACAAGCGCACGCCAGACTTTTGCAACCGTGCGACGTTTACCCTCAATAACAACCAAATCACCGGGGGAGATCTTTAGGAGCAACATCGTCTCGGGATCGAGCCTTGCCTTCCCTCCCCCTTGATCTCCGGGATATGCAGAATCCACCCTGAGTTGCAATTCAGTCATTACCTTAAAGGTCATATATGGAGGGATTTATAGGTACTGTAACCGTATGGAAGTTCTTGTCTTTGATCCATTTCATGGTGCAGCCGGGGATATGATTCTTGGCGCGCTACTAGATTGCGGAGCCGACCGCGATCTTGTCATAAAGGCGATGAAATCAGTAGCTGAAGAGCCAAAAATTAGAACCGTTACTAGGTGTGGGATAAAGGCATTAAAGGTGGAAACTCGCGCAAAATCCACTCATCGAACATTTAAAGAGGTTCTTGCACGATGTGACGATGCTGATGCACCCACAGAAGCACGATCAATGGCAAAAAGGGTCTTTTCACGGATTGGCGCTGCAGAAGAACGTGTACATGGGACCCACCCACACTTTCACGAGATTGGAGCAGATGATGCAATCGCTGATGTAATAGGATCATGTACTGCAATAGTTTCACTAGGTATTGATGGTGTAGCAGTACTGCCAATCATGCTTGGAAAGGGTTCCAGAAAAGGATCCCATGGGACATATCCAGTACCAGCACCGGCTACATTATACATTCTTGAAAATACCGGTATTGCTACTCAAGTGGGTAACGAAGATGGGGAATTCTGTACTCCTACTGGCGCTGCGTTACTTTCCGAATTTGTTACCGTTAAGGAACAGGAAATTGTGCCATATACAATACGATCTATGGGCTATGGTGCAGGAACACGTGATACTAAGAACACCCCCAATGTATTGCGAGCTTTGATTATTGAGACAGTATCTGCACCAATGTTACAGGATATTGTTGACGTTCTTGAAACAAATGTGGACGATGTAAGTGGAGAGATAATCGCTCATACTATCTCACAACTCATGGATTCAGGTGCCCGAGATGTGAGTGCGATCCCTTCAATTATGAAAAAGGGACGCCCAGGGTATCTAATCCGAGTTATCTGTACTCAAGATAAAAGCATTGAACTTGCTGAACTTATGGCACGCGAGTTAGGTACGCTAGGAATTCGATGCACCCCCACCATACACCGGTTCATTGCAGAACGAAAAGAGGAGGATGTTGATGTTGTTATCAATGGTAAGATGAAGACGATATCAATAAAGTGCGGTTTGATGGGAGGTAAGGTGTTCACTCTCAAACCAGAATTCGAACAAGTTCGTGCTTGGGCCGAAGAACTTGGTATTTCTTTGCGTGATGTTTTGCAAACGGTCACTGAAGTTGCATGGAAAGCGGTTAGGCAACGATATGAATCTTCCGATGAAAAGTGACCGTGAGAGTTGTGGAAACGAGGCACTAGATGCGTTGCTTGGTGGCGGACTTGAGAAAAAAACAATTACACAGTTATTTGGTGAGCCTGCAAGCGGAAAAACCACACTATGCCTCATTGCAGCAGTCACCTGCCTCCGTGCTGGTCAATTCGTCATCTGGATCGATTCAGATGGTTTCTCAGTGGAGCGTTTCAGGCAGGTAGCCGGTGACGATGCAGAGACGCTCGCTGACAGACTTATTCTTTATGAACCTACAAACTTTGACGAACAGGGTGTAATGATTCTTGATGCGGACCGGATATTAAAGATTCAAAAAGTTGGACTGGTTGTGATGGACTCAGCAACTGCTCTTTATAGAACCGAACTAGAGAGGGGAAAAGATGCGATGCAAACACTTACTAGGCAGATTCTCGTCCTTCTTGGATATGCAAAAAGATACAATATACCAATTTTAATTACCAATCAGGTATACGTCGACACTACAACCAATACTTATGTTGGTCTTGGGGGCACTGCACTCGAGCATATTTCAAAGGCAATTGTTCGACTAGAAAAATGTGAAAGTATGGGAGAGAGGAGAGCATTTCTTGTCAAACACCGCTCCCGTCCTGAAGGGGCCATGTTCAATTTTGAGATGGCCAAAAACGGAATTAATGTCGTAATATAAAAAAGTTGATGTCAATAGGAAACATCTTACTTTTTATATCTATTTGTAGTAGATATTTTTCATACAATGGCTCTCAAAAAAGAGATTGCTGCGAAAATTAAGGATTTACTTCAGCAGAACCCCAAAGGTTTGAGTATTAGCGATATTGTACGTAAGATTGATATCAACCGAAATACCGCAGGACGATACTTAGAGAATTTAATGGTTTCTGGGCAAGTAGAAATGCGACATTTTGGTATGGCAAAAATTTACAGGGTTGCTCAACGCGTTCCTCTTTCCGCAATGCTCTCTATTTCATCAGAACTTATCATGCTGTTAGACAATAGCCTTCGCATAATCTATGCAAATGAGCCAATGCTAACTTTCCTTGAGACAACTCAAAAGGACATTTATGGAAAAAATATTGAGTTCACTTCATGCATCACTTTGTTTAATGATTCATATAACCGGCTTATTAAGGGAATTAAAAATGGATTAAAAGGAGTGGAGTGGAAAGAGGAAATTACAAGCGAAAAAAAAGGTATTGTTTTTTCTTGCCATATTGCACCCACTGTTTTTGAAGAGGGGCAGCGTGGTGTATCTATACTCTTTGAGGATATAACTGAACATAAACGGGCGAACGAGAAAATAAAGGAAAGCGAGCAGCGGTTTCGTACTCTATTTGAAGGTGCAGCCGAAGGGATAATAGTTGCAGATACCGAAACTGAAAAATTTCTCTATGCTAATTCTACCATTTGCAAAATGCTAGGGTATTCTGTGAGAGAACTCATTAAAATGGGTTTGAAAGATATTCATCCAAAAAGTGATTTGGAATATGTCCGCGGAGAATTCAAGGCTCTTCCAAATAGTGAAAAAAACGTTGCTGTAAACATCCCGTGTTTAAAAAAAGATAGAACGATCTTGTATGTGAACATCGTCACATCGAGTGTGTTATTAGACGGAAAGAATTGCATTGTCGGTTTCTTCACAGATGTGACAAAGCAAAAACGGGCAGAGGAGTCGTTACGCGACAGCGAGGAGCGGTACCGCAAACTTGTGGAGATATCTCCTGATCCTATTATCCTTCATCGTGATGAAAAGATTATTTTTATGAATCCCGCGGCATTGACCCTCATTGGCGCGTCAAATTTCGATGAAGTAATTGGGAAAAATATCCTTGATTTCATTCACCCAAATTTCCGCGATGCTGTTAAGATAAATATTCAAAATGATCTCACGGGCGAGATAACATCGACGATTGAATTATCAATGATTCGGATCGATGGAAAGTCAGTGATAGTTGAAGGTAGAGGAATAAAGACACTCATCGATGGCGATTATGCAATACAGGTGGCATTAAGGGACATCACCGAACGCAAGCGGGCAGAAGAAGCATTGCGGGAGAGCGAGGAGAAATATCGTAGTATTCTTGACAATACGCAGGACGCTTATTTTAGGGCAGATCTGGAGGGGCGTATTACCATGGCGAATCCCTCGGCAGCCAGAATCTTCAGGTTCGACTCAGTCGATGAGATGATTGGCATCCCTGCCATGTCGCTGTACAGTATTCCTGAACATCGGCAGGAGATCCTCACCATTATAAAGGAGCAGGGGGGAATTAAGGATTTTATTTCTGAAGGTCTGCGCAAAGACGGCACCATCTTTTGGGTATCAATGAATGTGCAGTATACTTACGATACTCTGGGAACTGTAACTGGCACGGAAGGTTTCATCCGTGATATTACGGATCGCAAGCGGGCAGAAGAAACATTGCGGGAGAGCGAGGAGAAATATCGATCCTTGGTCGAACGGGCAAATGATGGTATATGTATAATACAGGATGGGATTATAAAATTTTGTAACCGTCAGATTATAGAATTCTGGGGGGGTTCAATCAAAGAGGTTCTGGGAAGAAATATTACCGATTTTGTTCATCCTGCTGGTCTTTCCAAAATAATCGACCGTTACAACCGGAGAATGGCCGGTGAATCCCCCCCATCAATTTACGAGACGATACTCAAGCGTAAAGATGGAGGCAGATTCTTTGCTGAGGTTAATGCAGGTGTCGTTTCGTATGATGGACGACTCGGGGATCTCATTATTGTTCGTGACATTAACGAGCGGAAGCGTATCGAAGAGGCATTACGGGACAGTGAGGCGACAGCACAAGCACTTATTAATGCACCAACGGATTCGATTCTGTTATTGAATTCAAAAGGTGAGATTCTAGCATTGAATGAAACCGCTGCTTTGCGATTTGGAAGACCCAAGGATGAATTGATCGGTGTCCTCGCAGACCATCTCCTGCCAGAAGAGATTGCAAGAGAGAGACGATTGATTATCAGTCAATTGTTGGAGGGAAAATCGGTAGTCCGCTTTGAGGATAAACGTGATGGTGTATGGTTTGACACGGTCGCGTATCCAATAATTTCGAAAGACGGAGAAATAAATAAAATTGCAATCGTTTCACGAGAAATCACGGATCTCAAACAAAAAGAAGAGGAATTACGTAAAAGCAAACGATGATAACGTGCCCTTGCTGAAACATCTCACGATTTAATTTTTATGATAGATCGGCATGACCATGTAGTTTATGTAAATAGTTACGCCGCTACAGCATTTGGTTAAGCTGTAGACCAGATTATTGGTCAGCCACGTTCAACACTTTTTTTTGATGTAGATATCATTTCGGCAATTACAAGAATTGCGTGAAGTCTTAGAATCTGGTAAACCATTCCGAAGTAAAGGGGCTTGGGTGGTTTCCGGAAAAAACCAATGGTTTGACCATTTTTTGATGCCAATTATGGAAGATAACAAAACCGTGACTGCTGGATTCACAAGAATGGAAGTATTGTGATTCTTGAGAGCCATGTTATTCCACTTTATAAAATAAATGCGTATTAAAAGATTATTGCACCAGAAAAAACAGTTACTGCCGGTCCTTCCATTTTTGTTCCATCTGTAAGGTTTATTACAAGAGGTCCCCCTTGTGTATCAACATTAATAATTGTCCCCATGATTCCTAATTTATGGACTATTGCGGCAGCTGCGGTTGCACCTGTGCCGCAAGAGAGCGTTTCCTCTTCAACCCCTCGTTCGAATGTACGGATAGAAATCTTGTCATCACCGGTCTTTTGAATAAAGTTCACATTCGCCCCATTCGGAAATGTGGTGTGGTGACGGATTGGTGGTGCAACCGTGGCGATATCAACACTATCAAGAGATTCAACGAAAATTATGGCGTGGGGAACACCCGTGTTGACTGCAAAGACTTCATAATTTCCGATTTTTTCTTTATATTCTCCTTCACCTAATGCCAGGATGTCTTTGCGATCAAATTTCGGATTCGGCATTGTGACCGTGGCAAAGAATTCGTCGTCTCGGTATCCCATTGCTACAGGAATCGCACCAGAACTCGTTTCCACAGTGCACTTCTCTTTCACATATCCTGTATCAAAGGCATACTTTGCAAGGCAACGGATACCGTTACCACACATCTCTGCCTCACTTTCGTCGGGTTGAAACAGACGCATCCTAATGCTGCTTTTCGCTGATTTCGATAAACATATGACACCATCAGCACCTATGCCAAAATGTCGGTCACAATAGATGGCTGCAAACTGCCCTTTCATATCATCAGGAATGATTGTCCTTTCAAACTCATCTATTAAGATAAAATCATTGCCGTTGCCATGCATTTTCGTAAAAGCTATTTCCATGGATTTCGTCACCTTCAAGTACGTTTCCAGTGTTTCAATCTAATCTCGAGCTTGTAGTGATCTTTTGCATATTCTTCTGCACTCATACTTGACATAAATGCATCTACTGTTTGCTGCATTGCTTTTGATCCTGCTACAGTTCCATCTGGATGCCTATGAAATCAATCCTCATGTTTTGTATTAATCTCAAAAGATTTATGGAATTCTTCGATTCCCCATCCGAGATAATCTCGAATAATTACATACGCCATCTGTGGAGGGATCGCCCCCACTTCGGTGACAATCATATCGACATATTCTGCCGGAGTTACATCAAATGCTGGATTGCGGACAACGACATTTGGTAGCGTACTTCTGATTTTATCTGATAATACTTCTTGTGGGGGTCGTTCTTCAATAGTAATTAGTTCACCAACGATAGTCCTAGGTGCAAACTTGTAAGTCTCAGCTGCAACAAGCATATTTACACGCGCTTCAGCAGCAGAATGGGCAACTTGTGATGTACCAATCTTGTTGACCACCGCTCCATTTACAGTTACTGCGTCAGCACCAACAAGGACAAGGTCAACTTCATCGATAAATGAGCGTACAGCAGAATCAACAATGAAATTTGTTTTAATACCGGCTGCATTAAGTGTCCGGATTGTGATAAGCCCTTGGTTGCGGGGACGTACTTCCGTTGCGAAAACACTAATTTTTTTCCCACTACGATGTGCCTCGATGATGCAAGCAAGTGCAGCTTCTGAATTACAGTGAGTGAGAATAGTGTCGCCATCACTAATATGTCGGGCACCAATATGGGCGATCTGTTTGACCGCATTGCGTGACGAGGATATAAATTCGTTTGCACGTTTTATCACATCATTACGTATTTCAACAAGTGTCCCCGATCCTTCAAGTCCTGCTATAACAATATGAACAGCATTAGGTAGTGAGACGGCAGTTGGGCGAGTTGCAATGAGCTGTTGAGCCGCTTCCATCATATCGCGACGGAACGATTCAACGTCATTAACTCGAAGTGTTTTTGCATAATCACGTAGCGCTTCCGCTGCCGATCGTGCGATCCTGCCCGCTCCACGAATTTCCATGCATTTTATCTTTTCTGCAGTTTCAGTGATCAACATCAGCTTCAAAGATTCAATGAATTAAGAACTTAATAGAGCTTATCAATGGTGGAACCCCTATGTCTATCGCTGTAGTTTTTGATAGTGCCGGAACCTTGCTCTCCACCTATCGTGCTGCAAAGGACATTCGCCACAATCAGTTAATACCTGGAATCGAAACAACGACGCTCACATTTGCGTCCCCAGATCGCGTACTTGTTGTTCTTCAAGTTAGCTCCAAATCGATCATCGACACACCTCCAGATAATCTTCTTTCTACATATCTTGTTGAGAACAATATTGGATTCGGTATAAGCTGTACTCGCAAAGTTACTACATCTGAAGAAGTTGGTGACGCGCTTTACACAGATCGCAAGGCGTTTGTCAGAGATTTACAGGAATGCATCAAAAATGTCTGGTCCGTATGCAAACGAGAATCAATCGTTACTTTAAATAACGGTGCAATTGTCAACATGGCGCAGAAAGATATTGAGTTTACAATCACTGCTGGTGGGTCGCCATTTCCAGGTGCAAAGGAGACAATAACTACACTTCATCGATTGGGTATCCCAACATTCATTGCGTCCGGAGATAGATCAGCAAAACTCGAGCTGATGGCAGACCACCTTGGTATTCCTCGAGATCGAGTTTATGGTGTGGCAACCCCATCAGTTAAAGCTCAGATCGTCTCAGATCTAAAACAAGAGTATGATACCGTAGTTATGGTGGGCGATGGCATTAATGACCTTTTTGCGATGCAAGCTGCAGATCTCTCGATTCTTACCGAGCAACAAGCGTGCGATCGCCCGACTGATTTATATCGCGCTGCAAATCGTGTGGTAAAATCTGTTGATGAAGTTGTAACAATTGTTAAAGAGTTACTGCAGAATAATCATTGATATTTTTTTTACATTAAGGGCGGTAAGTCACATTGTAGCATATAAAAGGTAATATGACAGTTATATCACATTACTTATAGGGAACTATGAAAGCTCCACTTATCACGGTCGATAACCTCTGCATGGATTTTGATGGCACGAAGGTTTTAAAAAATATTAGTTTTGAGATTGCTGAAGGTGAGGTACTAGGTATTATAGGAAGAAGTGGAGCTGGAAAAACCGTTCTGATGCACCTTATGCGAGGTATTGAGCAGCCCCCAACAAGTGGTAGAATCTTATACCATGTGGCCGCGTGCAATGGCTGTGAACATCTTGATGTGGGTAGTACTGCTGGAAAGCCCTGCCCTCATTGCGGTGGTATACTTGAGCCAAAAGAAATCGATTTGTGGGGCGAGAAAGACGATAATCTCCGCCGTAGGTTGATGCGACGGACGGCAATAATGTTTCAACGAACTTTTGCCCTCTACGGAAATGACCGCGTCATCGAAAATGTCCTTCATTCCCTTGATGATATCGATTATCCTGAGGATCAAAAGATAAACCGTGCTGCAGATCTTGTTGACCAAGTTAAACTCTCACATCGAATGATGCATATCGCCCGTGATTTATCTGGTGGCGAGAAACAGAGAGTTGTTCTTGCTCGGCAGCTTGCAAAGGAGCCGTTTATGCTCTTTGCCGATGAGCCAACGGGTACGCTTGATCCTAACACAGCACGCCTCGTTCATGAAATGCTCAAAACTGCAGCGCAAGCGAATAATATGGCTATGATTGTCACATCGCACTTTTCTCAGGTAATTGAAGATGTGGCAGTACGCGCAATCCTTCTTGTTGACGGTAAAATCTCTAAGATTGGCGTGCCAAAACAAGTCATTGGCGAATTCATGAAGGGTTATGATGATACCGAACGATTCGCTCATATTGAGTTAGGAGAGAAAGTAATAGTTGCCCGTGACCTGATAAAGCGATATATTTCGGTTGATAGAGGTGTTGTCAGGGCGGTCAATGGCACAACTTTCGATGTGTATACAAAGGAAATATTTGGTATTATTGGCAAAAGTGGTGCTGGTAAAACAACGCTATCGCGAATTATGGCAGGTATAATCGAACCTACTAGTGGAGAGATTAACATCCGGATTGGTGAAGATTGGGTGGATATGACCAAACCGGGCATTGAGCAAAGGGGAAGGGCCAAAGAATACATTGGGCTTTTACATCAAGAGTATGACCTCTTTCCGCACCGAACTGTAGTTGATAATCTCACTGATGCAATTGGGTTAGAGTTCCCAAAAGAACTGGCAATGAGAAAAGCGATCGTAACGCTCCGTATGGCGGGATTTTCCGACGAGAAGAGTCAGGAGATCCTCGACCGCCTTCCTGGACAACTTAGTGAAGGGGAACGTCATCGAGTAGCTCTCGCTCAGGTACTAATTAGGGAACCTCGTATCGTCATTCTTGATGAACCGACGGGTACAATGGATCCCATCACTAAAATTGATGTAAAACACTCTATTTTACATGCCCGTGAAGAGATGGAAGAGACATTCGTCGTAGTCTCGCACGATATGGATTTTGTGCGAGATATATGTGATCGTCTCGCTCTTATGCGTGGGGGTAAAATTGCACAAATTGGAAAGACAAACGACGTTCTCGCAAGTCTAACTGAGGAAGAACGCCAAGTTATGAGCACACCCTCGGCTTGAGGTGGTTAATGATTAGCATCCACCTCGATGGGCAGAGGCTCGAGGTCGATCCCGATAGCAGTCTACGCTCCGTGCTTCAAAAGATTCCCTTGGGCAACTGTGTTGCTGTGATCCGCCCAACAACAAAAGAACAGGCTAAAACGAATAGCCTTGCGATGACGACAACGGCTGGAGAAATTACAATTGATCTTGATGGTGAGAAGGGTACATTCCTTGAGAAACCCGGATTCTCCTCGTTCCTTTCCTTACATTGGGAGGATAGGTATGCCGCAGCTTTTGGTCCTTTCCAATCAACACTACAACCGTCGCGTAAACCAAGCGTGTATGAGAGAGGGGATGTAATCCTTGGATGTGGAGGATATAACCCCCAGACCTCTTACTTGATTTTTTCCAAAAGCCGGCACTCATCTGATCATGGTTCGGATTCAAGTGGCGGAATAATCGGTAAAGTGGTAAGTGGCCGAGGAGTCCTTGATCGATGGTCTACAGGGGATAAAATTACAAAGATAGAACCGGTCATAAGTTGGGCCGATACAAGCCGTTCATTTACCACTACTGATTTTGATCTGAAGCTTGAAGACGGAATACAAATCGTAACCCTAGTTAAGGTAGTGGCACAAGGTTACAGTTCAAACAAAATCTCAACTGAAGCGACTAGGTGTGTCGAACACTTGCTGTTTACATTAGAAGATCACCGGTTTATCGTGAGTCAAGCCACCAGTACCCATATTCTCGATTCCCGCACAGTCGGTGAAGAAGTGCCCACTGAGTATCGAAGCCCACGTCGAGAAGGTGTGGTTACAGTACGGAACATTGGACCAACAAGTGGGGGTATATACATCTATAAAGAGGATGTCCCAAGCAGCCCGGTTCATAATATAGTAGGGCAGGTTGTGCATGGGATCGAACTCGTCAAACTAGCAAAAAACGGTGATGTATTCACAATCAACGTTAATCCGGAGCGTATTGATCTTCTAGGGCTGCCCCTTCAAGATGCCCAACGGATTGCCCAAGCGCGAGGATTCGTTTTGCATGTTGACAATACAGAAGGGAGTCGGATAGTAGTTTCACAAGAACCATCGACTACATTGGAAGTTTTAAAAGAGAGAGCTGCAACAATAACAACCGCACCCAATGAAAGAGTCGTTGATATTGTACTGGATGACAAAGCAGCGCCATTAAGTTGCGCAAACTTCCGCCGATTAACAGGTCTTAAGGATCATGACGCAGGTATGATGCCGCTTTTCTTTAAATTCGATGATGTAGTCCTTTTCAAACCAGTAATACCAGTAGGAATGAGAATTATTCCAGAGAACAGTCCCATAAAAGAGGTTCCAGCAGCGTCTCTTGCAATCACGAATGATTCGCGACGGGGGTCAGGTATGGTGGGTGTGCGTCTTTCAGCAAATCGTGAGTTTGGTCCTACCTCCGAGCCATTCGAGGGAACGAATATCATTGGTCGAGTAATCGATATTGGTAAACTAAAGAACTTCGAGGAAAAGGATAAGGTGTACATTAGGGAGGTGACGTGATGACTGAATACGCGCCGAAGAATCCGGGCAGTGTGACAAAATATATCGTCGTCGAATCGCCAAATATAACTCCGAGTGAATTGGCAATCCGAGCCTATGAGATCTCGCAGGGTGTAATAATCAAAGAAACCTGTTTCGGGCTTGCCATAAATGGTACTGAGGAGGAGGTCGACCGTTTGATTGCGCAACTTCGAACCGTCGACTCTGACCACATCTTTATCAAAGACCGCGGGTTTCTCCCAGGGGATCCACGGCGGTGCCGTGCCAATCTTGGCGGTGCGAGACCGGGGTTCCATGGAATCGAGTTCGAAACTACTGTCCTCCCATATATCTCCACCGGGCTTGAAGAGCTTAGAACGCGTGATGCGGAAGGAATCCCAGCACCACAAAACCCATTAGACAGAAAGAAATTGGACGTATACATTCTCAAAAAATTGATTGAAACACAGGAGCCCTGATATGGCAAAAGTTTTCATCTACCCCACAACGAGCTTGATTCTGTCAGATTTAGTTGCTCGTTATGGGCATACTCCTTTGAGTTCGGCTATTGCCATACGTGAGCGCATTCAGACAGCGGGTATCGAATCAATACCCCTTCAAATCACTCCCGAAGAACCCAAAAAAGGACTACGTTGGGCGGCGGTTGAGGTGCCCAGTGGGGTGCGGGGAAGAATGGCGCTTTATGGTCCAATGATAGATACTTGCGATGCGGCAATCATCATCAACGATGCAGATCTTGCTTTCGGATGCATGGGTTGCGCACGTACAAATGAGTTAGTCAAGTATCTTATCAGACAGAAAAATGTTCCACGTCTTGATTTAAATTATCCGAAAAATGAGAAGGAAGGAATCCAGTTCGTTGCTGCGATAAAACGATTCCTTGAGACCCTTGGAGGAAAGAAATGACAGCACCAGTACGTATAGCCCAGCTCTCTTGTGGTCCTGAATACAGTGGAGTACAACAAGAAATTAACGAAGCAGCGAAGGCGGTGAACGGAGAGATTTTCTTCCCCGATATTGCGTTGAAGGATATCATGCAAAATTTCAATGAGTTTGGGCTTGATGTCCGCAGTCCTGACCTCAAGCTTACTATTGCTCGGGCAAAAGCACTTGTTGATGGGCGTGTGGACGCCGATGCTGTCTTCATTGCCACATGTTTCCGTTGTGCCGAAGCTGCAATCGTACGAAATGAACTGCGGCGGTATATACACACAAGTTCTAAGCTACCTGTTGTTAGTTATTCATTTACAGAACGAACAACTGCCGGGACACTCCTGACTCGTATGGAAGCTTTAACCACAATCGCTCGACGTAGAGCTCTCCTTGCTCGAGAAACCCAACAGGGGATTACATTGGGAGTTGATTCTGGTTCATCCACCACCAAAGCGGTAGTAATGAAAGACAATAAGATCGTCGGTACAGGATGGCAACCAACAACTGAGGTTTTAAAAAGTGCTCATGATGTTATTGAACATGCAATTAAGGAAGCGGGGATCAAACGGAAAGAGGTAGAAGCTGTTGGAACCACAGGATATGGACGATTTCTTGTAGGAAAGGAAATTAATGCTGATCTTATTCAAGAGGAATTGACTGTTAACTCTAAAGGTGCGGTATACCTTGCCGATAAACAGCACGGTCCGGCAACTGTAATTGATATTGGTGGAATGGATAACAAAGCAATCACGGTCCAAGACGGTATTCCCGGTACTTTCACAATGGGGGGTATCTGTGCTGGTGCGAGCGGAAGATTTCTAGAGATGACTGCAAAACGTCTTGGTGTAGATATAACCGAGTTGGGACCACTAGCAATGAAAGGCTTTTCAGAACAAGTCCCAATGAACAGCTATTGTATTGTGTTCGGGACCCAGAGTCTTGTTAATGCTCTTGCTGCAGGTAGTACTCGTGAGGATGTTGCCGCTGCTGCCTGTCATAGTGTAGCCGAGCAAGTGTTTGAACAGCAATTACAGGAGATTGACATTAAGGAACCTGTAATTATGGTTGGTGGCACATCTCTCATTGAAGGACTTGTGCATGCTATGGGAGGTTTGCTACAGACAAAGATTTTAGTTCCAAAATACTCGCAATATATTGGTGCAGTAGGATCTTCACTATTAGCCAGCGGCTTTATCAAGGATAAGTAATGCAAGCGGTTGAGTACTTTGAAGTAGAATGTCCCGAGATGGTAGGCGGAGAGTATTACAAGAAAATAACAAACATTGTCTTACTCGACCATAACCTAATTCGAACGCTTCATAAGATTCATATTTATGTGGACCCTGGCGTGCCAATTTTTGTTGCTGTCGGTATTCTTCATAAAACCCCCAGCCTTATCCGAGTACGAGACTTTGCTGCCGTTAATCCTCTTGAGGGGAAGATTATGCTGGTGCTCTCAAACGAGACTTATCTCGCTCCTATGCTCAAGATATTTTGGCAACGCTTCGGTCAGGAACACGTAGAACAACCTGACCGATTCACAGTCATTTTAAAGGGAGTCACAATTGATGCAAGAGAATTAGAAGACGTGATAGTTGCTGATCCAAGCGAATCCCTATATAAAGATTTAATCTACGCATTCAAGTGCATTGCTCCAGAAGGTTTCCGAATCCGCCGAGAATTTTATACTAAAGAAAAATTTTTCTTTGTTGCTAGTGAGGACACACTCACCGGGGATGTAGATGCACTCATACAATCCAAATTTAAAATAATGGGGGAGGTAATGCCATGATCCTTGTTCCCGTGACATATAATGGTGGAGTTTACCGGCATAACGAGATCATGGATTTCATAGAGGACATTGGCGGGTATATTGTCCAAAAACATATCCTTGCAAGTGATGTAGTGCTCTTATGTTTCGTTCCAAAAGATGATGTAGAGCTGTTACGTAGCATTGCAAAATCAATGGGCGGTGAGGTGGTCGATTCCCCACTTGTTGGTACCGAAATAGCCGTGGTTTCAATGAGTCTTGAGATCCACCACCTTCCACACCCTTCCTGCGATATCGCAGAATATCTCAGGAGACTTGGAGCAAAAAGTAATATGGTTAGTCTCGCTCGGGGAGTAGGAAAACGTATAGCTGCACTCAATGATGAAGAGCGAGACGTTATCAATGAGCATGATCTTGCGGTTTACTTAATGGGTAACTTTGAAAAGTGCATCGATTACAAAATGCCAAATCTCCGCCGAGGAATTGAAGCCCCTATTGTAATTTGCGGTGGGCCGAATAAAGAAACATTGCAGCGGATAATTAATCCGCCGGTTGATGGTTACGTCGGTAATGTGGGAAGGTTCATGCATCGCACTAAAGAATCTGAAGAATTCACCAAGCTCGATGAAATTATCTCAGAGATAACAAGAGTCCTTGAAAAAAAGCGTATTGGAGACGCAAAGGATCCACTCTCAGTTTCCCCAGCACGATTAATGGATCTGATCAAGGAGAATGTGCCAAAAATTCATCAGGTGACATCTCCTACGCCACTTACGGTCCAGATGGCAGGCCTTCGTGTAAAGCTTCCTTATGATACATTTGCAAGTGAAATCCGTAACATTGAGATCGAAGATTCGGTTAAAATTGGGGATGTATCAAATGTGACTCCTTCGAGAATGAGAGACTACATATTGATAAGGATTCTCCCCTTCTCTGATACAAACGTGGTTGTATGATATGACAGATTTTGAAGAGAAATTAAAACAAATTGTTGAGAAGGGAGACCGAGAAACCGCTGAAGAATGGCTTCGATTGATTGAGAAAGAGTACGGACACATACCACTAATATTCAAACGAATGTCTGAACGTCCTGAGGTACTCATCTCGCATCTAATGTACAAAGGGTCGGTAGCAGAAACAAGTTCTCTTGATCCTAAATATGTGGAACTAATCAGTCTTGCTGTAGGTGCCGCACTCAAGTGCCCGCATTGTACGGGTTACCACATGCTTGCTGCAAGGCGAATGGGTGCAACTCGTGATGAAATCCTTGAAGTAATTTTATTAGCCGGTCTAATTTCCAACTCATCGGTTCTCGCAAATGCTTATCGCATCTTCGATGAAAAGATGGCAAAATGCCCACCGTGCGAAGTTGAGGGAGCAGAGTATGAGACCCTTCCAAACGAGAATCTAGACGAGAAGATACCTTAAATTAACGACCAATAGCTGAGCCTCCAACCACCCAACTTACTTTTATCCTTTCGTGTTCACCTGATAGATAATGTGCGGGATTGTAGGGCAGTATTGTTATGATGGCACACAGCCGGATGCCAACTTTCTTACCGCGATGATAGATCGGATTGCTCATCGGGGACCCGATGGGCGTGGAATGTTTCTCAAAGGGAGAATCGGACTAGCTCATTGTCGACTTGCAATTATTGACCTTAGTGACGATGCCAGTCAACCAATAGCAAACGAAGACGGCACGATTTGGTTAGTTTATAACGGAGAAATTTACAACTATATCGAATTGCGTCAAGAACTAGTAAAAAAAGGGCACAAATTTCTTTCAAAAACCGATAGTGAAGTGATCGTTCATGCGTATGAAGAATGGGGGGCAAGATGCCTTGAACGCTTCAATGGAATGTGGGCATTTGCTCTTTGGGATGATAAGAAACAACAACTTTTTTGCGCTCGCGATCGATTCGGAATAAAACCATTTTATTATACAGAAATTGCAGGTTCATTTATTTTTGCTTCAGAGATTAAGGCTTTACTCGAACATCCAGATGTTGGAAAAAATCCAGATAATGAGATGCTCTGCTCATACCTCACATGGGGTGTTCACGATCACACAGACCGAACAATGTTCTCAAATATTTTCCAGCTTCGTCCTGCACATGCAATGATGGTAACTGTAAAAGGACAAAATACACCAGTTCGATACTGGGATGTTAAAGTAAACCCCTTCTTCACATCCGACATTCAAAACTCGGATATTTCATCAAACCTTTTCACCCTACTTAAAGACGCGGTTCGGATTCATCTTCGCAGTGATGTGGCAATCGGTACATGTCTCTCGGGCGGGATCGATTCTTCAACAATTGTTGCATTGATCAACGATCTAATTCAGAAAGATTCGCCCGAAAGTATAGGGACAAGACAGAAGACATTCTCTGCTGTTTTTGATGACACACGTTTCGATGAGAGCCAGTATATCAACGAAGTTGTTAATGGGACGAGTGTTGATGCTTACCGAACACAACCCGACCCACAGCAAGTTTTGAAAGATCTCCATCAACTTCTCTACATACAGGATGAACCATTTGGTTCTCTTTCAATTTATGCACAATACCGTGTTATGCAATTGGCTTCAAAACGAGTGAAGGTTGTTCTTGATGGACAGGGCGCGGATGAGCTTCTCGCAGGATACCTTGCCTATCAGAGTTGCTCAATTAGAGGGTTGATTCGATCGTTTCACTTGTTAACCGCACTCCGCGAAATTATTGGTGCGTTTCGATACCACCGAGCGTTTTTCTTTGATTCTCTCCAACAATTATTAATTCGGGCAAAACGAAGACACCTTTTGCAGGTTTTGTGCCCAAATTTTAACCGGTATAATGGAACCCTAGATCAAGTTCTTTACCGTGAATTAATGATAACAAATCTACCTGCACTACTCCATTATGAAGATCGCAATTCGATGGCCTTCTCTATTGAGTCGAGAGTTCCCTACCTCGATGTACGTTTGGTGGAATATCTTACATCCTTACCACAAGATCAGAAAATAAAAAATGGTGTAACTAAATATGCGCTAAGACGTGCGATTAGGGGGGTAATCCCCGAATCTATTCGATGTCGTATGGATAAGATGGGGTTTGTTACACCAGAAGAAATTTGGATGGCCGAAGATCTTCAGCCATTTGTATTGACAATACTCACATCAGAAAATTTCAAAAAACGGCCTTACTGGGACGCATCAGCAGTCACAAAGAGTTATCAAGAGTTCCTTGATGGAAAATCTCAATATTCTCCAGAACTATTTCGTATAGTCTGTGCTGAATTATGGTTGGAGATTTTCTTTGACAAAAAGAATACAAATCCTATAAATGTTGAATCCTGAAAGATTAATGTGATATCACATTAGGTATTGACCTGAAAGAACGTTCGAGATCAAATTTAAATTGGGAAGTTCCAATGAAATCTATCATCCTTGCAGGAGGTGTCGGAACCCGGCTCTGGCCGCTTTCCCGCGAATATTACCCAAAACAGTTCATGCAACTTGATCGGCAATCGCTTTTCCAGGACACATATAAACGGGCACTTAAAATTTCGAAACCCGAAGAAATTCTGGTTGTTACCAATGAAATACATCAATATCTTGCCCAAAACCAAATTGAAGAACTGGGTTATACCGTTCCTACACAAAACCTTCTGAAGGAACCAGTAGGAAAGAATACATTGCCCGCTATCACATGGGCTATGGCAAAGATCCGAACAAAAGAAGATTCGGCATTTGTAGTGGTCTTTCCAAGCGATCACCTTTTGGGTGATGAGGCAATTTCCCAGATAATTGAGGCTCAGTCTCTCGCAAAAGACTACCTTGTCACATTTGGTGTGAAACCAAGATCACCTCATACTGGTTATGGATATATCAAACCGGGTAAATCGTTGGGAAATGGTGCAGTTGTAGAGGCGTTCCGTGAGAAACCAGATGAAAAAACAGCACAAAAATATGTGAAAGAGGGTTATTTTTGGAATAGTGGGATATTCCTTTTGTTCACAAATGTTTTTTTTGATGAACTGAAATGTCACGCCCCTCATTTGTATAATGCTTTTGATGGCAAGGAACCTGATTACAAAAGCCTTGATGCAATTTCGATTGATTATGGTTTGCTTGAACATTCTAATCGTGTAGCTGTTATCCCACTCAATAGTGTTTGGAGCGATCTAGGAACATTTCGTGCACTCTATGAAGCACAACATCCCGACAAAGAAGGTAATGTCGGTTCTGCAGAGTACATGTCTGCGAAGAAGAATTATGTGTATGCACCAAAGAAACACGTTGGTTTGATTGGAGTTAACGACCTAATAATAGTTGATACAGCCGATGCACTCCTCGTTTGCGATAATCGGTCATCAGATTTGGTCAAACAGCTAGTAAATCGTTATAACAAACAAGGAGATCCAATCACAAAATTCCATAGACAAGTACATCGTCCGTGGGGATCTTATACTATACTTGAAACATCGCAATTTTACAAGATTAAACGGGTGACGGTAAAACCGGATCAACAGCTCTCATTACAGCTTCATCATCACCGTAGTGAGCATTGGGTTGTTGTCAGTGGTACAGCCCAAGTCGAACTTGATGGTGAGACCCACTTATTACATCAAGGAGAAAGCACATTTGTGCGTAGCGGTATACGGCACCGTCTTAGAAATCCCGGGGCCATACCACTTGAAGTGATCGAAGTTCAACTTGGGGAATATCTCGAAGAAGATGATATTGTTCGGTTTGATGACGATTATGGTAGAAGTTAAAATTACGTCTATATTCTACTGTTGAATTCGCTATCTTCGTTACGTCCTTTTATCTTGATTAAACCAAGCTAATTATCAACGAGACATTCTTTTTTATTGCCGATTAGTTCTTCTCGTCCAACCATTTTAAGTCCTTTTAACACAAATTTCCTGTTTTTGGGATCGCGATATTGCAGGAGTGCTCGCTGTATTCTCTTATCTAAACCCTTAGGTACATAAACTGGTTTGAGGGAGAGAGGGTCAAGACCGGTGTAGTACATACAGGTCGACACGCTCATTGGAGTTGGTGTGAAATCCTGTACTTGTTCTGTATACAAATTATGAGTGTGAATATAGACTGCAAGATCGACCATATCAGCAATTGTACAGCAAGGATGCCCTGATAAGAAATAAGGTAGAAGATACTGTCTCTTTGATTTATTCTGCTGGAGTTTTTCAAACCGGCATCTAAATGCTTCAAAAATGGAGCTATCTGGCTTGTTCATACAAGCAGTAACATGTTGGGAAATATGCTCAGGAGCGACTTTAAGGTGTCCGGAGATATGACGTTTGCAGATCTTTTTAAGATACCCGCTATTATCAGCGAGGACAAGGTCATGGCGTATTCCCGAAGAAATAAAAACTTTCCTTACTTTAGGAATCGTTTCCAAACACCCAAGGAGCTCAATCTGTCGTTCATGACTTATTAGCAGATTTGGACATGATGGACTGCAGAACTTATCTGAACAAGTGCCATATTTATTCCACTGTAAACAATTTAATCCATACATATTTGCTGTGGGTCCACCGACATCATGTATAATCCCTTTAAATTCGGGCATCTTCGTCATCTTTTCCACTTCACGTACTATAGACCTAATGCTCCGACTCTGGATTATTCTTCCTTGATGATGTGTAAGTGCACAAAATGAGCAGGCCCCAAAACATCCTCGGTGCGAAGTAATAGAGAACTGCACAGATTCAAGAGCGGGTATAGGAAGTTGGTATGATGGATGTGTTCGTCGGCTGAATGGAAGGTCGTATATATGATCAATCTCTTCTGTAGTGAGAGGGAGTGCTGGGCGGTTTTGGATGATAACGGTCTTTGGATGTAATTGAGCGACAGTATGTCCTCGAATGGGATCTTGTTCTGCGTAATGGATGGCAAACGCCTTTGCGTATTTTTTCTTATCCTGTGAAACCTCTTGGAATGAAGGGAGTTCCACAATGTCCTGTTTAGATTTGACTCGCCATTCAGATAGTACTTGTTTATACACAATTCCTCGGATATCTCGGATCTGTTCAATAGGGACACCAAGATCAAGTTGTTGAGCGATCTCACACATCTGTCGTTCACCCATTCCAAAAACAAGGAGATTAGCAGGTGCATCTGCGAGTATTGATTGTCTAACTCGATCTTGCCAAAAATCGTAGTGAGCAAACCTGCGAAGGCTTGCTTCAATACCTCCGATAACAATTGGAATGTCTGGGAAAAGTGCATGGATTCGTTCCGTATAGACAATTGTTGCTCGATCTGGACGATGTGGGATCCCTCCTGGTGAGTAGACATCTTTGCTACGCCTTTTAAGGTTTGGTGTGAAGTTATTGACCATAGAATCGACATTACCTGAAGATATTCCAAAAAAAAGACGGGGTTTACCTAAAACAGTAAAATCTTTATCACTCGTCCAATTAGGTTGTGCAATGATACCTATAGCGTAACCAGCATCCCATAGTACCCGCCCAATTAGTGCGGTTCCAAATGATGGATGATCGATGTAAGCATCACCGGTAATAAGTATGATGTCGAATTGGGATATGCCAAGCTTTTTGGCTTCTTTAAACGACATCGGAAGAATTGGGGGGTTTGGAAACATATGACGATAACCAGAATGGTTAATTACAATATATAATCTAAAGAGAGTGCGCAGGGGTTTTTGGTTCTTATCGTTGAGTTAAATCTCGTATTATTTCAGCAAGTCCACCAGGCAATTCATCCTTGGCTTGTTCTTCTGTCGATTTTTCGCCTTTTTGGAGAGGGTTGGATTCTTCACTATCCCCGTTAGAATCATTATCTTGAGAGGAGCCGAGAACAGGGAGATACATTTGCGTTCGTTGATCAAATTCCCGCCTACCCTGTAGGCCAATAAATTCTGTGATGACCGCTTCTATGATAAGATAGGTAGTCGCTTTTTCCCGTAGACAACCAGTAAGGGCATGTCCAGCACGTCCAACTGATGCGTGGTAATGGATGTGCGGGCCGCCATCACCAGGATAGATACTCCCAATCCCAAACACTTCCCACCCACCTTCGAACATTACAAAATGAGGGAGGGGGGGGATCACGGGTTCTTCGGGACCAGTGACCATCCTGCCATTCATCAGGGCCCCAAGAAAAATTACAGATCCTAATTGAATATTTTTATCAGCTATGAAGCGGCGTATCGATGCAATGAGGTCCTCACCATCGTCAATTCGAATTATAAAGACCCTACCGACTTGCCCCTCAGCATATTGCATATACTCAAGTTCCCTCTCTCAAGTTGATATTATTTATGAACTATTCATCATTACTAATGGAATAATAAGGAAAATTGGGTTGGAATTATCCCCCAAGCTCCCCCCTCTATCCCCAAATTTACTACCATTTAAAATTCAATTTTTGGGGGTGTCTTAATTGCATCTTCAAACTGGAGGTAGTCAAGTTTTAGTAAACCTATGAGCCGTCCGATAAAGTTCGATGGAATTGTATCAAGCATCGTATTGAATTCTTGCGATATGTTGTTGTAAGTATAACGCTGGCGAGCGATCTCGTCTTCCAATCCTTTAATTGAGTCCATAAGGTTAGTGACTGTTGTGGAAGTCTTTAGCTCTGGGTAGTTTTCTGCCACAGCAAATAATCGCCCTAAAAGTGAACGTGATTCTGCTTCCACTTTATTGAGATCTCCTGGACTGGCGGTAGCAACACTTGTTCGCATTGCAGTTACTCTTTCAAAAGTTTCACGTTCGAATTTTGCGTAACTCTTTACCGCACCTAGCAATTGTTCGATCATATCAAGCCTTTTCTTCATTGCGACACGTATCTGTCCAAGTGTTGCCTCAGAAGAATTCTTCAAGGTGTAGAAACGGTTGTAGATCCCAACTATCCAGAGTATCAACCCAATAACAATGAGGGTAATGACGCCCAATACAATCCATAAAATGATTCCTTCGAACATCGTTTATCAGAATACAGATTATTTTTTTCAAGAGATAAGATAATAGGGAACTAATATCTGATACTTAATGAGTGGATTTGAACACGAAATCCTAGAAAATAGCAGTGTCGGTTTAATGAAGGTAATCTTTGCATCACCTTTCTTTAAATTATAAAAGGTGATGTCTCACTTGTCGTCTCTTTTTTCCAAAATCTTTTGCATAATCTGGTGGAGCTAAGACAGAGACATTACGAGTTACCATACATTAATGGTGAACTATAAAGATTCATTAGGATATAGAAGAAAAAATTGGAAAGTATAATTGTCTTGATTTCAATATACTTTTAATCAAAAAACCTAATTACTCTCTAACCAACAAAATAAAGAAGAAAATGAGAGGCAGAATCAAAATATTAAGTTTTATCGGGATCGTCATTTTTATTTTTATTTTATATCGAATTAATCTCTCTGACATTTTGACAATATTATTGAAAACCAATATACCCCTTCTTTTTCTTGCTATATCACTAAACTTTATTGCTGTTGTGCCCAAAGCCCTGAAATGGAAAATTATTGTAAATTCACAAAAAAAAGCCTTCAGTTTGATTGAAAGCATCAAAGCATTTTTTGTGGGTTTTGCATTTTCTACGTTAACACCGGCAAAAGTAGGAGATTTTATTAAAGTATTTTATATAAGTGATAAAGACTACAGAGTTGGAAAAGCACTTTCAACAATCGTGATTGACCGCCTTATTGATATCGTCTTGCTATTATCTTTGGCCTTAATAGGGATCTACACATTTTCAATCCTATTTCATATTGAAATTCTATCTATCGGAACTCTTGTTATTATTGCGATTTCCTTAATACTCGGATTTTATATTATGTTAAACAAAGAAATCTTATCAGCAATATTGAGGCCATTTTTTAACTTTTTTGTACCGAAACAATTGAAAGACAAAATATCTGATTACTATCATGATTTTTTTATTGGACTTTCAATTTATTTTTCGGACCGTCAATGCTTTTTTTCCAGTATCTTCATTGGAATCGTCTCTTGGATACCTCCCTTTTTATATGCATACGTTTTGGCTCTTTCTATTGGAATTAATGTGGATATTTTCTTTTTTGTTCTCGTTATACCAATTATAAGTCTACTTGATCTTTTACCGATTAGCATTTCAGGAATCGGCACTCGGGATATAGCATTAATTTTTCTCTTTGGGCTTAAAGGAATTGCCCCGGAACAAGCAATTGCATTTTCATTAATCTACTTATTTTTAAGCTATTGGTTAATCGCATTAATTGGTGCGGCAATTTGGTTAAAATACCCTATTAAAATAGGTAACGAATTCAATTAAGATTGGAGGTTGTTTTACTCGCTATTACCCCGATTGCGTACGCATAATATTGTTTTGCTGGAAAAAATTTCTCAATTTTGCCTAAGCGCCACCTTAATGTCACTGAAAAGAGTTCCTTATCATTGGTTGCAAGTGGAGGTAAAACTTGTAAACCGAAGATTTCTTCAACGATCAGACCTGCTCGATCGATTGCATTCTTCAATCGAGTTGGAGAATAGTCTTCTTCATACCCAAACTCAAAATTTTTCATCATGACCGAAACCCATTTTCCTACTTTATACCACAAACAGTAGGTATTAGGTACGATAACAAGTAGTCTGCCAGTAGGCTTTAATATTCGTGCCATTTCTTTAATCGCAGATACGTTCATCGGATCTTTGAAGTGTTCAATTACACCAGAATTGTAAATGAAGTCAAAAGTATTGTTTTGAAAAGGCATATCAAAGATATTTGCAAGAACTACGTGTCGACAATTTTTTTTTGCGTGCTGTAAAGCTGCAGGAGACATATCAATGCCAAACGTTTCATGATGTGTTGAAAAAAGTGCAAGTGTCTGACCTGTCCCGCACCCAGCCTCTATAACTTTTGAACCGCTTTTCAGATCACTGTCTATATACTTTAAAAAATCAAGATATTTTAAGCTATAATCACTCGTAATTAATGATTTTGTCCAGACCTTCTCCCAAACATCTTCGGCCATACAGATTGCTACACTTAGTTGCTTGACATATTGGACTGGAAAATATATATGTCGCGTATCAAAAAAACTCTCATTTTCATTGAGAGCAAAAAATATAGAATCCGCCATGATTTCGAAATAAGGATCCTTTTAAGGTATTTCTACACAGAGTAAATAGAGTAATTTTATGATCTCTATTATTATCCCTCTCTATAATGAGAGAGAGAATATCATCCGATACCAACAGGATCTATTTCCTATAATTGATAATATAGCATTGACCTACAATGAAAAAATTGAATATATCATGATTGATGATGGTAGCAAGGATGATACTGTTGCACAACTTAGAAAAGTTGCGAATGGACGTTTGGATACTACGATACTTTATCATGAGATCAACAGAGGTATGGGAAATGCTATAAAAACGGGTGTTGCAGCAAGTAAAGGAGAATTCATCATAACGATGGATGCTGATCTTACATTCCGACCAGCGGATGTTTCCAAACTTATCGAAAAGCTCAGGGAAACAGGAGCTGACTGCGTATCCGGTTCACCTTATCTTCAAAAGGGATTAATAGAGGAAGTGCCCCCATTCAGATTGTTCCTTAGTAAAACAGTAAATTTTCTTTACCGTCTTTTGCTAAGATCTAACATTACTTGTGTTAGTCCGATTTTTCGCTTATATAAGCGGCAGATTTTTAATGAGATGAAAATTACAAGTAGTAATTTTGAGATTAATGCAGAAATTATATCAAAATTAATTATGACAGGAAAAAAGGTAGTTGAAGTTCCGGTCCCATTGCTCAAGAGACGTTTTGGAAATTCAAAAATCAACATAATAAAAGAAATAAAAAATTATCTTTCCCTATTTTACAAAATTTTCAGGACGAAATATCTTCATAAAGAATGGATATAACCAAGATTGATTGACAATATTGTACAAATTTTTTATATTTTTGACATTCGAAATTTTTTTTTGACTGAGTGCAGGAATTTATGGAAATTTCCTTAACTTAAAATACGAATCATTTGATAACCAACTACCATGATTGCTGTCATTCTTGGTACCCGTCCTGATATCATCAAGATGTCTCCAATTATCAGATCCTGCGAAAAAAATGGTGTAGATTATTTTGTTCTCCACACCGGCCAGCATTATTCGTATGAGATGGACCGGGTCTTCTTTGAGGAACTCGGCCTTCCCGCACCGGACTTCAATCTCGATGTTGGGTCAAAGAGCCATGCGGAGCAGACTGGCCTGATCATGACCGGGATCGAGAAGATCCTAAAAAAGGAGAGACCAGATGTAGTGCTCGTACAAGGGGACACTAACACAGCCCTTGCCGGAACCCTTGCTGCATCCAAGTGCTATGTCCGCGAAGGTTCCTCGCAGCCCATCGATGTCGGGCATGTCGAGGCAGGCCTGCGGAGTTTCGACCGCTCGATGCCGGAGGAGGTGAACCGGATCGTTGCAGATCATCTCTCCCGGTATCTTTTTGCCCCGACAGAAAAGGCACGGGAGTACCTCTGCCGTGAGGGGATCCCCGACGAGAAGATATTCGTTACAGGCAACACGATTGTAGACGCCGTCCGGGAGACCCTCTTCCTCTCGAAGAAACGGGCGGATACCCTAAGGGACCTCGGTCTCTCTTGTGACAGTTATTTCCTCGTCACCCTGCACCGGCAGGAGAACGTCGATAATAAGCAGCGGCTGAAAGGAATCCTTGACGGCCTCGCACAAATCCATGAACGGGCCGGGATGCTCCTTGTCTTCCCGATCCATCCTCGGACGGAAAGAATGATCACATCGTTTGGACTGAAATTGAAAGGGTTCCAGATAATCAAGCCACTCGGTTTTCTGGATTTTCTCCAGCTCGAATCCCATGCCCGCCTCGTCCTCACGGATTCCGGGGGCGTGCAGGAAGAAACGTGTATCCTCAATGTCCCGTGTGTGACCATCCGGGATTCCACCGAAAGGCCAGAGACGGTCGATGTGGGAGCAAACATCATCGCAGGTGTCGACCCGGTCTCCATCATCGAAGCTGCAGACCGGATGCTTACATGTTCAAGATCATGGAAGAACCCGTTCGGTGACGGCAAGACCGGCGACCGGATTATTAAGATTCTCACGCCGATGTGAAATGGTGATTCTTTTTGCTGTTGTAAGGTGTGTGCCAGACAAAATTGAGATTATTGCGGGATTCTTTTCCGTATCGTCTTTAACAACCCCTCCTTCGGGCGGATAATCGCGAACACGAGTATCAGGAGGGCAAGATACTGGAGCGTGAAGAAGAAGAGTGTCAGATACCAGCCGGAAGATCCCGCCCCGTTCGTGTATTTGAGGTTCGTGTAGAAACTGCCAAACATCAAGGGGAACTCGATGTAGGCAAAAATCTGCACGATAAAGAAGAGGACGACCTTGTAGATGTCATCCGCGACCAGGAGACAGAGGAACGGAGTGAACCACACGATATACTGAGGGCTGTGGAACTTGGTGAAAACAATTATCGCGATGAGAGCACAGAGCAGCGTTTTCAGGAGCGTAACCGGCCTCTTCTCGGTATCCATGTAAGCGTTGTAGAGAAGGTACAGCACGGTAATTCCCATCAGTCCGTACATGACCAGAGACACATTCTCCGGTGAGATAGCGATATGCCCGACTCCGCTGAACCAGGAGTAGAGTGTGTAAGTCGCGGTGTTCACGTACACCCCAACGCTTGCACCAGTGGCGAAGAGATAAGTCTGGATGGCCTCAGGGCGGATAATAAGTACCGGCAGGAGGAGGACAAGCGAGAGCGGAACCATCACTTTGAGGACAGCAATGATCTCATCTTTGATTGAGCTCTTCTTGGTATTGTAAAGGATCAGGAACGGGAATGCAATCGCCGGGAAGATCTTGGTAAAGAAACCAAGGCCAGCTGCAATATAGCCCTTCATGTTCATCCCATAGATCGTGAAGACGACCGCGAGCACCAGCAGGCAGGTCGGGAACGCATCGTACTTAGTCAGGACAAAATAGGAAGTTGAGAAGGCCGTTGCATAGATGAGTCCCGAAAGGAACGCGGTCTCTTCATTATAGATTTTCAGGGCAATGAAGTAGATGCAAATCAGGGTAAGGATATCGCAGAGCACCATGAGGAACTGGAACGTGTATACAAACGCCATTGCGTTCTGAAATGCAAGAGCCGGGACTAGGGCGATGGTGATCGGAACAAACACCAGGATCGGATAATCGAAACTGTAATTCACATAAGGAATCTGGCCTTGGGTGAGCATAACGGCATGATTAAGATAGACCCCAAGATCAAAATAGTCGATAAACGAGTGAAAAATCACCGGCGTCACGAAAAGCACGACAAGTTTCGTCAGAATGGATATAGCAATAAGATAGAGGATATGACGCTTTACAGTCTGCAGATCAACATTTTC
This sequence comes from Methanoregulaceae archaeon, assembly GCA_015660965.1. Lineage (GTDB taxonomy): Archaea > Halobacteriota > Methanomicrobia > Methanomicrobiales > Methanospirillaceae > MVRE01. The sequence goes on from JACTVG010000003.1 coordinate 210,003, forward strand.
AAATGTGGCGCTGAGGAACTCCAATGACCTCTTCCCATTTCTTCCTCCCATTTCAGAGGGTTCTTCCTTGTTTTTCTTTTTCTTACCCATAACCATTCTCCATTTCTTGTCGCACCCGAAGGGTTCTGTATGTATCTTTTCTACAAATAACCTCGGAATTTATTCCGGTGAGCAATACAATGAAACTACAGCTATGTCCGCCCCCACGTGATCCTGCGGTTGACAAGGAAATTCCAGGTAAAGCCTATGAGGATACCGATCAGATCGGAAAGAAAAATATTCATACCGATTACTTGGACGAGGAGGATCGCAATCCCGTAGTTGATCGCAGCCCCCCCAGCAGAAATTACATAAAAAAATCCCAGACGCCGCCATATGCTGGTTACGGATCTCTTGGGAGAGGTCTTGAATGTCCAAAGATCGTTCCAGAGGAAGTTATTCAGGATCGAGATTGCGATTGCAAAAAATAATGCGATATACCCGGATATGCCGGACATCAAAAGTAACTGAAGTATAGCTAAGTTGACAATAATTCCCGAAACGCCGACAAGGCCAAACTTGAACACTTTTTTCCATTCCCGCCACGCAGCGCTCTGGTGATGCGAGAAAGAATACAGGGTGATATTCAAAACCTGCTGTGCGTACTCGATGATTGTTTTGATCTTCAGCTTGCTTGCCCCGATCTCCCGGTCACTGAACTCGAACGGTATCTCCTTATCGTTCTCCCAGACACCTTTCCCCAGCACCTCAAGGAGGATTTTGTAACCACGGGGCTTGAGCTGCGCTTGTGTCACCACACTTTTCCTGACAGCAAAAAAGCCGCTCACCGGGTCGGTAATATCGGGAAAGAGGACCCGTCCCAGGAACGTTGCCCCAAGGGAGATGACCCGCCGCTTGAGAGGCCATTTTCTGATGCCTCCTCCTTCCATATACCGGCTGCCTATGACGACATCGGTGCCTGCCCGGATTTCTTCATACATCTTTGGGATGATAGAGGGGGGATGGGAAAAGTCGGCGTCGATGACAACAAAGACCTCTGAAGATGCATGGAGAAAACCATCGGCAACGGACTGCGAGAGCCCATGATCGGAGGTCCTGACCAGCAGGCTGACATTCGTTTTTGCCTTCTTCAGTTCGTTGACGATGCCGATGGTGCCATCCGGGGAGTTGTCATCGACGACCAGGATCTCCCCGTTAAGCGAACTTTTCGAGAGGACCTCATCAACTTCGATTACGATCTTCCTGATATTCGCCTCTTCATTGAAGGTGGGGATAATCACCGTCAGGTCGTACATGCTACGCAAAATCCAGGTAGGTTTAGCCGGAAACGAAGAGCGCGATGCCGGTAGTCTGTCCAATCGGTTTTGTGTGTCCTTTCAGCCATGCGACTGCATCTCCCGCAGGATTCGCGGAGTAAATATCATTGGTGACGACATAATATATCGTGTTATTCGCTTTCCGCGCATCTATCGCATCCAGATCCTTTGCGGTCGTTGCCCCGAATTCAATAATCCCAAATGAGCTGTTGGTGTAATAATAATCGAACGGCTGGGCGATGTAACCCGGGATAAGGACAACGAAGTCCCCCGGTTTTGCTATTTGCTGCATTTGTCTTGAAAAGCCTCTCCAGTCCTCCTTGGTATATTGCGTGTAATAGCTCGCGAAGAACGGATTGGTGACACTGAGCAGAACCATCAGCGCAACAAAGCCATATACTACACCGCGGTTACTGATGAGGGTAAAAACGGGTTTGTAGGCAAGGGCAATCCCGACAAAATAGACCGGTACAAGGATGATGAGATACCTTGGAACCATCGGGATCTGGTATGATAGGAACCAGCTGATGGCAAAAGGAAGTAGGGTAAGTGCTACAAGGAAGATCCCTTTTTTCCTGTCAAGAAGGAAGGCCTGAGCAATTCCCACGGCGAACAAGATCAGGAACAAGTACATCAATGTCGTGGAAAACCCGGACATCTCCCTGAAAGTCTCGATGATGATATCGATACCTTGTATCCCAAATGTGGGTGCGGATGCCGTTCTTTTCGCAAAGAGCTGGATCGTGACGATGATCAGCGGCATGCAGATAATGGTAAACACCACTCCTGCCAGAATAAGAGGTTTGAACGTTCTGATGTCCTGCCGGAACTCCGGGATCTTCACCGCAAGGGCATAGAGGCCTAGGACTCCGATCATAACTAGGGTGTAGAAATGGGACCAGAAGGCAAGGGCCGAAAAGACACCGAAAAGGATCCAGTATGTTCTCTCATTGGTTTTCAGGGCCTTAAGGAAAAAAAACGTGGCGAATGCAACAAAGAAGAGGCCCATGGAGTATGCCCTGGCTTCCTGAGAGTAATAGATGAGGAACGGGGAGAAGGTACATGCCGCTGCCGCAATAATCCCGACATTCCTGTCAATGAACTCCTTCCCAATAAAATACATAAGGGGAATGGTCAGGACGCCCAGCAGTGCCGGTACAATTCTCATGATAACTTCGCTAATCCCGATGGTCAGCATGAGATGCTCAACCCAGTAGAACAGGGGCGGGTTGAATTCTCCTGCAGTCGTTGCCTGCCAGATTCCCGAAATCGACATTGAGGCAAAGGTATAGGTCGAGGCTTCATCAAGCCAGATTGAATTGAAGCCAAGATTGTAAAACCGCAGAAAGAATCCGATGAGAGTGAGAGCAACAAGAAGTTGAATATAATGGCTTTTAGTAAAAAGGGTTATGAATGATTTAATTGAAAAAATTTTATTAATTTCGGTTGTAGGTATTTGATTTTTATCGAGATTGCAATCATCCAAAATTTTTACCTTTTTACCTTTTTGACGCCCCTCTCCTTTTTTTACCATCGCAATCACTAGCTATTACGTAATTATTGCAATATAGTTAACTCAAATATATGGGTAATTCGTGAATGAAAAAATGGTAATCGAAAAAAAATTTGATAATTTTTTTTATAATTTCGTTATTCAGCTTTATCAAATAATAATGGAGATTTCAATTTTTTAAGAAGTTCTGACTGATTTCTTACAATAGTTGCAGATTGTTCAAGCATCAGGTTTACAAGCTCGTGCTTCCCAACCCTTCGAAAATCGGTTCTTAATGCAATTATTGGTTTATTTAACGCAGTGGCATACCCCATTTCCCACGCAGTTCCAGAATCAGCGTCGGACCCATCAATGATTGCAACAATGATATCCGCATCTTCTAATCCCTTTTTATTCGATTCGAAGATTCTTTTATGTTCAATATCATCCCTTTTGTAAGAATTATCACCGATATCTTGTGGAACGTACACCTCAAACAGATTTTTTTCCAATAGCTCCACAATGAGTGTATTAAATATCCGTTCGGCCTCAGTGAACAACGGTGCCGCCAAGTATATCCGATATTTTGCAAATTCGAGAACATCGATTGCTTTGATTGTGGGGAAACGTGCAAGAAAAACCCCTCTTCCCACCCTTTTTGGCAATTCATTACCTGGATTGCCGTAATAAGTTGTCGTAACACCACAAGTGGGTGATGAATTGACTCCTAAAATAAATAGTGGATACCCCCGAGTATCGATAACCTCATGTACCTTCAATTCAAGTAAATCCAACATTGAAGTAAAGTCGGGTGTATTTAATCTTTCAAGAAATGTTCCCGGTTTTCTTTTTAATCCCAAATACAATGTTTCCGGACAGGGTAATGGAAAAATTTCAATACCAAACTTTTCGCAACGTTTAATAGATTGGTTGAATCCGTCAATATCAGATGGTTTCGTAATTCCTTCGGCTCGTAAAGAGGGATTCAAGATGCACGGGCATACAAGCACGAACATTGATAGATAGTAGATTTCAACAGATGATCAATGATTCCTCTATTTGCCTATCGCGACAATACCTGTGACCCTAGAAAATGCACAGTAAAAAAGCTTGGAAAAGCGGGGTATATTAAAATTTTAACAAAGATAGGCCAAATACCTAGAAATTCTCTTCTTCTTGATCCTACATCCGAGAGAGCACTCTCTCCCGCAGATCGATCAGTAAAATCTATCACAGTATTTGATTGCTCTTGGGAAGTGTTAGACACGGGTTCATTAAGTTCTTGGCGTATTCGCAGAGCACTTCCATTTTTAATTGCAGCAAACCCTGTAAACTTCGGAAAACCGTATAAGCTTTCTTCGGTTGAAGCACTTGCTGCAGCGTTATTCATACTTGGTGAAAAACAACAAGCGAATGACATTCTTGCAAAAGTCTCCTGGGGTATTCGTTTCTTAGAGGTTAATAAAGAACCTCTTGAACTATATTCAAAAGCTCAAGATAGTTCGGAAGTAGTGAAGATCCAGCATCTTTTTATTTAATATCAATGATTCGGATTGTTACTAGTGATACCTAATATTAAAAGAAAAATCTCTGAATTAAAACATGAGTTACATGCACTTAAGGTGTATTCCAATGAGGACCTAGCAAATATCATAAAAGAAGTTGGTTTTAAATGTGATCTTTGTGGTAGGTGCTGCACTAATGAATTTAATGACCACGTTTTTCTCCTAGATCGAGACACAACTATAATCAAGGAAATTGAGCCCACCGCACTCGTACCGGCACCGTATTACGAGCTCTGTGACCAATATGGTAGATTTTATGTGTGTGGTTATTCATTACGTACTCAACATGATGGAAGTTGTATTTTTCTTGAGAGGGGTTCGTGCCGAATCTACAATCATAGGCTAACGATATGTAGGATTTACCCCTATATGCTCCACAGAGAACCTGATGAAAAGGGAATTATTGATTGGCGCCAGATAAGTGGACTGAATCAACATGGAATTTACCACACAGATATTCCTGTAGAAGAGTGCCAGCGTATTGCACAGTTAACTAAAGAGTATGAAGAGTCGTTCCTATTACATGAGATATCTTTCTTGGAGAGGATGAACGAATTTTTTTCTAAACATAAATTACGACATGTTCGAAAAGTGTATAATGATCGATTGCAATCATACAACAGTGGAGCAGAAATCAATGTGTTTGTTTATTACAAAGGAAATTTGGAATTAAATAAACTTAAAAAAATCTTGTAAGGTTACTTTATTTTTAGAGACTTTAGAGACTTAAATGAAGTCATAAACACCTAATCGATTTGTATTTAATCAGAAAGATTTTTGTTACGCAGTTCATATAACAATCGGTTTTTAGCCGTTTTACAATACCCCTTATCAAACTCGATTCCAATGCCGTAACGGCTGTTTCTATATGCAGCGACAAGTGTACTTCCGCTTCCCATAAATGGATCCAAAATCGTATCTCCAACAAAACTGAAGAGTTTCATACAACGTTTTGGAAGCTCGAGCGGAAATGGGGCGGGGTGATTGACCTTTTTTTTACTCTCACCGGTGAACGACCACAGACCATTTGTCCATGATATAAATTCTTCTCGTGTGATATCAGAAACTTTAGTTCCAGTAGTTTTTTTCCATTGGCCCTTATAAAACACTACAATCAATTCAACAGGTGTAATTACGTACGGTGCAGAAGGATTCATCCAAGAACCCCAAGCGGTTCGGCGAGAGATATTGCCTTCATTCCAGACAATTGTTGTATGATATTTGAAGCCACTTTTCTTTGCAATCGTTGTGAGATCGGCACCGATACTCTGCTGACCACCCCGATTCTTATCTAGAGGGATGTTGAGACAAAATCGCCCTGTTATTGCAAGCCAACGATAACAACGAGAAAGCCAACTTTTTGAGAATTTTAAGTACTCATCATAAGACAGCCCATCGTTATGCGAGGAATATTGAATGTCGACATTATACGGTGGAGAGGTGATAACGAGATCAATACTGCACCTCTTTATTAGATGCGTTTTTAGCATATCTTCGTTGATGATAGTCAACCGATCAGACTGGAAAAAAACAGGTTGGGCTTTCATGGTTTTCTTTTTTACCCGTATATTTTCCCTTATTTTTTATAAAATTTTGCAATAAACAAAAATTGTAGATAAGAATATTTTTGCCGATTTCCATCGTCTTCAAATTAAGTAACATTTATCTCATATTATTCATACCCTTTCCGTATATGATCAAGGTTGCTATCAATGGATATGGGACTGTCGGTAAACGTGTTGCTGATGTCGTTGCTGCTCAGAAGGATATGAAAGTCGTTGGTGTCTCAAAGACACGCCCTAATGCTGAAGCGTTTGTCGCAAAGAAAAAGGGGTATCCGCTTTATATCGCTGATATTTCTAAAAAGCCTTCTTTTGAAAAAGTTGGTTTGTCTGTTGCAGGATCTGTTGACGATATGTGCAAAAATGCAGATGTAGTTGTTGATGCTACACCCGGTGATGTTGGTGCAACAAACAAACCTCTTTATGAAAAGTTAGGTGTGAAGGCAATCTGGCAAGGTGGAGAAGACCACGAAGTTGCTGGTTTTTCCTTTAATTCATCATGCAACTATAAGGATGCAATCGGCAGGCAGTTTGTTCGTGTCGTATCTTGCAATACAACAGGACTTTGCCGTATTATTCATGCAATTGATCAAGAGTATGGTGTCGCCCACGTACATGCAATAATGGTTCGACGAGGATCAGATCCGGGAGAAATCAAGAAAGGTCCAATTGATGCTGTTGTTCTTGATCCAGTTGGTGTTCCCAGCCACCATGGGCCAGATGTCCAGACCGTACTTCCCCAAATCTCAATTACAACCATGGCAATGATTGTTCCAACTACAATGATGCATATGCATGCGGTGCAGATTACGACAAAAAGGGACATTGCACGCGAACGTGTGATTGATCTCATCATGAAACATCCCCGCATGGGACTTATTAAAAAAAGTTTGGGCATAAAGAGTACCGCTGAACTAAAGGAATTTGCAATGGATCTTGGTAGACAACGAGCCGATTTATATGAGAATTGTATTTTTGAAGAATCCATATATGCAAAAGGAAAAGAGCTTTGTTTTTTCCAAGGTATACACCAAGAAGCAGATATTGTTGTAGAGAATATAGATGCCATTCGTGCAATGACGGGTATCGTTAAAGATGCTGCAAGTTCCATCAAGATGACTAACGAGGCAATCGGCTTTTCTCCCATTCAGAACAATCATTAACACCCAATATCACTCATTATTTTTAATGGATGCGTTCAAACTGGTTACACGCAATACTATCGAGATTGTTACTGAAGAAGAATTACGATCTCTTCTTTTAAAATCAAAAAAGCGAGTTTATGCTGGGTATGAACCAAGCGGCGAGATCCATCTTGGGCATCTCGTAACTGTAAATAAGTTGATTGATTTACAGGAAGCTGGTTTTGAGGTCATTGTACTGCTTGCAGATCTCCACGCCTTTCTCAACCGAAAAGGAACAATGAAAAGTATTCGGGAACTTGCCGATTATAATAAAAAGTGTTTCGAGGGATTGGGTCTGAAAAATGTAAAATTTATTCTCGGTTCAGACTTACAGCTTGATAGGAATTACGAATTGCTTGTATTCCAGCTTTCTCAGCAAATTACACTGAACCGTGCAACTCGAAGTATGGATGATGTTGGACGTCAAATGGACCACCCCACAGTCTCTCAGATGATTTATCCTATTATGCAGATGACAGATATCGCAATGCTTGAAGTAGATGCCGCTGTAGGTGGGATAGATCAACGTAAAATCCACATGCTCGCTCGCGAACACCTAATCAATTTTGGGTATCCCGCACCCGTTTGTATTCACAGTCCAATTCTTAATGGACTTGATGGAAAGAAGATGTCCTCATCGCAGGGAAATTATATATCTGTAGCAGATAGCGAAGATGAGATTCGAAAGAAGTGTCAAAAAGCATTTTGCCCACCAGAGATTACAGAAAATCCGATACTCCAGATTTATCAGTACCATATTTTTCCTCGTATTTCATCTGTTTCTATCCGCAGACCAGCTAAATTTGGCGGTGACCGAACTTATTCAAGCTATGAGGAACTAGAAAACGCATACAAGAAAAGCGAAATACACCCCCTCGATCTAAAAAAGACCTGTGGGGAATATCTTTGTGAGATATTATCTTCTGTAAGAGATTATTTACATTGAATTAGAAAATACCAAAAACGGTTGTAAAGCTTGTGAAGGTAGAAAAACGTCAGTTGCAATTTGATCAAAAGCTTGAAGAAATGGGCATGAGGATCAAAGATGCCGATCAACTTAAAGTTAAAGAAGATGTTTTTGATGAGATTACTTTGCTTGCACTGTATCGTTTGGTTCATAAAAAATGGTTATCGGCGATTGGAGGTTCGATTAGTACTGGAAAGGAAGCGAACATTTTTTTCGGGGAGCGAGGTAATCTCAATGTCGCTATCAAAATTTACCGTATCCGTACAGCAAATTTCAATGCGATGAGTGAGTACATCGTTGGAGATCGTCGTTTCTCAAATGTGAAAAAAAATCGAAAAGATTTGGTCTTCGCATGGACTAAAAAGGAGTTTTCAAACCTTTCGCGTGCACAAGAAGTGGGAATTCCAGTACCAGAACCCCTTGTTTGGGATAGGAATATCCTTTTGATGTCGTTTTTAGGTGAGGGGGAGCGCCCCTATCCTCAATTAAGATTGGCTAAAATAATGGATCCTGAAAGTGTATACAAGCAACTCATTGAATGTATCGATACACTTTACAACAAAGCAGAGCTTGTGCATGCCGATTTAAGCGAGTTCAATATATTATATGGTGACCGCCTTTATCTCATCGATATGGGTCAATCGGTTACTCGCGATCATCCGAATGCCCTCAGGTATTTAATGCGGGATATCAAGAACATAAATCGGTACTTCCGAACTCGATGTGCAATTCAAGAGGATATTAAGATCTTCAGCAAAATAACCCACCTCGATACTATAGAGCCTTAATAATTACTAAACAATACAATAGAGCAGATAAACACGTTCGGTGATAACAAAAGCTAGCAAAAACATACTACCAAGGCCATACTTAAGTGAGGTGTTCTGTCATGATGCAAGAGATCAAAGTTTCAGGTAACAGAATTGGTGCTCTAATTGGTAAAGGCGGTTCAACAAAGCGCGATCTTGAGACAAAATCCCAAACAATTCTCACAATTGATAGTAAGGAGGGGCTTGTTAAAATTGAAGCGTCTGACGAGAATGCAGTTTCTTTTCTTCGAACAATTGAAACAATCAATGCCATTAACCGTGGATTCTCACCCGAACGTGCGTTCGAACTTCTTGAGGATGAGGACCTCCTCTTAGATATAATTGACCTTTCAGGAATGGCTGAGGGGGCCCACCACCTAGACAGATTGCGGGGCCGAATAATCGGAAAGGATGGGCGGGCACGGGAACAAATTGAAGACATGACCGACGTAGAAATATCAATATATGGAAAAACTGTTGCGCTAATTGGGTATCCCGAACAGTTAAAGGTTGCAAGAGCCGCTATTGACATGTTGATTGAGGGAGTACCTCACGAGAATGTTTTCGCATTTCTTGATAAAAAGAAGAAAGAGGCAAAACAGAACCTTATCAGTTATTATTATTGATTGAAAATTAGAGTGAAAAACGAAGAGTGAATAAAAAAGATTTGTTCGAGGAGATATTTACTCGGTGTATTTTCTGATTCATAAATACACACTCCAAAAAACACCTTTTGTGTGAAGTAGGGTGGTTAAAAAATGCGTCTAAGCGAGTTGCCAATACCAGAAAATCTTCGCTATCAACTTACGACTGCTGGAATTATTGAGCTATACCCACCGCAAATAGAATGTGTCCAAAAAGGATTGTTTGAGAGAGAGAATCTGCTCATTGCAATCCCCACTGCAAGTGGAAAGACCTTAGTTGCTGAAATGGCTATGCACCACCACATTGCAGACGGGGGTAAGTGCCTTTATATTGTTCCACTAAAAGCGCTTGCATCAGAAAAGTACAATGAGTTCGGTAATAAAGGTGTGAAAGTTGGTATCTCAACAGGGGACTTCGACAGACGAGACGATAATCTCGGAAAAAATGATATTATTGTTGCCACATCCGAAAAAGTGGATTCACTTCTGCGCAACAATACTCCTTGGCTGACTAATATCACCCTTCTTGTAATTGATGAAATTCATCTTATCGATTCTCCAGATCGGGGCCCTACACTTGAAATGGTAATAGCAAAAATGCGGTATAAAAATCCGTTTTTACATATAATAGCACTCTCAGCAACAATCGGAAATACGCAAATTCTCGCTGACTGGCTTAATGCGAAACTTATCACTAGCAATTGGCGCCCTGTTGATCTTCACGAGGGGGTATTCTATGGAAATGTAATCCATTTTAAACATGGCGAGCGTTCTGTAAAAGTTGTTTCACGGAACTATGATGATCTAAATCTTTGTTTAGACACAATTGAAGAGGGAGGACAGTGCCTCGTCTTTGTATCCTCTCGAAAAAATGCCGAAGCTTTTGCAAAACGAGCGGCGTCTGCAATCAAACTTAAATCTTCCGCACTTGGGGAATTCGTGGTTCGTCTCGAATCTATTGCAGATACAGAGTTGGACAAGACACTTGCTTTGTGTGTATCAAACGGAGCTGCATTTCACCATGCTGGATTGCGTCGTGAGGCGAGAGCAATTGTTGAAGAGGGGTTCCGCAAAGGATTAATCAAATGTATTTCATCTACGCCCACGCTTGCAGCAGGCCTTAATTTGCCCGCTCGGAGAGTCGTTATTCGTGATTACCTCCGATTTTCTACGGCAGAGGGTATGCAACCTATTCCCGTTCGTGAATATCATCAGATGGCGGGGAGAGCCGGGCGCCCCCACCTTGATCCATATGGAGAGGCTGTTTTAATCGCTAAAGATGAGGGGATGGTAGAAGATCTCTTTGATTGGTATATCAACGCGTTACCAGAAGAGGTGCATTCAAAATTGGCAGAACGGTCTGCTCTGTATACACATGTTCTTTCTCTAATCGCAGCGGGATTTACACAAACTTGTGGCGAGCTTGCAGCATTTATGGAAAGAACATTCTATGCTCATGAACATAAAAAGGGGCGACTGATTCAAAGAACTGTCAACGCGGCGCTCGCGTTTCTTGCTGAATCAGATATGATTGTTGAAGTTGGGGAACATATCGGTGCAACAGAATTCGGAGCCGTTGTTTCGCGACTATACATTGATCCTCGAAGTGCTGAAATGATTGTTCGCCAATTGCATGCGCATAGTAATTATTCGGATTTGGGGGTTCTACAATTAGTCTGCAGTACACCAGACATGCCAAATCTCTATGTTCGTAATTCTGATGTAGGAGTATTATTGCGTGTGATTGAGAAAAAGGGGAACCTTTTGTGGATTGATCCACCAGAAGATCCAGATGAGATCGAGACTTTTTATCGGTCTCTTAAGACCGCACTTCTCCTATCGGATTGGATAGATGAGCTTTCGGATGAGAAGATCTGTGAGAGATATTCTGTAGGGCCTGGTGACATATTTGGAATGGTGGAAAACGTAAATTGGCTCCTTCATGCAAGTTCCGAGCTCGCTCGAATGTTTAAACCATCACTTCGTCCTTCAACACGCGAGCTCGAGATATGCATGAGATATGGAATTCGTCGCGAACTCCTTCCATTAGTTAAGTTGCGAGGGGTGGGTCGCGTTCGAGCCCGGAGGTTGTATAATCTTGGCATTACAACACCCGAAGCAATTTTGAATGCGGGGATTGAAGAAATTAGTAGATTTCTTGGTAGAGGTATATCTGAGCAAATCTTTGAACAACTCACAACAAAAAAAAGAACAAAAAAGACCGAGAGCGGGGATTTGTCTGATGAACAACAATCATCTCTTCTTTACTTTGGATAATGTATATGGATACAGTTGAACCCACTTTTGAAATCAGGACCGCCACCTTTTGTGTTAAAAATCGTGAAACTTTTCTGTATACATTACGACAGATTGCACGAGACCATGAAACGACGATTGTCTGTTTTGATGCAAATTTACTTGTTGGAAGACAACATGCAGAGGCTGCAATGTATCATGCAGTGCGATCATTTTATGGGGAAGCGACCATTGCAAACTCTCTTGAGATGGAAGCGCTACTTTATGCTTCTGGTACCCGACAGTGCTCCTCCGCCACCAGGTTTGGAGTTCATAATGGAGAGAACAACTCATATGTTTGCTGTTGCCCACCTCGAAAAAATGTTTGGATCGCTCTCCTGCAATTAATGACATTTGAGGATACGGGGTGGGATTCTCTAGATTCTGAAAAGCGATCGCGGTTAAAAATTCTTTTTTCGATTTCTGATGAGGAATTGAGCACTGTTGGGGAGTTGCGATTTTCTGACCTTGTTCTTGAGCGAGTGGCTCTTCTCGAGGTCTATCGTTAACAAAAATTTTTAATTTATTTAGGCAACAAAATTATCAATAAAAAATTTTTCCATTTGGGGGGGGGATCTTTTAAAAAATACGTTAATGTTTGCAGGGGATATATCACCTATTTTGCAGCATGCGATAGAATGTGGGTAATTTCTGGAATAATAAGTTGATTTGTTGCAAGTTTTACAGCTGCGTTTGATCCCGGTATACAAAAAATTACACATTTTCTGTAGATCCCAGCAATGGCACGAGATAACATCGCTGCTGTTCCAATTTCTTCATAACTTTTAAAGCGGAATAGTTCCCCAAAACCATCGATTACTTTTTCAAGGATGGGTTTTACCGCTTCAATCGTGATATCGTCGGAGGTTAGTCCCGTTCCACCATTAACAATAATACAATTTGCATGATGCGTTGCTTTCATAAGCTCTGATTTTATTGCGTCAAGGTTATCTTTTACAACAGCATAATACCCAACAGAGTGCCCCGAAGCTTTAACCAGTTCACATATTATCATACCACTAGAGTCTGTTTCTGGGGTTCTCGTACTAGAGACCGTAATAATACCAATTATAACGTTAATTTGTTGAATGTGCTCATTTTTCATAGTAATAAACGTATTGCTTATTGATAGTTAATAAAAGCGAGAGTTTGCCGTCCTTTTTGCAAATTGTCTTCAAAATACTAAGACCCCTTTGTTTCCACTGGAACTTTAATTTACTCTTTGTTTAATTTAATTGGGGTAATTTATTACAGAACTGAAAGAGGACTAAAGATTAATTTCAACTTAAGTTATATACCATTATTTTATAAATTTAATTTACTTATTGAAATGACTTTCGATAAGTATATATATAATTAAAATATACCTAAGAATGCCAGTATTATAAAAAAGAGATTAATCGTTAAAAAGCAAATTAAAAGTCCACAAGAAACGAAGGGGTCCCTAGGTAGCATAAAAATTTTATTTAATTCAAAAACGATGTATTAATCAAAAAAGATTGAATTTATATAAAAGAGTTAAAATTGGCACGATTCATTCATTTTTGATAAAATACGTTCATTTTATAGATATTCCATCGGAAACCACCGGGTTTATAAGTAGGACAAACGATCACCTTTTTTATTTCCAACCGCGAAGTCTCAGCTCCACAGTGAAGTTATGTCAAATAAAGAAGATATGTCAACAGGATTATTTCAAAAATATTTGTCAAGTAATAGAATATTTAAAGATCGAGAGGTACTTAGGCACTCATATCGTCCGCAAGTGTTACCCCATAGAAAACCTCAGATCGACGAAATCGCCGCTATTCTTGCCCCATCATTACGTAATGAAACACCTTCAAATATTTTGGTTTATGGAAAAACAGGAACTGGGAAAACAGCATGTGCAAGGTATGTGGGGATGGAGCTAGAAAAGGCAAGTCATAATATGGGTACCCTATGTAGAATTGTGCATCTTAACTGTGAGGTAATAGATACACAATACCGTGTCCTTGCTCAAATTGCAAAATGTCTTTATGGTGAAGATGAGCTAGGAAGTGATAAATCACGAACCCACATCCCGATGACAGGTTGGCCAACAGATCAAGTATACACAGAACTAAAAAATCAGTTGGATTCTGGTGGGGGGGTTTTAGTCATTGTTCTTGACGAGATCGATAAACTTGTTAAAAAAAGTGGTGATGATACGCTTTACAACCTTACGCGAATCAATTCCGATCTAAAAAATTCTAAAGTAAGTATAATTGGAATATCTAACGATTTGAGCTTCAAGGATTTTCTCGATCCCCGTGTTCTCTCTTCGCTCTCTGAGGAAGAACTTGTCTTCCCGCCCTATAACGCACCACAACTAGTTGATATCCTTACCCAGCGTGCTGAAACCGCGTTTATTCCAGGAGCAATTTCTGAAGGAGTAATTCCACTTTGTTCCGCTCTTGCTGCCCAAGAACACGGAGATGCACGGCGTGCACTTGACTTACTTAGGATCTCTGGTGAATTAGCAGACCGCGACGAATCTTTAAAAGTGACGGAAGAACACGTTAAACAAGCTCAAGCTAAGATCGAAACCGACAGTATGATCGAATGTATATCTACACTACCTACACAGAGTAAATTAATATTATATTCGATGCTTATCCTTGAGCAACTTGGACAGAATATCTTTACGAGCGGAGAAGTCTCACGTATATATCAGGACCTCGCACCAACTATCGAGCTTGATGTACTCACCCATCGCCGCATCACCGATCTGATCTCCGAACTGAATATGTTGGGGGTAATCAACACTCGTGTTGTAAGTCGCGGGAGATATGGTCGTACAAAGGAGATGTGGTTTGATTCCAATACAAACAAAATCCGTGAAGTGGTTCTTAAAGATCCGCGTTTGAACGGATTAAAAGATCTCAATGTAAGTCAGATGGAATCAAAATGGATGAAAACTTGGTTCAGGTGACATGCAATGGATGACAAAGATCTCGAAATTCTCCGAATTCTTGAAGAGAATAGCCGACTAACTGCTGATGAAATTGCAACTATGACAAAGATATCTCTTAAAGAACTTGAGAACCGGATACATGCACTTGAAAATGCAAGGGTTATTAGAAAATACACTACGGTAATCAATTGGGAGAAAGTCGGTAACGGAGAAGTATCTGCAATAATTGAACTTAAAGTCAGCCCGGAAAGGGATTTCGGTTACGATCGGATTGCTGAACGCCTTTCGCGGTTTAACGAAGTAAAAAGCTTACGTTTATTAACGGGCACTTATGACCTCCAATTGCTTGTCACAGGAAAAAATATGCAGGATGTTTCACGGTTTGTTTCGGAACACATCGCACCAATGGATAGGATCCGTGAGACAGCCACACACATTATAATGAAATCATATAAAGAAAATGGCAATACACTCTTTGAGCAACAAGAAACAGAACGCCTTCCTTTTTCTTTTTAGGGTGCTGTAATGAAAGACCCAATCTCCAAACGTGCATACGTCATCCCCCCCTCGGGAATACGAAAATTTTTCGATCTCGCTGTAACAATGGAAGGCGTTATCTCTCTCGGTGTAGGAGAACCCGATTTCACAACACCTTGGAAAATTTGCGAATCGAGCATCTATTCAATCGAACAAGGGACGACATCTTATACTTCCAACAAGGGGCTCCACTCCTTAAGGGAAGCCCTTTCCCGGTATCTTTTACAACATTACAATCTTAGGTATAACTGCGATACTGAGATTATCATTACAACCGGTGTTTCAGAGGCCCTGGATTTATCAATAAGAGCGATTGTTGATCCCGGGGACGAGGTTCTTATTGCCCAGCCTAGTTATGTATCGTATGGGCCATGTGTGACCCTTGCCGGAGGGACTCCGGTGTCTGTTGAATGTACAGAAGCGGACAATTTTAAAATCAATGTCGAAAGACTTGAACAAAAACTCACAAAAAAGACAAAAGCAGTTATTATCAATTATCCAAACAACCCGACAGGGGCGGTATTGAGAGGCAAGGATCTTGAACAAATTGCAGATTTTGTGATTGACAACGATCTCTTCCTCATTAGTGATGAGGTGTATGCCGAACTCACATACGAAGGACAACATACCGCTGCAGCTATAGTAGGTAACCTGTGGGAAAGAACCGTTACCTTAAATGGCTTTTCAAAAGCGTTTGCAATGACCGGTTGGCGTATTGGATATCTTTGTGCCCCACAGAAAATTTGCGAGGCCGCTCTCAAAATCCATCAGTACACAATGTTGTGTGCTCCGGTAATGGGACAGGTTGCAGCACTTGAAGCGCTCCGCTCAGCCGAAGATGAAAAAAATGCTATGGTGAACGAGTATAGGCTTAGGCGCAATATGTTTGTTGCAGGACTCAATCGTATTGGGCTCCAATGCCATGTTCCTGAGGGCGCATTTTATGCATTTCCTTCAGTCAAGAGTACAGGTCTTTCCGATACAGATTTTGCAGAACGCCTATTGAAAGAATATCAAGTGGCGGTTGTACCTGGCAGCGTCTTTGGAGTTGGTGGCGAAAATCATTTGAGATGCGCCTACGCGGTTTCAAGAAAAGATCTATCTGAGGCCCTATCACGGATGGGGACGTTTATTTCACAACTTTAAATATTAAAAAATATCTTCCGCTTTTTGTGAATATTAACGACCTCTTAAAATAACTTTGTTTAATTTAAAGAGGTTCTGCATCATGGTCTTATCAGTCCTATCTTTCTATGACGTCTCATATGGCCCTCATTATTAGGGATATTTTATTTCTCAATTCAACCAACATTAGTTGATATCTTAATGAGCTGTACGATTATTGTTGGTGGATTTTTTGGAGATGAAGGGAAGGGCAAGGTCGTTGCCCACATCGCCCACAAAGATAAACCTGTTATTATCTCTCGAGGGGGTGTAGGCCCGAATGCCGGTCACACTGTTCAAGTCGGTAACAAAGAATATGGTGTTCGGATGGTGCCATCCGGCTTTGTATACAAAGATGCAAAGCTTTGTATTGGGAGTGGGGTACTCGTTGACCCCCGGGTTCTGAAACACGAGGTAGAAAGTCTCGGCGTGAAAGGACGCGTCTTTGTTGATTTTCGCTGTGGAGTCATTACGGAAGATCATATATCACGCGATAAGGGAAGTACACATCTTGCAAAAAAAATAGGTAGTACCGGATCAGGGTGTGGGCCAGCAAACGCAGACCGGGTGATGCGCCTCTCTCCACAAGCAAAGGACATACCTGAACTTGCAGAGTATCTCCTTGATGTGCCAAAGGCGATTGATGGTGCACTAAAAAAAGAAGAAGTTGTTTTGCTCGAAGGAACACAAGGATTTGGCATCTCACTCTATTACGGAACTTACCCCTTTGTTACTAGTAAGGACACATCAGCATCGCAAATTGCGGCTGATAATGGGGTGGGACCTACCAAGATCGATGATGTAATAGTTGTTTTCAAAGCATATCCAACACGAGTCGGTGAAGGTCCATTCTTCACTGAAATGTCCGCAGAGAAATCAGACGCAATGGGAATCCAGGAATTTGGTACGGTTACTCACCGTAAACGTAGAATTGGGAGTTGGGATGGAGAAATGGCCAAATATTCAGCGATGATTAATGGGTGTACTAAAGCAGCGATTACTGGTATTGATCGTATAGATAAGGCATGTTTTGGCTTAACAGAATTTGGGAAACTTAGTAAAAAAGCAAAAGATTTCGTGAAAAACGCGGAAAACGATATTGGTTGCCCGGTAGTCCTTATTTCTACGGGGCCTGAGCTTTCTCAGATCATTGATTTGAGGGATGAATATTCATGAGACGTACTTTATTGGACATTCTTTGTTGTCCCGTTTGTAAAGGCGAACTGACTCTTAGTGTTGCTGAGGAAAACGAACGCGAGATCGTTGAAGGGACACTCACCTGCGTGCGGTGTAATGTCGTTTATCCGATACACGAGGGTATTCCCAATCTTCTGCCTCAGAATACCATTGAATAAAAAGGTGTTCGAATAATGTTCCTTTTGTCCATTGCTATGGTCCTGCAGGAACAAAATTCAGATGACAAAAAATATGAAATATTTTTAAATCGGACGGGTATCAACTCAATTGAGGGTCCAAAACCACCCGTTCGTGTGGAAATTGGTGGAACACTTAAATTAAGATTTGTAAATCGCGGATCACCCATCCACA
Source organism: Methanoregulaceae archaeon (assembly GCA_015660965.1). Lineage (GTDB taxonomy): Archaea > Halobacteriota > Methanomicrobia > Methanomicrobiales > Methanospirillaceae > MVRE01. Next base: position 228,021 of record JACTVG010000003.1, read on the forward strand.
TCACCATATCATCCTCTAATAGCGGAATGTTTTCTTCCTTTTTCCACGATAATTTATATATTGTTGACGAAACTCTTTTCTCCATACCAATATATCCTGATTGTCATGAAGGCTTTTTTGATGTCGAGATCATTGCAGGGTATGGTGTAATTAAGGTAGCATTTCGTATTGATGTCCTTCATACGGATCGTTTCATGAGTCAAAAAGTTAAAGAACCGCCACTCCAACCCGTACCCCGCGGCCGTCCGCACCCGCTTATGGTTATGATGGGATTCTCACTTCTTCTCTATAGTGCATGGCTATACTTACGGCTAGATATTCTTAACACAGCTGCGTTCTTTACGCTCATTATTGGAGCAATTTATACATGGTATCGTCAGGGCTTACAATAGCGGCACCAATATTTGTTCTTGTTGCAGCCCTGGTTATAGATCGGTTGATTGGTGATCCTCATACATCCTATCATCCCGTTGCATTACTCGGACGGTTTATTGGACTGTGGGGCAAACCCGTGGCTTTTCCATTAGGTTTCCAACGTGCCATTGGGGTGTCTTTTTGGTTTTTAACGGTTTTCATCTTTACTTATCCCTTCTTCTTCTTCTCCGAATTCGCACCATGGTACCTTTACCTCTTTGGTGCCCCTTTTCTGCTTAAGTGTTGCTTTGCAGGGCGTTCTCTGGAAGATCATACCCTAGCCGTTATTGATGCCCTTAATGGCAGTATAAAAGAGGGGAGGGATCGCGTTAAGATGCTTGTTTCTCGTGATACAACATCGCTTGATAAGAATCACATCCTATCCGCTGCGTATGAATCCTTGACTGAGAACCTTACTGATAGCATAGTTTCACCTTTGTTTTACTACAGCCTGTTCGGGTTGATTGGGTCTGCCTTTTACCGGGCAACAAATACAATGGATGCTATGTTGGGTTATCGTGATCATAGGGTGCGGTTAGGGTGGTGGTCGGCAAGGATGGATGATCTTCTTAACTTTATTCCGGCCCGTATAACGGTTCTCTTCTTGCTTCTTTATTTTGCTATTAAGGGAAGGTTTAGACCGGCATATCGAATTCTGCGACGTGATGGCAGGAACCGCCCTGGTTTTAATGGGGGGATTGTAATGGCAGCTATGGCAGGAGGAATCGGTATCCGTTTTGAAAAACCTGCGGTATACATTATAGGTGATTGTGAGCGATCACTTGAAGACGGAGGGAAAGAGATCCTGCATTCAGTGCGAGTAGTGACATTTCTGGTTGTGATTACTACCGTTAGTACTCTGCTTTTATTGGGAACATTGATCAATAATATGCGAATATGAAACTTGAGGAATTAAGGTTTGGTACTGAACTTCTCAAGCGAGGTTTTGCATCCATGCAGAAAGGGGGCGTAATCATGGATGTCATTAATGCTGAACAAGCAAAGATCGCTGAAGAAGCCGGCGCTGTAGCTGTTATGGCATTGGAGAGGGTTCCGGCCGATATCAGGAAAGCGGGAGGTGTCGCCCGTATGGCTGATCCAGAAAAAGTTACAGGCATTATCGATGCAGTTTCGATTCCTGTGATGGGGAAGGTGAGGATTGGTCACTTTGTTGAAGCTCAGGTGCTTGAAGCGCTTGGCGTAGATATGATTGACGAGAGCGAGGTGCTTACGCCGGCAGACGAACAATACCATATCGACAAGAAAAAATTTACTGTCCCCTTTGTCTGCGGGGCCCGGGACCTTGGAGAGGCGCTGCGAAGGATCCACGAAGGTGCCGCGATGATTCGGACCAAGGGTGAAGCAGGTACCGGCAATGTCGTGGAGGCGGTGCGCCACATGCGTGCGATTATGGGATCAATCCGAGCGCTTAAAGGAATGAACCGGCAGGAGATGATCGATTACGCACGCGAGATCGAAGCGCCGGCAGAACTGGTCATTGAATGTTCAGAACGGGGCAGGCTTCCGGTGGTGAACTTCTCTGCCGGCGGGATCGCAACACCCTCTGATGCAGCCATGATGATGCAGCTGGGTGCGGACGGTGTCTTTGTCGGGTCCGGTATCTTCAAATCGTCAAATCCACAGATGATGGCAAGGGCAATCGTAGAGGCGGTCAACCATTACGATGACGCAAAGGTGATCGCACGCGTCAGCCGCGGTCTTGGTGACGCGATGCCAGGACTGGATGTCCACACACTCAAAGAAGATCAGGTGCTGCAATACCGTGGGCGTTAAGATCGGGGTCCTTGCCCTACAGGGCAATGTCAGCGAGCATATCGGTGCATTCGAGCGTGCCTTGAAGTGCATGGAACGTGAAGATCAATCTTCTGTTTTTCCCATAAAACAGCCGGCCGAGCTTCAAGGCTGTGACGCACTCGCGATCCCCGGTGGTGAATCCACTACGATCTCACGGCTTATTGATAAGAACCAACTCCATGAACCGATCCGGAAGTTTCATGGGGGTATCTTTGCGACCTGTGCCGGCATGGTGCTCGTGGCAACCTGTGTCGATAACCCCCGTGTTCACCCAATCGGGCTCATCGATATGACTGTCAATAGGAACGCGTTTGGGCGACAGCGCGAGTCATTTGAAGCGGATCTTGTTATGGACTGTATCACTGGCGGCCCCTTTCATGCGATTTTCATCCGTGCTCCGGTTGGGACAGAGGTTGGTAAAGGAGTGAATGTGCTTGCGAGAATCGATCGCGGGATCGTTGCGGTTGAATACGGGAAACACATGGCGCTTGCGTTCCACCCAGAGCTTGGCAGTGACACCCGGCTGCACGAGCTGTTTTTAAAGAAGAACGGAATTTAATATGCAAAACGATGCAAATCAAAAAAAAGTAGTTCAGATATACAACGCCGCGAGCACGAGTGTGGTTGTGGCGAGTAGTTTTACGAGCACGTGGAGTGACGGCCCGGCAGTATCCTTGAATGGGTCACCGACCGTATCACCGACAACAGCTGCCTTGTGAGCCTCGCTTCTCTTACCCCCCTCAGCACCGGTCTCAATGTATTTCTTTGCATTGTCCCATGCCCCGCCAGAATTGTTAAAGACGAGTGCCATCAGGACACCGGTGATGGTTGCAACCATGAGGAATGCTGCCATTGCTTCGTATTTAAGAACAAACCCAACAAATACTGGGAATGCCACCGCAATAACCCCGGGGAGTACCATATTCTTCAATGCACCCTTTGTGGTGATGTCAACACAACTGGCGTAATCGGGCTTTACGGTGCCCTCTAGGATTCCCTTGTTTTTGAATTGCCTCCTTACATCCATGATGACATACTGTGCTGTTTCGCCGACGGCACGAATCGCAAAGGCAGAGAAGAGGAAGACAAGCATGGCCCCCAACATGGCACCGCAAAATACCGTCACAGTGGCAAGGTTTACGACCGTGAATGCCTTGTGGGTGAGGTTTGTGACCTCGTCCATATATGCAGAGAAGAGCAGGAACGCTGAGAGTGCGGCACTGCCAACTGCATAGCCTTTCGTCAGCGCCTTCGTGGTGTTTCCGGCAGCGTCAAGGCGCGAAATCCTTTTCTGGGTCTCTTCGGACTCCCCGCTCATCTCCACAATACCGCCGGCATTGTCAACAATCGGGCCGAAGGTGTCCATTGCGAGGATGTACGCGCAGGTGGCAAGCATCCCCATGGTGGCAATCGCGGTCCCATAGAGTCCTCCATGAGACACTCCGCTCAACACACCGCATTGGTAGGCAAGAATCAGGGAAATGACAATAGCGATTGCAGGTGCTGCGGTGGTCTCAAGACCGAGTGCAAACCCGGAAATGATGGTGGTCGCCGGGCCTGTCTTGGATGCACGGACAATTTCAAGCACTGGGCGGTGGGTATAATCCGTATAGTACAGCGTCAGGTAGACAAACACGAGGGATAATGCAATCCCGATAACCCCCGCATAGAAGAACCACACGTTATTCAAAAGCCACATTGTTGCGATATAGAAAAATAAGGTAGCGATGATGGCGGTGATATAGTACCCCCTGTTTAGCGCAGTCATCGGGTTTTCCGTGTCTGCGGATTTCTCGGTAACACAGAAGATACCGATAATGGTGGCAATCAGACCAAAGGCACGGGCAACAAGCGGGAAGAGCACGCCGTTGAGCCCGAACACCGGAAAGAGTGCTACACCCAAAATCATGGCACCGATATTCTCCGCCGCTGTGGATTCGAACAGGTCGGCGCCACGCCCGGCACAATCGCCGACATTGTCTCCCACAAGGTCAGCGATAACGGCCGGGTTCCGAGGGTCGTCCTCCGGGATGCCAGCTTCAACCTTGCCGACAAGATCTGCACCGACATCTGCCGCCTTGGTGTAGATACCACCGCCCAGTTGGGCGAACAACGCGATAAATGATGCTCCGAACCCGAACCCTACAATGAGAAACGGTGTCTCTTGCGGGTTTGCGCCGAACGCGTAAAAGATCAGTGATACACCGAGCAGGGAGAGTGCCACAATGGTGAGTCCCGAAACCGCCCCTCCGCGAAGCGCGAGAACGACAGCCCGCCCAGCATTCGTGCGTGCTGCGGCGGCGGAACGTATGTTGGTCCTGACAGAAATCCACATGCCGATAACGCCGGCAAGGGCACTGCAGAACGCCCCGAAAACAAAGGCAATGGATGTATGCCATGCGACGTCCGTCTTTCCGGCAATGAAGTAAACGCCGAACATAAGGAGCGCAACCACGATGGCAAGGATCGCGATCGTCGAGTACTGCCGTTTGATGAACGCCTCCGCACCCTCGCGGATTGCGTCAGCCACTTCACGCATTTTCGGGGTTCCCGTATCTGCTTTCAGTACGTTAAAAGTGAAGTACGCAGCAACAACCAGTGCAACCAGGCTTGCTACAACAGTAATAAGCAAAGCTTGTACAACAGTAATAATTAGTTGAAACAAAACATCATCACCTCTTTGGCTTTAAGCCAGTCATTAAATTGTGTAATATTTTCCATTAAAAGTTAAAACCCTGTCTGTTCCATTTGACGGGGGTAGTCTGCCCGCAGAAGGCTCTTTCTCATGCACTGCCTGATAGAAGTACACACGTGTGTGGCACCGGGAACTTGGAGGAGCGTTTCCGGTCATATCAGAACGGTGCTTCCTGATTCTACATAATAAAACATTACAAATTTAAAGGATGGGATCGCACGATTATAATCAACGTCATAAACTCTCCCAAATACCGTTCTGGAACAGAGTTACTGGTAGAGAAATTTTTAAATGTCGTAACAGGGTCATGGTGATGAGCATTCTAAGCAGCCGCATACACGTGATGATGACCGCCGTTTTGATGGCCACTCCCTTCTGGTATCCGGAAAGAGTGCCCGGGAACGTTTTTCCATTCGTCCGAACGATACAGAGACAGTACACCCCCAATGAGGGTCATCAGCGGCATCCGAAGCCCCGGGGTGCGTAAATGTTTTTGGCTGGATACGGGCCGATCCTCTTTGCTGTCCTTGGGGCAGCCATCGTCTGTATGGCGGTCCTCGCTGTGCAGCTGAACAACCTCGTGCGATGCACGGTGGCGTACGCGCTTGCGAGCATATGCCTTGCCGCAGTTTTCTTCTTGCTCGACTCCCCCTATGCCGGTGCCTTCGAACTGACCGTTGGTGCGGGCCTGATCTCGGTTCTCTTTCTCGTGGCGCTCATCCTCGCTGGTGGCGAGGAGCTCGAGGTGTCGGCATGAACTTAAAGGCCACTGCCGGCATGGTGATCGGGCTGCTCTTCCTCTTCCTCTTCCTGAGCGCAGTCCTCTCCCTCAATAATTCCTGGCCTTCTACCGCCCCGGCTAGGAGTGATGTGGGCGTTGCAAAGTGGGGCCCCCGCTCGTTTGAAGTGCTCCTCCAAGGGATCATCCTTCTTGCAGGAGTCGTGGCAATCATCCTCCTCCTTGGCTCCAGAAAGTTCCGGGAGGTTCGCCCGTGATCCCACCCGAACTTTTCATTCTCCTTGGTATCTCGGGAGCCCTCTTCACTATCGGTCTCACGTGCTTGATCTCTCGCGCCAACCTGATCAAGATGGTAATCGGTCTTGAATTCCTCGGGAGCAGTGTCAGCCTGATCTTCATCACCGGCGGGTACCTTGGTGGGGACGTCGGTATCTCCCAAGCGGTCGTCTTCACGCTTATCATCATCGAAGCGATTATAGCCGGGGTCGCCCTCGCACTTGTTATTGTCGCAAAGCATACCTGGAAGACTCTCGATATCGCATCCATCGCCCGGATCAACCGGAGGAACGAGCGTTGACGGAGATCCAGCAGTGGGTGCTCCTCCTGACCGTCGCCATACCATTCCTAGGTGTCCTCTTCATCCTCATCCTAAGGAACCGCCCGGATGCCCGGGAGGCGGCATCGCTTGTCGCTGCTATCCTGACCTTCCTCTTATCGGCACTCTTGCTACCTTCCGCATTTGGGACGACACCCATCTCCTCACCTGCGATCATGATAGTTCCCGAGCTGACCATCCAGTTCTCCGCGGACGCTCTCGGGCTCCTCTTTGCGGCCCTTGCCTCGTTCCTCTGGATCATCACAACCGTGTACAACATCGGCTATATGCGTGGCCTCGGGGAACATGCCCAGACACGCTACTATGCCTGCTTTGCGATCGTGATCGGGGCGGTCATGGGGATTGCACTCTCGGCCAACCTCTTCTCGCTCTTTGTCTTCTACGAGATCCTCACGGTCGCCACCTATCCCCTTGTCGTGCACAGCGAGACGCAGGAGGCGCTGGCTGCCGGTCGCAAGTATCTCTTTTATACCCTAAGCGGGGGCGTCGCTATCCTAGCTGGGATGATGATTCTGCTTGTGATGGGAAATACCCTTGACTTTGTTGCGGGAGGGAACAGTGGCATTGCGAGCATTGTTCCTTGGTTGGCCCGTTTTGCCTTCCTCCTGCTCTTTGTTGGGTTCGGGGTGAAGGCGGCACTGGTACCCATCCACGGGTGGCTGCCGAGTGCCATGATCGCACCGACTCCGGTCAGCGGGCTGCTCCACGCGGTGGCGGTAGTGAATGCTGGCGTGTTCGGGCTCC
>JACTVG010000094.1 GCA_015660965.1 Methanoregulaceae archaeon
ACAAAGAAGCAAAGAAAATCATGCATTGCGTGGCGAAAAGGAACCAGATGTGTGGGTGCAACGTTGTAATATTCAAGAACACAAATACCCAGATGGGATAACTGGCACCAACGATGTTTTTTGTCATCTCCACGGAAACTGCGCGCTTGGGAAATGCGAATTCTATAATGAATGGTCTGTAAAAAAAATCCGCGAGGCATTCAAAAAATTGGATGAAGCAGAAGCACACGGAGACGCCGTTTTAGGCGTATTGAGGATGTAAGATGGTGGCAGAAATGACAGATATTATTGAAATCATAACTTATAGTGTAATGATCGTTGTAGTCATTTTTATTGCAGCGACACTTGGTGCTTTATTTGGAGCATTTGCCGGTTGGGTTCTCGGATTCACCGCACTTGGCAATTGGATTCTTAAATTTCTCGCTGCTATACATATATACACCAATATGGTCGATTTTGGAACATTCTGTGGTTTTGTTGGTGGTTTCTTTTCGTCCTCGTTTAAAGGGAAGGATTAACAATGACCGACGAAATCTGCCCCCAATGTGTTCTTGGCCCGGGAACATTATGTGAAAATGGAGTGCCTTATAAACTATACTCCGATTCTGACTATGGAAACGGGAATGGAGATCACTTTAAATGCCGTGCTTGGAAAATCACTACATATATTGATAGTGATGAACTACCGCAAGTGTGTCAACATTGCGATAGAACTCCAGAAGAAATTGAAAATAATTGTTGCGAAAATTGCGAGCAACCTGATAAGCCATATGGATATTGTAAATATATTGGGGTGGATTAATCATGGAACAACAATCACCCGACGCTGAAGAATGGATATGCTGCACCAAAGCAAAGATGTGCGCCGGGCAAGACCCGTGTTATTTTAATGATGAGCGAGAAAGATGTCCGTATTGTAAATTTAAAATTAAAGTAAAGAGGGTTGGGGTGTTCTAATGGCCGGAATTACCAAAGACATAGAAATTGAAAAAAAAATTAAACATCTTGCCGATCATGTATTTTATAAGTTATGCAGGAAATACAAATCCGGATCACTTCAAGCGGGATTTGAAATGTTTAGAAATGAAATGATAATTGAACTCAAACACGAAAAACTTGGTTTTTCAAAGGTGAAATAATCCCACGGCTTGCGGGACAAATACGAAGAGGTAATATAAAATGACACAAAAACTCGAACTAATAGTCAAAAAACACGACAAAGAATACCATTGCTATATCAAAGGCAACTCCGAACTTTCGGCTGATGGTAATACGCGCGCGAGTGCGCTAGGGAATCTTCTTCTCTCAAACCAAGATATGTTTGGAGTGGAGAAGATTACTACGATTGACGAGAGTAAATCGAATGTTGATAAAAAGAAAGGTGGGTATAAACTTCCGAACACTGGTTTGGGTTCTTCGTTGCCGGGAGGAAAATGGTAAAGATGAAAAAACCAGAATCAACCGACGCACTGCGCTGCTTAAAAAGCCGCATAAGAGAACCAAGCGTTTTGACGACAAGGTTTATCGATTGTATCACGAAGAAATCATGACCAAATCGGGAGCAGACGAAGTTGCCGATCATATGAGGAATCGTGGTTATCTGGTGAGAGTTGTGAAAGAGCCGAACCACAATGAGTGGTTGATTTATTATAGGAAGAAGTAATTAAAATGCCCCGCAAAACATCATCAAAGAAAGTAAAACGGAAGCCACAGAAACGGAAATATTATTCTCCTGTGGATTCAATGGAGCGCACTATGGAAGCAACCACAAAGATGGTTGGAACGGTCGCTATTGCCGGAATGGGTATCGGACTGGCTGGGGCGATTATTGGGGGAATGGGGAGATAATAATTAAATATTAAATCAATTATATTAAAATCCAATTTTGTAAAGTTTATTTTACGGAAATATTTATATATTTTAAAGTAATACTCTTTTTGGTAAATCACGAAACCGAAAATTGTTGGAATGGAAATGCCAAGCCACACCGAAGATCCTCTGATTACTTTCAGCAAGAAACAAAAGAGTCTCGCTGTGGATGCTGGCAATGCACACATGGGAAAGATGAAGGAGATTTTAAAGGAGCACGAAAAGAATTTCAAAAATGTTGGGGACGGTATAAAAATCTAACACCCATATTGCATCATACCCACAACGTTTGAATGAAAACGAACTTCTACATGACGATGATGAGTTTGCAATGGTGGAATTCTGTACATCTGCTGGAAGAGGGAGATCACATCGCACTAGAAAAACCATTGTAAATTTAGTTGAAGCGATGATTGCAGACGAAGAAGAAAATCCTATTAAATTGGCGACCGTAAAAGAATGGATGGAAGAGAAAAACCGGTTTAAAACAAAATAATTTTAACTTTTTTACTTTTACCTACGCGCGTATTGTGGGTTTAAGAACGTGTATTAGAAAAAAATTAAATTACCCCACCCTTTCCCATAAGTTCTCTCATTTCTGATTCTGATGGGATCGTATAATAGTGTTGAATTGTTTCTACCCTATCTCCCAAAAGATTCGCCACTTGTTCTATAGTCCACCCCTTATTTTTTAATATTTTTGCTGCGCTCGCGCGCATACTATGAATCGGGATGGGAGTTTTTATTCCGCATTCGTCACAAAGATCATTAAAAATCGTATATGCAGTTCTACTCGATAAATGTCCTTCCTTTGTATTTTTTTCACGAGCTGGAAAAAGATATATTTGATTTTTTGGCAATGTTGATAAATATCTTTTCAATTCCCCTGTAAGAGTTGGTTGCGTTGGAACACGTCGAATTCGATTTTTCTTCTTCTTTTCTTCGTAAGTAATTACTCCCTCGTCAGTATTTACATTCACGACTTTTAGTGCTACAAGGTCATCTCTTCGCAGACCAAGTGAGAAACCGATTTCCATCAAAAGTTTATCCTGCGTAGTATGGCTCGCAGCTATTACAGCAGCAACTTGCTTTTCTGACAACGCTCGTTCTCCGCTGTTGTTTCTTGATTCATACAACATGTTATGTGATATGTTGCCAAAATATATAAACTTTCCGATTTAAAAAAATAATGGATAATCTAACCAAAGGGGC
>JACTVG010000095.1 GCA_015660965.1 Methanoregulaceae archaeon
ACTGACCTTGATAACCATTAAGAGCTTCTGTCCATTCCGTACTACCACTTTTCAGTACGAAACCAAGTGAGCCAGCTTTATCTATAAGTTTGTACCGAAAACGAGTGTAGACTTCAACATAGTCCACTACAGAACCGTTAGGTGGACTAATCGTATTGAATTTGAACAAGTTAGTGAGAACCGTATCACTTACATCGGGGTCAATATACGTAGCGTCACCGTCACTAACAGCTTCATCTACCGCTTGCCAAGCTATGCCCAAATTCTTAACATTCATCTGTGACAAGTCACCGTTAGCATTTGGTCGTAACGTGTAAACACCGCCAGCAAGGAAGAAACACTCTAATACGTGGTCAGAGTAACAGTCAACTCCTATACTGTTACCACCAGCTAATTGTGTACCGTCTAAATCCCATTCCGATACTACTATGTTGGCATTAGGAGTAGCCGTTACCGTTACAGTGTCTATTGCGTTCTCAGTATGGTCGCCTATAGCTGGACTAACAGTACCCAAAGTAGGGTCATTAACTTTAATCGTTAACGTTGTAGACTTTGACCAAACTGGGTCTGGTGTACCTAACGTAACCGTATCGTGTGTTTTAGTCCAACCAGAAAACGTACCCTCTACCACGAAAGCGGCGAAAACGCCTAAATCGTCACTCCAAATACGCTTATTTCCAGCCATTATCGCCTCTTTAGGCGAAGGTGGCGACTGAGCAGTTGTAATGAGCATAACTGGTACGATACCTTGCTGATGTTGAGTAGTGTCAATAAACATACCGTCAACAACTACCCAAATTATGTATAACACTTTAGCAGTAGCACCGACAGGCGTAATAGCTACCGCAAGTTTCACAGCCTCACCAGTTATCTCAGTCCAACCAGTGAAACCCTCATGCCCGTTAGTAACGGTAATGCTAAGTTTCGCCTTGCCTAACGGTATGAACTTGTAGAATGAGTTAAAAACGTTATCAACATCAGCACCTTCTTGATAAGCATGAAGTCCAGTTTGCAGTACGAAAAGATTACTCCACATATTCTCAGTAGTTTTCTCTACCGTAGCCATGTCGTCTGGTGGAGTATATAGAAACTGGTCTACCTCTGGTAACGTGCGACCACTAATGGCTGAAGGCGTATCAATAGGATAATCTCCAACGTTACCAGTATATTCCATACGTGCTTGACTAATCTCACCCTTACCAACATCAGCGTTAGATATCTGTAACGCTAATGCTTTTTGCTTCAACTCGCCAAACATATACGGTACGATAGATAGTCGGTCTATCAAATCACCGTATTTCTTGAGTGTCTCATGGTTAGCGGCTAAAGAGGCTTTTACGCTACCGCTTGCCAGTTCAGCAAAAATCTTCTTACGAAAAGCGATTAGCCCGTTAAGAGCATCCGTGTACTCAGTCGGTACGGGCATTTAGAAACGCTCCTCTGGATGCAGTACACGATACTGCAAGTAAGCATCTTTCTGAGCAATACGCTCCTTAGTCCGTAACTCACGTAACGAAACAATGTTTACGTAGTCTATACGGACTCCGTTACCATTCATGTAACGCCCTTGCTTATCAAGAGTATTCCAGTGGTGTTCGCCAAAGTGATAACCACTATCCTTATGATGAAGTATACAACGAACTTGAGAAAGTTTAACGCTAAAATCTTGCAAACTAGCGTAAATATGCCCATCTACGCCATAATGAGGAAAACTATTCTGAAGTTCGTAACGCAACCGTTTAATGTCTCCAAACATGATATCTGGAGCATCTATCGTTAAGTACCAGTCAGCCTCTTCTTTCAGATACAATTCACGTTTATCACACTCACTCATAGGAGCATCAGTTTGGATAACTTTAACGTTATCGAACTGTCTTGCCTTTTCAACGGTACGGTCTGTACTGAGATTAGGCTTATCTTCAGCCCAACCCTTCAGATTACCGTCAACTACAACGTAGCCATCAACTAGCTCACTAACGCTACGCATGGACAGAGGTAAAAACTCTTCCTCATTCCACACGATATAGCAAGCCAGTATCTTCATGTTAACACCACATTTCTATAGTAACAAAAAAGGGGGAAGGTGAAGCATTGTATAGCGGGAATTGAAACGTATCGGGTCGGCTATGGGTTAGTTGCCGTAGCCGTTATCGTTACGTTGTTTGTCGGTGTTCCGGTCCACGAAAGTACGATAGTGAAGTCGTAACCCGTTCCCTTGTACGTTGTGCTGAGTGCGGCTTGTATCAAGCCGTCAATAACGGTGTTTGCGGCGGTGATTATCGCATCTCTGTTAGTGGGGTCTACTGCTTCGTCAGCGTACTTTGCCATAACGCAAGCGTAGACCATTTCTGAAATCAGTGAGGGCGATATGAGGTTGCCTTGTGGCTGTGCGAAAACGGCTTCCAGCGTACCAGTGAACGTATCGTTACTATCGAAGTATGTGGCGCATCTTGTATCGCCTCTCGCCAGCAATACTGCCATGCTTGCTGGTTCCCACGTACCGAGAGAGCGATTGCCCACTACTCCGATAACCCGCCTTAGTTCGTCTAAATTACCGACTTTCTGTGCTACGGTAGACGGGAATGTGGGTGTTCCACCACCAAAAACTGAAGTGATACGTGCGACCCACTTGGAGTAGCTCCTACCGAGCTTTATCTTCTGCTTCAGTTTAATGTTGGTGATGTTCCATGAACCGCCTACCGACTGTAAGAAGGCATCAAAGGCGGAACTTGACGGTACGGCAAGTTTGGACTTGAACAAGTCCTCACTGGGGATTTTTGTCGTTAGTGCGGTGAAAATCCTTGCGGTTTCACCCGATAGTACAGCGACCCATTTGTCGCTTATCTGTGATGCGAGCGATACGGGAAGGGAAACAATTCCTACGTACTTCCATTTTTGAGTCAAGTCTTTCCTCTCCTATTTCTGTCACCTTTAACAAGTGCATGATAGAGGGGGCAAGGTGTCCCTTATAAGTCTACCTATAACGTGGTACGCTAGTATTACGTTAGTGTTACATTAGAGGTAGAGTTATAAGCTGGACTATCGCCCTTGTCCATAGATTACCATGAGC
>JACTVG010000096.1 GCA_015660965.1 Methanoregulaceae archaeon
ATCCTGAGGGCTTTGAGAATTCAAGCACCATAATCATACCCCCCTCACGTATTACCCTCTGCATTTCAGAAAGACCCTTAAGCGGATCAGAAAAATTTCTGACTCCGAATGCCACCATAGCGACGTCAAAAACATTGTCATCAAAAGGAATTTTCTCCGAATCTCCGTATATAAGATCTATCTTGCCGGAAAAGCCTTTTTTTTTAACTTTTTCTCTGCCGATCTCAAGCATTTTGCTTGAAATATCAATTCCTGAAATCTTCGAAGGATTAATCTTCATAGCTGCTAATGCAAGATCACCGGTGCCCGTGGCGACGTCCAGTATTCCAGGAGATTTGTAGGATTTTGAAATTAGCTTAATTGCTTTCCGACGCCAGAGCCGGTCAAAATTAAAAGAGAGAAAATGATTAAGAAAATCATACCTCCATGCAATTGAATCAAACATCGACTCAACGGCAGCTTTTTTGTCATAGTTCAGATTCGCTGGCTGATTTCCCATTATTTTTTCAAAACTCAAAGATAGAATTATTTTGATGGTGCCTCTGCACAATCCCACACTCGAAATAAATTTCTACTTTTACTTAATAAAATAAAATCATAAAAGATGAATAAAACCATAATGATCACTGGCGCGACAACGGGTTTTGGAAAATCGACTGCTCTGAAATTTGCTGAAAATGGATATAACATAATAATCACCGGAAGAAGAAAAGAGTTACTTGATGTTCTTGAAAAAGAACTTATTGCTTTTGGAAAGATAAATATCCTTTCACTTAATTTTGATGTCAGAAAAAAAGATGAAGTTGAATCAGTTATCAGAAACCTGCCGGAAGAGTGGAAAAAGATTGACATTCTCGTAAACAATGCCGGCTTGGCTGTCGGCCTTGATCATATCCAGAACGGGAACACCGATGACTGGGACAGGATGATCGACACAAATGTAAAAGGTCTGCTGTATGTCACCAGAGCAGTTGCGCCACTTATGGTTGCCAGGAACAAAGGCCATATTTTTAATATAGGTTCAATTGCCGGAAAGGAGACCTATGAAAACGGGAATGTCTATTGCGCTTCAAAATTTGCGGTTGATGCTCTTTCAAAATCGATGCGTATAGACATGCTGAAGAACAATATAAAGGTAACTCTCATATCACCCGGAATGGCAGAAACAGAATTTGCTCTGGTTCGTTTTAAGGGTGATGAGCAAAAAGCTAAAGACGTGTACAAAGGTATTAATGCACTTACCGCAGATGATATTGCAGATGTAATATATTATTGTGCCACTCTTCCCGATCATGTCTGTATAAATGAACTGGTTATTACACCGACTCAACAAGCCGGTGTGAATCATAGTTTCAGAAATTCTCAATAAATTACTCCTATGAAAAAATTATCTATTCTTCTGATTTTAGTGCTTTTACTAATGGTTATCATTTCAAATAATTTGTTTGGAATAAACACAAATGACACACGTATGCTGGCGCAACCTGTGATAAGCGCTAACCATATCGCTTTCATTTATGCTGAGGATCTGTGGATTGCAAATATCGATGGTTCTCAGCCACGCAGACTTACGGTAGATGAGGGTATTGAATCGGACCCATATTTTCACCTGACGGAACTTTAATTGCCTTCAGTGCTCAATATGATGGGAACACCGATGTCTTTACTATTCCTGTAGAAGGAGGGATCCCAACCAGGCTTACATGGCATCCCGGAGCTGACCTTGTTCGTGGATTCACAACCGACGGAAAGAGTGTCCTTTTTGCATCGCAAAGATCTTCCTTTACTAACAGGTATTTCCAGCTTTTTACTATAGGGATCAACGGAGGTTTTCCCGAAAAACTTCAGATCCCGAACGCATGGAGTGCATGTTATTCTCCTGATGGGAAATCAATGGCTTACACTCCTTTATCTCCTGCCTATAAGCAGTGGAAAAATTATAGGGGAGGAAGAATATCCACAATATGGATATGCTCGCTGACTGATTACTCGGTTATAAAAATTCCGCAACCAAAAGAAGGATGTAATGATGCAGAACCAATGTGGATTGGAGATAATATTTACTTTCTCAGTGACAGAAACGGAGAGTTTAATCTGTTCTCATACGGAAGAGGCAGTAAAGAAGTAAGCCAACTTACCTATTTTAAAGATTTCCCAATTCTGAAAGCATCCTCAGGAAATGACAAAATTGTTTTTGAACAGGAGGGGTATCTGCACGTATATGATACAAAGTTAAACTCTGAAAAGAAGCTGACAGTTGGTATCGCAGCAGATCTCCTCGAATTGAGGCCAAGGTTTGTTCAGGGTAGCAATTATATCCGCAGTGTCGATATCTCCCCGACCGGATCAAGGGTTGTTTTTGATTTCAGAGGCGATATAATAACGTTGCCATCTGAAAAAGGTGACCCGAGGAACCTTACACTTACCACAAATGTACATGAAAAATATCCCTCCTGGTCTCCCGACGGTAAAACCATTGCCTATTTTTCAGATGCTTCCGGTGAATATATGCTTCATCTGAAACCACAGGACGGAAAGGGAGATCCAAAAATCTTTAAGCTTTCTGGCACAGGCTTCTATGCTTATCCGAAGTGGTCACCTGACAGTAAAAAAATCTGTTATGTTGACAATGGAAGAAATCTGTACATTCTGGATATAGTAAATAATACTATTAAAAAAATTGATTCTGATGAAATTTACGCTCCTAATCCTTTCAGAAATATTTTCAGTGATTGGTCCTCCGATTCAAAATGGATCGTATATACAAAGCTGAAGGAGACAAATTTTAAAGTTGTTTATCTATATTCAGTTGATCAGCAGATGTCATTTCCGGTAACAGACGGATTAAGTGAAGTTTCCGAACCTAAATTTGACCCTAACGGCAAATATCTTTATTTCTTCGCTTCAACAGATGCCGGTCCCGTAGTCAACTGGTTTGATTTATCCAGTGAGGATATGAGGATGACTAGTTCAATTTATCTTGTTACATTGAGAAAAGATATTATTTCTCCTTTAGCAAAAGAGAGCGATGAAGAAAATGCTAAACCTGAAAAGACTGAACCGG
>JACTVG010000097.1 GCA_015660965.1 Methanoregulaceae archaeon
TGTCGGCACGGTTAACGGTATAGTTACAGCTATCCTAGCTCAAACTACCACTATTCAAACCCAAACCAACAAGTTGGCCGGTGTGCCAACTGGAATGGGGTCTGTCTCGAAGAACTGGCAGGCTGCCGAACAAAACCTGATTACTATCGGAGCTGACGGGGTTAGCTATAAGCTGCATATGTTTAACGTCGATATCTCCGCTCTAGCGGGGAATATCACAATCAGGGCATACATTAAAATTAACGGTGTCGAGCAACGTATTTTCCCAATCCCGGCAGCTACGACTTTTACTGCCGCTGTTAGTGCTCCCGGAATTCCGTTAATTGATACGACCGGGGCGATCACCGAAGCATTGCGCGTTACCATCCAATCGGACGCAGTCGCTGACAACGGGAAAGCAGTTGGCTATGAATATAAGCTGGAGGCAATGTAAGTGGGCTTCATTCATATATCAGGTGGGGTCGATGTAAGTCCCGCTAATGCCGCCGTTAGCGAGGTTCTAGCTCCAAAAACTTTTTTCTCCGTAGCTCCACCCATCAAAACCGGCACGATGCCCACGGTGGCTCTTGACCCGGCCCGTAATGCTTATCCCGCGGGTTTTCATGCCGGTGACCCGATGGGATTAACGGACGTCGACCCTGACCTCAACAGCTACAATATTCTCGATGGTATTGAAATATTTGGCGTGCACGGCTCTGCCGGCTACTATAATCCATACTACTCAGCAACAATGAAGGCTACAAAATCTGTGTTGGCTTTACCGGCACCGGACAAAACCATAACGAAGGCAGCGGCTGTTGCTACGGAAATCAAAATGGCTACCGATGACCAGCCAGCGGATAATATCAAGCAAATTAAGCCCGAGCTGACAGCGACTAAGGCTGTAACTGCGCTCGCGGCGGCTGACGAATCTATTGCTAAGAATGCTGCCATCGCCGCTGAAGTAGGTTGGCAAATGCTCATTGAGGGATATGAGTACGAACATCCCGTCACCACCATAGCCGATGAAACTGCCCAGGCTCGAAGTGGTGCACCAAATGATATGGACTTAGCCTATGCGCTTGTAAATGACGCAAGTTACTTCGGCGCCAGCTACCCATTCAACCGCGTCTGGCTAAACATCGGAACGCCTGGCGTCGGCAACTGGGCTTGGGCTCTTGAGTATTGGAATGGGGGAGCTTGGGTTGCTTGTGTTGATGAAATCGATGGCACCGCTCAATTTATGACGGGTGGTTTGAACAAAATACAACACACACCGCAGGGTGATTGGGCAACTGTAGCCGTTAATGGAGTAACCCTATACTGGGTACGCGCCCGCATTACTGCCTTTGTTGACGTAACGACTGTTCCAATGGGGACACAGTGCTGGTATGAATCACTTGGTTAAGGAGAGAAAATATGAAGAAAAGTATAATGACTAGAATGGTCGGACACTCAAACCTCAGAACGGTTCAACCGGATTTTATTCCGCATGTTCTCGGTGAAGGTGAGATGGGTGCCGTCTTGGATATGTGGTTGTCCGATAGCAAGACTGGTCTGATGATACCTGGTAGCAGGCGTATTCAGAGATCGGAAAGCTACGTCAGCAATTATTTGAAGATACTGTTTGCTCAGATGAAGCAACAGTCAAACGTGAATCCCCTCGGTGTGCCAGTTCAAGTAGGCGGTATAACTTTGACAACGGTTATCCCATCACCTGAAAACTATGATACCGCAACGAATATAAACTGGTTCGCTTCTATAATTACCACACCAGCCGATTGTATTCTGACCCATATCGTTTGTATGGGTGGTAATGGAGGGGGTATTGGTGGTGCTTATAACCTTGCTTCAATCAGAGCTGTTGCTGCTGGTGTGCCCACGGGACCAGATTTGGCTCTATATAAAATGGGTAATCACGATTACTGGGGAAATGGTGTGTACTACGGACCTCCGCTTGTCTTACCGGCTGGAACTTACGCTATTTGCGTAAGACGAGATACCGCTGTGAGCGACATCCATTTTGATTATGCGGCTGGTGTTGCTGCGAGTGCATCCTCTGGTGATAGCGGAGTTACCTGGGCAGGCGGCACTCGTAACTATTACGTTGCTCTATTCGGTTTTCTTGGTAGTGCTGAAAACGACGTAGACCTGAGTGCTGTTGATACTAGTGATGCTTACCGGATGCTGGAAACTTGCCCTGACGGTAATAACTGGGCTAGTGGTGTGAGCATTGCCTTGGATGTTCTTGCTGGGGCAGGAACCGTAACCTACGGAATCAGAGCCGGGACTGGGAATACACCGGCGACTATAGATGATTACGCTCTTGAAACTCCGATTGCTGAGGGAACCGGTGCTGGTCAGCTAAGTCATGGAGGGGTAACTTTCGGCATCCCCGCTGCTGATGCCACTGTATCTCAGTTCACTATTACCCGAAACCTGGCGAATGGAAGTGGCGGAGCTATCATCGTTAAAGAAGTCGGGCTTTATTGCCGGTGTTACTCCTACGATATCGGTGATTATGCTGGCGGTACCTACCCATTTATCTATAGTGGAGGAAGCCGTCAAACAAGATATTTCGCGATAATCCGGGATGTTCTTGCCGTACCAAAATCTATACCCGATGGTCAGACACTGACAATCAATTATCGACCGCAGGTTACCCTGTAAGGAGGCTAAAATGGGTAGAATTATAACAACGTTAGTTCTGGAGAGACAGGATAAGTTTCATCACGTCTTAGAGCGGCGAGAGGTAAAATCTCGTAGCTGGCTGTTAAAGCTAATGCAGTTTGTTTATATAATGTCCGGCTACAACTCCAACACGCTTGCTAATATTAAGGATATAACGAACATCAACCGGACGCTTCATACGTTGATAAGCTCCAACCTCCAAGTAACGGCTTCTCCAGGTGGAGCTCCTGCCATCCCAATAGGTAGCTTTCCAGGTTATGTGTGTTATGTTATGGGTGAAAACCTTGGTATAGTTGTCGGTTCAGGAGTTACGGCTCTTTCAACGGCAGATTACGCTCTCGCTACTAAAATCGACCACGGGAGAGGAGCCGGGCAAATTCTTCATGGAGGTACA
>JACTVG010000098.1 GCA_015660965.1 Methanoregulaceae archaeon
AGCCTGCAGGATGCCAAATTTTTCAGCCATTTCCTTCATTGCCTGGATGACGGCTTCCTCAAGATCAAAGCTTTTCGCAACAACCTCGCTTAACCGATATAAAAGAGATAAATTATCCGAGTAATCTGTCATTTACTGATAATTAGTATTTGATGTAAAATTCAAAAACAATTTTTTAAAAATGATGCTTTCCTGACCAAACTATTATAAATGTAAATCAAATCAATGCTAATTATAACAAAACATACAATAATTTAAAAAAACTATAAAATCATTTTTTAACGCCCGTCAAAGTTATTAACAAATCCGGATACCTGTACTTAAGCGGTAATTTGACTTTTTGCAATTTTTTTCATTACTTTCGGAGCCACAAAACAGCCATAATGAATAAATGGATATTTTTCCCTCTCTTCCTTATACTGATAAGCTGTAAAGGAAAAAACAGTGATTCCTATTTTACAGCTGAAAAAGCATCCCGGTACTTCAAAGATGTTGAGGAGATATGCAACCGTGATAATGGCAAACTATGGGGAAAAAACCTTTATGGCCCAATAATGTTTGTAGAAAGAGTCACTCGCAGAATCATTGCAAATCAACCCGATAATGATGGTATTCTTAAATCGAAAGACGGAGTATATATTGGTACATATCCAAAAGAACTAATAATAAGCAATGCCCCTGTTAAATTCGGAGGAAAACAATTTGCCATGTCTCCTCTTCCGGCAGAAGAAGATAAATACAGGATAGAAACCAGGGCAATTCACAGCCTTTACCACCGGTTTCAGGAAAATGAGGGAGTTATTGTTTCAACTTTCAACATAAATAATATGGATGAAAAGGAAGCAAGGCTATGGATAAAACTGGAATGGAAAGCTTTGCGGAAAGCAATTAATACCAAAGGAGATGAACGGCAACTGGCCATAAGAGATGCCCTGATTTTCCGGGGATCCAACAGAGAACTTTATCATAAGTATGCCGCTGATGAAAACAAGTTTGAAACTTATGAGGGACTGGCTACATTTACCTATACACTGCTTTGCACTAATTCACCGGAAGAATATAAGGCAAGACTCTTTGAAAATCTCGACAGGATTTATTCAATGCAATCCTACAACCGTTCATATGGAATTATTCACGGGGCGTTGTATGCCACGCTTCTGTATGATAAAGAATACGATATAAAAAAAATAGACACAGATAATTTTGATCTTGGTAATGCCGTAAAAGAGCTTTACAATATTGATTTACCCCCCATCTGCAGGGATGTGGCAGGCAGCCTTGCAGTAAATTATGATATTGAGGCAATTAATAAGGAGGAAGAAAAACGTGATGCAGACATAAAAGAGAGTATTCACAGCCAGATAAGCATTTTCACTGAGAAACCTGTTGTATTTCTTGAACTTGAGAGCCCTTCTTTTGACTTTGAACCTGAAGATATTCATTCACTCGACACACTTGGAACTCTGTATAATTCAATGAGAGTATCAGATAACTGGGGCAAGCTAACAGTAGACAAGGGTGGTTGTCTTGTATCAAATAATCTGAAGTTTATTCGTATTACAGCAAAATCATTTAAAGCAGATAAAAATCATATTTCAGGTGATGGCTGGCATCTGATTCTTAATGACGATTGGGAACTTGTTCCTGTTGATCAGAATTATTTTGTAAGAAAGCTTATGCCCTGAAATAGCTGCCCAAGCACCCTGTTTTTTGCCCCCCATCCCCCCTAAAGGGGGGTTAATTCTCAAATTGCCAGAAAATTACGACTAAAATCGAGGATTAACCCCCCTTTGGGGGGGCAGGAGGGCTATTCAATGATTTTAGCGCCTCCTCCAGCGACTTTATCTTTGATTCAGCATCGCTCTTTTTCTTTCTTTCCAACTCCAGTACACTGGCTGGAGCATTTTTAACAAAACGCTCATTATCAAGCTTTTTCATGACACTGACAAGGAATCCCCTGTTATAATTCAGATCCTCCTGAATCTTTTTAATTTCACTTTCTTTGTCAAGCTTGCCGGCAAGCGGTATAAAATATTCCGTGGTGCCTATCATAAATGACGCGGTACCTTCCTGCTTTTCAGTGACAAAGTTTATTTCTGACAGATTACAGAGTTTGTTTACAACAGTAAGGAATTCAGTATCATAATTATCTTTATCCCTGAGGATTAGAAGCTCAATCTTATCCCTGTTTTGAATTTCCTTATCCTTTCTTACTGTTCTGATAGCACTGATTATCTCCTTGACGGATTCGAATCTGGAGATAATCTCCTTATTGAATTTTTTCGCCTCCGGCATCCTTGTCACCATAATGCTTTCCTCTTCGTTTCTATTAAGGAGAAGTTGCCATATCTCCTCTGTAATGAACGGCATAAACGGATGAATTACCTTAAGAAGCTTTTCAAAAATTGCAACCGTGGCATCAAATGTTTTCCTGTCGATTGGTTTCTGATATTCTGGTTTGATGATTTCGAGATACCAGCCCGAAAATTCATCCCAGAACAATTTATATGTGATCATCAGAGCTTCTGAGATCCTGAATTTTCTGAAATTCAGATCTATTTCATGAAGTGTTTTCTTTATTTCCTCGTCCATCCACTTAACGGCAACTTGAGATGAAACGGGTTGTTCTATCTCATCATCAACTTTCCAGTGTTCTACAAGTCTGAATGCATTCCATATTTTATTTGCAAAATTACGTCCCTGTTCAGGTAAGGTGTCTTCATAAAGAAGGTCATTCCCTGCCGGCGAACACAAAAGCATGCCTACCCGAACTCCGTCAGCGCCATATTTTTCAATGAGTTCAATCGGATCCGGAGAATTACCCAGCGATTTCGACATCTTCCTCCTTTGCCTGTCGCGAACCAGACCGGTAATATAAACATTGTCGAATGGTCTTTGTCCCCTGAATTCATATCCCGCTATGATCATCCTTGCAACCCAGAAAAACAGTATGTCAGGAGCTGTGATAAGATCACTCGTGGGATAATAATATTTTATGTCGGCATTCCCCGGAATGTTGATTCCGTCAAATGAAGTGATCGGCCACAGCCATGATGAAAAC
>JACTVG010000099.1 GCA_015660965.1 Methanoregulaceae archaeon
TTTCCTTGACGGATCGACTGTGATTACATTCATAACACGCCAAGACTTTGCGCCGTTGACCTTTTTTCTTCTTCACCCAACGATGAACGTGGTAACGGGAAACAATATGGTCAATCGTTGCCATGAGTGGATCAACCTTATGGATAACAGGGTCACAGATAAGTTTCGTTACTCGTCCACACCAATGACATCGGGGGTCTTTTTTATACAACTCAACTTTGAGTGAACGATTACTCATAAAAGGGAAGGGCGCCCGAAACACCACGAATCAGGCGCCCTTGGGGACCACCATGAACAAACATCTTAATTAACCTTGCTTGCCAGTCTTGCAAAAGTTATAAGGCCAGCGATTATTAAAGCGATAACGTGAACCCAGAACCACGCACAGAGTCCCATGATGATTCCAATGTAACAAAGAACCAAAATCCGTGGAACCAATGCGGCCATCAGAAACTTGAGAAACCAAGGAGCTCCCGCCCAAGCTGGAAGTGTGCTTGTCATCCATGCGATGAAAATTGTAATTCGGGGGAAAACTAAACTAAGGAGTAAAAACCATGTTGGTATCATAATAGTGTATAATTACGGTTGATTTTGGAAATCCGTCAATTCTTTGACAATCGTAGCTGGGTCAATTTTGCTGATAAAGATTGACTTTCGACCCTTGTGAGCGCAAATTTCAAAAATGTTAATTCGCCCTACACGTTGGAGAAAATTCATCACATCCTGAATCGTAACATAACGGGTATGAATATCTGCCGGTTTGTTCAGAACGATGATTTCCAACCTGTCGTTGTTCATGATGGTATTATACGGGAAATTGTTGAGATGTCAAGCGTTTATCTGCCCCACCGTGAAGTTTTTAGGTCAAGTTCTTTGGCTATAGACAGTTTTTCCAAATGCATTATGAACATGATTTCGCCTATAATCAGTTCATGTAATGGGTCACGCAACTTTTTCTTTTGTTCCGGTCTGTAAACCGTAATGTAATACGCAATTGGAGCAAGTATTGTGAAACAAACCATGAAAGATATTGCGTGAGGGATAGAAAGAAAATACCAATAAAGGCAGGCAACTATGAATCCCACTCCGAAGTCAGCCACTAAAAATGCGTAGTCAGTCAGAAATGTTTTGAAGAATTTTTTCATAAGTTTTACTTTTCAAATTTGAAACCGAATTCACTCATCATCCCCAAAATCATAAATATTTTCACATCACGGGGAAGTTTGCTGTCTTTCAAAGCCTGTGTGGCGTATTTTTCCCCTTCACGGAGTTGCACTTCACGGTCAACCACTTGCCAAGGGTGTAGGTCGCGACGGAGTTTACAGAGGATACGGGCGACTTTATGCCACAAATAGGGATTGTCTTTGACCGCAAGAATTAAAGACCTGTAATGTTTGATTGACCCGAAAGATTCAAGGTTATTCATACATCCAAGAGGAAAATCGCAACAGAAGCAGCCAATAAAATACGAATGGTTTCAACAGCCAACAGCCCGACGAATTTTGGTGGTGAACTTCATGGTGGTGTTATAACAGACATTTTATAAATGTCAAGCCCTATCAAGTCACTACATCAAGTTCTTCATTGGTTTTATCACCGAACGCTTCCTTTGCCCACGATGCGTTACCAAATTTGCTGTAGGCTCGAATGTAATCTTTGTAAGTCATTTTGAAATTGGTGACAATTAATGAACCGAAGTCGTTATAATCATTGGGATCTTCATAAACATACAACCCCATTGATTTCAGAAAGGAAACCAAATCAGAAACCTTGTTTCCAATTTCAGTCGCCCAAACAATTTTGTGTCTGGATGACTTAACCAACTTGCGAATTTGTGCGTTCATTGTGAAAGTAATTTACCAAAACTTTAACGAATGTCAAGCGTTACCGCCTGCTACGGTAGAAAGCTGCATTAGATGGA
This sequence comes from Methanoregulaceae archaeon, assembly GCA_015660965.1. Taxonomy (GTDB): domain Archaea; phylum Halobacteriota; class Methanomicrobia; order Methanomicrobiales; family Methanospirillaceae; genus MVRE01. Next base: position 1,922 of record JACTVG010000099.1, read on the forward strand.
GCATGGGTATCAGTGAAAAAATTTACAGTATCGGCAGTGATAGTAGTATTGGTGTATATTGGTTCCCAAACTAAAAGGTTGGTTGAACGTTCAATGACTATGGTATTAGTTTTAGGCATGGTAGATACACTATAATTAGTCGAGCCTCCCGCTATATTGGGAGTGATATATCGAATCATATTTCCACCGCAGGATATGGTGAAATTCAATTGCGTTCCATTATCAACAAAAATGTGAAACGAAGCCGAATTAATTAAGTAGTTAAGTGCATCAGTGCTGGTAGGATTTATTTTTCCTTCTTCAACCCAAGGGCTTGTTATTCCATTGGTGATGGTCATTAACCCATACGTTAATGAGAAACGAAGTGTCGAATTTTCAGAAGAAACAGCATTTTCAACGGGTTGTGGTGGTTGATAATGTGGCGTATATTCCATAGCCGCTAAACCTAGATCTATTCCTATTTGTGTAAATTGAGCCACTCCATCATCTATCATAATTTGCTCTTCTCCCCTTATTTCCACCCCTACATTACCACCATCCTCTACAGCATCGGCTACGGTAATGCGAAAACTCATTATATGACTGACAAACAATCCAGCAGCAGTAAGAGCAACGATGATTATTATGGCTCCAATAAGTTGTTGCATAATGTTATTATTTTCGTTAAGGGTTTACCACAGTCGTATAAAATATGGCCAAGGCTTGGGAATTACAATGAGATGGCCGGTTTTAACAAGAAAAACAATTTGGCAAGTGAGTATAATCAATGCGAGAACGAATAGAATGATCCAAAAAGGCTTTTTATGCCAATCACATAGATATTCATATAAATCTTTCAAATGCTGCCAAAAACTCTTTTTTATAGAGCCACTCATGTTTTCATACTACCACACATTTAATGAATGTCAAGCCTTTGGTGTGTGACAATGGGAATGACCACAATTACAGTGATTTTCCTTCTTTTCTTCCTTTTTGTCTATCCCAAGTTTATTAAATAACCATGTGGTGAAGATAGGAAACACACAACAAAAAACAATAAGAAGAATACAAAAAATACCAGCAGTCATAGAAGTGTTAATTTAACAAATGTTTTACTAAAGTCAAGCCTTCTACCACGTTCCTAATTGGTAAGCATCAAGA
>JACTVG010000100.1 GCA_015660965.1 Methanoregulaceae archaeon
AGCGAGATGGTATGTTCACCTTTTTCCGGGGATTCATAATTTAATGTATAAAATACCACATCCCTGTCCACCACAGGCCAGCCGGGGCTGATGACCATATAGATGACTGAATTATTTTTTTCATCCCTTTTGATCAACCGGCATTCCTTGCAGTTTGGAAACCACTTGGTGTATGATGGTTGGTCTTTAAGAACCTCAAGAACGACCTCCCAGGGAGCATCAACTTCGCAGACTCCTTTGAAGATAGCAAAATCTTTACCTTGAGGATCTTTTTCTGTGTATACCTTTATTCCTTCCGACTCTTTAGCAAGTTTCCATTGGTCTTCAGCATGTACATCGATGCAGAGTAGAAAGACCATTGCCATGAGAAATACTACTGTTTTTTTCATGAATGCCTCCTGTGTGTAGAGTGGATTATCCGAGTATTCATTCTTCGGTAGTTCCATTTATCGGGTGGTGACGGTTTGCATCCACCTTCAATCTTACATTAAATGATCTTTAAGGATCTGCAAAGAGAAAGATACCTAAAGGCTTTCGACTATCTCAATCTTTAACGTCAACCGTTGATTGTAAGGCAATATGCTGCTAAAATATTTAAACCATAGATTTCGTGCCACATGTCACACTCAGACTTGGCCTGCTTTCATCATAGATAATATTTCGAGATTATCGGTTTTTGGTCCTTACAAATGCGTCCATCTATCGCAGTAATCTCTAGTCTTGTTGAAGATTTTTTTATTAGAAACTGAGTAAACGTATAATCAACCTCAGTTGATACATATTTTGTTACCATACATTTGAATGATAGGTTTAAGATTATGATATGATACCTATATATGGTGATTTTATATTTACGAACAGTCTTTGCAAAAAAAATCTGATGCTTGCTATTGTATCAAAGTATATCTTGCTGCACTGGGTATGTGTATGGATTATAAGTTATATAGATAAAAAATCTGTTGTAAGTGATTATCGGAGTTGATGCCCTTGGCTCGAGTTAAAGGTTCTGTGCAAAGAAAAATGGTTGTTGCAAAATCAAAGCAGGCTGTTTCAGTTGATATCTCAAATAACAAGATAAATCTCCTGAGAAAACATCCTGTAATCATCATCTGCATGTTCTTAATTATTGCCCTTTGCTCTCTATATTTGCAGGTTAAAGACCACCAGTTCATAGTCTTTGATGATTACTTATATGTAACAGAGAACAGCCATGTGCTTTCCGGATTGAACCTGGGAAATATCAAATGGGCATTCACTCTTTCTGAAAAGAATGAAACCTATTGGCATCCGCTCACATGGATTTCGCACATGGTGGATATTCAACTGTGGGGTATGAATGCGGGCAAGCACCATCTGACAAACCTTTTTCTTCATATTATTGATACACTCCTATTGTTTTTTGTCCTGAGAGGTATGACGGGAGCTTTATGGAAGAGTGCTTTTGTGGCCTCTGTTTTTGCCTTCCATCCCATCAATGTGGATACTGTGGTATGGATAGCGGAGCGGAAGAATCTTTTGAGCACGTGTTTTTGGCTTATTGCCATGCTTGCCTACTTTTATTATACGAAGCGGCCTGTTCTCCTGCGATATATGGTTGTTGTGTTCAGTTTCATTCTGGGGCTTCTTGCGAAGCCTATGCTTGTGACGTTGCCGTTTGTGCTGCTTCTGGTGGATTACTGGCCGCTGGGGCGAATCGATCTTGGTCAATCAAGTACTGCTGCAGGGGTCAATCAGAATTATCCTGCAATGAAGACCCTCTCAACTTTTCTGAAATCACGAATTGTTCTGGAGAAGATTCCCCTTATTTTCATATCGATACTGTCCTTCTGTGTTTCCATGGTATCGGTGAGATACGCTGCGAATACGACAACATTTGAACAGGTACCCATGGGTCTTCGCATTGAGAATGCAATGGTTTCATATATTACCTACGTAGGGAAGGCGATTATCCCGCACAGTTTTGCTGTCTACTATCCATTTCCCAAGATGATACCCTCATGGGAATCAGCAGGGGCATTTTTCCTGGTCATGCTCATCAGCGGTTTAGTACTTCTTACATATCGGAGGTATCCTTATCTCATAGTTGGATGGCTCTGGTACATCAGCACCCTGGTACCAGTAATTGGTTTGATACAGTCGGGTCTGTGGCCTGCTATTGCCGATCGATGGGCGTATGTGCCACTGATCGGGGTGTATATCATGATTGCTTGGGGTTTACCCGAATTGCTCGACAAATGGCAATTCAAGAAGATAGCGCTTGCTACCCTAACAGGGATAGTCGTTCCAATTCTTATAGTGTGTTCATGGATACAAGTAGGATATTGGAAGAATAGTATCACGCTTTTTGAGCATGCCCTCAAAGTGACAGCGAATAATTATGTGGCTCACAATAATCTAGCAGTAGCCCTGATAGACATAGGGGATTTTGATAGTGCTGTAAAACACTGTATTGAGGCCTTGAGAATAAACCCTAATTATGCAAATCCACATATTAATCTAGCAAATGCTTTACGGAAGTATGTACTTTACGCAAAGGATAAAAACAGGCAATTTTATACTTAACAAATCCAGCCCTAATGAGTGAGTTTTCAGTTTGATTTTTGACGACTCATGCAAGCAGGACATAGACAGCCTTTAGCTGTAGTTTTGTGAACCAATCCATGCAGGACGCCCTGTTGATTATCAAATTTTGGCAATATTATATCAAGGTATTGTGTATCGCTTGCCTCATACCTTCTGAACACAGCATAAGCTATATGATCTGCAATTTGTATTAATCTTGATGTTTTTGAATTGGCAAATAATGGAACTTCAGCTAGATCTCTAATTTCATTACCCCATCTAGTTCCTGAGCACCTCAGATCGTTTCCTATTTTTTGTAAGCTTTTTTCATATGAACTTTCATCTAGAACGATTATGCCTTTGTGTTTTTCTATATTCTTGGTTCCTTTGGTCTTAGATTTTTCATATTTATGCCCCAAATGAAGGCAAAATCTACTACATAAGTCTTCAAAAGCCAATTCCATTGCATCATGTTGAGGGTAAGAATTTTTGTG
>JACTVG010000101.1 GCA_015660965.1 Methanoregulaceae archaeon
AGTTGTGGCAATTGTCTTCTTTGCTGCACATGATGAAAAAATAGCAAATACGACTAAGATTAGCGGCAAAACCAATATAATTTTTAGATCAGCCGCAGAGTTGGGATTGTTTTTAGTTTTCATAACCATTTTTATTAAAGTTGAGAAGAAGGTATAATACTGAACAGTTAATAATACCAAATATACAACGAAATAATTAGTTATGCAACTAAAAGTTTAATTAAGTATAAAAAATATCAGAAAATATATTGGTTTGAAGGAATATGGGAGGACTATTTACAGCCAGTCCTGAATAACAAACGGATTTATTTCAGGGTAAATGCAATAGGTACCATGTACCAGACCGGAACTGCTTTTCCTCCCTGCTTTCCGGGTTTGAATGCAGGCAATGAATTGACAACCCTTATTGCTTCTGCATCAAGGTCGGGTGAAACACCTTTAAGAACACTTGCCATACTTACGCCGCCATCAGACTTTACACAAAAACGTATAATAACTTTTCCCTGTACATTTTGAACTTTAGCATTTTCAGGATAACTGGTATTATCGGCAATATATTTCAGAAGGGCAGCATCGCCCCCCGGGAACATAGGCATCTCCTCAACGACTACAAAGGGATCTTCGCCGGGTTCATTCGGTGATTCTTCCTTAACAACCTGCACATTTTCCTTTGATTCCGACTGCGGGGGTGGAGGAGGTGGTGGTGGAGGGGGCATTAATTCGGAATTGGATTCAGCCGATGAATATTGGGTTGATATCACCGGTATAAGTTGTTTAATATAAGAATCAGGGATACCTTTGAATGCTGAAATAGCCATGAAAACAACCCCGATTACCGGCAGAACAAAGATTATTTTGGCATTTGCAAGTGCTGAAGTTCTTTTCTTCGTCATCATGACCATCCTTTTTTTAATCAGCGATGGATTTGAAAAACTGTTTGTAAGGTTGAATACTCTCGATTTAAAAACCTGGCTTAACAGCAGACTCTGATAATTTACAATCGGCACGCCTGAACTAAGACATTCCTGATCAGCCTGGTATTCATGAATAGCCCTTAATGACCTGTTGAAAAGATAGACTACAGGGTTAAACCATTGAAATGCTTTTACAATCTCAATGAATATAATATCAACGAAATGATTCTGTTTCAGATGGTTTTGCTCGTGCCTGATTATTTCACCTGCATCTTCGGGACTCAGCTTCGCATTAATAAAGATATATCCCATTGCTGAAAACCCGGATGTATTAAAGCCATGAAACCTGATTATACGGCATCCTTCATCTCTGTGACGAATAATTAAAAGCAGCAGATTAAAAAGATCGATTAATAATTTGAGTATGTATGCAGAAACGACAAAGATATAGATTGAATAAATCAGGTGCAGAATAACGGATGTCGATATTCCGTGATTAAGAGCTTTATTTGTGCCCGCACTGGCAGTTATAAAAACTTCGGACAGGATTTTTCCAAAAAACTGAATGTTCCATGGTTTGATTGTTTGCAGGGTTATGAATGGTAAAATCAAAGCTGTTAGCAATGACAGAAGGATATACGCCCTGTTACGGCTGTAAGAGGTATCCCTGCTTAACAATGTTGCATATACCAGGTAAAAGGCTGTCATGTAGAAGGCAACTTTTACCATATATATAAATAGTGTATTCATTATTTAGTCTTTTGTTTTTTGACTTCGCCTTCCATTATTTTCATTATCTCTTCCATCTCCTTAACGGAAATACTTTTCTCTTTTGCAAAAAAGCTGACCATTTTTTCAAAGGAGTTGGAAAAATAGTCATTTACAAAAGTGCTGAGATGGGTTTTGGAATATTCATTTTTTGAAACAACCGGAAAGTATTCATGTGTGCGTCCATAAGCTTTGTGAGCAACAAAACCTTTATCCTGCAGGATTCTGACAATCGTACTGACTGTATTATAAGCAGGTTTTGGTTCATCAAAGTGTTCGAGTATTTCTTTGACAAATCCTTTTTTTATCTTCCAAAGAACCTGCATCACTTCCTCTTCAGCTCTGGTTAATTCTCTCATATCTTAAGTTTTAATTCTTAATTCAATTGTTCAAATGTTCTTAATTTGTTTTGTTCTCATTTTACTGTACCAAATTTACAACGAATAGATTAGTTATGCAACTAAAAGAGTAATTATTTTCACCCTGATGCATGAAAATGTAATCCCTCCGGGATTAATTGTCCAAATGATTAATATGACTATTATTAATGCAACGTCTCCGACGTTGAGGGATATGAAAACAAAATCAGTTTTCAAGTAGGGCAATTTGTAGTAAATTACAGACTAACAATATAATACTGAATTCAGATTTTTAATTTTTATTTGAATCCCGGAGGAATTCCACAAATAATAGGAAAAAAAAGTGTACTTTTATTTTTTTATTAATGATATATACGCGGAGATACTATAAATGAAGAAAAGCATACTGAAAATAGCCATTTTCAAGGAAAACCTAAAGATTTCGTTTCGTGCAATCAGATCAAACAAGGTGAGAGCTATCCTTACAATTTGTATAATAGCTGTCGGGATTATGGCTCTGGTAGGGATTCTTACAGCTATTGACGCCATAAAATCATCGCTCACGGATAAGTTTACCATGATGGGTGCAAATTCATTCACAATTACTTCACAGTCAATGAATTTTGAAAGAGGCGACAGGGTCCGGGCAAAGAATTTCTCAAGGATATCTTACAGGGAAGCAGAGGAGTTTAAAACTCGTTTTACAGAGGCAGTCTGGGTTGCTATTTCGTTTAATGCATCCGGTCTGACAACTGTTAAATATGGTTCTGCAAAGACAAATCCGAATGTTAATCTTACTGGTATTGACGAGAACCATCTTTCAGTTTCAGGATATGAGATTGAGTCCGGAAGAAATTTCAGTGCTGAAGAGGTTCAGCAAAATCGTCACTATGTACTTATAGGTTCAGACATTGTGAAGGATCTGTTTCCTTCCGGCGTTGATCCTCTTGGGAAGGAGCTTACTGTAGCCGGGTTAAAACTTCAGGTATCAGGAGTTCTTAAAAGCAAAGG
>JACTVG010000102.1 GCA_015660965.1 Methanoregulaceae archaeon
AACCTGATGACGGCATTCTACAGGGAGACTATCAGAAAGAACCGTACATATGTATCAATAGGAGAAGCTGTGGTTGAGATCTTCAAAGCACCCTATAACAGTGATATACGTTTTGATGGAGCCAGGATCTATAAAGGAAGGAAAAGTTCTGACGTTGAAAAGATGGACACAGTTCTGTTTAAACTTCAGGGTGGGCCTGTAAGCGTTTTGGAACTTGATCTCGCTAAAAACACCGAATCTGTACTTACCAAAGAGGCAATGCAGAATTACAATTACAAAATTACCGGTGTTGTTGAAATAGGCAATAAACCGCATTATGTAATTGACTTCATTCAAAAGCCATCAGTTGAAATGCCATTGTTCATGGGTAGCCTGTACATTGAAATGGACTCTTACGCTATAACTGAAGCGGAATTTGGTTTCAATCTTGCAAACAAAGAGGCTGCTCAATCAATTTTTATCAGGAAAAAACCTCTTGGGATGAAAGTAACTCCGGAAATTGCAACATACAGAACCAAATATCGTGAACAGAATGGCAAATGGCACTTTGAATATTCACGGGCTGAAGTCAAATTTAAAGTTAACTGGAACAAAAAACTCTTCAATACTTATTATACTACCATGTCAGAAATAGCCGTAACAGATCGTACTGACCAGGAAGTTATTAAATTTGCAGGGAAAGATAAGATAAAGTACACTGATGTGTTTTCTGAAAAAGTTACTTCATTTACTGATAAGGAATTCTGGGGAGACTATAATGTGATAGAACCTGACCAGAGTATTGAATCAGCAATACGCAGACTTAGCAGAAAGCTTAAATTCAGCGACAGGGAACAAAACAAATAAGATTGGATCTATGATCAGGGATACTGAGATAACAGGGAGGATCAGAAATGGCGATGTAGGACAGTTTGAATCGCTTTTCCGGTCCTCTTATGTTTCCCTGGTACGATACGCCAAAACTCTGATAAAAGATCATGATACTGCTGAAGAAATAGTTCAGGATCTGTTTTTCAGACTCTGGCAGGACAGGGAAAAATTAAACATTGAAAGTTCTTTGAATGGCTATCTCTTCCGCTCAGTTCACAACAGATGCCTGCACTATATTGAACATAACAGGGTTATCGAACGACATGCTGAAGAGATGTCATACAGTCAATCAGAAAGTCAGGAGAGTCCTTCCGATATCCTTAATTATAAAGAGCTGCAGGAAAAAGTAGCCAGGATCCTGGAAAGACTTCCTGAAAGATGTGGAAAAATATTTGCCATGAGCAGATTTGAAGGACTTAAATATTCCGAGATCGCTGAAAAGTTATCAGTCTCAATAAAAACAGTAGAAGCAAACATGGGCAGGGCTTTAAAAGAATTCAGAAAAGAATTAACAATCTAATGAAAGAGATGAAAAAGATAGAGAGATTCACCGATAAGGAGTGGGAGGAACTTGCCTCTGTCCTTTCAGATGAAAAGGGTGAGCAGACAGATCTCCTTGACCGGTTTATGGCCGGAGATACAAATAATTCAGGTAAAAAGTGGAAAGATTTAAAGAATATGAATAGTCAGGAGAAAATAGATGTTGATAAAGCCTGGAATAATCTTCATTCAAGGTTGATAGAAAATGGCCTTAAAATAAGTGATAGCCCAGTCAGGATCAGCTTTATGAGAACAACGCTCTTTAGAATTGCAGCTGTCGCTCTTATATTGCTAAGTCTTGGAGCTGCTGCAATTTATATGAATAATGCAGGATATCTGAGTAAAAAAATTACTGTTATTGCCGGAAATGATCAGAAGAATATTCTGATTTCACTTCCCGATGATAGTAAAATTTACCTGAACAGGAATTCTGAATTCAGCTACCGCAAGAACTTTGGCAAACACGATAGGGATGTAAAACTTACAGGAGAAGCTTTCTTTGAAATATCCCCTGATGTTTCCAAACCATTTATTATTGATGCCGGCAAAGCTAAAGTAAAAGTTGTCGGAACATCCTTCAATGTAATTACAAATAACAGGGAATCTGCAGTTGAGGTCTTTGTTAAGACAGGAAAGGTTTTGGTATCAGATTATTCAGGATCACAATCTATTCAACTCGATCCCGGCTTTGTAGGAACAGTCAATGCAAAGAGATCTTCCAAAACACTCAACAGCAATCCAAATTATCTTTCATGGAAGACCGGTTACCTTGCTTATAGCGGGCAAAAGCTAAGTGTTGTATTCAACGACCTGAAAAGGGTTTACAATATGGATATTATAGCTGACGATCCCGGAATACTTGAAAACACATGGGTCTCCCCGATTGATAATTTACCTCAGGAAACAATAATTCGTTTAATTTGTACTAGCTTTAACCTGGGTTATACAAAAGATGGTAATATTTACCATCTTTCAAAAAAGTAACTCATAACTGAAAGATGTCATCTCACAATGGCAAAATTTGTACAAAGTTCCCGGCCATTGCATTATTGCTTCTGCTGATCTTCCCGCAAAGAATGATATGCCAGCAAGGCATTCTTGATTCAGCATTTACCTTCGGGGCGGGCACAGTTAAAACAGGCAATGCTCTGAACATTATTACCCGACAAACAGGTTACAACTTTACTTATGACAGCCGTCTGATTGATCAGGAGAAGAAGACGGTAATGACTTTCAGTAATACAAAACTTAGTGTCATTCTGGATAGTATCCTTAAAAACGATTCCCTGGTCTTCTCCGTAATTGACAGATATATAATTATTTCGCATGCAGAAAGCCACCATCCACTTCCGGCAGATTCAACCACAGCGGAAAAAGTAAAATACATCACCGGTAAGATCGTTGATGATGAGACATCAGAATCATTGCCCTTTGCAACACTCGCATTAAAGAATAAGGGAAAAGGAACTGTCACCAATAATAACGGTGATTTTGGCATGAAAATCACATCTGATTTTTTTAACGACACTCTCTCCGTCTCATTTCTGGGATACCTGGGTAGAGAAATCCCCGTAAAAAAAGTATTTGGAAATAACCTGACAATCAGAATGAAGAGAGAATTCA
>JACTVG010000103.1 GCA_015660965.1 Methanoregulaceae archaeon
AATGATGCTGAGTTTCTTCCCGGCGATAGGAACCTTATTAGGTGCATTTTTCATGTTCATCTATCCTCTCAGTGAAAAGAAAATGTTAACGATTAGTGCGGAACTGGCCGTCAGAAGAGAATCGGTTAAAAAAGAAGAATAAACTGAATCAGCAGTGGTCGGTAACATTTATTTTGAGTATACCCCCTTCCCAGCCTTCCCCCACGGGGGAAGGAGCTATGCAAAACCGTTTCCCCCTTGGGGGAAATAAGAAAGGGGGTAAAACGTGAAGAAGCGAAGTTCATGCTTATCGAATGATAATTAATATAAGTGGTCTATCTATATGAAACTTATTATATGTCAAAAAGCAAGCTGGAAATACTTAAATCAGAAGTTAAAAAAGAACTGATAACTAATATTCTGCCGTTCTGGATGGGGAAAATGATCGATTCAGGAAATGGCGGCTTCTATGGAAGAATAGATGGTTCGGGTCATGTTTTTAATGATGCTGACAAAGGATGTGTGCTGAACGCCAGGATTCTATGGACCTTTTCGTCGGCTTACAGAATTCTGAAAAACGTCGATTATCTTAAAACAGCCGAAAGATCAAAAGATTATCTCCTCGATCATTTTTTTGATAAGGAATATGGCGGGGTATTCTGGCTCCTCGACCACAAAGGAAAGATGAAAGATGGCAAAAAACAGATTTATGCCCAGGCGTTTGCAATTTATGGACTGGCAGAATATTACCGGGTAACAAATGACCCGACTTGCCTGGAAAAAGCAATTGAACTGTTCAGGTTGATTGAGAAATATAGCTACGATATTAAGCTTGATGGGTATTTTGAAGCCTTCTCCAGAGAATGGGGCGCACTTGACGATCTTCGTCTCAGTGCAAAGGACGCTAATGAAAAAAAGACAATGAATACTCATCTTCATGTTCTGGAAGCATATACAAATCTTTACAGAATTTGGAAAAATGATCTCCTGAAGAAACAACTGCACAGACTGATTGCTGTTTTTGCTGATAAGATCGTTAATAGCCAGACATTTAACCTGAATATGTTCTTTGATGAAGAATGGAACGATAAAACTGACCTTGTTTCGTACGGACATAATATAGAATCGTCATGGCTGATCTACGAAGCTGCCACGGTACTTGGTGACGAAACTGTGCTGAGAAAAGTAAAAAACATTTGTCTCAGAATTGCGGAAGCCTCAAGAGAAGGGATAATGGCTGATGGCAGTATGATTTATGAAAAATTCTTCAAATCGGAACATATTGATTCTGACAGGCACTGGTGGGTACAGGCTGAAACCGTAATTGGCTTTGTGAATGCATACACATTATCGGGGAAAAAAGAATATCTCGATCTTAGCCTGGCAGCATGGAAATTTATCTCTACTCATCTGGTGGACAGACAAAACGGCGAATGGTACTGGAGCGTTGATAAAAATCTGCAGCCAAATCTTAAAGAGGATAAGGCAGGATTCTGGAAATGTCCCTATCATGATTCAAGGATGTGCCTTGAAATAATTGAAAGGCAGAATGTTCTTTAGAGACACTATTAAAAGAGTAAAACATATCTAAAATAATTCAGATTGACTATGAGAAAACTAATTTTAACAATCATGATTTGCTCTGTCATTTCGACAGTTTTGACAGCGCAGGAAGCTGCATCCAAAATCCGGCTTAACCAGATCGGCTTCTATCCTGATGCTCAAAAAGTTGCTGTCATTACAGATAATATCGATGGCGATTTTCTTATTAAGTCAGTGACATCCGGAGAAGTCATATTCAAATCAAAACTGAGCGATCCTCATAAATCAGATTATTCTCCTAAAATCACACGGATTGCTGATTTCTCAACAGTTACGAAGCCTGGAATGTATGTACTGAATTTACCTGGAATAGGGGATTCCTATACCTTCGAAATTAAACCTAAGGTTTTCACCAACCTCACAAAAGGGCTTATTAAAGGCTTTTATTTTCAGAGGATGTCCATAGCTCTTAAGCCTCAGTTTGCAGGCAAGTGGAGCCGGGCAGCCGGTCATCCTGACACTCAAATTATTATTCATCCTTCAGCTGCTTCACCTGCCAGGCCAGCTGGTACTATTATCTCCTGTCCCCGTGGCTGGTATGATGCCGGAGATTACAACAAATATGTAGTAAACAGTGGTATTACTATGGGCACATTACTTTCTTTATATGAGGATTTTCCGGCCTGTTTCGATACACTCGGAATAAATATTCCTGAAAGCGGAAACGGAGCTCCTGATCTGCTTAATGAGATAGTCTGGAACCTCCGCTGGATGCTGACTATGCAGGATCCCTTCGATGGAGGCGTTTATAATAAAGTAACAAATGCCGATTTTGATGCCATGGTTATGCCATCTGCTTCTGTGACCCCACGTTATGTTGTTCAAAAAGGGACTGCAGCAACACTAGATTTTGCAGCAGTTACGGCTCAGGCAGGACGCGTTTTCGACAAATTCAAAAATGTATTTCCCGGATTGTCAGATTCCTGTGTAAAAGCTTCAGAAAAAGCCTGGGACTGGGCGGTGAAAAACCCAAAAGTGGCATATAACCAGGAACTTATGAATAAATTGTTCAAACCTGTTATTAATACAGGTGCTTATGGGGATTCAGATTTCAGTGATGAGTTTATCTGGGCAGCTGCTGAATTATATATAACTACCGGAAATGAAAGCTATTATACGACATTTCCGATGTTTCCAGATGCTCAAATGCCGCTTCCTGAATGGGGTGATGTAAGATTACTCGGATACTACACCCTGGAAAGGTTTGAAAAGAAACTGACTAAGTTAGCTATGAAAGATTTTCCAGAGTTAAAAGAGCGGATAATAAGAACTGCAGGTGAAATGGCAAAAGGTATTTTTGATCGTCCTTATCAGACAATAATGGGTAAGTCAGCCGCAGATTTTATATGGGGAAGCAATTCAGTAGCGACTAACGAGGGAATTTTATTGATTCAGGCTTATAAACTTTCGGGAGACAGAAAATACCTGGATTATGCACTTACTAATCTTGA
>JACTVG010000104.1 GCA_015660965.1 Methanoregulaceae archaeon
CTCTTTGTGACATGGTGACCGGAGCTGTAGGCAAAGAACGATGTATTGAATTGATTAACTCGGCAACCGGATGGAATATTGAAGTAGCAGAAGCCCAGGAAATTGGAGAACGAATCTGGAATATAATACGCCTCTATAATGTACGGGAAGGTTTCACAAGAAAGGATGATAAACTGCCCGAAAGAATATTTAAAGACTCTTTACAGACTGGGATAGCAAAGGGGCGAACCCTTAAAAGAGAGGATTTTGAGAAAATGCTCGATGATTACTATGTGCTACGTGGCTGGAATCAATATGGCATACCAACCAAAGAGAAATGCATTGAGCTATGCTTGGAGGAAAACTACAAATATATTCAGAAATAAACAAGTTGTCAGCTATATTGGTTTGTCAAAATAGAAGCGAACCAGATTTCATTAGATCTATCATATCGTGGTTGTTGAGTAACATGGTGATTGTTGTCTTTTCCAAGAGGAATTTGAGCAGGCCATCGAGCCTAGATCTAATTTCATTTACAGCAATGTTTAAACGTATTTGGAGCTCTAAGAATTATGGGCATGAATTAAATGCCATACCAATATCATCTTTCTGTAAAAATCTTTGAGAACCGTGAGAAGGACTCAGAAGGAGGTTTTCCATGAGTAGTAAAATGCGTATCGAACACGATTTGCTCGGTGTAAAAGAGATTCCCATAGATGTCTATTTTGGTATTCAGACTCTGCGAGCCGTGGAAAACTTCAAGATTACAGATATTCCGATTTCGATCGAACCCAAGATGATCAAAGCTTTGGGGTATGTAAAGAAAGCCGCAGCCATGGCTAATATGGATCTCGGAGTGCTTCCCAGAGACGTTGGGGAGGTTATTATTGCGGCATGTGATGCGGTAATTTCTGAGGAGTTGAACGATCAGTTCGTAGTAGATTCAATCCAAGGCGGCGCAGGAACCTCTACAAATATGAATGCAAACGAGGTCATCGCGAACAAGGCACTGGAGATCCTCCGACAAAATAAGGGGCGGTATGATATAGTGCATCCAAACAATCATGTAAATTGTTCCCAATCGACAAACGACGCATACCCAACGGCCATCAGGCTAGCCTTGTTGCTTATCATCCCGGAGTTGGAGAATTCTTTGACGTCGCTTTCCTCAGCGTTCCAAACAAAAGCGATGGAATTTCAAACTATCATCAAGATGGGCCGCACTCATCTACAGGACGCCGTACCGATGACTCTTGCCCAGGAGTTCGGTGCTTTTGCCACGACCATCAAAGAGGATGTTGATCGGCTTGAGTCTGCTAGATCGCTGTTTTATGAAGTCAATCTTGGGGCCACAGCAATTGGTACGGGAATAAACGCCCCTCCAGGGTATGCATCTTTAGTCATCGATAACCTCAGTAAGCTGACAGGACTCCCGATTACACGCTCAATCGATCTGATTGAGTCAAGTTGGGATACGGGAGCCTACATACAACTTTCAGGGGTGCTCAGGCGAGTAGCTGTAAAGCTTTCAAAAATTTGCAATGATTTGCGCTTACTTTCTTCAGGCCCGCGAGCCGGATTCAACGAAATTAACCTTCCGTTGTTGCAACCAGGCTCATCCATCATGCCGGGCAAAGTGAATCCGGTTATACCCGAAGTCGTCAATCAAATAGCTTTCCAGGTGATTGGTATGGACTTAACTGTTACGCTGGCTTCTGAAGCAGGCCAACTTCAACTAAACGTAATGGAGCCGGTCATGGCCTTTGATCTTTTTGTAATGCTGGAAATGCTACAGCGGGGTTGTTGTGTACTGGAAGATAAATGCGTACGGGGGATTACTGCTAATCGTGACCGATGTCGCGAAATGGTCATGAACAGCATTGGCATTGTGACTGCACTGAACCCGGTAATCGGCTACGAAGGCTCTACCCTTATTGCTATGGAAGCTCTGGCGACTGGTCGTGCTGTGTACGATATTGCCCTGGAAAAAAGCGGCATCGACAAGGAGACGTTGGACCAAATATTCTCCATCGACAATATTCTGAATCCTGTGTTTTTTAGAAAATGAAGTATTCTCGAATTGATTGGGCACTCAGGTATTGTATGAATAAGGGATTGAGATCAATCAAATTCTGAAAGTAGTTGGTGTAGACTGAGCAGATTGCCCAGCTTTGAAGAGGGTAGAAAAACGTGAAGTAAATCTATAGCGTTTGAATTTAAGGAATTGGCAGAAAAAGTATATGCTCCAGAGACGATACATAATATTTTAAGAATGGCAGTTTTCGCAGCTGAGGCTGAACGGGATTCTACATGAAGCACTCTAAGATGTCGGGAGAAATAGGGAGGAGGAGGAATAAAGATGGCTAAGTTTTTAAAGACAGGAAAAAGCATTGCAGAAATCGCAAAAGCAGGCGCCCAATTAATTGAAACGGTTCAAAAAATAATCGAAGATGTAGCTGCTCGGGGAGATTTAGCTGTTCGAGAATTATCAGAGAAATTCGATAAATGGGTACCACCGAATATTAAACTTTCTCAAGAAGAAATTGAAGGGATTATTAAAAGATCACCTGTAGAAACAATTAATGATATCAAGTTTGCTCAAGCAAATATAAGGCGTTTTGCTGAACATCAAAAAGCAGCTCTTCGTGAGATTGAAGTAGAAATACTTCCTGGTGTTACATTGGGTCATAAAAATATTCCTGTTAATAGTGTAGGATGTTATATTCCTGGAGGAAGATACCCGATGGTTGCCTCAGCTCATATGAGTGTCTTGACAGCAAATGTAGCAGGCGTTAAACGGGTGATTGCCTGCACGCCTCCAATCAATGGACGAATCCCATCTGCGACCGTAGCTGCCATGGCATTAGCAGGTGCAAATGAAATCTATATTATGGGTGGCGTTCAGGCGATGGCAGCTATGGCTTTGGGTACAGAAACTATTGCTCCAGTGGACATGCTGGTCGGTCCAGGAAATGCCTATATAGCTGAAGCTAAAAGGCAATTGTTTGGACGTGTAGGAATTGATATATTGGCTGGTCCGACG
>JACTVG010000105.1 GCA_015660965.1 Methanoregulaceae archaeon
GGCTCAAACGATGGAAGGAAAGAGCTGTAAAAGCAATAGGTGAGCAGATAAGTTCTCTTGAGGCTGGAAAATTGCGAGATAAGCGCAAGGGTTCATTCCACATGGGCCAACATATGAAAAATCTGGGCGAGGAGCTTCAGATGTATGATGCTTTTCTTCTTACACTATCTGAGGAACTTTCAAAGCATCCTGAGGATATTTTCGATGTTCCAAGTCCAGTTGACCCTCAGATAGCTACAGTTCAGGCATTTCCATCTACATCCAGGGCAGTATTCATAGTACATGGGCATGACGAGTTAAATGTTCTCCGTATTAAAGAACTTCTTCGTGATCGATGGGAACTAGAACCTATTGTTTTATCTGGTGAGCCAGGCAAGGGCCGTACGATAATTGAGAAATTCGAGGAAGAAGCACAGAGAGCTATTTTCGCTCTAGCTGTATTTACACCCGATGATGTTATTAATCTTTCCGACCATGAGTATGCTCAAGCAAGGCCCAATGCAATTTTTGAACTAGGCTGGTTTTATGGTAGATTGGGGCGAAACAGAGTAAGCATACTATTCAAACATGGCACGAAAATACATAGCGATCTTGATGGTATTTCAAGAGTCGAGTTCCGTGACTCTGTAATTGAGAAAGTCACTGAAATTGAGAGAGAATTATTGAGTGCAGGGGTCATAAAAACAAGAAATAGTTGAAGTTATATTAAAACCAAACAACTAAAAAGTATAACCAGCCAATCCACCGGACGGCTAACGCCGCCGGTGATCCGCAACGTTATACTGCTGCTGTAAATTATGTCAACTCAATTACTAAACTGCAATGACTAAGATTAACGACAAACCAATTACGAGCGACAATATTCTAGAGTTCCTGCAACAAAACGACGATTTCGCCTTGGAAATGAGAATACTGAAATCTACAATTGGTCTTGGTCTAAAATGTAGTCATGGAGGAACTTATATTGATCCTGTAACGGACAAGCCTCGACAGTATGATATCAGAGCAAAGAATGTGTCTGGAACCAGTTCAATCAATTTTGCTGTGGAGTGTAAAGCACTCTCCCCTTCATATCCACTGGTCATTTCAAGGGTGCCAAGACCTGACAATGATAGTTATAATACAGTTTCTATTACACGTTATTCTGGATGGGATGGTGCTAAATGTCATATGATCCGTGGAGCAGATTCACTGTATATGCCCAAACAACCTGTCGGAAAAGCATCTAATCAACTCGGCATTAAAAACGATGGTTCGTTTGTTTCAAGCGATAGTGAGATATATGACAAGTGGGCACAAGCTATTGCATCTTGTCATGACTTGGTGAGTGAATTCATTTACCAGAAAGATAAACAATATAGGTCTTGTGCTGTGTTTCCAATTTTAGTTATACCAGAAGGAACTCTGTGGTGCGTTGACTATGATTCCGATGGAAAATTGCTTGGCAAACCCGCTATGTTTAATGAGTGTGATTTCTTTATTGGTCGTGAGTACACTTTCAGGCTCACGGTGAGTGAGCTTCGCTATAACATTAGTCACCTGCATATAGTCACAAGTAGCTCATATGAGGTTCTCTTGAAGGGGGTAATAAATAAAATCGAGCATCAATTAACTCATCTTATGGCGCAAGTTAGTGACAAAGATTGAAGAAAAGCATAACCAGTCACTCCAGCCGACGGCCTTCGGCCGCGGCTGATCGGCACGTTATACGAAAATGAATTAGGACAGTATGGAAAACGACATAATCACAAAAATCAGGAATGCAATTGCCAAGAATGAAAATTTGGAAGAAGCAGATATACGCTCTCTGATGATTCTGGTTAGAAAGTTGTTGGATAAAATGCCACAATCCGATCAGGAGTCATATTTAATTATAAGGCTCTTTTGTAATTGGGTAGCTCATATTGAAATTACTAATTCAAACACTGGTCTTAGAATACTAGCAGAAATTAATGATGCTTTTGTCAACGTTAAGGACTCTATAAATACGAAAGAGATACAAAATAAAGTTTCTTCAGCAATAGGATATCCAGCTCTACGGAAAGAACTAAAATCATTTTTGGGCCGCATTGGTGTTGATGATACTTTAGTTTCTGACAATAGAGTTTGGACTATCTTCATAACTAATTTGATAGAAATTATTCGTGATGTACCATTATCCTTTCCCCAGCTATCTAAGTTAGATGCAACCAAACAAAAAATTTACAAGCAAATAGCCCAAAATCCAATTAAGCCTGGTGCTGGTGTAATTTCCATTCAGATATCTCGGATAAATTATGATGCACTTGGAGCAAAAGGGAAAGGTAACCTTATGTGTATACTCATTAAGACAGAGGATACAACAACTACAATTATTCCACTCTTAATTGATGTTAGATTATAAAATGTGAATTAGGAGCCAGATCATTCAAACAGGATCGTATAACCATCACATCCACCGGACGGCTAAAGCCGCCGGTGATGCGTATCGTTAGATGCCATCGAGGTGAGTCATGACGATGAATGAGATCAAAAATGTTCTTCTCTGGTGTGTAGGTCTCAACTATGCAGTTCTATTCATCTGGTTCGGCTTCTTTGTCTTTGCCCATGACTGGATGTACGGATTGCATAGTCGTTGGTTCAAGTTTTCGGTTGAGACCTTTGACGCCATTCATTACGCAGGTCTTGCTGTTTACAAGATCGGCATACTCCTGCTCAATCTGGTGCCCTTGGTTGCTCTCTATTTTGTTTCGTGACGAAGTCACGTATGGCATCTAACATCCCACTGCACAAGGATTCGGGCCACTACGTGGCCTTCACCTGTGAGCGGGTGCGTTAGCCACCAAATAAATATCCTGTGAGAATATGGAGTCCAAAATGATCATAAGAAATGAAACGCATTCAGATATTGAGGCAATATCCGAAGTTACGATAACCGCTTTCCAGAACCTTGCAATAAGCAATCACACAGAGCAATTCATAATAAATGCGTTACGTGCTGCCAATGCGCTGACCATTTCGCTAGTCGCAGAAGTTGATGG
>JACTVG010000106.1 GCA_015660965.1 Methanoregulaceae archaeon
CAGCCGCACTGCTGCTTTTCTCCACCCTCGGAGAGCTTCTCCCAAAGCATGTCGATCTCCTCTTGAGTCTCGCAATCGACGAAGAACGAGATGGCCGGCGAGAAGGTGAACACCGGGCCGCCGTTCAAGGCCATGAACTCCTGCCCCTCGAGCTGGAAGGTCAGGGACATCACCGTGCCCTTCGGCCCCGGGCCTGCATCACCATAGCGGGCAATCGTCTCGATCTTCGAGTTCTTGAAAAGAGACACATAAAATTTCACGGCTTCTTCGGCGTTATCGTTGAACCATAGGAAGGGGGTAATTTTTTGCATATCAGTATCCTCATCATTACGGCAGAAGGACTACGATGAATTAATAATAACATATATTATCTAATATATCCAATAATGATCGCATGAGGCTGCTACAAATTAGGATGGTGTGATGGAGGTGATCGGTGTATTGACTTTCGCCGATGCGCAGCCTATACTGTGATTAATCCATTATCCAAATGAGCTTAATAGAGGCCTGATTTCCGTTTTCACCGACCACCTTTCAGGCACGAGCATCGCCGGGCTGTTCGTAAGGAAGCGAACGGTTTATTTTATCTACTGGGATGTTTCTGGGAAGGAGGAGCCATGGTCTGGATCGAGAATACTCTCTGGTGCGATGGATGTGGTGCGGAAATCATCGGGGCTGCGGTCGTTTTCGAGAACAAGTACTACTGTTGCGAGCAATGCCGGGACGGGCAGGAATGTGATCACGGCTCAAAACAGGAATTGGCTGACGAACAACGCGAAACCCCCTCATCTCAATCTTTCTGGCCGACCACTTGATCGTTGACTATTCCAATGCGACATAGGCATCTATAGATCAGCAGCGAAACTTGCCGCCGATCTCGTATTAGTTTGTTCCGCTATTGGCTCACGTTACCGAGATAAACCAGGAACGGTTTCATCGTCCGGCAGGCATCCATCACTTGGTCGGCGAAATCGGGCGATAATACTTCACTGTCCGCATAGGTGTGCATCACGTAGACCTGCTTCAATTGCAGCAGGTCGATGCGCGGATGGTCGCGCTCGTAACCCTTGGGAGCGGTCTTCAGGCGCTCGCCGGCCACCGCGCCGAACTCCTTAACAAAACCTTTGGCTTGGGTGATCCGATAAAACGCCTGGGCATCTCGGTCGATGGCCTGCCGAAAGTGGTTCAATTGATCCGGGGTGGGATCGTGCAGGCCGCCGGCGGCCATGCTCTTGCCGCCCGGCTCCAGGGCGATGAAATAGCCCAGCAGGTTGGGAGTCTTCCAGCCACCGCGCCCGATCAGGGCGCCGAAATTGGTCTTGTAGGGCGACTTGTCCTTGGAAAAGCGCACGTCGCGATAGATGCGCGCCAGGCAGTCTTTGGCGGCCAGGTCCTGCAGGTCGTCGCTGAAACGCAGACGGTCGATGAGCTCATCGACGAAGGCCTCGAAGGAGGAACGGGCGGAATCGTAGGCGGGGCGGTGGGCGTTGAACCACGCCCGGTCGTTGTGGAGGCTGAGGTCGTCTAGGAAATCAAGAGTGGGGAGAAGATTGGAGGTGGGGAACATAGGCGATTCATTCTTAGTTTATGATTTCAGCACTTGGTATGTCTTGCGGAGGTGTTTGTAATGCTTTTTTCAATAAATTTAGTGCTTCTTTTTGTGCATTATCAATTAGCGCTTGTTCAAATCTTTCAGCATTATTAAAAGCAGATTCAATTTCTTTTATAGAAAAATATCCTAGCAATCCTTTTAAGTCCATATGTTTTTCAGTTTTTATTATGTAGCTAGTAACACTTTGGCTTCGCGTTTCTTTTACAAAAGCCGTGATAAATTGTATAAAATCAATTGAATTTACTAATGTTTGTTCTAAAAACAATTTAAATATTCCGTTACTACTAGACCATTCTTTCCAACTTAATAAGATGAATGAAAAATTTTTCTGCGTAAAAAGCCTTTCAACAGATGCGAAATATTCGATTTTCTTAATACACGTTTGCTTTAAAATGCTAAGCTGCTCTTCTGAAAAAATCGGGTTATCACGTGGTTTATTATCTGTTGATGAATCATTATTCACTATATATACCGAAGAGAATAAGGGGAAATCATTTTTCACACCATTAAGAAACCAATCAAAACGATCGCTTTCATTAATCCTGAGAAGTAAATCTTTTATTAAGAAAAATTGTTCAACATCACTCCCAACATCTAAAATACCCTCTTTCAACTCTGGCATCGTGCCCAAAATTATTGAAAATGCTGATGCCAACACTTTGCATCGGTCATAATTAATTGTGGTTATTCGGTCATTTAATTTTAGAACAAGTTTCCTGATTCTCTTGTCAGAAACATATTGTGTAAGCGTTACAATAATTTGATCGAGTGGCATTGATTCTTGAATGATAAGGTCTAATTCATATTGAGATATTTCTCCACTTGGTGTGTTAAGAAGAAAGTAGGTGTCAAAAAATTGTTTAGTACATATTCGTTTTTCTTTTCGCCATTGTATATACCATTTAGAATTATAAATTGAGTTAGTATAAATTTGGTTCAATTGGGGAAATAACTGCAACGAAATATCTTTCGCTATTGAGACATTGTCTGGTCCAGCAGTTGCAAATATTTTATCAAGTTGTTCTTTGCTTTGTTGTTTCTGTTGGTTTAGATCAATATTCATTATTTCTATTTGTAGAAAAATTGATTTATTTTCAGCAATTCCTCGATATACCTCTGGAATAAACACTCTTAACGCTTCTAGCCCGATATAATCGATAATATCTATTTCGGGATGAATCATTTTGAGCGTCATGTCAAGGCTGTTTATATATCTTTTAACATCTCTTAGTGTTGTAAAGAGGTTTACAAATCCGTTGTATAAAAGAGACGCCCATCGATCTTTATCAAGATTATCCTGGTTTATACTTTTTAAAACCTTTTCAAGTTCAGAATATAAAAAGCTTTGAATAAGTTCCAAATCGATTTGTGGAATATTGCAACCAACTTGAACAATTTTTTCTAAA
>JACTVG010000107.1 GCA_015660965.1 Methanoregulaceae archaeon
GAAAGGAAGCATTTGAAAAACCATTGCATATTGAAGGGCTTGACAATTGTTTCTGGGTACTTCTTGATTATGGAAACGTGATTGTTCATGTTTTTCTTGAAGAGTACAGGAATTTTTACAGTCTGGAATCGCTCTGGGCTGATGCAGCAATTGAAGCAATGAAAGATAAAATACAGTAAGTAAGACATATGACAGATAATACAAATAATAACCAGGCCCCGGAGAAAAAGCCTGATAAAGGTGGGAAACCACGTTTTAATACCAACTGGATTTTTGCAATTCTTGCCGCATCAGTGATTATATTTTCATTATTCAACAACGGGAAAACTGTACAGCAGACAACGACAAGCGAAATAAAGGGAATGATCGCGAATCATGATATTGAAAAAATAGTTGTGGTTAATAAAGAGGTAGCAGAAATTTACCTTAAAAAGGATGCGCTTGAATCGGGAAGATATCCTAAACTGTCAAAACCGGGAACTGGTTTTGGCATATCCCTGCCCAAACCAAACTTCACTTATAATATAGGCGATATCAGCAGTTTTGAACCTTTCCTCCTGAAAGCTCAAAAGGATGCAGATTACGCTGATAGGGATCTTATTTATCCTGATTATCAAACACGTAAAAACTGGTTTGGCGATATACTTTCATGGCTGTTACTGCCTGTTCTTTTGATTGCTTTTTGGCTTTTCATGATGAAACGTATGTCGGGTGGCGGGGCAGGCGGAGCAGGAGGTATTTTCAGTGTTGGCAAATCACGAGCCCAGATATTCGATAAGGATACAAATGTCAAGTTAAATTTCAATGATGTAGCCGGTCTTGAAGAGGCCAAAACGGAAGTTATGGAAATTGTTGATTTTCTTAAGAATCCCAAGAAATATACCAACCTTGGGGGTAAAATTCCCAAAGGTGCACTTTTGATAGGTCCTCCCGGAACAGGAAAAACAATGCTTGCAAAGGCAGTTGCGGGAGAGGCAAACGTTCCATTCTTTTCAATATCAGGTTCAGATTTCGTTGAAATGTTTGTCGGCGTCGGCGCTTCGAGGGTCAGAGATCTGTTTAAACAGGCAAAGGAAAAGGCACCATGTATTGTCTTTATAGATGAGATTGATGCCGTGGGACGTGCCAGAGGCCGCAATGCAAATTTTGGATCGAACGACGAAAGAGAAAATACCCTTAACCAGCTTCTTACAGAGATGGACGGTTTCGGTACAAACATGGGAGTAATAATTCTTGCTGCCACAAACAGGGCAGATATTCTTGACAGGGCACTAATGCGTGCCGGCCGTTTTGACCGTCAGATACATGTCGAGCTTCCTGACCTTGTCGAAAGGGAAGCTATATTTAAAGTTCATCTTCGCCCTATTAAACTTGAAAAAAGTTTTGATATAGGATTCATGGCCAAACAGACTCCTGGCTTCTCTGGCGCTGATATTGCAAATGTCTGTAACGAAGCGGCCCTTATTGCAGCAAGGAAAAACAAGACAGTTGTTGAGAAACAAGACTTTCTCGATGCTGTCGACCGTATTGTAGGGGGACTGGAACGAAAAACCAAGATAATCTCGCCCGTGGAGAAAAAGACAATTGCGTATCACGAGGCAGGGCATGCAACAGTAAGCTGGTTGCTTGAATATGCCAGCCCTTTGCTAAAAGTGACTATTATACCTCGTGGGAGGGCTCTCGGAGCAGCATGGTATCTTCCTGAAGAACGTCAGCTTACCACACGCGAACAGATTCTCGATGAAATGGCCTATGCACTGGGAGGCAGAGCATCTGAAGAACTTGTCTTCGGAAGAATTTCAACCGGGGCACTCAGCGATCTGGAGAAAATCACAAAACAGGCTTATGCTATGGTCTCGTTTTTCGGGATGAGTGATAAAGTTGGTAATATAAGTTTTTACGATTCATCGGGGCAATCCGATTTTGGATTCACGAAGCCATATAGTGAAAAGACGGCTGAACTTATTGATCAGGAGGTTAACCTGATAATTGCAGAATCGTATCTGAGGGCTAAAGAAGTTCTTAAAAATAATATGAAAGGCCTTACCGAGCTTGCAGAGCTGCTTCTGGAAAAAGAGGTAATTTTCTCCGAAGATCTTGAAAGGATATTTGGCAAGAGAAAAGCTGACTTATTAAAGGAGGAGAGAGAAGCTGAGGCCAAATCGGCACTATTACCAGATAAAAAGGAAAACAGCACAGAAGGTAAAAATGGACAAAAATCAGCCAAGTCATCACCTGAGAAAACAAAAGTCGCATCAGCGAAAAATGAAACTGTCACAGAAAATCCATCTCCTGAGAAAACTGTGAAAAAGGCTAAGTCGAAAGGTAAAGAATAAAATACTGCAGTTTTGAATATTTTTTTCAGACGGACCTTAACCGGAGCATGGATAGTAATATTCGTAATGGGAGGGTTTTGGCTTCATCCATTCTCTTTTTTTATTACCGGACTGGTGATGCTTGTCGGAACACAGTATGAGTATTACCTGATGATAAGGAACACTGGTGTGAGGCCACAAATGGTATCCGGAATTATTACAGGGACTGCTGCATATACTATTTCAACATTGATTGCTTCAGGAATGATTCCAAAAAAATATTTCCTTGTTCTTATTCCGTTGATGTTGATAATAATGGTCATTGAGTTATACAGGAAGGAGGATAAACCATTTGATTCACTGTCGCATACATTTTTTTCAGTACTTTATACTGCAATACCGTTTTCGATGTTTCCATTTGCAGCATTCTCAAGAACAGGGCTTAATTCATTGCTTCCTCATGCCAATATAATTTTCTCACCCGGAATAATTATTGGCTTTTTTATTCTTTTATGGGCAAACGATACGGGTGCATACCTGACCGGGATGTCTTTCGGACGTCATAAACTGATGGAGCGTATTTCTCCGAAGAAAACCTGGGAAGGACTGATCGGAGGTATCATTATAGCAGCTCTGGCTGCCT
>JACTVG010000108.1 GCA_015660965.1 Methanoregulaceae archaeon
TTCCATGCTTCTGTACCGCACCCATTGGTATTTGTTTTAAACATTTTCTTCATGCTTGTGAACAGGGAGTCGCGTGGGTTCAAACTAACAGGAACGTGATCGGTTGCAAAGATAGAGGTTATGGCATCAGTTGACTTTTTGTTAACCATCGCTCCGAATAAGCAACCAATTTCCTTGAGTGTTATTTTTGATTTTTCGGAAACGTTCTGATCCATCGATCCGCTGGTATCACAAGTGACAAACGTTTTGCCTTTAAACTCCGGAATGTTTTCTACGCTTATTTCAATGGCATCCGAGAGTGCACCAAGAAGTTTTGTAGAACCGGGTTCGTTTTCAATCTCTTTATATGCGGATAGGAACCTGTAAGGGAACTGCTTCGATTTCCTTATTTGTTTCGGGTCGGAAAGTATTTTTGCAACGGGATCAATATCTACATCTTTCTGTAAGAAATTCCTACAGTTGCGGAGAACTGCCATGAAATTCATAGAAGGTAAAATAGATTCCCATGCTTCTTTTGTCGATCCGTTTTTACTAATGGCGACTTCCCACGTGTCGGCGGGTTCAAGAGTGTTGTTTGCAATTTTATCAAAGATGTTCTCCTGTGTTTCATCCTTCGGTCGGGGGTGTGTAATGAAAAGTGCATCGCGCAAAGAGATTGATTTGTCTTTCGCAGAGTATTTTGCAAAGTTGTAAGCATCAAACTTATTGAATGCTTTTGCTACTCCTTTCTTGATAACAATCGGAACCTTCCCTTTATAGATACCGCGCGCATTATTTTGTTCCATCACATATGAAAGGAGTTCGGTTATTTCATCTGCGCGTCCAATGGTATCGGATATGGCGTGATACGCGCCCGGTACATTTGCGCTCTTTCTGGAAAGTGCAAATTCTCCCATCAGAACAATAGGAGCCGTACGCAGGTAGAGATCTTCGCGCGCATACTTTGCGAGCTTTAAGATGAACGCGGGATCGACTTCTGCTACATTGTGAATACTCTGAAGCAGTTCATTATCAAGTGCGCACCCAGATTTATAAAAACTATTTTCCGATACAAGCGAAGAAATTGTGCGAATCACAAGATCGGTTTTCGCATCTGATGCTTTGAATGCAATACCATACTCTTCATTAAGAGTAATGTCAGGGTGAGATAGAATCTTCTCGCCGATAGACTTTTTTGCCGTGTTTAGTTTTGACATACTTAAATAAAACTATAACCGGAGATTAGCAACCGGTGTTCTTCTTGCTTTTCTCTGATGGGTCTGCCGGGATTTGAACCCGGGTCGATTCGTCCAAAGCGAAGTAACCGCAATCTATGCAACCCGTTGGGGAGATTAGGCGACGGCGGAAATTTATCATGATAGGCCGCTACACCACAGACCCGATATATAATGTAGAGAGATTAATTGAACAGGGTAAAATGTCTTTCCAAAGCAAGAAGTAACCTTGTTCAACGCAACTCTACATAATATGATACGCATTAATAGTATTTATAATTTTGCATAATGGGATATTTGTAGAAACCTTTAAATACTATAAAAATAGATTATAGAGAATGACACAGAAACTTTTATATATTACATTAATAATAATTGCTGTGATTTTTTCCGGTTGTACTTCTGTACAACCAACTGTAGTAGAAACTCCGACACCGACCCCTATACCAACATCTATGGTTGTCATGGATTCCCAACCAGTGTCTATAGAACCCACAATGATATTTACTATTAGTTCCACACCTGTGCCTACAAACAATTTAGATGTTTGCCATTGGACAAATATCTCTGATTACCCGAAGTATTGTTATGATTATTTCTACTGGGTGCGACCAACTTACTCTCCGCCGGGTTCGGGGTATAGTGCACGAGTGTGGAAGAATGATAGTTGTGTGGATTTAAATAGGAGCTCAGGATATTGCAATATTTGGGGTGACGGGTCTTATGTGGAAATCTTTATGAAAAATCAAACGATAGTTAGGAACTTATCAAATATTAACGTAACAGAGGTTGTTTCTGCGGCGGCTTATTATAATCGAACTTTCGATCTGAATATTATTAACTCGGGAGATTTCGATTCTTTTATAAAGGCATATTGGGACGGATCATATCCTTCTGTGAAATATGATACGACGGAGTTTGCTCCGGATTTGAATGTTGTAATTCCTATTGTTAATGGAAGTTTTAATCCCGATGGTTTTTAGAATAATATTTATTCTTTTTTAATTATATACAACCGAAAACTATTTATAATATTAAGTATTAATCAATTAATGCATGATACAAAAAATCTGCCCTAGATGTAAACATACGTGGGGATATAAAGGCAGCGCTTGGTGGATTACGTGCCCGGTGTGCCGCAAATTGTTTAGGAATGATGAAAAAGAGTTTCCAAAGGATGAACCTAAATAGAAGTGGTTTTTTGAAGGTAAAATGCATTTGTCTCACATGTGGTAAAGAATTTTATACATATCAACGTTTAATAAATAAAGGTTGGGGAAGATATTGTTCTAAAAAGTGTAGAGGGGTCGCAGAAAGAGGAGAAAATGCCCCATCTTGGAAAGGCGGTAAGATAAAATGTATTTGTAAAATATGTGGAGTAGAATTCGAAACAATATTATCAAATATAAACACCGGACAAGGAAAATATTGTTCAAGAGAATGTTATTATAAAGCAAAAGAAACTGCTGTAACAAGAATTTGTTTAACTTGCGGAAAAGAATTTAAAGCGCATCCTTCCAAAATAAAGAAAGGGTTAAGCAAATATTGCTCTCGCGAATGTTTTCTCGAATCGACACGTGGTGAAAAAAGTATTCATTGGAAAGGGGGTAACAAAATACACATATGTAAAACATGTGGGAAAGAATTTGTTGTCACTTACAGTAAAGACAGAATGGGATGGGGAAAATATTGTTCGCCCGAATGTATGAATGAAGGATTTAGTAAAATGAATAAAG
>JACTVG010000109.1 GCA_015660965.1 Methanoregulaceae archaeon
CAGCCAGGTCAGGCATTGAAGGTTGAGGTTGAGGTTAAGGTTAGGAGTAAAAAGAGAAAGTTAGTTGAGTTGAGTTAGTTGTGCTGATTTATATAATTCAGAGTAATTTTTAGCCATTGATAGGGCGGTATAGTTGTTCAGATACCTGACATATGCAAGATCAGTTTTTTTATTGCCGTTTTCCTGTGCCATTTTAAAAGCTTCAGCCAGTGATTTTAAATCGTTCAGTTTGAAAAATGTAACTTCTTCATTATTAAATAATTCATTAAATACTGGTATGTCAGAACAAATCACAGGAACTTTTTGCTGTACAGCCTCAATCAACGCAAGACCAAAACCCTCTGATCGGGATGGCATTATAAAAAAATCAAAATACCTGAAAAAGGATACTGCATTGCTTCTGAATCCGGAAAAGAGACACCTTTCAGTAATTCTTAATTTTTCAGAAAGATGAATCAGATTATGAAGTTCTTTCCCATCCCCTATAATCACCAGAGCGAATTCTTTTTCTGATGCCATAAGATACAGAATCTGATCAATGCCTTTCCTTTTAGTCAGGACCCCCGCACAACCCAAAACTTTTAACTTTTTTGAATGAAAGCTATCAATTGCCTGAATAACATCATTATCTGGTACAAAAGAATTATCAGTTCCTTCAATTCCATTATAGCTGACTTCCAGTTTTGGTATTGGAAACCACTTAGCATAATAGTTTTTCATGGCTTCCGAGACGCATACCAGTTTATCAGCCCGTTTCCATAAGATTAGCCAGATATTTCCAAAAAACCACGAAACAAACATGTTATACCCAAATGCCAGGTCTTCAAAAACGAAATTGTGAATAGTCGAAATATGATATTTTATTTTTTTTCGATTCAGGAAAGCAAACAAATCCGGACGGATTCCATTCGTGTGAATAATATCATAATCAGAGAAACAGAAGTTCTGACGATCAAGCCTCTCTAGCGGTACAGACATACTCATGTATTTATCAACACTTTTATCAAGATAAAATACTTTTAATATTAGTCCATCAAATTTAGTGAGTGAATTAACCAGATATTGAATAACCTTCACAGGTCCTAACTGATCTATACGTGGCACAATGATCGCGACTTTCATTTGTATTCAATGCTCAGCGTTCAGCGTTTAGCGGTTTAGGCGTTGGCAAAATCCGGAATGAAGAACCAGCGCTTTTACCTGGTTTGGTAAATATAAAATGAAAAAGTACCGGATAGATAAAGAGCATCATAATAACGTCGAGACGATTCAGAAAATTAGAAAAAATCGATAAAGAAACAGTTGCAGATAATAACGAGAATGCTTCTAAACCAAATGTGTTCCATTTTCTGTTAACATATGAACCAAGCAGAATAAAAATAAATAAATAGAAAAACATAATGATCATGCCATACCATCCCAAAGTATAAAAACTGACCATAAATATACTTCCTGCAATCAGCTCTGGTGTTATCAGATTGCAGACAGGCGGAGATAAATGCAATGGCTTTTCCAGCCTGATTGTAAAGGTCTCAGGTATAAGACAATAAAATAAAAAATCTCTGGTATCTCCTTTTTTTACTTCTTCACCCCTTTTATTAATGTTTTCCTGCAGATTAGCCAAAGGTGAAGAAACATATAAATAAGTCATATAGTGGTTATAACTAATTCCTGAATTTTTAAAAGCATCGCTTGCCCCTAATTCATTAAGAACAAATGATTTTGATAATTTGCTGCGGGCATTCCCATATAATCCAAAACAGTAAGAAAGCAGAGGTATTGAAATAATGCCTGCCGTAATGATAAGGAGGCTTACTTTCTTTTTATAAAGCAGAAAAAGGAATGTTGAAGAGGTAATAATCCAAATTATGGATGATCTCCTGAAAAGAACAATCTGGATAAAAAGGATTAAAAGAAAATAGATTATAAACTTTTTTTTCCTGGTATCAAGAAATGAGTGAAAATAGTTTACTGAAAAGAAAATACAGAGAGAGTTAAACAGCGGATCAACAACAGGCATCCCGAATTCTCGGTAATTATGCGTCCGATCCAAAATGGGCAGATAGCCCATGTAAAATATATTAATGAAGCATAATAGAATTATCAACCAGAATATAATATCATACAAATATTGATTAAAGGGATGCCTGATAAATAAATCCTGTCTCTTCTGAATGAGTTGATAACCTGCAAAAATGAAGATAATGAAGGTCACGGCAAAGAACAGTATAAGATAAGCCGATAATCCGGGGAATATCTTACTCCATCTAAGCAGATAAGCTATAATTGGGATAGAAAACGCTATGCAGTAAAGGTAAAATGGATTAACCAGGAAGCCCAGGTTTACCCTTATTTTAAGCAATCCCCGCATTAATCATTGATTTTAACCACTTTGATAATTCAAGATCCAGAAAGTAGTTATCAATTGGGAATGTCGACCTCTTTTTAATCCAGTCGCAATCAATTTCCGGATTTTTCGCATCGATAACCTGAATCTGCTCTGACTTATAGAAGCTCTCTTTTCTGATATCTGGATTTGTTGTAATAACTTTTTTACCGTTTGCAAGAGCTTCAATTAACCGGTGAGTATAACCTGTCTGGAATTGATACGGAAGGTCCAGAATTACATTTGAAGATAACAGGAGAGATTGAATCTCCTGATAATTAAGACTTTCAACTAGAAAATACTCTCTATGTATTACCCCTTCAACAGCTTCAAAGTTAATTTTAAAATTTTTTACCCAGGGACTTTTGAAATTAAACGCTTTAAAAAAATTGTATATAAAATGATTATGAAAAAAAATCTTATAGGCAGGCCAGAGTTTTACAAAATATTTAATTTTATCTATATCGGGCAGATTTACTATTTTATCAATAACTGATATTCTGCCAGGACTAAACTTCCCGACAAAGAACAAATCATATTCATTTTCGCGAATTGC
>JACTVG010000110.1 GCA_015660965.1 Methanoregulaceae archaeon
CGGTAAAGCGTTTCACACCTATACGAAGGGGTTAGAGAAACCATTTGACCACAATCTATACACCGATATAGATAGTGCAATCATTGCTATGCTCCCCCATATACAGGGGGCAGTATTTGCTTACACCCAGTCAGATGAAATTTCGGTATTGGTAACGGATTTTGCTCTACCTACTACGTCTGCTTGGTTTGATGGAAATATTCAAAAAATTGCTTCGGTATCTGCTTCTATTATCACGGCAAATTTCAATAAATTGAGAACGGATAGATTTACAGGCATGTATTATATGCAATCCGACCTTCCACCATTGGCATATTTCGATTCCCGTGTATTCACAATTCCTGACCGAATTGAAGTAATGAACTACTTTATTTGGAGAAATCAAGATTGTGCAAGAAATAGTGTATCAATGTTGGCTCAATCCCATTTTTCTCACAAAGAACTTCAAGGAAAATCAACATCTGAAATGATTGAAATGTTAAAAAAACGCGAAAACGGTTCTTTTCATTGGGAACTTCTTGGTAATGATTTGAAATTTGGTAGAATCATTAAAAAGGAAACATATTTTGTTGGTTTAAGTGACCATGAAGATACCAACAATCCAGAAAGAACCCATTGGGTATCCAAGCCTGCTTGGAAGTTCACCGAAGACAAAGATAAACTTTTAGGGATGATTCCAAACTATGTATAATCCAAAAGATGTTTTAACTGAGGATGGTTTTGATGAATACAAGGCTCATTTGAAAAATATTGAGAATGGGTTATTTTATATCCAAAATCATATGGATGACCTACACATAGGTTCAAAAGATGGAAAACAAGAAGATGACCTATGGGATATTATAGGTAAATTCAACGACCTTCTTCCGGTCTTAAAAAAAGGTGACGGAGAAAAATATGAGTGAAGTTATGGCTATATGGAAAGTAAGAGATATATCAAGAGATACACCACCAACATCTTTTAGAGTGGCATATTATGTAACCAAAAAATGTTTAGAGTTAGCCGAAAAACTTGGTAAATCAATTGATAAACTTACATTGGAAGAATTTCAGTCTGTCAACAAATACATTGGCCCCGATGTTTATGATGTATTTGATTTGAATAAAGCAATGGAAAGAAGAAACATAGTTGGAGCGCCGGGGACAAAACAAGTAAAGAAACAATTACAAAGGTGGAAAAGAAAACTTTCAATGTTATGACTAAAATGAAACTATGCCCATTTTGTAAATCAACCGATACAAGAATTGCAGAATTTGTATCGGGATGGTCTTATTACAATTCTATAACTTATAATGTTTGTTGTAACAATTGTGGTTGTTACGGGCCAAAAAGTAAAAGTGTTGATGACAATGAGGGGTCTGACGAAGAAAAATTCAAGATGAAAGAATTGGCCATAAAACTATGGAATAAACGTTATCTCTTGACAAAGTAGAGGTATTGGGAATATAATGGGGATATGATAGAAAAGGGACACACGATAAACGTCTTAGACTACGGATTTGTTCGTTATATTGACCACATGGGAACTGATGAACGAATCTGTGAGGCAGCTAGAATTTCTTACAGGGCTCCATCAAAGGGCAAAGAGCAAGACCAAAAACTTCTAAATTATCTTTGGAAGAACAAACATACGAGCCCGTTTGAAATGGTCAAACTCACATTGAATATAAAAATGCCAATATTCGTAATGAGGCAATATGTCCGTCATCGTTGTCAAAATTTAAATGAAGTATCCGCTCGTTACACTGAATTACCAAGTGAATTTTATATACCAACTGTGTGGCGCAAACAAGATGATAAAAATAAACAAGGAAGTATTTATGCACAAGATTGGGGATGTTCTTCTCCTGAATTGGGCGACATATCAATCAATGATATGAACACACAATTGTTAAGACAACATTGTGAGAATTCTTACAAATTATATCAAAATTTTCTTGATAATGGCGTTGCTCGGGAAATGGCTCGAATAGTTCTTCCTATCAATATTTATACAGAAATCTATGCGTGTTGGGATATGAAGAATTTGCTTCATTTTATTACATTAAGGGATGATGATCATGCACAATTTGAAATTCAACAATACGGAAAGGTTATTAAATCCATTTGTAAAGAATTATTTCCTATGACAATGAATGCTTACGAAAAATACAAATGGAAATTGATTGAGGAATAATATGAGAAAAATACCAAGCAAACACTCCAAGGCGTTACGAACATTATATTCTACAAATGGTGTTGGCAGAAAAGTAAAACAACGTCTATCATATTGGGAAGCTCAAAATCCTGATGGTTATTCAATTTCACATAATCCTACCGACCAACAAAAGGTGTGGGTTTTTGAAGCATGTTGGCTTTCCGACCAATTTCCTCAAGACTTCCATTTCTGCTAGGGCTTGACTTTTTATAGAAGTGTGATAGACTCATACTTTATGAAAAAAGTTTCATGGGATGTTAAAATCAATTGTTTTGACCGCAAGGCAATTCACGGAGAATTATTGGGATTTGTTAAAGGATGATTTTTTACCTACGCTATTGTCAGCCCATCAGAATCGTGTTATGAGGGAGAAAATAGTGTATGGAAAGGAACGCCTGTAAAGCTTAGATTGTCAAAAATAAGAGTATCGGATTAAATGAATATCTATGTATCAAAAGAACTTAAAGAGAAATATCCGACTTATGAATTTGTAGGTAAACCATCCAAAAGAAAAGACGGAAAAACTTACATGCGTGCTTATCATAAAATTTTCATGCGTAAACTGTTTTACTGTTTTGAGGATGATTTCTTTTGGTTTAACTTACCCTCTTATGAAGCTTGCTAAATTACAACGTCTATGATATCATCACATTATGAACGAAAATCTTTATCTTTACATTTTAATGAGAACGGACCTCCCCAGCATGGGAGCGGGTCGAG
>JACTVG010000111.1 GCA_015660965.1 Methanoregulaceae archaeon
CGAGATCCCCACAAAAGGGCAAACACCATTGGACCAAATTTTTATAATTCGGGGAAAAACAACCAATCCAGTTAATTCTGAAGCAGTTTATTCGTTTTTCAACGAAGTAAAAAATGTATTGGAAAAATTATCTCACGATGCGATAAGAAATGAACTTGGAGGAATTTTACCGGATTAATCTGTTCCCGGTAAAACTTCTTTCAGTCTTTTCTTTGCTATATCACAATATTTTTTAGAGATGTCGATCCCGATATATCTCCTATTCGTTCTTTTTGCGACGACACACGTAGTACCGACACCATTGAATGGGTCTAATATTACATCGCCCTGGTAACTAAATAGTTTCAATGCCCGCTTTACCAGCTCCTCTGGAAACATTGCCGGGTGATCGTATTGGACCATTTTTCTTTCAGGTGCGATAGACCATTTTGCAACGACCCATTTTTTAAAGTCCTCGTCTTTTATGTCAATGTCTTTAGACAGCCCTTCTTTCTTCAGATCGCCTTTTGCGAATATCTCTAAAAATTCCCAAGTATATTTCAGGTATGGACTGCTGGGGCTTTTCCAGCTTCCCCACGCACAATATTTACAGTTATAGTTATTTTTCTCCCAGAGAATTTCACCTTTCCAGATCATTTTCTTCTCCATAAAATGATTTGAAATGATGTGGTGACTAGGGATGTAATCGGAAAATAATGGCTGAATGTTAACAATTATCCTACCCCCGTATTTCAGGACCCGAACACACTCATCAAAGATCGAGAATAATTTTTGGAAGTATCTCTCCCAGTTCACTCCATCCTTCGATGTATCGTATCCCAGTCCGAAATTATATGGGGGTGATGTTATGATCAAGTCTATACAATTATCCGGGAGTTGTTTTAGAACTGTTTCACTATCGCTATTTATGATGAGATTCTCAACTTTTTTGGGAAGATCATTATTTTTCTTCGAGAAATTATTCTTCCGTGCATAATAGTATAATCCACGTCGCTCTACTTTTGACTGGCGACCCTCGACTTTTCTTTCTTTATTGTATGTGACGTATAGCCTTTTTTTGCCCTTTATTCCGTAACTTTTTATTTTAGCAATTTCATTAATCATATCTAAAAAGAGCGTTTTGTTTATAGTGCGGTCTTCAGCATCCAATAATTCGGTGATATATTTTTCAAATGCCGTAAAATCTATTGATTGCAGATAAAGAATTATTCGAGATCTCTCAATATCCAATTGGAAACCATTTTTTGAAAACTTCTTTTGTATTTTATTTAATGATTTAACTTCTATCTGATTTAGCGGGATATCAGAAGGTATCACCAATTTTTTGTATTTATCTTCTGGAAACTTTTCGTTATTTACATTGTTTTCAATAATCGGCACATCGATTTTTGTGATATATTGGGTGGTGGGATCTATAACTTCTGATATCATTTACCCCCACCCCCGCCATTTCCATTGGAACAAGATATCTTCACTGTGGCACTATGTTTTGGGTCATAGATCCATGTAATTTTATTGCCCTCTTTTAAATCAAATAAATCCATTATTGGTTTTGGTATTGTCGTTCTTAATGAATCACAATTTTTGTTTACTCGAATTAATGTTGTCTCTCTCTTAAGCGTCATAAATGAATATTAGACCTATTAATAGATATAATTTTAGTCCTAAAATTATGACAAACAAATGGTCAATAGTTAGACTTCGAGTGGAAAAAGGAGAATGGGTAATTACTGAAAACCGAATAATGTTTTCTGTGATCTTTTTTCTGGGTATAAAACTGAAATAATCATCCAGTGGTTAGGATGATATGCGTGTGTTCCCAACATAAAAAAAGGATCTCGGGTTTTAATCATCCAGGTAAAAAATTTCTCTTTAAATTTTGGGATAAAGGCCATCTCCCTATTTTGCATTTGCATTTTCAGGTTACGGTACAATTGCCCCGCTTCTGTATCTAAAATCATCATTTTGTGGATGGTATCACATGTATCACTGCATTTAAAATGATAAATAAATTTATGGTCAAGTCTTTCAGGAGTTTCGGATTCTGGAACTAAAAGTGTTTGAATTGTTGTATCCTCAGGGATATTGTCAACAATTTTTAAATCCAATATTTTTGGTTTGACTATCCCTATTGAGGTTCTATCCTCATCAAATGCGGATGATAATTCTTCGACTGATGAAGAATTCCTTTGGCATATATCACGTATTTCAGTGTTATAATCCATCTCCCCCTTAAGCGTCCTGATCGTGTTGGTATATACTTTGTAACTTTCCTTACGATAATCCCCCTTTCCCCTAAGTTCGTATTCGATAAATCTACGTTTATGAAAAATACCTCTTCGCCAAATCTCGTACGGAATAGGATAAATTCTTCTGAATTCTCCTTTATCGGTAATACCAGCAATACAAACAGAATGACCGTATTTTCTGCTTGCCTCCGGGTATGCCATAGCTAAAAGGAGAAGTCGCTCCTTCATATACCAATAATATAGTTTTCTTATAAATCAACTATTTCCTCAAATTCCTTCGATTCGTTGATTATTTTAGCTAAAATACTTCTATGGCAAGCAATTTTTTGATTCTTTTTAGGTATTGCATATTGTTCAAAACACATAAGTCCGGTTTTCCCAGAGTCTTTAATAAAATCTATAAATTCTTTCAAATTGGTCTTTTTCTGTATTTGCCATCTATAATATTTTTCAAAACAATCAACTGTGATCGCACCTTCCTTATATGGCTCTTGCCAGTCAAATGGCACTCCGAATTCTGGTTTAAAAATATATTTTATCTTATTTCTATCAAGTTCTCTTTTTAAGATATTGCCATTAAATTCTGGTTTATATTGACTTTCATTTGAAAATCTAATATCAATTAAATTTTCAATTTCATTGTGCTTCAGAATAGAGACAAAATCAC
>JACTVG010000112.1 GCA_015660965.1 Methanoregulaceae archaeon
AAGGTGATGCCGCCTGCCTGGTGGATATCACAGCCCTGCTCACGGATAGAATGCTGGGCAAGGCCTCTCCGCGAAAACCAAGCGTGTGAATGGCAAACAGGTCATCCACGGTGCTGATCTTGCTCGTGGCGTGGCGCTGGATGGCTAGTTCCAGCTCCTTCTCGCCCATCCCGGCCCCATCATCGGATACCCGAATAAGCCCCAGGCCGTTGCCCTCCATTTCCACGGAAATGCTTTCTGCCCCGGCATCTATGGCATTCTCGAGGAGTTCCTTTACCACCGATGCCGGCCGCTCGATGACCTCCCCGGCAGCGATCTGGTTGATGAGATCCTGGGATAAGATTTTGATCTGGCACATGTTAGTTTGGATATTTACATGAATGATCAGGCAGGGACAAGTTAATAGAAATCATATACCACACTCTTTCAGATGAAACGATTTCAATATATATTCTTCAGAAAACCATGGTAGATTTTTATTTAATTAATTTGGATATGATTCTTTTCTTAGGATATCCAAATACTCTTTCATTTTATTAAAGGTGAATGAAAGCACCTTTTTTTCAGAATAACCTTCAAACCCGTCTGGTATACGATTAAGGCACCAGTCTACATACATCTGGAGAACTGGTACCAATGCAGAGTCACCCTCTTTTAGAGTTTCTGCAGTGATCAAATCAGCAATTATGGGATATCGAAAGAACGTCACAATATATTCATTATCTTTGTATCTTTCCAAAAATAGATTCAACAGAGATTTTTTCAGAGCAGAATGGACTGCATAACTTTTTTGATTGTTAAGTTCATTCAGCAGTAATTTTGCCATGCCAAATACTTCAGGATCTGGTGGTGGAAAACTCTTCAGTTCTTTCCAGGTAGATAAAATGACATCCTCTCTCTGATAAGGGGTCTTCAACATCTCTGTTATGAACATATCAAAGAAGTTCAGATACTCTTCTTTGTTTTTAATCATCATTTGCTTAAATGTTGTTTCTGTTCTCCACTTTCTTAAAAGGCCATAAGAAACCCTGGTATATCGGGCGATATCCTTGAGGCTTAAGTTTGTGATCATGAGAAGGCAGGCAGTATATTTCTTCCAGGAATATTTATTGTACTCCCTATCTTGTCTGCCATATTCATGAAGACGCTGCTGTAAAAAGAACCGGAGCAACATGTTTTCCCTGTTTGTCCATTCTATAATTTTTGATGTTATAGTAAGTAACATTATTTATCATATTGTTACTATTTAGTGAAGGGAAAAATATTATGAAAAGAAAGCAAGGTTATTTTTGTTTCAAATAGTAACACAATAATTATGATTGTTACCTGATAACTGCTCAGGATGAGGCTACTTGTACTGAGTTTCTCTGGAAATCAGTTGATCTCTCGTCTTCGGTAAAAGCCCAAAATTCCAATAAACACAATACCTGCAAGAATAATGAGTGATATATCTTGGAGAAAATGATTATATGAAATGTAATCAGCCATTGAACTACTTCCAGCATTTTCATTACGTTCAATTTTATTACTTCCAGGATTTGGCTCGGTATTTATCTTTTGTCCTGTACCTGCTATAGGACCAGAATTTATTACATATTCTAAAACATGATGTACTTTCGCACTACTACCAGATAGTATGGGAGCCACTATTGGTGCTTTGTCTATCTGATGATTGGATGATGCAGTGAATAGAATATCATGATTGCTGCTGGAAAGAGCGATATTGCGTTGGATGATGTCAGCATCAACAATTTCCTGATCATTTACTACATTGGCCTGGTTTGGCTGCGAGACCATTGTGTTGGCAGCTATTTTTTCTGTCACAGGTACAGGTGTGCTTATGGCTGTCTGATCATAACCTGCTTCAATCGCGGATGACTGCGTGGCTTGGGTATTTTCGGCTATGGTTTTGATGTCATTTCCTCGCTGAGGGGCGACAGTTTTATCATTGCTAACTTCAGCCACGTTTAACTGCGAGATCTGTGTGCTGGCAGCTATTTTTTCTGTCACAGGTACAGGTGTGCTTATGGCTGTCTGATCAGATCCTGCTTCTGTCGTGGATGACTGCGTGATTTGGGGTTTTTCTGATATGGGTTTGGTGTCCTGAGGGGCGACAGTTTTATCATTGCCGACTTCAGCCAAAGATGACTGCGAGACCATTGTGCTGGCAGCTATTTTTTCTGTCACAGGTACAGGTGTGCTTATGGCTGTCTGATCAGATCCTGCTTCTGTCGTGGATGACTGCGGGGTTTGGGGTTTTTCTGATATGGGTTTGGTGTCCTGAGGGGCGACAGTTTTACCATTGCCGACTTCAGCCAAAGATGACTGCGAGACCATTGTGCTGGCAGCTATTTTTTCTGTCACAGGTACAGGTTTGCTTATGGCTGTCTGATCAGAGCCTGCTTCAGTCGTGGATGACTGCGGGGCTTGGGTTTTCTCTGATATGGGTTTGGCGTCATTTCCTCGTTGACTGTCAACGGTTATTCCTTTGCCAACTTCAGCTATGGATTGCTGTGAGATCTGTGTGTTGTCTGAATGATTTTCTCTCTCAATTCCTGTTTTGATGGCAACTGCCTTGTCATTGACCGCACCGACCTTGGGTAATTGCTCGACCAAGGTGCTCGCAGATATTTTTCCCGTATCATTCACTGATTGGCTGGAAGTTGTCGGGTCATAGCCTGAATAATCCTGGTATGGCAGGGCAACCGAGTTGTCGGCAACAATTTTTTTCGATTGATTCACTGCCTGGTCGGGAACGGATAAGGACGCAACGTTGGTTACAGGATTACTTAATATATGATCCTGTTTAAGGGAGTTGTCGATTGTACCATTATTAAGACTTGTCTGTGGGGAGGAATTCAATTCTTTTGGTTGATCAGCTAAAATCACGGCCGGTGGAACAACTGG
>JACTVG010000113.1 GCA_015660965.1 Methanoregulaceae archaeon
TGACAAACTCTTTTTCAGATGATCAAGGCTACAACCAGAACCAATCCGAATAGTGTAATTTCAGCGTATAAAGATAATTGTGCCTTTGTACAGGGGCCGGTTGTTGAGCAATTTGCTCCCGGGACACAGGACAAACCTGATTTTTTTAATGTAACAGATTATGAATCTGTGCTTTCAATTAAAGCTGAAACACATAATTTCCCAACTACTGTTGAACCTTTCAACGGGGCTTCAACCGGTACCGGAGGTGAGATCAGGGATCGCATTGCAGGAGGCAAAGGGGCTTTTCCTATTGCCGGTACTGCTGTTTACATGACATCCTATCCGCGTCCTGACGGAAGCCGCCCATGGGAGAAAGCCACCCTGGAAAGGCCCTGGCTTTATCAGACACCTGAAGATATATTAATAAAAGCATCAAACGGCGCCAGCGATTTTGGAAATAAATTCGGACAACCGCTTATTTGTGGTTCGGTTTTTACCTTCGAACATTTTGAAAATCTGAAAAAATTTGGTTACGATAAGGTTATTATGCTTGCAGGCGGAATTGGGATA
Source organism: Methanoregulaceae archaeon (assembly GCA_015660965.1). Classification (GTDB taxonomy): domain Archaea; phylum Halobacteriota; class Methanomicrobia; order Methanomicrobiales; family Methanospirillaceae; genus MVRE01. Next base: position 553 of record JACTVG010000113.1, read on the forward strand.
GGTAAAAAGAAAGACAGTGAAAAAAATATTCCTGAAAAAGGTGATCTTATAGTGTTACTCGGAGGCGATAACTACAGGATAGGAATGGGAGGCGGTGCCGTTTCATCCGTGGATACTGGTAAATTTGACAGTTCGATTGAATTAAACGCTGTACAGCGGGCCAATCCGGAGATGCAGAAGAGAGTCTATAATGCAATCAGGGCATTAAGTGAATTAGAAAACAATCCGATTGTATCAATCCATGACCATGGCGCAGGAGGGCATCTTAATTGTTTGTCGGAGCTTGTGGAAGCAACAGGAGGCAAAATTGATATCAGCAAATTACCCATAGGTGACCCTACTCTTTCGGCCAGGGAAATAATCGGCAATGAGTCCCAGGAACGCATGGGTCTGGTAATGAAAAAGGCTGATGTCAATACTTTAATGAATATTGCCGAAAGAGAAAGAGCTCCGATTTATATCATCGGCGAAGTGACCGGAGATATGCAGTTTACTCTTGAAAATCCTGTTACGAATGAAAAACCAATAGATTTAGCACTCTCATCGCTTTTCGGAGACCCTCCGAAAACAATAATGAATGATGTAATAGTTGAAAACAGGTACAAAAAACTTGAATACTCGATTCATGAAATAGAAGAGTATATTGAACAGGTTCTTCAGCTTGAGGAGGTTGCCTGCAAAGACTGGCTTACCAACAAAGTGGATAGGTCGGTAACCGGAAGACTCGCAAAACAACAATGTGCCGGACCTCTACAGTTGCCGTTGAATAATCTTGGAGCAATTACACTTGACTACAGGGGAAAAAAGGGTATGGCCACCTCAATCGGGCATGCTCCGGCCGCAGGACTTATTGATCCTTCAGCAGGTTCAGTACTATCTATAGCAGAGGCTCTTACAAATATTATATGGGCTCCGCTTACAAATAAATTAAAAAGTGTCTCCCTCTCGGCTAACTGGATGTGGCCCTGTAAAAATCCTGGTGAAGATACAAGACTATATGAAGCTGTAAAGGCAGCAAGTGATTTTGCAACAGCCCTGGGTATAAACATTCCGACCGGGAAAGACAGTCTTTCGATGACACAGAAATATAATGATCAGGTCGTGTATTCGCCCGGCACGGTAATAATCTCTGCAGCAGCTGAAGTTGATAATATCAGAAGAATTGTCGAACCGGTAATATTTAACGATCCTTACACGAGTCTCCTCTATATAGATATGAGCCGGGATCGTCTCAAAACGGGAGGCAGCAGCTTTGCCCAGATTCTGAACAGGCTTGGCGATAATGTTCCCACTGTCACTGACCCTGAATATTTTAAAGAAGTTTTTAATACAATTCAGGATCTGGTACATAAAAGCAAGATTCTTTCAGGCCATGATATTTCAGCCGGTGGAATGTTAACAACCCTTCTTGAAATGTGCTTTTCAAACACCAGCGGGGGAATAACTTGCAACCTTTCAGCCATTGACGAAAACGATACTATTAAGATACTTTTTAGTCAAAATCCCGGGATTATTATTCAGGTAAAAGATGAGGATGAAACAGCTGAAATCCTTCTTGAAAACGGGATTTCATATTTCTCTATTGGTCACCCGGTTAACGAAAGAACACTATTTGTGACAAATAAGAATGACTCGCTGACATTCGATATTGATAAACTTCGTGATAAATGGTATCATACTTCATATCTTCTCGACAGGCGTCAATGCGGACCGGAACTTGCTCTTGAAAGATTTCAGAATTATAAAAATCATGAATTGAATATCAGAATAACAGATTTTGCCGGAACATTTAAATCTCTTGGAATAACACCTGAGAGAAGGAAGAAATCAGGAATCAGGGCTGCAATAATAAGGGAAAAAGGCGTAAACGGCGACAGGGAGATGGCTTATGCCCTCTATCTGGCAGGTTTCGATGTGAAGGATGTTCATATGACAGACCTCATATCGGGTAGAGAAAACCTGAAGGAAATCAGTATGATAGTTTTTGTCGGAGGCTTTTCAAATTCCGATGTATTAGGATCTGCCAAAGGCTGGGCAGGCGCTTTCAGATATAATGAGAAAGCGCGCATTGCTCTCGATAATTTCTATAAAAGAACTGACACTCTTTCGCTTGGTGTTTGTAATGGCTGTCAGTTAATGGTTGAACTGGATCTTTTGTATCCACATCACAAGGATAAACCAGAGCTTCTGCTTAATAAATCACATAAATTTGAATCAGGTTTTTTTGGCGTTAAGATTTTGGAAAACAACTCCGTGATGCTTGGGAACATGACAGGGATGGAGCTTGGAATATGGGTAGCTCATGGAGAGGGACAATTCAGCCTGCCTTATCCTGAAAAAAAGTATCAGA
>JACTVG010000114.1 GCA_015660965.1 Methanoregulaceae archaeon
GTCCCGTCTGTCTGACCGGAGAATGAATGATGAAGAGACCTATACTTAATGAAGTCTCATTATCAGATACGATGGATGCGTTAGTGAATGGCGTACCTTCTGTGATCTTTACAATGTCTCAAGGGCAGTGGGACACACTTCTGCAACTTGCTTATGACGAAGGTCATACCTTGATAGAACTCAATGAGAATGAGGCTCCAATGAAAGCATATCGTCGGAAACCACAATGATGAGTATCACAATATTAAATAATGTAACACGAGGAGAGGAAGCATGAAGATATCAAAAGCCGAGTTGGACAGACGGATGAAACCAACTTTAGATTTCTTAGAAAAAGCTGAAGTATTCCGTATGTCTCATTCTGACTGTAAGACATGGGAAGACCTATCGCAGGATGACTTGGAAATCCTTAATTGTTTTGTTCATGACGCTATGGACCTTCCCTGGCCGAGAAACCGTGAGAATCCTTTAGTAAAGCGGCTTAACAGTTTCTTCGATTGGAATGCTTCGCTGGGCGGATATGACAACTAAAAAGGAGAACGAATCATGAATGCACTGTTCATTGAAAGGCTCAATGACTTGACTCTTCTTTCTCAGAATCACAGTACCAGCGATATCTTCGAGAAAGAATATTTGAAGTTGTTGCAAGAGGTTCAAGATCAGATGAGAGCACTCAAAACATTAATTTTGATGCAGCAAGCATGGCTCCAAACTGAGCGAGACATTGCAATGAAAAAGGAAGGACTGAAGGAGCAATGAAAGTTATGACAATTAGCATATCACTGTGGATTGGCTCTATGAGACCCCCCATAGCCGGTCCCATTCTCCAGGTAGGCATGTTTAATAACCGAGTGGTGACTTCGGCCTTTGTGAGGCTCTCCCCGGTTGAACAAAAATTTTGGATGGTGAGAATATGAAGATCCCAAAACCACCGGCAGGACTTCAGGCATCGGGACGGAAGTTCTGGACAAAAGTTTTAACAGAATATGACCTGAGTGAGAGCCATGACTTGGAAAGATTACGTCAGGCCTGTTCATGCCTGGATGAGATCGCCGAGGGTGAGAAAATCATAAAGTCAGAGGGAAGATTCATTGTTGATAGATTCAAACAAAGGCGTGAGCATCCGGCAGGCCGCACGATAAGAGATAACAAAATATTATTTCTTCGTGCCGTCAGAGAATTGAACCTGGATATATCACAAGCCCCTGAAGCCAGACCTCCGCGCAAATATTGAGGTGAGATTATGCCAGTAAAACCACGGAAAACAGTACATAGAAGGCAGCAAACTGAGCTTCACGAGTCGGAGCTTCATTATATGTTCTATGGCCGGTTTCCTGAAGCTACATCCTGTAAAATTCCTTTCCTGATTTTTGGCAGGGGATATGGTGCATCAGAGAAGTGGAGAAGGTTTTGGCTGGAGCATAAGGATGAGGTTATGAGTGAGTGGAAAAAGGAACACCGGACCGGTAAGCCGTGGGCCGCTCGGGTGTTCGATGATTGAAAGGAGAGAACGGATGAGAAGGAAGACACTGCCTAATAATGTCGTGAAGATCAGAGAAGGAAAAGTGATGGAGTATAGTTGTCCTTCGTATCTAGATCCCCTAGCCGCTGAAGAGTGGAAACGCCTAATTCCCTTCTTAGTAAGATTAAATGTTTTCACGGAATTGGACTTATCTTTAGTTGCGGGTCACTGCCAGACATTTTCCTTTTGGATTCGGGCCTCGGAATTGCTCATGGAAGAAGGGCTCTTCCTACGTAGGGGTGATGGTACCGTCATGCTTAATCCTCTGTATCGGACAGTTAAATCGTCTGGGGACATGGTTCTCAAAACGGGTGCACAACTTGGGATGAGCCCAGTGAGTCGGGCAGCATTGATGGATACAAAAAGGAAGGGAAGAGGAAAAAACACAAAGATGAATAATCGCTCGACAGTGAGCTTTCATAGATTAACCGACCTCAAAAATTTGTGTGGAAAACACAGATGGATGAGGTCGAGGGTTGATGCCTTGAGAGAGTTGCGAAATCATGCGGAGGCCTGATTTCACCCGGTCTTTCTGGAAAAGGAAGTCCGGGCTCTCTCAGGGGGATTCAGCATAACAAGAAACACCAATACATAAAAATAAGGAGTCGTCATTATGATAAATAAATCTGATTTCCAAAGTGTTAAAGAAGTGGAAGATCATATCCGCAAGTGTTCCGATAAGATAAATGATATTGATAATTATGCAGCTTCTAAGAATCGTCCGCTCTCTGCAAAAGAAGCCTCACTCAAAAGAGAATTGTATAGTGGCATTGTTGAGTTGAGAGGGCTTCTTGCCGAGCCCGCACCAGAAACACTTCCACCTGAAGGCTCCCTCATCAGTGGAGATTCCTTTGACAGTCTTACAGACCGTGCAACACGAACCCTTACCGGTCGGTCTTACCGTGAAATGTTTGGATTTAAAAAAGGTCAGACTCTTGACACGGGAGGCTTCAAGGACGCCGGAGAGTTTTTGACCGTCCTGCACTCAGGCCGATTCGACCCCCGGTTAGTCCAAGCAAGTTTCGGTGAAACGGTTCCTTCTCAGGGAGGGTTTGCAGTCCCTACACAGTTTGCTAGTGAATGGCTCGACGCAGCTCTACCTGCCGAGATTATGAGGCAGCTAGTTAAGACATACCCGATGACAGAATCCTCGTTACTAATCCCTGGATGGGACGGGGCCGACATGAGCGCCGGTCTCACGCATGGCGGATTCAGCATGGAATTCCTCGCAGAGGGTAGCGACGGCACACCACAAACAGCAAAACTCAGACAGATCGAGTTGAAGGCAAAGACAGGTGCGATTTATTGCAATGCCTCTCTTGAACTTATTCAGGACGGCAAGAACTTTGCACAAAACCTC
>JACTVG010000115.1 GCA_015660965.1 Methanoregulaceae archaeon
CCCACCCCTAGCCTCTGCTTGCTCGGTAGGGTGGCTCTGTCTCTCTGCTCGCTCAAAATCCGCATCCCTTGGCACTGGCACTACCTTATTCGCTGCCTTGGTCCCCCTCTTCGTAATCTGCTTCTCATCCAGGTACGTCTTCAAAATCGGATCAATAGCCATAAACTCATACAACATATCCCAAAGATCCTGTATCGAGTATCTCAGCAACTTTCCAAGCACCGTTCCCCGATCCTTCACAAATTCACACGTCATGTATAGAAAGTGTATATAAGCCAAAATCGAACTGGGAAACAACGTCCCCCTGAATATTCTACACTCAATCGTATCTATGTTCTTTAAGTTGAGTGCTTGATACCGATCTACTGCCATCCCAGTCCCTTCCTTTACTGCCTTGTAAATAACCTTCCCATTCAATCCTCCAATCTTCTGCTCTCCCGTCCCATCCCGGAAGAACGCATACTTACAATACCCATTCTGTCTCCTCTGAGCAATCTTCTCAAAATACGGTTGCAACCTCACAAACACTACCACCAGCATCGACAAGTGGAGATCCGTCAAATCCGCCTTTCCTCGATGAACGTGCACTCCGCACGTATCTGTATTGAAACTTGATCCACCAAAGTCCTTCACCAACTGAGTTGCCTCCGCAAGCCAACTTTGCTTGTCCCAAGCCTCAATCGAATGTGGATGACTCACAATCTCAATCCCATTTGTCAAACTACCATCACTCTTCACATAAAAACTTCCCTTGGCCTGACTCTGCAACTTGTGCAGCTCTGCCATACACTGGTCTCTTTTAAAGATTGCCCCGAGTCCAATCGGCACATCACACTCTAGCTCAATCCCATAAAACGGTCCGTTCTTCCCAAAGAACTTCGGAACTGGGTGAAATCCAGCAGAGTTTATTCCTCTATAAATCTGATGTCTAACCGACAAGCAGTTAATACAATAAACGCCATCAGTTCCCAATTCTGTCTTCTTACGTACTTGTCTACAAGTTGGGCACAGAAAAACTGCATCTACGCATGCTTTACAAACCCAATACGGGCTAACTCCTTTCCAACCAACATCCTTTCCTTCAGCCTTCGGACAGACTCTCAGGCACAGAGGACACGAAAAATACTTCTCTACAAAACACCTTGTGCAAACAAATACTCCTTTTGATACTTCCTTCATCCGATCCTTGAAATCTTTTCTTTTGCATTCTACGCAAGTAATCGTAGATGTCCTACACTCCGGGCAATACTCCTGTGGGCTATCACTCATAAAATCCCTACTACATTTTCGACAAGACCACTTCATCTCTAGCCCTCCCTTCTTAAATACTCTTTTTACTATGTTAAATCCCTTGCAAGAGAGACACCAACAATATCCACATGCTGGACATTTCCCTCCCCCTGTTGGAACCAGCATAAAAAACATACGAGAACAACTCTTACACTGGTGAATCCTACGCTTTTCTATGCTCATGCTTTACTCCCTCCTCACAAAGTTGACACCATCCGGTCGCTTCTCTCTCCTGCCGGACCTTTGCTTCGTATTGCTTATCCAAGATATACTTCACTAAACTCTTCGCAGCACCAAGTGGATCATCTACATAAGAGAGATTCCCTAAATGATTATGAATTGTAACATTCCGAAACCACTCCTCTACAATCTCCTCCAAATCCGACTGATCACTCTGGTCCATTTGCCACCTCCTTGTTGAAAAAGAGAGCCTTTTCTCGATAGGCGAGAACCCGGAAGTTGTTGTTCCTCTTCCTCCCAAGCGGCTTGGCAGAAGCGAAGCACCTTTGTGCAAGGGAATCCAAGACAACTTAAGACTCTCTCTTTACATTCTTCAATTCCGGACACGTACAAGCTACATATCCATACAACCGTACCCAAGGTCCTGCACAGCTAATACAACCAGCTACGTGTATCTCATCTCCTCTAACCCCTTTATCTACTCTCTCAAATATTCGTACTTCTTTAGCTAATGCACACTTATTACACCTTATATCCTGTAAATCTGCTATTGGAGCTTTTTTCTATTCTTCTTCAAAGTGTCCCATCTTACCTCCGTACTCCCACTAACTCTTTGCACGTACATGGTCCCCACTGTGGATAGTTCAAATACTCAAGACACTCTCTACAATAAATAAAGTGTGAATAGGCTTGAGGATCTCCTACACAATGTACCACTGCAAGCGATGAAGCCCGAAGTCCACAACGTTTACAGGTCATAGAACTATCCGTAACCTTTGGATATTTATTCCAAATCCGTGCCGCCTCTAAACTCATCTACAACCTCCCCTGTGCTCGTCTCTTACTCGCCTTAAGTGCATTCAATACCTTTCCATCCTCAACCTTTGTGGCCTTATTATGAGTACGAAGAGGGCAACCGCCCAACCGCGTCCACATTGCTTCCGGGTGTTGATACGTTTTGCAGTAATAAAAACCATTCCAGTTCAATGTATTTGTACATCCTCTACACTTGGCATCAATCGCTTCTCTTTTCAGTTCCATTTGAACCTCCTTAAGCCGATTTAACCTTTCCGCAACTCCTCCAAAGAGGAGATACTCCTGGATAGGCCAGGCCCGGTGTTGGTTAGTTCTTCCATACTATTTCTAGTGACAATATGCACGCTGTCAACTAACCACCAAGTACCTCCTGCAAGTTGTTTTTGCTTTAGACATCAAACAAGATACTAGGCACCGGAGTCTTATGGCATCGTAGCTTCTGGTCAACACTTTATAAGCTGGTGCAGCAAGCTCGTATGTGCTAAGAGTCACACGCACTTCCCTTGTCAATGTCTGCGGGTCAACTTTCCACTACGTCTACTTTTGCTCCAAGCGCGAATTCGAGGGCTCTTTTGT
>JACTVG010000116.1 GCA_015660965.1 Methanoregulaceae archaeon
CGCTGTTGGCATCCTTTAACGTCATTGTACCGATGATATTCCTTAATGTCGTTCTCGCCAGTGCCACGATCTGCCTCATGTAGTTGAACACGCTGTATTGGGACGCCTTGACACTCTCTTCATCGGAGCGAACTTTGAAATAAACTTGGGCATCAACCTGAGCATTCAAACTATCGCTGGTGATAATTTCCTGCAATCCGGCATCAATCATATTTTCAGTGATATTGATTCGAACCAATTGCTCAACAAATGGTATCAGAAACACAATCCCCGGGTCGGCAAAACGGTTATATCTGCCGAAGCGTTCGACCAGACCGCGACTAACAGGTCTAATAGAACGGACGGACTGGAACAAGAGAATGACAATAATAACAATAATGACTATTCCAATATAAGTTCCTACCATATGATTAACTTCCTCCTTATGTTATTTATTACTTGAATCATTATTAACATTTTTAGCTGTTTTCTCGGTAATTTGAATTTAAACAATGGGAGTGCGTAAGAGCTGAGGATTCTCAACTGGCGATTTACCACCAACCAAAACCACGACCTAGTAATTGGACGGTGTAAATGATAAGCAATAATAATAGTATTATTGCCAAAAATCTGAATATAATACCCATGCTACCCTCCTAAAAAGATAAAGATATTATACCATTCCTAACAATTGCAAACGAATACCAACCACCATTTCTTTCGATTAATGCTCCAAGGGCACTGAGCACTGAGTTCAGAAGTTAATCTAATGCATCTTGGAACTTATCCGTTAATGGGGAGCAGTATAAACCTGGCACACTATGAAACGATTCTGTCTGTTCTCCCTAAGGAACCTTTGTTAGTCTCTGTCAAATCGATCCTAGCTGTTTGACGGGACGAACAAGTCGCTTCCTGAGCCATTGACTACGTAGGCTGTGAGGTTTAGTTCCCTGCGTCAAGGCAAAAATCAGCTCGAGTTCACTTAACATTTGTCAGTTTTGTACAGCGATAATTTGGCGTATCACAAGAGCGTCAGATTGAGGATTCACGTTTGAAGGGAAACTATTTATTGGTGACCGTATTCAAACCTGTTCCTTTACACGAGGGGTCAGGATCCGGGTCTCTGCCGGAACCCTTGCATCTGTTGCAGTCCTTTGGCGTGGCATACGATACCACCCAGGGATTGAATTTTTCTTTGCCAGTGCCACCGCATCTACTGCACCATCGATGCCCAGTCCCGCCGCAAGTCACACACTTCTCTTCGCGAGCCATATTGCGCCTCCAAAAGAAGGGGCTAGTCTTCTCTAAGTGCATCATTCGCAGGCACTTTGAGAGTGCCTTCTGCCGTGGAAGCAAAAACTGAGATTAGTTTTTTACTCTCCGATCCACACTTGGGACACGCTGCTGGTTCATCTGATTTGTTCATGGGGCGCATTAGCTCGAATACTTGCCTGCAATGGGGACACCAATACTCGTAAATAGCCATAACCGCCCTCCCTTATCCCCACACATTACTAGATGTATAACTAACAGTTCACAGCATTTTGTTCTACTCATTGTGGATAGTACAATGATTTACGATAAGCCTATCTTGTATGAATATTCTCATTGCCTGATGATGTAACCACACAAACAAGGCGCTTAGCTTGCTTACCAGCGTTGTTCTCCCACTGAAGCGGGCGCAGATTTGAAAGCTCATCCCCGCCAGCTTCTGATTCCGGCTGGATATGGTCAATTTCCCAACCATACGGAGATTGCCGATTCCCGTAATACTTGCTGCCAATCCAGGCTCTACAATCGTCCTGTCGCCAATCATCCGCAGCATAGTATTGTATGATAATGCCTTTCCTCCACACTTTCTGAATCACGTCTTCTGAGTAAGCCATAATTCACCACCTCCCATCACAGACTATACCCAGGGAAAAATGCTGTCAATAACAATCGTATTGGACTATAATTGATTTGGATAAAGCCTCAGACATTATTCTCTTGAAAGGTGAGGAGACCTCGCCAGCGAATGCTCGAGAGGTCCGATATCTTGTCCTGCTGACTCGTGCCCGTTTCTACTCGGATAAACAGCACACTATTAGGGAATATAGTAGTAAACAGACCATAAGTTGGGGGTGGTAAACGATGCCAATGATGAGAGTGTCAGCCGCAGTCTACAGTAGAGTAACTGGCGAGATAGCAAAAGCGAATGGTGCAATTAATATGTCTGAGGCCCTGGCAGTGCTCCTAGAGCACCAGGATAAAGAAATCGTGAGGCTTAGGGCTGCCAAGCCGGCACTGGCTCCAGCTCCAGCACCAGTTGTCAATTGGAGTAGGATCATACGAGCTTCAAAAAAGGACGGGACTGCTCCGATTATGATAGCCATACGCCAAGACCTCATTAACCAGGGTTTCAAACTGAGCTGAGCGGATGCTGAGAATGGCAGTCGAGAGCGGATAGACGACTGTTGCTTGAACAGGCAACCTATTTGCGCACGTTGAACAGACTGACGTTTTGTTCAATACATCTGCAAGTATCAATAGACTCTAGGCATAGTCTTTTGGTAGCTACGAATTAGGCGTCAGCACAGAATGTGAGAAATGTTCAGCAAATTTATCAATTAAAATAGCGTGGACGATCGAAAGAGACTTGGCCATGGTGGTATAATTGGCAAACATGAAACACCTTGCACTCGAACGTCCCATTGTCTTTTTCGATCTTGAAACGACAGGTATAAACCTTAAAACTGATCGTATCGTTGAAATTACCGTCTTAAAGGTATTCCCTGATGGGGCTGAAAAATTCATTAGTACATTGATTAATCCTGAGATACCTATCCCCGCAGCGGCTACTGCGATCCACCGAATTACTGACGCTGAAGTTGCAGAAAA
>JACTVG010000117.1 GCA_015660965.1 Methanoregulaceae archaeon
GTATAGGGATTGCCGTGTGTGCTTTGAACAACATATACGTGTTCATTTGGGCTATTCCTTTTATTTCCTACGGGAGTTTTGTTCTGTGGATGGGGTACGTTTATTATAAAGAAAATATATTAGGGATTGGGGATTGCTGATGGCATTGAGAGAAGAGCATGAACTCTTAGACGAGATAGGACGACATCAGAAAAAAAGGAATGAGCTTTTGCATACGATGGAAGCTCTTACCGATATCTATGAGAATAATTCGAAATCCTATCCCGTGAGGCAGACCATCAACATAGTCGGTTCGCTCATATCAGATCATGACACATGGATTATGGCGTTGAAGTGGGCCATCAAATTTGATGATGCACAGGCAGAACGCAGTCAAACCCACACCATAATGGACCTCATAGACGGTCTGGAAAAACGTTTGGGAACTCCTATTCCTACTGAAGAAATTCTAGCCGAAGCAGAGGAGTACGGGATTTCTGAATGGAGTACAAAAAAAATTCTTGAAAGATTAAAAGCATCAGGTTCTATTTTTGAACCTAAAAAAGGTTTTACTGAGAGGATAAAATGATTGTGAAAGCCATATCCACAAGATTAAGAAGCGTATGCCTTGATGAGAGCTGGTATGACGTATGGGAGGGATTGGACTTCGAGGGATTGAAGAAAGGCATGGAAATAAATGTGCTGGAATCCCAACCTCAACCAGGGAAAAGGAACCCAATGATTATGAAATGGGAAGTCACAGTCCCAGAGGACTTGGACCCGTTCAAACCGTCAGGGAACTTGTATAACATGCTCGAGGAGAAGTTCAACACCATCATAGAGCAGAACACGGACATCACGAATCAAAACAAAAATATCATAGACTTGCAAATACAAATCGCCCAACACATGGGCATAGACCTGAATAAAATCAAGACCGCAGGCGAGATGAAACCTGCAAATAATAATGAGGTGAGATAATGTCTTTGAAACAAGTTGAGGAAATGCTGGATGAAGAGTTAGAAGATGCGGATGAGGACAAAGAAGCAGAGGAAATGGTAAAACGAATGGAAGTCACCCCCCAAACAAAGCCAGTTGAGATGGAGGACACTGGAGATAATGTTGTGTCCAAAGGTGATACGGAATTTGTGGTAAGGGCGGATGCGAGGCAAACCCCATGCAGAGAATGCCCGGAATCCATCAGGATTGGCTGCAAAAAAGTTTTGAGAAGAGGAATAGAAATAGAATGGTGGAGGCCAACCAATACATGCGTCACTCATGCAGAGGATTTTACTAATGATGAATTGGAAAAAATGTTATAAATCAGTTGAGGGAAATGAATTATTGCAAAAACTGTAAGCGAAACTACGATGGGAGCTGCCCCTATGATGACGGGGATTATGCAGTCTGGCCTCCGCAAGCCAGCGGGCAGGAATGCGAATATTTTATAGAATTGACTGATGAGGATAAAAGGTGAAATGATTGTCAGACTTCACATATTATTTGGGCAGGGACAGAAAATTCTTAGACGATTTGTACTCCTATCTGTCCAGACTGCAAGGAGGTTACGCCTCGCAATCCACAAGAGCCAGGCATCTGAGGAGATACAAGAGAGCACATTATTGGGAAGTTCTTTCTGAGATTGTGGGCAGTGAAAAGGACGGAATCATAAAAACCTTCATGGGGGAAATCGGTGGGATAACCACCACTCAGAACCTGTTGAATCTTACCAACAGGGAAATCACAGAAGTCACAAGAATAAGGAATTTCATAGTCAATGAATACCCTGAATTGGAAAGGAAGAGATTCATAGAGGAATTGAACTGGTATCTGAGCCGTTATGTGTTCAAAAGAGAGAAACTAATCCCGCCTAAAACTTATACGCTTACAGTTAAAAAAGCTGGGACAGGTTCAGGCACGGTAACAAGCAGCCCCCCTGGAATTAATTGCGGGCCAACATGCTCTGCAACTTATAGCCCTGGCACCTCAGTTACTTTAACTGCCACTCCTGATGATGATTCCACTTTCACCGGTTGGTCGGGGGGAGACACTGGTACTCTTACTGTGATAATGAATTCTGATGTGACTGTGACCGCTACTTTTACATCGGAAGAGAAGGAGGAAGTGGAGCTCATAGGAAGGAATACGGACACAAGCAAAAACATTTATTACAACAAGGAAAGGGAAAAATACTTTGAACTGGATGAAGATGAGGAAGGGAAGTGGATTAGCACAGAGGAAGGAAAAACTTATTTGGATATCACAGAAGAAACGGAAGGATTGAGATATGAGGACTGGCTAGAAGTAAGAGAAACTGTTAGTGTGGATACATCGCCTGAGCATGGGCATGAGCCTTTTGCTGCTGAGATAACATCAAGAACACGATTAACAAAAACAGATAAGAAGGGTATTGATAAAATAGAAGGGGATATTCAAACTGGTTTGAACAAGTTTTTTCATGAAAAGCCAGGGTTCAATCAAATAAAAAGTGAAGCATTAAAAATAGGAGTAGAATTTGTCTTGCCTTCAGAATTAAATATAAATTACCCAATGGCAAAGGTACTTATTGAAAAAACAAATCCAATAAGACGTAGGAGGAAATATCCTGAAGAAGAGGTTATGATATGAGAACATCTTGGAATAAAGGTCTAACAAAAGAAACAAATGAAAAATTAAGGAAAATAGGTGAGAAAATATCAAATTCTGAATATCATAAAAATTGCTCAGGTTTAAATAATCCTAATTATGGGAAAAAAAACCCAGAATTATCCGAGAGAAATAGAGCACGAAAAGGAATTTTCAAACATACAAAAGAAACAAAATTAAAAATTAAAGAAAAATTAATTGGTAGGAAAACTTATATAGTTA
>JACTVG010000118.1 GCA_015660965.1 Methanoregulaceae archaeon
ATTGCAAAGGGCTTCCAGTTCATCCAGTTCAGCAGAAGTTGCCTTGCCCATACTCAGACGTTCCAGGATATCAAGCATCTTTTTGGTGCCAATACGGCAGAATGTACATTTTCCGCACGATTGCTTATGGGTAAATGTAAGAAAGTACTTAGCCATATCGACCATGCAGTCTGCATCATCCAGCACTACCAGACCACCTGATCCCATCATAGCGCCAAGTCGTGTAAGCTCTTCATAATCAATGGGAGTATCAGCAAGGCTCTCGGGTATGCATCCGCCCGAAGGGCCGCCGATCTGGACTGCCTTGAATTTTCTTCCGGGTGCAACCCCGTTCCCTATATTTTCAACTATTTCACGTATAGTTGTTCCCATTGCAACTTCGATAAGGCCACCTCTTGCCACCTTACCTGCAAGTGCAAAAACTTTGGTTCCCTTGCTTTTAGCTGTTCCTATCTTTTTAAATTCTTCAGCTCCATGGTTTATTATCCATGAAACCAGCGATAATGTTTCAACATTATTTACCAGAGTAGGAGCCTGCCTGAATCCTCGTACGGCAGGGAAAGGAGGCCTGAAGTGGGGTGTTCCACGCTTTCCTTCCATTGATGCTATAAGGGCCGTTTCTTCACCACATACAAAGGCTCCCGCACCTTCGAAGATCGAAATATTAAAGGAGAATCCTGTACCCCGGATATTATCACCAATAATGCCATTCTTCTGGCATAAAATTATCGCATTCCTGATCCGGGAGACTGCAAGCGGGTATTCTGCTCTTATATAGAAAATTCCATTCTCAGCTCCTGTGGCAAGACCAGCTATCAGCATGCCTTCGATTATCCTGAAAGGGAATGATTCCAGAAGCATTCTGTCCATAAATGCTCCGGGATCTCCCTCATCTCCGTTGCAAACAACATACTTTCTTTCTCCCTCAGAATTCCTGAATATTTCCCATTTCTTCCCGGTAGGGAATCCGGCGCCACCACGTCCTCTCAAACCGCTTTTACTTATTATGTCGATAAGCTCTCTTTTGTCGCTGAACAGAAGGCATTTATTAAATGCGCTGAATCCGTCAAAAAGTAAATATTCGTCGAGAGATTCCGGAGAAATGATGCCGCTCTTTTCCGTTGCAAGATGAAGCTGGTTCTGAAGGAAACTGGTAAGTATCTCTTCTCTCTTTTGATGAGGTACAAGGGCAGGATTCCTTAGTTTGCTGTCACTCACAAATGTATCAACAAGGTCATTAATCCTGAATTTCAGCTTTTTATTTATGGAACGCGGTTTAATATGCTTAAGGATTATATCCTCAACCTGGTCTTTTCTTACATTCGTATATCTTGATGCAGAGTTATTTCCGGTAATTATTTCCATAAGAGGAGTCTGGTTGCAAACTCCCACGCATCCAACCGGCTTCAGGGCAACATCAAGATCGTATTTTTGCCTTATATCAATAATCTCGGAGAGAATCTCCCTGCTGCCTCCTGCAACACAGCATGAACCAAGTCCGATCCTGATTTCAGCTGCTACTGATGGTTGGTTCTTAAATTCTGAACTCCTTTTGTTGGAGGAAACATGATGGAGAAAATCGGCAATTACCATGTCGACCCTGGCAGGGCTGACATGTCCGTACGTCTTGTCATCTATCTGTACTACAGGTGCAAGTGTGCAGCATCCAAGGCAGGCTACCTCCTCAACAGAAAAAAGCATATCGGAAGTAGTGACGGAATCCGGTCCCAGTTTCAGTTCTCTTCTGAATGCATCGGAGATAAGGTTTGCCCCTTTTACATGACATGCTGTTCCCTGACAGATCTTTATTATATGTTTCCCGGCCGGAACATGCCTGAACTGGGAATAAAATGTCGAAACACCCGATATCTGACCAGGTGTAATATCAGTGATCTCACAGATATGTTTTAGCGCCTCGGATGGTATATAGTTTAGTCTCTTCTGAACCTCCTGCAGGATCGGGATCACTTTATCCTTTTCCCGGCCGGCAGAGGCAACAATTTCCTCAACCACATTCAATACCCTGGTCAGATCACTTCCCGTGCAGTTGCACTCCGTTACAGTATTTTCGTCCTTGCTTTTCAATCTTTTGAAATACAATATAAATTATCCTTTCCCCTCAGATATATCCTGCCGTCAGAAAATGCCGGCGAACTATCTGCATTTTCACCCAGCGGCGATTCTGCCAGAAGTTTGAATTTTTCAGAAGCCTCAGCAACATGCATTATACCTTTCCTGTCAAGCATCCACAATTTGCCATCGCAGATTATCGGGGATGCATAGAAAGGATTATTGAACAGATGTGACCAGAGTGTATCACCCTTTTCAGCATTGTAGCAGGCGACATCTCCGTTACCTGTTGTAAGGAACAGGAACCGGTCATCAGCCACCGGGCTTGACACATCAGGAGTAAAAGTATTGTCCTCCCATAATTTGGATCCGGATTTACCCGGCTTCATGGCTATAAGCTTCGCATAATCAGTAACAGCATAAACAAACCTGCTGTTGACAGCCAGTGAAGGAGCAACATCACCAGAGACCCCTGGCTGACTCCAAAGTTCAGCACCAGTGATAGGATCGTATGATGATACATTTGGATTTCCGTTTATTATGACCTGGGTCTGCCCATCAAGATTTGCCATTACAGGAGATGACCAGACAGGTCTGCCTGTCCGCACTGTTTCCCATTTCTGCTCGCCACTTGAAAGATCAAAACCCTTGATTGAGATCTTTGCTTCGCTGTCGTACTGTACAATCAATATTTTTCCTGAAATAAGAAGAGATGCTGCATAACCATATGCACTTTTTGGTACTCCTATATTTTTGCCCCAAA
>JACTVG010000119.1 GCA_015660965.1 Methanoregulaceae archaeon
CATCTGCCCGCATTGTTTCAACGTCTTCAGAAATGAATATCCCGATCTCGGTGGAAACTATGAAGTTATCAATTACCTTCAGTTTCTGAACAGGAATATTGAAGAGGGTAAATTAAAAATTAACAGCACTTCATTAAAAAATATATCAATAACTTATCACGATCCATGCTATCTTGGCAGGGCAAATGACATATATGACGAACCAAGAAATATACTTAAGAACCTGACCGGCAATTTAGTAGAGATGCACCGTAATAAAAGTTTCGCATTATGTTGCGGAGCAGGTGGGGCTCAGATGTTCAAAGAAGCTGAAAAAGGCAACAAAGAGGTTTTTATCGAGAGAACGGAAGATGCTCTTAAAACTGATGCCAAGGTAATTGCCACTGCCTGCCCGTTTTGCATGACAATGCTCACAGATGGCCTTAAGTACAAAAACAGAGAACAGGAGATCAGAAACCTTGATATTGCCGAACTTATTGCACAATCAATTGATTTATAATATAGTCCAAATAATTATCTGAAAAAATGGAAAACAACAAACTCTTGAAAAGTGGCGAATTTCTAGTAAATGAAGTCGATTCGAAAGATGTTTTTATTCCTGAGGAATTCAATGAGGAACAAAGAATGATTGCTAAGACGTGCAGCGATTTTATTGAAGCTGAAGTATATCCCAATCTCGAAAAAGTTGAGAAAAGCGACAGGGAACTGATGAAAGCCATTCTTAAAAAGTCAGGGGAACTTGGATTAATGGGGATATCAATCCCTGAGGAGTTTGGCGGATTCGGACAATCATTCGTAACACAGATGCTTGTAGCTGAGACCACCGGTGCAGGCTATTCCTTTTCAGTAGCGTATATGGCACATTGTGGTATTGGCACGTTGCCTATCATGTACTATGGAAATAAGGATCAGAGAGAACGCTATGTAACAAAACTGGCGTCCGGTGAATTTATCGGAGCGTATTGTCTTACCGAACCCGGAGCCGGAAGTGATGCAAATTCGGGCAAGACGAACGCTAAATTAAGCGAAGACGGGAAATATTATATCCTTAACGGGCAGAAGATGTGGATCACAAACGCCGGTTTTGCAGACACACTTGTTGTATTTGCAAAGATTGATACCGACAGGGTACTCAGTGCATTTATTGTCGAAAGTAAATATCCCGGCGTAGTTGTGGGACCTGATGAGCACAAGATGGGAATTAAAGGGTCTTCAACCGCACAGATCTATTTTAATGATGTAAAAGTACCTGTAGAGAACCTGCTTGGCAAAAGAGGAGAAGGTTTCCGAATTGCTCTCAGTATTCTTCATATGGGGCGCATTAAGCTTGGAGCCAATGTAATCGGAGCTGCTAAGAAAGCAATTAATGATTCAGTTAAATATGCCAACGAAAGAAAACAGTTCGGAGTACTAATTTCATCATTCGGAGCGCTTAAACATAAGATGGCAGAACAGGTCATTCGTCTTTTTGCCTCAGAATCAGCTGTATACAGAGTAAGTTATGATATCGATACCCTGATGAAGAAACTGACAGTTGACTGTGGCGATTATGGCAGGGCATCGATTGAAGCAATCAGCCACTATGCTGTTGAAGCAGCAATTCTGAAAGTTGTTGGATCCGAGATGCTTGATTTTGTTGCTGATGAGGCAGTTCAGATACACGGTGGTATGGGATATTCAGCCGAGATGGCAGTGGAAAGAGGTTACAGGGATTCGAGGATCAACAGGATTTTTGAAGGTACAAATGAAATAAACCGGCTTCTTGTTGTTGATACTGCAATGAAACGTGCAATGAAAGGAGAATTCGACCTGTTCGGAGAAGCCGAAAAGCTTTACTCAGGGTTGAATAACATAACTTATACTAAAACTGATGGAGAAAGCTTTTTCGGGGAGAAATTCAGGTACATTAAAAACTTCAAGAAAGCAATTCTTATTTGTATTCATGGCGCCTCAAAACACTTTGGTAAGGAGCTGATTAACGAACAGGAAGTTCTTAATAATATTGCTGAAATGATGATGGAAACGTATGTATCCGAATCTCTTGCACTCAGAGTCGAAAAAATGTCCACACTTAATGGGAATGTGTCACTTTACAAGGATATGCTTGCCGTAAATGTATTCGACACTGCCAGCATCGTCAGAAAATCAGCTCTTGAAGCAATCGGCTCATTCTCAACACAGGAATCCTGCCCTGCACTTATAAAGGCGATTGAAAGCCTTTCAAGAGTGGAATGTATAAATGTAAAAGACGCAAGACGACGAATCGCAGAGAAGTTGATTGAAGATAATGCGTACAAATTCTGAAATCTTCATAGATGAAATTCTGAGAAGGCTTTTTATGAAGCCTTTTTTTATTCAGCGCTCATTTCAAAATCCTCCTTGTAAATTAATGTAAAAAAATAAATATCAGCAGAGCAGGTGATAAAGATCAATTCTTTACATGATAAAGAGCATTCCCAACCATAAAATTTATGGTATATAAAAAACTATTAATCAGGATAATCTGATATCTTTGTGAATCATTTAACAATATTGAAAATATGAATCAGAAATTGAAAAGGATCAGACAGATATTCATTGCACTAATTCTGATTGCAGCAGTTGAAGGATTTTCTTCATGTGAGAAGTATTCATTCGCTCCACCTGCTGTTAATCCGAATCAGACCTGGCATTTTCAGACGGATATTCAGCCAATTTTCACTGCCAATTGCGTTACCTGTCATAATGGACAGACTCAATTCCCTGACCTCAGAAGTGGCAAATCTTATGCGTCCCTTAGCAGCGGAGGCTATATTACTCCTCCAGGAGAGACAAGCATCCTGTA
>JACTVG010000120.1 GCA_015660965.1 Methanoregulaceae archaeon
AAAAGCGAAAACCATTGGCAGAACTTTGTGGAGTGTATTAAAACAGGAAAACCTGCGATTGCCCCTGTAGAAGTAGCTTACAGGGCTATATCTGTTGCTCTGTTGGGCGAAATTGCCATGACCACGGGACAGGCAATTAAATGGGATCCGGAAAAAGAAGAGATAACAGGCAATTCAAAGGCCAGCCGCATGCTGAGCCGTCCTTATCGCCAACCATGGACATTACCAACCGCTTAATCATTAGCAAAATGAAAAACAGATATTTATTTATATTATTAGCAGGTTTATTAACCTTTTTCTCTGCCTGTAAACATGAGACAGGCTATAAGACCTTGATCATCACAGGTCAGAATAATCACAACTGGAAAGCCAGTTCTCCTGTTCTGAAACAGATTCTGGAAGAAACAGGTTTGTTTTCCGTGAAGATTATGACCACTCCTGATAAAGGCGGAGATATGAAAGCTTTCGATCCGGATTTTTCAAATTACAGGCTTGTTGTTATCGACTATAATGGTGATTCATGGTCAGAAAAAACCAACAATGCTTTCGTTGAATATGTAAAAAACGGAGGTGGGGTGGTAATCTACCACGCTGCAGATAATTCTTTTCCTAAATGGAAGGAGTATAACGAGATGACAGGACTGGGCGGATGGGGTGACCGCAATCAGAAAGACGGTCCGTATGTTTATTATAAAAATAATCAACTTGTTACAGATACAACTGCCGGTATCGGGGGTTCTCACGGCAAAAGAAGAGAATTTTTAGTAAGGACGAGGATAACCGATCATCCGATAACCAGAGGTCTGCCTGTAGCATGGTTGCATGGAACTGATGAATTGTACAGTCAGCTGCGCGGGCCCGCTAAAAACATGCAAATCCTTGCTACCGCTTTTGCTGACAGTGCAGCCGGTGGAGGCACAATGAGAGATGAACCTGTCCTTATGGTTATAACTTATGGTAAAGGGAGAGTTTTCCATACAACGATGGGTCATTCTGATGAAGGTGGAGGCCCGTCAATGCATTGTGTGGGTTTTATTACGACTCTGCAGAGAGGTGCTGAATGGGCCGTTACAGGTGATGTGACACAGAAGGTGCCATGGGATTTTCCAAGTGCAGCCGGAGTTGTGTTTCGTCCGCGTTTTAAAGAGATGACACTTGAGGAAGCATTCTTCAATGTCGGAAATTATGAAACGGGAAAGAGCACAAAGTATCTTTCATGCATACAGAGTAATTTGCGGAGACTTTCAGGTGATGAACAGGGCTTATTGAATATGGAGAAGATGATGGTTAAAGTTCTTAAAGACAAAGAGGCTACAATTGATTCAAAAAAACTTCTTCTTCGTGAACTCAGCTGGATGGGATCAGATTATTCGGTTCCCGTTATAAAAGAACTTGTTTCCAACTCTGAGCTGAAGGATGAGGCTGAATATGCTCTGACCAGACTTAAGAAATAGAGATTTTTAACATTTTTACTTTTATGCTTTCACTGGTAATACCGATATTTAACGAAGAGAAACTGGTTGATGAACTGGTAAAGAGGACTATTTCATCAATAGAATCATTTATAGAGGATTATGAGGTGATCTTTGTTGATGACGGAAGTACTGATCATAGTCTTGAAAAAATTCTGTTGTGGCAGAAAATGAACAATCATATTAAGATACTATCTCTGTCGAAAAATTTTGGACACCAGGCAGCTTATACCGCAGGACTGGAGTATTCTAAAGGTGACCTTGTTGCTATGATGGATGGTGACCTTCAGGATCCTCCCGAACTGCTGGCTGAGATGTACAAAAAGATATGTGAAGAAAGTTATGATGTTGTAAGCGGGAAACGAATAGGCAGAAAAGGTAAAAATCGACGTGATCATTATGCTGTTTTATTCCATCTTCTGTTCAAACATATTGGTGAAATAAAAAACATGGAGAATTCGGGAAATTATTCAATGATGAAGCGGGAAGCAGTCGATGCGCTTCTCTCGATGAAAGAAAAAGTCAGATATCTTCCGGGTCTCCGTGCTTTTATCGGATTCAGGCAGGGGTATGTCGAATTTGTGAGAGATAATCGTTTTAAAGGAAAGCCGAAAATGAGCATTCGCAAATTGTTTGTCCTGGCAGCTGATGCCATTTTTTCATTTTCAAGATTCCCGGTACGGTTCTGCCTGATACTTGGATTAATAGGAACTCTTGTTTTTATGTGTGCGGGAATATATGTTTTAATTGCTAAAATATATGGATTTGCAGTAATAGGATGGTCATCCACACTTCTCAGTATATATTTTCTCGGTTCTATCCAATTGGTTTTCCTGGGAATTCTGGGCGAGTATGTTTACAGAAACTATAAAGAATCGCAGAACCGTCCGGTATATTTTGTCAAAAAGTTCTTTGATGGCGGTCCGGAAAAATGATAAAAGAAGCAAGGCTAAAACATATATTCTATCTTTCCGCTGCATTTCTTCTTATTCTTATGTTGCTTTTAAGCAGAAATGCAGGCATCACATGCGATGAAGTCCTCCACTATAATCATTCTGTTGCAGTTTTTAACTATTTTGCATCTCAGGGCAAAGATCAGTCTGCGCTTGATACTCCTGTTACTAATCTCAAGTATTATGGCCAGTCGTATGATAATATTGCCACTATTCTTATAAAATGGTTTAATATAGAGGATGTATACAGCTTCAGGCACCTGATGAGTTCAGTTGCAGGTTGGCTTGTTATTTTATTAACAGCACTTTTTGCAGTGTGGCTGGCAGATTATAAAACAGGAATACTCGTCCTGATATTATTTGCTGTTTCACCTACTTTCATGGGCCATACT
>JACTVG010000121.1 GCA_015660965.1 Methanoregulaceae archaeon
TTCCAAAATGGCAAATTTATTTTTTTTCGCTTGTTAGTAAGAGCCTGAATAATTTTCTGTTTTTACTTTTTCCGCTTCCACTCTTACCATAGAAATTCGTGTTTTCCTAATAACCGTTCTAAGACCGGGAACCAAATCCAAAATAGTGGCGGCTTCCAACGGAAATAGTTTCCAATCCGAACGATATTTTCTGTCAGTGTTAGCAGGCGTTTCCGTATCTTCAAGGTGAACAAGATACATATAATAAAATTCATTCGATTCTGTTATGGTAAGAGCATTGATATAATAAAGACGGTCTTTTTCAATCTTTATTCCCGTCTGTGTTTCAACGATTCTCACCGCGGCATCTTGTGACTGTTCGCTGCCCCACAACCAACCATTTACGAATTGCCACTTTTTGGGAAACATAGGCGTTTCAACCCGTCTTGATAGATAAATCGCTTTATCCTTAATCAAACCGACTGCTACACCATATCTTGTGTGTTCAGTTGCCATCGTTCATACATTTTATCACCCTTTTTATATCTGTCAAGCGTCGCATTAAAATATGTTGTCAAACAATAATTTTATGAGATAATGATTCTATGAATGATGAAAGAGAACAACGAATTGCAATTGCAGAATTCTGTGGGGCAAAATGGTTTTACAACCCAAAGGCTGAAACACCTGTAAGAATACTTGTTTTGCCTACAATGTATATTTCACATAGTCAAGACCTTGAGGAAGCTCCCGATTCAATACGTATTGGTTACGATTATTTTATAGATAGTCTCCCTGATTACTTTAATGACCTTGATGCGATGTATAAAGCAGAAGAACATTTAAGTATTAAGCAACGAACCGAATACCTTGTCATGCTTGGTGATGTAATGTCAGATGAAGGATTATGGGAAGCTGTTCATTCTACTGCCGAACAAAGAGCATCTGCATTTCTTAAAATAATTGGAAAATAAATGAAATCACCACAGACATATACATATTTAGATGCAGGCACCGAATTTTTTAATTACACGCCACCAGAATGGAATGTTTGGTTTATGAAGCAAGTTTACTTGGCTGCCGAAAAAAGCAAAGACCCATCCACCAAAATAGGTGCAGTATTAGTTAAAGATAAACACATTATATCGTCGGGGTATAATGGATTTCCAATCGGTGTTAAGGATAAAAAAGGAAGATATGATGATAGAACAACAAAATATAATTTCGTAGTTCATGCTGAAGACAACGCAGTATTATCTGCTGCTAGATTTGGCATATCAACTCTTGGAACCACGTTATACACTCAAGGCATCCCTTGTTGCGAATGCGCCAAATCTGTAATACAAGGTGGTGTGAAAGAGATTGTTGTTCATAAACAGTGGTCTATGGGGCATTCCCAATGGAAAGAATCTTGTAAAATTTCATCCATTATGTTTAAAGAAGCTGGAATACCTGTTATTTATTTAGACGCTATATCGCTTATGGATGGATACAGAAACGGTAAAAGATTTAGAGTATGAAAAGATTATTAAAGAAATGGAAAACCCTTTTAAAAATTACAGATGAACACCTTACTATTATTACCGATACTAATAATGTTCAACCACCAATAAATAATGGTATGAGACGAAAATATTGTTCATGTGGCGGAATAATAATTAATAGTGGTCAATTTGTTATCAGGGAACTTTGTTGTGAATGTGGAAAACCCTATCACGAATTTATTCGTAAAATATAAAAAATTGACAAAGTTCATCAGTTGATTAATATTTATGTAACTGAAAATAATCCAAGTCTCTTGTGAGATTGGATATCATTAACAGATAAAACATATTGTTAAATGAAAGGATACAAGTATGAATAACAAATTGATTCGTTATGATAGAGCTGTTCCATCTTTTTTCAACAAAGATGAGTTTTTAACCCCATTTTCATCTTGGTATGATGAATATTTTAATGACTTATTACCATTTGATGCGTTTGATGCTGATTTTTTCGGAAAAGGAGCGTATCCAAAAGTTGATGTTATTGATGAAGAAAATCAAATAATTATAAATGCAGAAATTCCGGGTCTTACAAAAGAGCAAGTTTCTGTAGATTTGGAAGATGGTATTCTTCGTATCAAAGGAGAAAAGCAACAAAAGGATGAACAGAAAAACAAAAATTACGTGCATCGTGAGTTGAAACATTCATCGTTTTGCAGGTCATTTTCTATCGGAGATAACATTGATAAAGATTCCGTGGACGCCAAGTTTGAAAATGGACTTCTACGGATTACTTTGAAGAAAACTGTTTCAACGCCGAAGGTGGAACCAAAAAAGATAGAAATTAAGTAACAGAAGTAAAAGATTAGAAGGAAAGAGTCTCGTAATTTATTACGGGGCTCTTTTTATGTTGGCTGTTTATTATCAATAAATAATTCCAACTCTCTGACGCTCTCTTCCATTAAGAATAATTTTTCATTTATTGATAGTGATTTTTTCACTTCATCAAATTCATCAAATTCATCAACAAACCTCATTTTAATTGAAGAAACCGGGCAAAAATACCTATTAGAAAGTTGTCTTTTTATCTTTGGAGTAAGGTCTTTAGTTTGTAATACATTATCTAAATCCTTTTTACTTAACTGATAATGATTTTGTGCAATTTCTTCACCATTCACTTCTTTAAACAAAGTTAATCTATATTCGTGTTCATATAGGATTGTGTTTTTGGTGATAATTCCTTTAAGTGTTTGAACGCCAAAAGTAGCAGGCGTAGTTACATAAAGTTTATATCCAACTAGAGCTTCGTTAAGAGTTGTCTTTTTTGTATAAAAGGCCTCACGAATAGAA
>JACTVG010000122.1 GCA_015660965.1 Methanoregulaceae archaeon
TTGCTTCCCGGTGATTGAAATATCATTAAAATAGAAGCCCTTTTGCCATCAACGAATGAGTTGCTGGAATATGTGAATTTCCCCAGCTCTACCCTCGCTACGTCTTTCAGATAAATCATTTCACCTGTGGATGGAACAGTTTTAACAATAACTTTCTCGAAATCGGGAACATTTTTTAATTGTCCGTTTACCAGGATTCCCAATTCAAAAGTTTGTGAATCATATTGAGGGGGAGCTCCGGCCGAACCAGCAGCCACCTGTACGTTTTGTGCATTCAGTGCATTAATTACATCCTGCGGGGTCAGGCCGTGCGATGCCATTTGTTCAGGATTCATCCAGACACGAATACTAAACTGATCGGTTCTTGCAGTGATATCCCCTACACCTGGTACTCGAAGTAAAGCATCCTCAATGTATATACTTGTGTAATTATCGAGAAAAGTTATGTTATGTGTTCCATTCGGTGAATAAATGGCTACCTGCATAAGCTGATCGGGATTACGGGCACGCACTGTGAGACCAAGACGACTAACTACTGAAGGCAGAAGAGGGGTTGCGATACCAACACGGTTTTGGACATTTAATGCCGCAATATGAACATTGGTTCCAACCTTAAATGTCACACTTATGTTCACAGCCCCGCTGTTAGTACTGGTGCTTTGTAGATTGTCCATCCCGGGTGTGCCGTTTACCTGTTCTTCGATAGGTGTTGCGACCGTTTGTTCCACGGTCTGTGCATCCGCTCCCGTATACTGTCCGGATACTGATACGGCTGGCGGTGATATATTTGGATATTGATCAACCGGCAGATTATTGATACATATAATGCCGGAAACCATTAAGACTACTGATATAACGATAGCAGTAACAGGCCTTTTGATAAATGTATTAGCTATCATTACTGAGCAGTTTTATTGGAATCACGTGATTTTTGTATCTCGTATTCTAACTCGGGATCAATATTCTGCTGCTCAACTTTCTGAGCTTTTTCCATTAATTCTTCATGATGAGCCTGAAGATAAGCCAATGTCCCGGGGCCATATGAAACCCTTGTGATTATCACAAACAAAACCGGCACTATGAATATTGCAAGTGTAGATGCTGCCAGCATACCACCTAGAACCGTAAACCCTATTGTTCTGCGAGCTACAGCTCCTGCTCCTGTTGAAAATGCAAGAGGCAGAACGCCCAGAAGAAATGCCATAGAAGTCATAACAATGGGACGTAAACGCAGTTTAACAGCTTCCATAGTGGATTTTATAAGTTCTTCTCCCCGGTCGACACGAACTTTTGCAAATTCCACAATCAGGATGGCATTCTTGGCAGCAAGCCCTATGAGGGTAATAAGACCTATCTGCGCATAGACATTGTTTGATATGCCCCGAAGAAATGTGAGTGTAAGTATTGCGCCAAAAGCTCCTATGGGGACTGCCAGCAGTACCGAAAAAGGCACAGACCAGCTTTCATATAATGCTGCAAGAAAAAGAAATACAAAGGTGATAGAGAAGAGGAAGATATAAAATGTGGAAGAGCCTTCCTGTATCTCCTCAAAACTTAATCCTGAATACTCATAGGCATAACCTTCAGGTAAAATTTTAGCAGCTATTTTTTCCAGCGCTTTCAGGGATTGAGAACTACTGTATCCTGCCGTGGATGCTCCATCTATTTCAGCTGAGCGGAAAATATTAAAATGCGATATCAGGGAAGCGGCTTCTGCCGGCTTGTAACTGATCAATGTGCCTAATGGCACCATATTCCCTGATTGATTACGAACATAATATTTATCAATATCGGATACAAATTGACGGAACAATGTATCTGCCTGAATTACTACATGAAAGGTACGGTTATAGGTAGTGAAATCATTTATGTACATGCTACCCATATAAGCCTGGATAGTTGTAAATACATCTGCAATATTTACACCCAGTTTTTCGCATTTTTCCCGGTTCACGGTAAGACTAAAGTTTGGTGTGTGGGCTGAATAATAACTGTATGCTTTGGAGATTGCCGGATCTCTGTTAGCTTCAGCTACAAAATTGTTAACAACCTTTTCAAATGCCTGGACATCATCAGTAGTATTGCGTTGTTCTATCTGGAAACTGAATCCCACAGTCGACCCTACTCCCGGAATTGGCGAAGGCTGAATAACCTGGATACTGGCATTTTTTATACCGGCTTCAGAAATACGCTTTTGCATCACACTTATAATACCGGGTACCTGTTCAGCTGAAACAGAGCGCTCATCCCATGGTTTAAGCTGGCAATATATTGTACCGCAGTTTGAATTGGTTGCATTGGTTACAACATTCAAACCTGACAGTGCAGCATAATGGCCTATACCCGGAGTGGATGTAATGACTTGCATCAGCTGAGTCATTACAGCAACTGATTGCACTGTAGAATATGCAGGAGGCAATTGATACGTTACGTATAAATTTCCATCGTCTTCGGAAGGAATAAAGCTGGTCGACTTATTTTGAAACAAAAAGTATGTGCCAATGCAGATACATATCAGTAAAATGACCACGTACCTTGATGCTTTAATGCTGCGTTTTACTCCCAGCGAATAATTAGCCGTAAGCTTCTCAAACCAGGTGTTGAAACGATAAAAAAACTTCCCCGGCCATTTAGTAGACGAATAATATGTTTGCGATGGTTTTAAAAGCAGCGAGCAAAGAGCCGGTGTCAGCGATAAGGCAATGAAAGCGGAGAGTATAACGGATATTGCAATGGTAATAGCAAACTGCTGGTACAAATGACCGACTATACCCGGTATAAAGCCGACAGGAACAAATACCGCCGCCA
>JACTVG010000014.1 GCA_015660965.1 Methanoregulaceae archaeon
TTTGGTCATATGGTAACTAAAAAGACTTGCTTATGGTTAAAGGGACTTCCTCTACTGCAAGAGACTAATCGAGTATTTGGCAAAAGAAAGTTTATTCATCATATGGCTCCAGGCCCTGATAGAGCAAAGAATCGTTCAAGGACATTTAAAGGTATCGCTGATGCTATGGCTAAACAGTGGGGAGAAATTACACTTCCTGGATGAAACCCCATCCTCTCACACCTGAACAGTTGTTAGCTCTCATCGACTCTTCTGGTGCTAAAACAATTTCTGAGTTGGGTGATGTGTCTACACCTAAATCAGTACCTCAGACTGAGTCAGGGAGTTGTTCCCCTGATTTAGTTAAAGATGACTTGGTTGGGTCACCTGAGGGTAATTTGTCTAGTAGTCAACGGCCCCAGCAGGGGCCGAACCCCCTCAAAGACCAAACAAGCATTCCTCAGAATACTAACACAGGAATAGATACTAGTTCTGGCCCACTTGCGAACTCTTCAATACCTAATAACACCCACAAATTAAGAGTTGAGCCAGTAAGGAAGGGCGCCCTCTATGAGGAAGAGAATAGCTTCGACGGAATAGATGTTAAGGATCCAGTAGAATTGTTATACCTGTTAGATGAAGATCTATTGTCAGGAAGGAAGAAACTTCATACTTGGCAGATACAGTTCATGATGGACTTTGCTCATCCATCTCATACTAAAGATAAACCATTTCAAGCAGTCGTTCAGGCGTGTAACTCATCGGGGAAGGATAAGTACATCATTGCTGCTTGTGCTGTATGGCTGTGTATGAGATATCGGGAAGTTGAGTGTCCAATCACCTCTTCTTCTGGAGCACAATTAGACAATCAGACTGGTGCTCATATAGACCGGCTTTGTCACAAAGCTAATGCAGTATTTGGCCCTTTGTGGAAAATCAACTATAGATACTATGAATTCCAACACACAGGAGAACTCGGTGAAAAGATGCCGAGTAAGCTCAAGTTATTTGCTACTGATGAGGCAGGTAAGGCAGAAGGTTATCACCCTGTTGATGCAGGAAAAAAGATGGCGATCTTTACTTCTGAAACAAAATCAATTCCTGAGGACATTATAGAGGCACTGGAGCGTTGCCACGGGTTTACACATCGAGTTGACTGTAGTTCTCCCGGGGCCGCAGCAGGATACTTTTATAACACTTGTGCATCTGGATTACCACGTGAGGAGATCGAAGACCTAACAGCAATCACATCTGTACAAGTAATCCTCTACAAAGTAACGGTCTATGATTGCCCTCATATCACTCAATCAGAAATAGATCGAGCAATCTCTAAACTCCCTGGTGGTAAGAATAGCATGGTGTTCAAATCATCCATGCTAGCAGAATTTGGTTCTACTGATGAAATGGTAGTTATACCCTCTACATTCGTATGGCGAGCAGTAGAAGATTTGGCAAAGCGCAAGGATCCATTCTGCATCGAATATAAACCTGAGGATCATAACGAAGCAGGATTAGATTTGTCAGATGGTGGAGCAGAGACTGTTTTGGCGGTGCGCAATGGTAATAAGTTAGTAGGTCTAGAGGCTTTCAAGTTTGATGATACAGAAGACACAATAACGTACCTTGAGGAGCTATTTCGGAAGTATAACCTAACTACCAAAGGCGCCTTAGTTCGAGGTGATTATTGTGGTCTGGGTGGACCAATGTTACGTTCATTAAAGCGCAGGGGATGGAGTAATGTGAGGTTTATTGATAGTCGGCATAAAGCATCTAACTCTAAGACCTATTCGAATCTAGGCACTGAACTATTCTTTAATGTTCGAGAGTTGTTTCAGAATAGAGATATTATCATATTTTATGATAAGCTTCTGATCGATCAGCTGTGTACGAGATATTACAAGTTGCGCGATGGATCAATTTATCAACTACTAACTAAGCTCGAACAGAAGACCAAAGGATTTCCATCTCCTGATAGGGCAGATGCACTTAACCTTTGTTTCTGGAACTATAAGACAAGTAGAATATCAGACGGCATAGAACTTGCTATTTCTGAGGAGCCAGAGAAGATAATCAACCCAAATGAGAAGGTCGAGTCAACAGTATTTGATCAAAGAGACTGGGCAAGAACAATTAAACCAAGATTTAGTCCTGAGCATGTAGAGCTCCAGGATATGGAAGATTTGAGAGAACAACTCTCTCATATAAACAAACAACGAAATAGATAGTTATTATGAGTGAAGAAATCAAACCTAATTCGAATCATCTTGATGCTGTTTTCAAAGCGGAGAATGATCAAGATCATGTTGAGGCGAGTAACGCTTTGAATGCTCTTCGTGCTGCATCTGAGCCATCGTTCATTGTGCCAAAGTTACAGACTATTCCTAATCCTGTGATTGATCCGAAGATCAAGATTGTTCCGAACGTTACATCACAACCTGACAAACAATAATATGTCCGAATATAATCCTCGCACTAAAGGGATGGAGATGTACAAAGCTCCAGAGGTTAAGTATTGTATCACTTGTGGTCAGCCTCTCGCACCAGAAGTGAAAGCAATCACTAACCACATGAACAACTATCTTAATCCTATCAGTAGGAAGAGCGTAGGAACGATCAACTCTGATAAGCCTTCATTGGTGATTCAGGGTGTGACAGTTTATATGATTACAGGTAAAGATTCTCAAGGCAATCCTGTATCAGCCTATGAGCCAGGACTTGATGGGAAGGAGATTACTCCGAATGTTCCAAAGAGTGCATTTCCGATCCTTGAGATGACTCCTGAGACTGCTGATCCTACTCCTTCTGTTCCTCCTGTTCCATCTGGTCCATGTAAAGTAACTACTACTCCCTAACATCATGAACCAAGAAATTTCCAAAGAATCATCTGGTGATGATGCTTCATACGAAGAGGGTAATCCGAATGAGGGTAAAGAAGAGGGTATTGATGTACCAGAAGAGTTTCAAGCTAAGGCTCATGCTTTAGTTAAAGGCGCATCAAGGGCGCACTTGTCACATCTCTCTTCTAAGATTTCTGCTCGTCAGGAAGAGTTAAGTAAGGAAGAATCTAAGAAGAGATCTACAGGGAAGATTAAGACATTCTCTGTGGATGATATGCCTAAGGGTTGAGCTCAAACAGGAATATAAATTATGCCAGACGCGTTATCCGATAAGAATCTAGAGTATATAGATTCCACAAATTACCAGAAGCTAGTCTCGAAGATTAATAATCTAAAGGACGTAGCTTTTGATCTTACGTCCAAGGTCTTAGCCTCACGTAAACAGAGGTATTGTGAGATTGATCTTGAGGTAGAACGTAAGGCTGGTAGGATTGCGCCTGACGAGATTTATGTTCCTATTCATATCATTGATACGAACATTCGACGTGAACAGTCCTCGTATGTTCAATATATCACTCAATCTCCTAGAGCAGTGATTCTCAAAGATCGTGATGACCCATCATTCGATCTGTCATTACTCGAAGTTGATCTTACAGAGAAACTACGTTTTGATGGTTGGCAACTTTCTACTTATGCCAATATAGATGGTTTCCAAGCCATGGGATACGGCATTATGGAGACTGTTATGGATCAGAATAATCCCGGGGAGTTAGGCCGGGAGTATGTTCAGTACGGGGATTTCTCATTCATCGCTGATACGAGGGATATTCAGAAGTGTGAGATGGTTGGTCGTGCGTACTACATGACTAAGACCAAACTCTATGACCTAATCAACAGAGGATTGCCTGACGATAGGTGGGATAGGGATGAGGTCAATAAACTTCTCAAGTCTGAGCCCAATGATGAACAAGCTCAAATCTATTCTGGTACTACAACCATCAATCGATCTCTCTACAAGGTCATGAAGGTTATGTTTCGTGTGAAGGGAGAAGTACAAGTTGGTTGGTGCTGTCCAGTAATATGTGCTGATTGGTTACGGGCTCCTCGTCCTTTGTTTGTTGGTAGAAGGAAACTCAACGAGAAAGCTAATGCTATTGGTGCAAAAATAGCACAACTTCCCCCTCAACAACAAGAGTTGGCGATTTCACAAGTTCGCCAACTTAATCCTGATATTACTGATGATCATGTAGCACAAATCAAAGCAGGACAACCTGCATCAGATATGGAGTATGAGACTGAGTATCCATATTTCTTATATCCGTATCTGATCTCTGAGAATGACACTATAGCTAATCTCAAGGGCCGAATCTTTCTCGATCAAGATACACAGAATGCTGCGTCGTCATTGGCATCATCTACTATTACTCAGGCTCGACGTTCATCTTATCTGATGTTTGCGAAAGATACTTCTGACCCTAACGATGACTTTCTCATGCAGAAGAATGTCATTGCTAAGCCAGGAGCAATTATTAATGGCAAGGTGAAAGAGTTCAAACTTGATTCTCCTGATCCCCAGATGTTTACTGCGATTAATATGTTAGTTTCTGCTAATCAACAGGAGACGTCACAAGTAAATTTTGCTGAGACTAATCGTCAACAGGATTCGAGAAAGACCGCTACAGCAATCAAAGCTGCTCAATCTCAGCAACAGTTATTAAGTGGGACACAGGTTACTCTATTCTCAATGGCAACCAAGAAACAATACACTTATGAGTCACTCATTATTCGGTCTAGAGTTATGGCTGGTCTTATTAAAGTTTCTGATGAGCTCAAAGCTATGTATAGTCGTAATTGGACTGTTAAACCTTCTGGTGATACAGATGTTATCGAGAAGAAACAAATGATTCAACAGATGCAAGAGTCTTGGCCCGTGGTACAGAATACTCCAGCAGCAGATTTGTTCATGACTGATCTGTTAGAGAAGATGTTCCCAGACTCTGCTGCTAGGTATGTGAAGGCTATTAATGATGCCAAGGCTCAACAGCAGTCACAACAAGGCCAGATGATGCAACAGGCGATAGGAGTAGCTAAACAGTTGGGACAGGGTATAATTGATCTTGCTAAGAAACCCGAAATGTTTAGTGAGACAGGAAGAGTTCATATCTATCCGAAGATAGAAATGTTAGCACAACAAGCAGAACAACTAATGAAACAAGGACAACAAAATGACAATAAATGAATGGAGAGTATTTGTAGAGAATAATAAGCACCTACAGTCAATGTCGGTAGAGCAATGGGCAGAGTTTGCTAGAGATTATAATGCAACTCACGTTACGCTAGAATGCTTGGCAGGGAAAGAGGAAGAGATTGATGGTGAAGATATTCCAATGACAGAGAGTGGTTTTAAAATTTTGTTGGAATATTCTAAAGCCTGTGAGAGAGTATATGATATATCTGATTTTGAAGATTATCTGAAAAGCCAGAGAGAAATCAACAAGAGAATTATAGAAGGTGTTAAACCATTTCTGACAGAAGAACAATTTAAGAAATTCAAGGCACAATATGGACATTAACCCTGACAATCTCGCTCTTATTCAACACCAAGAATGGTTACACAATCCTGTAACTATCTCTATGCTAAATATTCTTTCTATGCAACGAGAGACATTCGTTCAGACCTTATCTAAACAAGCAGGTAAGGCTGATGTAGATGACTCCCAGATACGTCGTACGGCATATGGAATCTCAGTAATTGACGTGATTAACACTTGGGTAACTGATACAAATACTTTTGTAGAGAAACAGAAACAAGCAACAAGCAATTAACATATGGCTATTACCGAAGCAACACTCAAAGCAGCAGTAACAGGATCAGGTATTACTCCTGAACAACCTCTCCCTCAAGCCCCAAAAGAGATTCAGGAAATGAACTTCTCTTTTGATCCAGCACTCATGTCTGGAGGAGATAACTCAACGATCAAGACTGATGAGGGAGTCACACTGAAAGAAACTCCAGCAGAGATTAAGACTGAACCTAAAGTTGAGGACAAGCTAGTAGTTGAAGAAACTACCACTGCGCCCGAGCCAAAAGTTCAAGATAAGACTCAGCCTAAAGTTGAGGATAGGAAACCAGTAACTACTGACACTAAACCTGTCAAGAAACAGTTCACTCCTGTTAAGGATAAAACAGAAGTTCCTGATCAATTTGATTATACAAAGTTTGCACCTCATGAGGTGGAAGCGATGAAGAACATGTCTCGATCAGCTAGGGCTGCACATGTTAAATTGATTGAGGAGAATAAACAGTTAGCATCTCTTAAAGATGCATCATATCTACAGCATGATAAAGGATATACTCTATCACCAGAGTATAGTGAGTTAGTCGCTCAAGATCGTAATGCAAGACTTGAGGGTCAAGCGTGGGAGAATGCTATGATTAGCATTATGGCTGGTAAACCATACCAGCAGCCTGTGGGATTTGATGAGAATGGTAGAATTGTTTTATCTCCTGAGCAGAATCCCACTGACCGAGATCAGATTCGTGTGCAGAATAACATACACATCTGCACAAATGCCTCTAATCAGTGTAATCAAAAGTTGCAAACCTTTCCGAATCAGTTTAAGCAACGAGTGACTCAAGATCTACAGGAGATTCAGAATGAGCGTGCAGCAAGATTTGCATGGGTATCTGATCCCAAACTGTTGGATCATCCAGTGGAAGTTGAGGGGGGTGGACAACAGAAGGTATCAGAGATTAGGAATAACTTTAAGAGTCTTCTTCCTGTCTATCATCGTAACTCACCCATTGCAGAAGTTGCTGCGGACTTGATGGTTGCATTAATGATTAGTTCTGCTGAATTACGAGAGGCTAAATCTGGTCGAGTGATAGCAGAAGTGAAGCAGAAAGAAGCTGCAAGAGGTGAACCAACATCTGATAATGTTGATACTGCTCCTATCACTAAGGTGAATGGGAAAGGTATCCCAAGGACATTTACTATGGAGGGGTTTCCATCATGATATTGTTAATGTTCATTATTGCAATTTGTGGATTGCCAATAGTATGCTGGTATATGGAATGGATCAATGAAAGATACGTAGAAACGCATTCAAATAGTTGGTGGAGTGTGATTCATGGGTTTCTAGATATTCTGCTTATTTTTGCATGGCTTTATTCTGTTTTATTTGTTGGTGGGACTGTTGTACAGTTTATTGTAGAACACCACAAACATTAACATTTATCTATTGTGCCAATTAGATCTTAAATTTAGTTGGCACGGTATATGCTAATAGTCTGTCGCTTCTAATAAGGATAAAGAGCATTATCCAACGGCCTCTAATAAGTTACCTAAGGGCATAGGTTAATCGTGAGTCGGATTTTCAGACTCAACTTTTAACAATTTGCTGTACCTACTGTGGTACACTAAACAAAGGTAATTTAGATGCCAAGTTATTATAATCAACCGGGTCAATTTTCTAACGCGATTGTTGAACCTGTTAATCGGTTTGCTCAACTTCCTTTCTATCTCGTTCATAACGAGATCGAACAATACGCTGGTTGGAATGAATTCGATCAGCTCTATGGTACTTTACCATGGCAAGAAAACATGGGTAGTACGATGGAAGCAGTTACCCCTCAGCGTTCTCCTGTCGGTCGTTCCTTCTTCTTCCCTAATCCGGTAACTGTTGCTGCGAATAAGGACATTTACCAGATCTCTGAATCTACCGAACAAGCCGTGCTTTATCGGCATAAGTATGGTTCGTTTGTGTTCAACTTCCTTCCCTCGTTCCAAGTGTTCTGGGATAAGTATATCAAGTTTAACTCTGATGATATTGTTAAACAGATCGCTGTCTCGAACAACCAATTCATTGAAACACAGATGTGGCAAGGTGCCAAGTATGTGTATCTGTGTGGAACGGGTCTTGTTGGTGGTGCTCCTATTGGGGCGATGAATAGTACTTATACTGCTGCTAACTCAAAGACTGCTGCATGGTTGGTTGCTATCACTTCCGGTACTGGTGGTAATACTGGTGTTCTTCAGAATCTTCGTTTGCGTGATGTGTATCGTGCAATCATGAATCTTCAAGATGATCTTGGTGCGCCTCCGTTCAGTGGCAGTAAAAACATGCCCAAGGACAATGAAGGGCTCAAGGGTACATATGCATTGTTCTGTGGGTCAGAAGATTGGTTCAACTTCACATTTGATCCTGATGTGCTGAATAAACTTTCTGGTCTTGCTCCCTGTGATTTGAATCTTGTGTTCAATGACTTCAAGGGCAAACTCTTCAATCAGATCGTTTGTAAGATCAAGAAGTATCCGATTCGTTTTAATATACAGAATATTCTTGATCCAAATGGTAATATTCTTTGGCTTGCTGGTACTCCAATTGATCCTGAGATTTTCGATCCTGCTGACCAGAAGTGGAAACCTAATCCGTATTACACCTCATTGGTCTCTGCTCCGATCTCTGTTGCTTGGTTACTTGGAGATAGCTATTGCAAAACTCTTAAAGTTGGCCCTCCTCCGAAAGAGTTTGCTACAAAGAATATGTCTGGTGAGAAGTTCTATTCTCTCCGGTGGAATGGCGAAGTTCGACTCACCGATCAGTTGCTTATTTCTAATGCCGATGGTACGTATGAGTTGAATGATTTTGGTGAAAACTTGCAGCTCAAGGCATCACTCATGCACGGTTTGATCATGTGTGAACGTCGTTATGCATTCCCTTTGATTATTGCTCGTAGCCGCCCTGCTGTTACCTCTTAATCATTAACTCAACAATCAATCAAGGATAATAATTAATATGAAACAATTCACTTCTATTGTTGCTGCTATCGGGATCAGTCTTTGTACTATTCTTAGTGCTGATGCTGCATCCTATTCTGTCACTGTACTTCCGGGTACCATGACTAACATCTTTGCACTTGGTGCAAATCAGGGATCAATTCTAGCAAAACAAGTCATCTTTGTTCCCACTAGTGGTGGTGCTGGACAAGCTGAGTTGATTGACGCTCCAACTAATGCATTGGGCTATTCGACTCTTGCATATTCGAATATTGTTAGTTATGCGACTAACTATGTTCTGACATGGACTAACTACTATGGAGTAGTTCAATCGAATAACTACGTTGGTGGTACGCTGCTTACTAACTGGCAGTTGGTTGATATTACCAACTCTGTTGCATCTGCAACGTATCTCTATTCAGTTCGTTTGTATATGTCTGCTGCTGCTAATACGACTGTGACATATGGTCCCACATCAGGGAATCTGAATGGATTCTACTTCGATCAGGGTATGTGGGCAACTAATATGACCAGTTGTACAAACCAGATTACAGTGATCTATTAATCGTGTGTCTCATGTGTGGGAGGACAGCAAACTCCCACACAACTTTCTTCTTAATCTTTTAAACCAATTTCTATTATGCCATTACGCGTATCTAATTCAGTAGAGCGAAATGTTAATGCTATTCCATTCATTCCAGTTGTAGTGCCAGTCAATACTTCAACTCCAATTTTGCCTGATGTTTCTACTGATATGCAGGAATACTCAGGACGGTATATACAGAATGCCAATTCGGCGAACATTTGTTATATTGTTTTTGGCCAAACAACATGTGATTTGACTAATTATGCTGTAGCGTTACAGCCATACCAACAATTCGATTGTTCTAATTTTCCTCAGAATGTCGTAGCCTTTAGTCCGGGTGGATGCACAATTTGTGGATATGTTGTTCGTCGTAATGATATGCAACGTGGTGCGGGAGGTAATAACATTGGTGGTGTGACTGGTGGAGGCATACTATAATTGATTATGAAAAGATTGACCCTAATTGTTGGTACGTTATTGAGCGTAGTCTGTAGTTCGTCTTTTGGATTTGGCGCAATGGGAGGTGGGGGGACTATTAGTGGGGGAACAGTGCCGGGGAATGTGGTGACGAATGTTTCGGATGCGCAAATGGCTGCGCAGGAATTGGCCAATGCCGGACAGCTTGGAAACCTTGCTGATTTTGTCTCGTTTTGTTCTGGCGAAATGACCAATAGCTATCGGGGCGCCCCGGTGTACCGGACTGGCCGGGCTGACAGTCAGCAGCTCCTTGGGAACGGGGCGAGCTTCCAGAACTACGGTTCGCTCATGATACCGGTCAATGTGGCTCCCAGCAACACCGTGGTGATAATCTGGAAGCCTGGAATCACGAACCAGCCCGCAAACAATGGCCAAACTGTGCTTATGCAGCTGATCAATACCAACAACGGGGATAGTGAGTATGTCAATTACTCAGTTGGACTCATGGGGTCTGGTGGGCAAGGCTGGTGTAATTTCAATATGTCTGCTTTAAATGTTCCTGGAGTGGTTTCTTTGGGCACTGGCAACTTGATGGAATACAATAATCCAATGCAAGGCATGATCTATCAGTGGCAACATGTGCGTCATATCACAGCCATCTCTCATGATGGGGCTGGTAATGTAACCATTTATGATAATGGTCAAGTCGGAAATTGGTATGTTAATTCGACGCCAACCTTGGCCTTTGCACATTATCCTACCACCACAATGAATGCTTTATCCATTGGTGGCATTTATTTAACCAATGGTGTGGCGAGCATGTACACCAATGGATATTATGGTAATGTGGAGTCTGTATTCTTATTCAATTCTGCGGCTAATACGAATATCATCCAAGCCACATTATATGCAAGTGATTGGATTCAACCATTTACAACAAAGGATTGGTGGGCGGGGGATTCCTTGATGCAACAGTCGGGGTTCAATACAACAAACACATGTGCTGATGATTGTGAAGCATGGCAGCATAATTCAATCTATTATGATTTTACACAAGGTGGGACACAATTGTATCAATATGCACTCATTACCAATTGGATGTTGCTACAAGAACCTCACGGTAAGATAACCAAACAATGCTGGTATATTGGGGGTGGTATCAATGACGTTTACTCCGCAGGATTGAATGGAGCACAAATGTTCACACGGTTGACCAATGCCATTATACCCATGCTGTTATTGGATCCCCGATATGAAGCTGATGTATTCAATGTATTTCAGACAGGGACTAATGCTCAGGCCGGGAATTATCCGCAGACTGCGGCTGGGTTGACTGCCATCCAGACATACAATCAATGTGTCGCCACCAATCGCAATCTAATCACCCATGTTTATGATAGATATGCTTTTTGCCCGCAGTCGTTTCTCACCACCAACGCTGTCCCGCGTTACTCGACATTGGGGCTGCACTTTGATGATCCGACCAACGGACTTGCGGCGTATCGGGTGGTAAATTTGGGCAGCTTCATTTGTGAGCAGACGGGGCAGAGTCCATTCACGTTAACCACTGATCAGTTCTATATGGATTGGGGTGGTAGAATGGTAGGCATGGGAACCAACGGTGTGCAGATTTATAGTCCTGATGGGCATGTAGAAACGTTTATCGGACCTGCTGGAATCACGTCAGGCACCTTCACCGGCAACGTGCTAAGCTCAAGTGGAGGCAACTTAAATATCAGTGCTCTTAATGCTAACACTCACCTATATATCTCGGTAGGCAATGGGGGGGCTTCAACAAATGTTGATTTCAGTTCAACGGGAGTGACTGTATCTGGAACCATTACATCTTCTGGTAATGTTACTATCGGAAGTATTCTTAGTGGTACAGGGATAAGCCGACTTAGTAATGGTGGAGGAACTGCGGGTGAGAAGGAATATGACTCTGGCTTTGTTTCAATTAAAGGTTATAATTCTCCTTCGGGTATTATTGAGACAAATGTGGGAGTATTTGGTAATGGAGGACTTGTGATACAAGGAATCACGAATAATGTTGGTCCTGTGTGGAATGGGTTAGCCAACATGCTTTACATGACCAATCTAACCTCTGTCATTTGGTCCTCTAATGGACCTGTGAGAATTGCTGTTCCTCGTGCATATAAGCGTTATTGGGATGTTCAAACCAATGCAGTTGATGTCTTGATCAATTAAATTTATGAGCAAACTGAACATGAGCAATCAACATAAACCTGAACTAACACCTAAACATCTCGAAATGATTGAGGATACTCATCGTGCAATAGTTGGAGATCCTATCACTAAACAGAAAGGTCTGATAGACCGAGTAGCTACGATGGAGAAAAGGTGGCTAATACTATCTGTAGTATGTATAGCCCTTGGTGCAGCAGTAACATCTAGCGCACTTGGGTTTAAGGGAACTATAGAGTTTCTTAGTCATTTACTAACATTCAAATAACAATTTGTAGGGATGATCTCTACAATATAACAAGAGGAGTAAATATGAAAGAGTGGATTCAAACAGTAGTACTCAAAGCAGTCTTGAGACATGGAGTATCGATTATTGGTACTTTCGTTGTGGCTCATGGATATGCTACTAATAGTGGCTGGGAAGACGTGGCTGGTGCAATTGTTACAATTGGTACGTTTATTGCTAGTCTTTGGGATAAGCGTGACCAGATTAAGAAAGACGTTCAAACTGAAATCAATAACACAAAGAAATAACACCATATGAAATTCTTTAACCTTTTCTATCTACTGCCAATCGTATTAATCACTGGTTGTGGTACTACACAAGTCATTGATAATACTTCTGGTACTGGTCTCAACACCTCTGCATCAGTTCCTATTCCTTATTCTGGTGGTCAGTCATTGCTTATGATTAAGCTTACTGCTGGTATGTGGAAGAATGCAGCTATTGTTCAACCTACGAGTACTAACAAGATCTATTCTCCTAACACTGCAATCAATCAGTTTACTCGTGGTTCTGCATCCACTACTGCTAGTGTTGGTACATCTACTAATGGTAATGCAGGTATCACTGGAGCAAGTATGGATCTTAATAGTATCACGACTGGAGATGCAGAAGTTGTCACCACCAATGGTACATCTCTCCATTCTGGGAGTAACTAATCAGGCTTAATCATGAGACATGTCAATAATGCCATGGCGCAAGGTTGCTTGTTACTTAATGTTGACAGTTGTTGGCATGTCTCTATTTCTTAATATGTTTCCTAAAACTCCACCTCCGATTACTGATACTGGTGCAACTACCTTTCCTCGTACGTTATGGAGGTGGTTAGATGATAATCCAGTTACTCAGTTGACGAGGGCGTATACGTATATTCAGTTACCGATTTTTAATCAGGGATCGAATACATGGAATGGTTATAGTACGATAGTTGCATCATTTAATTTTGAGGGGCCGAACAACATTTCCCTTAAAGCCTTTACCAAGATTCTTAACCCTAATTATGTATTGTGCATTTCGTATAGGGTGCAAGGAGTTTTAACTCGTTATCTCTTGTGGGATGCGACTGGGTCCAAGATGCCATATAATGTCACTCCCTATGTTTCTCAACCAATCCTAAAGAATTTCCGACTTGAGATTTGGAACACTTCTCAAGGCCAAGCATCAGAGGCTGTTGGTGCTACGATCTATACGTCTAAGTTGCAGGGAAGCGACTATAGATATGCTGCTGATGCAGCGTTAGTGGGGAATGATGGACAGGTGAGCAACTTCAATAATATCAATACTCCTATTATGTTACCAACTGCTAATCTCGCCTATAGGTGGCAAGCTATTGTTGGTGTTACTCCTAATACTCTTGGCAGCCAAACATCAACGTGGGTAGATAGTATTAATTCTGTAACTCTTACTGCTAATCCTGCTCCGTCATTATATGTAGAATTAGTCACTGACCCTTTATTGAGTAGGACATCTATCGAGATCATTGCTAGTACTAGGACTATGCAAGGAGCAGGATTAGGATTGAATCCTGGTAATATTGCCGTTGTATTTGCTTTGTTGAGCCCGTCAGGAAATAACAATATATTTTCTAACGGTAATGGGATGACACTATCCTACAATTCTGCAACTAAGAAATTCTCATGTTTTGGTGGGACTGGTTCAGTTGCTTTCACACCAACTATTACAATTTATCTAGCCGTTCTTTGTCCATCGTATGGACTATGTTTTATCTATAATGCACAAACAGGTCTATTGTTAGATACTATCTCTGGTGGTGGTGCAGCTGCTGATACTACAATATCCATTGGTCCTTGTGGGTGTTTTGTCTGGGATGTTGTTATGTATCATGACATAGATTTTTATCTTACTCCTACGTACAATCAACTGTTAGGATACTATTTTAGTAACTATGCTAATTCTTTTTCATTGCCTTTAACCTTTCCGTCTAACGCAGTATCTACCACTAACTAATCTTGAATATTAACGATCTCGTCGCGGGTCTTGACCCCACAGCTTTTACCGACATTACCGGTGCCCAAATCCTTACTGCTATTGATGACGCTCAGCCATCATCTGATAGAGGGTTTATATTGGTTACATCTGATAATGTTGGTGTACCAGTTATTCCTGACGCAGGGACCAATACGCAGTGGCAACGGTATCTCTGGTTGAGGTTCTCTCCTCTCACTCAGTCATTTACTGTCAACGCATGGAATGCTGCGACTTTGTATAATATGCCGTATAGCAATGGTACGGGTACTACTGTTGCCACTTACTGGAATCCAATCACTTCTGGATCCATCCCTGCAAACTCTATTTCGCTATATCAGTTAGCTGTTGCCACGATCACATCTTTGCCTTATCTAACGATTAATCTATCACAGGTCTCTGGGTATGCTACTCTTGTTACGACTGGAACAGCTCTTGCTGGTGCAGTGACAGGAACTATTGGTGCTACGGTCATTGCGCCAGGAACTATATCTGGTGCACAACTTTACTCTGATGGGGTTAATGGAATTGTTGCAGGCAACATTAACGCGAAGGCTGTAACTGCCGCTAAGATTCTTGGTGGAACTAATGGACAAATTTTACAGACCACTGATGGCACTACAGATGTGGGTTGGGTGACTAAGACTATCATTTCTGGTCTTGCTGAACCGAATGCCGGTGGATCGAATGATGGACAGTACGTTGTAGTGAATTCTGGTGCTGCTGGTACTTATAAGTTTGTTGCCGCTCCTACTAACTATTCACATGATTTTGGAGCGTTATCCACTATAATAGCCAGCTCAGTAAGTAATGCTCATGCTCTCGGAGCTATT
>JACTVG010000123.1 GCA_015660965.1 Methanoregulaceae archaeon
ATAGTAGTGCTCACTTATTTTTCCAGGGAGGTATCCCTGCGACTTGAAGGTGAGGACCTGAGCGCAATTGATTATGTTTTCTGCTGGCTGGGAGATGCATCACTCATTCTTGCCATCATCAAATTGATTGAGGATAAAATGAATGCTGATTATGATATTGAACATATAGGTGTTCAGGCAATCATTCTGGTTGAAAACTCTATCAGGTATATCTCTTCTTACCTTCCAAACATTTACAGGATTGTTCTTTTACAATCGCTAGAATTTCAGCGTGAAGCTCTGAATGAGCATCAGAAAATGCTTAAAATGCGGGGCCGGCCCAAAATTCTTCTGGCAAACAATTTCAACGATGCTCTTGACCTTTATAAAAAGTATAAATATAATGTTCTTGGTGTTATTTCAGATATAAGCTATAAGAGGGATAATATCACGGATGAAAGTGCAGGTATCGAGTTATGTAAGGTTGTTATGGCTGACGATGATAAGGTACCTTTCCTGATACAGTCATCAAGTACAACGCATAAAAAGATTGCGGAAGAACTCGGAGCGGGTTTTATAAATAAGTATTCTAAATCATTGTCACTGGAGTTAAGAAATTTTATTATTCAGAATCTTGCTTTCGGACCATTTGTATTCAGGAATCCGGTGACACTGGAACCAATTGCGATAGCCACTGATCTTCAGAGCCTCCAGCAGAAATTGCTTACTATCCCCGACAATACTCTGGAGTATCATGCAACTCGTAACCATTTTTCCAAATGGTTGAATGCAAGAGCACTTTTTCCAGTTGCTCAGATGTTCAAGTACATCCGGAAGGAGGATTTTGAAACAATGGATGAGATGCGACGCTTTCTTTATGTGGCAATCTCCAGTTTCAGGTTGGGTAAGGGCCGTGGAGTAATCGCGAAATTTGATAAGACCAGTTTTGATGAATACCAGATTTTTTCGCGTATCGGTGAAGGTTCTATCGGAGGAAAAGCCAGAGGCCTGGCTTTTA
The DNA here is from genome assembly GCA_015660965.1 of Methanoregulaceae archaeon. Taxonomy (GTDB): domain Archaea; phylum Halobacteriota; class Methanomicrobia; order Methanomicrobiales; family Methanospirillaceae; genus MVRE01. The sequence goes on from JACTVG010000123.1 coordinate 998, forward strand.
TAAACAGCATAATTAAAGACAATAAACTATTTAATAAATTTCCTGAGGTACTTATTACTATTCCTCGGACTGTCGTATTAAGTACAGATATTTTCGATGAATTCATGGATCAGAATAATCTTTATTCAGTTGCGCTATCTGAGCTTACTGATGACGAGATCCTTAACAGATTTATTAATGCTGAACTGCCAGGGCATATATACCAGGATTTCTATGCATTTCTTTCAGTTTCAAGAAATTATCCTATTGCAGTCCGATCTTCAAGTAAACTCGAAGATTCTCACTATCAGCCATTTGCCGGTATCTATTCAACATATATGATACCAAGGCTCCCTGACAATAAACAAATGGTTACGATGCTATCCGATGCCATTAAAGAGGTTTACGCTTCTGTTTATTACAAGGCCAGCAAGGCATACATGACTGCCACAGCTAATGTCATTGATGAAGAGAAGATGGGGATCATTCTGCAGGAGGTCTGTGGTAACCGGCACGGGGATATATATTATCCTACCTTATCAGGGGTTGCAAGATCAATTAATTACTATCCTATTGGTTCTGAAAAGGCTGAAGATGGAATTGTGAATATTGCATTTGGACTTGGAAAACTGATTGTTGAGGGTGGATTATCTCTCAGGTTTTCCCCGAAATACCCCAAAAAAATACTTCAGCTCTCATCTCCTGAAGCGGCATTAAGAGATTCGCAGAAAGAGTTTTGTGCCCTCGATCTTAATGTCAACAGCTTTGTTCCGTCAACAGACGATGGAGTAAACATACTCAAGATTGATATAAATGATCTTGAAAATGAGGCTGCTCTGAAATATATCGCCTCTACCTATGATAGGAATAATAATATCCTGCGTGATGGGATCAGTCATCCGGGGAAACGGGTAATAACCTTTTCAAATATACTTCAGCACAAAACATTCCCGCTTGCCGAAATTTTAAGTACCCTTCTTGAGATTGGCCAGCAGGAGATGAATAACCCTGTCGAAATTGAATTTGCTGCCAACCTCGAAACGCCGGCCGGTACTCCGAAAATTTTCAGCTTTTTGCAGATAAGACCAATAGTTCATACAGAAGAGGCTCATAGCATCAACCTCGACCATATTAAAAAAGAAGAAACCATAATCTTTTCTGAATCAGCACTGGGGAACGGAGTTTTTAAAGGTATCTGCGATCTTGTATATGTTAAACCGGAATCTTTTAACGCGGCTAATAACAAAAATGTCGCTCTTGAAATTGAAAAAATAAACGCTTTGTTTGTAAAACAGGGGAAAGGTTATGTGTTAATTGGTCCTGGACGATGGGGTTCAACTGATCCATGGCTTGGAATCCCCGTTAAGTGGCCACAAATTTCAGCAGCCAGGATCATTATTGAATCAGGCTTAAAGAATTACAGGATAGATCCGAGCCAGGGAACACATTTCTTCCAGAACCTCACTTCATTCAGGGTTGGATATTTTACTATTAATCCCTATATCAGTGAAGGTTATTATGATGTTGATTTTCTGAATAAGCTCAATGTTATTTATGAAGACAAATTCATCAGACATGTCAGATTTGAAAACCCTCTTGAAATAATGATAGACGGCAAAAAACATAGAGGTGTTATTTTAAAACCACTATGAAAATCTGAGTAAACTTAGCCTCTTTGAGCCTTCGTGGCAAAAAAAATAGCCACAAAGACTCTAAGGCTCAAAGATTTAAAACAGTATAGATTTATAGAATATATAGCATTTTAAACCCCCGTTTAATTTCCCCCAGAGGGGAAAAATCTAATT
>JACTVG010000124.1 GCA_015660965.1 Methanoregulaceae archaeon
GGAAGTTAATGAAATAAAAAAGGAATTGTGTGATGTATGTGCTGCATTAAAGAAATTACATCCAGATGATATATGTTTTACTGTTAATGATAAAATTGAACAGTGGTCGCTAGATATAAGTAAAACAAACAATGATGAAAATTTCCAATCGGCTACAGGAAGGGGGGTTATTCATATATATAAAATAGCGATGATATTTTCTTTATTCGATAAAGAATTTCAAAAGAAAATATTCAACCAACCAAAATATCCGATAAAAGTAGAACTCGAAAATAAGTGGGTGGACGAAGCAATTAATATTGTAGAAAACTACTTACTTCCACGGATGCTTAAGGTTGTTGATTTTTCAGATAAGGTTGATATAAATAATAAACAACAAAGGGTTTTGAACGATTTAAAATCGGCAGGGGGTGTCGAGTTGCATTCAAAATTATTGAACAAAACCAAATTGGATGCATCAGACTTTAGAAAATCTATAAGCACTTTGGTAGAGTGTGAACAGATAGAGCGAACCGAATTACATGGGAAGTCTGCATATAAATTAAAAATCTAATTTAATACACGTTTAAAATTCTCTCAATTATCTTAGTTATCTTAATTCTCTCAATTCTCTCAGTTCTCTGATACTATTATATTTGTCTTCTAGGACTTTTTATTTTACCTCTATGATTTTGTGTGTTTGGAGATTGAGAAGATCAAATATACTCAGGAGACTCAGAAGACTCAGAGAATTATAAACCCGCGTATAGATAAGAACGCGTAATTTAAAATTGGTTTATTTAATAAATATTTTTCCAGTGGAAGTGTTAGTTTGTTAAATGTTTTCTTGTGGATATTACAAGAACGTATATATAATCTACACGAGAAAGAGTGGTTGTTAAAATTTCTTCCATTCCAAAACCCACTTTCCCGCGAATTTATTATGAATATGAACAAGTATTAACAAAACCCAAGATCCGCTATTCTTTGTGGAGGTATTGGGTCTGCAACGCGATGTTAAGCAACAAGTGCAAAAGCAAAAAAGATATTGGGTGGGCATCACGCCCACCTATTGTATGATGATTTTGGAGGTCTTGTTGTGTGGTGTGGTATTCTCTTACCTTCGGAATGTTTTAGGAGTGCCGAACCACTCCAAAAAATGGTAGATGTTTCTAGTTAATAAATGTTTCGGTTAGAGGGGAGAAAAGTATATATTGTTTAGATGCGTATAGAAATATAAGAAATGGAATGTTGAAAATGGTTAAAAACCTCGATGTAGCAAAAATGGTATTCTGTCCCGACCAAGAGAAGTCGGTGGAATGCGATGAATGCACTGGTTGTCCTTACTACCACGGGATGGGCGATCTCGACTTTACATTGAAGTGTGGGTTTGAGGATAAAGAGAAGAATGAGGAGCACGAGGAGGATGAATAATGGTATCCTATAACATCAACGACAAAGTGCGATTCAAACTCACGCCATATGGCAAATCGGTGTTAGAATCTCATTTAAAATCCGAACACGACCAGTATGGTGTTGATGCACACGAGTTGTATAAACCAGATTGTTGTGGAGACATTCGATTACATCTTCATGACTTCATATATGTGTTCGGGAAACATATGATGATGGGGTCGCCTCTAATTATAGAGAAGAACGAACTTGTATTTGTGGGGGAGTAAAAATGGTTGATAAAAACAAAGAAACCGAGTGGAAACATATTGCGGCAACTCGCAAGAAGAAACCGTGGGAACTAGATGGTTCAGATATTGCAACTATGAACAACGAAAACAACACATCGTGTTTATTTGAGTGGGTATGTGACGACCGTTTGGATGATTGTTGCGATGATACTCCACGTGTATGCAAAGTCATATCGGTAGATTGTCCCGGGTGCACAAGAATGTATATGGCGAATTTTAAACGATCTCTTGAACCGGTTGAGTTGCCAAAGAGGAAGGTGTAACAAACATGTCTCTAACAATCCCAGAAGACGATTGGCAACTCATCCAATCATTATCAGACCGCATTAAACACCGCGAGTGGGAACAGGAAGAAGATATCAGGAATCTTAACAATCTTCTTCATGCGCTACATGGTGAAGGGGTTCGTGGAAGCGAATATACATCAACAGGAAAACCTATGGTGTTTGTTGAAGGGAATTGGGTGGAGAGATAATGACTGAAAGATATGCTATCGATGAAAAACAAATCAATGTGCTTCGATTGGAATTGAGCCAGCATATTATAAGTGATCTTATTAAATATCCATTGTCTGAAGAGATTAAGAAGGCGAGAGAGGACATATTAAACCGAATCGAGGGAGAAGTATACTCAAGAGGAGAAGATATGAATGATGGAGAAGAGTGTCACTTTGTTGTTCGTGTTAGTGAAATGGATTCGGCAATAGAAGATCTCCGATGTGATAAATCATGATCCGCGTATACGCAGACTGGCAACCGGGTTATATGGGTGAGAAGGCTCCCACAAAAACCTTTAATTTTAAAACCCTCGGAGATGCACAACCAACAATAGATAAATGGAAGAATACCGCCCGCACCGTGGTTGTTTCCGAGTTTGAGGAAAAGATAATCGCGAAGTATGTTTGGGGGAAGAAGCAGAAGGTGGTGGTGAACGATGGGTGAATTACATAGACATTGCCAATGTGATAATTGTAGTGGGATAGATTGTGGGCAAGATGACCCGGAACGATATCTTGAGCAACAGTTCCATGATGAAGAGACCCGCGATAAACGAATACGGAATGAAACGCTTGACGAAGTGTATAAGCGACTTC
>JACTVG010000125.1 GCA_015660965.1 Methanoregulaceae archaeon
TTGCAAAATTAGCGGCATACAGTTCATCAACATATTTGGTAATTGCGTATGGCGATAAAGGAGAACCAATCTTATCTTCAACTTTTGGCAAATCAGGATGATCCCCATAAGTGGAAGAACTTGCTGCATATATAAATCGTTTAACCCCTGATTCCTTCGAAGCAAAAAGCATCTTAACAAAACCACCTATATTTACGTCGGTAGTTGTCATCGGGTCTTTTATAGACCGTGGCACCGATCCTAATGCCGCCTGGTGAAAGACAATATCTATGTTTTCCACTGCCTTTAAACAGTTGTCATAATTACGGATATCCCCCTCAATAAGTTTAAATTTAGGATTGTTTGCGAACGTTTTCAGATTTTCTCTTTTACCCGTTGAAAAATTATCCAGACAAACAACTTTATTCCCCGAAAGTAAAAAAGAATCTACAAGATTTGAGCCGATAAAACCTGCTCCTCCGGTAACCAAAACGCTGCTATCCTTTAAGATTCGTTCCATCAGCAATTTTAAAAAACAATATTACAAATTTTAACAGAATTTAACAGTATAAATATTACTCTTTTTCAAACATAAGGAGTATTTCATTCAAAATAAATTCGGCTGCCTTCCCGTCACCATAAAAACCGGGATATTCAAGGACAGTTTGTAAATTCATAAAACTCAGAAACTCGTGTCTTATGCTATCGGGATCAGCACCTACAAGTTTTGCAGTTCCATTATTTACAAGTTCAATCCATTCTGTCTCATTTCTTAATACAATACAAGGTTTCCTGAAAAAATGCGATTCTTTTTGAACACCTCCTGAATCAGTTACAATCATCCTGCAGTTCTTCTCAAGAAGAATCATTTCAAGGAATGAAACAGGAGGAATGATTTTAATATAAGCACTATGAGTAAGTTCATCATAAAGATTGTTAAGCCTGGTTTTGAGCGAGACAATTGTTCTGGGATGCAACGGCATCACAAGAACAATATCATTTTCTTCAGCCAGTTTTTTTAGTGTAATCAGAATTTCTTTGAGCCGGTCTATGTCATCGGTATTAGTATCCCTGTGAATTGTAACAAGTACATAATTATTTCTTTTGAGCAACATTTTTTCAAAAAATCCTTCTTTCTTTTTTTCCGCCAGTCCGGCAAAAAATAATGTATTATCGTACATTATATCTCCGGTCAGATAGATTTTAGGATTATTTATGGTATATGGAGGACTGTTTTCAGGTCTGAATCCTTCGCTCATAAGGTTCTTAAAAGCTGCATTTGTAGGAGCGAAAAGCAGTGTCGATGAATGATCACTCATTATCCTGTTTAATTCTTCTGGCATGGTTTTATTGAATGATCTCAGACCCGCTTCAATATGAATAACCGGAAAGTGAAGCTTTGAAGCGGCCAAAGCCCCGGCCAGTGTAGAGTTTGTGTCGCCAAAAAGTAAGACACAATCAGGTTTTTCCTGTATGAGCACCTCTTCAATACCTGTAATCATTAGAGAAGTCTGACGTCCATGGATAGCCGAGCCAACTCCAAGATTATAATGTGGTTTATGAATTTCAAGTTCGTCGAAAAAAACCTCAGACATCTCTTTATCATAGTGCTGTCCCGTATGAACAATAATTTCAGTTATCTCTTTGGAATAATAATTTCTGATGGCCCTGCTAATTGCTGAAGCTTTTATAATCTGAGGTCTTGCTCCAACAATATTAATGAGTTTTATTTGCGGCATTGAATCACGTAGGTTTTATCAGGCACCAAAGATAAAAAAAGAATAGCTTAAACAAAGTATTAAATAACAGGATGGACATCTGATTGTGTAAATGCCCTTTCTTAATGTACGTAATTGTCTTAATTTTTATTTAGCATAGTTTACCGCACGTGTTTCGCGGATTACAGTAATTTTTATTTGTCCGGGGTAGGTCATTTCATTCTGGATTTTGCGGGCAATTTCAAAAGAGAGACCTTCCGCCTCTTTATCAGTAACTTTTTCGGCTCCGACTATAACCCGTAATTCTCTTCCAGCCTGTATTGCATAGGTTTTCATCACACCAGGGTATTGCAGAGCAAGGGATTCAAGCTCTTTCAACCGTTTAATATACGATTCAACTACCTCACGCCGGGCTCCCGGACGAGCACCGGAAATTGCATCGCAAACCTGAACAATCGGGGCGATCAGAGTCGTCATTTCTGTTTCATCGTGATGAGAACCAATTGCATTGCATATCTCAGGTTTCTCCTTGTATTTTTCAGCCATTTTCATTCCCAGTATTGCATGCGGCAATTCCGGTTCATCATCAGGTACTTTGCCAATATCATGAAGAAGGCCGGCCCGTTTTGCAAGTTTTGAATTCAGTCCAAGCTCTGCAGCCATAATCGAGCAAAGGTTAGCTACCTCACGTGAGTGCATAAGAAGATTCTGACCATATGATGACCGGTATTTCATCTTACCTATCAACCTTATAAGTTCAGGGTGCAATCCATGTATCCCCAAATCAATTGTAGTTCTTTTTCCTACTTCAAGGATCTCCTCCTCCACCTGTTTTCTGGTTTTCTCAACCATCTCTTCAATTCTGGCCGGATGTATTCTGCCATCTGTTACCAGTTGGTGAAGTGCAAGTCGTGCAACTTCCCTTCTTATTGGATCAAAAGCAGAAAGGACTATTGCTTCAGGTGTATCGTCGACTATAATTTCGACTCCGGTTGCTGCCTCAAGTGCACGGATATTTCTACCTTCACGACCGATAATGCGTCCTTTCATCTCATCCGACTCTATGTGAAA
>JACTVG010000126.1 GCA_015660965.1 Methanoregulaceae archaeon
TCCATTTCTTATCCTGTGTGATCCATTCTTTCTGCAGCACATGAGGCCCGTAGTTGGCTACCCATGACTTCTAATACGAGTCTGGGGTATTAGCTAAACAGACCGAGAATATTCTCAATGGCTCAGAGCATTTTGATGGGTCATAAGCTAGGTTGTTTTTCTGACAATGCGGGGACACATATGTGTTCATTCTGCATGGATTCGCTGTATCTGGCTTTCCATTTATCATGGGCAACAATGCCCCACCTCCCATTGGGATTTGATAATTGGGTTGAGTGGTGGAACCTTGGCTCGGATTTGGGTTCGGGTTCGGATTGGGATTTGGATTCGGATTAGGGTTTGGTGTACAACTCCCGCAATCCTTCGCACAGCTTGAGCATGTTTCACCGTTGTTGCAAATTCCGTCCCCACAATATGGAGTCGGTGCGGGCTTGGGTATACATGCATACACATGATTGTTGGTTTGGCATATCTGATTTTCATTGCATGTCAATGTCCCGCAATTAGGCTTGGGTTTGGTCCCGCATGCAAATCCTATCATGGGTATGGCTATCAAAGCTATGAGGGTTGCTAACAAAATTTTGTTCATGATTTTTTCCTCCTATTTTTTGGTCTTTCAATTTGTAAAGATGATTCTGGCTCTTCTTTGGGTTCTTCTTCAATCGGTTCAGGCAGAGCCTCTGTGGGTTCTTCAACTTTTCCAATCTCCTCTTCCTTGGGCTGTTCAGGTTGAGGTTCAGTTTTTTGTTCAGGCTCGACTTTTGGTTTCCCCCTGACAATTTCCATTATGTCGTTCTTAAAAATTAGCATCGCCACTCCGATGGCCACTATACTCACAATAGCCACAGTCCCGTAGTCTATGGGCTCGGAAGTATCCGGAACAGGCAAAGGAGCAGTAGAAGGGCTAACCAGTTGATGAAGCATGGACAATGATTGGGAAACCGCAAAATAGAACCTGTTAAAAATAACTATGCCGTTCTTGGCATTGAGGGTGTTGGATATCATGCCCACATTTTGGCTCACGCTTATTTGATTGCTTGTGGCTCTTTGGAGCAAAATATTGCCTATGGTAAATCCTTGTGAAATGGCTACAGAAAAACTATGAGGTTTGGTGTGAGAATTTAAAACATTATCAGTTATGCCTATGGGCTCCATGCAAACCACGTTATAGATGGTGGTGTTTGGAGTTAACTTCTCCACATTCAATTCACACATGCCCATGGTTTCATCCCCAAATCCTATGCTTGCTAGGAGCAGGAGCAGGGATATGATTGCCATGCTTATGATTATTTTTTTCATTTTGTCATCTCTTATTTAACACGAGTAGCCTGACCGCATCCCTTATGGCTTCTGAGCGGCTTGGATACACACCTTTCTTGATTAACCCGTCAACTTTTTTTATCATTTCTTGTGATAGCCTCACCTGCACCGGGGTCATCTCATATTTCTTTTTACTGAACATTTTATCACCTTAGTAATCCTGGGAACAACAGATAATTAACGATCTCGATGAACATGATGGAATCCGCCAGCATCCCGAGGGATTTGTGCCCCGTGAGCTTATACACGGAATGGCCCAAAATGCCCGTGCCTCCGTTGTCCCATACCACCTTCCATGCCTTGAAATAATTCTTGGGGTACAGCATGTTGGGTCTTCTTTTACTTTTCCTGAATGCGGAAAAAAGTAATTCTATCAATAGGATGTTCGCCCCTATCCCAACCACGGTCACCATGATTTGGAATGGGGACATGAACATGACGAGAAAGATAAATAAAAATAATAAAAACAGGAAAAATGGGATTATCTTTCTCATGATTTTACCTTTTATGAAGCGTACGAGTCTATGACTGATTTTATCTGGTCATAGGGGACTGCTCCCACAACTAACTGATACCCTTTGGCCGGTGTGCCAATGATGAATGTGGGGGTGCCTCCGATTCCATATGCTATCCCATCAGTCTCATCCTGCATGACAGTTGAATTATACTTGCTCGTATCAAGGCATGAGTCAAATTGGGCTGTGTTCAATCCCAAACCCGCCGCGTATGATTTCAAGTCCGTCACAGTCAGGCTATTCTGATTTGCAAACAACTTGTCGTGATACTCCCAAAACTTCCCCTGCTCATTCGCACATTCTGCCGCTAGTGATGCGTTCAATGCATACTGGTGTACGGTGGTTAGCGGGAAATTCCTATAATAGAGCTTGGCTTTCCCTGTGTTGATGTAATTTGTAATCACATCAGGAATTGTGGGTGTCCAAGTTGGATATTGCTGCTTGAATTGTGCGATAACATCCTGGTTTGTGCCTTCGGCTGCCCCGCAATATGGACATTGGAAGTCCGAGAACTCTACTATGGTTATGGGTGCGTTCACATCGCCCTTGACTGGGTTCGTGCCTAGACCGACTGTTTTCAATGTAGTGGGTGTGGTGTTGCCTGTGAGTGTGTTGATTTCATTCTGCAGATTCGTGCCCACGCTCATTGTGAATTCAAAGTCATAGATGGCTATAATCAAAGCCACAATGGCTATTATGGCTATGAAAATCTTTGCCTTGTCTCGTTTCGGCTTTATGATTTCAGTTTTTTGTTGTTCTTCTACCATTTTGTTTTACCTCTCTTATTTTTTATTAACAACCGTGTAAGCATAAATGATTTCCAAAAAGGCATGAGGGAGCACATGGGTCGCCTCCTAAAAACCCGCTTGCCATTAATGCAGGAGTCCCATCTGGGTTCACATTTCTCACCCATTCCT
>JACTVG010000008.1 GCA_015660965.1 Methanoregulaceae archaeon
AATTTCTCAACAGATAGAATTCACAAGGGATTACCAAGATATTGGTATCAATGCACCTCAGTGGTTTGATGTGAAAAAGATCATCGAGAATGCAATAAAAACTATTAAATTGGGTCCAGTTGTTGTCTCCATAGAGTTCGATAAACTTGAAATCTTTGCAGATCCCTTGCTTGAAAGGGTCTTTTTTAACCTAATTGAAAATGCACTAAGACATGGAAAAAAACTTACGAAGATTACATTTTCTTATAAAGAATCTAATGATAATCTGATATTAATCTGTATGGATGACGGTATTGGTATCCCCCCGGAAAACAAAGAGCTTATCTTCACAAGGGGTTTTGGCTCCAATTCGGGTGAGGGACTGTTTTTTGTGCATCAGCTCGTTGATCTGCAGGGCATGTCAATTCGGGAGACCGGGACGTATGGGGAAGGAGCGCGGTTTGATATCCGTATTCCCCATGGAGCATTTCGCAAGACCGGATCCGGTTATTAAATCAAATGGCATTATTTTTACCTGGTTTTTTTATTGTGGCTCTCTATCTCACTCAAACACGGGTTAGTTGTTAAAATTTTAATTACTGATCAGGAAGGTATATCATCTATGTACGCTAAACTATACAAAAATTGTAGTAAATATTTTTACTACAAAACTGAGGAAAAACTCCATGTTCAGTAGTACAAAACCTCCGGCATTCCCGGCACGCCAGGATTTGACAGTAAAAAATAGACCGGTTCTTTCGGGAGCGAGAAACGTACCCTCCACCTGCTTTGCGGTTTCACGGTTCGGGATATTTCTGTTACTTATCGTAATAATAGTCGTTCTGGTACTTCCGGCAAGTGCCTATGCAACTCCCGAATCCATTATTACCACAGGAAATGTGTATGTATCCGGTGTCACGCTCGATCCGTCAGTACTTTTCACCGGTGATAAAGGTACGGCAACCTTTTACGTGACCAACGGGAATGCAAACCAGAGTATCGGGGTCAACCACGCCACGTTTGGCGACAAGGATATCCGTCTCACCAGTGGCGGATACGATACCTCCGCCAATATCGGGCCCCTCCAGACCCGGTCCTTCATCTTTTCCATAGCGACGGACGCGTCTGAAGGATCCTATTACCCAACCTTTTCCCTAAGTTTCAGTGAAGCTGGCAGCCTATACTACCGAACCCTAGTACAGGTAGACAATACCCCTCTTGTGCTGACTATCATCGACAAGCCTGACACCTTCACACAGGACAAAAAAGATACGATCACCATGCAGGTTGCCAACCCCCGAAAAAATGACGTGAAGAATGTCATCCTCGAAGTGTCCGGCGACAGCATTACTGCAACGCCCTCAAAGGTATACATTGGAGCGCTTGCGTCCGGTGTCGACACGAACATGACCGTTTCGATAACCCCCGGCAAGGAATCTCCCGTTAAAATAACGGTGAATTACGATAACGGGGACAACTATCACGCAGTTTCCCTGGAAATGCCCGTATCTTTTACCCCTAATAAAAAGCAAGCAAGCCCGCAGATGAGTAACGTGCAGGTGAAACTCGAGAACGGCATCTATCACGTTACCGGAGACGTCACCAATGCCGGGCTAGAGACTGCGAACGGTGTCACCGTCACGGCCTTGTCGCCAGCTGTCCCGCAGGACCCGTACAAATCCTATGTCATCGGCGCACTGAAACCGGATGATTTCGGCAGTTTCGAAGTAACCTTTACGGCAAACGCCGCAACGAGTGTCCCCCTCCAGATGTCTTACAAGGATACGGATGGCAACGTGGTCACTTCCCGGCAGGATGTTGCAATCACGGTCGCAGACTCTGCACAGACACAGGTTCAGCCAAATCTTCTCCCGGTCATTGTGATCGCTCTCCTCATTGTACTCGCAGGCGGTTATCTCTACATCCGGCGGCGAAAGAAGCAGTGAGGTCGGTGTATCATGCAACCGGTAATCCAGTTTGAGGATGTGGTTAAGATATACCCGCTCAAGGCGGGGGACGTGACGGCTCTCAATCACATCTCCTTTGAGGTACAGCGGGGGGAGTTTATCTCAATCATGGGGCCTTCAGGATCAGGAAAATCAACGTTGCTTAACCTGATTGGATGCCTTGATACTCCGACATCCGGAGATATCTTCGTAAGTGGAACCAGAGTCCGCGCTATGAATGACGTCGAGCTGACAAAACTGCGAAGGGATCGTATCGGGTTCGTCTTCCAGTACTTCAACTTATTTCCACTGTTAAATGTTATTGAAAACGTGAATTTCCCCCAGATGCTGAAATCGGGAAAGGATGTGAACCCGGATAAGGCGAAGGAGGTGCTCCATGCAGTCCAGCTGGAAGAACAGTTCTATACCCACACATCTACTGAACTCTCCGGTGGACAGCAGCAGCGGGTAGCCGTCGCCCGCGCCCTCATTAACGATCCCGATATCCTGCTGTGCGATGAACCGACCGGCAACCTCGACTCAAAGACCGGGGCAAGTATCATGGAGTTGATGACCGAACTGAACAGAAAGGGTGCGACAATCATCTGTGTAACACACGATCCGACAGTCGCGAAATATTCAGATCGTACCATCCGGATTGTAGACGGGTGCATTGCATCATGATCTTTTGGGAAATTGCAAAACGCAATATCCGGATCCATATGTTACGTTCGACCCTTGCGATGCTCGGCATCGTCATCGGAGTCGTGGCCATCGCTTCAATGGGTATCCTCGGTAACAGCCTTGTCTCAACGGTCTCTGACAGCCTGAAGTCGGTTGGCGACAGCGTAATCGTAACACCCTACACCGGGGGAGGTGGGGGCATGGGACAATCCGGGGGAGGCGGAGGCATAGGTGGCGGGAGCTCGGGCAGCCTGAAGCTCTCCGACCAGAATTTCCAGCAGATCAAGCGGGTTGTGGCACCGAACAAGGCGATCCTGGTCTACCTGACATCGGAACATATGAAGATCGGTGTCGGTGGCGACGACATTGTGGCAACGGTATACGGCCTCCCGTCAGATGATGTCCCGGACCTGATGAAACTCCAGGCAGGGGATTACAACAACGGGAACTCCGGTTGTCTCGTTGGTCCCACATTTGCCAAGGACCATAACCTCAAGGTCGGATCACGGATCTCGATGGGAACGGATGGCAGCAAGGGCACATTACGGGTCACCGGCATCATCGAGGAGAGGGGCATGAGTTTCGATATCAGTACCGATAATGCCATAGTCGTGACCCAGGCGTGGTTTGAAAATACCTACAACCGGAACGGCGATTACGATGAAGTTGTCGTGAAAGTCAAGACCGGGGACACGGCGGACGTAAAAACCGCCATAGAGAAACAACTCAACAAGCGCAAGGACAACAAGATCGTCAGCGTGATGGACAGCAAAGCGACGTTGAGCAGCATCTATGCAACCTTTGGCACCGTCACGACTTTTGTCACTGCAATCGGCGGGATCTCCATGATCGTTGCCGGCGTCTCGATCTTCAACATCATGATGATGTCCGTGAACGAGCGGATCAAGGAGATCGGCATCATGCGCAGCATCGGCACCCAGAAAAGAGAGGTGATGAGCATGTTCATCTATGAGGCGGCCATCATCGGGGTCATCGGCAGCATCATCGGTGGTATATTCAGCGTCTTTGCCGGGTATGCCATCAGCGCCCTGATGCTGAGTACGATCAAGTACCTGTTCACGGTGGCCAATGCGTTCTCTGTGGGTGAAGGGGTTTGCTTTGGGATCGTTGTCTGTCTTGCCTGCGGCATCTATCCGGCATGGCAGGCGGCGAACCTGAACCCCATCGATGCATTGAGACATGAGTGAACAAAATTCCCACTCCTGATTTTGAGGAGATTAGATGAAAACGATACCTCAGAACGTTCTGTTGCATCTGCGGGACGTTTAAATACTGGATATTGAAGTGTTCCGAGGATATCATTTCCATTGAGTCCCGTTAACTTATCAGAACCTCAAAAAGTTCAATTCCCCACAAAGAAAACGCACTGTTCTTTTCTTACGACGATGAATCACACATGAACAGTCCGGGCACCACCGCCCAACTAGCTCAAGCTTCTGTTTATTTTCCTCTTTGAGTTCCTTGTGTAGACCCGTTAGAATAAAATCCAAATAATATTGCGAGGAAACCCCCTATAAAAAATAGCACACCAATAATTCTTATCGAATCACTAAAGGTAATGAAAAAAATGGATCCAGCGAACATACCGACAATACCAGTACCAATTACACCTAGATTAACCATTTTTTATTCACCTTAATGTCTAAAAATAATTTGTCTTTCGTTTATTTCCGAAGCAAGGTTTTCTCTGGAGGAAAAAATGTTAAAATTCTTTATACTCGAGATACTTTGCATCCAGCGTGATAATGATCCGTGGTTCACCGGCTTTTCCGACACCTCGCTTTAAATCTATCGAGAAATCAATCGCACTCGGAATTGCATCTCCTCCCCTACCGGTATCATCCGCGAACAGTTCATACATACGCTCCCTGAGTGCATCGGCATATACCCCCACCATTTCCATCAGGCGATATTTGAAAGGATCCGCTGCCATCGGGGTTTCTTTCCGGAGAGGCATTCGGGAAAATGCCTTCTTTACCTCGTTGTCAAGATCGAGAGCCTTTGCAACCGTTTCAAGATCTTTATTGTTGAGACGATGCATTCCGTTCAGGGCAGCAGCGATGAACATCGGGCTTTTGCCCGTGGTTTCAGAAAGTTTATCAAACGTCATTTTCTTTGTTCTTCTCTTCTCTCTGGCAATTTCTACTGCCGCATGAATATCCATATCCTTGACCTCCTGTCTTGTGGAAAGTTCATTCCACGAAGGAATGTTCCATCGCCATTATATTAACCTTACTAAAAACGGTTCTGTTAAGTTGTTGCGGGATGGTAAATATTCTCTATATAATCTTCAAGAAAAACGGTCAGAATGGGTAATTAAGTGATTAAAATCAATTCTTGAAGCTACTATTTTTCATCTCACGCTAACTTAACAGAACCGTATAACCTAATGTGAATTTGATTCTAATAAATGGTTATCCGGACCGGCAATACTTGAGTCATCCGAACGGTGTAAGGTCTCTTTTTGATAACGAGGGCGTCCCGAAACCCCCCACAATGCAACAGAACCCACAATAGGGATATTTTTATCAGACGTTACTTTCGGCGATACAAATGGAGGTTCAAAATACCCCTTTTGTGTATAGCATCCTATGGTTTATAGATACCAAAATTGACAAGAAATGGCTTGGAATTTAAAAATTTTAGCATTTTAACTCTTAAAACCGTAATATTCTTATTAATTTGGTTCGTTCGTCAAAAAAGGGGTGATATCTGGTGTTTTAAATACCAATATCTACCCGGAAATCAAGATCAAAACGGGAAAATAGAGTATGATGTGGTGTATTCAAAGCGATTTAAGACCATAAAACCTGGAGTGAAACCAACAGGGTCTGTTAAATTACGTGTAACAACCAAAGAAAGAATGCAACTACACAAATCGCTGCGACAATCAAAACAGGAATCCACAGTGGATTATCAACTACTGTTGCGGTTTTATCATTTTTTACCATATATTAACTTGGAACAATTCTTCACCACAATTTGAGTACACGTCCCAATATAAGAAGGAATGTAACGACAATTACAACGATAGCAATAATCACAATTAATACCGAACACAGAACCTACACCACCCCCTCATCAAAAAATTTTATAAAAGCGCATCAAACCAAGTCATGTAAAAACAGTGGTTTTTTCAATGTACCCCATACCAACTATTGTCCGACTCGCCTTTTTGCCCATAAAAGCCCGCTATTTCGATTTTTGTTTTTTCACGACGGAATATGTGTTTGAATATCTGATCAGGAGACTATTTACTACACCGGAGTATGTCGGTCCTGTGCTCGGGTAGATCTCCCTGATTTAAGGTATGGACACGCCTATATATTTGTTCGAATAAGAGGTAGTAAACGCCAAATCCCAGATATGGTGTGTTTCGCAGAATGTTGATTCTGCGACAAACTTATTAAATTCGAGATTTAATAAAATAGAGTATGAATAGCGGTTTTTTTTCAGAGTGGCTGATCACTTACCGCGAATACCTTAAAATGAGGAATTACTCTCCTCGTACAATGGAAAGTTATACCCAGGTCATCAAACATTTCGCCTACTATGTGTGGTTGCACCGTCAAAGGGGAGTCACAAAACTCGTTGTTTTTCCGAAAGATTTCGACAGTGCCCGCCTCGAGGCCAGTGTTGAAGTCCCTCCAACAATGATAACCGATTACCTCTCGTTCATGTCCTCGACGAGGACCTACAAACCAAAGACAACGCACCGTATAATTTCTACACTGAGTTCATTTTATCGGTTCCTCACTATTCATGGCGGTGTAAAACTGAACCCGATGGTCGGGATCGAACGCCCGAGGATAAAACAGCAGGATATCAAGTACCTCAAACACAGCCAGGTGTTACAACTTATCGATTCGATCGAAGATCCTCGGGACAAGCTTATTGTCAGGACGATTTACGCTACGGGAGTCCGGGTTTCGGAGCTCTGCGGTATTAATATCGGAGATATCGATTTTGAAGAGCATACCATCAAGATCCGGGGGAAGGGAGACAAGACCCGGATGGTGTTCCTTGACAACGATACCGCCGAAGCGATCCGGACGTTTATCGGGAATCAGATTGAAGGTCCTCTCTTTATCGGTCAACAGGACAAGAATATCTCCCCCCGGGCGATTCAACACATATTCCGACACTATGCACCTACCGGTATAACACCCCATAAGATCCGGCATAGTTATGCCAGTGAACTCTATCGTAGGTCCAAGAACCTCCGTGTTGTCCAGGAGAACCTCGGCCATACATCCATTAAGACGACGGAAATCTATTTGCACACCGATGTGGACGAGAGACGGCAAGTCTACCAGGATTACTTCCCACTTTCAAACACTCCGAAACCTACCTAATCACCGTCGGAGAATCCCTTTTATAAACCATATGATGCTATATACTAAAGGGGCATTTTTTGCGTGCAAAATGGAACGATAAAGACCACGTTATTTAGTACATCCCAAAATAGAATGAGAGGTTGGTAGGTTTATGGAGATATCGACAAAGCTGGGAGAAATCCAACCAAACGAGCTGGTGAGTTCATGAGGAACGATGAATGCATAATTAAATTTCTTAATAAAGATGGGAAAGTGCTACAATCTTTTCGAAGAGACAAAGACGGCTGGTTTCAAACAAGTTCTAAGGGAATCGTTCGACGATGTACTGCCGAACAAACTCTATCACATTTGTTGCCTCCTCTTGCTGGTGTCAGCAGAGCAATTGTAAAGGTGGAAAAAATTGAGAAATAGAAATGCCACCCTCTATTTGTGATATCAATTTCACAAAGGTTTCCTTTTTTGAGCTAACTATAATTTCCGAGGATGCTGAGTAACTATCTTTCCTTTTTCACCCCAAGTCCCTGCAGCCACCCGGATACCTCATCCTGTGCGTTTTTTACGTTGCTGCCACGGACTGCGAGGCCTTCCAGGACGGTTGACTGCGGGCAGAATTTTTTGATATCCATAACACTCCGCCCCAGGCCGCTTCCCTCATGCGTGCAAAACGGTACAATGGTTTTTCCGGAAAAATCGTATTCCGTCAAAAACGTTGCAACAGGCATGGGTATCGTACCCCACCAAACAGGATAACCAACGAAAACCACCTTGTACGATTCCATGTTCTCGACTTTTGTTCTCAGTTTGGGTCTGTATTCCTCGCTGAGTTCCTTCCGTGCCTGCTCCACGACCTCATCGTAATCGCTTGGATACGGATCTACGGATACAATTTCAAAGATATCGCTACCGATGTTCTCGTGTATCTGATGGGCAATTACGCGGGTGTTGCCGGAATGTGAGAAATATGCAGATAGTGCTGACATTTTTTTCATGGATATCATCCTCCAATTTCGTCTCTTTAAATGTGCCAAACTAATTTACCATTTAAGTTTATATGGAGAGACCCAAAATGCCATGGATATCGCTAACACTACTATTTCAATGATAATTACAGGAATAACAAGACTTAATGATAAATGTTCAAGCCAATAAAACACTATCAAATTTATAATAGTAAGGTCTATTGCGATATAGAGGAGTATCCTCGTCGGGAAACTCATCGGGAATGGGAAATTGGGATCTCTCAAAGGTCTGTGTTCAATTGCCGTGATATCACTAATGAGACTTGCAGAGGAACTGCCATAACACTTTTGGAAATCTGGCTCTAAACGAGATTTACGAATGAAAGAAGTTGGGCTTTGTTGAATTCCTCAATGATAATCAGAACAGAGAATAAATTCGAACCTTTTGACTATTTTTGAAAGTAACAATCATTGAATAAGCAACAAAATTTTTTGTGAATCTTCCTGACACCGTCGGAGAATTCCTTATATAAACTATCTGATGCTATATACAAAAAGAGTATTTTTTGTATGTAAAATCTGACCTTTACACCGACTATAAGTTCAAGGGAGATTTCCCAATGACAACGAATACTTATATCTGTGAAGGGTGTAAGTCATCTCAATACTTAGTAGTTAAATCGTGACGGTGAAAGACATGAGAAAGCTCAGTAAGCTCATACTAATAATCGTCGTAATTGTCAGCTTTTTTTTCTTTGTTCTCCCTGTGTCTGCCAGTGACGGGTCCGTAACGCAGAGTAAGCCTTTTACCTTCACAGTTACCGGGGTGCCAAACACCCCGTATTACGTGTGGTTGACGGGAACCTTCTCGATGACCGGAGCCCCCGGAGACCAACCCCCCATCATACTCGCTAATCAAGAGAATGTTGTCCAGGATCCGCCCGGCGGACCGTATACCATCGGTTCCTACAAATTCAGTAACGGGAATGGTCGTACAATCCTGGAGGACGTTGCACCATCAACTCCTCAGGTGCCGAGTACATCATATTATGCTCTCGCTACGACCGATTCTACTGGGCAGGCAACTGTAGAATTCCAGACCTCACCTAATACAGCGACACGGTCATTTACCATACGGAAGGATACCCCCAATCAGGCTATAAATCAGAACACGGTGATTGGACTTGGGGGCGTTACAAATAACCTGCCGCCAATTCCAACTATCGTGCCGACGATTCAAGAACCCACCGCCATCTCTACAACTCCGATATTGACACCAAGTCCAACACCGTTACCGACCACCGTCCCCCTCCCCTTGCCAGCGAAGACGCCAACAAGACCGGTAGCCTTTGACATCGGATTTTGTGTTTTGGCGGTGGGAATGGGACTTCTTGTTATAAGAAAAGTGTAAAATTGTTAATTTTTATACTGTAATTTTTTCAACAGTGTTAGGTTCACATTATTGCACATTGTTTTGTATAAAAAGCCAATAATAAAGTCAATTTTACAAAATAAAATCAATAAAGTACTGAAGTAAAATAGTAAGTTATATATACTGTATATGTAGAATGATCTAAAAAATGAGTATACCGGAAGGGAGAATGGAGTATGGCACATCGTAGTGAACGTCGAAGCGTTAGCCGTGGTGTAGAACTTTTTACGATATTTTGTCTTGCGATAATGCTCTATTTGATTGTCGATGCAATCTTCATGTTTGGATTACACATACAAACAGGTCCCATTGATCTCTTGGTAAATACAATGCGGTCTTTGTTCCATTAATCTCTATTAATAGAGATTTTTTTTAGAGATATCTTCGGAATAGGTGTACGGTGTTCGACGTATCGTCAACCTGATAGAAAAGCACAGACCTGAAAACCCAGATTATCAAGATTGGCAAAGTGAGATTGGTAAAAAAATCATATACGTATTTTGGAACCGTTTACAGAGATTAATAAAAATAAAAAATGGCCATTAATTATTATAAAGAGCATCTTTTTGGGTGGATTAATACACATCTTGATTTTCTCATGCGTTCAGTGATGCAATAGAAAAATGAGCGAGACATCAGTTCGAACCTGAACTCTCGCATAGGTATTTTGGGTTATAGGTATGTCTTAAAATGCAACCTACTCACATATGATATCACTGTTCTACCAAATCGATTTTCTAGTCAGTGCGCACTTTTCAAAAACGGTAATCAGCTAAACTTATCACATCATTCATATCACTATTATTTTGATGGAGGGACATAATCCAGACTCTATAACAGAGACTTATGAAATAAAAGTGAATAATTTGGACACGACAATAACAGAAGAAGTAAAAAAATTAAAAGAGAGCGAAGAACCAATCATCACAGATATTAAAAAAATTAATGAAAATATCAAGTCTAAACACGACCAATATAAAAGGTCCATAACGAAAGAAGGGGAAACTTTCAAAACCAAACTTCAGAAAAAATATAATCTTTTTTTCCAAAGGGCTGGCTCTATTAAGGATAGTTTTGTTTCTGTTTTGCCCCGTCTTTCTAACTCTCAATATTTCGCTGTTATCGTTCTATTCATTAGCATCATCTTTTTTATTACACATTTACCATCAATTTCTGATATTTTTCAAGATCCTTTGATAAATGGCATAATCCCCGCTTTACTTGCGATAATCATTATTTGGTTTATTATTTTCACTCGCGAAACAATTATAAAAATTCGACAAATTGATCCTGATCCAATAAAAAATCTTACATCAGACTTAAATAATATTGAATTTGATGAAGTGAAAACTTATGATTACGAGGATGATATTGAAGAACAAAAACGATGTACCAATCAACTCGTCTCGTCGGCACAATCTGCGGTAGATATTGTTTTGAGTAAAGTTCCACTGTATAAAGAATATAATGAGGATGATCATTTTAGGAGAAAATGGGAACTCGGATGCGATGAATATCAAAATGCATTAAAATTCTTTGGGCTTTATTACAAATCACAATTTTACCAATTAAAGGATAGACCGAATATCCATGCTAAGAGGGCTGACGAATCGGTTTTTGATCGTACGATCCTTAGAGAAATTTCACGAATCCTAAACATTCCCGCTGAAATAATTGAAATGTATATTCAATATTATCGGGGAGAAAATACACGAATATTATGGGATGAGATCAAAAAAGATCCTAATAACACTATAACAATCTCTAAAAATTTATTTAATTCAAACCAGATTGATATTGATAGATCTAGGTTATCAGAAGATGAATTTCAACAAATCGTTGTAAACACCAAAGAATTTAGCATAAGCCAATTATCAAAAAATTCATCGTTATATGCCCAAATTAAGTTGAAACTTGCAAATTACGAGAAAATTTTAATTGAAAATGAAGTACCTCTTTCAAATAAGGAAAATAATTTAATCAATTTAATCAATTTTAATCTCTCTTTTGAGGAGAATTTTTTACACGTTCTATCTGAGAAAATTGAGTATATTTTACCCAAAACAAATTCTCTCGCATACAAAAATGCAATTATTGCAATCTTACTTAATGACGAAATTCTCTTCAAAGATAAGGTATGTAGAAACGCGGCTGAAGACGAAACAATTTTTGTACTTATGACATATCATGAATTATTGAGAGAAAGAAAAGAGAACAATCAATTGTTTAAATTGAATGACTTATTAATAAATTTGAATTCGTTAGAATCTACCAAAGAAAGAATTCAAAAAGATATAGAACTTCAAAATCGCTTTAATTATTTTAAAAATGATTTATCTCGTGGCTATTGGTGGGATGATGGGCTGTCATTACAACGAAAAATGTTTGATGATTTAAAACGGGATTTTAGTCAAAAAATCGAAACCTTGGATAGATCAATTATCATCACAAAATTACTTGAAAAAACTTTTACTGAAATCAACATAAACACGGTGGATAAAGCCATTGATGCAAATTTATTTTCAACTTATCTAATTCTAACAACTTCTCGTAGAGGGCATCTCCTTGAATTTTTAGATCCAATTAGTATAAGGAATTTGGATTGGACAAAAAAAGATCTTATGGAATTAAAAATTTATGAGAAAAAATATGGAATAACCTTAATAAAAGACGGTAAACCAAAATATGATTTTACGAATTACTCAACCCGAACAAGAATCGGAGTTCTCCCAAGAAATACAATATTTTTAGACTTTGTTCAAGAAATGAAAACCGATATCAACAAAATTTTGCAAGCAGAATCTCAAACCCTTGAAGGGGAAATGGAAGATATTGGGTTGGCAATTATCCGAGTTACTCCTTCAAAATATAGTTTTGGGTTACTTGATGATGAGATTGAAAAATATTGTAATGTTAGAACAAGAGACTTACATATCGCAAAAATTATAGCAGTCTTGGCAAGAGATTACACCTCAAATTCAGAGCAATATCTCATGTCTGCTTTTGATGGAAAAATTAACTTAACTGAAATTTTTAACCAAATGTCAATTCTTGAATTAATTCCAGCCAAAGGTATGGATATTTCATCAGATTATGAAAGATTCTTAAGAAGCGACAGTTTAAAAAAGGCAATTTTATCCTCATTGGCAAAGGAAGGAATATCCAACATAAAGGGATTATCAAAAACAGTTAGAAGTGGCAGAGAAAATTATGACAAACTGGAATCAATAATTAGAGAGGCAATCGTGGATGAATATTTTGAAAGGAATGAAGGCATATTGATTCAATCATCCCGATTGAATTTATTAATGAATGAGTTGATGAAATCACTTGTTTCCATTGCCTATTTAATGGAAAACATATCCTGAGTTAATCTTCATAATTTGGGAACCCGAGGATTCTCATCGATATTTTCAATGATTATTACACTAACACTTTAATTTGGTTATGATAAGAGTGGCGATTAATTAACCGTCAGCTTTCATATCAATTTCTCCATATCTCGACAAGCGGATAAAGTTGTATATCACTCATTGTCGCGACCAAACGAAAACCAAGCGTCAATGTTCCGGTCATAATTAGGAGACCGATAGAGAACCCTATTCTCATTTTGGCATTTTTTATTAGGTTTGTTGTAAAGAGACCTCGTGACCATACCATCGCTTTATTTTATCTTAAAATGAAAATGAAACGTATGGGATTGTGGGACATTGTTTACGATTTAATTAAAGAATATCATGCCGCAAAAACCGATAAAAAAAGACAATTAGAAATTGCCAAAATACTTGCAAAAAAGGCATATTTAAGATTTAATTTTGAGTGGGTATCCGAAAGAGATGCTGATACAATAGGCGGGCGTTTCGATGAGCAAAAAAGGATATTGGAGCAATATTCTCAAATGTTTTTAGATCTTGCTGTAGAAATTTATGATATCTTACCTGAAGAATCAAGCCGGATGAAAAGTGTTGCAACACAGATGAAAAAAGGAGCGTATTCAACATTGACGCACTCTTCAAATGAAATAACTCCTACCGGAGATAAATGTGCTTCTATGGTAATGGAATATGTAAAAAATATAACGGAATGAAATTTTAATCATATCTAAGAAAAATCCCTATTATTTATTTTAAACAATTAAAGACACAATGCCACTTTACAACACACTTACTCCTTATACCATATTTTAAATAACCAGTTTCTAAATATTCAAACGGTGGAGATTTTGGCGACAGAGAATGAGGCCAAATTAGAATTTGATTTTACTCTTTTTAACCCCGAACTAGTATGGGAACAATACACAACTTTTGAGGAGGAGTTTATTCATTATTTAAGATATGTACCACTTGAAGATGAACATTATAATGTGTATTCAATGCAACTCGGAAATTTATTAAATAATATTGGAAGTATAGTTGATTCATTTCTTAACAATGCTATTGGTTGTGACTGTTTAAACGATATTCAAAATATTGCCAAGTTTAGGCAAAAAAAAGATCGTAACATGGAAGATCATCGAAAAGTTTTTGAAAATTTTTATAATTTATCAAAAAAAGAGATATTCATTCTTAAAGATTTCTCAAAGATAACACCATTTTCAAATTGGAAAGAAAATCAAGCTATCGAATGGTGGGGAAAGTATACGGATATAAAACATGACAGATTTAAAAATAGAAAGGAAGCAACATTAAAAACAACTCTTGATGCGCTTGGTACTCTTTTTTTATTAAATGTAATTCACCTAGATACGAGGGCCATTCTTGTTAGAGATGGGATTATACCTAGCGTTGTATTAAATCCGTATTCACCAACTGGTGGCAGAGAGATCTTCATAAGAATGTCATTAAAAAAAGAGCCATTGGATGGATATGGAAGTATATATGCGAAAACCCGTTTGTTTGGTTATGTTTTTGAATCAAAATTTAGAAAATTGAATGATAATGAAAAAATAGGGATATTATCCCCTTACCTTGGGAATTGGTAATATCATTTTTAAAAAATCCCGTTTTGAGAATATGAAAAGTTGGGTGGATGTGCCTGGACTGTTCACAACTAGAGCATGATAAAACCTTCTAATAGATTGATTTGTTGGGCAATTTGCATATGATTCTATATCTCTCTCATAATCCTGCAAAATTCCCCATTTTTTTCTATATGCATATGCATATCGCGAACAAAATTCAATCTGGATGTAGAGCGGTGTCAAAGTTTTCATTGATCAGTTCAAATAGGCAGGCTGACTGTGGAGAAATTTGATGTTGCTATCAATGAAAATTTAAGGTTTTGGGTATGACAAGCAATCCAGAGCGACTAGCTTATTGGTATCTCCGGCTTAATGGCTTTTTACTGTTGGAAGATTTTATCATCCATCCAGATGAGGGCAGTGACCAACGCACTGATATCGATTTACTTGGAGTACGATTTTTCCATCGTGCTGAAAATTGTATCCACCCGATGCAAGATGATCCGAGGATAACCCGGTGTAACAAACTATGCAATGTAATTATTACTGAAGTAAAAAAAGGACAATGTGCTCTCAATGGACCATGGACAAATCCCAAGGATCGGAACATACATCGGATTTTAACCGCTATTGGCTGTATCCCGCGAGCGAATATTAAAATGGCTGCAAAAAACCTGTACGAATCTGGATGCTACCATTATGGGAATATATCATGCCAGTTGATCTCCATTGGTAATTCGCCGGGCAATATTGCAATTCCCAATGTTCCACAAATTTTGTTTACTAATGTAATCGAATTTATTTTTAATCGATTCCGTGACTACCAAAAGCAGAAGGCATCTACAGGAAATTGGAGTTCAGATGGACAGAAGTTGAAAGAACTTGCATTCAGGTATAATGAAAAAATTGAGTTTGATAAGCAAGTGAGGATATTTTTTGGTCTGATAGATAACGGGGAAATTCCGGTGTAAGAATGATCTCAATGGCAGAGTTCGAGACATGAAAATTCACGAGAAACTCGAAAAATCCCGGAATTATTTTAATCAAGAAAACATTCCCAAATCAAAAAAATTACTTTTAGAAGTTGAGAATGAATTGCAAGAGATTGTAACTTCCGTATATCATTCTCAAATCCAGGCAAATCTTGGATGTTTGATGATAGATCTAGGCGCATTTACACGTGATAAAGAATTGATCACTCGCGGTAAAATATATACTGAAGATCTCGTTAAAAAGGGCCCTGAAGATGGAATTTCGGTAGGACAATACTATAATTTAGCAAATGGTTATATCGCCTTATGGAATTTGGAATCAAAGGAAAACCTGAAAAATGGAAAAATTAATGAAAATTATTTAAATGCAAAAAAATATTTTCGCATAGCATTAGATCTGGCAAAAAAATCGACGCACCCCATCGATCCCAAACTTCTCGCTCAAATAAATATAAATCTTGGTAATTGTCTCTGTTCTGTTGGCAGAGATGTTGAGGCACTTTCGTTTTATGACCAGGCATTAAAATTCGATAAATCTCTTGGGATGGCATTAGGGAACAAAGCGATTACCCTCCAATATCTTTCATTTTTAGCCTCTGGTCATACACATCTTTTTCTGCTGGAGTCGCGTCGGTTATACGAAGAAGCACTAAAAAAGCCGATACCTGAAGATGCCCGTCGTACTTTTCAAAAAGGCTACGATACGGTTAATTCCTTCATCCAAAGACATCAGAGTTTGGTACTAGAAAATCATATCAATTCAGAACCAATATCTCGATTTCATCAATTTTCACGCGATTTTTGTATTAAATATCAATTGTATCTGACTCCTACGACATTTATTGGAAAAGAATCTGTTTTGGTGTATGGAGATCCCATGTTCATATCCAGCATGATTGAATCTCTTGATAATGAGTATATCGTTAATCGGCATATCACATTTTTAAATCAAATAAAACAGGATTTTGTTCTTGCCCGATATTTTCTCATTCAATCCAATTATCAATCAACGGTGGTTGATACTATCGATCAAGATGTGATACTCTATGATCCTCTTGATTATTCAATTTACAATGCATATGTCCAGCTCCTTATGCTGTCATTAAAATCGACCATGGATACTTTCGATAAAATTGCTCAGTTTTTACGTGAATATTGTGCTGTTAATAACATTTCAGCAAAAAAGACCTATTTTCGAACTATTTGGACTAAGGACAGATCACAGAATATGATGCGTTCAGAATTTAGTTCAAGAAAAAACAAATTTTTATTAGCTCTATTTGATCTCTCTTTGGATCTCCAGAAAAATGGATATTATCAATATATCTATGAACGTAGAAATGCAATCACCCATCGTTTTTTGATTGTACATGAAATGATGACGCCAAATGAACAAACAAATGTGACTTCTAGAATTAGCAGGGAAGATCTTTTTAAAATATCAATAACCGCGTTGCAATTGTTGAGGGCTGTGGTAATATATTTGATTCTGTTTGTTGATAGTGAAGAAAAAAAGAAGCACGATCCGAATAAAAGGTACGGTCAATTGCCATTAACTCGGGTTTTACGTGATTATCAATGGCGGCCATTGGATGGCGATAATAATTAATTCTTAAAATATGGATAATCACTTATATGCCACGAACGAGAAAGCGTTTTTTGTCAGTTTCTGAATTTACTTTTGGGTATCAATTGCTATTTGAACAAACTTTGGATTACCATGATGAATTGTTGTGCATGCCAATTTTACCAAATCTTCGTCAGGAAGGTTCATTGGGGTGGGATGTTTGTCTTCCGACAAAGGGTGGGTGCCTTTTTTTTCAATTTAAAAAAAGTGAGTGTATCGTAAATAGGAATGCTGATTGCGTCAAACCTGATGGGTATTATAATGAATATTTCCGTACTCCCTGTTTTAGGATAAAAATTTGTGAAAATAGAAATCACAATCAATATGATAAGTTAAAACGGTGGTCACAAAGATTCCCTTGGACATTTTATGTTGCACCCGAGATTTCCAATGACACAAATTATCTTGAATATTCTTCTAATTTTTCTGTAACTGAACATTCACGTTTTATCAACTTGGGAAATTGTCGCACATATCCTGAAAATGATAGAAATTCTCATTATATTGTTTATCATCCAGAAGTTGTTGAACCCAGAATTTGTTCAGAAGATAGTCACCCTATTGAAGGATCTATTTTTGGAAGAGAGTTGAGAGTTTTTCTCAATAAAAAAATTCAAGACCCAGCAGAAGAGTTGAAAAAAATCGATACAGCATTCGTGGATAAAATATTAAACAGTTGCTTTGAAATAGCCGGTGTAAAAGATAGAGCTAAAAAGAAGAGAGAATTAATCCAAAATAGGTTAATAGGCAAACGATATAGCGAAATGACTATAATTGATAGGAAGCTCTTTTTGATTTCACATCTTTTATCTGCATATTTTGGACTATCTCTGGTTATTTTTGGACCTCAAAAAAAGTTATAAAAACCAGTATATAATTTTCAATAAGTTGATATTATGTCTGTTTAATAGACGGAACAATGAAAAAATTCGAGATTGGATTCTGGCATCCATTTGGCGTTCATGCAAAAGAATCACGAGATGAGATCTTATCAAGGAAATTACAAGAACTCAAATCAAATGGCTGGACATTTTGGTCATTTCAATACAGGAAGACGTTGGAAAAATGGTATGAAAACAAAAAAAATAAACCACTCGTAGATATTCCAGGATTTTAGATTGGAGATAATACGATCAAATTTTTCCTTGAAATTATCAATCGTATCCTAGTTCTCCATGGATTCACGCATGCGATGTAGCGTCCCTTAGACTAATCAGCACTATAAAAACCATCATTTATATAACCGCTCTCAAAAGCTGAATACAATCAGTGTGTATCTTTATGATTTCAATCACCGTTTACGATGGGGCCCAATCCATCGGCGGGAATAAAATCTATGTTGGAGAGTCTTCAAAGGAGATTTTTATACCAAGATCTATTAATAAAAATTATTCAAATTTACATAACCTTGCTCGATTAAAGCTATTTCATCATCTGCTAAATCATAAATTCTATAGATTTCTCTATTAATTTTTAACTTCAATGACTGAATTGATTCTGTCATTGCTTTTTGAACTCTCTCACTCAAATCAGAATTTTTTAATTTATTTTTTAATTTCTCAATCTCATCATATAATTCTTTGAAAAGTTGATTATTTACTGGAATGGAGGGAAGAGGGATTTTTCCAACATAATAATTGTCAAAATCCATGCCTCGAATGGCATCAGAAAATATGAAGTGATATGCATACCATGATACGAAATTTGAATTAAATAAGCATGCGATAAATTCTAATGAAAAATTTTCATTATCGATTAAAAATGTATTTTCTACTGTATCTACGGATAATACACCCCTTTTGTCAACAACAGACATTATTTTTAGGTGGTAATAAGGTTGGGTGATATGAGCAACAATTCTTTGAGATAATATTTTGGATTTTTGCAAAGCAATTATTTTATCATTTTCTGTATCTTTCAATTCGTCTGATAAAAATTCACTTGAATCCTCTAGACAATATTGGTGGATGTGAGCTCCCCTATAAACAGGAAAATTAGATGGTTTTTGGATAATCGCACTTTGTAATGGCAATCCACGTGTCGTATTTGACACGGATTTTAAAAATAATTGGGGTTTATTTATTTTTTCAAAGATCTTCAAACTTTTACCAATAGGATGTAAAAGAATTGTATCCGTTAATTCAATATACGATTTATCCATTTCATTAGTATCGGGATTTTTAATTGATTTTATACAATATTTATCAGAAAACGAGCTATTTTTTAATATTATAATTACTTGTTCAAGTTTAACATCTTTAAACGCTTCACTAACGTCTGCGATTGCTCTTAAATTATCTTTGATTAATTCTCTTCCAACTATCCATTTTTGACTAAAGGTTAGTGCTTTAGGAACAATAAGACCGATATAACCCCCATTTTTTGATAAAAATGTTGCTTTCTCTATAAATGCAAGTTCAGATCTAACAAATCTTTTAGTACTTGCTAATGTTTCATCAATAAAAATCCGTTCTTCATCACTAATTTTGATACCATAAGGAGGATTCCCAATTATTATATCAAAACCCCCATTGTCGATAACTTCAGAAAAGTCAATGTTCCAATGAAAAGGGGTTATTAATTTGATTTTTTCCGATAATTCGTTCGGTTTACCGTGCTTTTCTCGAAATTTTTCATTAATATTATAATAAAATGACGGGGAGACCATTGAATAAATTGAATCCCTTATAATATCAAGGATATATTTTATTTTAACAGCTTTACTACCTTCTTCCATTTTGTATAATGTTTTTAAAATCGAATATGCTTTTTTAAGATTTGATATATAATTTTTATTGTAAGTCGTTATCAACTCCTTACTTTCTAAAAATAATTCCTTTTTTCTAATGTCATCATGATATACAATATCAAGTGTTGAAAAAATAATTTCAATATTTTTGTCGATTGGAGAATCTACTGAATCTTGAGTTATTTCTTCTTTTAACCAACCAACTAAACTATTTCCACAAATTATATTATAATCAATATTAGGTAATGTATCAATTTGGTTGGTGTTGGATACATCTAAATCTTCAATAAGACTTAGCCATAATCGAAGTTTTGCAATTTCAACTGCTGAGCTTTCTACATCAACACCAAATAAGTTATTCGTGATTATCGATTTTTTAATATGATATAAATCGTGATTTTGGTTACATAATTCCAACAATTTTGTTTTGATATAAATGAGTTGTTTCAAAGCAGAGGTTAAAAAATGACCACTACCACATGCTGGATCTAAAATTTTGATTTTATCAATTTCATAATAGATTTTTTGAAGGATTAATTCTCTTTTAGGTGGATCTGCAAAAAAATCATCTATTGTTACATAGTGCTCAATTTCACTTTGTTTATACTTTTCTTGGGATAATACGTCTTTAATTCTTTCTAAAACTGATGAATCAATAGTGTTTCTACAAATGAATGTTGTGATAGCATCTGGAGTATAATATGCCCCTTTTGCTTTTCTGAGATTATTTTCCCCAGAACCGGTTAAATAATTAATAGTTTTTTCAAAAACATAACCTAAAATATCTGGATTTAAAGAGTTCCTACCTCCATTCAATGTGAAAGAATACCGTTTTAATATTTCATTTATTATCAATTCAAGAATTTCATTATCTACATCACATTCTTTTTCTCGGTCAATAATATCTCTAAATAATCCCCCATTTAAATAAGGAATATTTCTGAAAAGATTTATTGATTTAATTTGTGATTTACGCTCATTTGGCTCAGTATTTAAAACATCATAAAAAAGATGTTGTAATTTCGATTTGTAAAATGTGTCCATTGGATTTTTTGTGGTTTTGTACTCGTTAAATAATGAAGATATTAAATCTTGATTCTCTAAAATTCTATCTTCTAAAAATTTTATAAATATTAACCTGTTCATTATGGTAATAGCAAATAACCTTTTTTGGTTTTCATTGAACCCTAATGGAAAAGATATAGAATCTAATAAACATTGATATTTTTTATTACCTTTTTTATCAAAACCAAAAACAAGTTTAATGTAATCGTCATAGAATTTTCTCGTTATTGTTTCTTTTTCAATTATTAAACAATTTGACAAATAGTCAATTGAATCTAATATTGTCTTTTTTCCAAACGTACGATAAAATTCTTCAATTGTTTGAACAAAATCATCATTAATTTGTTCCTGTCCAGCATATTTTTTAAAAATTGGACTGAGATCAATTTTTTTAATGATATCGAAAGAAAAAGATTCTGAATTATATTTGATTAATACCCATTCAAAACCATTTGTTGTAATGCCCAAATCTGAGTCAAAAGATTTTTTATTAAGATAATTCTCTAACTGATTGATTCCACATCCTTTACCAGTTAAATCTTTATTCAGAGGCTCTGCTTCAAAAAGGATTTTTTTATTTCTTACAAAAATTGAATAATCGGCTTCTTTTTGATCGCTTTTATCTGGTGAACATGTACTTTTAATATAATCGTCTTTTTCAAAGTCTAAAAATTTGAAAAATCGTAATATCACGTTTTCTATTGTAAA
Organism: Methanoregulaceae archaeon; assembly: GCA_015660965.1. Taxonomy (GTDB): domain Archaea; phylum Halobacteriota; class Methanomicrobia; order Methanomicrobiales; family Methanospirillaceae; genus MVRE01. The sequence continues at coordinate 21,460 of JACTVG010000008.1, forward strand.
ATCTTCGGGACTTTCAAATAATCCTGTATCTTGTGTTTTTAAAATAGTTCCATTAATTATATTTTTAAAAACAATCTTATCTTTAGTTTTTTTCTGCAAATCTTTGAATATCTTTTTAGTACATAAATTGAATTGATTAATTTTTTCTTGCGAAATTCTTTCTTCAATTTGTTTAAATTTTAACTGAACCATGATTATTTCAAACCTTAATTTTATTTATTTTATTCATCACTGAAAAAATCTTCATCCATTTTGTTTATGATATAGCGTGATTCCTCGGTTACTCCAACACCATGATCTATCATTAATTGTGTCAATTGTTCGCCATCAATTAGAACGATTTTTTTCTCTATCCGTTTTACATACTCGTGAGCATCTGGAGTAAACTTTGATGTTGTTATAAAAACTCCTTTTTTACTTCTCTGACCTTCAAGACTTCCTGCAAAAGCCTGAATTTCTGGTCTACCAACTGATTTTTCCCACCTTTTTGCTTGTATATTTACAACATCCAATCCAAGTTTATCTTCTTTTATTATTCCATCAATACCATCGTCTCCAGATCGACCTATTGCTTGTCCAGCGTCAATCCTTGAACCTCCATATCCTAGTTCAACAAGTAATTTCACAACCAATTTTTCAAAAAAAGTTGGGGAACTTTTCATAACTCTATTCAATAAATCATGAGAGAGTTGTGTCCTTAACTCCAAATAACTAGATTCCAATTGTTCTTGGGGCGTTGAAATTTCACTATCATCGATTTTAGGTTCAATTTCTCTTCTAAAACTTTTAAATTCAACATATTCTGGAAACTTTTCTAGATATTTCATATTGATTTTTTCAGGCTTTTCCTTTATGACATCCAAACCCCTATTTGTTATTACATACCTACCTCTTGATGTTCGATTTAACAAACCAGACTTAACTAAATAGGTTATAGCCCAACCAACTCGATTATCATACCTGTATTGATTACCACTGGGTAGCAGGTCGTTTATTTCTTCTTTTGTTAATTTTAATTTTACAGCTAGTGTATTAATTGTCTCTTGTTTTGTATGTTCGAGTTTATCTCCATAATATTGTAAAACTGGGAGCATCAGTGTTTGGAAATCAGGAACAGCCATACAATCACAATTCATGACTATGTCCCATATATTGATAAAATAATTGTAGGTTCTATTTATTACTTTTAAGTACCTATCAAAGAACGATTAAACGCAATTGCCCATTTTTAAAAATGTCCTGTTTTGACGGCATTATACGTTGGGTGGATGTGTTCAGAATGCGTCGAATTTATAAATATTTAGGAGTTGTTAGGTTCGAATTCATCTCGCCGAAAGGAAATAGCACAAAAAGGACATACGTGGGGGATACGTTACAATCTATATCCCTTTTACCACATTGATGATTTTTATCAGGTAATTTCCATACCAAAAAATTCCTATAATGATAGCAAAAACCAACGTTGCATTGAAATATTTCCTCTTTTCAGTTATCACGTCAAATAGTAATAAGACAATCAACCCGGTGATAAATCCTCCAAAATGTGCAATTCCGTTGCTGTTCAAACCATCGACATTCAAGAACAATCCGAGTTCAAGACCTCCTATACCGATCATCGCGGAAATAAAGGCTAACAGACCGCATGAAAAGTAAAAGCGAATTTTGTGACCGGTAAAATATTCCGGGTGGTCAAATAGCTCTAAACTCCCTTTCAAATTCCAAATTACGATGCCAGCTAGAATATATGCAAAAAATGCAGCATCAATTCCAGAAAAACCCTGTGAATTACCATTTATTCCTAAGATATGCCAAAATCCTATTGTAAGAATTGAAGTTATTACCGGAACAATAAGAAGTGAACAACTTGCCATTATCCAAAACCTGCGCTTATTGTTCTCAAATGCAAAAATTACAAGTATTGCAATTATGTAGACGAGTACATTGGAGATCAGGTGAGGGTACAATTGCGAATGTGTATATTCGTTCAAAATGTACGTTTGCAGTCTCCAAACTTCTGCTGTATTTAAAATGAAATAATTATTCTTGATATCTTGGGGTAAGACATACGTTAAAAATAACAAAACGGGTATGAAAAAAACAAAAATAAACCACTCGTAGATACTCCAGGATTTCAGATTGGAGACAATGCGATCGATTTTTTCCTTGAAATTATCAACTGTATCTTGGTTCCCCATAGGTTCACATTATCAATGAAACAGAAAGTAGTAAAAGCATTATTAAAGTAATCTTTAAGATTTTACTTAATGACCGATGTCCTCACTCCGGAACAACGAAAATATAATATGTCCCGTATCCGGGGAAAAAATACTAGCCCTGAGATAAAACTGCGGAAGCTCTTATTTGCCAATGGAATCAGGGGATATCGTGTTCATTACAATCTCCTAGGTAAACCAGATATTGTATTCACAAAAAAGAAAATTGTGATATTTGTTGATGGTTGTTATTGGCATAGATGCCCGATCTGTTTTCGGGAACCTGAAACAAGGAAGGAATTCTGGATAAAAAAAATTGAGTCAAACGTTGAACGAGATAAAAAAATCAATAAGCAGTTACATAATGAAGGATGGCTGGTAATCCGCTTTTGGGAACACGAAGTAAAAAAGGAATCAGAAAAGGTGATTAAACAAATAATGAAAAAATTATTGTAAAATATCTGAAATAATTTCATCACATGAAAATTAAAAAAAATCACATCTATTTTCAAAATAATCTGAATGTATTAATTATTCATGTCATTCAACAATTTTTTCGAATTCATCATTAGGAATATTTTCATCGTTACTCGTTTCTAATAGATATTCTTCATCCCTAGACATCCCGTTTATGTTTCTCACAAGCCAGTTGTCCCGTTTCCTGACCTCCTCCTCACTGATTAGTTCCACTTTGAGATTTATGGGAATTTCAATTTTTATTTTTTGAACTGAATCCCAGCATTCTTTCTTTTTGCACCATTCGGAAATATTTCTCATCCCGGATGGACTATCTGTTATTTTCATTCGGACTTCTGAAGCAAGGTGAGTGATGAAATTTTCAAGTGCTGGTGAAATCTCCTGTTCATTCCAGATTTTTATCAAATCAATTTTTTTATTGGTCAATTTAGAAAGCAAAGCAATAGTATAGGTAACATAATTTCCTTTATACGGTCCGAAATTAAGATTTTTAATAATTTTATCGGTTTTTTTGAACAAAATTGCCTTTGCAATTAGAAGTGAAAAATAATGCTTATCAGGTGATTGCGGACCCGTCTCCTTTTGTCTCAGAACGAAAGCTCGAAAATTTTTCTGATTGCCAAGACTAACAACATTCGGCATCTGGTCCCAAGAATTTTCGTATTTTCCTAGATCTGTTTTTGTGAATCTCTGACTAGTGGGATTTCTATCTGAAAACAAACGTTTAAACTTGGCTGTTGATTGCCGATCCTTTTCAACCTGATACTGGCCCCGCGCCCGTTCATAATACCAGTGGGTCTCCTGCTGACTCCCCCTTTTTGCATGAGCCCAGATTGATCTGGAAATTTTTTCAATCTCAATATGGAACAACTCATTGGCTGCAAAATCAGACTCGGAAATTTTGTTCTGGCTGTTTGCATATTCTGAGATTTTTGGAACGATTACATCCATGTCTTCTTGGTTTTTGAGAACCGTCAGTTTAACTTGAACAAAAATGTCAGAAATATCACATTTTTCTTTATAGTATGTGTAATGAATGGCTGCAGTTGTCTGAGCACCATTCACAATCTGGAAATCACGAATCCATGTGATAGTAGGAATACTATTACTGTTTTTTTCTATTATGACTTTTTCAGCTGTACACGAAATTCCATTGTTGTATGCAAGAAACATGCAAGGATTATTCCGGATTGTTTCGCGGATTCCTTTATTGACTTTCCCTTTCATCTGAAGGAAGACCCGTATATTTCGTTCAAGCAGCTTAGGTCCATATGCTCCGTACAAATCAGCTATCATTTTGCCAGGCATAATTGCGAGATATGATGTATATTGAGGATTGTCCTTGGGCATCTGAAGACATTCGAGTGGTTCGCCGAATTCTTTAATAAAATCAATTTCTATCGGTTCAGCCCGTTTTCCTGAACTTTTATATCTGAATAATCTCTGCAAATCCCATATCTGATGAGATATTCTGATTGATCCTTCTGTTTCATCATCTATTGGATCCGGTTTGACAATTCCATCGGTCAATATAAAAAGACGTACTCCTGCAATGCTATCACGATTGTTATAAATCGTATCTGCAAGATCGAAGGCTGGATTCGATTCTTCTATTTTCGCATACTTTTTATGAATTGCATTAGTAAAAAAAGTCCTGAGTTTTTTAATATGTGAACTGATTTCGCTTTTTGATATTGTACTTTGGGAGTATTTACCGGTATATATTGTAACAAACAAATCATAGAATATTCCTTCCCTACAATCACCATCTATTTCGCTACGTATATTGCTATTATGAGCATTGATTTTAAATCCCCTTCCCTCCAGCCGGCATAAATGATGGTCCTCAATCACTGAAAAATCTTCCAGATACTGGAGGAATTTTTCTGTAAACTGTTCTTCTGTAAATAATTCGGAATCCTGATCCGGATCGGAATCGATTATATCGTGGTGGAAATTTTCAACAAAAATTTCAAATTCGTTCTCAGTTGTCAATTAAACACCTCCTCAATTCCGATTGGAATTCTTCTTCATTTAATCTGAATGATATACATGCAGACAAATCGATAGTATACTGCACATCTCCAACCCCGTTTTTTAAATCATTCTCGATAATTCTTGGAAATCCCCCAATCACACGGAAAATATGACTTTCCCTGTCTACATAACCCCTGTTTTCATATTTCGCCTGATGTTTATTGAGATATCCCGCTCTGAACAGATGGACTTCAAATTCATTTACCGGACCGTTCTGTGAACAGATCAACTCCCTGATTTGGTTGATAATCCCCGGGAGAGTTTCCCCCTTTCCATCAATTTCCCGTATAGAAAGATGAAATAAATAGAGTGCCTGCAGACCAGAATCATCCAGCTGCTGCTCGCTGGCAACGGGAATTTTCTGATGTTGTTTGGCTATACTTGTTTTCACTTCAATACCAATACCCGAAATCTGGAAATCCGGGTTTAATCTGAAGGGGCCTTTCCATGAATTTACTGCTTTTTCAATCCCCGCCAGAGGTATTAGCACATCACGTAAAAATCTTAATTCCCCATATAAACCTCTCTGGTATTCCGCGCTTAATCCCTGAAAACCATAAATATCTAGGAATTGTTTCCACATTTCCAGACGGTTTCTTATTGAGCGGACCAAAGCGATTTGTGTCGGTTCGCCAAGAGCGGTCTGAAAAATATCACTACAAAGGGTTGAAAAAATATCCTGAAAAACGGGATCGTTCAGAATGAGTCCAAGAGTAACGTATTTCTCCTGATCATCAGGAATATTGACTTCGGTTATTTCAAATCCCTTAAAAACGGGAAGTTTCCGGAATTCAGATACATTTTGCTTTTTGAGCCTTATCAGTAGCATCCGTCTGTCAGCAGGTTTTTCAATGCCCAGAAAAATGTCATGGGGGATATCTGGAGATATTCTTCGGATTAAAATCCCCGGATTTGAGGTATCTCTGGATGATTCTTCAAGAATCTTCCATATGGAATCAAAGTCAGTAACTATCAAATTCCTGCTCCCAATAAATATTGTTGACTTTATATCTGATACTGACAGCTTTATCGCTACGCGGAAAACTGAATGCAAGACCAATTACCGGAATTGTTAGACCAACTGGTTCGGGATCCAACGGATAAATCAATAATAGACCTCTTTTTGGAGGACGAACAGATCGGATATAAGGACCGCTTGGAATATCTGATTCGGATGCGTCTATCTCTTTTTTGTCAGGATCGCTTCGCATATTATTCAATGCTTGTTTGACCTCCTCCTCGCTAAGATCAATTAGCTCATGTTTCGGACTGATAATCTGCCCTTTTTTTATTGCGTAAAAATCATTTCGATTTTGATCAGGACGGCGTACGGTCAGACCAATCGGGTATTCATTGAAATTATGGGAATTTTTTGCATTCTGCTTACTAATCAATGCAATTGTCCAAGAGTTCAATTCCCCCAAAGCGTTCTGATTTTCAATATATTGCCTTATCAAATCAGGTCTGGTCGTTTTTGAATAATCATGAAATGAAAAATCGTCAAGTATCTGAAAAATAATTTCCGGCGATACATTATTCCAGACAGGAATATCTTTGATTTTTTTAGTTTCTTTCCCCAATTGCATAATCACATTGTTGATGACCTTCAGATTGTGTTCAAGAATCGAGGGATCTTTCTTAAAAAATACTGTCGGTACAAGCGAATTCGAGTATGAGAGATCCATCTCAGTGCCTGACCTCATCTTATTGACTGCTGTTATTCGCAGACCATCAGGATGCGTCCTCACCCTCAACCCATAATCCTTGGGTGTCGCTTTAAGAGATGCCATATAATCAAATTCATGCCGGAGCTCCTCTGAAGCGAAATTGATAAAACGGTACCATTCGACGAGTTCCTGTGATGTGTACAAGCGACAGAGATCAATATAACCGGGTCTGAATCCAAACCATCTACCCATCTGCATCAGTGTGTCATACATCCTTGAAGCCCGAAGGTAATAACTAACAGTGAGCCCTTCCAGGGTAAGTCCACGGGATAATTTATCTCCACCGATAGCGATTACGCTGATTCCCTCAGGATTATCCTTGTAGTCAAGGGCATCTTTAGCGGTACCGTTAATCGTTTTAACACGAATTCTGGATGCTGCTTCATATAAGTTGGCTTTCACAGAATCCCAAGTTATCGTAATTAAAAGGGGATCCTGCATTTTTTCCTTTATTTCATTTATTTTAGGGGTGTAGTCGTTTTTCCAGAGTTCTTCCATCTCATAGTAAATATTATCTTTAGCATCCTGCTTTCCGTATTCAAGCTGACGTCTCTGGGACGTTAACTCAATTTTTACTAGATCAGCAAGTTTTTCCTGCACTAAAATGTACCGGGTTACATGAACTAACATCGAGTTGTGGTTGTTTTTTTCACCACGGGCTTTTCGAGCTGCACAGGATATTATAAAAGTTTTAATAGCAATCTTCAATGACTCGGGAAGAATTTTCGGGATAAAATCCTTCGAATGATTATCCGGAATTAATTTTTCATAATCATTAATAGTTTTGATTATCGGGAGACCCGAATCCCGTTCGATTTCCGACTCATCTTCAGAAGAAAAACCGAAGAGTTGTGAAGGGCCGATATAATTTGGTGGAGCCGGTAAGTTAATGATAAAATCCCTAGGGAAAAGATCTTCGCCATGTGTTGTGGTTTCACCTTCAGGAAAAATGAAAATATTTGCAAACGGGGTTGCTGTATATCCTACGTAGGTACTTTTCTCAAAATGATGTAACAGCTCACGGATTTTTCCATTAATGGCACTGACATCGTAATCAGCTAAATGCTGACCGTTCTCATCAACGGGTATTGGATTTGTATTTACTGATGCATTGTCTGCTTCATCATCAATAACAAGTAATGGAATATTCCGAACTACCGTTTTCCCGGTTTGCGGATCTTTCTGACCTCTTACATTAATTGCCCATTTGATAAGATTGGAAAGTACTGATTTATTCTTTTTAACCACAAGTATTACCGGATCTGCCCCACCAGGTAAAACTCCAACCTGAATAGCAACCTTTTTATTGAAATCCCCGTTATCCTCACTGCTAGTCAGTGAATGAACAGTTATAAATTCCTCACCGGGGAGTTTTCCCACACCAGTCCGCAGGTTTTCCGTGTCAAATTTTCGGCTCTGGCGAGTGTCGAATCCTAAAAATCCCTCATCAAGGCGTATCTGTGTCTGGCTTCTGAGACTTTTGTGCATACCCGCAAGAACAATAATCAGCTTATAGCCAGCATCAGCGGCTTTACAGATTAACCCGGTATAATTAGATGTTTTACCAGATTGTACCTGTCCAACAACCATCCCTCTTCGGTCCCATTCACCTTCACGAAGGGGATCCTCAAGGAGTTCGAGGATACGATCTGTAAGTTCATCCATACGGATAAGTGAAGACTCGGGAAGACCTTTGTCTTCCATGAGATATCTTTGATACCTGTTCCAGAATCTCCAGCCAATCTGACTTTTCTTTGTTGGCAGCCAGATTACATGATCTTTCTGATTATTCTCAAGAACTGTTGCTCTCCCCTTCCATATCTCACAACGTGACTCAATATCTTTGACAAGATAATCTGAATCAATAATTTCCGTACTTCCTTCAGCTTTAAGCATCGATAAAATAAGAGTAACTTTCTGCCGAATAATTTCACTTGTGAGGTTGTGAACTCCGGTTAACATCACAAGAACCAATTTTCTGGCCTTTTCATAATCACTCATTTCTAATTTCACTCTCTTGACTCTGAATAAAATCTTTGACGAAATCCGGATAATCAGAAAAAGGTTCCATTTGCTCCAGCCTTTTTTTGGCATCTTTTTTGGAAACACCCGTGTTAATCATCGAATCCCAGATCTCTTTTAACACCATCTGCAATTCACCTGATGGAGCATCCTCAAATGGTTGCTGAATTTTATCCGGATTATTAGAACTATTTAATATAATAAGTGGAACTGGAACGGTTTCTTCGATCAATCGCAGCATTGTCTTGATTTTATTTTTATTTTCACCGGAGTTCTGAAGGATATTAGCAACAATCGGATGATCACGATTTATTGAATAATGATACATTCCGTGCTGTACAGATGTTGACCAAGGGAATGAAAACGAAGCGGCACTGCTTCTTTCAGCAACCTTTCCGCGATATCGGTAAATATTAATAGCTGGTTCAATCGTCAGTTTTGCAATTTGTTTAAATTTATCTCTGATAAGGGGGGGCGGTCGTGCAACCGATTTTTTTACATCAATTCTCCACTCACCGTCAAGAGAATTAGGTAGATCCACTAAAATTCTTGCAAGTTTTGTATGCTGTTCCTTCCTGAATCCAAGTCCGAGCCAATCTCCTTGGACAATCAGACGTTTATTTCGATAAATATAGAATCCTTGGCGCTCGTTCCATCCTCCGGGACCCCCGGCAATTTCATATAATTTATCATTATCAAATTTTGAACGGTGTGGTAAAATAAAAGGCTGGATTGTAATTTCCTTTCCATTAAATATCACATGTTCCATAGGCAAACGTTGTGTTGAGGGGTGATTGGTGAGAAACGGATCCCATGGTTTAACCTGTCGGCCATTAATCATTATTTTCAGATTTGTATTTTTTTCAAGATACCGGTGAAATACCATCGCAAGATGATCTTTAACAACATCAATCTGCCCTAAAAAATGATCTTCGTGTTTTTTGTTATCCGAATTAGTTCCTTTCGTTATCCTGTCAATTTTTTCCCATAGTACTATTGTTCCACTCTTAAATTCATTTAAAGAAAGAAAGATTGGCGCAATATTTTCTTTATCTGGTTTTAATAACCGCCATTCTCCGCATTCGTTGATATAATCCAAATCCCAGCACCGAACAAATATTTCCCCCGCTTTCCGTTTTGATCCCACAGTTAATTTCCGGCACTGGGAAAAAGAGGCTGTTTTTAATCCGAGACCAAACCTACCAAGATCTTTTTCATCTCTCTCCTCAAGCGGATTCTTACTTCCAGGACGCATTGCATTAGTGAGAACCTTCTCGGTCATTCCGATTCCATCATCAATGAATGAGATTGTTGACCGTTCTCCTTTCCAGTTAAAATCAATCCCAATATTATGTGCTTCTGCTGAAATACTGTTATCAATAATATCCGCGATTGATGTCTCCAAATGATATCCAAAAGCCCGGAGAGATTCAATCATTGCCCCAGGATCGGGAGGAATCTCATCGTAGAAATCATAAAGAGTGGTTTTCATTTCAAATCATAAGGAATGCGAGATCAAATCCAGCATAATCCATAATATCATCTGGTTAGTATTATCTATTGTGCTAAATTTTTAAATTACTTCAAGCATTTTCTTAACTATTCCTGCAATTCCAGCAGCCATTAAAGGGGGAACTGCATTCCCAACCTGTTTGAATTGTTCCGTCCTCGGCCCTTCAAATTTATAATTATCTGGGAACGACTGACAGCGGGCGGCTTCCCTAACAGTGAAGGATCTGCACTGCCGAATATCCGGATGTATATAATAATGCCCGTCTTTGGAGATATGAGCCGTAATCGTCGATGCCGGCTTTGTCCACCACTGCACTTTGAACCTGTCTACAAATTTGTCGAGATGCCGGTGATGAGGGATAAGATCTGGTCGCTGGCCGATGAGTTCTTTCAGAGTTGCAGCCTTGTCTGTTTTCCTATGATGTTCAATAAAAAACCTGTACCGATCGAGATCGCTCGCCATATGACTTCTGGCAAAATGATTGAGAACCCCTGGAGAAAATTTTCTCATTTCTTTCTGGTACAATCTGAGCCGTTTATTCTTTCCGTACGGTCCGAAATATATGTTGTTCCCTTTATCCGGTTTTAAGGAAGGAAGATCAGAAATTGCATCTCTCACGGTGAGATTACCTTCTTCCGGATCAGGTCTTGTCTGTTTTAATATCTCAAAAATTTCCTTGATTTTTCTGTTTTTTTGTTCCAGTTTTTTCCGGTAACCGATAAGAATCAGACGCTTCCGATTCTGGGGGATACCGAAATTTAAACTGTTGAGGAGATAACTGTGGGGATCATCAGCCACTTCATGGAGGGGAGGAATTATCTCATAAGCGGGCTTTAACGATGAAAAATCTGCCAGTAATTTTTCAAATATTCTCTGACCTCCATCTCTAACTGAAAAAAGCCCTGGGACGTTTTCATAAATGAAGATATCCGGTCTGAAATGCTCCATCAGCTCAAGATAATGAATATAAAGATAATTTCTTCCCAGATCATCTCCGTTCTTCTGGATTCTCGCCCGGTTGATTATTGAATACGGCTGACAGGGCGGCCCTCCAAGAAAAACATGAATTTTTGTTGCGTTGTGATATTTTTTGCTTGCCTCAATTTTTTCTATTGTCGTTTGAAGTGTTTTTTCCTCGAGCTCGACCTGAATTACCCGGTGATTTATGGATTCATGCAGGTGTTCCATCTCATTAAAAATCTGTTCCCGACTAATAGCACCTTTAACATAATCACTATACAATTCGAGATGTCCAAGTTTGTTTAATTCATGGAATAAATGTCGGGTTTTTAGCGTTTCACACGCAGGTTCATTCATTTCAACTTGGGCGATGACTTCAAATCCCGCTTGAATAAATCCTTCGCTAAGACCCCCGCAACCCGCGAAAAGATCAATGGCAAAAAAGGATTTCATGATGTCTTAATCGTATAGGAATATGTTTTTTATCATTATTGGTTCTGTTGCTTTGTCGGGACTTGAGGAAAAAGATTCCTCGTAATATCTATTCCTGATTTGACCAAAGTCCCTTAACGCAACAGCACCATAAAAAACGGTTCTGATAAGATGACGGGACTTGAAGCAAAAAAGAAAAGTCTGATAAATGGCGGGACTTTGAAACAAAAATTAAAATTTTTAGTACAGAGACTTTATTTCATCAAAAATTGTTTATCTTTTAGAATGAACAAATCTGATTGGAGAAAATCAAAAATTGATGAATTTAGAGTTGAATTTATTGGTGATAATGGCGAGATATCGTCAATAACAAATAATGAAATTGAAGCAAAAAAACTCGCAATCTCATTAATTGGTATTTCAAGTGTTTTAGAAGAGTCAAATATTAGAGGTACTTGAGGTGTTAGGAGAGAGTTCCATAATATCTCCCAATAGAACATTATTTGAAGAATTTTAAAAAGTCCCGCGATTTATCACTCTATTTTGAAAGTCCCGAAGTCCAGTTAAGTTATCAGAACCGTAAAGACTATCATTTATATAACCGCTCCCAAGACATGAATACAATCAGTGTATCCTCATGAGTTCAATCACCGTTTACGACGGGGCCCAATCTATTGGCGGGAATAAAATCTATGTTGGAGAGTCGGGGTGCAGGGGGTTGTGGTGGAAAAGAGGGGGTATTGAGGCATCATGATTTCACTAGATCATTCAAACATTCATCAAGAAATTCAACAATATCTGAAAAAAATTAATTCTATTGAATTTCCAGAACGAAGAGGAAATAATATCGAATACATGCTTTCCTTGAAGAGAGGAATAATTCACAAGGGACCTTATCCTGATGTCAGTATTTTCGAAGCTTCGAACCGTATTTTTTCAGATATCGTGATTCTCTTCGCTATTCGACAAATCCTATTAAATCCTCAACTTGGATCGATTCGCCTTCCCTTCGATCAATATGAAGTAAGGTTAGGCGCTGAAAATGGATTCGATATTGAAGCAATAAAAGGAGATGAGAAGTTAGTTGGTGAAGCATTTAATGTTGCGCAGTCGTTTTTTCCCGATAAGAAAAGGAAAATGAAGGCAAAACTTGAAAAAGAGACCACTTGTGATTATAAAATTTTGATATTTAATGCAGATGCAGTCTTGAATCCTGATTATTACAGACAGATCTCTACAAAATCTATGATATATCTCCCAGTTGATTGGCAAAAGGGGATTGCGGATGTAATGCGTCGAATTAGGTGAACCTTAATTGATGCATAGCTCAATTGCATTGATATGACCGATACGCCTGCATACTTCCAAGTTCTGGCCCAAGTAGAGACAACCTACGGATAAATCCCCACGATTTATCTCATTAAGATGGGCAGCGTATCCATAGCTAAAAAATGATGTTGTCATAAATCGATGGCAGAAATCATGATCCCTCTTTTTCCCCAAATTCACAGAGTTCCGCATATGCACACCACTGGCAGCGCTGGTATTCCGGATTTGCCGGAAACTGTTCACTTGTTATGCCATTGATGAGGGTGCTGAGTGTTTTCTTGAACCCCTCAATCGTTTCTTCTGTTGGGGCATACGGAACCCGTTTGTCATCTTTTAAGTAAAAGAATTCCGCTTTTTCGGGAAGTGCGCCATACAACTCCTGCACCGCGAGGCAGTAAATATTGAGCTGAATATTCTCATTCACTGCTTTTTTAGTAAGCTCGGCGGGCTTTTTTCCGGATTTGAAGTCGATCACTACGTAGGATCCTTTCGGTGTCTGCTCTATACGGTCAATGTACCCGTGAATGGTGTGGTCGGCAAACGTGAAGAAGAACTCTTTCTCCACTCCAATTGTTGTGTTGGGGTTTGACTCCTCCCACGCAAGGTACGTATCGATAAGCGTGGATGCAGTCTCTCTCGCCTCTGATTCCTGGGTTACCGATTCGTACACTTGGGATGACCAGAACTCGTCAAGGAGTGCTAAGGCCTGCTCACGAGGTAAACGGGATGTATCAGGATTTTGTGTGAGATTCTCAATCACGGAATGAAGAATAGAACCGAATTCGAGCTGGACCGCAGGAGGAGTTGGGATTCTGTAGAGATAGGAAAACTTGTAGGAAAGCGGGCAGTCCTGGTATGTTTTGAGTGCGGATGCAGAGAACGATTGAGTTGCAGACACGATTGACTGGTGGGGTGGGGTGATGATCGTATCAATTTCGGTACTCGTATCTGCATGGGCAAGGAAGGCATCCCGGTCAAACTCCGGTGTCCCTTGTTCTGCAAATTCCCGCACCCGTTCCAGAGTGACAAGATTCTGGAGCGCCGTGGAAAGTCGCATATCAGATATTGCCCGGATCGTCTGTTCCTGCAGTGAAGTCCGAAGTCCTTCGATTGGAGTGGTATCCAGAACCGGCAGATCGGCTCCCCGTGCAGGTGGCTCGATCACGGTGATGAGCGGGTTATCCCTGAATAGAATCTCATCCAGGAACGGCGAGGGTTTACTCTCTTTCTTGTTGGTCCCGTACCATTTCGAATAGATGAGATAGAGGCGTTCCTCCGCACGGGTCATTGCAACGTAGAGGAGACGGCGTTCCTCCTGGATGAACAGGGCTTTCTCATCGTCGCCGGTCTTGAGTCCCTTAGCAAGATCCTCAGGCACGATGAACTGTTTACTCCGGTACTTGAGCGGGAAACGGTTCTGGGCGAGATCCACAACAAAGACAACGGGAAATTCCTTACCTTTGCTCTTGTGAACCGTAAGAATGTGAACCGAGTTGCTCTCCTCCCGCTCTTCAATATCGACAGTGAATGCGGAGAAGAACTGCAGGTACTCCAGAAAATCACCGATGGTTGCATGACGGGTGATCATGTCGTATTCCTTCGTTATCTCGTAGAATTTGGCAAGATACAACCTCACTTGGACCGCATCATCCCGAAGTGCCGAGCGATAGAGCCCAGAAGCCTGCATCATCACTTCATAGACCAGTTCAGGGAGGGTATGTCGCTCCTTCTCTTCTATGAAGTGATGGAGCATCCGGACGATCTCGGTGATTTGTTGTGCATGATCGGGAACAATCACGGCTGCATCCTGAAGTGCTTCGTACACGCCATCACTGCCATCATCCGCTTTCTTTGCAGCGGTTGCGTTGATCTTCTGTACCACAATTTCAGGAACCGTACAGACCTTTAAGATCCGGTTGAGCGAAATGCCTGCCGTGAGCGGGTTGTCGATAATACGCAGGTACGCAATCATGTCCCGAATGACTGGCAGGCGCAGGAAGTCCACGTCGCCCTTGTATTCGCACGGGATGGTGTGCCTTCGCAGAGCGGTCTGGAATTTCTGCCCGTCAGCTCGTGAACGGCAGAGAATGGCAACGTCGCGGTGTTCGAGTGGCCGTTCTTTCCCGTCCTGATGCGAAAAGAAATTTGTCCCGAGTAGCCTGCCAATCTCCGATGCGACATATTCCGCTTCGCCGTCTTCATTGCCACAGGCCGCGACAACGACAGAATCTCCTTCCGTTTTTTCTGTAAAGAGTTCCTTGTGCTGCCGGTTGGGCGCTTTTGCCATCAGCTGGGTTGCAAGAGCAAGGATGGTCTTTGAGTTCCGGTAATTCTGGTCCAGAAGTGTTTCGGCATGCTCAGCGGCCCATTTCTTGAAGTCTTGGATGTTCGTGAGGTACGCACCCCGGAACCGGTAGATGGTCTGGTCATCATCACCAACGACGCACAGGTTATCGCTAGCGATCTCTTTAATCAGTTCGAGTTGGGCAAAGTTCGTGTCCTGGAATTCATCGACAAGGATGTACCGGAACCGGGAACGGTAGGCGGATCTTATGGTCGGATTTGTCCTGAACAGCTTGACGGCCCCATCGATCATATCGTCGAAGTCGATCAGGTTCTCATCTCGCTTATACTGTTCGTATGCCCGGTAAACTTTTAGGAGATCGGTGAGCAGTAGGAGGTATTCCCGTTCATCGTCATCGATTTGGGCGACTTGTTTTCTGTCGAGGTATTCCCGAAGAATTTCGGGTGTGATAAGTTCATCCCTGAATGCACTGATTCCTTCAATAACCGCGTTCACAATCTCGGCGGCATTATTTCCCACCTTGATATGCTCAAACCCGAACGCGTCAATGTTGCGCAGCCCCCACACGAGCTGGTTGGTCTTACTAATGATTCCTCCGGAAACGCTGAGTCCGCTCGCAAGGACGTTCTCCCTCAACACATCCAAACAGAATGAATGGAACGTGTGGATGTCGAGGTCGAGATGCGGGCGTTGTTGTTCGATACGATCGCTCATCTCAGCTGCAGATTTCTCCGAGAAGGTGAGGGCTAATATTTGCGAGGGTGGGACGCCCTGGTCAAGCAGGTGGAGGATCTTTTCCGTGATGACCCTAGTTTTACCGGAACCGGGACCGGCGAGGATGAGCTGGATACCACAGTTTTTCACGGCCTTGGTTTGTGCGGGGTTGAGGGACATTAATGGAAAGTTGGGGGGCATAGAGGAAAAAGGTGCGGTAGGAGCTGCGGGATGATGAGGCAATTTCAGGTTAAAGAAAGTTATTCAATAGGAAAAGTTCATTGTTGCAATTAGAGTGAACAATAATGGCTGAATTCATCCCTGATCGGCTTCCAGCGAGAGCCAGTCGGGGAGAAGATCGTACATTCAGTCTTTTGAAGAAACTTCCGGATGATTATCTCGTTTATTATGAACCAAATATCGATAACCGGCATCCAGATTTTATTGTTATTGCGCCAGATCTCGGCGTCATAATTATTGAAGTGAAAGGATGGTATTTTGATGATATCATGAAGGGAGATCATTCAGAAATTACTGTCATTTCCGATAATCGCGAGCGGCAGGAGATCCATCCACTAGAACAGGCCCGGAACTACATGTGGAGGCTCGCCAGGGCATGTGAGAAGAGCCCAAGCCGCTCGCTGCTTCTCCATCAAAATGGCCTCCATAAAAATAAGTTCTTCTTTCCGTTCTGTCATTTTGTGGTATTGTCCAATATCACCCGTGACAATATTTTGAGGCGGAAGGATCAGAACGTATCGGAAATTTTCAAGATGGATAATACCCTCTTCCGGGATGAACTGGTAGCCCTCGAAAACGCATCCCCCGAAGAGCTACGAAACACGTTGATGCGGTTCTTCGACCCGTTCTGGGAAATCACGCCATTCACACCGCAACAGGTGGATGTCCTCCGATCCATCATTCATCCGGAAATTATTCTGAGTTACGTGCCTTCAAAATCCCTAACCGAAAAGGAAGCGGAGAAATGTTTTGATCTTGTTGTTCTTGACCGCCGGCAGGAGAACAATGCTCGGAAAATAGGTGAAGGCCACCGGATTATTTACGGTGTTGCTGGCTCCGGAAAGACCGTGCTCCTGATCGCACGGGCGAAATGGCTGCATGAACGCGATCCCGAATCGAAGATCCTTTTGCTCTGTTACAACGTCGTATTGAGTGTCTATCTAAAACACGTACTGGTGGATTATCCCCGGATTCAGGTGTTTCATTTTGATGGTTGGGCAAAACACAGTGGAATTCACTCGCGAATGGAAGATCCTTCGAAAGGTGTTCTTGAAGATGATATAAGTCTTGGGAACCGATTGCTGGAACATCTCAGGAAGCGAACCGGGGATTACCGAAGCTACGATGCGATTCTTGTTGATGAAGCACAGGATTTTCCCCCAATCTGGTTCTCCTGCATTTTAGAAGCCCTGATTGATCCCCTTGACGGGGACCTGTTGATTGTCTGTGACGGGAATCAGGGCATCCGACTCATCGATGCGGTGAGCTGGAAATCGCTTGGGATCAAGGCACAGGGGAGGACAATCCATTCGGCATTTGATCTTGACCGAAATTACCGGAATACGAAGGAGATCCTAAGACTTGCCTCACATTTCACTGCGAAAAATGTCAGGAATAACGAGGATTCTATCTCCATTATCCCGGTCGATCCGAGTCAGGCAATACGGAGCGGCCCCAAACCGATCTTATTAAAGTGCGACAATCGGACCGATGAATGCCAGAGAATAATCAAAGTCATAAAAGTATTACTCGAAGGCAACGTACCTTTCAACGATATTAAAATAACTTTGAATCCGCAGGATATTGGAATCCTCTACATCAAGAAACTGATAAAGGATAAAGATGTTTTCCAAAAATTCTTGAAAGATCTCACAACAATTGCTCCGGTCACATGGCTGAACCAGGATTACTTCGCACGGACAAAGGTCTTTGAACAATCCATCAAGGTCCAAACCGTAGCTTCGTCAAAAGGGCTCCAGTACCAGGTCGTGTTCGTTATGTGGGCCGATCTGTTTGAGCCGCATACCCGGGCGGATCTGGATCTGCAGCAGCGATATCTTTACGTTGCGCTGACCCGGGCCTCGGATATTTTGATAATTACATGCTCGCAGCCGAGTGCGTTTATTGAGAGGATGATTGCAAGCGGAGATGCAGAGTGTAAGTAAAAAATTTACTATTTTTTTATGCTTATCGATGCTTGCGCTTCTCGCCACGTGGGCAACCCCCTCACCCGTGAAATACTCCCTCTAGACAATACACCGTCAGCTTCTCCACCGTTCCAGCTTCCATGCATCGAGGCGTTAAGTCGCAGGCCGGGCACATCTTGTAACCTAGTTCCTTCTTATCCACATTCAACGTCCCTCGTCTTTCATGGAGATCGTGCAGCAGCTTCAGGTATTTGCCTTCTGCAATTCGTGGGATCTCATCTTTTGCTCGGAGCCCTTTCCACTCATATAGCCGCCTGCCGCTTTTGCTGGAATTGCACGACTGGCAGACTCGAATCGCATTGTCGGGAATGTCCGGGCCTCCACAAGATCGCGGCAGGATGTGCTCTGTAGTCAGCGAGCCTTTTGTTCCGCAGTAGATACATTCATCTGGTTTCTCATGTTCCCGCAACCACTCGCGGATGGTCGATGACCAGATGATTTTTCCATCTCGGAGCTGGGTAAAACGGCTCATCTGGAAAGCCCGTTGACCTTCGAGCCCGGCAGACTTTGAGATCAGCTTTGCATACTGCCAAAAGATTTGGTCACGGATAGTTTTGACAGCTGGCGGTGGCATAAATAGCATACCGCCATGGTGAGATAAGAAGATATTGCTGGCTTATTTTTTTTATTTTTACAAAATATTATTATTATGAAATGATATTTCAACATATGAGCCCGGAGGAATCTATTAGAAATAATGAACGGGAGCAATCTCTCCAAAAGTATATCAATTACAAATTTACTGATCCGACAATAATTACACGAGCGCTTACTTGGCGATCTTATGCGGAAGAACATAAAATGCCAAATAAATGTCATATGAACGGACTGGCAACCCTTGGTGATTCAATTATTAATCTCTTAGTTATCCAGTCAATCATTAAATCCGGGGAAATCGATAAGGGGAAAATTACTTCAAGTAAAATCACCAGGGTAAAAAATTCCCGCCTCAAAAAAATCGCAGAAAAACATGACCTCCAACATTTTATTTATTGGGATGATGGAGCCATAAACCAAAAGATTTGGGAAAATTCAAATAAAGTGTTGGCAACATGCATCGAATCGATTATTGGTGCGGTGTTTCTAGATAGTGAAAGATTAGAAATCGCGGACAAGATTTTTCAATTTTTTGAACTTGTAAAATAATATTGTTGAAAAAATGAATTTCAAAGGGTTATTATTTACTTGAAAATTGAAATTCCGGACCTTTTTTATAAACCTCGAAATAATTCCCGATCAGATCAATTTCTAGTTCTTTGAGATTATGTGCAAGAACGGGTTTTTCCACAAGATAATATGAAAAGTGCAGGTGTTTTTCATCCCACGATTTTCTGCTGTGCTCCTGGAGGCGGTTTGAACAATTCGTTGACTGTCCGATGTAGACGATTTCCTGTGAATCCCCATCAACAAGGAAATACAATCCTGCCCTGGTCGGTACACTCCCAGTATTCTCTATGTTGAGAGATTTTCTTCCGCTCCATGTGAATCCCATCCAATTTGGATCACCGGGTTTTCCGGTCACGGATAGCGGTGGAATACTTGGCCCACCTGCCGGATTATCCAGATGGTTTTCCGCAAGTTTCCCGCCACGCCGCCCCTCTTTCCGGTTGGTAGATTTTCGGTATCGCTTGTGAAACCGCCCAAAATTGCAGAGGGTCGATTCACCATATTGTCTTCGGTACTGTGCCAACAGATAACTCTCCCAACCCCTTCTTTCATTTTGCGGTGCATCCAAACAAGCAGCAGAACACTCGTACGAAAATCCTTCGGCATCATGCCAGGCCCACAAGGAGGGAGCTGCGGTATGGGGGTCATTCCATGGCATCAGGTCCTGCCTTATGAGCGTATGACGAAGTTCATTCAGCCGGTCTCGTAATGATCTGCGGGTTTCCCCAATATACATCAGAAAATCTTTGCCGGCAGGTCTGACCCGATATAGACCAGGCTCTCGTGGAATGAGTTTAAACTCCTGACTTGTTGCGGAGAAGGGAACCCAAGGAGTCCAGGAAAGTTTGCACCAGAAAGGAGTGAAATAATCCATATGAACTCTCATATTGACATATATTCGATTTGATTTTTGTCATGTCAACGAAAATAATCGTATCACAGCATTTCCTTCTGCAATTTTCTGATTTATTATGTTCACAGGTTTGAGTGGATTCAGATCATAATTCCAATGTGTAGTACTCATACTCCCCTGATTCCAGATCACTCCTGTTGGCCAGCGTTCAGGTACTTTTCTATTGAAAAAGACAGCGGTCCCGAATACCGGGCATGCCCACTGCCGTGAAGCCCCGGCAAATCCATGCCGTGCAAAATATGCTTCTCCGGAAGGTCCCTGACCTTTCGGATAAAAACAATGGACAAATTCAAGGATTGCATTCACTCCCGGATTTTTAATATTCTGATTTTTTATGCCGAAACTATCATAGCACATTGCGAGATAGTAACTGGCATTCCCGAATTTGAATATCCGTGATTTTCCTTCTTCAGGTGCATTAAAATTCTCCGCCAGGTTCACGTGCCCTCGTTCGGCCTTCGCCGGATAAAATTTCCTGCCAAGTGCAACGATACCTGATCGATCTATAGCAACTGCAATCTGATCCCGAGCATACTCTTCAGGATCAAGGGATCCATCAATACCGAAACATATAATGATCTTTTTGCCGGTGGATGCGAGATATGATGCAACTGCACTCTCAATCTGTGGATAGATTGATGATGGTGGTTTGTCATGAGTATAAAACATTCTGGCCGGAAAAACAATAATCCCATTTTCAAGATGCTGAGTTATAAGAGAAGTTACAATAGTTTTCAAGGTTTGTAGTCGTTGTTCGGTGTTGTATTGATTATCCCCAGCAGATTCGATAATAATTGTCGCAAGCTGGATATTGGCCAATGAGTTAAGTTGAAATTCATTTTTTAATGGATCTTCGATTAATGCCACTTTTTGAGGTTTGGGGAGAAAAGTTATTTTTTCTGGTTCTGTGAGAAGAGTGGGTCTCATGAAGTTCACAGTTGTTTCATTCGAATTGATAATGATGAAGTTATCGGATCAATTTAACACAATTAATTTAGTAAATTATGAGGCTACCCTATCCCACATTCCGACGATAGTCAACTGAACAAGTTCCTATATTTCAAACCGATTAATTTATCGTATTAACTAAATCAGATACGCACATGAAAAAAATATATTTGTTAATTCTTGCAATTGTATTCATTTTAATCGCTGGTTGCACTTCTCAAATGCAACAATCACCACAACGCCCGACTTCTATTGAAACAACCCAAATGGTTACAGTCACATCCGTGCTTCCAACCTTAACTCCTCAACTAAATACACCACAACCCACCCCAATCACAACCCAAACTCTGCAGACGGTATATTCAACCACCGATATTAACAAACATTTCATCGATATCGCTTTTAGTCAAGATAATAATGTAATTCAAAAATGGAATGCCCCGCTTTTATCTGTGGCAATTACTGGAACCTATACAAAAGATGATTTAGCAAATTTAAACGATTTTTTCAAACAATTTAATATTCATTCATCATACGTAAAATTGCCTTCTCAAGTTAAAGAAGGGCAGCAAGCAAATATCGTCTTGAATCTCTTACCGGAATCAGGGCTAAATAATTTGAATCCCGATACGAGTTGGAAACCTATTCATAATCCAATTTCAGGAAAAATTATCGGCTACTACAAAACCATGACTTATTTGGCAACATCTACTAATTTTGTATACCTCGATGGTAGTTTAAAAGGTGATGAGCGTAAACATTGGATTCTTCACTCTGTTTTATACGACTTAGGATTTATGGGCGAAACAGGTCAATATCCTGATAGTATATTCTACACGAACGGGAATACCGTACCATCACCGAATAGTATCGATTGGAAAGCGATCGAATTGATGTACGGTTCAAAAATCTCAAATGGGATGTCACTTAGCGATATTAAAAATATATTATTCATTGAAACAAGTACCGTCAGTTAAAATAGAATAAATAGGTTAAAAATTTTATATTTTTAGGCTTTGAATAACCCATCCACAATGCAGGTGCTGCCAGTGATGCGTATATGGGGAACTGTGTGAATTCAGGGGAAAGAGAAAATATAATTTGGATATTAGCTATATTCAATCAAATTTCAAATTCAAGTGTGGTCGTTCAATGCCATTTCTATCCCAAAAATCTGAGTCGATGGTATCCTTAATTTCTTTTAATATGTTGTTATTATACTGAATAATACCTTCAACACTCTTTTCCAGTATTTTTAATTGAGTTTTCCATTCTTTACCCCGTTGTTTTATAGGAAGGTTAGCGTGAATAGCGTGCCGTTCCTCTTCACGTGAGAGTACCGTTAAAACTATTGAGTATTCCCTTACTAGACCCGCAATTCTCGCATTGGTCGCTCGGAGGATTATTTCACGTATACCCTCTAAATAGAATGTCTGCATATGCTTGACAGCATCCGCTGGGTTCATTGGATTTAATTTGAATTTTTCAAGGGTTTTCATGAGCTCAGCTAACCTTGCTTCGCCATTTTTTCCCTCTAAGTTCTCATCAATAGATCTCCATATTTCCCTGTTGGCGTATCGGGCTTTCTGTTCCGGTGTGAGTGAATCATACATCTTTTCTGCATCTTTTTTTAGTTTATCAACACTTGTCATGATTTTGCATCTCCTTCCGATGATTGCAATGCCTCGATCTGTCGCTTGAGGTTTTCAATCTCAACGTCTTTTAATTGGCCAAATGCTTCGATCTTTTGCTTTATTGTCTCAATGTCGTGGTCTCTCAAAATCGCAGCATACACTCTTATTGCGGCAATGCAGATCCGTGCATATTGAATGCGAGGACTGTCGAGTTTTGAAGGTTTAAATAATAGAGCGGTGCTGCGTCGATGTAGCATCCAGATCAATTGCGAAGCCATCAGCTCAACTTCATCACGGGTATATTTTTTCCCGAGAGTGAGGGGAGGTTGGTTTCCTTTAGATTCGTCCAATAAATGAGACATTAAACTTTTCCAATATTCATTTCCTTCCTCATTGGGTTTAAAACATTAATGAGTAAAGGATAATAGTCTGGGAGACGCCTTCAGACCACTACATTTTATATACTAGTGTGTTATTTATCAAAAGTTCAGAGAAGAAGATTCGCTTAGAAAGCGGAATCCAATACCCATTCTAAAGAGTTTAAATTTTTCATGGAATTTATTCCATCCCCTTATGTACTCTCTAAAACAAAAATATGGCATAATGAACTCGATAAGAGAGTGCTGTTGCATTTGTGTATTTCAAGGGGATTAATCATCTCGGAACACTTCAATGTCGAATAGTTAAACGTCCCGCAGACGCTCTGTAACCTGCTCTAAAAACCTACATATCAATAAAAAGTTTAACCAATCTTAAACGAGGTCATAGTTATGGAACCAGCGATAGCTTTATCGTTGAAATAGGTAAGGGCCTCGTTCTCATGTTTTAGAGCAATGGCATACAGCATCGGCAAATAGTGTTCTGGTGTTGGGATCGCCAACTGGACAGCGTGACCAAGACGCTTGTAATCGGCAAGCTCGTTGAACCTACCTTCGTCAATCAACGTTTTGAACAGTGCACTTGCCTCCAGTGCCCAATCGAACCCAAACGGGGTATTGAAATCATCATTCTGCAACGCAACCATACCCAGGTTGTGGACCATGTTCCCGCTACCAACAATGAGTACGCCCTTCTCTCGCAGCGGTGTCAGCTCTTTTGCAATGGTCAAGTGATAGGGACTTGGCTTCGTATAATCCAGACTCAACTGGACTACCGGGATATCGGCATCGGGATACATCCTTTTGAGCACGATCCAGCACCCGTGATCCAACCCCCATCCAGTATCAAGACCGACAGCTACGTTGGTAAGAGCATTCTTGGTCTCGTGCACCAGCCACGAACTTCCCCGTGCCGGGTACTGCACCGTGTATAACTCTCGGGGGAACCCGTAAAAATCATAAATGGTTCGGGGGTTCTCCATGGCCGTGACAAACGTTCCATTCGTTACCCAGTGTGCGGAAATGCACAGTATCGCCGTTGGCTTCGGTAACGTCTTGGCAACGGCTTGCCAACCTAAAGAAAATTCATTTTTTTCAACGCCATTCATCGGACTCCCGTGCCCGACAAACAGTACCGGCATCCGTCGTTCAGGAACTGAATTTTTCTGCGGTATAGATATCACCCCTATAGTGAGGATTATCGAAAGTCTCAAACCAATACTATTTAATGTCCTGAAAATATCTTTCCATTGGTATCCGATATTTGCGTATATCTTATAGATACCGGGAGATGTAGTAATGCCAACTGTTGAGGAAAACATGCGTCTCATGCAGACGCTGGATGATGCCTGGAACTCCCAGGATTGGGCAGTGTTCGAAAAACGCCACGCAAAGGATGTAGACGTTTTCTGGCCAGGACAGGAGAAACCAACCCATAGCCGGCCATCCCACAAGGAAGAAGCAATAGCATTCTTCAAAATATTTCCTGACAATAAGGTCGGGAACCGGCCCTACAAGGTTCTGTTCGGCCAAGGAGACTGGACCTGTTCTGTCGCAGATTTCACGGGAACATTCAAGGGCCCGATGACCACCCCGGATGGTAAAGTGATACAGCCCAACGGGAAGAAGTTCAAAGTAGAGTTCTGCACGGTCGCTCACTGGAAGAACGGGGAGATCATTGAGGAGAAACTCTTCTACGACAAGATATCCCTGATGCAGCAGATCGGCCTGATGTGAGAGCCGAGTGTAAAGGGGCGTTGAGCACATGAGTTTTGTCAAAGTTGCTAAGGTAAGCGAGATTCCTGCAGGAACCATGAAACACATTGAGGCCGGCGGAAAAGAGATCTGCATCGCGAATGTCAGCGGGAAATTCTATGCGATCGGTGACCGTTGTGGTCACGAGAATGCCCGGCTCTCAACGGGGCCACTTGAAGGAACGGTTGTCACCTGCCCCATGCATTTTTCAAAATTTGACGTAACAACCGGAAAATTACTCTCCGGGCCTAAACTGGAGACCGGCGGGGCTGTCAAAATGTTCGAACGGTGCCCCGAAGATGTCCAGAAAGCGATGACGCAAATGTTCCGGCGATTAGCGGAGAGTCAGAGTCAGATCAAAACGTACGATCAGCAGGTTTACGAAGTGAAGGTGGTTGGCAGCGACGTGCTTGTTCAGCTTTAAATTTGGGTGGGGAAAATACCGCAATGACACACCAAACAAAAAAATCTCAGGAACCAAAAAACGATCCCATGAAAATCACTGTCAGCAAAAACGGCCCCTATATCGTTACCGGGAGCGTCCCCCTCATCCATGAGGAGATCTGCAACGATGACGAGGGCTACTGCCGGACCTGGTGGGAGGCAAAGAAGTTCCCTGTACAGGAACAGTACGCTCTCTGCCGGTGCGGCCAGTCGAAGAACAAGCCGTTCTGTGACGGGACGCACGCAACAATCAATTTCAACGGCACTGAGGCCGCAGGGAATGAGCCATACCTCCGGCACCCCCGGATCATCAGGGGCCCGGAACTGGAACTGCTTGATTACGAGAATCTCTGTGTCCATGCCCGGTTCTGCATGCGGGCCGGCGGGATCTGGGACCTCACACAACGTTCGGATAACAAGGAAGCCCGGGACACGGCAATCGAAGAGGCCTGCAACTGCCCGTCAGGCCGGCTGGTCATCAAGGATCAGGAGACCGGCAAGGCCATCGAGCCGGCACTGGAGAAGTCCATTGTCGTCATCGAGTATCCTGCACGCGGAGAACACGGGCCGTATTGGGTGCGTGGCGGTATTCCGGTAATTTCTGCTGATGGAAAACCCTACACGGTCAGGAACCGGTTCACTCTCTGCCGGTGCGGGAAGTCGGGCAATAAGCCGTTCTGTGACGGGAGCCATGTGGTGAGATGACAGCGGCTCAGAACAGGAAAAATGTGAGAGTCAGAAGATGAGGCTGTAGCAAATTGTATGGAGTGAAGACGTCCGAACAATTCAGGTAGCAGGTCATTAAGAAACATCCTGAACACAAAATAGTAAAATCAGGATTCATACTTCTGACGTATAAAATGATAAATAAGTAAGATTTTGATCGAGCTATTTCAGTACTTCCGAAAGTAGATTTTAATGTATTTAAATTCATTTTAGTTTATAAGATAGCAGAAAAAGTGGTTGAAAAAGTAAAGGCGCTCGTATGACGACACGCATTTCTGAAGTTATCCACCGGTGGCTGGGCTATGAAGCAGTCGTTCCATCAATAGGCGGATCGTTCAAAGACCGCACAATTCACTGGCTCAGCCTGTTCCGGAACCGGATAATTCTCCTTACCATCGGGACTTTTTGTGCAGGCTTGTATATGTTTGCCAGCCTCGGTAGCTGGTCCAACCCGAATCTGTTTATCATCGGAATCCTGGTAGGATTGTCAATCTCGGCAATTGTCGGGATCTGGTACTGGCGGATATTCAACGAGGTGCTCCATGACGGCCCGGTGGTACTCTGGAACCAGGATAATAAAACGTCGCGAATATTAACGATTGTAACCGTCGTGGTATTTATCTGTATACCGGTTCTCATCCTTCAAATCAACGTGATTCCCGGTGTTGATTTGACAAAGATAAATGCCTTCTTCGGCGGATTTGTTGCTGTGTTATTTTGGGGACTGCTCATCAGCATATGGATATGGGAATCAGGTACTCACCACCAGCTGCACTATGATGGCATGGTACTCGAATTAGACAAGGACGATAAGTACAGTACTTCCAAAAGTAACTTCCAAATTAAAAATTAAGTGAGAAACCCCCTTCACTTGTCTCTAACGGACATCAATTTTG
This sequence comes from Methanoregulaceae archaeon, assembly GCA_015660965.1. Taxonomy (GTDB): domain Archaea; phylum Halobacteriota; class Methanomicrobia; order Methanomicrobiales; family Methanospirillaceae; genus MVRE01. The sequence continues at coordinate 48,277 of JACTVG010000008.1, forward strand.
CGTTGAATTCCGTTAAAAAACACTGTTACACAAACTCACCTTGGCACACTTTCACGGAGTCCTTGCCTCTCCAATATCTATGTCAATTCTGATGACAATGTCATGGAAAAATTAACCCTTTGGTGTATGGACAATGAAGCCGTAGACAAGGCAAGGGAGAAAGATCCAACGATCGGGTTCATTCCCTGCAATTTCTTTTCCGTCACGGAATAGTTTAGCTGCATCGTGTTTGTATTTTGTACCGGCTACTTCCTGAACGATCCAGTACCTTGAACCTTCTCGTTCAAGCCGTAATCATCCTATGACGAACCTTCCCGATAGAATCACATCTTTTTTTTCTGATTCAAAGTATATTTCAAAATAGATATATATCACCTAGAACGATTATGCCTTATCCTGACCCGGGGCTCGGACCATCACCGAATGGTACAAGGGTTTCATCGAATCAGCCAGTTATCACATCGTTCAGGATCACAGGAATTCAGGATATCGATATTTTTCATTTAACATCACATCAACTGGTAAGGAGGCGTGAGTGAGAATGAACACCTTTCAACGGATAGCCTTTGGAGTATTTCTGGTTGCCATTGTGCTGCTTGGAAACATCGCAGGGGCAACATCATTTGCATATGTTACGAACTATAACAGCAATACCGTATCTGTAATCAACACAGAAACAAATGTGGTAGTAGCAACCATCAATGTCGGAACACATCCCCACGGAATAGGGATCACTCCGGACGGATCAAAAGTCTACGTGGCGAACTCTGGTGCTAACACCGTATCGGTCATCGATGCCAGGCATAATACATATATCGATACGATAAGTGTTCAAAATACCCCGGTTGGTGTTGCAGTCACCCCTTCCGGAAACGGTGTCTATGTAACAAACTTTAACAGCAACACGGTTTCGCTCATAGATACCACGACAGATAAGGTGGTAGATGGTATCCCTGTAGGACGAGGACCATATGGAATCGCTGTGACACCGGGGGGAAATGGGGTTTATGTAGCGAATACACACGACAATTCGGTCTCACTAATTGACACTGGACCAAACACGGTTGTAGACGTTATTCCAGTGGGAAATACTCCAACGGGAATTGCCGTAACTCCTGCGGGAAACGGAGTCTATGTAACAAACATGTACGACAACACCGTCTCTCTTATTGACACGGGGCCCAACACAGTTGTAGATGTTATCCCCGTAGGAAAAAACCCAGTGGGAATCGCCGTGACTCCACATGGAAATGGTGTCTACGTAGCCAACCAGAATGACAATAACGTTTATCTCATTGATACAGGACCCAATACAGTCGTTGATGTCATACCCGTTGGAAGGGAACCAGTTGGTATCGGGATAACGCCGGCGGGAAATGGAGTATATGTGTCGAACTGGGGGGATAATACAGTTTCGTTAATTGACACTGGGCCAAACACGGTTGTAGACGTTATTCCAGTGGGATCAGGACCCAATGCTTTTGGAAATTTTATTGGGCCAAACCATGTTTGCGGCAATGGAATTGTGGAATCTGGGGAACAATGCGACGATGGGAACACCAATTCGGGAGATGGGTGCTCCGCGACCTGTACCGTTGAGTCTGGGTACACCTGTTCCGGCAATCCCTCAGTCTGCGTTTCATCCACGTCATACTGTGGTGATGGAACAGTAAATCCGGGTGAACAATGTGACGATGGGAACACCCAATCAGGGGATGGCTGCTCCGCGACCTGTACCATTGAGTCTGGGTACACCTGTTTCGGCCATCCCTCAGTCTGCGTGCCGACATACCCATACCTTTATGGTTACCAGTTCAAAAACTTCGGCCGGGACAATCTGCCCTGGAGCCTCTTCGAGAATACTTACGGATCCGACGCGGTTGACATTTTTGGTTTTATTCCAATTCCCCGTCCCTCCGCCGCAGTCTTCTACGAATACGGTTTTAGGCACATTGCAAAAGAGGGATCCTGTTTTGGCATGGCAGCAAGCAGCAGCGTACTCTACCAGAACGGACTTAAAGCCAGCGATCTGGGATTGAATCCGAACAATCCCCTACCTGCCTGGACCATCTTCCCGAGATTCCTTTCGAAAGCATATGACTGGGTCGAGTACTACCACGTGAGGCAGGCAGACACAGCCTGTCAGGATGATGAGAACAATAAGTACTATAACGTCATGACCACTTACAACGAGCTGAAGCGGCGGATGTCGTCACCAGACATCTGGATTAAAGACCCCATGGTTCTGAATATCTATCAAGTGAATAATTGGGGGCATTCGGTGACACCCACCCGCATCCTGGAGTCTGCAGATGGCACACAGGCCGATGTGAAGATCTATGATAACAATTATCCTAACGAGGAGCACACGGTTCATTTCGACCTTGTTCATGGAACTGCATATGATGCCGATTATTTTAGTGAGCCTCTGTCGGATGTCAATGGAGACAGCCTCTCTTCGATCGAGGCAAAACCCGAAATGGGGTACTACAATTGGGTGGACTTGACTGGACACCTCCTCTTCACCGATAGCTCAGGCAATCATATGGGCTACGATCAGGGAAGCTTCGTCGAGAATATCCCAGGAGCGTACCGAGTCAAGTTTGTCGATGATTCTGGAGGACCCGAGTCGTATTATATCGGGAATCTTGCCCTGAAACGACAGCTTTTGGGTGCTACAACGGGAATTGCTACCATTAATATCCCAGAACCCAACAGCCTTGCAACGGTCGCTGCTGCGGTCTCGCCCACATCTATCGATGAGATCCAGGTGCCCCCCGACGTCTCGAAGGTCGGGTTTAAGTCTGGTCAGGGAACGGCCACGCTGACACTAACCCTCGACAAGGAGACGAGCCAGTATGCCCGAGTAGCCGAGGTGGGCACCTCCGGACTCTCCCCCGGCTCCGTGGCTAGGGTGGAATTTACCCCGGATCTCGGTCAGGTGAGGATCACGAACGTTGGGCCGGCATCCCAGTACAGTTTCACCATCAGCCAGATCGGTAGTAATTCGGGAAGCTATGTGAGCCCGGCTTCGATCCTCGTCCCAGCCAATTCGGTTCTATTGGTAACGCCCCAAAACTGGAATGACCTCTCCGGCACCCCGATCAAGGTGACCATAACACCGTCCATCACCTGGTCCAACCCGCCTGATATTTTATATGGAACTGCTCTCACCGCGACTCAGCTGAACGCAGTTGCCGATGTTCCGGGGATCTTCATCTATACTCCACCAGCCGGAACCGTCCTGAATGTTGGCCTAAACCAGAATCTCCACGTTGACTTCACGCCTTCTGATACTACGATATACACTGGCGCAAGCAAAGATGTGACGATCAATGTCCTAAAGGCCACTCCCACGACTACGTTAACTTCTACGCCCAACCCATCGGTATCCGGGCAATCTGTTTCGTTTACTGCTACGGTGACTCCAACCTCATCCGTAGCCAAAACACCAACAGGAACCGTCACGTTCGTGGAGGGGACAACAACCCTAGGAACCTCGACACTAACTTCCGGGTATGCAACCCTTTCCACGAAATCGCTTTCTGTTGGTTCACATTCGATAATCGCTGTATATAACGGCGACAGCAACTTCGCGACCAGCAGTAGTTCTGCGATTACCCAGACAGTCCTCACTCCTGCTCAAGCAATAAATAATTTAAAAACTGCTGTAAATAATCTGAATATTCCTAGTGGTGGTGGATTAATTGCTAAACTCGATGCGGCTTTCAACTCTCTTGCGAAAGGTAACACAAACGCAGCTGTCAACCAGTTGAATGCTTTCATCAACCAGGTGAATGCGCAAAGTGGGAAGCAATTGACCGTTGCCAAGGCAAATGACTTGATCGCCCAAGTCCAAGCGATTATTAATTCTATTTAATAGAACAATCATTTTTTTCTGGCAATAGTCCGCCTTCATTTCACAGCTGATCTTACACTTCCATTCTTAGGTGATATCAGAAGTGAGGTGGTGGCATTTTGGCAGATAACTATAACCCCACATTGTTGTTTTGGGATTTAGGTATGTCATAAAATGCCAAGTATCACTTTTACACAACCTCACATTGGCACACTTTCACGGAGTCCGTGCCTCTCCAATATTTGTATCAATCCTGATAACGATGTCATGGAAGAATTAACCCTTTGGTGTATGGACAATGAAGCAGTAGACAAGGCTAGAGAGAAAGATCCAAAGATCGGGCTCATTCCCTGCAAAGGACCGGACTGCCCGCGATATGAGGGGGGTCGGTGCATCCTGATCTGCAGGGTCGGGGAGCATGGCAGCGAGTACGGCTATGCAACACTATAAAAGAGTCCACGCTACGTCAGATATATTGACAGTTGGCAATTATTGCAAGATTCTGATACTCCTTACTCGTGAAGGTGTACTTAAGATCTTTTTCCAGCCCAGTTATTTTACTATATTCCATAGTATCATGATAAAAAATATATTACATAAAATCATTTGAAACGCGGGATTCCTCGCCGATTTAAAAATCCCCAAATTGTAATAGGTAATATATTACCGTTTTAACATAATCTCACATGGTTATTTTATGGATATCGGGGCACTAGTTTCGGACTCGTTAACATATTCACAGGAAGCGCTCGTTGGAAAATGGACTAGGTGGGCAATCTTCATCATCTTAGCGCTCCCGTTCTCGCTCGTACGGTTTGTCTTCGATCCAAAGACAATCACGAAGGGTACTAGCATGAACTGGAATGCAATACCGTGGGGCCAGATCGCGGTTCTTGCCGGCCTCGGTATCCTCCTCTCTTTCTTCATCTCGGGCTATGTTGTCCGAATATACCGGGGAACAAAACCAGCTCCCGACTTCACCGGGTGGGCAGACCTTTTTATCGATGGCATCAAGCTTGCTATCGTATGGCTCCTCTGGCTCCTTCCTCTTATCATCGTGCTGGTAGCAGGAGTAGCCATCGCGCTCGTTAGCCACCTTTCCGCCAGGGCAGCGGCTTCGAATATCGCTCTTCTACTCTTTTTGCTTCTCTTCCTTCTCGTGGAGTTCGTCCTCTTTGTCATCGTCATCCTTTTTGGAACCCTCGGTGCAATCCGGTTTGCCCGGACGAGAAGTATCCGTGAAGGGATCCGGTTTTCGCACATCCTCACAACCATCCGGACCATGGGATGGTTGTCGTATATCCTTTCCCTCATTATTTTCATTGTTACCACGGTCATCTATGTTGTTATAACTGCTATCCTCTCTTTTATCCCGTACATTGGCTGGATTCTCGTCCTCATCATAAGCCCGGTCTTCATGATCTTTACCGCCCGGTACTTCTCGCTTATTTACAATCAGGGTGAACCGCACGAGATCTCCCCAGCACCCGTATGATAATCACCTCTTTTTTACTATTCCGTGTCCCGCTCTGCGTTTCTGCGGGTATTTGAGTTTGGTAATCGATTCTTTTACTTCGGTAAAACTCTCTCGTCACCCACCAACACATCAGAACCTAGAAAATTTTTATCGAAAAACCGTTTGGCCGCTAATGTCGAATCCCGACGGTTACTAGGAAATGCCCCAACAACAACCGTCGTTGCAGATGGACTTCCAAACCTGCCTGTTCAAACATTTCTCGTACTTCCGAGTGATTACGAAATTTGCGATGATGAATAAATCTCAATAAGAATGGTGGGAATACGATGTCAGCGAGGAGGAATTGACCACCAGGACGTAAGACACGACTGATCTCATCCATACCCTGTAATTGGTCTGACCAATGATGAAAAGAAGCAGTACTGAAAACGAGATCGACTGACATATCTGGGAGAGATATCGATTCTGCAGGACTAACCATAAACGTAGAATCCGGCATCATTAGTCGGGCTTTTTTCACCATACCTTCTGCCGGGTCAACCCCAATCAGCCGAGCGTTAGGCCAACGTTCCCTAGCTTTTCGCAACAGTCTCCCGGTTCCGCATCCAACATCCAATATACTTACTGGAGCAGATTCCACATTGACTAAACCAAGAACCCCTTTATGGATATGATCGAAATATAGGCGTTGCAGCCATGAATCCTCATAAGTGTTTGACCGACGATTGAAAGCCTCGATATCATCGGTGATGTTCAATTCAGTGAATATCATAACTGTCGAGCGCCACAATTAATGTCCGTTTTGTTGACAGAGTTTTTGTTAGCTTTGGATATGTTCTTGGTCTTTGTTGAAATTGATTTCGTTGTGATAGACTAACGCGGGAGTCATCCTGTCTAGGACCTTCCGCTCTCGCCAGTATAACAACCTTCATTCCCCCTTTCGTCCCATGTACACTTGAGTAATACGAGTGATACTGCCATGAACACTACCGATCCGTTCTTTGCAAAGGATAATTGGGCAAAAGATGCAGGTATTGAACACCTGGATGTCTCGCCCGGTAGGGCAAGAGTTCGGATGCGGATTGAAGAGCGGCACAAGAACAGCCACGGAACCGTGCACGGCGGTGCGATCTTCACCCTCGCCGATACCGCGTTTGCCCTTGCCTTCAACTCTCACGGGGTCCCGGCAGCCGCCATAAACGCCCATATCTCCTACGTTAAATCAGCCTCTGGTGGAACCCTGTATGCGGATGCCGAGGAATTCTCGATCAACCCGAAGATCGCCACCTACACGGTAACGGTAACAGATGATGATGGAGAGAAGATTGCGATCTTCCAGGGCATGGTGTACCGCAAGACCCCAAGAGGGTAACGGGGACTATTCAAAAGAGTAAACGTTTGAAAAGGAGTATCAGAAATCTATGGCAATACAGAGACGGATTGAGCGGTGGAGTGGTCTCGATGCGTGAGTTCATAGAAACGATGCGAAAGCACGGGCTCCTCATCGATGTACATGAGCCCTGCTCCCCCAATATGCAGACAGCAAAGATGGCGGCAACAACCGACAAGATGCTCTTCTTTCACAATGTAAACGAGACCCGAGCTGTGATGAACGTGACTGCAACCCGGCAGGCACTCTCCCTTGCGCTTGGGATCGGTGAACACGAAATACTCCCAAAGCTTGTCAAAGCCACGTATCAAGGCAAGGTTGTCAAAGACGGGAACCTTTCCATGAAAAAACCTAATCTATCCCAAATTCCGGTCATGCACCACTTCCCAAAGGACGCTGGAAAGTATATCACGGCTGGTATAGTTTTTTCGCAGTATGGTGGTGTCGAGAACGCCTCCATCCACCGCATGCTCGTACTGGATAGCCACCGTGTTGCCGCACGCCTTGTGGAAGGGAGGCATACATACTTGATGCATGGTCAAGCACTTGCGGATGGTAAAAAGCTACCTATAGCAGTTGCAATCGGAACACATCCTGCGGTTACATTTGCATGTTGCACACGAGTTCCAGAAGGAAAAGAGCTTTCTTATGCTGCAGAACTTCTCGGAGGGGAAATTACCGTTAAACGGTGTTCAAACGGGGTGCTCGTTCCTGAAGCTGAAATTGTCTTCGAAGGATACATCGGTGCCAAACGAACAGACGAGGGGCCATTTGCCGATATTACCGGGCTTTATGATCCGGTGCGATGCGAACCAGTGATAGAATTCACTGGCATGCACCTCAAACGCGATTTCATCTATCATAGCATCCTGCCCGGGGGCAACGAACATAAGCTACTGATGGGTGTCCCCTATGAGCCCAAGATCTACAGGGCTGTTGCTGGTGTGACGCAGGTCAGGAACGTTGTCTTGACTAGGGGCGGTTGCGGGTACCTCCACGCTGTCATCCAGATCAAAAAGAGCACCGAGGGAGATGCAAAGAACGCGATCATGGCGACATTTGCCGCCCATACCTCACTCAAACATGTCATCGTTGTCGATGACGATATCAATCCAGCGGATCCCGAAGACGTGGAGTATGCGATTGCAACACGGGTAAGCGGGGACCGGGACGTCCTGATAATCAGCGGTGTACGAGGATCATCGCTAGACCCTTGCCAGCTTGAGGATGGAACCAATGTCAAGGTCGGAATCGATGCGACTATGGTTTTGGGCAGGGAAGCTGATTTCGTGCGGGCAACATGGTGAACGTCTATGGAACTTGAACGCGGTTCTTGAACTCACGAGCCCGACCCCGGAATATCGATTTTGATGTCGTTATTTTTGAATAACGGTACTAGATAAATCCGGGATTCCTTTTCCGGACCATCTGTTAGGTGTGGTGTAAAGTGACACTGTGACCTTAACCGTAATAACTTTCTCATAAACGCAAAATGATTATACATGACACTGACAACAACAGACAAAGCGAATATCATTATCGTTCGGAAATTTTTCGAGGTCGGACCATCGAAAGGCGACCTAGCAGCTGCCGACGCCCTTCTCCACCCCGAATTCTCTCTGCACACCCCCTTGCCAACACCCGGGCCCGGGATCGAGGCGATGAACAACGTCATCACAACCTGCCGGGCTGCCTTTCACGGCCTGCATGTGACCATTGACGACATCATGGCGGATGGGGATAAGGTGACAGCCCGCTTCACGGCACGGGGCGTGCACAACGGGGAATTTATGGGCCTTCCACCGACAGGAAAACCGATCACCATGACGGGTATCGAGATTTTCCGCATACAGGAAGGAAAGATCGCTGAGCTGTGGGGCGAGGCGAATCTGATGGGGTTGATGCAGCAGCTGGGCATTTTGCCCGGTTCGGCATAACCAGACTACAATAAGAAGGAAAAATACAGGAGTATAGATAGTATGGTGGAATTCAAACCGGAACATCCGGATAAACAGGACAAAAAACGTGAGGAACTGTATGCAAAAGTCCTCTCTCTCAAAGATGTAGTTTCCTATCAGGACGGGACCGTTTCGAGCCGGATGATTGTCAACAAAAAGACTGGGAGTATCACCGTCTTTTCATTTGACGAGAATGAGGGACTCTCCGAGCACAAGTCGCCGTATGACGCGGTGGTTACGATCATTGATGGTGAATGTGAGGTCTGGGTTGCTGGTCAGACGTTCCAAATGAAAGAGGGGCAGACCATCATCTTTCCCGCAAACGCTCCCCACGCTCTCAGCGCCATCACGAAATTCAAGATGATGCTGACCATGATCCGGGAGTAACCAATGGGCGGGGATGATAAGGACGGGTACTACTGCACAATCTGCGGTGGTATCCCTCCGGACAAGATTACGACCAGGCGAATCCTCATCGACGGCAAAGAGACGGGGATTGACCAGCTGGACTGGATCATCGATGAGGTAAAAAAACTCAACCTGTCTGATACTACGGCAATCGGTGAAGAGCTGATCAAACGCACCCAGAAACTGAACTATGTTCCGACTAAAAAGATCGAAGAGTACAAATCGGCCTTGCTCATTGAATACCACAAAAAAGTATCTCAATGATGACCTTCCTAGCACCCCATCCTGATCCGAGAATGATGGAGATACTCTCCCTATCTAGGGGAACTTTTGGCTCTGTAGAAAACTTATATTCCCCCAATTTCGTCTCTTTAAATGTGCCAAACCAATTTACCATTTAAGTTTGTATGGAGAGACCCAAAATGCCATGGACACTGCTAATACTACTATTTCAATGATAATTACAGGAATAACAAGACTTAATGATAAATTTTCAAGCCAATAAAACACTATCAAATTTATAATGGTAAGGTCTATTGCGATATAGAGGAGTATCCTCGTCGGGAAACTCATCGGAAATGGGAAATTGGGATCTCTCAAAGGTCTGTGTTCAATTGCCATGATATCACTAATGAGACTTGCATAACAACTGCCAAAACACTTTTGGAAATCTGGTTCTAAACGAGATTTACGAACGAGAAGAGGTTGGAACGAAAAGGGGGGATTTCAATGTCAATACCAAATGCCCCATAGCAGCACCTTTTCACTCGTAGTTTAATGCTCTTTTCTGAAAATTCCGCTTGTTTCTCTCAACCACAAACCTGTTGACTCCCCATTTTAGAATTAGCTAAGAGAACATGGTATGGGAGAGACTTGCAGCACAGTGTAGCGTCATTATATTTATCTTATCGATAGTGGCTGTATGGTTCGTCATTCCAAGTGTCTATGCTTCAGATACGGATCATACTCTATTGAATCAGAATGCCGAGGTTGTGCGGCTCCTTAACGTAAGTATTTCTAATATCTCGATCACGAATCTTACTATTCCAAGCGACCTTCAGACAACACCAGCACCTATCACGCTCTTCCATTTCGAACACAATCAAACGTCATTATCGGGTCCACGATATATGGCATATGGGCCATGGGTTATTGAGTTAAAGATCCAACCTCCACCAGTGTCTTTCATTCTATTAATCGCTATAATTGTTCTCGTTCTTGGCCTATATTGGGTGTATTCGAAAAAACGCTTAGATAAAAAATGAGACTGATCTCAAAAAAGCATTGATGATTTCGATACCCCAATGGCAGAGGTTTGAAATCTCGGTCATGGCCTAAATCTTTTCAAGTCAAAACCTCTTCTCATTCAATTCAATAAGTTCAATTTTCCATAGCAGCACTCCTTGCCCCGTTTATAGTTATAGCAGTTTTGTCTCTTCGGTAGGTTTTGGGACCTTGACCACAAGCACCCGGAAAACACCGGTGCTCTCATTGTTCTACTCGTTGTGGCAGCAATATTTGGTTTTATTATGTCCCTCTTTATGCTGATTCCAATCCTTGGATGGATCATTTATCTCTGTCTAATATCGCCACTTGCCCTCTTTGGAGCCCGGTATATTTGTCTTGTCTACGACAGTGCCGGACCTGCTGCCTAAAACAATTTCTTTTTTCGTTTTTATCTTAACTTATCTTGTTTCTGTAAATGTTGTCGACTCGGTTAAGACCCACTTCGGGTTCAATTTCATCAAAGTGGCCGGCAGGAAATAATTTTTTTAATTTGGTTTCCGATACCTGTGCATGCGTATTGATAAGTTCAGGTTTTTCCTCGGTATCGTTCTTGCAGTCGCAATTGTTTTCTGCGTGGCGGCGGTCTATACCGGTTTTGTAAAACATGTTCCGGCAGCCTCACCGGATCGCGATACCCTCTACCAGATCTCGACCATCGATGCGCTGATGCAGGGTGTATATGACGGGAATGGCATGATCGCGGACCTCAAAAAACACGGCGATTTCGGGATCGGGACGTTCGACCGGCTGGACGGTGAGATGATCATGCTGGATGGCCGGGTCTGGCAGGCAAAAGCCGACGGCACCGTCTCTTTGGCGGCCGACAACCAGACAACGCCGTTTGCCATGGTCACGTACTTTGACAGCGATATACGGCAGATCACAACGGAGCATGCCATGAACTTTTCAGAGTTCACAACTGCGATGTCGGCACAACTTCCCTCGCAGAATATGATCTACGCGGTAAAGATCCACGATACTTTCCCGTCGGTTACCGTACGGGCGATCCCGGCGCAGGAAAAGCCGTATCCCACGCTCACCGATGCGGCAAAGCACCAGAAAATCTTCACGTATACAAACGTCACCGGGACGGTCGTAGGATTCTACATGCCGCCATTCTTAAAAGGTCTCAATGTAGTGGGCTACCACCTCCACTTCCTTGCCGATGACCACCAGAGGGGCGGGCATATCCTCGATCTGACCGTGCCTCCGGGAAGCACCGTCCAGTATGACGTGACACCGGACTTTACCATGGAGATCCCGACCACCGGGGCGTTTGCCGGTATGAATTTTTCAGCGGACGAGAGTGCAGCGCTTACAGCGGTCGAGCGGTAGCTTGCCGGCACGGTTATTTATTTTCCCGTAGTGCAGTTATACACATAGTGAAGGATGAAACGGGGTGCGTAGTTGGCAGTTGCGGGAATTCCACCGATACTCGGGCTCATCTATGTGATCGTCGGTATACCTCTTGTGGCATACCTTTTGCATAAAGGGAAATTTTTTAAGAAAATTGGTATCGCATTTACCCTGATCTCGGTCGTCCTGGGATTTCTGATATTTGCACCTATGGCTCCGTTTCAGCTTCAGTCCGTTGTTCTGAACGATACTGCGGCTCTTGGTGCACCTGTCGGGGTAGCCATCGGTCTCTTGATCCTATTCATTCTCATTGTTTTTGTCACAGGACGCATTTTCTGCGGGTACCTCTGCCCTATCGGGGCGGTACAGGAACTTGCTTACCATGTTCCGGTGAAGAAGGCGATGCCGGTGGAGAAGAACGTCCTCTTTGTCATACGGCTAATTGTTCTTCTGATATTTTTTGCCGCTGCGTTCTTCCTGTCAACGGGGATCCTTTCCTATTTCGGGATTATTCAGTTTTTCAACCTTGACATAACCTCAATCTTATTCGTGGTTTTCTTGGTCCTCCTTTTTGTCTCGCTCTCGTTCTACCGCCCGTTCTGCCGGATCATCTGCCCCCTCGGTGCCCTGTATTCACTTGCAGCAATGAAGAGTCTTTTCAAATTCCAAAGGTCCGAGGCGTGCACCGAGTGCAAAAAATGCGAGGCTGAATGCCCGACGAACGAGGCTAAACGGGAAGACGCAAAAGGGGAGTGCTACCTCTGTGGCAGGTGCGTTGAAGTTTGTCCTGCCGATGCTATCTCGTACTGCCGGAAGTAAAATGCTGCAGTATAGGTATCGTTCCTATGGTAACTCGTTGCAACCTTTCCTTACACTGATCATTCGATCAATACCATACCAAACCGGTTTACTTTGGGGGACTTTTCTGCCATTATCTCTTCATAGTCTTTTTTCAATACCTGGATAGAAAACCCATTGTTCCTTACGGTGGTGAAAACATCTATCCCGCAAGACTCCATCGAAGGACGTGCATCCCCGGGATACACACACTGTCCTTTTGCACATTGTTCGCATAGCAAACAGGGACCTTCTCCAAGCGCGAACGCTTTGTAATATCCCGCGAAAAACAGCTCTTTCTCCAGTGTGACAGCAATTTCTGTCGGATGAGTTTTACTCTGGAAGCCCTTTTTATAATGGATCAGCAACGCATTTTCGTAGCACTTTATCACTTCCCTGGTCTCCAGATAATTAGGGCTGTTCGGCGGGCAACAGAGGCTGGAACCATACATATCACAGCCATAGTGGCATTTCCAGCGAACCCAGGCAGCGGTGACGATGCTATCCGTTTTAATGATCTTGGCATCGTCAGCACCGAGCTTCTTCGCACGATCTATGAATTTCCCATATTTTTCCATAACAATTCTCTTCATACTTTCCATTATGATCCAGGTAAAAAATAGATTATTTCTTCTGATTTTGGGATGACCAGCGTTGGCGATTTCCCATCCCGGTTGCAAGGTTCGGGTTCTGAATCTTGCAGCGGTTTAGGTATCGCTCCCATGGTGCTCTTAGAGATTACCTAAACTATCGTTGTATTCTGTTATGATTATAGTGATTCAATGATTTTTTGTCCGTTGGTAACTTCATCCCCGCATCACCATGCATACACCAGTAGCCTGATAAGATCATCAGTACTACTTGTATATATGGAGACCATTCCCATCAGGATCCGGAAAGAGACCAAAGACGGGCTCATGAAATTCCGGGTGCACCCGCGTGAGACCTATGATGAAGTCATTGCCCGCCTCATGTCCTCCCAGACCGACCAGGATCCCATCAGCGAAGACACCCTCAAGGCGATTGAGGACGGTCTCTCTGACATCCGAAAGAAGAAGACTCGTGAGCTCAACGAATTCTGCGATGATCATGTGATCTGAATGTATACGGTCCATCTTACACGACGGGCACAGAAAGATCTCCTTGATCTCCCAAAGACACAGGCACACCGTATCCGCACAGCCTTAAACGATCTCGCCCAGGAGACTGAACCGTGGCTGCTCGTAAAAAAACTCCAGGGCCATGAAGAAGTCCCGCTTTATTCCTGCCGGGTCGGCCAGTACCGGATTATCCTGACCATCGATCACGGACATCTCGTAATCTTCGTCATTACGATCGAGCACCGCCGTTCCGTGTACCGTCATATTTAGGCCGGAAACCGTTATGCTGCAATCGCCCGTGCAATCATGTCAACAGTTCCATCCGTTTTAATCGCATACTTGGAATAATATACCCGATAAACAGTACCGGCATCCGTTGTTCAGGAACTGAATCTTGCTTTTGTATAGAAATCGCTCCCATCGTGCTCTTAGAGATTACCTAAACTATCGTTGTATTCTGTTATGATTATAGTGATTCAATAATATTCTCTGCTACTAAAAACTACTAATTTGTGCTAGATTAGTAGTTCGTCCAAAAGGAAATGAAATCGTGAATTGATAAAATTTCTTCACTGCCATCACAAATTTTCTGTAAATTGTGCAAAAATTTACAGTACTTTTATCATGATTGCGATCTAACAGATTCTGTAAATTGTGCAAAAATTTACAGGAACACTGAGGGGCTGGCATGAAGATTCCACAACGTCCACCTGATGGAAAAACGGCATGGGACGAGCATCAGAATGAGATAAATGATTTGTTGAACGCATATTATAATACACTTCCCGAAGGATCGAAAGATATCCGGGAACTGGTACGAAAATATAACGATACCGAATATATCCATTGGGATGAACTAAGGCGAAAAAAACTCCCGCGTGATCCAGTACTCATTTGGACAATCCTGAAAATTCTCAGGGAGAACGACTATATCAAGTTAGAGATAGGTAAAGTACTTTTCTTTTATATCGTCCTCCGCAAGTTTTTAAAACAGCTCCACCTCATCGACAAGGCATCACCTGCCTCGCTGGATCGGTTGCTTGACGGGTCTTTGGCAGTTGTGAATCGACAGCAATACCTCATCAGTTCGCTGATGGAAGAGGCGATCGCATCCAGTCAACTTGAAGGTGCGGCAACAACCCGTCAGATTGCTAAAAAGATTTTACGTGAAGGAAAAAAACCGAGGACTCACTCAGAACGGATGATCGTGAACAACTACCGGACTATCAACATGGTACGGGAGAAAAAAGATCTTTCACTTACCCCAGATCTAATCCTTGAAATTCACCGTGAGATCACGCTGGGCACCCTTGAGGATGAAATGGATGAAAACCAGTTCCGCACCACCGATGATATCGTTGTACGGGATAAAAGAGATCCCACGCTGATTTATTATCACCCACCGAAAGCGGCAGAGATCCCTGCGATGATCGAAGGGCTCTGCACTTTTGCCAATAGTGACGATGAATTCATTCACCCGATCCTAAAAGCGATCATTATTCATTTTCTCATCGGGTATATCCATCCATTTAATGACGGAAACGGGAGAACCGCACGAGCTCTCTTTTATTGGTATGTATTGAAAAACCGATACGATCTCTTCGAGTACTTGTCCATATCGAGAATTTTCGTGAATGCTCCTGCAAAGTATACACAAGCGTACCTGTTGACGGAAACCGATTTCAACGATATGACCTATTTCATTGATTTCAATATCGGAATTATCAGCAGGGCAATGGATGATCTTAAACAGTATATTGAACGCAAGCAGCGCGAACAGAGAGAATCAATTAAAATTGTCGATCAGATACCAGATCTCTCATTCAGGCAAGCGGAGATCCTCAAGGATATTATAAAACATCCGGATCGACCCTATAGCGTCGGTGAAATTGCCGGAAAATATAAAGTCTCTTTGCAGACAGCAAGATCTGATTTGCTTTTCCTCGAACAAATCGGAAAAGTCAGAAAATTCAAAATGGGAAAGGGATATGCATTTATCAAAAAAAGAGATGAGGCGCATTGAATTGATTAGGTGTAGTGTAAAGTGACATCATAACCCTGTTAATTTCACCCCGCGCTTGGCTCAACATCATTTCAAGGTCAATTGATTCTAAAATTATGACCTTGCATTCGTCAGGAAATTATCATGCCACGAACTCTAGTTCTATACCATACCCCGAGTCCGCTTGCTAGGGCAAAAAGGATAACGATGACAATGGTGAGGGCAGGCTGACTGTCAGGATGCACCACCATATTGATGTATATAACCAGACCCTCCAAAAGGGTAAGGCCGACTACCATCATTGGTAAGTTATGCTTCTTTTGCGTCATGCTATCTTCAAATTACAATATATACGCTAATTTAAAAAGACTTAGTTATCTATTCCTGTCCCGAGGGTTACGATGTTAATTTATATCACAATTAGGCGATTTCGGATTTTATCAATAAATAGGGAGGGACATTTTTGACTTCCGCTCGTCTCGCTGAATCCCATGTTGAAGAACACACCCTCGTGTGGCTCCGCGAGCTTGGGTGTATAACCCTTTTTGGTGGCGATATCGCACCTGAGATGCCGGCAGCGGAACGTTACGAATTATCATCAAAGATGCGAATATCATAGTGAAGGAATTTTTAGAATTATTGTGATTCCTGAAACAACTTAGTTCTGATAATAAAGTGCGCAAGATCCCTGTGTTGCAGGAAGAGATAGCCACCATGATCGCACACGAGAAAGCGAAGAACAAGTGAATAAAATCCCGACCGGTTCTGGGGCATTCACGAGACTTAACAGAAATAAGATCGTCGGAACAGTTCAATGTCGATTATTGAAACGTCCTGCAGATGGACCAGAACGGGAAATTCAAAACTTTCAAAAGTTGTCATAGGTTAGATCACTCCTCCATCTTCCAGTAACTGAACCCGCCCTTGATATGGGGGGCGAGAAATCCTCGTGTCTTGTCGAACGCCGTGGTGGCTTTGAAGTCACGGTAGAGAACAAAAAAGTAAAAAGTTAACCCAACAATCGATTTTTTATTGTCTTCGACTAATACTACTATTACCACTAATACTATGATAATACTTGAAATAAAGAACATTAAAGGCCATAACTATCTCTATTTCAGAGAGAGGCTCAAAGTTAACTCGAAATCAATATCTGTGCTGCAATATGGGGGCAGAATTGATAAAATCGCCGTAAATGAGTTTATCGATAAACTGAGTGAGTTTGCCGTTCTCAAGTTAACGAACTATTTAGAGTATCGCGTGGGCCACTACACCGCCGAATTCCTTGATAGAGAGAGAATTACAGCGCTCGAAACACTCCGGTATTATCACGCTGAGTTCAAAGACCTCTACCCGGATGAAAGTTCCAGGTATGTCGAGTCTGTGTTCGTTCGCTATGTCCAGGGCACCACAGCAATTGAGGGTAACACCATCTCGCCCCGAGAAGTCCAAGAGCTTCTTGAGCATGATATCTCTCCAGCTGGGAAGAAAGTATCCGAAGTCTATGAGATCCTGAATTTCGTGAAGCTCCGGGACTTCTTAAAGACATATAAGGGAGATATCTCGGAAAAATTGATCAAAACTATGTATGCGATCCTCATGGAAAACCTGATGCGGACACCGGGGGAGTACCGGCAAATCCACGTTGGAATTGAGAAGGTCGATTACGAACCCCCGCCCGCAATACTGGTACCGGAGCTGATGAAAGAGCTGATTTCGTGGGACCGGGCCAATGCAAAAAGAACCCATCCGTTCGAGCTTGCAGCCATGGTACACACGCGGTTTGAATTGATTCACCCGTTCACCGATGGAAACGGAAGGGTCGGAAGGGCCCTCATGAATTTCATTCTTGAGAAGGCCGGGTATCCAACGATTTACCTCGGATTATCTCATCGGAAGGACTATCTCGATGCGATTAAACCCGCCGATGATGGAGATACTAGCCCAATCGTAACCATGCTCTATTCAACCTATCTCGACCAGCACAAAGAGGTCACGGATCAGGGTATGGCAAAAATGATGGCGACCAAACAGAATTCGAAAATTGATTATTTAGTAAAAGAATTTTTCCGGTTAAAGAAAGAATACGCGAAAAATAACACATGAATAATGTGGGGGAGGGGCATCTGTTTCCCTCGCATATCTTTATACAAGCCCTATGCAAACTGAAAAGATAAGACCGGGATATGAAATTCTCTATTCTCATCGAACAGGATGATGACTGGCGGTATGTAGTCGAATGCCCCGACCTGCCGGGATGCGTGACCGAAGGCGATACTCTCAAGGGAGCAATCGAAAATATCAATGAGGCAATTGTCGGCTGCATCAAGTCCCGGTTGAAAACCGCATCAGAAAAGATCCATATCACGTTCCCCACCAACCTCACTCAGTAAACCATCATTCCACACCCACAGCGGAATGACTTAATCAGTGAATTTGAGAGAACTGTTTTACCGTGTGAACGTTATTCTGGAGATTCCTCAGAAGAACGATCTGATATGCCACGAAATTCCCGAGCACATACATGAGTTAGACGTTGCGTTCAAGACCCTGAATATCAAGGCCCATTGCGGTGTTCCTTTTAAAAGGGGTAATGATTGCTGGGAAGGACACCTTCAAACATAAATGGGATTATGAGCGTTTTTTGGAATTTATTTTTCTTGTGATGTAACCGGCGACGCGGTTCCGGACACGCTTGCTTTCGATAATTGCCGATGATCCCAGCTGCCGCTTGTTTTCATCGAAGTTGTTCGTGAAGTTCTCCCGCTGCTTGATCAGAAGTGCGTTACCGAGATTTTTAATGTATGACGGCTTGATTCCCATGTACAATTCCTCAAAGTTCTATTCTTTCAATGCGATTTGAACAGATAATGATATTGTTTGCAACGACGACCGGATCCTCGCCAAAGGAAAACACACCCGGCACGACACCGCCGTCAGCGTCGTCATCCTTTCTAATCTATATAACATTCAGATCATGATTACATGGTATATCTCCTGCCAGCCGATTGCCTGCCATCGCTGCTTGCCATCCTTTGTCAGCTTGATATGTGCCATATTAAAATTTTTAACAGTGAATTAAGGTGGAGATAACCGGTATCTTTACCCGGCTTTTTCCTCAGGAAACTCGATTATCTCGTCCACAAACGTGGTGAGCTGGGAGAGGAACTGCGGGTCAAGTCCCTTCTCCACGGCAAGGAAGACCCCCGAGATGTCCAGTAAGCGCAGCTTGTTGGTCACAAAATGGATAAACTTCGAGATATTGTGTGACGACAGATAGACCAGCATGGTGCTGATCGAGTCATAGAGGATGCAGACCTTTTTGCCTGACAGGTCTTTCAAGATCTCGGTCACGGCGATCCCCATGTCGGTTAAGTTGGCCGGGTTGTTGATGTACCGCACGACCCCATGAACGTTCTGCACAGTCCGCATGGAGAACTGCGTAACCGTGTCAATGAAGGTGACATGGTCGAGCGGGACGCCGTTCTGCTCATAGATTTTTTTGAGCACGCTGTAGGGAAAGTTCGTGGTGACAACCACGGTGTGGAACCCAAGCGACGAGACTGTTTTGATTATCTCGATGTTGTGCTGGCGCACTGATGCGGCAGGTGAGAGGACCAGAAAGATCTTCTTTTTTTCAAGGTCTTCTGCCTTGATCCCGATCGCCATTATCCTCACCCGGAAAGGAACTTCCGGTACGCTTCCGGGATCGCCTCGTTCTTCTCTGCAACTTCCTTCTGGAACTCTGCGACATTGGCAGCTATCTGTGAAGCGCTCCTTACCTGCCCCTCAAGTGTCACCGCGATCTCGTCAAAGCTAAGCGTCCCGGTGAAGGTCAGATGCGCAAGGTCGGCGAGGTTATCCCGCAGGATCTCGACCGGGTTCTTAAGCCGCATCGCCATCTCGCTGATATAGGAGACAAGCGCTCGTTCCGCCTTGCGCTGCTCGGTGATATCCCTTCCTATCGCGATCTCGTGGTGCCCGTCACCGCTGACGATCTCTTTTGTGTTCCACGCGATGATCCGTTGGTCGCCCTTTTTTGTTACGATAGTCGTTTCAAGATTCTCGAAATACGTCTGCGACCGGATAATCGAGGTGATCTTATTTGTGATCTCTTTGCGGTATGCCGGATCGGGATACATGCTCTTCCAGACCGTGTTCTTTCCGACGACTTCATTGCGGGAATAGCCGGTTACGTCCTCTGCAGCACGGTTCCAGATGACTATATTTCCCTTCGGGTCGAACACGCTGATTAGGATTTGGGCGTTGTCGATGATGCCCTCGTTGAATGAGTTCAGCTCGGCAAGCCGGCGCTCAGCTTTGCGCTGCTCGGTGATGTCGATACCGACCGTAATGATACTGGGGCGGGCGCCCTCTGTAGTCTCGCGGGTGTTCCATGATATTGTGCGCTGCTCTCCACTTTTTGTTACAATCGTGGTCTCTAAGTTCTCGAAATAGTCCCGCTTTGTGAGAACCTCTTTGATCCTCGCCGTCACTTCGCTGCGGTACGATACATCCGGATAGATCAGCTTCCAGATGACAGGTGAGCCTATTACCTCCTCTTTTCCGTACCCGGTAACCGCTTCTGCAGCATGATTCCAGAGGCTGACCGTCCCGCTCCTGTCCATCACGACCATCATGATGCGGGCATTGTCAACAATACTCCCCTCAAGACATTCGGATTTTCCTTTCCCTTTCTTTCCGGCAACCATACAATTCCCCTCAAGTCCTATCCGTATACAGCATGTCCCTGCTTATAAAACAATCTGGAAATGAACTTCTCTCTTAATGTTTATGTGTTGCTGTAATCCTTTATCCGGTAACCGGCAGCGTGAAACAGAATGTGCCTCTTTTACCAAATCTTCACATGACTGAGAGAGTTTTAACCGGGAAAAAGGAGAACAGGGCGAAAGAGGGGGGATTAGACTTAAAAAAACACACCGTCAACAGTGTATTATTTATTAAAAAAGTATTGTGCTGCACTGGATGGGAGAGATTCAAGAACCTGAGAGAACCAGTGTGAATGGAATGAGACTCGGGGTTCTCTGTTCGGGCGGTAAGGATTCTCTTTTTGCCTGTTATCTGGCCATGCAAAAAGAGGAGGTAGCATGCCTCATCTCGGTTCGCTCCCGGAACGAAGAGAGCTACATGTTCCATATCCCCAACGTGCATCTGGTCCCCCTGCAGGCGGAGGCTGCCGGTCTCCCCCTTATTACAGTGGAGACCGAAGGAATTGAGGAGGCCGAGCTCTCGGACCTCTCACGAGCCATTTGTCTAGCCGTGGAACGCCATGGCATCGAGGGCGTGGTAACTGGGGCCCTCCTTTCCGTATACCAGGCTACCCGGATCCAGCGCATTTGCAGGGACCTGGACCTGTGGTGTTTCAACCCGCTCTGGTACACGGACCAGGAGGCCTACATGGAGCTGCTGATCGAGGCCGGCTTCCGGGCCGTGGTCACCGGGGTCTTCTCCGCCCCTTTTAATGCCGCCTGGCTGGGGAGGATGATCGACCGGGAGGCGCTGAAGGACCTGAAGCAGTACGTCCGGAAGTACCGCATCATCCTCACCGGTGAAGGCGGGGAGTACGAGACCCTGGTGCTGGATGCCCCCTTCTTTGCCAGAAGGATCGTGATCGAGGAGTCCACGGAAGAGTACTTCAATTACCGGGGGATTCTTAGGGTCCGGCGTGCCAGGTTGGAGGCGAAATGATTCTCCTCCTGGATCTCTCCTATCGAGCTCATTCGCTCTCCCGGGACGAGTTTGTTGGCCCTATTGCTCACATCGTGAGCCGGGCTGGACTGGAATGGGAGGAGATGCATTTTTCGGAGATAAGAAGCGATGACCTGAAAGGCGCCATAGGAATCATCCTCTGTGGGACAGCCTTGAAAGACAACCTCTTTGCCGCCAGAGTGCAGGAGTTCTCCTGGCTCCGGAACATTTCTGTCCCAGTACTCGGGATCTGTGCTGGGATGCAGATCCTCTGCCTAGTCTTCGGAGGCACCATCCGTCCGGGGTGCGAGATCGGAATGACGACGGTCCGGGCAGATACTCCGGACCCGCTCCTTCTCGGAAGCCCAGCATTCCAAGCGTATGAACTGCACTCTTTCACCTGCGACCTGCCCCAGGGATGGGTGGTGATGGCAGTCTCGGACAGTGGTGTCCAGGCCGTTCGCCACCCGACCAGGCCGCTCTACGGGGTGATGTTCCACCCCGAGGTGCGGAACGATGGGGTGGTGGAGCGGTTTCTTTCCCTATGCCAGGAAAAAGATAGGTGATTCTACCCCGTCGAGAGTCCGTTCTCGACAGCGATCTCGGTGAAAGCCCCGTTTTCGGTTGCGGAAATTTCACACCATTTTTTTCTTTTTTACACGTCAATCGTCAGGTCATCGGTTGCGGCTACGAGTCCAGGGCACAAGCTCTGGAACCGCTCTTGCACGGCCCGCCGCTCCTCAAGGGTGCGGTAGACTTCCGCCCCGAAATGCGTGAGGACCAGCTTTCGTGCACCTGCCTGTTGTGCTATAGATATCGCCATCTCCGGGTTCAGGTGTGGCCAGTCCGGGCTCTCCCCGCCGGGCTTCAGGCCGCACTCGGTGATCAGCAGGTCGGCATTGCGTGCTAGGGTCACGGCATTGTCGCAGACACCGGTGTCCGTGCAGTACGTGATCACTTTGCCCTCGAGTTCCAGCCGGTACCCGAAGCATGGAGTGGGATGGACGAGCGGGAGGCAGGTGACGGGGAACGGGAGGTGGTGCATTCCCGGTGCCAGTTCCCGTACATCAGTTTTAAACGGGAGTCCTCTGAATGGCACTGTATAAGGTTCGGCGACAAACGTCTCAAGGATCCCTTCTGTCCCCTCCTGCGTGAACACCGTCAGTCCCTTCCGAAACCGGTATTTGCAGAGGGTATGGAGACCGGCGATATGGTCGATATGCATATGGCTTAGGAACAGGTACACCGGTTTATCCTGCGTGATGTACCGGTCCGCCTTCGCAATACCATTGCCGGCATCGAGAATAATATCACAGTCCTCCGATTGCACGAGGACCGAGACCGTGTTGCCGGTCACGCTGTCGTACCAACCGTTGGTGCCAAGGAATGTCACCTTCATGACAGGAGGGTTGTCGTTTTCTAGGGAAATAGGTTCAGATGTCCGGGTTGCCTTCAGATATCAGACCGGAACCGGGTTCCATCTGACCGCAGTCCGGGCACATCCAACCAACTTATAATATCCTCAAAACAGGGTTTTGTTAACGGATTAGTTGACTACAAAAGGTTAGGAATATTGGTATAAAGACAACACCCCCAATAAAAAATCTAAAAAAAATTATTGCCTTTCACAAATCCTTTGAGTTATGTCTATATTTAACCGAAAATGCATTATCGTCTTTCCTATCCACTCCATACTCAAAAGAATTCTTCTTTCAACTGAGCCACTAGATTTATTTGCTTAAAAAAATTAAAACACTTGTATTATGAAAAAAATTATCATTTTAATAGTAATTATCGCAACAATTTTCCTGTTTCTGGTTCAGGCATCTGCTGAGGGTCAAACTACCCCAACACCGGTTCCAGCAGGTTCCACACCAACACCGGCTCCGGCAGGCTCTACACCAACACCGGCTCCGGCAGGTTCTACCCCAACACCGGCTCCGGCAGGTTCTACCCCAACACCGGCTCCGGCAGGTTCCACACCAACACCGGCTCCGGCAGG
>JACTVG010000127.1 GCA_015660965.1 Methanoregulaceae archaeon
CAAGAACAGAAAGATTCATTACTCCGTTTTTGTCGTCAAATATCCGGAGCTGTACAATTTTACTGCACAACCATTCAATATCGGTATCATCATCAGCTTCTTCAATCCCGGCAAGAACAAGCAACCCGGTTCCGATTTCAGATTTGACCTTATTTCTGATTGTGACTGATGCCCTGCTTACCCGCTGAATTACTGCTCTCATGGATACGTAGCTTATAGCGCTCAAATATATACAATCAATTTCAAAATTTTTTGAGTGATGATTTATATTATATTTGCGAACTTACAGCTGCTCCATGGACTATTTTGCAATTCTGGTTATCGCCCTTGGTTTATCATTCGACACATTCGCCGTTTCGATATCATATGGTGTAATAAGGAGAGGAATACTCTTCCGCCAGGCATCATGGATTGCAATTGTTCTGGCTCTGTTCCAGGGCGGTCTTACTATTGCAGGATATTTTCTCGGATCAATAATTTCAGAGGCTCTGAAGGCAACAGATCATTGGATTGCTTTAGGCTTACTTTCTTTCCTGGGAATGAAAATGATAATTGAAGGGATTAAAAAGTCAAAAGATGAATCGCCAAGAGATTACGGAAACACAATTGTCCTTTTTACAATCGCTCTGGGAACCAGTATTGATGCTTTTGCCGTAGGAATAAGTTTTGCTTTACTGGATGTGAAGATATGGGGAGCTGGGATTCTTATAGGCCTTGTGACGTTTCTGGCATCCATGATAGCAATCAGAATCGGGAAATCAGCTGGCAAGAGGCTTGGGAACAAAGTTGAAATAATAGGGGGCCTGATGTTGATTGCAATAGGATTAAAGATTTTTCTGGAGCATATACTTGCATCTTAAACTTTATCTTTTAATTCTTTCCTGTTCCGTACTATATTCTGCCTTCCTGGCTTCCCATTCTTTTTCATTGAAAATATCCCAATAGATTGAATACCGTCTATTGTATATGGCATAAAAAGGTCTTAGTTCAACATCACGTGGTCTGCCGGTATTAACTGTAATGAAAGTATTTGGTTTTCCTTCAACAGGTTTCATCCATGTTGAGGGATCTCTCTTGTCGGTGATCATAACAGGGACGTACATAGCGTCATTCGATAAAGAATCGGTGACAGGTCCGAGATCTCCGGCAAGTACAAGCGGGCCATACATCACTGCCACCCTGTTGCTGTCGTCGGGCATCGGTTCCAGACGCAGTGAAAATGGAATATTTATCTCCACTATGTCACCGGTTTTCCAGATTCTTTCAATCGGAATAAAACTACCGGGTTGGCTGCTCACACTTTTGCGTCTGCCATTCACATTAATCTCAATGCCATTCCTGGCCCATGAGGGATAACGAACCTGCAGAGTGAGTTTAACAGGTTTTTCGCATTTAAACTCAAATTGGGAGCCCTGCTCTTCAGGAAAAAGGGTTTTCTGTGTAAGGATTATACCTTTTTCCTTCCAGGTAAGTTCTGATGCTATAAATTGAAATACAAATAATTCATTATCATTATGATAGAATATGTTTTTACCATATTTTGAATGGTTTTCCATACCAGTCCCGACGCAACAGGTAAGCGAAAAAGGATCCTGGAAATCTTTAAATCCACCCATCTCTAAGGAAAGATTGTAGGTAACATTTCCCGTTACCGGGTTCTGAGAGGAAAGGATGTGATTGTACAGGGCTCTTTCATAGAAATCCGCAACCCGGACTGAAGCTTCCCATTCAAACAAATGCTCGGAAAGCTTAAGCATATTATAGACATTGCAAGTCTCGGTTGTTCCTTTTCCGAGCCGGTTCCTGAGTTTATCTTCAGGACCAAAATATTCTTCATTGCCATTACCGCCGGTAACATATGAATGGTGATTGACCACTGTGTTCCAAAAAAATTCAGCTGCCTTCCTGTCTGATGTGTCTCCGGTGAGCTCATAAATCCTTGATAATGCAATTAATTTTGGAATATTTGTGTTACAGTGTTTCCCCGGAAGAATGTCTTTTCCCTCTTTCAAGGAATCGAGAATGGCTTTTTGATAGAATATTTTCGAAATTCTGAGATACTTTTGGTCTTTAGTATCTGCATAAAGATCAGCAAGTGTCTCACTTATTCCGCCATGTTCGCAGCGAAGCATTTTCTGAACCTGTTCATCGTTCAGTGGAGAAACAATTCCATCGAGCCAGTCGGCAAAGCGTTTTTCAACCTCAAGGGCAAATGAGTTTCCACATAAATGATATGCATCTCTTAATCCTGCCATCATCTTGTGTTCTGTATAAAAGGGGACCCAGATACCATTGAGGTCAAATCCCTGAGAACGGATATCGCCTTTGGCCACCTCATTCTCCAGAATCTTTTTACCATTTGGGAAAGCACCGATATAACCATCCCCATCAGCATCCTGAAGAAATTTAAGCTCTCCCACGATATAATTAACTCTCTCAAGAAAGCGTTTATCCCCGGTAGTCTGATACATCATTGAACAGGCGCTAAGGTAATGGCCAAGACTATGGCCGGCAATTGTTTCGTTTTCCCAGCCCATGTAATGATCTGCTTTTGGTTTCAAACCTGCTTCAGAATAGTATTTGGAAAGAAGACGGTCAGGCTCATAATTTAGAAGTGTTTTTGCATCAAGCTCTGTCGCATGCAGAAACGGGCCATCAAGAAGCTTTACATCGGCAATACTGAAGGGCAAAGCTCTGAATGAGATAACTTCGAGCCCCGTTGTTCTAATCCAACTCATC
>JACTVG010000128.1 GCA_015660965.1 Methanoregulaceae archaeon
CTCCCCAAGACAAACCTAAACTGGAAGAACACTGTTTTACCAGTCTGTATATATTTTGCAGTAACAGTTCCATTACCCAGGGTTAAACTAGTTAATGTTGGTGTCCAGCTTTGCCACGCCCACGATGCACCGGTTCCCGCTACTAACTTGGCAGGGGTAACGGCGGCATCGGTAATACTTGCCGTGACTATTCCGTTAGTTCCTACTTTTGCACTAGAAATACTTAATCCATAGATTGTTCCACTGGTAGAAGCAGATTGTCCCACAATAGCGTCTGTTGTAATTGTGGTTCCTGTGATAGAACCATTATTTATAACAGGGGCGGTTAAGGTCTTATTGGTTAATGTCTGTGAAGTAGAAATATCCGCTAAGGTGCTGGAAGCATTTGGCAGAGTATAGGTTCTCGTGGTAGCTGTGGTAATTCCAGAAAGCTGGAATTGAGCTTGTTTAGTAGTATCTCCGTCGTCTTGCAGGGTGAACAAGGTATCTTTCAAGGTAACAGTATTGGTATTGTCTAAAACCTTGTTAGTCAGATTCTGAGAGGTGGAGGTGTCTACAGGTTGTCCGTTCACCCCCAAAAAGGTCTGGCGGTTGATTCTGAAAGTCCCCAGAGGCGAGGCTCGGTTTATGGGGAAATAATCAGCACTTCCGTCTATGCCGGAAGCTGCTGTTAATTGGTTAAAGTTTACATCGCTCATTGACTGTTGTCTTCCTCCCAAACTGTGGCTGGGATTTGAGTGAATGAACTGTCTAGGGTCACAAGATTGTATCCCGCTAAGGTTATTAATTGGTTGCCACTAAGCGTAACCAGATAAAGCAGGGCAATGTTATTCATCTCTCCGTTATTACCGCCAGGTTGCCAAACAGTTGCGGGTGCGTTTACCATAGGATTCCTTAAATAAAAATAGCCCCCGAGAGGACTATCCTATTTCAAAGTATGAGCTATTGCACTCTCAAAATCAAGTTGTTATACTGCACTTGATGAAATCCTCAGAACTCAATTTTAATGATGGCTCGGCTATCTCTGAGGTTAGTCGGGCCTTTTTTGCAATGGAGGAATTATGAAGACCTGTTCTATCGTTGAATGTCCTGAAGTACACCATAGTAAAGGATACTGCAAAAAACACTATTTACGATGGTATAGGTGGGGCGACCCAAATATAGTCAAAAAAGAGTATCACGGATTAAACGATGCTCCAGAACGCAATGTATGGCAAAAAATGAAACAGAGGTGCTACAACCCTAATGACAAATCGTATCCCGACTATGGCGGACGAGGGATAGAAGTATGTCCGAGATGGAGAGTTTCGTTTATGAATTTTTATAATGATATGGGCAAAAGACCTTCAGATACTCATTCCATAGAACGCATAAATAATGATGGTAACTATCGTCCTTCTAACTGCAAATGGGCGACCAAAGACGAGCAAGTTAATAACTATAGACACAACCATTTTATTACTATTAACGGCAGAACTCAAAGTATGAAACGATGGGTTGATGAACTGGGCTTAAAATATGGTCGTGTACAAATGCGACTATATCGTGGATGGACACCCGAGAGAGCTTTAGAGCTAGAAAGGAGTAAATAAATGGCACTGCACCCTGTTAATGATAGGCTCAAAGTAGAAGTTGCAACTAATGAGTTTGGTTTTAATGAAGAAAGTGGAGGGACTGAAACTGGCATAGTCGTAGAAGTTCCAGATATGTTAATTTACCTATCTTTCCATAGTTTCGCATTTGAGAATTCTATAATGAACGAGAGTAACCTTAAGAAAATACAAAGTTACTATAATCAATTTCTAGGCAAGCGTATATATTGGGAAATGTTGCAAGATAGAGGTAGAAAAATAAAAGAAGGCGAAAAAGAATTTGTTTATCTACAGATGACTGACTTGCTAGCCTATTCAGACGATACAGAAGATAATGCACAAGTAATTAACCAAGTTGGCTCGGCAGGATCATTCAATTTAAGTTAGGAGTACCGATGAGTGAGAAAAAAGAAGGAAGAGAAGTATTAACCGAATCAGAACTACAAGTTAAAGTTCTTGAGGGTGCTCATGCGGCCTATCAGTCGGCAGCAATCTCTTATGGGCCAAAAGGCAAAAACGTAATCCTAGAAAAAGGTTTTGGTCGTCCTCTATACACTCGTGACGGGATTACTATATTACGAGATACATTTTTTTCAGACAGAGGCAAACAATTAGGTGCGGCTATGGTCAGAGAAGCCTCTGAAGCCTCAAATCAAGTAGCCGGAGACGGCTCTACAGCCGCCGGTATGCTAACTTATTTACTATACGATAACGGTCTTAAATCTATAGCTGCCGGTAATCACCCTATGGACGTAGCCGATATAATCGTCAAAGATAGTTATTTATTACTAGAAGAACTTAAAAAGTTTGTCATTCCAGTCAAGGATAATCAGCTTAAAGACGTGGCTACAGTCGCCGCCGGTAATCCTTTAATCGGTCAACTTATTGCCGAAGCAGTTTTATATGTCGGGCAAGACGGTGGAATCTTAACCGAAAAAGCCCCTATAGCCGAAGTTGAGCGAGAATACATAGACGGCTATTACTTACAGTCTGGTTTTACAGCTTTGCAAGGTGGTAAGAAAGAACTCGTAGACCCTTATGTGATTGTGTCAAGCAAACGGTTAAGCTCTTCGGCGGACACTATCGAACTCTTGAATGGAGTGATGAAATTCGGTGGATTGGAACAAGGTCAAAT
>JACTVG010000129.1 GCA_015660965.1 Methanoregulaceae archaeon
ATCAGAATTTCTCGGCAAAACACTCACTTTAAGGGTGGAGCAGGGGGTCCGTGGTATATGGAATCCGATGACCACCGATACGATCCCCCCAGGGTTTATTCCAAAACAGTAGTAACACAGCAGGATCATGAGGAAGAAAAAGCCCAGCTTTACGCTGGGCTTTTTTTGTTGAAGACCGATTGCCATAAGCGATTGATCATATTAAACTGATATGGTGTCTGATATAACTCATTGTTCCTTATCCCAGACTAACAAAAAGAGCCTTAACAGGGTATTCAGAAAAACCATTTATGATCATCATCATGAACATGCGAGAATATTCCCTTGGAGGAACACGATAGATCCTTACCTTATCCTTGTTTCCGAGTTCATGCTTCAACAAACTCAGACGGAACGGGTATTGAGTTACTATGATCATTTCACCAACTCCCTGAGACTCGAGGGCAACTAGTCGGGTTACCTGGGATAGGTCAGTCTACGGCAGGGGCAATCATGGCTTTTAGCTTCAACAAGCCAGTTGTATTCATTGAGACCAATATCAGGCGTGTCTTTATCCACTTTTTCTTTAAAGACAAAACCGAAGTCAGGGATAGCGAGATACTGCCTCTTGTTGAGGAGACAATAGATCATGACAACCCCAGGCACTGGTACTATGCCCTCATGGATTACGGCGCCATGCTCAAGAAACAGGGCGCAAAAGCCAACCAGAAGAGCGCACACTATACAAAGCAGGCACCGTTTGTAGGCTCGGACCGGCAGGTTAGGGGAGCAATTATCAGACATCTCCTCTCGATTGGAGTTATGAACGAACATGAGCTTATTACCCTTACTGGGATCGAGCCGACTCGTGCTGGAAAAATCCTCTTCAGTCTTGAAAAAGATGGTTTTATCAAGCGATGCGCCTCCAAGATCTTCATTAAGTGAAGAAGGGAGTGCTGATTGATTGAAATAGTTAAACAAATAATCGGCTAAAGTTATTTTCCCATAAAGTCAGAACCTTGCAGGAAATCAGCCAACTTGTTTTTATATCATGAGGGATGTAATGAGAGTGAAGTTTCAAATGGGTAGTGCCGAACAATCAAAGATGATGTGCAGGAATTGTTGGACAAAATGATGTGGAGGGAAGGCGCCTCGTTGTTTATGGACATTCATAAGTTCAAATCAATCCTGATGATCTTACTCCTCGTTCTGGCAATCTTGATTGTTTATGGAAAGGTGCGATCTTTTGATTTTATCGATTTTGATGATAATACGATATATGTTAAAGATAATCCCTATATTCAATCCGGTCTGAGCATCAACAATGTCTTATGGGCATTCTCTTTAGATTCATCACGAAACACGAGAGTTTATTATCATCCCCTTACCTGGCTGTCCCATATGGCGGATATTCAATTTTTTCATTTGAATCCCGGTATGCATCATCTTACGAATCTCTTTTTTCATCTGGTAAATACACTCATATTATTTTTCCTTTTATGGAAGATGACGAACGCTTATTGGAGAAGCCTCCTCGTCGCTTCCATATTCGCCCTGCATCCCCTCAATGTTGAAACCGTTGCCTGGATATCGGAGAGAAAAAACCTTTTAAGCTCCTGTTTCTTTCTGTTGACACTGTATATGTATTGGTTCTACACAAAGAAACCCAACATATCACGATACATGCTCATTCTTGCGGTGTTTGCCTGCTGCCTTTTATCCAAACCGATGTTGGTCACCCTTCCTTTTGTGTTATTGTTATTGGATTACTGGCCATTGAATCGATTTGAGGTCAACTCAATTGGTGAGGGTACAGACCGGCCTGCCATTGGAGTAGCAGAAAAAAAGACAGTTGCTTATCTGATACTTGAAAAGATTCCGCTTTTTATACTTGCTTCTTTATCGGTTTGTATTTCTCTTGTTTCATTACAGAGCTGCAAAGAAATTTTAATACCTGAAAAGAGACAGATGTCTCTCCGAATTGCTCATGCTATCGTTTCTTACATTATCTATCTTAGAAAGATGATATTGCCCCTGAATCTCGCTGTCTTTCATCCATACCCGCTTTTCGTTCCCCTCTGGAAGATTATCGTGGCCCTGATGTTGATAGTAGGGTTTACCGTACTCGCACTGATCATGAGAAAAAAGTATCCGTTTATTATAGTCGGCTGGCTGTGGTATCTGGGTACTCTCGTTCCTGTTTTGGGTATAATCCAGGCAGGCCTGTGGCCTTCTTATGGAGAGAGGTGGGCATACATACCTCTTATCGGGATATTTATTATCATCGCCTGGGGGATGCCGCCCATCCTGAGAAAGCTGAGGTTCAGCCGGGCATTTATAGGTGTTATCACTCTCATCATGCTGATTTTTTGGGGCTGTATAACATGGATACAGACAGGATACTGGAAAGACAGCCAGTTGCTTTTCAGTCATGCTGTCGATGTGACCGAAGATAATTTCGTGATGCAAAATAAGCTTGCAATTATTTATGAAAGGCTTGGTCTGGTTGATTTAGCCCTGACTCATTATAAGGAAGCTCTTCGTATCAAGCCAGATAATGCTGGAACTCATACTAATCTTGGGAACCTGTACGTTGATCTCGGGAATTATAAGGAGGCCATGAAGCATTTGGTACTTGCTCAGCAGTTACAGCCATATGATGCATTCACTTCTCTCAACATAGGATACACCATAGCACA
The DNA here is from genome assembly GCA_015660965.1 of Methanoregulaceae archaeon. Taxonomy (GTDB): domain Archaea; phylum Halobacteriota; class Methanomicrobia; order Methanomicrobiales; family Methanospirillaceae; genus MVRE01. The sequence goes on from JACTVG010000129.1 coordinate 2,679, forward strand.
TTTCGGAGAACCGGAAAAAGCCATTGAATATTATAAGCATGCTCTCGTATTAAACCCCCATTTTGCAACAGCATATTTTAACCTGGGTATTGTTTATATGCAATTGAATAAGATGGATAAGGCTATACTCAGCTTTCAGAAGGCAATTCAGATCCAGCCTGATTTTGGAGAAGCCCATTTTAATCTGGGGAATGCCTTTGCATCTTTGGGAAGTTATGATGAGGCACTACAACAATATAATCTTGCACTGATTATAAATCCCAAAATGCTTAGTGCAAAGGCGAACAAGGAAATATTGTTA
>JACTVG010000130.1 GCA_015660965.1 Methanoregulaceae archaeon
CTCGGCTCCGAGCAAAGTACACTGCTGACCAATAATATAAGCAATAATTGGTACAATCGCAGGATTGGGTATCTTGGCGATACGCCCGAGGATTTGATCGTAGCGTTGAACCTTGCGATCCTTGCTATATTCCTGTTCAACATTCGAACTAACTGGCTCAAAAGTGTAATCCGCATCCGGGTCAAAATATTGTGCATTGTCATGCCATAGCATTAAAGCGGTCTCTGGATGCATGAACTGGTAAGCCATCTGCAACATCATCCAGTAGAACTCGGCAAAGAAGGTATATTCAAATGTGAGGGCCTTGTAGTTGGCTCTTAAGTTTGACCTAGTATCCGCTCCCGCAATAGCCGTTGCTGTAGTCGAAGCCTGTCCAGGCAACTGACCCATCGTAGTAGGATAAACGGAGTTGACCTGTTGCATCTTGTTGATGAACAGAGTAGCCATCTCCACGGCACCCCTCGGGTTATCCTTGATCTCCATCTCTTCCAAGTCAGCAATATTAGGAAGGGGAATAATATGTTCCGGCTCGAAGTAAATTTGATCGTTGCCAACAATCGCATTCTGCTGTCCCTTCAAGGTTGGCAAGGTTGCCAGCTTCGTCCGGTCATTGGACATATTGACGATGTCGTTCAGCCCCGTCTGAAGCTCCCTGCTATAACGACCATCAGACATCCCAACATCCCGAGTTGGACTAACGTAGCACAAACCGCGTACAATAGGACGGAACGGGTGCCCCTTGGAGTCCCGGTAGGGATTCGGTTGAAACCGAATAAGTACTTTAATATCGCCAACATAGACCTCCTCCAGGATGCACTCAATCAGGTCCGCCCCTTCCAGAATTCCCCCTAAGTCATCATACCCAGGCTTACAATCAATCGGATATTCATCCTCACCACGCTTCGTTACAACTGCCCACATCTTGCCAAGTCTCAGCAGCCTATCGAAAAACTTAACTGGAGTCTTCTGCGGGTTCTCCTTCTCCTCAAACTTATCATACGTATCCTTCATCGCATCCGTCTTGTAAGGTTCCCGCATCTTCTTAACCTTATCAAGATTGATATAACCTTTGGACTTGGCTTCCTCAAGCAACTGTTCATAACTAACTTCATCCCGGATGATTATGTATCGTTTCTGTTGTAGAGTATAAGCATAGCTCCGATCAGTAACAATATTCCGGGGGTCAATGGGTTCATAGTTGAAGTGGTCCTTTAGGATCTTGGTTTGAGTTTTCTCCGTTGGAGTATACTGGTCCGTCATCACTCCAGTCTCCGGGTGAGGAGCCGTAGTCTTTATCTGCTCTGTATATACTTCGTCCTTCTCTTCCCGGTCCCACCGGCAAAGCGCATAACAAGCTCCGCGCGTTGAATTGATGGCCCGAAGCCGCATGTACTTGATGTAGTGGTAGACGTCCTTCAGGTTAAGCGACGTATTGATGTAGTCCTTCGCAAGATCTGCTTTCTGCTTGTCCGTCTTCTCTGTCCCACTCAAGTAGACTTCCACGAAGTCCCTGGTCTGGAAGTATTGATTCGCCCATTGGCTGGCTTCCGTCAAGTGTATCGACGGGTACTCCGGGATGAACACATCACTCATCCACTCGTAGTCCCTCTCATTCCGCCTGCACTCCAGCAAGTCAATGATCGCCTCAAAGTCCGCATCATCATCCTGGTTGTTGCGCTTCTCGGTCATCCACTCGTCAAACACCTGATCCGTGACGGTACGCTCGACCGGACTAATCGTAATTGGAGAACTATATTCTTCTGATTTTGGCATTTTACTTTATCCTAAACAGAACTGGAGACATTAATCGCTTCACCATCTTCTTACAATGTGGACACCGAACCTTGGTTTCAAACTTGTCCAACGGTACAATAAACTCAAGTATCTTCATACATCTTGAGCAGAGAAACTCGTAGAGTGGAATATCACACCTCCCCAGAAGTTCTAAGCTTTTTATCTTTTCGAGAAGCAAAGCCCGAATTCTTTCTACAATTCTTAGCTGTGATTTTGGCTTCAACTTTTTCAATAGCTACTTTTAGATTTAGTCGATTGATATAAGGCTTTACCAATGAACAAGCTCTTTTCACATCTAACAGCCTACAGATAACGAGTACAAAGTGGGGTCTACCCGTTTGAGTTTTATATTCATAAGTAGAAAAGAATATGTCTAAATCTAAAAGAATTTTAGCTAGCTTCTTAATAATTTCTATGCTAGTATTTCCAACCCCAAATCTGTAATATCCAGTGCGCTTATCTTCACTGATATATCCTTCACCGTCCATTATACCAGCCCACCAACCTATATCCTCCCGACTTACCATTAATATGCCCTTTCAAGATAGTGCTTCTGTCTATTAGGTCGGCCAGTGAACTCTCTCCAAATTGCTTTGCAAATTTCGTCTCTCTTCAACAAGTACTCGATAGCATGGCAGAAGTGCGAGTACTTCTGCTGCGGCTTATCCTTCTCATCCTTGGTCAACTTGGAATTCCGGTCCAACCACTCTTCCCGCCTCCAGTTCTTCATCGACTCATTAACCAAAGGGCAACGATCAAGTATCCACAGAGTTGAAAGATAACGAGGCTCACCAGCTGCTTTATTCGTGTTAAGGTTATTGAATGGCTTCCCCACGCGTAAGCTATTCGAGAGTCGCCTCCGCAGCTCGTCGATCCCCCTCTCATTCTTAGTGTCCGCAGCTTGCCAATACGCACC
>JACTVG010000131.1 GCA_015660965.1 Methanoregulaceae archaeon
AAAGGGTGTTTCCATGATGCTGTAAGCCAGGTCGCAATCTTCCAGGACAGGACCTCCGGGTGCAATCCAATTGACCCTCTTTTTAACCCGGGCTTTTGTGTCAAACATAGAGAAGCCTTCGTGGTGCATAGTAGTGATGGCGAACATTTTAATACCATTCTCACTGAACAGCTTCATCCACTCTTCAGCATTAAAGCCAGCCGGGTTCCAGGTCTTATATAGTTCCTGGTAGGCTTGCTTCTTTTCATTTGAGAGCGTAAGAAACGGCCACGATTCATTGCCCTGTTCTGTGATCGAGTACAGCCCCCAATGTATGCGTACCCCGAATTTAATATCACGGAATGCCTCAATGGTGGATATCGAAGGATGGTGATAGTCGGCGTCAATATTATCTTCGATCCAATCTTTAACATAGCGGTAATGAACGTCATTCTTAGGCAAAGTGTAGTTCATTGCAGGAACGGACTCTTGTGCAAAAGTAAATGCACTGAGTGCTAGGAGAAAAATAATGGATAAAGCTGTCATTTTCATTATTTTGCAGTTTATAATTATTAATATATTTTTATTGAATTCGCTTGACCGGGTTCTTTTCATCCTGATCGACATAAGCCAGCAATTCTTTGTCACTTACGAGTGGACCCGTTAAAAAAAGAATGATAGCTAATCCTATAAGGGAAATAAGTCCATATCCTATAAAAACAGCGTTATAGGCTCTTGCATAATTAAAATGAATTGACAGGTTTTTTATTGCTACCCCTGATACTGACTGAAAAATTACTCCCCCCAGTCCGGCTCCGACACTTGCAATACCCCATACTGAAGCAGTAGCGCTTTTGGGCACTACATCTGCCGGGAATGCCATAGTATTAGCTGTATAGGCAGCATACCCAAAACCTGCAAAAGCCAGTACAATTAGTGCACCTGTAGGGCCGGTAATGACTAAAGGTCCCAACAACATGGATAATGCCATAATTGACCCAAAAATGCCAACAGATATTTTCCGCGCTCTGGGGATTTCTATTCCTTTTCTTATTATAAATTGAGTGAACAAACCACCTAAAATATTTCCGAAATCAGCAACAATAAAGGGGAACATGGCATACCATCCTATCTTGGCCAGGTTCCATCCATATACATCGGCAAGATACCTGCCGATCCAAAAAGTAATGAAATACCAAACCGGATCCATGAAAACCTTTGATAAAGTGAGACCAGAAACAAATCTGTTCTTTAACAATTTTAAAGGAGGAATAATTCTTGCTTTTGCCTCTTTGACAACCTTTCCGGGGGTATAATAAATAAACCAGAATGAGGCCAACCATATATACCCCAGCACTCCTACAACCAGGAATGTTGCCTTCCATCCATAAGTCGTTCCCAACCAGGCAATTAATGGAGGAGCAACAACAGCGCCGACAGAAGCGCCACTATTAAAAATACCTGAGGCAGTTGAACGTTCAGAAGGGGGGAACCATTCTGACGTGAGCTTTATTGCCGCGGGCCAGTTTCCTGCTTCGCCAATCCCTAATAAAAACCTGAAAAATCCAAATTGAAAAGGAGACATTGCCAGAGAATGCAGTATTCCTGCTGTTGTCCAAAACCCCATTGTTAATGAATAACCAATGCGTGTGCCAAGTTTATCAATAGCAAAGCCTGAAAAGGCATTGGAAATCATATAAGCTATGAAAAACGCCGATGCTATATATCCAAATGAATCATCAGGGATAATTCCCCTTAAATATCCATTAGCAGTCAGGTAAGTAAATGATAATCTGTGCAAATAATTTAACACAGTTGCAACAAAGGCAAAAGATATCATTGCCCAGCGCATTCTTGAGGATCCGCTTTGCACTATTAAGTTTTCACTTCCTGATTCTTTTCTCATCAATTATTTTTGACAAGGGTAATGTACCGAATTAACTAAACAACCATTTTCTAATGTGCGTATTACTGCTCTCTTTCCCATTTACTTAAATTCTCCCATCATAGTCAAGACGATCATATTCAGGCATCAAAGGAAATTTTATAGCCTTCCCATCTCTTTGAGAGCGGTATATCGCAGTAAAAATCTCTACAGTCACCCGCCCTTCCTCTCCGGTAACCATTGGTTTTCTTCCCTCAATCAATGCATTTACAAAATCTTCAATCTGCAACATATGAAAGTATTCCATGGAATTGACACTATTAAAAAAATCTGAATCTTCTTTTATCCAATCTTTTAGTTTATTTTCTTCGCCAGGAATCGTCCATAAGTCATTTACCGGCGGTTCCAGAATACTTGTCATACCAGCTATAAACATTGCACCCCCGTCCGTTTGAACACCTACGGAAGCACCGTTATCTCCATGTATATGAACTTTGCCGTATATGCCGGGTTTTTGGGAATTACTTACAATAATATTCCCCACTCCCCCATTTTTAAATTTCAGTATTGCCAATGCGGTATCTTCGACTTCAATATATGGATGGTTGACATTTTTCCAGACACCATATATTTCTTCAATTTCGCTACTCATAAACCATTGTAATAAATCTAGCTGGTGAGGAGCCTGATTGACCAGAACACCGCCTCCTTCACCCTCCCAGGTTCCTCTCCATGGATCACTCTTGTAGTATGTCTCGTTGCGCCAGCCAAACATAAAAACTGTTCCAAGAACAGGCTTTCCAATCTTACCGGAATCAATTGCTTTTTTTAAACGAATACATGGA
>JACTVG010000132.1 GCA_015660965.1 Methanoregulaceae archaeon
AGTGAATACATGCCAAAAGAATTAACGACCTTATGATCTAAAGTGTCTGCGTTGCTGAAGTAGGCTTCCGACTGCCAGGTAAAGGATTTGTAGGTATTAAATTGCACCGGTTTCCATTTATAAGTAAGATCCGTAGCGGCAATGTTAGTCCTTAAATCATAAAAGTTGTGCCCTGTAATGCCTGAGAATCCTAATTCCAGAGTAGCATTTGGCGACAGGTCAAAGAAGTTTTTCAAATGTACCAGTTCAAGATAGGTGTTTCCAACGCTTCTCGAAAAACTCGGATTGTCAATTGGACCATCGGTAACTTGTACTACCAGTTCCTGGTAAAAAAGAGAATTTGGAATCAGCCAGCTCAACGAAACTCCTTCATCATTTATTCCTTCGCCAAAAAAACTTTCATAGGCGTCTGGCAAACTTATGAATGGCAAGGCATGAGAATGTACGGGGTTAATCCTACCCATTGCACTTTTAAACTTTCCTACTTTTAACTGCAAATGTGCAGGCAAAGAAAGTGTAGTAAGATACCCTTCCTCCAGATCTTCAGTAAACTTGCCAGTTGTGGGGTCTTTGCCCAGTGTAAAAAAGAAATCGGCTCTGGCATAAGGATCCACAACTGATTGTAGAGAAAGTTCAGCTTCATTGATTCCGGCGTCAAAATTTCTCCTGACATTGTTCTTGTAGGAAGCTTGAAAGTCGCCAATTACACTTATGTCGGGGAGAGTGGAGGGCGCAGTTCTTACTTGAAAGGGCGGAGCCGTAGGCTGCGAGCTATTTAATTGTTTTTCAATTTGTTTTAATAAAACGGAATCCGGTTTTGCAATACTATCATTCTGAGAGAATAGTTTTGCCGGAATTGATGAAAAGAATACGGCTATCAGGGCTGCCTTTATAAAATAATTCATTACATGGTTTTTTAAATTTAATAATACATTAAGAAATATAATGAAGCATTTAAAGCAAATGTTTCACTTAAACTAAGCAATAGTATTCTGCCTGTCAGGAATTAATAGCAACGATTTATGCACTGAACAAATTCGTAAAAAACACCTCAAATGATGCTATAATTCAAATTTGTAAACCGGGTGGCGCGTTACAAAATGTAAAATTGCAAATATATGTAATTAAGACCAATAACTTAAGATTTTGTTCGCCAGTCAATCCTTTTGATATAAAAATTCAGAGTTTTCTGTGATCATTCAGGTCATTAGAACCTGTCCGGGTAAAAGGAAATTGACAAGTTCTTTAATCATGGCGGCAACACCTTAAATGATGACATAGTGCATAACTATTTCTCGTTTTCATTAAGCACCACTGCCTCATAGATGTAAATGTCAGCATTTTTCCATCCTTCCCATCCCAGACCGGCCTTGTCGCGAGAAGTATAACCCAGGAATTGCTCAAGAGTCCAGTGATTTCCTGTGGCAACCTGTGGCAGCATTGTGCCTGATCTGAAATCTTTCTTTATATATATGCCATGTTTGCCCAGAACAATTTCAGAAATGTTTTTGATCTTTTTCAAAGGTCCCAGAACCGAAATTTCTATTTTGATCTTATCGAATTCTTCTTTTGAGAGAGGCGTGAAACGAGTGTCCTCAAATGCTGATGCTATAGCCATCTGGTTCACAACTTCATAAAGTGGGTCAGTCGAAGTGAACCTGCCTATGCATCCACGCAGATTGCCGTCGATATTCAGGGTAACAAAAGCACCCATGTTTTTTTTAAGATTCGGTGAGATAGTTGACGGATCAATGGTAAGTCTCTTATTTTCAAAGAGCATTTTTTTGATGCTGTTCCTGGCTATCGAGAAGAGGTGATTGATCTCTTCTTTTGTAAATGACACTTCAGAAGCCATACCTTGCTCACTGATGTTTTTTTGATCCTTCTCAATAAGGGCAATAGCATTATAGCCGACTACCTGATCTTTATTCCCGGAAGGAGAATCGCCTGAATTGCAGTAGCTTATCTCTTTGAATTCCAACTTTGGATCTTTATTTACAAGATACATTAAAGTCAAACCTGATGTCCAACCGCACATGCTGGTCGCTAAATTAGGGACAGACTTTTCGTCATTTGTTTGAAGGGTCTTCAAAAAAGTTTCACTGTCACCCGAAATTATTGCATCAGCAGTGTTTTTATCAACTTCCTGGGCATCTTTGTACGGAGGATAATGTGAAAAATCGCTGCTGATAACAAATAAATTATCATCGGTAAACCATGGTCTCAACGCTTCAGCTATAGCTTTTATAGTCCTTAAATTGTCTGTGGCGATAATTATAGGAACAATTTGTGGAGGATTTGGAAAATAGTACTGGATAAACGGCATTTGATTTTCCAGACTGTGTTCCCGAATATGTGCAGTTTCCGGAAATATGAAAATTGAATTCTTTCTTAGCTTTTCAGCGATTTCCCTGTTCACTATCAGCTTGCCCAATGGCGTAACATAATCTCCTGTGTGATAAATTGAAGCTCCGTCGAATGCCATAATATGACTTGACCCGATAATGAAAATATTTTTATATACGGCATTCTTCTGGATGCATGAAAATGCTGAAGCAGCAATTCTTCCGGAATATTCATATCCGGCATGGGGGCTTATTATAGCTCTTACTCTCCAATTTTTTGTTGTTTTTACACAGGAGGAGAATAGCTGTGTAAGATCTTTAGTAAGTGCCTCTTTATCTGATGAATAGAAC
>JACTVG010000015.1 GCA_015660965.1 Methanoregulaceae archaeon
CGTAGGCCTTCCAGAGCGGAGCTTTCCCTTCCGCGTAGGCCTTCAAGAGCGAAGCTTTCCCTTCCTCGTAGGCCTTCCAGAGCGAAGCTTTCCCTTCCGCGTAGGCCTTCAAGAGCGAAGCTTTCCCTTCCTCGTAGGCCTTCCAGAGCGAAGCTTTCCCTTCCGCGTAGGCCTTCAAGAGCGGAGCTTTCCCTTCCTCGTAGGCCTTCCAGAGCGGAGCTTCCCCTTCCTCGTAGGCCTTCCAGAGCGGAGCTTTCCCTTCCTCGTAGGCCTTCCAGAGCGAAGCTTTCCCTTCCGCGTAGGCCTTCCAGAGCGAAGCTTTCCCTTCCTCGTAGGCCTTCCAGAGCGAAGCTTTCCCTTCCTCGTAGGCCTTCCAGAGCGGAGCTTCCCCTTCCTCGTAGGCCGATAGTTGTAGTGGTGTTAATTCTTGTATGAGCGTTGCTTCTTTGCAGAGTATTTTCATGCCGTCTTCTTGAAATTCGGTGATTTTGTTGGTTTCTGCGATGAAAATTCTAGTTCCTGACCATCGTTTAGGTTGAAGGGTTAGGTGTATGCCGTTCTCGCACATTACGAGTTTTCCTTTGACTCGTGTTTTCTTGTTGAGTTTCCACTGTAATTTGCCTCCGTTGCAGCTTTGCATGTTTTCGTCAAGACATTTCAAAAATAATTCTGGTTTCTCTTTCACATTTTCAACCTCTACGAGATATAGCGCGTTCTGATTAGCTCATCTACGGGGCCGCCGTGTGGGTCTTGGAAAAGGATTTCGCCGTCGCCTTGACTGTGTGAGCCTTGTCTGCGTCTGGTGTTTCTTCCTTCTGCTTTGATGCGCTCGATTTCCTTCTGGCCTTCGGCTCTGATGTTCATTAGTTCTCTGGTCTTCTCGTTTCTGATTGCTAGCAGTTGGTCAGCGAAGGCTAGCGCCTGCTCTTGCTTCTGGCTGAAAGTCCACTTTCCCTCTTTCCACATCGCTATTGTTCCTTTGGGCCTAATGACCTCTTGGGCTGTCAACGCTGCTCTTTCCAGGTGCTGCTCTGTCGCTGGGGGCTGCGGGGGGTTCTCCTGAGTGTGAAGATTAGTCGAGGCAATTTTAGATGCTTCAGAAGAAGACTCCGCAGCTTTCCCCGATACATCATTCAGATAGCGCACCTGTGACTCAAGGCCGAGAATCTGCTCTTTCAGTGAAAGCACATAGTTTTCCAGAAGGTCTTTCTTTCCAGCTAGGTCTTCATGCTGTTTCTGGTGCTTCTCTAGGTCGAGTGTCAGCCAGTCGCTAGCCCAAAAGTTTAAGAGCATTTTTCCCGTTTTTTTCACTTTCCTACCTCTCTTTTACGGTCACATAGGATATATGCCTTATGGTCACATAGCCATGTGATAGAAAACTAACAACCGTGAAAAGTGTTAGTTATGTGACCATCCATGTGACCGTCTATGTGACCGTCTGCTCTGGTGTAGAACAGAGATACACATGGGATTTGTTAGTTTGATGGTGTGATGGCACGGTCACATGACTTTAGAAAAACAGTCTGTTAGCTATTGTTAGCTAACAGTTCCCATGCTTTTATGTATCAAATGCAGTCTTCAAACCTTGATAAACTAACACTTTTACCATAGTTTAGTCTGGAATCTGTTAGCATAGTTTATATGACCTAGTGCCTATTATTCTAGATGAGAGTGTGAAGAATGAAAAAAGAAATCCGTCGTCGGAAAAATTTTGAAAAGCTGCGGGGCCTCAGAAGGGGTTAAACATGCCGAAACAGAAGAAAGTACATCTTTCCGACATCGTGCCTAAGCTAGTGCGGAAATATCGAACCTTTAGTCCTCAACAGCTAAGACAGCACGCCCTAGCGGAATATAACAAAGATTTCACGGAAGAATCTTTCACCATGTTCTTTAAGAGGCATGAAGGAGTAACAGCGGCCCTTAAGCTAGAAGTCACCACCGAAGAAGTGCAGCATGTTGAAGTTTCCGAAGCCATCTTTCAGAATGGAACCTTCCAAGAATTGCCTTCAATCAAGAAGTGGAACATTGAGAAGGCAACCCTAGTAAGCCCAACATATCAGAAAGGCAATGTTGATGCTATTAAGAGAGTGTGCCAAGGCCGCTTTTACCTGAAAGACCATGTAACCAAGAAACTGAAAGAAGTCAACATTCCAAACTGGATACCCAAAACTCCCGAAAGACTGACCCTAGAGCAGGCACAAGAATTTATCGCAGAAGTCCACAAGGCCCACAGTGGAACTAAAGGCTACCGAATAGCTATTAGAGATTTCTTCCTGAGTCGTGACCACATCACTTTAAAAACTACTGAAGTGTCGGGAATGATGCCGCCCATAGGCAAGTGGAAACATGTTTTCGTGCCAAGGGAAACCCTAGATAAAATCTTCGCCCATGTCAAGGAAAGAAACCCTCTAGCCTATGCCGCAGACTTCACCATGTTTAAAACTGGATGCCGAAGCACCGCGACCCTAACCGAGTTTCAACATAGAAAACTTAGACAAGAGGACGGGGTTAATGTTATTGCAGTAACCGATAAAGGCTTTCACAGGACAGGCCGCCAGACCTTCGATAAAATCATCACTGAAGACCTGCTAGCTGTTTTGAATGAGTGCTGGGGCCGACAGGTTGACAATGCTTTCTTTGGTCTAGATGAAACAGAGCTACGGAACCTGAATAAAGATGCCTATCGCCTTTTCTTGACAGGTGAGGCCCTAGACCTTGGCCTTTCAGAGCCGAACCATTTTTGGAGGCACATGTTCGGGGCGCACATGCTCAGGGCCACAAACTGGAACTATACCGCTGTTGCTGAGTTGGGTTCATGGAGTAATGAGGACATGTTGAAAAAGGTCTATGGAGCGCCGCCCACTCAGATGCTTAGAAAGCTGGGAATCGAATATATCCCAAAAATCTAAGTTTCCCCTTTTTTGTCCATTCTGCGGAAACAAGCTAACCAAGACTTCTAAGAACACTAGAAAATGTGAGAAGTGCGGGTTTTCCATAACTGCACACTGGAACAGGGGGTGTTAGCACTGAGAGGAAGAGATCGCCCTCTGCCTCATCGGTTTGTTGCCGATGACCGTGTGAGGCAACGATAAAAAAAGAAGGGGCCGCTTCTAGCGGCTGAAATGAAGCCATATCGAGCGCCTAAGAAGGCTGAAACATTGTGCTGGAATCTTTGCGGCTTGTGCTGGTGTCTTCGGCTGGGTTTGTGTGGCTTGTGTTGCTTGTGGTTGATTGATGCCAAGGATTTCTTTTAGAAAGGCTAGGGATGCAGCCATGAAGGAAACTAGCAGCGACGCGAAAAGCACCACTATGGAAGCCTTGTCTGTTGGTGCGCCGTTGTTCGTCCACATCGTTAAAATCGGTGTCCACGTTGCGAGCAGGAAAGCGAAGAACATAAGGACGGCTTGCTGTTTGTCTGTCAAACCTATTTTTAGTGCCATGTTAATCAGAAAAAGAAAGGGGTTTTTGAGGATTTATGTTTTATGGAAGTTCAAGGCCCAACCAAGAGAACGTCTAAAGTCGCTTCTGCTGTTATCTGCTGGCCTTCAAGGTGCGAAAGTTCTATCATGTATTCGCCGCGCTTAATCGCCATGCCTTCCATAAGATGGTTGATAAACTCGATGTATCCTTGAAGTTCAGCGATTCTTTTTTCTCTGCTTTTCTCGAACATACCCCCACACTCAGAAGCATCATGCACAAGGCATGTCTTAAACCTTACGACTCAACTGTTCAACACAACTACACGTAGCTGTGCAGCTTCTTTTTCGTCTTCTATGATGGCACGCCAGTCTTTTCCTAGCCGCTTCTGCATACGCTTAGTGACCTTCATACCTTCGGATTTCTCCTTTCCCACACCGCAATACTCAAACAGATAATGCTAGTCAAGACCCAAAGCACAAGAAGAATCTCGACGTATGGAAGCAGCAAAACAAAAAGTATCGGAGTCGCCATACTGAAAACTCCAACAAAGACCGCTAGTAGCTGAATCACCGTTTGATTATGGATAATGCGGCGCTTGGAAAAAGAGGGGTCTTTCGTCGTCATGGTCAAGCCTCTAATTCGGCTGGCCCATCCACACGCCCATTACAAGCCAGTGGAAAGCAGCGACAGTTCCGAAAACGACGAAAGGCAAAGCCTTTATTGCCAAGACCTTCCAATTCATAGGTTTCCTTCTCCATAGAGGCGGGATAGACAAGGGAGAAAGGATAGGGGGAAATGAAGAACCCCTTTCTACCTAGAAGCCGATTCCTCACCTACCCCGCCTCACCAGAGAGAAAAGCCAAGACTGCTTTTAAGCGTTATGAAAGTAAGTTCTAGTCTTGGCCTCTATGATTCCATTTCCAACGTGCATACTCAACGAAAAGCATAGTTTGAACGCCAAGAATGAAAACAACAGCCAACGTAAGAAGCGCGTGCGCGTGCATCTAGGGCCTCCACACTCTAACAGCTATGTCAATGAGGCCGATAACGCCAAGAATGAACGTGGCTGTTGCAGCGCTCACACGAATAGACCTAACTATCGTTTTTGTCTGTTCACTCATTAGGCCCATACGTGCAACGCATGTCTGTTCTGAAACTGGCGGGTCTTCCTGCGCGTTCAAGGAAAGCACCTAGAAAGGACAGTAGCCAACCGCTGCGGGAGGCTGTGAAGGGGTCGGTGTTGTCGGGGTCGTTGTGGTTGGTGCTGCGCGGGCGCCACTGAAAAGGCCCGCTAAGAGTAGCAGGGCCACAATGCCCGCAGCGCCCAAAACGATTTTTTCGCCTGTATCCATGACTGACCTTCTATACTGTTGTTCTGAATGTGTATGTTACGGTTGCGGTTTGGTTGTTGAGGACGGCTTGAGTTGCTAGGTCGTGAATCCAGCAGAAATACCATGTGTTAGTGCTGTCTTTGACGTACATACCGATTTCGGTTATGGTGATGGTTGCGCCTGAAAGGTTCTGAAAAGTTCTTGAGTGTGTGTAATCTACGTTTGCGCCTACCACTTGCGCCGCTACTTGACTCTCTGCTCCATAGTTAAGCTGTGCTGCCCCTGAACCGTGAGCTATTTGAGTTGTCAGTTTATTGTCTGTGTTACCGACTGCTGTTGTTCCAGTTCCTACAACTATGCCATAAGTTGCGTCCCCAGCAATGGGCTGACCGTAGGGTGCGACCGTGGGCTCGCTTCGATTGGTTCCGCCTGTGTCTTTCATTGTTACGTTTGCTTGGAATAGGATAACTTGAATGTGTTGAAGAAATTGAAGAACGAGGCTTTTGCTTTTGCCCTTTTTTGTTGAAACTATTTTTCCTGTCTTGTCGTCTTTGACTTGGATTTTCCATAATATTTGAATGTTTGATGTTGCTTTCATGTTTCTCACGCTACTGAAATATTGAATACGGTTGTTATGGCTGCGACCTGAGCGCCTTGGTCAATATGGACATCTTTGACGGTGGTTATGGTTGGATTTTTCACTTTGACAGTCAAAACGTTCATTTGTATTCCTGTCACGTTGAGCGCGGTCGTATTCTGCAAGCCTTGCGGGGGATAAACCGTTTCTGGACTGCTCATTTAGCATCATCCTTCTCAACTACACTCAATTTGCTAATTACGCCAGTAACGGATGTTTGGAAGTCCATTCTTTCGCCTTGGTCAACGAGAACATCGAACATGTAGCCCGCGCCTGCTGTGAGCGCTACGCCCTGATTCATTAGTTCCGTGTTCAAGGTTCCGCCAACCTGTCTAATGACGCTGAAAACGCCAGATGTTGCCAGAACGACATATATCCGCCAGATACAAGGCGGATGTTTCGCCGTTAAAGGCGTGGTTTTGGTTGGGTCAACACAAACAATGTTCGTGTTAGCCGTCGCGTTGGTGGCGACAAGTGAAACGATGGGTATAGGTGCTTCAAGGTCTAGAATTTTCTTGATTTCTAGGTCTAAGAGTTTTCTCCAGCACTTAGCGTTCGGCATAGCCAGTTCGTCGTCACTCAAAGATTTTTTCTTCCTTCACGTTAAACGACTATTTCCCTAGAAAAGGGGGGATTGTTGAAGTGTGATGTTGCCCTACTGCGCTACGGGTTATCTACGTACATGTAGCCCATTTCAAAGGAACCTGCGGTAGTTATGGCTTGGTCTAGGTTGAACTGCGCTTTCGGCGTGCTTGGCGTGTTGAATCCAAGGTTTATGGGGTATGATAGGCTGATGTGCGCGAGTCCTGCGACTGTCGTTGTGCCTAAGAATCCCGTTATGGGTTCGGCTGTGAATCTCTGCGGGTTGACGCTCATTTCGGAAGCGTTGACTGCGAACCATCCAGAAATCGGCTTCGACGCTGCTGGGGTCGTATCCACAACAACACCGAATAGGCCGATCAGCCGTTTCTTCGGTGCTGCGATTGTTACGCCTGCGTCTGTGGCTACCGATGAAGCAGCGGTTCCTGTGCTTGTGGGGCCTCCGCCGTAGTTGATGCCTGCAACCTTCGCCTGTACGGGACCGTATCCCTTCGACCATGCACCGTTGAATCCTTCGGGCCAAGTGTTGCTTAGAAGCACATCGCATGACATCAGAACAACGGCTGTGTTAGTGATCTGTGCGGTTCCATAGAACTGCATTTTCTCTCCGCCATAGCAGGGCTGCATGAGTGGATACCAAGGCGCTCTATCTTGGAATTGCACTTCAGTTGTTCCGAGTCCTGATTCTATGGGGTTTGCGAAAACCTCAAAGTCGCCCATTTTCAGGTCTGCGCTTTCAACCTTCAACGTGGCGATTACGGCTTGATTTGCTGTTGGTGTTGTGTTGACGATTTTAGGCCGCACACCGACGATGCAGCGGGCCGCCGTCGGGAGTAGGTAGTCTGCGCCTGTGCCGTAGATTTGGGTTCCGC
The DNA here is from genome assembly GCA_015660965.1 of Methanoregulaceae archaeon. Classification (GTDB taxonomy): domain Archaea; phylum Halobacteriota; class Methanomicrobia; order Methanomicrobiales; family Methanospirillaceae; genus MVRE01. The sequence continues at coordinate 6,861 of JACTVG010000015.1, forward strand.
CTAACTTGATTTTTGCAGTCGTTGTTATGCTCACGCCAGCGATAACGTCCATCCAGTACGCGATGTCCTTCTGGTTTGGGCTAAGGTCATGTCCGAGAACTGATGCTACTGTTGGGTCTAGATAAAATTGGCTTCCCATTGTTGTTTTTCTCCTTCTCCATTCTAAACTAAGGCTACGACTGTTTGCTGTGAGCCGCCTCTTGGGTTCGGCACGTTCTGGAATCCAGAGGGCGAACCGTAGCTAGAGCTTCCGCCGTTAGGGTCGAAGATGCCGCCGACAACGCCGCCGATGGTTACGCCGATGCCTGCGCCGTGAACGATGTTTGGTACACCGTCCAGCTTTCTGTATGTTGGAACAGCCTCTTTCAGTAGTGCGTCAGCGATGAGAATGATGATGCCTGTAACGCTTGTCTTGTTGATTGCGCCGAAAATGTTGGGTGCGAAGTCTGCGCCTCGTCCTGACATGTCTTCGTTGAAGATTTTTCCTGTCAAGTCCTTTCCGATTAGACCGCAGAGCGCATCTTGGAAACGGTATTTCGAGAACAAGGAGTAGTTCTTAACGGGGTTGTTCTTCGCCCATTTGCTTGTTGCCGCGTTTTCCCATGCGAGTATGCCAGTGCCTAGTTCTGTGCCTGTCTCTATCCAGCCGAGAGTTTTGTCTGAGAAGTCCATTGAAATCATCGTCCTTTGACGTGGCACTTGATACGGGCCGATGTTAGGCTCATGCCTCGCGCCACTTTCTTCCTAACGCATCGGGCTTTTCTAAGTCCTTTGCTTTTCTTTCCCATTTGTTTAGCCTCTCTGTTGTTACGTTAGTACGTTCAGAGAGGCACGCTTAAAAAGAAATAGGACATACATGCACAGTTATGTACTCAACTGCGCGTTTTTAGATAATTCTGCCGCATTGAGGACAGCGTTCAAGATTGTGCCTAGTACGCCTTCTTATCTGCCTGCACATGCTGCACATCATCGCGCACCTGCTTGTGGTGTTGGCTGGGGTGTGTTTGTTACATATCCATCGAAGCCTTTTCCGCCGCTACTGTTCCAGAGAACGATAAGCCAGAATAGACTAGGTGACGCTGCTAGACCTACCGTTTCTTCTGCGACTTCCAAGATGTCAAGCGCGACTTTTTTAACGCCGCGTTCTTCTTTGCCTTCTATGATGTCCATTATGCTCACTCCACTAGACTAAGGAGAGGCAACAACTGTTTAAGCTGTTCTCCTGATGGTGTAGCAGCTTCTATTGCTTCGCCAACTGTCTTGATGGGGATAGCTGAGGCTTCAACGAGAGTTTTTATTCCATTTGCGTTTTTCGTCACAACATCCGTGTGGGTCAGGTAGGAAGCAATGACAAGAATTTTCGCGTATGCCTCATCACTGAGCAGTTTCGGAAACTTGTGAGGAACATTCGCGTTTAGATAGACTTCCTGTACGATGGCCTGCGCGTATGTTGATTCTGCTGTTGCGCCGAATATGTTAAAGAAGCTGCCTAATGGGTCTAGAATGTTGAAACCTGTCATCGGATAAAGTTCCGGATTTGAAATACTGATGGGCTGATAATACTTGCTTGTTTTGCCTCCGAGCGCGGGTCTATCAGCACTCGGCCCCACATAAGCCCCGCCATGAAGCAGATCAGCGACTAAAATCATCCCTAACAACCCTTGGGAAGGGTTGATTTTTCCGGCGTTAACAGTGGCCTCCAATAGGCCCATAGCTCTATCAAACATGTGCAAAAGGGCGTTGGTAGTGGTTTCCAGCGTGGTTTTCCCTGAGATTTTCGGTGTTGTTCTAGGTTTCTTTTTGGTTTTTTCACTCATTTCTTGACGCGCTCCCATATTTCAGCGCCACAGTGCGGACACGCTGCTGTTTCCTTGTTTGTTACTGGATGCTTATGAACGTCTATGCCTATATGCGTTTTGCAGACTGGACAATGCCCGTTCCAGTAACTGATTTTTTCTAGGATAATGGGGGGTTCAGGTTTTTTCTTATGGAAAAACATGGTAGAATCCACCTCCAATAAACGCTTTATCAAGGGCCACAGCAGAAGCAACACATTGGCTTCCATTCCATATAAAGCCGCTGTTGCAGTTGTAGCCGCACGTTCCCAAGCAGCCGCAGCCTTTTAACCGTACAGTGCATCCTAAAAGTGCGTTGCAAACTTGGCAGGCCGTAGGGTTTGGGTGACATGTGCAACCGTTGACTACTTGAGCGCTGTTAGGCAACGGTGCAGGACAGCCACAACCGCCCATAGGACAATCAGTTAAGTTGAGTCTGCAATCCGCCGTAGTTGTGCATGGCATTAGATAGTTGTCACATAAGGTATTGCTGACGCAAGCGCCGAAACAGTTTTGTGTGTAGTCGGGATTATAGCTTTTTCCGACCCATATTAAACGGTGATTCAAGAAACTGTGCAGAATCGTTGCTTTCACGTTGATTATGAACGTCCATTTAAACAGTCGGAACCGCGCTTTTCGGTACAGAAGTTTGTTTCGTTCTTTTCTCTGTCGCTTTTCAACTCTTAGAACTAGCTTATGGGCCATGAAGCGTGCGTCTTTTTCCGTGAAGCCTTTGGAAACGTAGTATTCCGCCCATTTTTCAGTGCATGACTTGCAGGGCATGTTCTGTTGTTCTCCTATGGTGTTATGTTCGTGAAGGATATGTTAGCCGTGGCCGTTGAAGGTAGCTGAAGCGTGACGTTGTTTTTTAGCCATAGAAGAATCGCGTCAATAGCAGCACCGTTTAGGGCAGGAATCGTTTGTTGAATCGTTATTTGCACAGTTATCACTGCCAATCTTTCACCCCCTAAACTTCGTATCCTATGACACTGATTACCCATACAGTTGATGTTGTGCTTGACGGCGTGCATAAGGCGTTGATAATTTGACCGTTTTCTATGGGAATTTCTTCGGGAAAGGTTATGACGATGCCGAAAAGTGCGCCGCTGGCCGTGTTGCTTGCTTGAAACGGGCCTAACCATATTTGCCCGTTGATTTGGACTTGTAATGTGCCTAAAAGGGCCGCTGTCGTGCTAAGTGTTGCGAGATAAACTTCGATGATGATGGAGCGTATTTTCAATTTTTCGTGTTTAACAATGTAAGAGCCTATTAGTTGGTTTGCTGTTGCGCTAGAAGTCGTCAATGACCAAGGATTCAGCGCCAACATAAATTCTGGTTCGGGTAATGGAGCGCGGTGGGCCTCTTTTTTTTACGCTCATAGTTTTTCCCTTGCCGCCTTGTGATGAAATTCCAGTGTGAACGGTTCTACTTCTTCCTGTGGTGCGTGATACTCGACTTTCGGGTGTGGTGTTTCGGGATGTTCTCTTATCGTTTCGTATAATTCTAGAAATTCTTTGCTTGAAAGTTTCTTCGGGTTTCCTGTGCCAACGCTTTTCCTGCATACTGCGACGGGGTTACAGTCGCATGTACTATAATCTGTTGTTGGGCCTCCGCAGCATCGGACTTCTGTTTTTCTGATGCAACGACTGAGTAGAGCGCGCAGTTCTGCGTCTTCTTTCTCTCTTACTGTGAGGCCGTAAGGAAGATAGGAGCGTTTTCCTGCTGGGTTTGGCACGTTGAATGTCTTGTTTGTGATTTCATGTCTTATCTCGCGTGTATCATCTGCAAGAGTTGCCCACATCTTTTTTTCTGCGTCGTCGTCGTTCTGGTCTAGCGTTTCCAGCACATGGTCAAGAGTCGAGTCGGCCCAAGGACTCAGCCATGCGTAGAAGTTTTTTTCGTGTGGGTCTGGCGCGATTGTTACACCTTCTGAAGCGTAGCCAGATACGTTGATAAGGTGTTTTTCTTCGATGCAATGGCAATTTGCGAAAGCGCTACCGTCTGAACAGTGTTCCTGAATCAATCCTAGCTGACCCGCTAGTTTTCGGCGCGTGTACTCTAAATCATCGAAGGGCTTGTATGCTGGGGTCTGATGATGTTCTCGGACGATTTGCGCGGCCTGTTCTTCTGTTGTCCAAGGATGTTCTTCGTGTTCCTTAGCGATTTCCTCAGCGCTCAATACTGTTCTAGCTCCTTTTTGAGTGTTTCCAGAATTTCACGCGCTTTTTCTTCCGTCAACTTGTTGACTTCCTCAGCTAGCTTGTTCACTATATTGTAGTGATAGACTTTAAAATCTATCTGCTCAGGAGCGCCAGCGGCCTTAAGAATCGTTTTTCCAATTTCAAACAGTGCGTCCTTCGCTGATTTCTTGGTTTCTGAAACATTTATTTTTAGGTTCCAGCGCGAAGTCATGGCCCCACTACAACATGGTCGGCTATTTCTACGCCTACCTGATGTGCTGTTTTCTTTAGAATATCTCTGAGACTCAAAAGCTGTATCTGCTTACTTGTTTTCAGAATTTCCTTGTCAAAATCGCTTAGTGTTCCTGCGCCTGCTGGGGTTCCTTCTCCACTTATGCGTTTAAGAATGGTGTTTATGATTTGTTCAACTGGCCCGCCTTGTTGGCCTTGGGCTGCTGCTGCTGCTACGCCTGTCTGTTGTGGTATGCGTGTGTTGATCATTTCGAGCGCTCTACCTATGGCGCTAAAATTCGCTTTTATTTCATTGAAGGCCGTGTCTAGCTGTGCGGGTGTTTCCTTGTTAATTTTTATGTCGAGAAAACTAACCTGCTCTTTCATGTCGTCAAGTTGCCGCTTGAAATCACGTAGAAGGTTTAAGACCATTTCGCCCTCAGTGGGGCCGGCTTGCACGATGCCTGTTTCCTGTGGGTTTTCAGCCATTACTATAACCTCTTTGCGTTGTGGCCTCCGCAGTTTGGACATGCCTTGAGTTTTTCAGCTACCTCTTTCGCTCCTAAATGTGTGTGACAGTCTGCACATTCTGTCTCATCCTTAAAATCGGGGTTCGGGTCGCCGCATGTTGGACAGAATTTTTGCCAAGCACCTATGTAATGGGGTTTTCCTTCTTCGTGACCGTGGACAGATGCGGGTTCTGGCGGGGGCGTTAGCGTGGAAGTCTGTTTTTCTTCCTTGGAAGTCGCTTCTTTCTTTGCTTTCATTTCTCTTGCGTGTGCGGCTTGAATTTCTTTTTTGGTTTTTTCTACCTCTGCGTGCGCGTCTGCTGCCTCTTTTTTCAGCGCTGCTATTAATTCCTCATTTGCTTTGGTTTTATCAGCGTTTTCTGTCACGTTCAACTTTCTCCATGATAGCTCTTTTCACAAATTCGTATCTGCTAATTCCCTGTCTAAGCGCTGCTCTGTCGAGTATTTTTATTTGCGGCCCTGTAAGCATGGTTTTAGCAGGATACAACACATTAAGACCTAGTGGCACGCTCAGAATTTAAGTCTTTTCCGTGTTTTGAGCGTGTAATAAAGATGTGTGAGCGCGTCGGGCCAAGAAACAAGAAATAAAATAGTGATTTGGGCTACATGAAAGAGTTTTGCGCGCTTTGTCTGGTGCATGTGTCAAGCTAAGGGCTGAGGACGTATTAGGCTTTTTCCTTTTCTTGGGTCGAGTGGTGGCATACGTGGGCCTTGTTGACCTATTGGCCCTGCTCCTTGGTCAATTCTGATTTTAAAACCGCATTTTGGACACTGACAGATAGGGCCATTAAGCACATTTACGATTTCTTCATTGCATGATACGCACATCAACCTTAAAGGAATGGTCAAACCGACGGTTATTTGGATGTTTTCACCCCCTTCGTGACTGCTTTTGCGATAGCCTCTGAAATTAACTTCATTTGTTCATCATTGAAGCGTATTTCTACGTTGATTTCTAGTTTTATACTCTCACCCCCTGAGCGCTTAGGTTTCCTCTAGTTGCATCTGAATAAGCGTGTCGTCTAGCCTTGTGACGGCTTTTAAGACTAAAATAACCTGAGAAAACGTTACTTTCTTCTTATGTAGTATTTTCTGTAATTGAGTTTGTACGCCACGGAGAAATTCATGCGCTTCCGTGGTAATTTCGATATTTATCACAGTCTGTTCTTTCTGGCCTGTCATTTCTTTTTTCCCTTGATGTTAATGTTGGCGATTTCGTAGCCTTTTTTCTTGCAGAAAGCCATTAAGCAGTCTTCGCAGTCCTTCATTGAAACGCAGTTATTCCATTTTTCGACGTACTCAGGGTCTTGCAGCATTTCTGTTAGAATTTTCCTTCTGAAAGCGAAGGGTGCTGGCTTTGGTTTGCTCAAAATGTTTCCCTTAGTTCTAATTCGATTCTGATGTACTTTAAGTCTTTTTCAACAATGCAGGGGTCTTTTTTTACGCCTAGTCCATGAAAGGTTCCGCCGCACTTGCAGCGGCACTTCTTTTTTTCTGTTGTTGCGTTGTAGCAGCTTCCCGAACATTCTAGTTTTGGAAACGTCTTAGGGTCGGGTGCTAAGAGGGCTTGCGCTTGGCGGGGTTTTCGTTTTCTCATATTTCCGCTGCCTGTTCGAGTGGCTTTAGAATGATTTTTGCGCATGGTTGACAGTACAGGTCTGTTTTGCCCTTCAGCGTGAGGTTATATGTTGTTTCTACCGCGTTGAGTATTCGGGTGCAGCGAGCGCAGCGCTGTTCTTTGGCTGTTGTTGAAGGCGCGACTTCTCCTAAAAGCGTTGTTTGCATTGGCGATTCTCGGTAGCCTTGCTTGAAACTGTTTTTCTTCACGGTCTTCCATCCGAAACAGTCAGTTTGACAACTAGAGTAGGGGCCTCTGTAACAGCGCGAGGGATGGATGCGCGTGCTGTGATCTGCATACCACGCAGTACGGCTATTAGGAGAGGCGTTTTTAATCTGAACATGTCAAGGATTTTTTTCTTGTTCTTTGGAAGATGCTGTGTTCTGAAATCGGGGGGATAAGGAACAAAGAATTTTATCCAGAAATTCGCAATGTCAATACTGGTAAGCTCTAGCAAAACTGGAAGCTCGTCTTCTTTTATTTGGGTTATGTGTAGTTGCCACGCTTCGACTTCAGTCAAGAATCCATTTAGAGGAATAGTGAAGTTCTGAGGAAATACTACGATGGTGTCACGATAGGTAGAAAGGGTTTGTTTCTGTATTATCGAGAGAGTAGTCAAGACATCACCTGCGCTTTCGGTTCTAGGTTCATGTTTCTGAGGGTTTGGACGACTGCGCCGCTTAGGGCTAATACGTCGCAGGGTTCTTTTCCTTTGATGTCAACTACTAGGTCGGGTTCTACTTTGACGACTATGCGAAATTCTTTCAGGTTTGGCATGTTAGCATCTTCATTAAGATTTGTTGGCATCCTTCCTCGTAGGCCTTCAAGAGCGGAGCTTTCCCTTCCGCGTAGGCCTTCAAGAGCGGAGCTTTCCCTTCCGCGTAGGCCTTCAAGAGCGGAGCTTTCCCTTCCTTGTAGGCCTTCAAGAGCGGAGCTTCCCCTTCCTCGTAGGCCTTCAAGAGCGGAGCTTTCCCTTCCTCGTAGGCCTTCCAGAGCGGAGCTTTCCCTTCCGCGTAGGCCTTCAAGAGCGAAGCTTTCCCTTCCTCGTAGGCCTTCCAGAGCGAAGCTTTCCCTTCCTCGTAGGCCTTCAAGAGCGAAGCTTTC
>JACTVG010000133.1 GCA_015660965.1 Methanoregulaceae archaeon
GACCGTTGAAATAGACAGGACTATACGGCTTGCCCTGGCAGGAATTACAGCCGGTAAATTCCGTGATCCGGATGGGAGTGAGTATTCAATAACTGTACGGCTTCCGCGACAAAAAGTAAATACTCTTGGTTCTCTCAATAACATCTATGTAGCGTCCCTGTCCGGTGCGCAAATTCCTCTTTCACAGCTTGCAAGAATAGAATTCGAAAATTCGCCGACACTAATACAACATTATAATAAAGAAAGGGCGATTACAGTTTCTTCTTCTGTAAAAGCAGGATATAATACCGACAGAGTAACGAAAGAAATTCTTTCAAAAGTTGGAAAACTTGAACTTCCCAAGGGATTTAAACTTATCCCTGCCGGAGAGATTGAAAGCAGAAAACAAAGTTTTGGTGGAATTGGTTCCGCGATATTGATTGCTATTTTCGGAATTTTCTCCGTTTTGATTCTTGAATTCAGGACTTTCAAAAGCACTCTGATCGTGCTCTCAGTTATTCCTTTGGGTATAATCGGAGGGCTTGCAATGTTGTATCTTACAGGATATACCCTTTCTTTTGCTGCAGCTATCGGTTTTGTTGCTCTGATTGGGATAGAAATAAAAAATTCAATATTGCTGGTTGATTTTACAAATCAGCTAAGACAACAGGGAACACCTCTGGTTGACGCAATTATAAAGGCCGGGGAGATCAGGTTCCTTCCTGTGCTTCTTACAACGCTTACAGCGATCGGAGGACTGCTGCCAATTGCGCTTGGCCATTCCAATCTTTATTCTCCTCTGGCCTGGGTGATAATCGGTGGTTTAATTACATCGACTCTGCTTGCAAGGCTTGTTACTCCTGTGATGTATAAACTGCTTCCACCTGAAATATTATGACTTGTCAATCATGAAATTTATCTGCTGATTAAATAATGATATAAAATGACATTAATATGATGTCATTAAAAAATTTAAACATTTTCCATAGCCCTATCTTATTATAATTTCCTAACTTGTATGAGTAATTACCCGATCAGTAACTTAACAAATCTTAAAATGAGAATTCTTATTACCGGATTTGTCATATTCGTGATCTGGTGTTTTATTTCTGCATGGCTTTATAACGACAAGTTGTTGCCTGCAATGAAAAAACCGGTTCCGGTACAGACACTTCCTGAATCAAAGACTAATGCGGCAGATTCTTTAATGAAACTTAAAGCATCGATGCCTGGGGATCTTCTGATCTATTTTGAATTTAATGGTACAAAATTCAAAACCGATCCGCAAACCGATAACAGCATAGCTGCGTTTAAAGCATGGCTTGAAAAATATCCCGGATCGATGCTTTCAGTTACCGGAAATACCGATCTGGTCGGAACAGCTGAATATAATAAGGCTCTTGGCCTGAAAAGAGCTAATGTAGTGGTAAAGTACCTTCAGGAAAAGGGGATTAACTCCGGCAGAATTCTTTCGGAATCGATGGGGAAAAGTAAACCTATAGCAGACTATCTTACCCCGGAGGGAAGAGCAAAAAACAGAAGAACGGAAATTTCAATAAAAATGCAATAACATGACACAATTATTTATTCAACTCACGCAAACTGTCACAGGAGCTGTCATAACCATTATCGCATTGCTCCTGGTCGCAGTTATAATCGGATATTTTACTGCATGGATCTATGCCAAATCGGTTTATTCTCCAGTGATTAAAGGTCTCGAAATTGATAAGGCAGGACTAAATAAGGAAGTTTCCGCATTAAAGGAGGATAAAGATAAACTCACTGCCAAAGTTGAAAAGCTGAATGATAAGATCGGCAGACTTGAAGAAGAATCAGCACAAAAAGATAAAGAGATAAAAAAACTAAGCAAATCGAAGAAATAGGCTGATACCGGATATCAAATCATATGATCTATTGCATCAGGGCCAATCATTTCTATTATGTTCTGAAATTTACTATTTTCGTATTCCGGAGTATCCGGGTTTAGTTTCTATTTAAAGGAGTTTTAATTATTAGATTACTGGTTATAATTCTTATTCCAAACCCCCTTCCTAACCTTCCCCCACGGGGGAAGGTATAAATCATTTCCCCCTTGGGGGAAATAAGAAAGGGGGTAAATTGAAAGAAGGAAATCAGAAATGAAGTTTTTTTCATCCGTATTCATAATCTGAAGGAATGAAGCCATTTATTTTATCCGAGACGAACTGGAAGGCAATAAAAGATAAAAAATTCGACCTGGCCGTTTTACCATGGGGTGCAACTGAAGCGCATAATTATCATTTGCCATTTGCCACAGATAATATAATGGTTGAAAAAATTGCAACAGAATCAGCTCAAATAGCCTGGAATAATGGCTCCAGGGTAATTGTTCTGCCAACTATTCCATTTGGTGTAAATACAGGTCAGCTTGATATTAAAATTAATATAAATCTGAACCCCAGTACACAATTTGCAATAGTAAATGATGTGGCAGATGTCCTTTACAGGCATGAAATCTATAAATTTTTGATTCTGAATGGACATGGAGGCAATGATTTTAAACAGATGATCAGGGAACTGGGACCAAAGTATCCTAAGATGTTTATCTGTTGTTGCAACTGGTATCAGTCATTTGCGAATTCGGATTTTTTTGAAAATGGAGGGGGTCATGCCGACGAAATGGAAACAAGTGTGATGCAATATCTTGCACCTGACTCAGTTTTGCCG
>JACTVG010000134.1 GCA_015660965.1 Methanoregulaceae archaeon
CTGGGAAAATATATTCCGGGTACAAAAGATTATCTGGGATACATAGTAATATTCCTTATTGTGATCACATCAATTCCTTTTGTATATAATTCCATAAAAAAAAGGCTTGAAAAGTGATTTCTTAAACAGGTTTATAATATTCTAACACATTCATTGCAAATCTGGCTGAGACAGTTCCTGGTCCGCCACTCATCTCAATTGCTACTTCAATGGCTTCAATAATCTCTGCCTCTGAAACTCCGTCTTCAAGAGCTTGTTTTATATGCCATTCCATGCACGATTCACAGTTTATTACAACTGAAATTCCAATCGCGATTAACTCTTTTTGTTTTTTGCTCAATTCTCCGTCTTTATAAGTATTGTGCTCCATATCAACGAAGGATTGAAATACTTTCGACTTTTTCAGGTAATAAGAGTTGGCTTGTTTCCTGGTCCTGACAATTTGTTCAATCTTGTCTTTATCAAGGTTTTTCATATGAAATATACTATTAGGGTAGTGAAGATGCGAATAAATCAGTTGCTCATTTTGGCTTAAGTTGCCTGAGCGCAATAGTCAATTTGTTTTATAATCAATCCGTTGTCCAATGTGAAAAAAGATGCTATCCTGAGTTTTGTTATTTCCCCGGCAATATGATTTCCTGCTGTAAATGCAAATGTGCCCTGCCACTCCTGTTCCAGTACAACACAATCCTTCTCAGCCAAACTTCTTAGAACAGTTAGCTTACGATCGGGAAATAAATTTAAAACCTGTTCTGCGAATTTTCTATAGAATTCAAAATTGCCCTGTCGCCCCTGAGGTGCACCTGGATTTGATAATTCAATCCATTCCAATTTATCTGAGTAGCAGGTATCCAGCCATTTAAGCGTGCAATTGTTATAAAGTTCAATACATAGTAAAATTGCCTGTTTGTTTTTTGTTGCACTCATAATTCGATCCTCCGTTTAGCTAATGTCTTATAGTATTTTAAATATGATTTGTCTCGGTTAGTAAAGAACTTTCTCATGTTTTTTGTCAGGATGGCACTTAATTCATTCGTCAAGTTACGATATTTTATATATTCTTGACGAAGTCCGACAGCGTCAGACCAATACGCCAGTTGGCGGAGTCGGCCAAAGAAAGATTATTATTTCAGTTTTTATATTTATAATTCCGTTCAGATTTTTATTTCTGAATTTGAGTTTACCTTATAATCCTTGCCATAATGGCTGAACGTAACAGGTTCAGCTCCTTTGTTATTGACTTGAAGGATTTCATGATTTACTGTTACTTCAAGCAAATTGCCTTTCCAATACAGAGGATAGGTTATTTGAGTAATTTCTTTTGGAAGTTTTGGTTCAATTCTCAATTTTCCGCTGATCATTCGTATCCCTCCAAATCCACAGACAATTATTTGCCAGACACCTCCCAGTGATGCGCCATGAATTCCATGGTCGGAAGATTTCATGTTCATTCCCAAATCGATAGCTGCTGCCTGCCGGTACAAGCTGTAAGCTAAATCCGTATTCTCCAGATCATTTGCCAGGATTGAATGGGTTGAAAAGCTTAACGATGAATCGTGTAATGTCCTGGATTCATAGTAATTATAATTGGCTTGCTTTACTTCACGACTGAATTTATGTTCGAGCAGGTACATTAACATTACAACAGATGCCTGTTTTGAAACTTGCATTTTGCCAACCTGGCTCAAACTATAATCCAGGAAAAGTGACCCGACATGCTCCTGGTTTTTATATTTGGTTAAATCAATATCTTTCAAAGTCAGATAAGTATCATCCTGCGGAATGATATTATTTTCATCTGGCTGAGGGAGATAAATGAGCGGCAGTTTTTCCTTTAATTCTTTAATTTCACTTTCAAGATTTAATACTGATTCAAGCCTTGAAAAAATCTCCGGTTTTTCGGATTTCAATAAATGATAATAATGAATTGCATTTTCTATACACCAATGTGCAGTATAATTCGTAAATGCATCGTTGTTAACGTGCTCTTTGTATTCATCAGGGCCAATTACTTCATTGATATGATACCGTTTTTCATTCTCATCCCATTCTAAACGGCTGGCCCAGAAAATTCCGGTATCCAAAAGTATTTCATACCCGTATTTGTTCATAAAATCTTCATCGCCTGTTACCTGGTAATATTGCCAGATAGCAAAAGAAATATCTGAAGTGATGTGTTGTTCAATAAATCCACTCCATATTTTGGTAGATTCTCCCGTGATGATGTCAGCAGCACCCCACACCGGAGTTACCTCATCATCGTCAGCCCAGGCCGATTCCCAGGGAAACATTGCACCTTTATAACCATTTTCAATGGCTTTTTTACGTGCTCCATTAATAGTATTGAACCTGTATTCCAATAAACTGCGTGCAATATGTGGCTGGGTAAAAGTAAAGAATGGCAACATAAATAACTCTGTATCCCAGAAAGAATGTCCCTTATAACCTTCTCCGGAAAGACCTTTGGCACCAATGCCCATACGGCTGTCGTGCGCCGGAGTCATAATTAGCAAATGATACTGGACGAACCTTATAGCCAGCTGGTTAAAATCGTCATTGCTTTCTATTCTGATATCGATTGCCTTCCATTTTTCTGACCAAACTTTTGCCGAGAGATTTAGCAGCGAATCGTATCCCAACCTGCAGGCGGATTTTAGTTGTCCAATCGAATACT
>JACTVG010000135.1 GCA_015660965.1 Methanoregulaceae archaeon
ATTTAAAATTCAGCACTGGCCCCTTGCAGGGGTTCTAATGACTCTTGGGGCTTTCCTTCTCGCATTTATTTTCCTGCCGTCAGCTCTGAGTGTACTTTGGAAAGAGTCTCATAACCGGAAGAGAATATTCCTGTTTATATCAGCGTTTTTTGCAGGGGTGCTCTTGATTTCAGGGATTCTCTTTAAAATTCAGCACTGGCCAATAGCAGGAGCAATTTTAACCCTGGCAGCATTATCCGGTATTCTGTTTTTTATCCCGGCACTGGTTCTAAGCAGACTGTCGGATCAGGATAACAAAGCCAAGCGCCCCGCCTACATCCTGGGTTCAGCTGGCTCAGTGCTATTTATTGCCGGTATGCTCTTTAAAATACAGCACTGGCCCCTCGCAACTGTGTTTTTGCTTACCGGAATATTCCTTTTATGCTTCCTGGCGTTCCCCATGTTTACCCGGCTTACCTGGAAGGAAGAAAGTCATATTAGTTCCATGTTCATTTTCCTGGTCATTGGATTTCTATTAATTGTAGTCCCGGGAGCTATGGTAACCCTGAACCTGCAGCATTCATACCAGGCTTATTATTATCCTAATAATGATCAACAGAATGCATTATATGATTATTTATTCAGGAATAACAGTTCTATGATCAGCCGATATAGCGATTCCTTAAACTACGATAAGATGGAACAGCTGCATTTAAAAACTGCTGGAATTCTTGCAACTATAAGCAATATCCAGGAGAAGATGGTTCAGGAATCAGAAGGGCAACCAGGCAAACCTGCCGTGAGCGATGGTCAGATAAGTCAGACTAAAACCGGTCAGGAAATATTATACATGAAACTTTCAAGACCGTTCGATCCCCGACCAGCGAAGGTTTTTCTTTTGCCTGGCTGTAGTACGCGGATGGAACTTAATTCGTCAATGGCAGAATATGTAAGCTACTTAACCAGCATAACTCCTTCAGAAGATTTGCTGAAGTACAAAAAAATGCTTGACATAGAAACATTCCTGCCTGACGGAAAACCAGAAAAAGGTGAAATGTCTTTAATGGCAGGCCTTCACACTCTTGAAATTATGAAAAACGGGATGCTTACGGTTGAATCATGTGTATTAAAAAGAATTGTAAAACATTGATATTAAATTAAATACATAAAACTATGAAACAAAAGATATATATTCTCGGATTGATTACAACCATGATTCTTTCCACCGGGATAATATTAAAAGTGAACCATTGGGCGGGAGCAGGAATTTTGATGGCTGCAGGATTTTTGATCCTGGTCCTGATATTTTTTCCTGCAGCGTTGATAAATAATTACAAGGCTGAAGGCAATACTCAGAACAGGTTACTTTATATAGTAACATACATTACTTGTTTTGTTGTCTTCACAGGAATGCTTTTTAAAATACAGCACTGGCCAAATGCGGGAATAGCACTTCTTATTGCCCTTCCTTTTCCATATATTGTATTTCTTCCAGTTTTTCTGGTTGTTACATCGAAGAATAAGAATTTCAATATCTACAATACGATCTTTGTCTTGCTTCTGCTTGCATTGAATTCGGTGTTCTCGGCACTTCTTTCATTAAATGTATCAAAAGAAACCATTGATGACAGTTATAACCTATCATGGAATTATAACAAATTAGAAGCCTCCGCCGCTCAACTCCCGATAATTGTCAATGGATCAGCAGTTGATATGAAAATTGATGAAATAATTAAGATCTCGAATAACTATCAGGATCTGATATTAAAACATGAAGGAATGACCCGTGAACAGTGGAAGAAAAATCCGGGGAATCTGGTAAGACCTGATAATGTAAATACGGCTGCATCAATACTGGCTGACAACGGTGAGATGACTCCCGGGATGAAGCTCGACAAGGCCATCACTGAGCTTATTGATCTGATGAAGCAAACCAAAGGCTTTGAAGATGCGGCCAAAGCTCTGCCTTCAATCATGGATCTTAATGAAGAAAAAGAGAAGGATGACGCTTTGAATTTCTATAGCAGGAATATCTTTGTTCCTCTTTCCTGGGCCCTTATTTACCTCGATGGTCTTGAAGCAAACCTTTATATGATAAAAGCGTCTGCGCCTGCAGTCAATTAATGCCAGTTAATTGATCTGAAGAACTAGGGATATACTTACTGTGTGTCCCTATTTTCATTTTGATACATACCCGAAATTCAGCCTTCTGTCGGTAAATCCTCCCAATACTTCTATTAAGTTTTCACAGGGTTCTGTCTCCCTATACATTTATCCCAAAATCTAAAAAGGTTTATGAGAAAATTGATTTTAATATTAGGTTTTGGGGTGATTGCAGGGATATGCCAGGGAATGTCTTTAAATGAACAGCAGGATTCTGTGTGGACTCTCCAAAAATGTATTGAACATGCTTTGACCAATAATATACAGGTAAGAAAAACCCAGCTTACAAACAAACAAAACATGGTAAACGCCGAAGAAGCTAAAGCACAACGGTTCCCTTCGGCTAACGCTTCAGTCAATCAGAATTTCAACTGGGCCAGAAGCACAGCGACCGGAGAATCCGGTCTAACTGGTAGCAATGGTTCAAATTATTCAGTGAATTCGGGAATCACAATTTTTAATGCATCGAGGCTTACAGCCCTTATAAAGCAGTCAGAGCTGAACATTGAAAGCGGAAACTA
>JACTVG010000136.1 GCA_015660965.1 Methanoregulaceae archaeon
ATATAATCAAAAAGTGGCTGTTGTCGTCTGAATTTGTAACCATTAATCTTTTTTGATCTCAACCTGGACCAAAGAATTATTTCTGCCCTGGTCATATTACTCCTTAATACCCTGGCTCTTCTAACTATTTCCCTGTTTCCGTAGTAACCCATATCCTGTAAATTCCTTAATATCTGTGTTTTTATCCCCCCTTGGGGGGATCATAGGGGGTTCAGATCCCAACCACAACTGACCAAAATTTATCCCCCCTTTGGGGGATCATAGGAGGTCTGACTCACATCCTCAGTCTTTATGCCAATCTACACCATCCTTTCGATCCTTTATTATAACTCCAAGTTTATTAAGTTCCTGTCTGATTTTATCTGAAACATCAAATTCCTTACGATTCTTTGCATCTTGCCTCAAATTGACAATTATATTAATCAGGTCTCCGGTTAGCTTTTCATCATTCTTTCCTGATTTTTCATCCTTCAGCCCCAGGATCTCAAAAACAAATGTGCTGAAAAGTGCTTTTAATGATTCAAGACCCGGAGCATCAATTTTCTCAGTTCCGTCTATAACTGAATTGACAATTCTCACTCCTTCAAAGAGATGAGACAATAAAACAGGGCTATTAAGATCATCATCGAGTGCCTCATAGCATTTTTCTTTGAGTTTAACAACATCAATTGTTGAATGATCTGACGGCTTGAGTTTGTTAAGCGAATCCACAGCATTCATGAGTTTCTGGAATCCTTTTTCTGCAGCCTGCAGTGCTTCATTGGAGAAATCAAGAGTGCTTCTATAATGAGCCTGCAGGATGAAAAACCTTATGGTCATGGGCGAATATGCTTTCTCCAATGCAGGATGATCACCGCTGAAAAGCTGATCGAGAGTAATAAAATTTCCGAGTGAACGGGCCATCTTCTGTCCGTTAATAGTTATCATATTATTGTGCATCCAGTAATGAACTGATTCTTTGCCAAGGGCGGCAGTCGACTGGGCTATTTCGCATTCATGGTGGGGAAACATGAGATCCATTCCTCCTCCGTGAATATCAAACTCCTCACCAAGATATTTGATACTCATTGCAGAACATTCCAGGTGCCAGCCGGGAAAACCATCGCTCCAGGGAGAAGGCCATCTCATAAGGTGTTCAGGGCTCGCCTTTTTCCATAGAGCAAAATCGAATGGGTTCCGTTTTTCATCCTGTCCTTCTATATCACGCGTATTGCTGATGAGTTCATCCAGAACCCTGCCCGATAATTTCCCATACTGATATTTCTGATTATATTTCAGTATATCAAAATAGACAGAGCCATTTGATTCATAAGCATAGCCGCTCTTAATCAGGACCTTGATGAGTTCAATCTGTTCGATTATATGTCCGGTCGCTCTAGGTTCGATTGAAGGAGACAGTGTGTTTAGCTGATCCATATTTTTATGGTAAGTGTTCACATATTTTTGCACGACTTCCATTGGTTCGATATGTTCCTGTCTGGCTTTTTTTTCAATACGATCTTCTCCCTCTCCAAGCGTCTCATTTTCAAGATGCCCGACATCAGTAATGTTTCGGATATAACGTACCTTATATCCAAGATGAGTCAGATAGCGGAATAATAAATCGAATGTTATTGCTGGTCGGGCATGACCGAGATGGGCATGGCTGTAGACAGTCGGACCACACACATATATACCAACAAATGGCGGATGAAGGGGTCTGAAAAGCTCTTTCTTTTTTGAAAGGGTGTTATAGATGGTAAAGTTATTCGGCATTGTTTAACTGTTTGGTATGACAAAAGTAAGGTAAATATTTATTCTTTTGCCCCCCAACCCGCCTAAAGGGGGGCTAATACTGTGCATCCAAGTGTAATTCAACTAAAAATACAGGTTTTTCTCCCCCCCCGGGGGAGATGTCAGCGCAGCTGACAGAGGGGTTTTACAATGAGAGAAGAAGACCATCGAGGGATATTCTGAGATCCCTTGCACCCCCTTTTTATTTCCCCCCAAGGGGGGAAAAACACTTACTGTTTTAGTGTAATTAACCTAAATATTTTGTATTTCAAAAAATCATTTTTACCTTTGACCCCACAAATCAAATATTCCTTCCTTTAAAAGGGTGTTTGGTTTTTATTAAGAAGGGTGAAGAGATTAGGCTCTGCGAAACCCTGGCAACCAATCCGCCAACTGGCGGGGAACGGTGCCAAAACCTAATCCCGGAAAGACGGGAGATGATAAAAATTTAACACGGAAACCATGAATTCGATTCATTTGACACACAACAACTTTATCATGCCGCTCATGCCTATGTGCATGTGCCGGTAAAAGCTTTGATTTGCAATCAGCCATTTTCTCAGTTAACAACCGGTATTAAAGGAGAGATACTTTAATCTGTCTGTCCGGTATTTGTAAAATTTTAAAATTAAATAAAATGAAAAACAGAAAAATAAAATTTGAAACACTGCAGGTTCATGCAGGTCACCAACCTGATAAAGAGACTCTGTCCAGAGCAGTGCCTCTTTACCAGACATCATCTTATGTTTTTAAAAGTGCAAAACATGCGTCAGATCTCTTCGATCTCGCTGAATGGGGCAATATCTATACCCGCATAAATAACCCGACAACGGATGTATTCGAAAAAAGAGTTGCAGCCCTCGAAGGAGGAGTTGCTTCTCTGGGAG
>JACTVG010000137.1 GCA_015660965.1 Methanoregulaceae archaeon
TGGAGTGATGAAATTCGGTGGATTGGAACAAGGTCAAATTCCCCGTGTACTTTTCATAGGAAATTTTGAGGATGCTGCTTATACCACGATTGTAAATACCATAAACGCTGGACAGATTGACGCTGTCATAATCAAAACCCCTACTATGTACGGCGAATTAGGGAAATATCTTTTAGAAGATATCGCTATCTATGCTGGCTGCCAACCGATTACAGAGAACACCAAGATTAAATCCTTCGTATCCCAAATTTCAGATAGAAAATATTTATCTAGTTATATCGGTAGAATAAACAAGGTTATAGCCAGTAAGGGAGAATCAACTCTATTTGCCGATAAAGATACCGAGGCTGTTAAAACTCGTATTCAGGAGATAAAAGACCAAATTAAAGATGAAAGTGTGGACGGCTTTATTGAGAAATTGCGAGATAGAGTAGCTAAATTAGAAGGTAAAATTGCTATCTTTAAAATCGGTGGGGCGACAGATACCGAAAAAGAACGCCTAGAGTTTCAAATAGAAGACGCTATTAATTCTACTCGCCACGCCTATACAGACGGTATTGTACCCGGCGGAGGAGTTACGCTTCTGCAATTAAGCAAACTAGACATCTCAGACATCTACAAAAACTCTTTACAGACGATGTTCAAACAGCTCCTAATCAACGCTAATCTCCCCTCAGAACTTAAACTGGACGAAGCCCTAAAAGCCCCCAAAGGACAAGGTTATGATTTACGCAAAGGCGGAGAACTCGTAGATGTAATCAAAGAAGGTATTATAGACCCCTATATAGTGCCTAAAGAGGTCATTTTCCACGCTACATCTATGGCTTCTGAGACTTTGAAACTTGGTCTAGGGCTCGTCTTCTCTGATGATGATAAAAAGTCAGCGCTTGCTTAGTCGTAAATCCGTTCTGGATTCTCCAACTCAGAGTATCCGCATCTATACCAGTCAGCTCCGACCATTCTCTTAGATTTAGAGCTTTGCCATTGAAAATCAATAATCGGTTAGTCGATTTATTATTAGCCTGTTCCTTATAGGTAGCCCAACGACAATTTTGCGGAGAATAATTTCCATCATTATCTATACGCTCAATAGAATGCTTTGGAGTGGGTCTGGCCCCCATATCTTCATAAAATGTTGCAAACGAACTCCGCCATCTATCACATATTTCTATTCCCCTCCCCCCATATCTATAATATTTATGGTGATTTTTATCATAACATCGTTGTTTCATTCCAGCCCATACAGTATATTCTGGTACTCTTCTCTTACTACTTCCCATCCCGTGCATTTCGTGACGAGTTACTAAGGGGTCACCATTGCGTCTCCAGTGTTGCCAGTGTAGCTTGCACCATCCTCTAGCAGCGGCAGGTCTATTACAATCTACTATTGCACAGATATTCATAGTAGTATTATAATTGAAGATATATGATTTATCTAGCCTGGATAATCTCGCTCATAGGGGTGTTTTTGTTAGGTTACCACTACGGGAATATCTCTAAAAAGGTCAAACAGCTAGAAGTTGAAGTCAAAAAGAAGATAGAAAAACCGCAAGAAGAACCCGAAAGTATGTTAATTGACGAACTAGACCCCGTACAGACAGCCCAGTACGAGCTAGAACAACAAAATAAAAGGCTAAATGGTGAGTAAAATAGCCCGTATAATCAACGGAGAGATAGTTTACTCAGATAAGTCGGCTGAGGTTATAAAACCCCATGATATGGCCTCTAGGAGTCGCAGGGAGGCTATGAAAGTCAAACACCGTAAGGATTTGCTCCAAAAAAATCAGGTGGACTATTACAAAGCCTACCCTAAAGAATTAGATAATTTGTCAGACGAAACTAAAAGATTACTAAGCTGATTTGCCTTTAGCCGACATCGCAGCCATCTTTTTCTTGCCGTATACTCGGCGACCTATGTAAGCGGCAAGAGCTGGGCTTTTACCTTGGTTAACTAACTGTTGGAATCTTCCACCACCACCGAGGGTGTTGGGCTTGCCATCAGTTGTACCTGTTTTTTTGAGCGGTTGTGCCATTGTTGTCTCCTTAAAATAAAAATAAATCCCGCTAGGACTTTCCTAGCTTAATTGTAACACTTACTGTTGGGGTTGCAACATCTTTCTTAAAAAGGTGTCATTACTAGGAGTTTTAGCGGGAACATAAGTAAAACCGTGTTGCTCTAAAACTGCATTTTTTATCTGAGTTTTGGCATTAGATATAAGGTTCTGCTGGGCTGTTGGAGACATTTGTTTATAGTAACTAGATTTAAGGGTACTGTCTAACCATTGACCGTATTTGGTGTTGTAGTCTTGGTTTGCTTGGGTAAACTCTTTAGTCCCTACTTGTTGCTTGAATTGAGTTAATTCTTTGCTGGTAGAAGTAGACCAATTTGTAGCAGAGCCGTAGGTATTAGACAGAACGCCTAGTTGTTGGGCTATCATCGTGGCAACAGTATTAGCCGATTTAGGGTCGTTTTTAAGCTGGGAGTAGGATTGAATAGGGATAGGTGTAGTTAAGGCTCCAACTTCGCTTCCTACTGTCGGCTTGCCCCCTGCAAAAGTTTTTTGATTGGCTAAATCAGATACTACTTGTCCGGCTGGTGAGGCTCGTCCTTGCAAGAAGTCACCCATTAGTTCTGCAAAAGAAGTCTGTCCGAATCC
>JACTVG010000138.1 GCA_015660965.1 Methanoregulaceae archaeon
CACATGACCTTTGCACCCGCATGTGAATTTCCCCGCCTTCTTGTGCAGCGTCACCGGCACTCCTACTACGAACTCAATCCTTTGGGCATTCTCCCATATTCTCACCACTTCCAAATTCTGTGCTTTGTTAAAGACTGCTTTTGATATCATTTTATAACCTCATTCAAATCTATTGGCTGGAAAGTATTTTTCTCTGTCTCTATCAAAACTTCTTTAATCCTTTCAGGCGGAATGTCTATAGGACAGATGAAATCCTTTCCGATGCATTTTGAGTTATTTTTAATATCCCTTATGTCAGCATGAAAATCTTCAACCAATGGCAATCCTGTGACGTCAATCTTTATTACGGCTCCTTTGAATATCCCACTTCTCTGCGTGTTCCACATCCAGTTGAATTGGTATTCGGACAAGTAAACTCCTTTGGGCTTGTTCTCTCGTTGCTCAGGATTTTTTGCTTTTATCCCCTCTTTCAAAATGTTTTCCACATATTCCAATCTCGTGCAATGCCACAGCATCATAAAATCTCCTCTGCTTTGAATAATTTCTCGTCCAGTATTTGCTTTAAAGTATGCCTGTTTCCAAATCTAATGTCCTCAAGAATTGTGCCATAATAGTCGCTGTTCATGAGGAATACCCTTTCATTGCAGGAATAATACAAATCTTCCACCGTCCTGAAATTTATCGGATAGGGATAACGGAACTCCATTATCTCCCCGACTTTTATTGTCCTTGCCTTTGCATCGGAGGATCTCGGCTCGACATCAAACTCCTTTTTGCATACCCACAGCGTCCCCACCTGACATATCTTCTCCATTTCTTCAAGGGACATCAAGGGGGTCCTTAAAGCTGACTTTTTCTAATTCCCCCATGGCGTTGTCATCAGCAAATACAAATAATTGTCCCTTGGAGCCGTCCTCACCAATGACCTCGAGCTCGCCTAATTTGAACAGACCGCCTAATGTGTAATCACATGGCTTGCCTTTTTTCATCATCGTTCCAATCTTCCCTTTGCTCCATCTGCCTATGCAAGAGAAGTAAACATAATCTGCTGCCTCCTTGGCACTCATGCCGAGCTTTTCAAAATCCTCAATGCTCTGGGCGTTCCCGCACACAGGGCACTTGAATTTCCATTTCTTCTTGTCTGTTCCAAAGAATTTCTCGCCTGTCGCCAGCCAGTCTTTTTGATTTACTGTTATCATGGTATCAACCAAATGGCTATTATGAATGTGACTACCCATAGGACCATCAACCAGAAGACATCCTGCTCCAAATGTCTTATCCATTCCTTGTAGTAGTTCACAATCTGATTATGCTGCCTTTGTAATTTTTTTAATTCAGCGTTCATGAACTCACTTCCCATGCTGAATTAATATCTTGCCTAGTCGCTTATGACCTGCTTTTTTATAATGGGCTCTCCATCAGTCCGCCATAGGCTTTATTTGCTCTTCAGGGATTTTTAAAAAATCCTCCTCTGCTATCTTGGCGGCTGCGTCCATCTCGGCTAGCGTCTCGTCTTTTTCGTCCATGTTTTCAACTCCTTTTTTAACTCCACCAAAACTTATGCCTTTCCTTCAGCATCTCAACTATTTTTTTCAATTCTTCTTCAGTCATAACTACCTGTCCTTAAAAACTTCTGCTCCAATGCTACTGCTTTATCAGCTTCTTCCTTAGTTATTTCTCCATTAGCTTCTGCTTGTCTTATAGAAGCCATTATCTCATAGCTATCATTAAAAGTCATTTTATTTTATCCCCATGAGGGCATCCTGCCCTTCCTTTGCTCTTTTCAGAATTTTCTGATGTATGGTGCAGTTGCATTTGTGCTCCTTTCTCCAAATCACATGGTCAAAAAGCTTGTTGCCCCTTTCCCAAGGCACTCCCCTCTTGATACGCCATGCGTTGATGAGCACCCTTCCCCTGTCATCCCCGCCCAACCACTGGAGTTTGTTTAAGTCATCAGGGGTGAGCTTCGTGTTTGACAGAATGTGAACAAAAGCATGGAAGCCCCTTTCTGATTTTTTATCCACCATCATTCCCAGAATTTTGAATCCCAAGGCTTCATATATCGCCCTTCTCGTTTCCAACCAATCCTCCAACCATTCCTTCGGGACTTTCAAGTCCACGTCCAATTTTAGCATGTAGTCTGTCATGGTTTCACCTTTTGAAATATATTTATTTTTTCTAACATTTTTTCTTCTTGTTCATCATCCCAAATAATCAAACAATTATAGCCATATTTTTTATAATGGTCTATAGTACCTTTTTCTGTTTGATGAAAAGGAATAACTTTTTTAAATGTCTGTTGAGGGTCATGAAATACTCTACCAAACACTTCTATAATTTTTTTCTCACCATTATTAATAAAATCGGGACATTTCCCACCTAAAATAACTTCTCCGTTACCTACATATTTCCAGTTGTTAGGAAAATTTTGTTGCAAAATAATATTTACTTTTTGCTCTGGTAAAGTAGGCTTTTTCATTAATGCCTTCAAAAGTTTTTTTCTAAATTCTGGGTTATTATTTCTTTGGGTTAATTCTGGTCTTTTCTTTCCTTCCCAATGACTTTTATGGTTTTTAAAATACTCTTTTTGTGATTTGCTCATATTTTCTCGACTCTTTTCTGTAACTATATAAGTTTTCCTACCAATTAATTTTT
>JACTVG010000139.1 GCA_015660965.1 Methanoregulaceae archaeon
TCTCGAATTGGATCATACCCCAAAATTTTGTCATAAGCCGGAGGTAATAGGAATGGAACGACATCATACGATCCGGCAATAAACGGAAAATGCTTTCTAAAATCCTTAATTTTGAATATTCGAGGAATGATATTTTCTCCATAGCTATCTCCTACTTTGCCCCTCGATAAAGGCTCAAAAGGAATTGACTGAGCAAGCCCAAAGATTGGATCATTATCTGGAACGTCATAACTATGTTTGGTGAAGTAAAGACGAGTTTCATCGTGATAGTTTTTATCATACCAATCTATCGAACCATGAAGTTTGATGATATCAACATAGGATTCTGAGAACTCTTTAGGATCGGAGGTCCCGGAATCTTCAGTTAACCACCATTCTGGCGTTAGACTATATGGCTTCCCAATTTTGTCTAGCGTATCTTCAAGCAAGGTATCATAGTTAAAAGTCATGACAACATCGTAAGCTGTGAGGTGCTTCGCAAACTCGATGTAAAGAGAAGGAGGCATAACAGGAGTATCGGCTATAAGAATTTCTTGTATGGCTTGTCGAACCGCGACTATTGTACGGCTTCCATGAGAAAAGTATTCATCTGAACCTATTAATCGAAGGAAATATTTTCGGTGGCTGTATGCCAAAACGGATTCAAGGGCAATCGGGCTTTTTGGATATAGTTCTTTCCATTCATTAATGTCTTGTTCAAATGGTCCTTCCCAACCAAAAGGCCTAAATTTAGCTCTAACTCGTTCTCTAGTTTGCTCCAATAGTTCAGCACCAAGTGGAAGACCGCCGGGTTTTGAAAAGCCAGCTCCAAGGATGAAGAGGCGAGATTTTTGTCGTGACATAAGATTTATTAATCAGACTTATTAGGACTTCATGTTTGATGGCGCTACCCAATAGTATAGCTCACCTACACAGGCACCTAATCCAAGGAGAAATGTATCAGTTACACACGCTACAAACTAGGGCAAGAGCAGAGAAAACATCCTGCCAGAAAAAAGTGAGGCGTAGAAAATACTTGAAAATATCGCGGAATCCCCAGCGACCGACGCACACTTTATAGGGCGGGTGAGAAAATTCTAATTGCTACTATTGAAAATGCGCAAGTATTCTTCTGGTCGGTTAACGTTTATATCAAAATTGTCTATTAGCTCCTTAGATAAGCATATTATTCCATCATCCCAAGTAAGAAATACATCTCTTTGCAATAAGTAATGGGCATGGAGGTGATCCCAATCTCGCCAATCTGGCGGAGTTCTTCCGCGCTGTTTTGCCAATTCAACTGCAGTTGGAAGAAAATCATTAAATGTTTCGTCGCCAAACATTTCGCGCCCATCAAGCAACCAATACCCCAATCTTATAATTGACCCTGTCTCCGCGATTTGTAATTCTGGTAAGTCATTAAGTCTATTGGATAGTTCGGGCTTTGGAATATCTTGCCGAATCCTACGGGTTACTGCTAAATCTACTTTTCCTAGCTTTGCCAATTCAAGTAAACTCTCTACAATATCCATTTTCTTTTGTCGTTTCCAATACTCAATCAGAAGGTTGGTATCCAGCGTCAATTTCGGAATAGACATGTGAATAACCTAATAAATTTCCAGTCTATCAACACAAAAACTTACAATTTGCAGTGAATCGCCCAACTATTAATTATGCGGAAAATTACTACACTGTAATTACACCTGTAGCCAGCCATCATCAACATGTTATAAAGCAATAATGTTTAATCATTTCCGGCCTGTGCCAATAACCCAACCTCAAAAATATTATATACCAACGCCCTTCAGAATTTACAACGCAATTTCCCCGCACTTCGCCATATTTCAAGTAAAATAAACCTTTGGGTTCATCATCCCCATCTTACCTCTTAGGACAACTCCATTGGATAATCAACGTCCCTTCCCCTATGATTTCATCGAGCGCGTCATCATCTCGAAGGCCGATATCGAGCAGCGCGTCCAGGTGCTGGGCGAGACGATCACGCGCGACTACCAGGATTCGGAAAGAGTATTGCTGCTGGGCTTGCTGCGCGGCAGCGTGGTCTTCCTCACCGACCTGATGCGCCACGTCCAGCGCCCCATCACCATGGACTTCATGTCGGTCTCCTCCTATAACAAATCCGAATCGAGCGGCTTCGTGCGCATCGACTCGGACCACAAGACCAACATCCGCGGCTGGGACGTGATCCTGATCGACGACATCGTCGACTCGGGTTACACCATCCGCACCGTGCGTAAGCTGCTGCTGGACCGCGAGCCGCGCAGCCTGAAGGTGTGCGCCCTGCTGGACAAGCCCGAGCGGCACAAGGTGGACATCACCATCGATTACCTGGGCTTCACCATCCCCGATTATTTCGTGGTGGGCTACGGCCTGGATTACGACGAAAAGGGCCGCAACCTGCCCTACATCGCTTCCATCGATCTCAACAAGCAGGGGGCGTAACCATGCCGCTGGATATCGTTGTCGGTGCACAATGGGGGGACGAGGGCAAGGGCCGCGTGGTCGACCTGCTCTCCGAAGAATCGCAGGTGGTGGCGCGCTACAACGGCGGCGATAACGCCGGCCACACCGTCACCGTGGGCGAGAAGATCTACAAGCTGCACGTGATCCCCTCCGGCATCATCCACCCCGGCACCATCGGCGTGATGGGCA
>JACTVG010000140.1 GCA_015660965.1 Methanoregulaceae archaeon
TTTAAGACCGAGAGCCTCAGCAATCCATTGGACGGCTGAATCGTTTTGACTACCGTAGTAGTTTCTGGAGAATTTCCCGGCCATCTGTGCGTAAAGTATTAGCTCCATTTCCGGCTTCCCGATTTTGTCGGTTTTACTGATGGCTTCATCGATCGCGGCTGCCTCCGCTTTCTTGCGGAGCATACCTCGAGCATTCCGCTCTCTGGTAGCTGCCGCTTTCTTCTTGGAGACGCACTTCGGATTTGAGCAAACGCGGTATGTCTTTCCGGGTTTGGAGCTATCGTAGCCATAGTGGAAGCCCTGGGTACAGCGGAGCACGCACTCCTGGGGATCGGACATTTCCTCGAGACAGTTATCGAGAAGAATATGGCCCTTGGCCAGTGCGCTATTGTAATAGCTGCCGGTGCTCAGTTTATGGATATCAAGTACTTCGCCCCGGGTGCCGGCATTGCCCTTGATTTTCTCCATCAGATCGGCGGGGATCTTCACGGTAGCTTTCTCGGTAATCTGTGCAGGCGTAATCTTGGCAGAAACCATTCGTTCGCAGGTATAGAACGTTTTCCAGGTGTTATTACCTTGATTGGTGGATTCGCTGCGTACTCCGGTTCCATCACAGGTACCGATAGTAGCACACTTCAAGCAGGGGTAATCGGGTCCCTGTCCCTCGAGTTGCTTGCGGCGCCGGTCCTCATGCAATTTCTCTTCGGATGCCTCTTGCTCGAGATTCTTCGCCTGGGCTTTCTCCAGTATCGCTATTTCAGATTTGGTGAGAAGTTTCTCAGCTGCCGAGTCCGACTTTATTTCTTGAGAAATATCTTTGGGGGCGTTGACGTCCTTGACGACCCGGGCGGCGATATCTGCTTCCATCTTGCGAGCTGCTACCTGGGCGGCTACCTTGTCATGGGCTGCCTTGTGCTTCTCCCAGCATTTTATATCGGTACAGAAGTGGGCCTTTTGCGACTGTGTTTCGTCAGCTTTGAGCACTTTGCCGCACTTGGCACAGTCCTTCTTGGTATCGAACAGGGTTTCCCACCGTGCGTATTGTACCCTGTCCAGGCGAGGAAAGTGGGCTTGTGCTGTCAAAAAGATAGCCTTCCGGATTCCGTTAACTGTTGCTTGGCACTTATCGTAGGTGTTAGCGGTAATATGTTTGATGGTTTCAAGCATGAGTGCCTTGTCGTCGGTCACTTCCTTTTCGTTCTTGCCCTCTTTGCGGTTCCAGTGCTCATGTTCCCCGGCCTTTAGACCGATCAATACGCAGAGCTCGCGGGCCATGGTGAAGTTAATGATGCCCTCATTAACCTTATCGAGTACCTCTTTTGGCAGCTTGACCACACGCCGCATATTGGATATATTCCCCTGGGTCATGGATAACTCTTTAGCCATCTCTTCCTCGGTGGTTTTTGGGAATGTCTCGAAGTACTTTTCGACGGCATTGGCCACATCCATCGGCGAAATGTCATCGCGTTTCAAGTTTTCCTCGAGGCCGAGCAGAGCCATTTGTTTATCGGAGAGCTCGACAACATCGACCGGCATTTCCGACCATTTCTTGGGATTTTTCTTGAAAAGGTATTCGAAGGCCCGATGCCGGTACCCGCCACAGGCGAGCTCATAATGACTGTTTACCTTCCGGGCCTGGGGGACTTCAATCAAGCCGACTGCAGCGATAGAGCTTGCCAGCTCGGTTATTTTGTCCCGGTGATAGTAGGAACGCGGGTTAAAGGGATTGTCCTTGATGAGTTCGAGTTTTATGTTTTGTCTAACCAAATTAGTCCTCCTTATTGACTAAGGGGCGGACCCGTGTTATTATCACAAATAGAGGGTAAGTGTGAACCTTACCGGGTCAACCTCCTTTGTAGAGAAGCCTCCGAGTGAGCACGGAGGCTTCTCGCTTTAAGTATCAACTTTCTCCGGCTCCTTTTCGACCTTTGTAGTTAGGTTTGGCCGGATGGTTAAAAGATCGTTCTCCAGCCCTTCGATGACTACCTCATCAAACGGGCCGTATTTAGCTTCCTGGAAATCAAGCCAATCTTTTGGAATGATAATGGCCTTACTGACTTCCGAGATGTTAAGCAACCTCTTAATGACTGGCATTTGTACCCCCTAAGAAAAATATTACATCAACTTTGTTTAATTATATCACCTCCTTGGCCAATGTCAATAGCCCATGTGTTCGACCCTTGACTTTAATCTTTTTATCCGTTAATATATTGAAATAGCGGGAGGGTGAAACAGTTCCACACCAGGCCCATAACCTGGAGACAGCCGTTGCAACTACGGTATCCCGCTACCAATCGAATCAAAAAATCGCTGGATTTTTATTGATTTAGGGCCGGAGGAGAAGAACAGAGTACCTTCCGGCCCCGGCCGTTTTCTTGGTAATATTTTTGCTGAATGCCCGGGCGCTATTTTTGTACGGTTTCGCCTTTGATCTGTTTAAGCTCCTGTAGAGTTTCGACAGTTATTTCTACCGTGACTGTAACTTCATGTGGTCTCTTATCGCCCTTTTCCTTTCGGAAGGCTTCATGCCGGGCCCAGAAAATTCGTAGAGCCAGTTCTAGAGTCTTTTCGCTTTTACGCTTCGTGGCATGAGCGGATATCAACGGATCGAAGATATCCAGGATATCCCACCAGAACTTAGCCC
>JACTVG010000141.1 GCA_015660965.1 Methanoregulaceae archaeon
GTATTATTATATCATAGCTCATGGGAAGGTACAATTGCAAGAAACCAATATTATGCACATAAACAACAATTAATACTTGATATTTTAAATCAAAGATACAAAGTGAATCTTTATGTCCTAGTTGCAAATGAAGAAGTTGCAAAAAATTGCCCGTACACATACAATTTATCTAAATGTAATGAAATTCATTATGTGAACAATGAAAAAATGAGATACGACGATATTATATCGTTGATATTAAATGTTGACTTATGCCTATCAGTTGGAGGAATTAATTGGAGCGGGCCACTTGTAGTTGATATAATTAGTTTAGGAAAACCTATGATATATGCATTTGAAGGATTTCCGACGCCAAATACATTTAATAATAACGGTTTTTGTAAATGTATAGAATATATATTAGGTCCAGAAGACGATAATATTTCGATTAAAAAAATAGAAAAAGTACTTGACAATCTAGAAATATCATTCAATTGTTATAAAAAAACAATAGAAGATTATGATTTTAAAAATTGGAAAAAATATACTGAAGATTTTTTAATTAAAAATTGTGGATATAATAAAGAAAATATTATGAACAGTAATAATAATAACAACATAGAAATTATTGGAATAACTACATGTGGAACGTATCCAGCATGGACAGCGCAAACCATAGCAAGTTTTTATAATCATGTAGATAAAATAATAGTGATAAATGCAGGATATGATATTTTTAATCCTAATAGTGGAGCAATACATCCTTTATCAAGAGACCATAAACAACTAAAAGAACTTGATATTAACAATAAAATTACAGAATATACTCCATCACAAGATGATATAGACAGAATTTTTGAAACTTCTTGTATTAAAGGAAAAGATGAATGTGGAAGATCTACTAATATGACTTTATCTACACAAATAGCTGCCAACTTACCAAATCCAAACAATAAACAAAGATGGATATTAAAACTTGATAATGATCAAATATTATATCAAATAACAAGAAATC
This sequence comes from Methanoregulaceae archaeon, assembly GCA_015660965.1. Lineage (GTDB taxonomy): Archaea > Halobacteriota > Methanomicrobia > Methanomicrobiales > Methanospirillaceae > MVRE01. The sequence continues at coordinate 995 of JACTVG010000141.1, forward strand.
GATTAATTGAACTGACAGAAAAATACCCAAACAAAACTGGATTCAGATTTGCTCAATATGCAGATTATATACACGATTTTGAACACATAGGTTCATTACCAGATGAATTTACAAATGATGGATCCCTATTTTATAAGGCAATTCCTAACCAAAGTTATTGTGGACAAGGAAGTCCTGGCAATATAAAAGTTGATCAACAGCAAATATATACAATACAAACAAGTCATATGAGAAGAATAAGTCCACCTGACATAGATGACTATGAATTTTTCTTCAAACGGTACTGGTATCATACATTTGGTCCAAATTCGATCATGGAACACGATTACAATAGAAAAACTGGAAAAAAACTTACTAATGAAATGATATTAAAAATTGCTAATGATAGTACAATAGAAACACTAAAAAGCAAAGGAAATCTTATATCAACTTTACCTGATGACATAAGAATTCCGATAAAACCGCCGTTAGTATGTACAATGAATCCGTTAGAATATATTAAAAAGGGATATTGACTATTAACTATTAACTATTGAATATTGATTATGAATAACAGAATATATTAATAATTATGGATCAGAAAAAATGGGATGTTTATTTATCATTACAAGGAAACGATGAAAATACTCCGGCAACTAATGAAGATATAACCACACCTTTTGTTCAAAAATATAGAGAATTAAAAGAATTAAATGTCTTTGAATATTTTAATCAACCAGATTATAATAAAATATTAGTAATAGGTGCTGGCGATGGAGCAGAAGTAATATCTTTTATGTGTAGAGGATATGATGTTATTGGAACAACGATGCACTACAGTAATAAATATTTTGCAAAAGAATATTATAATATCGATCTCGTAATTGAAGATATGCACGATATGACATCTATACAATCAAATTCATATGACGGTATATTTTCATCACATTCATTAGAACATTCTATTGCACCATTAATTACAATATATGAAATGAGAAGAGTATTAAGATTAGGTGGTAAAATATTATGTGTATTACCAACAATAGGAACTGATCTTGAAACTGGTTTGCAACATTATTCAGTATTAAGAAATGAACTCTGGAATCATTTATTTGATATTATAGGATTTGATGACATAACAATTAATTCTTCATGTGGCGGAATTACAATAAAAGCAATAAAAGGTAATAGAGATTGTGTTGGAACTCATTTTGAAAGATCATTAAAAAATTAAGGAAATAGAACACAAATGTATTCACTAACATTACCAACTTATAACAATCCAGAATATCTTAAATTATGTGTAGATAGTATCTTACAAAATAGCTACTATAAGACACATCAACTATGTATTCATATAAATGGATATAATCAGAAATCAATAGATTATTTAAAAAATTTAAATAATAAAAATATCATATATACAATATCAGATAACAATATAGGATTACCAAAAGCCACTAATATATGTATAAAAAATACTATATTCGATAAAATAATATTTATAGCTGACGATCTATATTTTCCTATAAATTGGGACTATAATTTACATCAATGGGAAATTGAATTAAATAATAAATTTCCTGATTATGTACATCTTATAAGCTATAAATATTGTGAACCGTACAAAGGTTCATTTTTACCGCCATGTGAAGCAGGAACAGATAT
>JACTVG010000142.1 GCA_015660965.1 Methanoregulaceae archaeon
AGCCAGAAAGTAAAACTCTCATCAGGAAACTTTCAATAATGTAATCCTAGTAAAGATCGGTCATATTAAGACGATAGATACTATAATATTAAAGGACTGATATATTATCTAAGCGGGGCTATTATGGAGCCGGTAAAAGTTGAAATACTTTTTAAAAATGGTAATGTTAGAAAGGGTCATACCCTTGATTTCAATCCAACCAGTCCCACTTTTCACCTCTCCGAGAATATTAATGGATCTTCACATAATCAATCAATATTATTGGAGATGAAAGATATCAAAGCCGTGTTATTTGTGAAAACGTTTGAGGGTAATAAAGAATATATTGAGAGGAAAGAATTTATTGAAAGTGATCGTGTTCAGGGGCGCCGCGTAGAGGTTACCTTTGCTGACGGCGAAGTGGTCAGAGGATCTACTGTGGGTTATGATCCGAAACGTCTCGGATTTTTTTTAATACCTGTAGATCCTGGCAGTAATAATATAAGAATCTTTATGATCTCAGATGCTTTGATGACTTTTCGCTTTTTGTAGTTTGTCGTGTAATCCTATAAGATAAGCACATCGAGCTTTACTCTTAATGCATAGATTTCGTGCCAATCGCCACGGTTTGATATGAAGTCTCTTACTACATATGTTTCAAACCAAGATCATCGGTTCCAGGCATTTCAAAACTGAAAATAAATCAAAGTTATATTCCCTATTTACTTGATAAGGGAGAAACGCTGATTCTGCGCTTTTGTAGAGTTGCAAAGATGTGGTGTGTCATACCTGGCATCTCAAATAACCGGTATATATACGTCCAGAGCAAGAGTTCAATCCTGATCTCACCATCTGAATATACGGAGCAATCAAAATCCTTCCTGCGCGAATAAGGCAAACTTATCGTGGGATAATAGGTCCCAGGTATCAATGCCTATCGTGATATCGCATGGCATGGCATCAGAGATGGGCTTCAAGATGAGTTGGGAAGGACAGGAGAGATCCTGAATAGATATTTATGGGTGAGTAGATGGGAATGAAATTGATGAGTTATCGTGGGGATCCTTATTTTTCGTCGGGTATAAAATGATAACCTCAAAACGGCGCACTCAAATAAGACAAGAAATTATTCAAACCTTTATCATCTTTTCGTGTGAAGATAATTGCCATCCCTGAGTCAGTCTTTCGTACCACTTCTCCCCTGATCCAGATAACCTTGCCGAACTCCTCTACATTAAGGCTTGCAATTACAAAACCATCAACATTGGGGCAGTTCCCTGTCTCAACGAACATTCCACCTTTGCTGATGTTACAGACCCTTCCAACCCTATCTGCATAATCATTGTCACGATAAGCGAACATCATGTTTACCCTTACTCTCTTATGAGCCCGCGGATCATCCATTGTCCGAGATATACTTGCATGAGAAATAATTGACATAGGTTCTTTCAAAACAGTATCCCCTTACTTACAGGCAAAACATTATACCATAAGTTATTCTGCCATGTCATTTAAATATACAATTAACATCATCTAAAGATGATATTTTAAAATCATTGGATTCTCAGGCCTTATAGGACCATTGAGTTATCGCAATGATATATACATTCCCTGTGTTGACATAAATTAGGCAGAGACACACCAGAAATCTCTGCCTAATTTGATGATCTCAATAATAATTTACTTACAGGGGCAATTTCCACTCTTCATGGAATTGAGGTAAATATTTATATCTGTTTGATCACATTTGCCATCACCATTCAGATCACAAGCACTACAATTCTTCCCTTTTGACAATAAGCATTTTAACAAAGCCTCAGAGAAGAGTATATCATCCTTCAAGTTACACTTACCATCATGGTTTAAGTCACATGGACAGCAACCAAGTGAAACGGTGAGGGTAACAGGTGTACCACCACTTACAGCTGTTCCTGCTGCAGGATTTTGGCTGATCACAACCCCTGAAGGAATGTTACAGTTATATGCTGAGTTAATTGCACCAACCTTCAGCCATGCACCCGTTATAGCCTTCTCAGCATCAGTATCGAGTAAGCCTACAAATGAAGGGACAGAGATGATGGGGGTTGCAAGAAAACCTTGACGAACCCAATTACCGTTATCACCTACAATTTGGCCGAAATCATTTATTCCACTGGCTGTTGGCTCGCTAAAATCTGGTGGCAGATTTAATGTGGTGAAGGTACCGCCACTGAGCAGGAACGCACTATAAGTACCATTAGTACCATTAAAGTACTGTCCAACAATTTGGCCAAGATTATTGATTCCAAGTGCATAAGTATAGACGGCACCTGGCACATTAAAAGTGGTGAACGTACCACCGCTGAACAAAAACCCACTAATAACATTGCCATATTGGGGATCAAAGGATTCATAGTATCCAACAATTTGACCAAGATTATTGATTCCTGTAGCATAAGTAACAATGCTACCTGGTACATCAATATTTGTATAAGTACCACTGCTGAGTAGAAAACCACGAACAATAGCATTATTGTTAGCATCAACGCCGTAATGTGCAGTACCAACTATTTGGCTAAGATCATTAATTCCATAAGCATAGCTGTCGGTAGCTCCTGGAGGACTAATGTTGCTATAAGATCCTCCGCTTAGTAGAAAACTTTGATTAGTTCCATAACC
>JACTVG010000143.1 GCA_015660965.1 Methanoregulaceae archaeon
TGGAATAATATCTTTCACCATGCTTTCTTCAAACAAACCAGCCCCCATATCATAGGGGGCAGATACTGAAGGAGTGACAGGAGCATCAGTAAATGCTGCTGCCTGACCGGGATTTCCGTTTAGCATAACAACGATCATCGGTTTGGATTTACCCTGAGCAATCAGGTTGTCCATAATCTGACATGTACGGCCAAGGGTAGTCCATGCATCCTCATCACCTCCGCCTCCATGAAGCAGATAAAACACAGGATATTTATTCTGGCTGTTTTCGTAACCTGCAGGTGTATAGACATACATTCTTCTGTTAAGCTTCAGGCTCGGGGATTCATACCATACTTTAGTAAGGGACCCGTGAGGAACATTTTTAACAAAATAGAGGTCTGATTCAGGTCCGGGTATCATAAACATACTCTCATTCCGGGTCCCATCACGTTTTACCTGTGGATTATTAGGATCAAGGACCCTGATGCCATTGATCAAAAGGGTATAACTATAAAGCTCAGGTTTAAGAGGGCCGACTGTAAGTGTCCAAAGGTTTGTATCATTTTTTACCATAGGAGCACTGGCTCCAAATCCGGGCATCCAGTCGCCGCTCACAGCAACTGCAGATGCATCTTTTGAGAGCAATCTGAAAGTAACCATATTATCCGGTGAGATCTCGGCTGACCTTACAGCCACCGGCATTCTGAATGCAGGTCTGGCAACGGGCTGATTAGCAGGTTTTTTTGCAGCTTCCTGGGCATATACACCAATGGTCATCAACGAAAGTGTCAGAATTGTAACAATTGTTACATAATGTTTTTTCATAGTATTACCTCCTTATATTTATAACTTTTTTTTTTAGAACTAATCTGTTTTTAATCTTGTGGTTATGTCGTTATACCGTTATGCCGTTGCGCCGTTATACCGTTACGCCTTTACCACGTCAATCCACACCTGCGACATTAGCTGAGCTCCGGCCAGTGTAGGGTGAACACCGTCGCCGGTCCAGTAAACACCCGGTGCCCGGGTTATTGCTTCATTATAAATCCTCTGATATGGAATAAAAGTGGCTTTGAACTGAGCTGCAATCTCCATGGCGGCCTTTTGATAACTATAGAATTCAGGGTACCATTTATCATCGACAGCCTTGACTCCCGGAATTGCAAAGGGTTCGCAGATAATCAGTTTTACGTTTGGGAGTGCCTTTCTGGTCCTTTCAAGCAGAGCAATATAGTCATTTCTGTAGATTTCAACTGTACCATTATAATTTCCTTCCAGTTTATGCCAGATGTCATTTACTCCGATAAGGATACTTAATATATCAGGTTTAATATCGAGACAATCTTTATCCCACCGCTCCGCCAGCTCAAAAACTTTATTCCCGGATACTCCTTTATTGTACACTTTCAGATTGAGCGATGCGTACTTTTCAATTAGTGCAGCACCTGCAAGCATCGCGTAGCCCGATCCCAGTACGCTTGGATTGTTATAAGAGTCTTCATCCCGGTTTCTGCCGGAATCGGTTATTGAATCGCCCTGAAAAAGTATAATATTATCTTTGCCCAGGGTGTACTTCTCCAATCCGGAAGGAACCATTACTGCTGAAAGTATTTCAGGTATACTTACTGCCATTAAACCTCCCAAAGAGGCTTTCTTAATGAAATTGCGTCTGTTGTTGTTTTCCATCCTTTATTTTGTTTGAAATTATTTTTATTATTAATATCTTTTATGGTTTCCGGAGCTGGTTATAGTTGTTATTATTTAAGATTATAAATTTACTTTTTTTTTTAGTATATAATTTTAACCTTAACTAAACGTTTGTTAAATAAGAGTCAATTCCATTTTTACTTAATTAATTGAAGATTATGAAACAGTTACAAATAAGATGTACTATGATTTTAGCTGTGGTGATAATTGCAGTTATGAAAGTGACGGGCCAGGTTGCTATGCCTGATGAACTGACAAAAAATCCTCTGAAAGAACAACTTAAGTATCTCGAAGATCGGACACGAATATATGAAAACTACAGGGCAATAAGGGAGGATATGTTTCAAAAGCTGAAAGATAATGTAACAGATACTCTTTCTGCTACTAATAGAAGAATAGCAAGATTGAACAAAACCACATTACTTTTAAACCAGACTATCGATTCTCTAAGGATTAATCTTGAATCGACAAAAACCAGACTGGAAGAAATGACCAGTACAAAAAACAGTATAAGAGTAATAGGCATGGAAGTTAATAAGTCAACCTATAACAGAATAATGTGGACAATTCTCACCGGATTAGTCGCTATATTATTGTTAGGATTTCTTGTTTTTAAACGAAACCTTTCACTGACATCAAATACCAATAAAGAGCTTCATGAACTGAAAAACGAGTTTGAGGCTTATCGTAAAACTTCCCGTGAAGCCCGTGAAAAATTAACTATGGATCACTTCAATGAGATCAAGAGGCTTAAGGGAGGGTGAAGGCACAGGGCACAGGCCCTATTTTCTGAATTCAATTTTAAAACCTGTTACCTGCCATGATGGTAAATTTGCAGGTTTTTTAATTACAAGAGCATCTGAAGTCTGTTTCCAGTTAAGTTTGTCTTTGCTACCCACCATAGTTACTGAAGCAATCGGTTTATCGGCAAGTTTTGAAGATTTT
>JACTVG010000144.1 GCA_015660965.1 Methanoregulaceae archaeon
ATATAAAATCCTGGCTATTAGCACTCCTGGTGGGCGTGCCTGTTCTGGGACTTATTACATGGTTCTACTATAAGACCGGGAAAAACTTCTGGTTATACGCCTGGGGACTAATAACTCTTTTTTCCGTTTTTATCAACTTGTTTTATTCTGAATTAATTGTCCCAATGTTCAACAAGCAAATCCCGCTGCCGGAAGGGTCTTTAAGAACACTCATTGAGGGATTTTCTCAAAAAACAGGTTTCAGACTTAAAAATATTTATATAATCGATGGCTCAAAAAGAAGCACGAAAGCAAATGCCTATTTTTCCGGTTTCGGTCCAAAGAAAAGAATCGTTCTATATGATACTCTGCAGAAAGAACTATCAGAAGAGGAGATAGTTGCTGTTCTTGCGCATGAAATAGGGCACTATAAAAAGAAACATGTTTTACTAAATCTCGTTTTTTCTGTTCTTATAACAGGACTAATGCTTTTCCTCCTGTCAGTTATTGTAAACAGTCCATCTCTCTCCCTGGCTTTAGGATCAAAGAATACAAGTTTTCATCTTGGATTGATTGTATTTGGAATTCTGTATAGTCCTCTGTCACTAATAATAGGATTGTTGACAAACTATTTTTCACGAAAAAATGAATTTGCTGCAGACAGATTTGTGAAAGAAAACTTCAAACCGGAGGTACTGGCGGCAGCATTAAAAAAGCTTTCAGTAAAAAACCTTTCAAATATGATGCCTCATCCGGCTTATGTGTTTTTTCATTATTCCCATCCTCCGTTACTCGGGAGGCTTGAAAAATTGGAATGAATTTCCTTATATTTGCGAAATTTTGCCTCCTTAGCTCAGCTGGTAGAGCAGCTCATTCGTAATGAGCAGGTCGTGGGTTCGAGTCCCATTGGAGGCTCAGAAAGTAATCGCATTATTTTCATAACCGCTTAAAATCAAGGATTTCAGGCGGTTTCTTTTTTTCATACATTCAATATGTAAGCTATAGCCACTTTAAGATGTACTAAATAAATTTTTGTATTTGGTTCAACTTAGGCTTAAATTTGATAATGAAATAAATATACCTCTGATGTCAAGCATTATTGAAGGTTACGAATATGATATTTTCATCAGCTACCGCCAAAAAGATAACAAGCATGACGGTTGGGTCACTGAGTTTGTTGATAACCTGAAAGGGGAACTTGAGGCAACATTCAAAGAAGAAATCAGTGTTTATTTTGATATAAATCCTCATGACGGACTATTAGAGACACATGACGTAGCTGCTTCGCTTAAAGAGAAGCTTAAATGCCTGGTGTTTATTCCGATCATCTCCCGCACCTATTGTGATCCGAAGTCATTTGCCTGGGAACATGAGTTTAAGGCATTCATTGATTTAGCCTCTCAGGATAAGTTCGGTATGAAGGTTAAACTGCCTAATGGAAATGTTGCCAGCAGAGTTATGCCTGTCCAGATACACGAGCTTGACTCAGAGGACAAAAAACTTATAGAAAATGAACTGGGCGGATTTATGAGGGGGATTGAATTCATTTATAAAGAGTCAGGAGTTAATAAACCGCTTACCTCTGAAGATGATGAAAAGAAAAATTTAAACAATACTAAATACAGAATCCAAATAAACAAGGTAGCTCTTTCGATAAATGAGACTATTCGTGGTTTGAAAAAAGTCAATATCACAGAGCTTGAAAAAGCAGAAAATAAAATCAATATTTTATTAGATTCTAACCTCTTGAATGATGAACCATTTGTTGATCAATTCCACGATCGGGAAAAAACAGAATCTAAAATATCCTATCCTGGGAAATCAACTAAAAATTTAAGAAGAGTTGTCACCTTCAGCTCATTGGTAGTAATCATTGCGATACTTGCTCTCTTTCTTTTTTCAAGCGGTAGCACATTGCCTTTTTCCAAGCGCGACTGGATTGTCATTACAGACTTTGAAAATCTGACAGACAATCCTGTTTTTGATAAATCATTATACACAGCATTTTCACTCAGTATTAATCAATCTAGTTATATAAATGTATTTCCAAAATCCAGAATGTTTGAGACTCTGGGAAGGATGAAGATTGAAGACAAGTCATTTGTTGATGATAAAACGGGAAGAGAAATAGCGATGAGGGAAGGGCTTAAAATTTACATTGTGCCTAGTATCAGCAAAGTTGGAGACAGTTATGTGATTGCAGCAAAAATTCTGGAGACTAAAACCGGAGACCTTCTCAGATCAGAAATTTTATATGCTAAAAATCAGGACAAGATCCTGTCAACTTTGGACCTGTTAACTAAAAAGATACGACGACACTTAGGGGAATCAATTTATGAAATCGCAACTCAGGACAAGCCGTTGTCCAAAGTTACTACTTCATCGCTTGAGGCCCTGAAACAATATTCCCTCGGTATTGAGAGTCATTACATGCTCAACTTTCCCGCTGCAAAAAGCTATTATGAAAATGCATTGCGGATTGATTCAAATTTTACATCGGCAAGAGCATCACTGGGAAGTCTTTTAATTGAAAAATTTGACTCACTTAAAAAGGGATGTGAATTATTAAACCAAGCCATTAAATCGATTGACAATCTTACAGAAAGGGAAAAACTTGGTATTCTTAGTTTTCATGCTGTAAGCGTTGAAA
>JACTVG010000145.1 GCA_015660965.1 Methanoregulaceae archaeon
AATATAAAAGCGTTAAAATAAATTACGATAATTTTAATTACAAAGGCAGCGTCGATTGGGAAATCAACCCGAAGAGTCCATGGAACTATGGATTACTGATGAATAAGTCAAATATCATGCGGGGAATAAAAGTGACAGAAAATCCTGTAAGTAAATATCCTTTTTCCGACAAGGGCGACATGATCTGGTCAGCTGATTCAGGAAAGTACATACCCTGGGATCATGATGCGCCAGTCATCATCAGAGCAAGGGGTATGAAAATTCCCTCATGGACCATGAATAATAATTCAGCTGATGTACCTCCTCTCAGTCCGGTAAGACCCGAAGGGGATGTAGAATCAATAACACTTGTTCCCTATGGCTGCGCAAGGTTGCGGATTACTGAGTTTCCTGTTATGGATATTGTCCTTATGGAGGATATAATGAGACAGGGAAAATAAATCCATTTAACCGCAAAGTACGCAAAGAAGACATATTTAAAAGCCATGTCAGTAAGAAACGCAAAGCACGCAAAGAAAATCAATTTCATACTTACTTTGCGACCTTTGCGCAAACCTTAGGGCTCTTTGCGGTTAATTTGAAATTAACTCGATTGAACTGGTCTTATACTTTAGCCATTTTTTTTCTTCTGATGTCAGATAAGAGCCTATCTTTTCATAAACTTCCGCATGGTAAGAATTGAGCCAGTCAATCTCTTTCTGATCAAGCAAAGAAGTGTCAATCAGAGATTTATCGATATAGCAAAGTGAGACAGTTTCAAATTTCAGAAACTTTCCGAATTCAGTCTCCTCATCTTCAAAGCAGAGTAACAGGTTTTCAATTCTAATCCCGTATTCACCTTCCCTGTATATTGCAGGTTCATCAGATATCAGCATGCCGGCTTCAATAACGGTCTTTGAGTCTATTCCTGCTCCGGGACCAATATTCTGCGGACCTTCGTGAACATTAAGGCAAAAGCCAACACCATGTCCCGTTCCATGACCATAGTTCAGGCCATTGTCCCACAATGCTTTACGCGCCAACAGGTCAAGCTGGCAGCCCCTGGTTCCCACGGGAAACTTTGCCATAGCAAGGTTTATTGTCCCTTTCAGCACTAAAGAATAGTCGCGTTTTTGCCGGTCGGTGGGCCTTCCGATAACAACAGTTCTGGTAATATCTGTTGTCCCGTCAAGGTACTGACCGCCTGAGTCGATAAGCAAAATCCCGTCAGTGCCTATGAGAATATCTGATTCCGGGGTTGCTGAATAATGCGGTAATGCTCCGTGCTCTTTAAATGCAACTATTGTTGAAAAACTGGGTCCAAGATAGTTTTCACTCTCCGACCTTAGGCTGTCTAACTTTTCAGCTATGGAGATTTCTGATAAAGTTTCTGAACCGATATTCTGTTCCAACCAGAAAAAAAATCTGGTCAAAGCTACACCATCTCTGGCCATTGCTTTTCCAATATTATCTATCTCGACTCTGTTTTTAACTGCTTTTAAACGCGTTGGAATTGTAAGATCTTCAATTATTTTCATCCCGATCTTGATCGGGATTGAATTAAAAAGACTTGAAGATGTCGTCGCAGGGTTTAAAAGAATAGTTGAATCGAGTGGCAAAGCTGATAATATCCCGGCTGTTTCTTCATAAGGCAGTATTACTATTCCCAGTCTGTCAAATTCTGAAGCAAGTTGTAACGGGATTTTACTCATGTCCATAAATAGGAGGATCTGCTCTTCCCCAACGATTGCATAGGATATAAGCAAAGGGCTGAATTTAATATCGTTTCCTCTTATGTTTAACAACCACATGATATCATCAAGTGACGTAAGAAGCTGATAATCAACCTTTTTTTCTTTCATCTGGCATTGGGTTTCAGCAATCTTAACCGATCTTTCAATTCCACAGAACCGCGTAGAATGATCGAATGCTATTGAATGTGGTAAGGAAGGCCTGTCTGTCCATAGCCCGGAAATCAGGTCACAATCAAAATTGAATGAAATGTTTTTGCTCATTAACGAGTTCTCAATCTTCCTGATCCTTTCAATTGAAATTATTCTGCCGTCAAGCGCAATTTTGCTTCCGGGATTAATATTCACGCATAGCCAATCAATGAAGTCCTTCTTTTCAGAATTGAGAGGTTTCATAAGAACAAAACCTGAACCAGACAGCTGGTTCTCCGCTTGTAAAAAATACATGGAATCTGTCCATAAGCCGGCAAACGTATCAGTTATTACAACTGTTGCGGAAGACCCTGAAAAACCAGTTAACCATGCAATTATGCGCCAGTGATCAGGAACATATTCTCCGAGATGCGGATCTGTTGAAGGTATTATATATGCAATGATGTCATTTTCTTTCATTAATGCTCTGAGAAAAGCCAGATTTTCAATGAAAGAGTTCATAAACTTTTGACCTCATTCACAAGGTTCTGAAGCGTGCTTTTTGCATCGCCGAATAACATCCTCGTTTTGTCATTATAAAAGAGCATGTTTTCTATAGCAGCATAACCTTTGCCCATACCACGTTTCATGACAATGATGTTTTTAGCATCGCGGGCCTTGATGATCGGCATTCCGTAAATTGGGCTTGAAGGATCATCCTCTGCGGCAGGATTAACAACATCATTTGCGCCTATCACGACG
>JACTVG010000146.1 GCA_015660965.1 Methanoregulaceae archaeon
GAATTACAGTCCGAAGGCGTAATCCTAGCGGCCTTTTAAATGTTGCTATCTACTCTCCAAAAGGCACCCATAACATTCAGTTTCTTGATAATTATACCAATATATTTGTCAGGGATGCTCTTTTGAGAGTAAAAGGTGTAGGGGATATTTTTGCAAGGACTGATGATTTCAGTATGCGCATCTGGCTCAATCCCGATAAAATGGCCAGCCTCGGGTTAACAGCTGCTGATGTTTTAAATGCTGTTCAGGAGCAGAACGTACAGGTGGCTGCCGGCTCAATTGGCACTCCGCCTCAGCCTACGGGTCAGCCCTTTGAATACACGGCAAGGGTAAATGGAAGACTAAGCAGCGTGGATGATTTTAAAAACATTATCGTCAGGACAAATCCTGCTGCCGGTTCTATTGTTTATTTAAAGGACATTGCTCGTGTTGAGTTAGGTAAATTCAACTATTCAGGTGTGTCGTATGTTGATAAGCACCGTGCTGCATACATGATGATATACCAGACTCCTGGCAGTAATGCACTTGATGTTGCTAATGGAATCTACAAAGCTCTGGATCAGCTGAGTAAATCTTTTCCTAGTGATGTTGCTTATATGGTGCCATTCGAATCAGTTACAGTCGTAAAGGAATCTATAAAAGAAGTTGTCAAAACACTTCTTGAGGCGTTAGCGCTTGTCGTACTGGTTGTGTATATCTTCCTTCAGGACTGGCGTTCTACTATTATTCCTGTTATTGCAATCCCTGTGTCAATAATAGGGACGTTCATTTTCTTCATACCTCTTGGTTTCACTATTAACAAGCTTACACTCTTCGGCTTTGTTCTTGCTATAGGTATAGTTGTGGATGATGCTATAATAGTGGTCGAAGCAGTGCAACGTTATATGGAAGAGCAGCACCTTCCTCCTAAAGAAGCCGCACACAGAGCTATGGCAGATATATCGGGGCCTGTTGTTGCCATAGCGCTTGTGCTCGCTGCGGTATTTGTGCCGGCCGGGTTTTTGCCGGGTATTGTCGGAAGGTTGTATCAACAGTTTGCAATAACAATAGCTATTTCAGTTCTCATATCAGCATTTGTTGCATTGTCTCTTACTCCGGCTTTATGTTCCCTTTTTCTTAAACCCCACCATATTACAGAATCTTCAAGAGGACTTTACAACTTGTTTTTTCATTTTAATAAATGGTTCAGTAAGAGAACAGAGGGATACACGAATAATGTCCGGACTGCAATAAAGCATTCAAGGTATATTGTCATTCTTCTGGTTTTGGTTGTCTTTGGTGCTTATATGATGATTATTAAAAAACCGACGGGTTTTATTCCATTGGAGGATGAAGGACGTTTAATGATAACATTTGAGTTGCCTGAAGCTTCTTCCACCTCGCGCACTATTGATGTATTAAAGAAAATAATGGATATTTTAAGCGAAATTAAGGGTGTAAATCATTATTCTGCTATATCAGGTTTTAATGTGGTGTCAGGTGCCACCAAAACCAACAGCGGCACTCTGTTCTGCCAGTTAATGCCATGGGATGATCGTAAGAGCAAATCTGAGCAAATAACTGCTTTGATGGCCCAGATGCAGGCAAAATTTGCAGCTATCAGTGAGGCAAATATTATTGTCATTGCTCCTCCTGCTATTCCGGGGCTGGGCGCTACGGGCGGATTCACTTTTGAGCTTCAGCAACGCGAAAGCAATGATGATATAAAAACTTTTGAACAAAATGTCAATACATTCATGGCAGCTGCCAGCAAACGTCCTGAAATTGCACGAGCTATTACTTTTTTCAATGCGCGTACTCCCAACTATCAGCTCACTGTCGACCGTGAAAAATGCAAAAAGATGGGTGTAAGCCTCGACGAAGTCTTTAGTACAATCCAGACATTTCTGGGCAGCAGCTATATAAATGACTTCACCATATATAACAGGAATTTCCATGTAATTGCCCAGGCAGATACTCTCTTCAGGAATGACATTGTTGATATGGATAAGTATTATGTCCGGAATCAGCAGGGCAATATGTTGCCTTTAAGCTCTGTGATGAGTTCCAAAGTTACTGAGAGCGCTTCTATGCTTTCTCATTATAATCTTTACCGGATGGCTGAATTTGTCGGTGATGCAAAAGCCGGCTACAGCACAGGGCAGGCTCTGAAGGCGTTGCAGGAAACCGCACTGCAAGTATTGCCAAAAGGATATGGGTATGAATTCTCAGGATTGAGCCGCGAAGAATTGAAAGCGGGTAATACCTCTACTTATATTTTTATTCTTTCATTACTATTCGTCTTCCTTTTCCTTTCTGCCTTGTATGAAAGCTGGACAGTGCCTTTCACCATTCTTCTGGGAGTTCCTCTCGCTGCCTTTGGAGCTATATTGGCGCTGACATGTTCTAAATCTCTGACAAATAATGTTTATGCACAGATTGGTCTGATAACCCTGATAGGTCTTGCGGCTAAAAACTCTATTCTTATTGTAGAATTTGCCAAAGAGCGTGTCGATCGGGGCATTGAAATTGTCGCAGCCACTATTGAAGCTGTTCGGTTGCGTTTGCGTCCTATTCTGATGACATCATTCGCTTTCATCTTTGGAGTTTCTCCTCTGGTATTTGCCACAGGCGCCGGCGC
>JACTVG010000147.1 GCA_015660965.1 Methanoregulaceae archaeon
GTTTGTCTATTTACAAAGAGCCCAAATTCAACACAGTTGAAGCGGTCAAGAATCTTAACAAAGCTTTGGGCAATCTTGCGAAAGCCCTTCCCGGATATGAATTCATAGTTGTAAAGGACCAGGGAAAATACATTGACAATGCGATCAAAGAGGTTAAAAATTCAGGGCTTATCGGCATTTTCCTTGCAATGATTGTTCTGTACGTTTTCCTGCGTAGGATAGGGACTACGATGGTGGTCAGCGTTGCCATACCTATTTCCATAATAGCAACCTTCAACCTTATGTATTTTAATCATCTGACTTTAAATATAATGACTTTGGGTGGACTGGCACTCGGAGCAGGCAGGCTGGTTGATGATGCAATTGTCGTCCTCGAGAATATTACCAGGAACAGAGATGAAGGGATGTCATTGCGCGAGGCAGCAGTTGTTGGTACCGGGCAGGTTGGAGGAGCCATCACAGCTTCAACAATAACGACTATCGTTGTCTTCCTGCCAATTGTTTATCTCAGGGGAGCTTCCGGTGAAATGTTCAAGGATCAGGCCTGGACCGTGGCTTTTGCACTTATTTCATCTCTGTTTGTTGCAATGCTGGTTATACCAATGCTGGTAAGTACCCTTTTTGGCGAAAAGAAAGGCCGGAATGTTCAGCTAAGCAGCCCCATGCAATTCAGATGGTATCCAAAATTTCTTTCAAAAGTCATTGAAAAAAGATTGATTGTAATCATCCTTTCAATCCTGTTTATGGGATTAACAGTGCTTCTCATACCAAAGCTTGGGAGTGAATACATGCCAAAATCAGCTTCACCGGAGTTTACCATAGGATTAAAACTTCCGGAAGGAACAAATCTTCAGCGCACTCAAAACACAAT
This sequence comes from Methanoregulaceae archaeon, assembly GCA_015660965.1. Taxonomy (GTDB): domain Archaea; phylum Halobacteriota; class Methanomicrobia; order Methanomicrobiales; family Methanospirillaceae; genus MVRE01. Next base: position 872 of record JACTVG010000147.1, read on the forward strand.
CAAAGAAATAGAAGGAACAGTTAATGAACTTCTTGGTAACAAAATAAGTATGATTTACAGCCAGGCAGGCGGTGACATAAATACAACAACTACTCAGTCGGCAACTTCCACTAATGAGAATGTCGCAAATATCAAAATATTCCTGAAAAATGAATATGCAACTTCTACGGAAGATGTTATCAGGACAGTTGAAAAATACCTTAAGACTATTCCTGATCTTGAAGTTAGCTTTTCACAGGAAGAATCAGAATTGCAGAATACTCTGGGGACCAGCGAAGCTCCATTTGTAGTTGAAGTAAAAGGAAAAGACTATACCGAAATTGAAAAGATAATAGATGAATCAAAAAAGGCGCTTCAGAATAACACCGGTCTGTACAATATTACAACTTCCCTTGATGAGGGGACTCCTGAAATAGAAGTGGCTGTCGACAGGTTTAAGACCAGTTATTATAATGTTTCAGTGACCAGTGTTATCAGCCAGATCCAAAGTTATCTCTCAGGCGCTTCTGCAGGTACTATGGAAAAGGAAGGAGAAGAGAAGGACATTGTCATAAAGCTTGGGGATCTGTCACTTCATCAGCTTGAAGACCTGCTAATTACTGCAGGATCGGTAAAAGTGCCATTGAGTTCATTAGCCACTGTTAATAAAGTTATATCTCCCAGAGAAATTACGCGGCGTGATCAAAGCAGGACCAGCTATATATATGCCATGGTAAATAAATCGAGACCTTTTGACAAAGTTGTAAAAGATGCCTATGCATTGTTAAAATCAATTCCATTGCCCGCAAACTACAGGATTCAGATAACCGGTGAAGAACTGAAGAGAAAAGAATCGATGTCGAATCTTACATTTGCGTTGATTCTGTCAATTATTCTGGTATTCATGGTGCTCGCAGCTGAATTTGAATCAATAATTCAACCTTTTGTCATTTTATTAACGATACCTCTTGCTGCTGTAGGTACAATTCTGACATTCTTTGTACTGGGAAAAAGCCTCAACATGATGGCATATATAGGTATCATAATGCTTGGAGGAATTGCTGTCAGTAATGCAATTATTCTTATTGACCGTATTAATCAGCTGCGTCAGACCGGATTAAACAAAAAAGACTCAATAGTAACAGCAGGATCGCAGAGAATAAGGCCAATTTTAATGACAAGTCTCACAACAATATTTGCGCTTCTTCCACTTACAATCGGTATCGGAGAAAGTGCATCACTCAGATCTCCAATGGCACTTGCAGTGATTGGCGGACTGGTTACATCAACAATCCTCACCCTGATAGTAATACCCTGTGTATATTGGGTCTTTGATTCTTTCAGTGAAATGATCACAAGAAAAAAGCCGGCAAATGAATAGTTATTTATAATGACAAAGACCAGTAGATAAAATGAATTTCATTATAAAGAGAAAGGTACTGATCTGTATGTTCTTTATCGGGCTTACAATGCTTGGTTATGTTTCCTATAAGAGACTCCCTATTGAACTTTTCCCCAATTCACAACTTCCGACTCTCATTGTTCAGGTAACGACAACTCTCGAACTGGATCCGAATTACATTGAAAGCAAGGCGATAATTCCACTTGAAGGCGCCATTGGTACTCTCGAAGGCATTGAAAAGATTGAATCAAACATTACCTCCCGTTCCGGGACGATAATCCTTTATTACAATCAGAATGCCAATATGAAATATGCCAACCTGAAACTTCAGGAGAAGATAAATA
>JACTVG010000148.1 GCA_015660965.1 Methanoregulaceae archaeon
ATATCTCTTTTGTGACGATATTAATTTTATTCTCGTTTTCAGTCGAGGCTCAGAAACCGAAACATACTTTCAAATTAGGGACATCAGAATTTCTTCTTGACGAACAGCCTTTTCAGATAATCAGTGGCGAAATGCACCCGGCGAGGATACCTTATGAATACTGGCGACACAGAATCATGATGGCTAAAGCTATGGGTTGCAATACAATAACAGCTTATGTTTTCTGGAATTACCACGAATCTGAAGAGGGCGTTTACGATTTTACCACGGGTAATCATAATTTGGCTGATTTTTTTAAAATTGTGCAGGAAGAGGGGATGTGGTTGATACTCAGACCAGGACCTTACGTTTGTGCAGAATGGGATCTTGGCGGAATTCCTCCTTACCTTTTGCGGATACCAGATATAAAATTACGCTGTATGGACCCACGCTATATGGCAGCTGCAGAACGATATATTGCAAAACTGGCTGAAGTGATCAAGCCATTTCTTATAACCAAAGGAGGACCATTATTGATGCTACAGATTGAAAATGAGTATGGAAGCTTTGGAAATGACAGGAACTACCTGTTGAGACTGAAAGAAGTTTGGGCTTCCGATGGTATTAATATACCAACTTATACTGCTGATGGTCCGACAACAAATATGCTGAAAGCCGGATCTCTTCCTGGAAGCGCAGTTGGTCTGGATTCCGGAAGTTCTTCAGAAGACTTTGCACTTGCCAGTAAGATAAATCCGGGAGTACCTGTATTCAGCAGCGAAACATACCCCGGCTGGCTAACTCACTGGGGTGAGAAATGGGCAAAGCCTGATACTTCAGAATTATTAAAGGAGGTGAAATTCCTTATGGACAACAAGAAGTCGTTTAATTTTTATGTCATTCATGGAGGAACCAATTTCGAATATACTGCAGGAGCTAACTCCGGCGGTAAAGGGTATGAACCCGATGTTACCAGTTACGATTATGATGCTCCAATCAACGAGCAGGGTCAACCAACTCCTAAGTACATGGCTCTCAGGAAGCTTATCAGCTCATATCTTCCTAAAGGGAAAGTACTTCCACAAATCCCTGACTCAGTCCCTTCCTTTGTAATAACGCCGATGGGAATGCAGCCTTTTACCTCTGTCTGGGATAATCTGCCTCAACCTGTGAGCTCAATTCAGCCTAAGACTTTTGAAGCTTATGGTCAGTACCATGGCTTTATTTTATATAAAACTGAACTTAAAGGAATTAAAAACGGTAAGCTTACTGTGACTGATGTTCATGATTATGCAACTGTTTTTCTGAATGGTAATTACATCGGAAAACTCGACAGAAGAGAGGGAATAAACTCAATTGATTTACCGGCAAGCAATGCAGAAGCGCCTGTACTTGAGATTTTAGTTGAAGGAATGGGACGTATAAATTATGGAAAAAATCTTATTGACAGGAAAGGCATTACTGACAGTGTGACACTTAATGGAACTATATTACTAAACTGGCAGGTATATAATCTTCCGATGGATAAAAAATTTATCTGGGATCTAAGATCCTCAGGGAAATCGCTTAATAAACCGGGGGTTTTCTTTAAAGGCAATTTTGTTCTGTCAAGGGGGGAAGGCGATTTATATTCTGATACTTATATTGATGTTTCAAAATTCACCAAAGGTATTGTCTGGGTTAACGGACATAATCTAGGTCGTTACTGGAATATAGGACCCCAAAAAAGGCTTTTTTGTCCATCCACCTGTCTAAGAGAAGGAATGAACGAAATCATGGTATTTGATCTGCATCAGACGGAAGCAAAAATGATAACAGGTGCGAAAACTCCTGAGTGATGGTCCTTATTTTATATCGAATAACCTGCAGATGTGCCTGTTATAAATATTTTCATAAACACACTTCGAAACAGATTGCTCGTTCTTTTCCAATAACCTGAAATAATCATTTTTCCTAATAGCTGCGAGCTTATATGCAACATGAATCAATTGCCTCATGTCCGGATTGTAATCAGGACTTCCGGGAGTATGCTTTAATGAATCTGAAAACTTATTGCTGTTCCATTCATAAACTTGCTGTTTTGAAGGGAGTGAAGACACTTTAATATCAATGACATCGGCATAGGGTGTGCACAACTCTTCGATTTTTTCCAGCGATTTAATATAAATCTCTTTGACAAAATCGAGACCTTCCCTACCTGATCCGGCAAGACCAATCACTTCTTCAAGCCAGGTTGTCCCAGCTGTTTTCAGATGTATTCCCTTGTCATATTTTTTTATTATTGAACCAATGTGAGGATAGATTGCAAACTTATCCGATCCCGAATGTATGCTCATCTTCAGGTTCTCAGGCAGACCAAATTCCTTAACTGCATAGTCAATAACCAGAAGATCAGATTCAAATTCACTGGCAAACAATAGAGGATCACCAACATAATCAACACCCTTATTGAACCTTCCTGAAAACTTCGGCGCTATTGTCTGAACGGGTATGTTTTCAGAAGCCAGCATTTTAAGAATGAAAAAGAGTTCCACAGGTGTCTGGTGTTGAGCCACTTCATCCATTGAAACTTCAGTGATAAAACTGCCATTTCCTTTGACCTTTTCAATTTTCC
>JACTVG010000149.1 GCA_015660965.1 Methanoregulaceae archaeon
ACGATTGTTAAAAGCATATTCAATACTTATAGATACAAAACAACTAGCAGATAGGATTTGCCTGCATTTGCATACTAATCCTATATCACCTACAGGCATTGATCTATTAGAAATCTCAAATAGACTTAAGATTCAAAATAACGTAACATTTTCTTATGGTAATTGGAGTGAACAGGCTGTCAATATTCTTTATAACATTTCTGATGTAGGAGTTTCTGCATCATCTAGTGAAGGATTTGGTCTTGATACATTACAGAGTATGACAGTAGGAAACCCATATATTGCTCCAGACTGTACCAGTTTTACAGAATTAATAGGAGAAATTATAGAAGATCCAATACGCGAAAGTAAAACTATAGGCCCTAGAGGACTATTGGCCAAAATTCAAGCAGATTATATGTTACAGGATTTGACATATAGATCCTTAGTTGATGAGGTTGACTTAGCTTCCAAAATGAAAGAAATATATTCTGATAAAAAACTAAGAGATCAATATTCAAAAAATGCTTTGAAATTCGCATCAAACTATACATGGGAGAAAACTTGTGATCAATTCAACGAACTTATCAAGACCATTTCAACTTAAATGCAAAATTTGTGGTAATATTGTCAATACATTAGATATCAAAGAACATATATTGGCTTTTCATAAACAATACTTACAAAAGAAGAATCAATTAGTGACTTTTGTGATGATAAGATAAAATGGTGCGAATAGGTCTAAAAACTTTTTTAGATACGAGAAACAAAAAGTGAATACATATATTGAATTTGCCAAAATATTTGTAGCGACAATATTTTTCTGGCTGGTTGTTGTTGGAATATGTGTATTGATCAAAACAATTCTCACAAAGAATGGATCTGTTAGAAAAACAAATGTTGGCAAATGCCCTTATTGCTATACAAATTATTCAATTATGAATCATTCGATTACAAGTTACGAATGTAAAATTTGTAGATATGAACTGCCAAGACCGAAATAATGAGTATATACAGAACTTTTTTTATTGATCAGACAAGCTAGAACAACGCGCCCTGAGTTTATCTGATGTCTTTTAGTATCGCATAACGTCTTTTAGTATCGCAGCATTTCTGTTAGCGGAAGCTATTTATACTTATACGTTGTATTAAGTATATATCATAAATACGTATGAGAACAAACAACTAATTAAAGAGATGAAAATATGATAAAGAAAAGTGAAATAACAGTTTGTATATGTGAAAACTGTGCCAACATATGGATACCGAAACAAGTTGGTATAATACCAAAAGCATGTCCAGACCCAACGTGTCACTCTACACATTGGAACGATAAAGGCGAAATAACTCAAAAAGAATATTATACAAGAACAAAAATACCTACAGACATATCAATGCGTATAAAAAGACTTGAAGAAATAAAAAATACTGTTACACCAGAAATAGCAAAAAACATTCAAGAAGAAATTGAAATATTAAAAAAAGAATATGGTATTATTACAATACCAAAATTTATGTTGGACCAATTAGAACATATGGAAAATTGTTTCAAAGAAGTAGAAGAAACATATGAAAAGACTGAAATCAGAAAAGAGATAAATAAATTCAAAGAAGGTCTTGGAATAAAAGATGAAATGATATCGATACAAAAAACGCCACAATATGTACTAGATACTATAGCTAAGTTTGAGCATAACGTAAAAACATTTGAAAGAGAAATAAAAGAATTGGAAGAATCTTCTAGATCAGAAGACGTAGAGAAAATAAAAACAAAAAAACAGTCATCACATAATTTGCGAAAAGAAATTGACTCATTAAAAAGAAGATATAATATTCAAACAGCACAAAAATATATTGGTACAGATACAAAAGCAAATATTACAATCATATTGGAACAAATAAAGAATAATCTCAGCGATATTGATTATGTTACAAAACTAATATCTGAATTAGATACACAATTATTATGCAATAAATTGGTAAGGAACGATATTACCGATATGATAAAAAATATAGATCTTGAAAATATATTACTTATAGAATATGAAAAGAAAAAAGAATCTATTTAATTGATCGACAAAGATGAGATGATATAAATATGGAAACAAAAAACAAAGACTTAGGTCACATAATAAATGAAATTATAGATCTAAGATCTGCGCTATTGAAAAAATTTGATTCGGACATGTTAAATGAAATGTACGAATTAGAAGCAAAAAAGAATGGTATTATGAAACAACAATTTCTGGATATGGAAACCGTTTATTTTGCTCATGCTATGAAAACTTATTTTCCAGAACACTGTTGCTATGAGAAAAGGGCTTTTGACATATGGAATAGAGAACTAAATGAAGGAGGCAAACTGAGAACTATATTTGGAGAAGACAAAGCAGACAAATTAAAAAATGCTATTATAAATCCAAATAGCGAAGAATATAGATGGAAAGGAAGTATAGATTTTGACATGCACAGCCAAGAAGAATGGGGGTTCTCTTGGAGAAAGTTCTCCGTAAGTATGCCTCATTATTGTGATTTGGTCACTAAAAGCGACGGATTAATATGGGGAACAATATTTACACATAACAACAGAAAAAATGCAAAAT
>JACTVG010000150.1 GCA_015660965.1 Methanoregulaceae archaeon
AACAGACCAAAAAACCTGGAATCAATATCCAGAGAATTTAAGAAACTAAAGAATCCGGAAAAAATAAGCGAAATAATTAAAACACCCGAATACCCGAGACTCATATAAGCATCTCCAACAATGCCAGTATTTGCATGCGATACTGTGGAATGAAAATAAACAAATCCTATCAGATATGCAGAAGGGGTATTATAGGGGTAAGTAAAAAACAGATCAAAAAAAAGACTTTCTGAAAAGTAAATTGGCTTACCATGAAAAAAATCGAAATAGTAATATGTAAGTAAACTCTGATCAAAGAATATACGTTCATATAACATTGCATTGAGCATATTCGTCTTAAATAACAGCACGACGAGAGGAGCAACCAGTAGCATTAATAATACTAAATAAAACAGAAAGCGGGCAAGTTTAGAAACATAATTATCTCCCAGGTAATAAAATAAGATTAGGGCAAAAATTGCTACATAAACTGATTTATGAGCGGAAATTGTATATAAGAACAACAAAAGGAAAAAGCCTATTATTATGTATAAGATTTTCTTCCTGAAAAAACCGTAGACCAGAAGCATTGGCAACAAAATTTTTATCTCCCACATAAACATATAATTATATAAAGAAGATGTATTTTTTTTATGCAATGCTCGTGTTTCATAGATATCTTTAAAAAGCAAGGTATTAAGATTAATATGCGAAGAGCCGATAATGAAAATCGGTATACAGCACAGCAGTGCCATGAACACTACAATAAAATCCAGATGTCTTTGTTTAATATTTATTACGTTCAATTTAATCTTCAGGGGAGCAACAAGAAAAAAGATTATGATCAATAATGTTGTTCCAATAAATGGACCTGCCTGAATATTTTTATAACTAAAAAAAATTGTAGCGGGAATAAAGAAGAAAAGAAGAAGGAAGATGGAGATAGTATAAATAAAATGGGATTTTCGAAACAGAAAAAATGTATAAACCAGGAAAAAGACAAGAATTACTTTAGTTACAATATACTTGGAGAGATTGAAATCGAGCGTGTATCCCATATAGCCATAATGAACTGACAAAAAATGAACATATTGATATTCAAGAACATAGTTGATAATCAGAACCAGAAAGACTACATACAGGCTTACTTTATTTATTAATAACTTCATTCTAAAATGAGTTTGATTAATTTGTCTTTTTCTATGTTCATTCTTTCAAACCAGCAATTTGTTTTTCATATTTTCCTACAGTTTTAACTAATAAAACAAAATAGGCTGAATAAGAAATTAATTCGATAGCAACATATAAGCCAAGAAACTGAACTACAGTGATTTTGCCGACAAATGCCAACAATGAGATGGCACAGAAATATGAGATCTGCCAGATTGCAATCAATTTAATTTTTTCGAGTGCAATAAAAGCAATACTTAAGGTTGTCATTATAAATTTTACCGAGTAACTAAACACGAGAATTTTTGAATATGAACCTGAAATAGCCCAGGATTTTCCGAATACAATGCCAAATAAAGACTCTCCAAAGAAAAGAATAATAATTATCTCTAAAACTGCTGTAATACCAAGCCCATAAAACAGGACCTTAAGGTCTTGCGAAATACTTAAATTATTATTCCGCTTTTGCGCCAGACGCTGTAACAAAACCTGTCCGATTGTTATGGATATAAGGGCTAATGGCACCGCTAAAACCTGTCTGCTTAAATCAATATATCCTACCTGAATCGGATCGAACAATTTGTTTATAAATAATAAAGGAAGAGCTAAACTAGCAGCATTAAGTAAAGTAGGAACCAGATTATACTTTGGGAAGTGAGAATATCGTTTTAATACTGCAGTCAGGTTTACCCTTGATACGAATGACATTGTAAAGTTCTTTCGTCTTACCTGAAAGATAGCTGATATGACATTTATCAGATTTCCAATGATATCTCCAAAAAACAGTCCATATATATTATGCCTGAAACCAAAAAATGCCTGGACCCCACCTTCAACTAATCTCCTGCTTATTTTATTCAATGCAGAGGACTTAAAAGCTTTTTTCCTTATAAGCCAGTAATTAAAAACATCATATATACTGAATAAAAATGCACTGAGCGGTAAAAAATAAAGCCATGAAATATGTGTAAGAGGAAAATGGAGTAAAATCTGGATGTTTTTGAAAAATATAAAAAGAATTATTGCAATCAGACAGCTGAAAATAAAAGCGAACATTCCAGCTAAAGAAATCACATTTGCTGCCTCAACATCGTTTTCTGCTATTACTATTCCCTGTTCATACCGTAAAGTCAGGATTACTGCAAGAATACTCATAACGTTAAAATAGATTGCAAAAGCCCCGAAATCGGCAGGAGTATAAATTCTCCGTAATATTGGTTGCAATAAGATAGGGATTAATTGGGCGATTGTTGTGCCTGAAACCAGATGAAAAACATTCCTGAAGAAATCAGAACCTCGGTATTTCCCTACTAGCTCAATAATCCACTTTACATTGTTTCTCATTTGTTGGTTACAGGACAAAATAAAAATTATGTTTCAAATTATATTTCTATATAATCAATTAATTTTAAGCACTTTGATATCATCGATA
>JACTVG010000016.1 GCA_015660965.1 Methanoregulaceae archaeon
TAGCACTCCGAAAACAAGGTCTACCTGATGATGAATATGACAAAATTGCTACGCCCCTAAACGAGCTAGAGCGAAAAATCTACAAACACATGAACGAAGAACAAACCCATTTAGACGTAGTTAATGCGATGCGAGAAATGTTTAACAACATGAAATTAGGCAACGTGTACTAAAATGTCGGTTTGCCGCAACTGTAGAATTACAACGGTTAGGCAGCCAAACGGACTATACAAATGCCCTATATGCGGCTTCCTTTTCAAGCCTGGACAAGCAACTCCGCTGCTGAACAAGTATGTGCCTCAAAATGGAGCTGTAATGAAAAGCCAGGGAGACCAAGACCTAGAGGTTTTTATAGAAAAATTAACCCGAAAACTCCTGCCTATATACACCGATTACCCACAGAACATTAAAGACGTAAGCTACGCAAACAGAAAAAAAATCAAAGATGCCTTCATAAAAGTCATTGAAGGAAAAATGAGCTTCAAAAAATGGTTCGAATACATACATACCAACCTTGGGAAGCACCCGGTTGACCTAGCTAAAATTTTGCTCCAATGCACCGAAGGCTTAAACAGCAACGAAATCAAAGAGTTCAGACAAGGCGCACAACAATTCCACCAATACGTCTCACAAATGTATAACGCCGGCTCCACAGGGCTATAAAATGGTTCGCTGCATCTTTTGTGGAGAGGAAATCGAGGGGTCTGTCAGAGACCACATGGCAGAAAAACACTTAGGCATACACTTCACCAATGGAGCACCGCCAGCAGACATAGACCCTAAAAACACGAAAGAACCTGAACCGCAAAAGGTACATATAGAAACATCTGTAGCTTCCACAGATAAGCAAAAAACACAATTAACAGAAAAAAAACAAAATAATGAAATACCTAAATCCCTAAATAATGAAAAACCTAAGAGACGCTACCTAAACGCAGACGAGATAATAACTCTGCTACAAAACACTAATAAACAATTTCCGCTTAATGATATATCAGAGTGTCCACTTACAAAGGAGAACGAGTAAATGGCTTCAGCAGCAATGATAGAAATTATAGCACAAATAGCCCCCGAAACAGCAAAAATCATAGACAAACTTGCAAAAGCAAAAGTAAACGACAAACAAATAATGATAAGCCTACTCGCGTTAAATCTTGAACAAAGCAGAAAAACTGACTGCATACTGCAAGAAGTACGCGGATTGAAAGGTGCTTTAATAACAAAAGGCGTAATCTAAACTTTTTCATCCTTAACCATAAACAAATAACCCTTAGATGGTTCTGTACCGTTACTTTTCTCTCCATAAATTGCAACAACCTTTTTGCCAAGCATAGCAGATAATTTTTTAGTGGCCTTCCAAATCGTCTGCCGCTTCAAAGGTTGGCTCTCAGGGCTTTCATAAAACATAAATTCCCCAGACTTTAAAGCCGCTGAAAACTCATCATAATCAATTTTGCGATAATGCCTAGTGAAGTTTGATTTATCTTTAAGGCGTTCTGTCATTCTTCCTTTTCACCCATCCGGCTTTCTGGGAACTAATAATGTTAGCTCGGATAATAGGGTTTTTCCATCTTTCAATTGATTGAGCACGAGCAAGTTCCCTCTGCCCTTCCTTTCCATAGAAATTTTTGAAAAGTAGCTTCCACTCTTCAAAATCACGAATTTTAAAAGGATGCTTTAATTTGCCCTCACAAAAATCTCTAACCTTCTTCAATGTTTCAATATCATTCACTACGTAGTCCCATCTTGGAGAATTATTAGCCCAATAATCTTTCTCAGTATAGGCGCGCGGATAAATATGTCCTCCACCAAAAAACTGCTTCAAAAACTCCAAAGGCTCTTTATTTATCTGGTTAACACAGAATCTTGGAACATAAGTTATTTTCCCATTCTTTTTTGGGTGTCCTCCCTGCTTATCAAAAGTGAAAGAACCTTCGCCTTCAATAAAACCAATTACCCAACCTTTATCAAAATCTGAAGTAGACATGGTTTACAGTTAGTTGACAACGGATTTAAATTTTTCCTACACATTACTATACTTAGGAGATAAAAATATGGTCCAAGCTAAATGGATGCGTATAAATCCGGCACAGCTAATGATGCCGGGAACAGGAAAAATGTCCGTCATGGTAATGGCTACGGCTGCCAAAATTCAATTTGCTTAGCATTTTGAATGGCTTAAGCACGTAACCATTTTCCGTAGAAGCCGCAGCGCCCCAGGTGCAGGATCGCCGGATATCAAAGCTCGGTTTACTCAAGCAGCTCACGCGACAGTAGGAAACCCTGATAGGGCAAGCAGGAACGCAAGCATCAGCGCAGCGATGGGTGGCAAACGCTATGGACGCCGAGCGCCCAGAAGCCGCAGCCGCACAGCAGAAATGGCGCCAGCATAAACCGACATTCTTCTCTTTTCCTTTTTTCTTTTTTTAGCTAGTTGCCAAGAACTCGTCTATTTCTTGCTGAGAAATATCTACATACGGCACCTTAGCCAGATTTAGTTTTTCTACTTCTTCCTCTTCATCGTCGGTTTTCACATGTTCCACTGGCCGCAGTGGTTGGCTGTAGATTTCTCGGATGGCTTCTTTAGCAATTGGTATGAAAATTGTTTCCGGAATGGAAGCATCAATCACTCCCCTATTCACAACTTCATTATACAGGTCTGTCATGGTTTTTACTTTGTTGTAGTATCTGGCTTGATGAATTAAGGCTGCTGCCCAATGAGATATCAAAATACGCTGCCGCTTAACCGCGTTCCTCTCTTCATCTTCAATCTGCTGCGCCGTCAACTTCGCCGGTTCAGGTGAAGGTTCAAGCTCCTGCAGTTCTCCACGTAACCCGGTAGGCGTCGTAAGTTTCGCTCTCCACTGAACCAACGGCGGCAGGGTTGCCCCTTTCATAATGGTGTTTACAAAGAAATCGAATCTTTGGTGTAGGTCCTGCCAACTTAGAAACTGGCTTTTGCTGATGTACTCCGTGAATTCTCGTGCGTATGCGGTGCAGTCGTAGCCTTCCTGCTGCATACTATAACAGAAAACATTCCAAAGCCGAAGCTGCTCAAGGCTTGTGGGTCCACGAGGAAACGGCTGCCCAACACTCAACGGCATAGATGGAAAAGCCGAAGGAGGCACCCTGCCAACAGCAACCGGCAAACGAAACTCTTCCTCCTCCCCTTCCCCTACAGGAACACCCATAGGAACCCCTTTTTTACCCGGCGCCCTGGGCGCTCCTGGACTTATGCGTTCACCTTCACGTATTACTGTTCGCACGCGCTGTGCCGACTCTATCCCCGCGATCTCCCGATCAGCAGCCGCAAGTATCGCAGCCTTCGCCTCTACAAAAGGCAACATCTTAACCTCCTGAAACTCTATACGAAACACACTGCTAAACCCTGCCGGAACCTTACCAATCGCCCGAATAAATTGAGTGTTCCAGTAGTCCTGCAGCAACCGCATATCCTCACTGCTTAAGATTTTTGTAGGTCTCGGCGTCGGTGGAGTTGGTGTAGTAGGTGTAGGCTGTGTAGTCTTTGTAGGTTGTGTGACCGGCGCTTTCTCCACTGGAACCGTAGGGGTCGGCTTAGCCGCTGGCGCCGGCTGAGGTTTGTTGTATGCTTGCGCTTTCATTTCATTCCAACGCAAAATATAATCTAGCAAGTCCGGGTAGCTTATGATTTTAACGTCAGTCGGATTCATTATTTCGTTTGAAACTTCAACACCCTTAGATGTACCATGAACATCCGGCTCATCAGGTCCTCCTTGCCCCCAATTCATAATCTTTTCTTTCAAAACCCGGAGAGCTGCATCTTTACCCTGTTGATTGTAATACATCATAACAGTTCTGGGGATATCGTCTTCTGCAATATGCATTATGGCGTCGTATTTTGCCTGCTCTATTTGGTCGTCTGTCAGCGGCATACCTTTCTTCCAGGAAGGTTTTTGCTCAACTAATTTAGGTTCTTCTATCTCTTCTGTTCCAGGAACAAACGCAACAATGCGGTCAATTAAGGCACCTTCGTCGCCGCCGGTCTCTATGCCTTTTATCTTTGCGATCACCTGCAGACTCCGCTTGCTTTCTCTAAGTAGGTCGTCTCGTGTGTAGTGGAAGTTGTAAATGTCGTAAGCCTGCTTAGCCGACTCCTCCCAAAACACGTCTTCAGGACGCCACTTAATATGAAAACGCGCAAACTTATTGAAAGGCGGCGGATTATCCGCTAAAGATTCACGAATAGCATCCCACTCTTGGCCATAAGACATCTGCAAGTCTTCAACTGCATCATAATCTATTTCTCCTTCTTTCAACGTCTCAACAAGCATCTGGCATCCCATCATGCCGACAATAGGCCTAGTCCACATCTCACTTCCTTCTTCCCAAGGATTAGCGCGCAACCGGGAATGCTTCGCAAACTCTTCATAAGTAGTACCCATAAGTACAAATTCCGGCGCTTGCAGCTTCGGTTTGCCCTGCTCGTCAGAAGGTACACCGCCTTCAACATGAACCTTAACGTAAACCGTCTGCTCCGGCTCCTCTGGAATTTCCAGCTCCTTAAGCTCTTTCTCTTCAACTTTTTCCTCTTCCTTACCTGCCACTTCTGCTTCTGTTTCAGTCCAAGCGTAAAAACCCGGTCTATGCTCAAAAACCTCTCCCTTCTTAAGCAAGTCTGAAAGTATCTGCTGCAGCTTACGCATATCAACCTCGAAACCGTCTTTGCTTAATCTTGATATTATATGGTCTAGGCTTTCTGGCTCTTGGTCTCTATAGGGCATGTCAAAAAGCACATCTTCCTCAGTCAAAGACTTACCCTTAGGGGATGGCTGCACCGGAACCGCAACCGCAATACGAACAGGAGAAACAGGAGGACCAACCGCTACCTCCCTGGGACCAGGAACCGCTAGCGCATGTTCACGCTTAATCTGCTTGACAAGCGCCTGCTCACGCAAAACATTCATATCATAAGCAAACCGCTTATCAATAACCTTATTATAGCGGCTAAGAAACTCAGCCTTTAAAACTGATTCGCCACCGACTAAATGCGTAGTTTCCCACGCTGGAATACCTGCCTCCTGCAAATCCTTCTTATACTCATCAAACAAAACATCTTCCTGCTCACGACTTAAACCTCTTTCCGGAACCAAAGCGTAAACTTCGCCTTCGCTTAAATTCTCACTCCGAAACACACCGCTATCAGTCTGCATTAGTTGTTCCAGCCAACGCGGATAATCTAACTCAATTATCCGATATCCCTTAGCTTGGCGACTGTTCAAACCTAGGAAAAGTTTGCCTCTAACACCCATGCTCTCAACAATGCGCTCGTAACGAAGAATAGGACTGGCACCATTGCTGTAAGGGTCCTGCTCGAACCGCAGCAGCTTACCCCGCAGTTCCTTGTTGGCGCGTTCCCATGAGTCATGCAGATCATACCATTCACGTTTTTCATCTTCCTCTAGCTCTCGCGGGTTCAAATCCCGCCAGGCGCGCCCTTGGTAATCTTGTTCAATCCATTTCTGAGCCAACTTATCTATGCTACTGAAAGCGGAACCCATCTTTAACGCAGTAGCGAAAAGTTTTAGTTCCCCGATATCAGGCGCCACAATCAACACCGAATACTCTATGTCACTTTGAAGAGTTAACTTTTATGCTTAAAAACTATGGCGTAACGCCTCAGAACCGTTATCGCAAACGCTTAAATACCACTAAAGAGTCAAATAGGATAAGGTGAAATATTTGAATATGAAATTTGCAATCGCTTGGAATCTAATGTGGGCACTCAGCTACATAGTTGTTGCGCTTATTGCGCCAGGAATCGGCGGCAGCCCTGCATGGCAATCTGCAGTAAGTTTCTTAGCTTTCGGAATAGCATTACTCGCAGCAACAATGCTGAAAAGCTACTCAGAAAGCATAAATAAACAGACCTTGGGAAAATACATACTTATGTTCTTAGCCGGACTCTCAGTTTACAGCGGAATCGCATCTTGGACAGGAGTAGCACTATGGATTGTACCATTCGCTAACAAAGAAATCTTCCAGGTAAGCATGGCATTCGCAGACCTACTCGGCGCAGCCTTCATGTTATATTTAGCCTTAGATGAAAAGTGAAGAAAAAGGAGATAAAAACAGATGGGAAGACCTAGAAAAAAAGTAACCAACGTAACGCGGGTTCTTGAAGCCTTAAACGAGAAAAGCCAAACGACCCAGGAATTAGCTGAAAATCTGAATCTTCCGCTTGGAACTGCCAGAAGCACAGTCAGCTTTTTAACACGAGCCGGACTAACCCAATACGAAGAAATCAAACGCATCGCAAAGCCCTTTAAAATCACCGAACAGGGTAAACTGCTGCTTATAAAAATGCGAAAGGAAGCCACCTAAATGACCAAAAGACCTCAACAATTTATACGAGTGACATTTGATATTCCGCTCGATAAAGATTTCATACCAATAAAAGTAGCTGATTCTGTATTAAGCGCATTAATTCAAATAAATAAAAAGACAGAATTAATAAAATTTGAGGTTCTTACCGATGAGTAAAAAAGAAGGTCCAAACTGCGATTGGTGCATTATGCGAGCCTTTTCTCTGAACCCCCGACCCATCTCCAAAGCAGATTATAAAGTGACTGTATCACAAGACTCGCGTATGTTCGCTGGACAAGAAATAAATCTCTGCAACTACCACAAAAACGGAATCGCATTAAAATTTACTAAAACAGAAAAACTGTAGGTCGGAGACAAAACATGAGCATCCATCAAAAGAATTACCGGATTGAAACACGTTATCTTCCTAGGTGTATTGAATATGTCTGGGTTGAAGATAAAGGAACAGCAGTAGCCAGAAGCGTATTTCAATGAGTGGCGAATTAAAAAAGCGGATATTCGGTTTATTTGGGTATCCTCAAAATCCAGAGTTAGACCCTGAAGATGAACCGTTTGCAAACGACCTCAATAAGATTTTGGATGAAGCATTAAAAGACTTACTCGAAAATGCGAGATTCTTAAAGTATAATGTCGTTATTGACTTAGAGAAGTTTAAGAAATGGTTTGGTGATACATTCGATATTTCTATGCCTCAAGTTACAGGAGGATGCATTGGACACATAGACCTATCTAAGCTGAAAGACTTAGAAAAGGAATAATCGCTTATGGCTGCTGAGTTCTTGGAGGCTAAGCGCCGTGTTATTTTGGCTGCCGAGGCAAAGATGGACCATTTTGAACAGTTACTACGTGACCGCCCCAGGCTTGCATGTATCTGGCGTTATTGGTGGAATTGGTACCGGGTACGCCGCGCCGACTGGCTCACACGAGCATATCTGGAGCAGGTGAGGGCATGGAAAAAGCAGCTTCGCGCCTGGGAGCAGCAAGACGTAATAGATGAGCACTTAAAAGAATGCAATATCATAGCTAAAAACGTAGACACTATAGAAGACGGCCTGCAGGTTATTGAAACTGAGCTGCGTGAAACTCTAGAACTGGCGCGAGAACGAAACTGGCACATCCGATATCCTAAGCCGCAGACGACCATGGAAGGCTGGATAAGTAGCATTCATGGCAGATACCCGATTATTAAGGAATGGATTAAGCGTATACGTGAAGAGTTGCCGGCTGCCTGGATAGACTTTGTTTATGTAATTTATTATGCGTACACAAGCCCAGGAACGGAACGGCATTTAGAGGCTCATCTTGAATCTAAATGCGTAAACAGCAAACAAGTAAAAGAGAAAGTTAAGGAACTTGCCAATAAAATCTTACGGGCGTTTGTTGCTGCTCCCCGCCTTGTCGCAGGAGAATGGCGCCCAGGATACGAGTCTCCACTACTACGCAAAGACATGGCTAAACCCCCCTATGAAGGCAGAATTATCCAGGGACAAAACATGTGGCAATGGGGAATCCAATACGGCGCCAACATAAACTACAACTTAGCAGACAAAAGAGTAGTGCCATCCGAAACGGCTGCAGAAATAAAAGCCTTCAAAACAGTACCCATGCGCCTAGAACTTTTCGACTATGATTACGCACAACTCCGCAGCTACCTAGAAAAAGAGGTCCCTGCTAAATGGTGGCAACTCACACTAACGCAGCTTCTTGAACTCTTAGACATAGAGGTAGAAAGATGAGCGAAGTTAACGCCCTCATTGACTTCATAATTTCCATTATAGGACCGATGGAAGTTATAAGAATAATCAATAAAGCCCAAGAGATGAGACGCTATCAATGCCCAAACTGCAAAAACATCGTCTTAAAAGGCACAGTACCTTGCCCTAACTGCAAAACTCCTTTAAGGTGGTTTTAAAAGATGAGCAAGAAGCACATGTCACCACAAGAATTTAATGATTTTATGAAGCAACGTCATGCAAAAATAATGAAGCAAAACGCTGGAAAAACGCCTTTTTGCGTAGGCGCCATCATTATCCCTCTTGACTTTGAAAAAATCTGGCCTGACAAAATTACACAAGTAGAATGCTGTCGCTGTGGTATTCCCATATATTTATCTAAATGGGTTTATGACGAAATGCAATGCTACTATGTTCCCTGGGATGAAACTAAACACCCTTATTTTTGCGAGTTTTGTCTACCGCCAGGGATTGCTCGAGGCGTCCGGGTTCAAGATATCGCTGCGGTCCTGCAGCACACAGGAGAAAAATAACATGCAGAGAAAAATGTGACGTGGAATTATGATTAGGAATTCGATGGGCGGTGAAAGCTTCATAGAAGATAAAGCTCAGATGGTTAAGCAGATCAGTGTAGACCTGGACCACTCGAGCATCGTTCAGCTTCTACGAGTTTTCTTTTCTACCAGGCGTATGCTTCCAGGCGTACCCATGGAAATAACTGTTTCCTCGAGCGGCGTAGGTTTCCACATTAAGCTGTTTAAGCAGGTAACGGTTGAAGAGGACTTGAAAATCCGGGCTTTGCTGTGGGATCATGCGGATCGCTTAGTGTATGCGCTTAAGAAGTGGGCCTTAAACCCGGGTGAAGTGTATGTGGACTTGTGCTTTGATGAGAAGAACCAGGGTAAAGAGTGTGTTCTTCCCCTCGAGCAAATCCTAAATGACGGTTATAAAATGGAGGTTGAAAACATAAACGAATTTTTAATAAGAGGAGAAAATGAGAAGGCAGACCAGGAAGTTAAAGAACTCGCCCAAAAAATCGAGCCGCAGATTAAACCGTTCAAAAAAGCATCTTACGTAGGCTGCTTAACCTTCAAAGGCGAAGACCTGCGCGAAGACCTGGAGAAAATATGCGGGAACATAGCGGCTAAAGACAGCAGCTTCACCTGGAAAGTTTACCCGGTATGGATGCCCGAATGGGACTGGATGCTTGCACTCTTCGGAGACGACAAAGATGTACTGTGGAAACGCCTGGTATGGTTCAAAAACAAAGCTTGCAAAGACGGCCAGCTCATACTCAAAAACGCTGAAACAAGAATGTGGATAAAGGAACGTAAATCAACATAACTGAAATGGAAAAGATTAATATCACAAACGCTTAAATACTTAAGTCAACCATAAAACACATGCTTAAGGCTGAAACGTTGGGCTGGACAGAGCTTCTTTGCGGAGGCTTCGATAATGCACACCGAGGAACACGGTGCAACGCCGTACATAGTTCTCGGCAACGCAGCAACCTTAAGCAAAACACTATTGGAGAATGAAAAATGTGCCTGTAGTTAAAGGTTTACCTGAAAGACCAAAAGAAAAAGGCTTCAAAACCTTAGAATATTTAAGAGCCTTAGAAAGTTATGTAGATGCTCTGGAGAACTGGATAGACATCGAATGCTTCAACACTGGAGCAGACGAAGCAGAGGAGAAAAAACTATCAGTTAAAGAAGCCAAAAACGCAATCACTGACCTTTTAGAAGTTGTCTATAGAATAGACGAGAAAACCCTGAAGGAATGGATAGTGCACAAGTACCCGCATGGAGCCGGACTCTATGAGTGAAGAAGACGAGAAGCTTTAGGAGTGGAAAAAATTGAGAATTAAGGTCATAGGCTTCAAGGTAAACGTGGCAAGGCCAACATACAACAAAACCTTAGATGCCTCTGAACCCCCGCATATCATAGGCAACGCTATCCTGCAGGCTTTGGAGAAAAGCGACTTCCTCAGCATAAGGAAAGTGGACTAAAAGAGACCGATAAAATGAGCAAGTTTACGAATTGGGATTGCTGCCCAACCTGCCGGGCGCATGTGAAGCTTAAAAAGAAACATGGAAAAGCCGACTGCTCCGAATGCGGCACCCATATTGAACCTAACAGAAGAAAACGCGGAGAGAAGTTCTATTGAAAAGAAAAGGTTTCCAAGGCTGCTGCTTTATCTGCAAATGGGAATCCGCAATAATGACCGGTCCAGTGTATGCCGCTAACGCTGCATCAGGCCACGCTAAACGCGAGCATCCGGAAAAGGAAGGCTTAGTCGGCGGCGTAAAAGAAATCTTAGAAACAGAGGAAAAATTAGCCTGGTGCCAAAATAGCCGACGATGGCTTTTCTTCATGGATTTTAGAGGACAATATCCCGAGACATGCCCCTATCAGGGCCAATGCCACCGCTGCGGCTACTTCCAGGAAAGAGAACCAACAAGATATATACTTAGAAAACTTGGAGCACTCGAAAATGAAGAACCAGAAGAAACGAAGAAAAATTAGACGCATAGAAGCACTAGAAGGCATGTATTTTTAAGGCTTTTCAGAAAAAAAATAGCCTCACTATTTAGGGATATCTACGTTTGCATGGAAAAAAGAGCTTATCCGCAATGTGGTGAAATGGGGTACATTTACACCTAAACGATTATTTCATGTATTTATAAATAAAAAATTGAAAGATACGTTTCTTTTTTCATGGGAATTATGAGTCACACTTTTTACACTAAATATGCCACACTAGTTAGTTAGAAGTGTCTACTCGTGGATCATTATTAGTGTTTGGCGTATTTTTTTCGTTTAATCTTTACGCGCGCGTTTCTACTTTAGCAATAATGCTTAAATGCAACTTTCAGTAAGTAAACCTATAGGGTCCGGGCGCAGGCTTCATCTTGGGCGATTTAGCTTTCATACTCTCTCTTTCAAGGCGGAGTCTGCGTCTGGGTCCTCCCTTCTTTAAAAAAATGCTTTGCATAGGTTTATTTAGCACAAACGCTTAAATATAACTATGCCTTAAGGGTTCTTGGTGAGAGTATGAAAAACCAAAACATAAACGAAAATAAGACGCCTGAAGAGGGCGACATAATAAAAGAAGGCCCCTACAAGGGCTTTCAGTTAGTAAGTAAATACACGAGTGAAGAGGCAACCGAAGACGGCTTTTTATTCGATTTAGACCTGCTTGTGAAGGCAAAAAAGCTGCAGCCTTATGGAGAACTGCCTATAAAATACATAACTACGTCGCTGCTAGATCTGGGTTATTGGAATGACCGATGTAACAACGCTGTAAAAGTTGAGGACGCAGGAAAAGCGGATCGCTGCCAGAGATGCCCGACCTGGATCGTGTTTGCGAACAGTGGAAATAAGGTTCTGCCATGCAAAGAAAAAACGCTTAACATGCCAAACATTATAGACCTGGTTGTAGCTGCCTTAAAGATTTTCAGCAAACGCATAAAAGACGACTGGTTTGTTATTGGACAGGTAGAGCTGCCAAGCGGCAAAAAACAAACCGTTTACATAGCGCAAAACGAAACAGGCCGATACACGCTAATGCTACCGAGTGATTATTAAGAAGGAAAACAACCATGAGCGAAATACCAATTATGAAAGAGGAACCGAAAGAATGCAAATTCTGCGGGTCAAAACTTATTATAGACCTAGATAACTTTTTTGAAACGAAATTCAAAGACAACGTCTTCAAATTTTACGTTTGCCACAAATGCGGAAAAACAACAACGGAGCGCGTTAAGTAATGACTGAATACAGAGCACGAGGACACTACACACCAACAGACCGCGACTCCTGGATAACTACCGTATGGCGCAAAACTCGCAAAGAAGCCGAGCAAGACATAACAGCTTTTGCAGGAAAAAACTATTCTACCGCATGGATTGAAAGCCGAGGAATTGATTAAAATGATGAATAATTTAGGCAGCCGCTTAATAGAGTTTCATGTTTTAACGATGCTGAACAAGAAGCCGATGCATGGCTACGCCGTAATGACCACTTTAAACAAGCAACTTAAGATAAACGTCGGTCCGTCAACGGTTTACCCACAGCTTTACAAGTTAGAGCATAATGGCCTTGTTGCTAGTAAGTGGAACATGGACAGCACACACCACCAAAAAATATATGCACTAACGCCCAGGGGAAAAACCTTCTTAATCGCTAACGCCCAGGACCTTAAAATACTGGTTGCTCCGCTCCTCATAGCCGTTTAAGGCTTAATTTAGCCTTCTTTTCTCTTTTTTATGTTATTTATCAGAAACGCTTAAATACAGTTTTAATCCCTATGTACCTTATGGTATGAGAGTATGAACATAACAAAAAAAGAAACAATAGAAGACCGCATTAAAGGTACCTTAGAAAGCCAAATAGAAGAATTAACAGGGGTGAAAATATGACAAAGGCAAAAACCCGAGAGGAATTCGTTAAAGCTTGGGAGTACGAGTTTGATGTGTTGGCCATGCTAAGCGAAAGTCTACCAACAAAGGACGGCATAGCCCTGAACTATCTCAAGAAACTAAGAGAGCTGCGCGCCTACATAGAGACAGCAGCCAGGGACACATACGACCCGAAACCCACAACTCAACCGACGTTTAAAGTACCGCTCTGCCCCTCCTGCAGTGAACCCCTAAAACGCATAGAAATAAACGAGACCTTAACAGGAGCCTTTGACCCGAAAACAGGCAAGTACACGGAAGACGGAGAGCTAGAAACTAAATGCTTAGAATGTGAAGCGGATTTATACGACGTTTTCCCCGATGGACCATGCAACTATCAAGCCGAAGAGGAACAGCAGCCAAGAGGCGAGAAACACGACTAACGAAACAGAAATTCAAGATTTACGCAAGGCTACAGCCGAGCACCTTCGGCAGATCGCGCAGCTTAACGGCCAGGTGTTTGTTTTGCAGCGGATCGTCTCCGATTTAGTGGACCGCTACAACCACCACACGCACGAAAAGCAGGAAGAAAGTTACTTTCACACCTTAGAGCCTAACGCAGAGGACCAGGTGAGCAGGCCAGAGTTTTAACGCGCGCCTGAAAGCGTCCAGGGCCGAAACCGTCCAGTAGAAAAATTACCTCTGGGCTGCGGTAACTCCGCAAGAAAAAATATCGAGCGACAACGCAGGGGAAAACTTCGAAAGACTCTTAATCGCCCTGGGCACCAGGAAACCGCGCGTACATGCAGAAATAACGCCAATCTTGTACCATGCTACTTTGGCGATAAGCTAAAGACATGGATTGCAGAGACACTGCTTCGGCGGCCTGTTCAAGATAAGGCGAAACTGCAAAATGTGACCGCGCGCGTCTGGAGCCTGGGATCGCTAGGGGTGGCCACCCCTATGTTTCCGCTGGAGTTGCTCGGCCTTCCTGGGTCCTGGGCGCTCCCAGCATTTTTTCTAATCAAAGCGGCTTTGATTTGGTTTCGTCGACATTTCATATAGTTTCGCAAGTCTTAATTGTGGTATAATTTGGGTATTAGCGGAGGCTTAAATAATGTGTCTGTGTAAGATATATTCGATAAGCATGGACAAGTATATAAGCAAAAGCGAACTTCTAACGAAGTCTAAGCCCATGTTCTTTTAACGTTGTTTTTTTGTCGCA
>JACTVG010000151.1 GCA_015660965.1 Methanoregulaceae archaeon
ACAGTCACCTGTCCGCTACCTAGCCACTCGTACACCGTCTATATCCACTGAGACTCGTCCAGCTATCCAACATGCCATCCCGTGCTATCATCCCTCCTAGGATATCCCACCGATACCTAGTATTATTCCCACCTGCTATCAGGTGCGCACCACATGCTGCCGGTATTTGCTGGTCAACTCACTCACAATGTCAAACCGTTGCCCACACGCATTCGTGCAGGGACCACACCTATAGCACTCATTGTGCCAGCTATATTATTAGACATTTTGTCTTATTGTCAGACATATTTAACGTTAAGAGGACACTTTGTGTTACAGAGTGTCTCAAGATTATTAGACACAATAGGACACTATTGTCCACTAATGATACAGTCCAATCATAAATCACACATATTTGTTAGCAATCAATTACACAAACTATTTTATCTCATGTCACCTAAGTCCCTATCATTCAATCACATAAATTTGTAGCCTTTGCTACATTGTTAGCTATTAACGTTAGGTCTTTGGGTAGCCTCCGGCCTAACTAACTGTTATTCAACGGTCTAAATCAACTCTTATTCTCTCGTTATATGAACTCTCATATAACTCTATGTTATTTAGTATCTAATATTTATTATATATCATTATATATATATATTTACCCTTTATACCCCATATAACCCCAAATAATCCCAGAATGAGGGGGCATTTTTTTGAGGACCCGATTTGGGGAGGTATGTCAGGGAGTTATATGGAAAAATCTATAAGGTCTATATGTCCAACCAAATCAATCACTTACGAACGATTAAAATCAACATAAAGTCCACCTTATCAGCTAACAGATAGGACTATTTGTTATCTATAAACATTACCTTATCACCCTAATCCCGCCGCGTGCCTAATTCTAATCATTAGATCATATGATCATCATCACTTACTTGCTAACAATAAGTTTATCTTATCTTTACACCTGTCAATCATTAGAGGGACTTCTTATCAGAAAACCAGAAAGCGAAAGGGGATCGACGACTATCATCGTGTCTCAAAATATACAAAATAAAACCTAATCCCATACAGCCCCTATATAGAGGGCTTATTAATAGTTAAACAGAGGAGGTATAGAGATGGTATATGATGTTGGCATGGTATTTGCTATGAGAGACTTGCCATGCAAAAAGAAGAATATGAGATGATTAGATCAGAGGGGGATATGTTAGTGAAAAGGTTGAAAGATCCTATGCCAGATAGGTATAGGAAGATCCTAGAAAAGGATTTGAAGGATGTAAGAGAAAGTTTGAAAAATGCACATCGAGAACAATACAATAACCAAAGAGGAAGTAGTGAACAAAACAATTAATCCTTGTGCGTTTAACAACTCGTTGCAAACTTTTGAAAAACGACCTGTTCTCAAATCTTTCAAAGATTTAGTAGTTAGTGAGAATTCTCAAAGTCGGCCGGAGGCTCCATCATCAACAATGCCTTCAACAATGCCTTCAACAATCAACACATAACTAACCTATGTCGAATCGAATCATCATTCCTTCTGAAATGGTCCCAATGAAGACTATCAAATTAGAGGATAAAGCCACAGCTAAGGCATATCTAACAAGGGACCCGAAAGATACGCATAATAAGACTGAGATGGAATCGTTATTGAGGGCGATATCTTTTACGAAACTCTTTCATCAAGCCGAGTCATTAGAGAAGATGAATGAAGAGGAGATAGTGACTAGGCCATTACCTGGGACATGAAAATCCTCAACATCTGGTTTGAGTCAAGGTATATGTTAATCAAGTGGAAATTTGGCAAACAGAAGAGATACACTAAACTTTACAGATTTATACTACAGTAGCCATGACCGCAGAATTGCATGCATTAAAGACTGCCTACGAAGAAGAGCAGATGACTCCTGAAGAGATCTCTGAAGCTCGTGGGTTAGATATTACTGCTGTGAAGTCTGGACTCATGCAATGCTCGACTAAGTTCCGTAGAGATTGTGGTAAAGAAGGAGAAGATCAATCGAATCTTAATTTCTCAGTAGATGAGCAGGAAAGAATCAAAAGGGCACTTTTCGATTTGGCCATGTCTACAGATGATGAAAACTTAAGGTTTAAAGCCCTGGTCTATTGTAGAGACGACGCCAAGGGGCGGAAAGATGTAGTCAAGACAATGCAAGGGTCTAATGTCAATATCCTAATGATTAATGAGCGTATGAAGCAAGTACGTCAGATCACTGATGGATTAAAGAGAGAGATGATGATTGAGGTATGAAAGTACTTGTTGCTTGTGAATTTTCAGGTATTGTCCGAGAAGCTTTTGCTAAAGCTGGACATGACGCATGGTCGTGTGATCTTTTACCAACAGAACAAAAAGGTAATCATATACAAGGAGATGTAATAGGTCTATTAGATGACCCATCGTGGGATCTTATTATTGCACATCCTCCATGTACTGATCTTTGTGTATCTGGTGCTAGATGGATGAAGGATAAATGGAAGGATGGAAGAGTACAATCTAGTATGGCCTTCTTCATGAAATTTGTTAACTGTCGTTGTCCTAAAGTTGCAATAGAAAATCCAGTTGGTATAATG
>JACTVG010000152.1 GCA_015660965.1 Methanoregulaceae archaeon
AATTCTCCAAGATTATCTACCTTGTCTGTAGATCACAACAATGTACAAGAAATATTATTCATTCATCATTTGGCTGGATGGAATGCTAAAAAATTTCCTGATATGGTCGGTGTGTATAGAGGAACTAATTCTCCGATAGCTAAAATACGTCCGGGAGATTTCGTAAGTTTTGATAGAGATTATGCTAGAACTTATACAAAAAGTAAATTTGGAACAGTACATAAAGATATTTTGCCAGCAAAAGACTTGGTTGTATTCAAAATGGAACCTGATAGAGATGAAATGGTTTATTGGCCTGAAGGTCATGTAATAAAGCAGGTCACAAACATACCTACTTTTAGAGAATTTTGGAATTTGTGGCGTTAATTAAGTATTTAACATTCATAGGATTGATATTTATTCCTGTGAGGTATGAAACATAAAAAATCAGATGGCCCCATATTCATTCCTTACAATGATGATAATATGGAGCATGTAATTGCCGGTCCTGATTACGGGCAAATTGATAGTGGATCAAAAGAAACCGCTTGGTCTGAACTTGAGTCGAAAGAATTTCCCGATTTTGTTTCTGACCTGTCTTCCAAAATTTTAAAACATCCCCCTTTAAAAATTCTCATCACTTGATGGAGAATATGAAGTTATGACTAAAGAAGAAAAGAAAGAGAAATATAAAAAAGTAAACTCTAAAAGAAAATTGTATCTTAAAAAATATAGAGAAACCCATCAAAAATCGATATTCAAAAGATTGTGTTGGTCTAGTAATTTTTGGTATAAAAATGGAGAAATTTCTGCTTTTGATTTGTGGAAAATAGCTAAAAAACAAAAACTTAAATGTGCGTTGACAGGTGAAAAATTGACTTCTGAAAATATATCCATAGACCACATTGTTTCTAAATCAAAAGGCGGAATGAATATTCCATCGAATGTTAGATTAGTATTAAAGCCTATCAATATTGCAAGACAAACAATGACCGATAATGAATTTATAGAACTTTGTAAGAAAGTTGTAAATCATTCTTCTAAAATTGTCTAGTGTACTAAGCAACTAGGCATACTTTAAATTATTTAATAATTACTAAGTACTTAAAGCAAGTACAGTGTACCGATAATTTTACGTATGTCAAGTTGTTTTAATTCTTAACTTATATTTATATTGTATGGATAATTATAAGAGAACAGTATATTTCGACATGGATGGGGTACTTGCAGATTTTGAAGGTGGTTTCTATAAGATTTCAGGAACAACAGTAAATGATGTCACCGATGAAGAAATGTGGGCCAGCATTGGTGCCTATGGAAAAGCCAAGTTCTTTTCAGAACTGGAATGGATGGCTGGTGGCAAAGAGATATGGCAATATGCTTCAGATAATTTTCCCAAGGTAAAGATTTTGAGTGCTCTAGGTAGGTCTGACAAGATAGATAAACAAACTACACAGGGAAAGCTAATGTGGATTCGTCATAATATTCCATCACTACAACTGGATGATATTATTTTAGTTGATAATAAACACAGAAAACGACATTATTGCAAGCAGGGAGACATAATTATAGATGATACTTCAGTAGTAATAGATGAGTGGACTGAAAGGGGTGGTGTTGGCATTCTTTATAAGACTGCTTCTGACACCATTGCTAGATTGAAACAATATGTACAACAAATTATGAAAGAATCCAAAAAAAAGGATATCATAACAGAAGTTATACCAAGAGAAAAATTGAAGGCCCTTGTAAAATTAATATGGGAAGCCGAACAAATGACTTTTGGCCAAGGATGGGAACCTACTGGCCCAAAACCACCAGTGACACCAACAACGGTAATAATGCCATCAACGTCAACTTCAACTGGTGCACCGTCACCTATAGATTGGTCAAAAAAAGCTGCAAAAAAACCAAAAAAGACTTATAAAAGAAAACCAACGCCTATAACAGGTATGGAAAGAATAAAATCATTAGATTTGGAACGTGACCACATGCTAGCTATGTCTGTATCGAGGTCAAAACCAAAAAAAACAGCGGGTTGGTTCTCTAATAAAATGGATAAAAGTAAATATCCATTTTTTAACAAAGCAAGTGAGTGGCTAGCCTTTATGTTTAAAAGCAACACATATATAGGACCTGACCTTACACGATATGGGTTTGACATGAAGGTAGGTGATAGAGTTGACACTGAAAGTAGTTTATTTAAACATGACATAGACATTCACTTAAAAGAATGGAATGATGCAATGGAAAAAATGAAAAGGGACGAATATCCCGGTGAATATAGTAAGTAATTTATGAAAATATCCGAAATTAAAAAGTTGGTAGATGAAGTAGTTAAAGAAGAAACATTTAAAACATCAGATATGGAAGGGCCATATACTGTCTATGTTAAAAAAGGTAGATTGGCCGGACAAACTGTATTCGCTAATAAACATAAGAAGACAGGTTTATTTTATTACCTTAATCCAAATACAGGTACTGATGAATTTATAGGCGATGAGAATTCTTTAAATATTCAAAAACAGCAAGATGAAGGATTTGGATATGTTTATGCCAAAGATAGAGCAAAAGACCCTAAATCAATCAA
>JACTVG010000153.1 GCA_015660965.1 Methanoregulaceae archaeon
CAATTCATCTCTTATAACCTGTGAAAGTCTCCGAACTCCTTCTTCAATCTCGTCTTTATTTGAAAAAGAGAAATTTATGCGCATTGTATTGTGTCCGGAATTATTGCAGTAGAAAGATGAACCGGCAACGAAGGCAACATTTTTAACAATGGCTTTTTTAAATATTTCATCGGTATCAATTTGATCCGGCAGAGTCACGAAGAGGAACAGACCTCCCTGAGGCTCTGTCCAGGTAACGCTTTTTGGCATATATTTTCTAAAACAGGTTATCATATGAGTGCGGCGTTCACGATAAAGAGCAATTGTTTTTTTTAGATTTTTCTCAAGCAACCCTTTTTCCATGTAACGGGCAATAATTTTCTGTACAAAAGAAGATGTACAAAGGTCGGCTGTCTGTTTTGCCATAACAAGTTTATCTAATATTTCAGGGTGACCTATGACCCATCCTACCCTGAATCCAGGTGCGAAAATCTTTGAAAAAGTGCAAAGTGTAATTACCCTTCCCGTGGTATCAAGTTCATTCATAAGTTTTTGAGGCTCTCCTTCGAAACGTAACTCCCGGTAAGGACTGTCTTCTACAATTAGAAGGTCATATTTATCAGCAATTTCAATGATTTTCAGTCTCCTGGAATCAGGAATTGTTTTGCCTGAAGGATTCTGAAAATCGGGTATAACATAGATAAATTTGATTTTTCGCCCGAGTTCTTTAAGAATTATGATGGTCTCCTCAAGTTCATCAGGCTTAATGCCCTCATCATCGAGGGTTATACCTTTTAGTTTTGCTCCATAAAATGTGAACGCGTTTATGCCGCCAAGATAGGAGGGAAGACCGCAAAGAACGTAATCGCCGGGGTCGAGAAATACCTTAGCTATAAGATCGAGAGCCTGTTGCGACGCAGTGGTAATAATGAGATTTTCCATACTTATTTTCAATCCCTGCCTGTTATGTCTTTCTACAAGCATCTTTCTCAGGAGAGGATCTCCTTCAGTTGTACCATATTGCAGACTATCAGGACCGTCTTTCTCGAGTATTTCATCGACAATCTCCTTAAGATCATTGACAGGAAATGTTTCAGGTGCAGGAAGCCCTCCGGCAAAAGAGATCATACCAGGTTTCTGCAGGTGCTTGAGTATCTCTCTTATAGCAGATCGCTTCATGCTTTTTCCGGAATTCGACAGGAATTGATTAATTGATGTTATCATTGCTGGTATGGATTTCTATTATTAATCGCCCTTCCCAATGTAATCTCATCGGTATATTCAAGTTCGTCTCCAATTGCAACGCCCCTTGCAAGAGTCGTCATACGTAAATCATATTTATTCAGCCTTTTAAACAGGTAATAGTTTGTTGTGTCACCTTCCATAGTTGTACTCAATGCAAGAATTATCTCATTGATACCTCCCGCCTTTACTTTTTCTTCGAGGTTGTCTATTTTCAGATCAGAGGGGCCAATTCCGTCAATAGGAGAGATAATCCCTCCCAGTACATGATACATTCCCCTGAATTGCCGTGTGTTTTCAATTGCCATCACGTCCTGAATATTTTCCACTACACAGATTAAAGATCTCTCTCTCTTTTCATCACTGCAGATATTGCATATTTCAGTATCTGAAATATTGTTGCAGATCCTGCAATAGTGAATCTCTTCGTGAAGCCTGATAATGCTCTCCCCGAATTTTCTTACCTCTTCAGAATCTCTTCTTAAAAGGTTCATTACCAGCCTGAAAGCTGTTTTTCTTCCTATCCCGGGAAGAGATGCAAATTCATTTACGGCATTTTCCAGGAGCCTGGAAGGAAATTCAGTAAAACTCATGATTAAATACTTTCAGACAAAATTAGTTCAATTTTCCGGTGTTATTAATGAGGCAGGGAATTTTTTGTCTTCCATTCTTTTTGTTATTCTTGTAACCTAATTGATTCTGATATGTCACCTCTCCTGATACTTGGAATTTTTCTGATCTATACATTGGTCTTATTTTCAGTTACCTGGTTCACGGCAAGGAAAGCTGACAACCAGTCATTCTTCATAGGGAATAAAATATCTCCCTGGTTTGTAGTTGCTTATGGTATGATAGGTGCATCGCTTTCGGGTGTGACATTCATGTCTGTGCCCGGATGGGTAAAGGATACTCAGTTCAGCTATATGGTTGTCGTTTTAGGATACCTTTTCGGTTATTTCGCAATAGCCCTTGTTTTACTCCCTTTATATTACAGGTTAAAACTGACATCTATATATTCATATCTGGAACAACGGTTCGGATTCTGGTCGTATAAAACAGGTGCGGGTTTTTTTATTCTATCGAGAACACTTGGCGCTTCATTGCGTATGTTTCTGGTTATAAATGTTCTGCAGATTTTTGTTTTTGACGCCTGGCATGTTCCGTTCTGGATTAATGTTCTTGTATTCATCACTCTTATCATTCTTTATACTTTAAAAGGAGGAATAAAAACAATAATTTGGACTGATACCTTGCAGACAACTTTTATGCTGCTTGCAGTTGTTCTATCTGTAATTTACATTGGAAAAAATCTCCATATTCCTCTATTTAAGCTGGTTTCCATCG
>JACTVG010000154.1 GCA_015660965.1 Methanoregulaceae archaeon
GTTGTTGCAGAGCGGAAGTATCAGGGTGAACAATATACCAACGACCCTTCATTCATTTGCTTTAAAACCAGGAGATAGCGTGAACTTTGGCACACGCATAGGAATAGCAACAAAATCGGGTCTTCCTTTTACTGTTTTATATGAAGACCAGTATCTAATTGCGATAGATAAGCCGGCCGGCATTGCAACTTCCAGCATCGATGGAAGCACAAATGTGCAGTCGGTCGTTTCGGAGTTTTTGAAAAGCTTGAGCAAGGGAACCGTAAGAACATACGTAGTACACCGCCTTGATAAAGAGGTCTCGGGTGTACTGATCCTGTCGAAATCGGAAGCTATTATGGATTCGATAAAAGATAAATGGGATGAGACTGAAAAGCATTATTTTGCTTTAGTTGAGGGGATTCCGGAAAAACAGGAAGGAACAGTCAGGAGTTGGCTGATTGAAGATGATGCTATGAAAATGAG
The DNA here is from genome assembly GCA_015660965.1 of Methanoregulaceae archaeon. Classification (GTDB taxonomy): domain Archaea; phylum Halobacteriota; class Methanomicrobia; order Methanomicrobiales; family Methanospirillaceae; genus MVRE01. Next base: position 466 of record JACTVG010000154.1, read on the forward strand.
GTCGGTACCTGAAAAACCTGGGGCTAAATATGCAATAACACATTACAAAACTATCAGACATCTCGTAAATAATGCACTTTTGGATGTAAAAACTGAGACAGGACGGAAAAACCAGATCAGAGCACATCTCTCGGATATCGGCTGTCCGATTGTCGGCGATCGAAAATATGGGGCATCAACTGATTTTATAAGGCGTGTGAGGCTACATGCCTGTTCTATTTCATTTCCACATCCTGTGACCGGGGAAATAATAACTGTTGAATCGCCAATGCCAACAGGTTTTTTATCATTAAAAGCTGCGGATGAGAACTATAAATAGGATATATAAAGTAAGGGTTTTCATAATAAGGAATTTTAAATTATTATGGAAAAAATTGAAGCCTGTAGAACTTAGATTCAAGAGGACCAATATTCAGAGAAGGTTTTTGCACAGGATATCCTGTGACATCAACCTCAATTGCTGACAGTCCTTTGCCATTCAGTCCGTTTGTAAGATTTAATGCAGTATCCTTTCCATTTATTTCGCGTACGTGTAGAGTACAGTATTTTCCATCTGCAGATGGCTCTGCACTTATAAGTAAAATATTTGAAGGCCAGCCGGTAATAAATGTTCCTTCCCAGTTGCTATCGCCAGTTCCCGACCCCGGAAGAACCCTTGTCAAAAATGGTATACGACATCCCCAACCAAATTTTGTTGCAAAACCATTTGAAACATCCGATGATGTTGTGAGATAATATGTCCAGGAATGTCCTCCCCTCTGGTCAGCATTGAAATTGGTAACCCAGTAGTTATTCATTGGCCATGAAAACAGATTAGTGCTCTGAGGCATCGCTCCTGCAGTGTATCGTCCGGTATTAATTGCACCAAACTGCATGAGAGGCATTTCGGCACAACCTAACACTAATTGTGTATTTTCATTCCGGATAGCAGTAAAATCCTGGACAGTATACCAGTCATTTGAGGAACCTTTGATCTGATCTTTTCCGGTTTCAATTACCCCACCCTGAACTTCGGTAAAATGTTTTCCGTTTTTAATATCGAAAGGGAAAGCGATATAAAAGCTTTCAGGAGCAACAATGCTCTTCTTTATTATTGAACATGCGAGGTCAAGTCGCTTTTCAGTGTTGTAAAGCCTTATCTCGAACATATAGCCTTTTGGCTTTTCGGAAGTCGATGATTCACCATAAAACTTTATGCTGTTCCAGATTTCTCCTTTTGTCATTGAATCAAACCATACAGTATCAAGAGAGGATCGCTTGAAATCGTCCAGTTTTCTGCTCTCCATCTGCGACCTGTTGCCTAGTTGTTCCAGTATGAATTCTCCCATTTTATACTGGTTTTTCGGATCAATCAGCTCGGCAGAAAGCTCTTTATCGTACCACGATAGTATTGTGCCTTTTGAAGGGTCAGTGACTATCTTATACCACCTGTTTTCAATGGTTTTGTTATTTGTCTGCTCTGCCTGTATCGGTGTTTCATCTATTGCTTTTATGATGTATTTCTTATAACCAAAAGCCGGAATATCCTTAAACCAGATGGCCCATTCCGTAACATCAGAGCGGTGTAAAACCGGCTGAACCGCCATCCTGTTGCCATCATAATCGAATATTCCTGCAATTTTGCCCCTTGGCACAATCTGATGATCGATATAAACTGTTGCGAGCCCGGACCTTTTCCAGTTTAGCGTGTTAAATTCAACCAGGGAAGGTTGGGATTCGCGGTTGAATTTACTCTGGAGCAAACCCAGTGCCTCTTCTCCGATGGATGCCGTCCGCCTGTTGGCTTCCCAGGCATAGGATTCTTTAAGGGCCCGCTGCTCCATAGTAGGCTGACTAAGAGGCTCCCTTACACTCTCAGAATAGCCTAAAGTATGTTCAGTATAAAACAATAATGCATTGTCTGCAAGATCGATGCTTTTATTTATCTCATCAGGAAGTTTAACTCCGGCTATTGAAGCCATTGAAAGACCGGCTTCGTTGGCAATAAGGGATGATGAGGCTAAACGGGTGGTAGCGGTTTCCCGTGCTGAGGCACCAAAGCCATCGGTCCACCAATCAGGCCAGGCCCCTCTTATTACGGGAAATTCACTTCCATGGT
>JACTVG010000155.1 GCA_015660965.1 Methanoregulaceae archaeon
CGTTGATAAAATTGTCAGAGATGAAAAAAACCTGACGGTTGAGGATATGATAAAGAGAGCGCTTAAAAACTTGTAATTCTGAATATAAGCCGGATTGAGATCAGGGATATCACATAAGAATATTCTGATATTTTCGTATCTTCTGCTGTTAGCTTCTCTTCTCTTAATGTCCTCAGAAGCAAGTAGTCAGACTGCTTTACAAAAAGGTCAGTCAACGGATACAACACACAAATCAATTCTGAAACTTAAGGATGACTCCGGGATTCCATGGGAATTACAGCAAAAGGCACCGCTTTTCCTCGATAAGCCATCTAATTTCAAATCCACGGTTATTTATGACCCCGATAAGAATGAATATATTCTTTATGAGAAAATAGGAGCTTTAGATTATCGTACCCCCGTACATATGAGTCCTGAAGAATTCAGGAAGTATGAATATGCCAAAGCAATGCGCGATTACTGGCAGTCGCGTATATCGGGTGCTCAGGCCGGATTCAAGTCAAACCTGATACCACAAATCGAAATCGGAGGCGCGGCATTTGATAAAATATTCGGGAGTAATACTATCAATATAATACCCCAGGGATCGGCTGAACTTATATTCGGGATAAATATTTCAAAAACTGAAAACCCGACACTCTCTGAAAAACTAAGAACAATTCCAACATTCGATTTTAAAGAGAAAATTCAGATGAATGTCACCGGTACCATTGGTGACAAAATGACGCTCGGAGTGAATTACAACACCGATGCAATGTTTGAATTTGAGAACAGGACAAAACTTCAATACGCAGGAAAGGAAGATGAAATACTTAAGAAAGTTGAGGCCGGTGATGTCACTCTTCCCCTGACCGGGACTCTTATTACAGGTAGTTATAGCCTGTTTGGACTTAAGACAGAAATGCAGTTCGGAAAGTTGACTGTCACTACCGTACTTTCCCAGCAGAAGGGACAATCTTCTGTCATAAATGCTGCGGGAGGAGCTCAACTGACAGATTTTGATATGCTTGCTGATTCCTATGAGGCAAACAAGCATTTCTTTATTTCACAATATTTCAGAGATACCTATGATGCATCATTAAAAAACCTGCCAATTATCAGCTCAGGGATCAATATTGACCGGATCGAAGTATGGGTAACAAATAAATTAAGCAGTTTTCAGGATGCCAGCAACAGGAATATAGTTGCTTTTGTTGACCTGGGTGAAAGCAAAAACCATATTTTCAATAAGATCCCGGCTTTTCAGGCAACTCCGGGAGCTATGATCTACCCTGACAATAATGCAAATAAAATGTATGAACAGTTCACTACAGCATACAACATCATCCGGAGCGTTGACCAGGTCACAAACGCATTTGCTCCATTATATCCCGGATTCCAGATCGGGCGTGATTATGAAAAGATTGAAAATGCCAGAAAGCTTGATGACAGGGAGTATTATTTTAATAAACAGCTGGGTTTTATTTCGCTTAATACGGCTTTGAACGCAGATGAGGTTCTGGCAGTTGCTTATGAATATACAATTGCAGGCCAGGTATTTAAAGTTGGTGAATTTTCGACAGATGGAATCACCGCCCCGCAGACTCTGATACTTAAACTGTTAAAAGGTACTAATCTGAGTCCAAAACTGCCTACCTGGAAACTGATGATGAAAAACATTTATTCTCTCGGATCGGGGAAACTGGATAAAAACAACTTTGTACTTAATATCCTTTACCAGGATGATAAAACAGGCAATTCAATAAACTATATCCCTGAAGGGAATCTTGCTAACAAGATACTATTACAGGTCATGGGCCTTGACAACCTTAATTCCCAGCTTGACAGGCAACCTGATGGTTTTTTCGATTTTATAGATGGAGTGACCGTAATAGCTGACAGAGGAAGAATTATTTTCCCCTTTATTGAACCTTTCGGAAGTCATCTTAAAAGTATGATTTCCGATCCTACTCTGGCTTCGAAGTATATCTTTCAGGAGTTATATGATTCGACTCAGACAGTCGCCCGCCAGATAGCCGAGAAAGACAAATTCGAATTTAAAGGACAATACTCATCTGCATCCGGATCAGTTATAAGACTTAATGCAACGAGTATACCGCAAGGATCAGTTAAGGTTACGGCCGGAGGAGTACCACTTAGTGAAAACACTGATTATATAGTTGATTACAATATGGGAACGGTGACAATAATTAACAGTGCACTTATTGATTCACAAACACCCATTCAGGTTTCACTGGAGAACAATCAGTTTTTTGGCTTTCAGACAAAAACACTTGTTGGAACTCATCTCGATTACAGAGCCTCGGATAAGCTCGATATCGGTGCGACAATTCTTAATCTGACTGAAAGACCGTATACTCAGAAAGTAAATTATGGAGAGGAACCTATTTCAAACACAATTTGGGGTTTGAATGCTTCATATAAGTCAGAATCACAATTACTTACAAAGATAATTGACAAAATTCCACTGCTCAATACAAAAGCTCCGTCATCTTTCTCCTTTTTTGGTGAGTTTGCTAACCTGATACCCGGTCATTCTCAGGCAATATCGAGCGCTG
>JACTVG010000156.1 GCA_015660965.1 Methanoregulaceae archaeon
AACATTTACACTTTGGGGGGTATCGCTACCATTCTTGCATTATCAGGAATATCGCTTGATGTTGTTATCGGCAATATCAATGGCGGGAACTTATCAGCTCTGCCACAAACGGCAATTGCCAGGTTTAATCAGTTTCATGATAATAAGTTCCAAGGCCTATATCATCTTGATTTGCTGAATATAATAGTTCAGATGATATTAATTCCTGCCTATTTTGCACTTTATGCAGTCCATCGCAATGGTAACAAAGCTTATGGATCTTTAGCATTAATAGTATTTCTTTTCGGATCAGTAATTATGGTTGCAAACAATACTGCCTTACCTATGCTTGAATTAAGCAACAAATTTTATTCAACAACAATTGAGTCGCAAAAAGTTTTATATGCTGCAGCCGGAGAATCTATGCTTGTTCAGGGCGCACATGGTAGCGCAGGAATATTTCTGGGGTTTTTCATTCCTAACATTGCAAATCTTATAATGTCAGTTGTAATGTTAAAAGGTAAAGTATTCAGCAAAACAAATTCATGGTTTGGAATTATCGGCAGTATATTAATGCTGCTGTATGTAATATTGGTCAACTTTGGTACGGGAGTTGAAAATATGGCAACTGTTTTTGCCATGCCCGGAGGGCTTTTACTTATGGTTTGGATGATCATGTTTATGATAAGGTTATTCAGACTCAGTCATGTTAGTTCAAAAGAAGTAAGCTTATAAATAAGGGGGAAAATTATATGGCAGGTTTAGGACATATTGGATTCGGGTTTGCTGCAAAACCGATTGCTCCCAAAGTACATCTTTTAGTTTTATTGATTGCTACAGAACTTATTGATATACTGTGGGGCGTTTTTTATTTTACAGGCATAGACCGTAACAAAGTTGGTATAGATTCATCCCCCTGGTCGCACAGTCTCTTCATGTCAGTGATCTGGTCTGTACTGGCAACGCTTATAGCTGCCCGCATTTATCATGACCACCGCTCAGGTATAGTTATTGGACTTCTTGTTTTCAGTCACTGGGTTATAGACTTTATCACGCATCCGATGGGTGCAATATTTGGCGGTACACCCTTACCACCCGATCTGCCTCTTTTCTTCAATGGTTCATCCAAAGTAGGGCTTGGCTTATATAATCACTCTTTCACTATCGCCATAGTAACTGATATTGGAATGCTCTTTATCGGGATTTTCATTTATGTCTTCTATAAAATTAAACTTGAAAAACAGAAATAAGCAGAGATATCGTGAACAAAATTACTAAGCAAAGAAAAGAACTAACCATAACACAAGTCATTCTAAGTTAGATCTTAAATATCTAAAGTGGTAATTTGTTGCTTTTATATAAAGAATATATTAAAAACAGGAGAGTTTTAAAATGGTTATAATTAACAATGGAAAATGTAATGGATGTAAAATATGTACAGATATTTGTCATGAACATTGTATGGATATTGAAAACAACCTGATCACTATCAGACATAATCAATGTAGTACCTGTGGTCAATGTATCGCCATCTGCCCTCAACAAGCTTTAACCTGGGATAGTGTTCAACCCACTGCCTTTAATAAAGAAGTATTGCCTTCTGATAAACAAGTTGATGAATTATTGAAAGAGAGACGAACAATACGAGATTTTTCTGACCGTAAGATTGATAAAATACTACTCGAGGAAATTATAAATTACGGGATATATGCCCCGGCGCATAGCTTTGATTTCAGAGCAATTATTGTAGACGATGGTAAGATAAAAGATTTGATCGATAAAATCCTCATGCAAGTTACGTTCAGGATATACAATTTAATCAGATCCGTTATACTACAAAAAATCGCAAGACTCATTTCACCGGTTCTTGAAGCTGAATATTTAAAAGCAAAATCAAAACTTTCAGTTGTTGTCGAAAGGAATACAGTATTTCCTACCTTTCCTTCAGCATTCATTTTAATCATTGCGGATAAAAGAGTGCCATTTTCTTTAGAGAGTGCCCAATATGCACTATATAATATGAATCTGTATTCTCAAACTAAAGGATTAGGATGTCGAAATCTTGTAGGTAACCAGGGAATCCTTAATAAGAATAAATCTTTTAGAAAAAGATTAGGGTTAAAGAAAAATGAACGTATCCGTGGGATGATTGGTATTGGCTATCCAAAGTTTAAATTTAAAAACAAAGTGCAAGGTAAAAAAATGAGCATTCAATGGAATGGCATACAAAATTGATACATTTATAAGTGCAACCAGGATACTGGAGAGCCTTTAAGAATTTACTTTAACAAATCTAAAGCCTTCGTATTACCGAGCTCACCTGCTTTATTCCAATCTAAATAAGCTTTATTCAAATTATTAAGATCTAAGTTAGCAACACCTCTATTGTAATAAGCTTCAGAATATTTGGGATCTAACTCAATAGCTTTTGTATAATCCTCGATTGCGCCTTTTATATCTCCAATATTCCGCTTCATATTGCCTCGTATATTATAGGCAGCTATATAATTTGGTTTTATTTCAATGGCTTTGTTTAAATCTAGAATAGCTTCGTTTATATCCCCCAGGAT
>JACTVG010000157.1 GCA_015660965.1 Methanoregulaceae archaeon
TCCCTTGTGGTTCTGTCATAATTAAGGTTTAATTCTATACAATCTAAAGAATGAACCTGCACCTATTGAGTCAGCATTATTTCCAACTATGTCTAATCTGGTTATATTGGCTATAGCAACACTATATGCAATAGACGCTAACCATACTCCTTGATTTCCTATACCAAATAAATCTCTTTGAATCTGAGTTTGAGATCTTGTTAATCCATCATCACCAAGTATTATTTTAATATCTGCATAAAGTCTATCTCCTGCCTGAGATATAAATATAAAACCTGCATCATTTCCACTGGTAGTGGCAACCGCTCCAAAATCTGCATTTAATTCAGTCCTATAATAATTAGCCGCTGTAGTATTATTATTTACAAATAAAGAATATGACGTATTATTTTGTTTACAATTAATAAGAGCGTCAATCATATATTTTTTATCAGTATTTATGTCAAGATTACTAAATGTAATACTTGTAGTATCTACAGATACTGTTATAGTCTGTATTAACTGTATTACATTTGATATACCTGAACCTTGTGGCGGAAAATCTCCCATACTAATCGCTCCAATATCTATTTTCTATTATATTATTATGCAACACTTGCATCTATTTCTTGCACCCTAAAAACTTGAATAGTACCAGCGACAGAATATTGAAAATTCACACTATCCCCAGCATGTACCAACATGGAAAATGTATATAATCCTCCAGCCACAAGAGCTGCGCCAGAAGTTACGTTGAAAGTTACTGTTTGTGCATTGGCAGCTTTTGTAATTATCGCAGTAAGATTTCCAGATGTACTCATTGCTACCATTATCTCAAATGTAGTTGGACTATTAGTAGGAGTTAAATCTGCAACCAGAAAATTAGTAGAACCTAAGACAGCAGTATTATGAATATTTGCCTTTTCAATTGGGGTCAGTTGTGTAATCTTTGTTATAGTATTTATTAAATTTATCAAACCAGTTACAACATCTACATCCAAAGCAAAATGCCCAGGACTGAACTCCGTATAATCAGCACCCATTATTATTCGTCTCCTAATTATATAATATTCATCTTCTAATTATATAATATTCATCTTCTAATTATATAATATTCTCACTATCAAAATATGGTTGTTTTAAATCTTAAATTTTAAGTCTCATCTTCACTGAAAACATAGTTATCAAAATAACCCGTCACGATAGACCCACCTGCAGCACCAATTATTCCAAAATATGTTTGTATATATTTTGTCGTAATAGCAGGAAAAACGGCTAAATTAAAATCGCTAATATCAATTGTAGTTCCATTTATTGTTACACTCACAAATTTTTTTGCTGATATATCAATAACCAATTTCATCGAATTCCATGCTAATATTGAACTTGTTATATTATGATCTGTTGATAATAAAATATCATTTCCACTTTCATCAATCAAATATAGCCAACTTATATTCAATAAAATATCTGTAGTAACAAAAACATTTCCCTCATAATAATTAGTACCATCATTATATTGTATAAGCATAGTTATATCATATGGACTAGATGCAGACGCAAAATGAACCTGAACACCAACTTTTTGTTCATGGAAATCTGTATGAAAATATTTTGCATCAGAATGATCTCCAGGAGCAGCGCCTGTTACCATTTTTAAACTAAAATCTCCTGCATAAGCTGTACCATTCGACCTTAATACAGTCCCCAATCCAATAATATCTGTAGTAAATTTTAATGTAGGTGATTCATAATCATCTTGAAATACTATTACACCTTTTCTATCTCTTCTTCCTTTAAATCTAGATCCAGTAAATTGTTGCCCAGATACAGTTGTAACTCTTCTTTCCGTTACCTTATATACCAAATTTGCTGTGGGCGATCTTAACCCTACAGTATATAAATCACTATATGTTTTCTTTTGTCCTTCAAGTATTGTTATTTCATTTTTAAAGTTTAATCCATCAATTGAAGTGACTATATATAAAATTCCTGGTCCTTCATTTACTATATCTAATTCTCCAGAATTTCTGCCCAATACATTATTAATATTTTCATATTGATATAAGATTGAATTATTATCATCAGGTTTTACTGGTACAGACACCAATATCAAATTTTCTGCATCATACCATTTTTGACCTTTAACTTTATTTGTAGATGAATCTATACTACTCTTTACAGCATTTATATCACTATCTATTTGATTAAGATTACTATTTTGCTGAATAAGATTATCACTTATTGTATTCAATATGCCTAACACATCATCTAAAGTTGCAGGAATAGCTTGTTCAGGCATTCCAGGGGCAGGACCACTTACAGGCCCACTAATTCCGGCCCCAGCTCCAGCTCCAGTTCCAGCTCCAGCTCCAGTATTATCAGTTACAAATCCCCATTGATCAATTCCACTAGTTCCACTAGTTCCACTATCTGAACCTGCAGTAGGAACATTAGAAGGAGGCGTTTCTATAGTTGTAGTATCAACCACTCCAGACCCACTGGGAAGTGGAGGTAAATTTGGAGGCTGTTCTACAATTATTCCAGAAGGCGGCTTTATCCCAAC
>JACTVG010000158.1 GCA_015660965.1 Methanoregulaceae archaeon
ATAGATATTTTCATCATCGACAAAAACTTTGCCACTGATCTTTACCTCAGGAGATTCGTCATGCATCCGGTTCAGCGTTTTCAGAAAGGTCGATTTACCGCATCCTGAGGGACCTATAATGCAAGTGATGTTTTTTTCAGGGATAGTAAGGTTAATATCATTCAGGATGTGCTGATCCTCAATGTACACGTCAAGGTTTTCGATCCTGATCGACTGATTCGTGACCAGTTTCTTTAAAGGTATTGCATTATTCATTTCAATAAATGAATTATGGTTGCTCTTTTGCAGAATTTGATTTGCTGAGATCATATCTTGTGTTTTGTAAATTTTGAACTGAAATACCGTGCAGAAAAACTGAGTATGAGAATAATTACGGTAAGGATTATTGCTGAAGCGTAAGCACGGTTCTGAACCTCTTCAACGGGACTTCCGAGTTGAAAAAAGATCGAAAGAGGTAATGTTGCAGCCGGTTGATTCAGAGAAGCCGGAATGTTATCAGTATATCCTGCTGTGAACAGAACTGTTGCTGCATCTCCTATCCCCCTGCCGATGGCAAGCAGGATCGCTGTAATTAATCCTGGCATAAGTTGCCTTAGTATTACTTTAACCATCTCATATTTTGTGGCTCCGAGCGATAATAATGCATCGGGCAGCTCCCGCGACAACAGTCTTGTTATTTCATCAAACGATCGCATCATAATGGGCATTATAAGCATAGCAACTGTCAGAATTCCTCCTAATAACGATGCTCTGATTCCCAGATAGATCATGAGAGCAAATCCGAAAGCTCCGTAAACAATTGATGGAATTCCGAACAAAATATCAAGTGAAAATCTGATTAAAGAGGCAAAAACTGACTTCGGAGGAAGATAGAAGTTGACATACATTACGAGCGGTACGCTAATGAGTATGCTTATTATGAGCGATCCGATTATTATGTATAGAGAACCAACAATTGCATTCAGCACACCTCCTTCCTTTCCGAGATAAAATCCGCCTCCCGGAAGTTTTGTTATCATGTCCAGATTCAGAGCTGGCAATCCTCTGTAAAAAACGGTAGCAATTATGTACACAAGAACACCAAGTATGATCATTGCTGCAAAAATCATAATTACCTTAAATATTTTTTCTTCCAGAATTTTCATACTTAACTGAAAATAATTTGTCTGTTATTTAAAACTGATATCTTCTTTCAATCTGATTCAGAGTAAATCTCGAAAGACCATTAAATAAAACAACAATCAGAAAAAGCAGGAAAGCCGAGAACATAAGAGCTGATTCATAGCTTGGCATTGAAAGCATTTCTCCATAATTGTTGGCGATTAATGCGGGGAGGGGATAGCAGGCATCAAAAATTGAATGAGGAATCTGTGTTATATTGCCACATACCATCAAAACCGCCATAGTTTCACCAAAAGCCCTCGATAATGCCAGGACAGTAGCAGCAATAATTCCTGAGACCGATTTCCTGAGGATCACCTTCTTCACCGTCTGCCATTTGGTTGCGCCCATAGACAGGGAAGCATCGGTCATCTCTTTCGGGATGGATCGAAAAACTTCCACCATTATGCTTATCAAAAGAGGAATAATCATTACAGCTAGCACAACACCTCCCGCAAGAACAGTGTATCCGGAGGAAAATGTAACGAATCTGGGAGCTATCTTATTGGCGATCAGAGGAACAATGGTAAGTGTACCCCAGACTCCATAGATTACCGGAGGAATACCTGAAAGCAGGTCCACGACGGGTTCAAAAAACCGTTTCACATTCTTTGAAGCATAGGAATTAAGATAAATGCTTGTAAGAATGGAAAATGGAAGGGCTATGATTATGGCTATCAGGGATACATAAAAAGTACTGAGAATAAACGGGAGAAAGCCGTAATTTCCTTTGAATGGTTTCCAGTCAGCGGATGAAAGCAATGTCCAAAGGCTTTTCTCCTTCATTATGGGTAATGCTTTGGAAAAGAGGCTTAACCCGATAACAATAAGAAATAGTATAGTAAAAATGGCAATGCCCAGCATAATATACCGGGCAGTCTTGTCTTTTATAGCTCTCAGGAGACGCATTTTCTTTTATAATAGTTTCTTTTGTTCCATTTCAATTCTATCTTTTGGAAGAGCTATATATCCTGCTTCTTTGACAAACTTCTGTCCATCAGATAGTACCCACCTGATAAAGTCTGCCAGCACTTTATTGTTTCTGGGGCTTCCTTTAATCACAAAGTATAATTCTCTGGATGGAGGCGAAGGATATTTCCCTGTAGCTATAGCAGCCATTAAATCGTCCAGGGAAGTATAAAAATCTTCATCACTGTCAATCTTGCCATTATTATTCAGATCAATTGGAACCACTCTTATACCTTTGATCTGTTTTCGTGTTGTGGCATCGTAAGCATAACCGATATTATTAAATCCTATTCCCAACGGATCTTTCTTCACAGCCTGTGCCAAACCGGGGTCGCCAAACACGCCGACACCTAAAAGATCTTCCTGTTTCTTTCCAAAGAATTTTGCCCACATTTCAGCGGCACCGCAGGC
>JACTVG010000159.1 GCA_015660965.1 Methanoregulaceae archaeon
ATAAGAATCAGTCGTAAATGCCAGTGTATTCCCTGTATCTTTAAGAATTGCAGAATCTGTCAGAGGCTTAACCATCCCAAACCTTCTGACAAAAACCTGTTCGATTAACTCATGGGTCAACTTTCCGCCACTCCCCTGATTCAAAGAGATAAAATCATTCATTTAATTAGTTTGTATCTATACCACGTATTGCAGGCTCCTTCAACTGAAACCATGCATGCTCCAAGGGGATTTTCAGGAAAACAGATATCTGCAAACAGAGGGCAATCCCCAGGTGTTTTCAATCCTCTTAATATTTTTCCGCAAATACAAAGTTCATTGTCTTCCTGAAGATTAATTCTCATCGGCACTTCTTTTTCAATATCGAATCTCTCAAAATTCTTTCTGAGCATAAGTCCGCTGAACGGGATTATCCCAAATCCTCTCCATGTCGCATCGCATGGTTCAAAAACTTCTGACATAAGTTTCTGAGCAATCGAGTTACCTTTCAATGTCACGGCCCGATTGTATTGAATTTCCACTTTAGGGTCATTCTGATTCACCTGCCTTATCAGCATTAATATTGATTGTAATAAATCGGTTGGTTCAAAACCTGCAACCACACATCCCAGATTAAAACTCTCAGGAATGAAGTCAAATATTGAGGAGCCGGTTATTGTTGCTACATGACCTGGACAAATAAAACCATCGATGCTGACTCCATCTTTTATTATAGCTTCCATTGCAGGCGGCATAACTTTATGTGCGCTTAATAGAAAAAAATTTTCACTATTTTCCTTTTCAGCCTGCAAAATCGTAGCAGCTGTCCCGGGGGCAGTTGTTTCAAAACCGATTCCAAGGAAAATTATTTTATTTTCAGGGTTCATTCTTGCGATCTCCAGCGCATCAAGTCCGGAAAGAACAATCCTTATATCTGCACCGGCTGCCTTTTCTTTTTCAAGTGATGAAACAGCTCCCGGGACCCTCAGAAGGTCTCCGAAAGTACATATAATGATTTTCTTCATTTTTGAGTAAGCGATTGCCTTATCAAGAAAATCTGTTCCTGTTACACAAACCGGACAGCCCGGGCCAGAGATCAATCTTACATTATCAGGAAGCAAAAATGGGATACCAAATCTATGAATTGCAGCAGTATGGCCTCCGCAGACCTCCATAAAGGCATAATTGCGTGTAACTGACTTACGAATGAGATCAGCCAGATTCAAAATTTGGTTCTTATTTCTGAACTCATCAATGTATTTCATGCCAGTTATTCATTGAGGGAATTATTAATCTCTTCAAATAATCTTATGGTTTCTTCAGCATCTTTTTCACTCAGCTTCTGTATGGCAAATCCGGCATGCAGGAGTATATAGTCTCCGACCCTTGCATTTTCGATCATATGCAGACCTGCTTTAAAGATCGCACCTCCGGCAGATACATCTGCCATGTCGCCTTTAATGGACACTATCTTTGCTGGAATACTAAGACACATTATTCTCTTAATTTTGAAGCGATTACTAATTGTCCCAGGGATATACCTCCATCGTTAGCCGGAACAAGGTGATTTGCAAAGGCCTTAAACTTGTTCAGGTTTAAAAGATACAAAGATTTTTCCAGAAGGTACTTATTCTGAAAGACCCCGCCAGAAAGTATGACTTTATCCAAAGAGGTATCTTTTCTGATCTTCTTTGAGATTTCAAGTACGACCTGTGCGACTGTGTTATGAAATTTTGCTGAGATTATAGAAATTTTTTGTTCGTTCAAATCTGCCAGGATTGCCTTCATTGTATCACTGAAAATTATGGTTTCGTTCACCTGGAAAGGATAAAAGTCATCTGTCTCATCATCGATAACAGATTCAAGACGCATAGGTGCTTCTGATTCGAATGTTGACACTGGGCAAAGTCCAAGGAGTGCTGAAACTGCATCAAAAAGACGACCAGCACCTGAAGTCATCGGGGAATTTACCTTTTTTATTATCATCTCCTTAATTAGTGATAACTTCTCTTTATCAATCGAATTAAAGAGAGGCACGGATTTATAGTCAAAATTTTCCCCAAGGTATTTAAAAATATATGCATATGCCATTCTCCAGGGCTCATCAACTGCTTTCTCTCCACCTGGCATAGGGACATAATCGAAATGGGTAAAACGATTGAACCCTTTCAGATCAGCAATCATGAACTCACCTCCCCAGATATTCTCATCGGAACCAAGACCTGTTCCGTCAAGGGCAATACCGATTACTTCCTCATCTAATCCGTTCTCCGCCATACATGATGCAATATGAGCATGGTGATGCTGTACCTTTATTAGAGGTATATTTAATTCATTTTCTAATACCTCAGCAGATTGAGCTGATAAATACTGAGAATGAAGGTCACATGAAAGAAATTCAGGTTTGAACCTGAAGATATTTGAAAACCTTTCTATAGTCTCATTAAAAAAATCATAAGTTGGAAGGTTTTTAAGATCGCCGATATACTGACTCATCACTGCCTGATTGCCTTTCCCGATACAGAAGCTGTTTTTCTGCTCAGCTCCGAACGCCAGGATT
>JACTVG010000160.1 GCA_015660965.1 Methanoregulaceae archaeon
GGATATCATTGAGATTTTCAACACCTTCCTGATTTTCGATCTTGGCAATAATCTTGATGCCACTTTTATAAGAATTCAGGACAGCCTGAACATCAAGTACATCCTGTTTTGACCTCACAAATGAATGTGCAATGAAATCAACATTATTTTTTACGGCCATTTCAATAAAGGTTCTATCCTTATCCGTAAGAGATGGGAGCTGAATCTTCACGCTGGGAACGTTAACACTCTTTCTTGACGTCAGGATACCGTCGTTTTCAATCGTGCATTCCAGTGCTTCTCCATGTTTTCTCAGAACCCTGAGCTCTAATTCCCCGTCATCCATCAGAATAAGTGATCCGAGCGGAATATCAGAAGAAAAAGACTCATAAGTGACATATATAGCTTCCGGGGAGCTCTTTTTCCCGGGATCTCCTATAATATTGATCGTTGTCCCTTTTTTAAGATTAATAGGAATGTCACATATTGTGGTCCGTATTTCAGGACCTTTGGTATCGAGAAGAATTGCAATTTTATCAGATACTTCACGTGTATTCTTAATTATCCTGAGGGCTCCGTCAATATCGAGATGAGCTGAGTTTATCCTGATAACGCCCATTCCGGCCTCATAGAGTTCCCTTATAAAATCCGTTTCACAGTGCTTATCAGAAATTGTTGCGACAATCTTAGTCCTTTTAGATTCCATGAATTATTTCTTCTTTGATTTGATTACTTCGATCAGCGCCTCCAAGGCCAGCCTGTAACTATCAAGGCCAAATCCTGATATACTGCCGGCACAGTTTCTCCCTATGAGACTTGTATGGCGGAACTCCTCCCGGGCTGAAATATTTGTAATATGAACTTCCACGACAGGCGTTCTTATCGCAGCTATTGCATCGCCAATTGAAACGGAAGTATGAGTGTAACCACCGGCATTAATGATTATTCCATCAGATTCAAAACCTGATTTCTGAATTTCATCAATTATTTCACCTTCTATATTCGATTGATAATATTTGAATTCAATATCGGGATAACGGGATTTAAGAACAATGAGATAATCTTCAAAAGAAGAATGTCCGTACTTTTCAGGTTCTCTCCTTCCAAGAAGATTCAGATTTGGACCATTAATAATTTCGACATGCATCTGATTATATGTTTACAGTGAGAATTTAATTCATCAATATTTTCGGGTTTCACCTATTATAAGTATAGTTTCTAATTAATAACATAGGTTCCCTTTTTTTATACCCCCTTCCCATCCTTCCCCGCCAGCTGGCGGGGGAAGGTGACCATTTCCCCCCTGGGGGAAATAAGAAAGGGGGTAAAACGAAAAGCAACGAAAGCAATTGAATATAAACACTTTAATTGCATTTTTCATCTACAACTCTAGATATAGTTAAAAATTACAAATAGCCATATATAATAATGGTAAAAATAGGAAAAATAATTTAAAGAGATGAATTTATACAGGTTGCCTTACTTTGTGTTACTTTGTAAAATACTTTATGGTCAATAATTTGAGAATAAAATATGAGTCTTACCTGGAAACAGTCATACAGAAATTTTGAAACTTACCTCAGGCTCGAGAAATCATTGTCGGAAAACAGTATCGAAGCCTATTTGAATGATGTTTTTAAACTTGAAAAATATTTTGCTGAAAGCGGAGATGATGTATCACCGGTAAATGTTACATATTCAGATCTAAAAGCCTTTCTCGCATGGTACGGCAGCAACAATGTGAATACACGAACACAATCAAGAGTACTTTCAGGTGTCAGAGCCTTCTTCAGGTTTCTTCTTATTGAAGGAGAAATCGAAGAGAATCCTGCCTCACTGATAGAATCACCAAAAATCGGGCTTAAGCTTCCTGAAGTACTGTCTGTTGTTGAGATTGACAGGATCATCAGTGAAATAGATCTCAGCAAACCCGAAGGCCACAGGAATAAAGCCATAATTGAAACACTTTATGGCTGCGGACTAAGGGTTTCGGAACTGGTGAATCTACGTCTGACAGATATACATTATAGCGAGGAATTTGTTGTTGTCACCGGAAAAGGCAATAAACAGAGGCTTGTTCCGGTCAGCAATAAAGCTCTGAAAGAAATAGATATTTATAAACAGGACAGAAACAGGCTTCCTGTGATAAGGGATCAGAATATCCTTTTTCTTAACCGGCGCGGAAGCCGTCTTACAAGGGCAATGATATTCACAATAATTAAAGACCTTGCAGCCAGAGCAGGAATAAGAAAAAATATCAGCCCTCACACATTCAGGCACTCATTCGCAACTCATATGATAGAAGCAGGTGCTGATCTGCGGGCAGTTCAGGAAATGCTGGGGCATGAATCAATACTCACTACCGAAATCTATACTCATATTGACAGGAGTTTCTTACGTGATACTCTTATTATGTTCCATCCCAGGGCATAAAACTGCTTTCCGAAATTCAATTTTTAATATTAGATTTGCAGCTTATTTTGCAAGATCAATAATTAATACTTATCTCAAATCAATAAAACTATGCCAAACATTAAAAGAGTCTACTCCTTCGG
>JACTVG010000161.1 GCA_015660965.1 Methanoregulaceae archaeon
TCTTCCTCGAGCTGAAGTGCATAAATATTCCAGTTTGATACATTATTTAAACGTACTTCGTTCCTGACATGATGTTCCACCGACATGGCATAAACACGACCACGTGTATTTGTATTTGATGCGTAAAAACCTGATATTGCAAAAGTACTTGCAGACCAGATATTCTTGAAAATTCCTCCACCGTTATTTGTCACCCATAGGCTCCAGTACTGTGTATCCCACACCTGTTCGGAAGCTGCGGATGATGCCATGCCTTGGGGTGGCTTGTTTTCTTCCCATCTCCATGGTACATTTGGACCCGGGCTCATGGTACCGTGCCCGCCTATGAACTTCACATCGTTAATCATCGATTTTTCACCAGCCATCCATTTACATGCAACTGCCCTGTAATTGTTTTGTGCCGTATATAATCCAATTCCGGTGATTATATTTGTCCCACCTTTAGGAGCTTCTACCAATGCTTCAGGAGCTCCGAAGCTGCCAAAAGCAGGAGAGTTTTCAATCAGGGTAAAATTTGTAGCCATAGGGTGAAATCCTATCAGAACTGTTGATGGTTTGAGCTTAAGAGTCATACTCACTCTGTATGATCCCTGGGGAACGTATATATTGGGGTACCTGTCAATAGCCTCCTGAATTGCTTTAGTATCATCGGTTGCCCCGTCGCCTTTGGCACCCAGAGTTTTAAGGTTCACCCAGGTTCCCATATCAGGAAGTTTCGGGATATCAGAAACTGGTTCAGCAGGAAGTGTTTTAAGAACTTCTGTTTCACAGGTAGTCCTTATCTGTGCTTCAGAATCTAAATCATCCATCTGAAGCCCGTAAATGAACCTCTTTACATTGTATATTTCTGATGGTGCAGTTGTATTTGTATTGAGTTTAGGAAAGTGAACCAAAACCTGAACATCTTTGCACATAAGATTCCGGATATTGACCTGCATGTGCGCATTATCTTCATTGCTGACTTCAATTGCAGGCCCGGAAATGTTTTCAAACCGGCAATCCTCCAGGAAAAGTTTTTCCCAGTAATTCTGATCGACAAGGATCACTGAAGGAACATTTTTTACACTCATCCTGACAATTGTAAAACCTGCTTCATGAGTTTTGATTGCAGCCTTACGCTGACCTTCAAAATAAGTGTCGAGCATCATGAATTGCCAGCCAGGGGAAGCTTTAGTAGTATAAATGCCATACTCGCCGCTAAAGAATTTCACATCTTCGATCATATTCCCGATATCGAACAGACCTGCTTTTCCATTACCAATGTGGATGTCGCAATGTGAAATAAAACTATGCTGGGCGAAATGAGTCCGCAAGGCTACTGCTGCAGGATTCCCGTCTTCTATTTTCAGATCGATGTTCGAAAGTGCACTGTAAAAAGTACCGGCTCCTGCATCCCTGATCTCTTTCCCCGGTTCAACAATACTACTCGTAAACCAGAACATATAAGAAGCTTTTCCCTTATCATCGGGCTCCGGTACCTGAAATCCCGGTGAATTTTTCCTGAGAATAAATTCCGGTCGGGTTTTTCCGTATCCGATCAGACGGATTGCAGCCGGGATATAGATTGTCTTTGATATTGTGTAAATCCCTTCGGGTATAAAAAGAATGCCAAAATTTCTATCTTTTTTTAATTGATTGATAGCATTTTGAAGTTGAACTGATACATCGGTTTTTCCATCAGTTGTAATGCTGAAGTTTTCAGGAGTGAAAAAGACAGCAGCTGAATCGTCGGGCTTTTGTGTATAATATGAATTGGAAGGCTTAGTTGAAGAAAAACCTGGGATAAATGAGCAGTTAAAAATAACCAGCAGTACGAAAATATGTCTGTGTTTCATAGGATTAAGTTTTATGTAAAATAAACAAATATTCTTGTTATCAAATATTTAAACATTGGTCGATATTTGTTAATTGTTGTTAAATGATTAATACTGGAAATTCCTACGGCTTATTTTTATAATTTTGCGGATTAATAATTTATATATACACTGAGTCTTTATTTGATCAGAGAGCATGAAGAAAACATTAATTATCACCGGCATAATTGTTGTTGCTGCTTTTTTAATGCTATATGTTTTAAACAAGGTCACTTCAAAGAGAAACCCGGATGAATTTTACACAAAAGTTCAGAAGGGGCAGTTTGAGATTTCTGTAAGTTCTTCAGGTGAATTAATGGCTGAAAAATCGATGGACATTAAAGGACCTGAGATTGCAATGGGCCGGGATATCAGGTTCTTTAACATCAAAATTCAGGATCTTGTACCAGAAGGAACAGTAGTGAAAGAAGGCGACTATATTGCTACACTCGACCGAACCGATTTGAATAATAGTTTAAAGGATGCACAGGATTTACTGACGACACAGCAGACAACTCTCGACATGAAATTACTCGACACTGCTGTGGTACTTAATGACTTAAGGGATCAGATAAAAAACCAGCGTTTCATTGTTCAGGAAGCTGCAATGACTCTCCGGAATTCAAAGTATGAACCTCCGCCTACAATCAGGCAGGCTGAAATTCAACTC
>JACTVG010000162.1 GCA_015660965.1 Methanoregulaceae archaeon
CCGGCCATCATCCTGCCTGTGGCCAGTGTATCGGCCTGAATAGCCGCGGTTGCGGCTTCCAGGGCTTTATCATGTCCCAGAACACTTCCGAATCCCCTGATGAGGCAGGCTGCTATCGGGGCCTGAATCTCCCGGCGCATGAGATGGCTGATCGCAAGCGAAGGTTGTTGAATGTCCTGACTATCCGGGCTGTGCTGATCTTCTCTGCTCATCCCTTCTCCTCCCGTTTGGATCGCCCTATCTTACCGCGCATCTTTCTTTGCAAACCGGGCCCCCATTTCAAAGGCCTTCATACAGTCCTCCGGAAACACCTCTCTGCGCCTTTCAGCCTTTTTCACCGGATCGAACCGGGATGAAACCACTTTTGCATAATCCTCGAACTGATAGGTATCGTAACAGTACAGCGACTCGGACGCGCCGAATATCATCTGCAGAACCATTTCCTGTATGCCCAGGTGCAGAGTGTAGCCCCTTTCTTTCATGTCCTCTTCCGTGACATTCATGGTATAGATCAACCCGGTATGAATCTTTCTCGGGAAGATCGCCTGGTATGGATCCGTATAAGCTGTGAAGGGGAACATGAGCCGCTCCATGAACGACTTCATCTCTCCAGTAACCGTTCCGAAATAAATCGGTGAGCCAAGTATGACGGCATCGGCTTCTTCGACTTTTTTGAATACAGGAGCCAGATCATCTTTTACCACGCACCTGCCATAACTCTTTCCGCCTATGGTCTTGCAGGCAAAACAGCTTATGCAGCCTTTATAGTCCAGATCGTAGAGATGAATGAGCTCGGTCTCAGCCCCCTGGGACGAAGCCCCTTCCAGGGCCTTTTCAAGCAGCGTTGCCGTATTCCATTTCTTTCTCGGACTTCCGTTTATTGCCATGACCTTCATAGGCTTCACCTCTGTATTTATGTTACAATACAAAAATTAAAAATGAAAATGGATTGACAATGAAGAGGAGGGAGAGTTCTTTATCTAAAAATAGAAACATCCCCTTATACTTGGGTAGCTATTTTTGTAATTGGTTCAACAGATGATATTCATGCCCCATGACCACATGGGTGATGAGTTTGATTAAGGAGTGTCAGAATGAAAGAGAAGGAGATTGTACCTACCCGTCCGATTGAATTAATTGAAAAACATATTTATTCCATTCGGGGTCATAAGGTGTTGCTGGATATCGACCTTGCGAACCTCTATGAAGTGGAAACAAAGGTACTTATCCAGGCAGTAAAACGTAATATCGACCGTTTTCCTGATGATTTCATGTTTCAACTTTCCAGAGAAGAATTTGAAAACTTGAGGTCACAAATTGTGACCTCAAATAGAGGCGGACGTCGCTACCTCCCTTATGCATTTACGGAACAAGGCGTAGCCATGTTGTCAAGTGTTCTCCGGAGTGAGAGGGCAATCGCTGTGAACATCGAGATTATGCGGACTTTTGTGAAACTGAGAGAGATGGTTTCAACCCAAAAAAAGCTCGCCGCCAGACTCGAAGAGCTTGAGCAGAAATATGATGAGCAGTTCAAGGTAGTGTTTGATGTGCTGCGCCAACTTTTGGAACCACCTCAAAAACAGCACAGACAGATTGGATTTATCCATAAAGACTAATATCTTTTGGAAATAGTTGGAAGGTGCTCACAATTCGTGACTTCTATCTTAGCACCCTTTTCCAATAAGGCCACAGGCCGTGACACAACTTACTGATCGCTGTATGCTATTACCTAAGCCCTCTTGCCTGCTTTGTAGTATATTCAAAATAATTTGACAATGGATTGGAATGAAAAAGAGATGGGTGAAGCGCTTTATTTAAAAAATATAAATGCCCCCATTTTACCTCTATTCCCCTTTGATATTATGAAATGTAGTCCCCTTTCTGATTAGTAAGTTTTAGTAGTTCTCTATCTCTTTGACAGGACTATATTCTTCTGTTAAAAAAATAATGGTGTTTTGAATTTTAATCATCTGTACTTATGGCCCTCCATCATGTCACTCGATCATGAGATACGCATAGCAGCCTTCCAGTGGCTGGCAGAACAAGTCAACATCCATGGGGATGTGCTCCCAAGGATGCTGCTCTCACAAGGATTTATTTTCAAAGATTTGAGAATTCCCCTCGTATCACCCCAGGGCATCTTCAGACCTCAAATGCTCGAATATCCTCTCACTATAACTACAACTCCTGATGGCCCATATGATGACAGACCTGGAGGTGAAGGGTTCTTCCTATACAAATATAGAGGCAACAATCATTTCCACAGAGACAATAGTGGCCTGAGAGAAGCCATGAAAAACAATGTGCCTCTGATTTACTTCTTTGGGATCATTCCGGGGAAATACCTTTCTGTATGGCCTGTGTACATTGTTGGTGACGACCCAGGGAACCTCACTTTTACAGTTGCTGTTGATGATGCCTCTGCAATCCGTGAGAACAAGGTCATTGATACAGAACTCGCAGAGCCGAGAAGGGCCTACATAACTTCTATGGTGAAAGTGAGACTCCATCAAAGGAGCT
>JACTVG010000163.1 GCA_015660965.1 Methanoregulaceae archaeon
GAAATTCACACGGATCGCGTGGTTGATCTCACCTGCTGCAACCTCTTCATAACGCACCAATCCAGGTAATATCGGGAGCCCGGCAGCATCGGCAGAGGTCCAATAATCGGGGCGCAGGTTATTCGAAGTCAGATCAAAGATTGCTGCAGACCCGCAATTCCAGGCGTTGTTGCTAAAAGATGCTGCGTAAAGTTCATAGAGTTTGCAATGCTCGGTATCTAACACTATGACATGAGCATCACTGCCGTTTTCAACCGGAGCATCAGGCGGAATAGGATAAAAGAAGCCGTAGGCTCCGTCCTGATCGCTTTCATCCGCATATTGCGGGATGATCTTATATCTCGCCTGGTTGCTGTTTACCGTCATATAAGGAATGCCATACTCTCCGGCACCTCCGAAATCAGGATGAAGATGTTCGTTCTGCCCATTGAGAATATAGGAGATGTAATGCGAGGAATTCGAATCAAGTGGGTAGGCAGAAATGTCTGTATTCCAGGGATTATCAGAAGGAAAGATCTGGCACCCCGAAATTGTCGGAGAAGAGGTGCTTACAGAATTATCGGTCTGGTTTTGAGTAGAGCCTCCTGACGAAATCCCGTTTGATCCGGTGGATGAACCACCATTGCAACCCAATCCAAGACACAAGAATAATATCATTATGAAGCTAACGTAAAATCTCATGACAATCCTTTTTTATAATATTTTGATATTGTTATGCAGAAATAATACCTACATTTATTTTATAAAAAAGATCTTTTTATTAATAAGTTATAGGAACATGTCTTTATAACCTGATTACATTATTGAAATAATCCTACCTGAGTTTTCAAAAAAGTATCTACAGATAGATTTAGTGTTGTTTAATGATCCGAGATCTTGGTTAGAAACCTATGATATTCTGGTTGCAGGCTCAGAGCACCGATCATGGCACAAGATCATCACTTTATCAGATGCCCAAAATAATAACATACGTGCCATTATTGCCACTCTGAGAATCAATCCGAATAAACATAGATTTCAATCCGAGATCATCAGTTTTCGAGCATCTTCAACCCGAGAAGAAGTCGCAGATCTATTCAATGCAATAGAGGGTCTTCATACTATTGATTGTACATGGGTGTATGGTTGGTCATTTAGAGCCACATCATCGATCGCCAAAGGAGTTGTTATTCTCAGGGCAGTAGGATATGAATCTGTTCCTCGTTCATAAGGAGAGAATATCATGATTGCGCTGAAATCAAAAACAAGTGACGGTTCAACATTCCAGGTTTATGAGGATGACAGACTTATAGGCTATATCCAAAGACAGGAGGGTTTGACAGGAGATAATTATCAGGCCTCAATTTATAGAAACGGGAAAGTGGAGAGCATTGATAAGGAATTCGATGCCCCGCATGATGCCCTTCATTGGATTGAGACGCATAGATTGAGCCCTAATTAGAAGCTTAGATCACATGATCATCACTTTTTTCAAATGCCCCAAATGATAAAGTTCGTGCCACTTACAACAATCAGATTTGGCCTGATCTTTTCATAGATCTTATTCCGGAATCATCTGTTTTCATGCTCTTCAAAAGCACTCATTTATCGCAGTTATCTATGGTTCATAATTTCAGTTTAGGGTCAGCGATTTTATCGAAGTAATCAACACTCCGGCTAACAACACTGCAACACAGCACCTTGACCACGGAAATATTGAGGAAAAAAGATACGGGGCGTGTATTTAAAGCACGCCCCGTTCATGTTTCAGACTAATTGCTGAGTTTCAGGATGACATACCCTGCGGTCAGGGTTGCGGTGGTGTTATTGAATGTACCCCAGGCATAGATGTGCTTCACCTTGGCACCTGCTGTAATCTTGCTCTGGAGATCGACCTCAAAGCTTGAGAATGAGGAGTAAACCTGGGAGACCCCACCCTGGTCGATGCGAAACCGGTCAGTGCTGTTTCCCGTGGGAACAATCTCCGGGGTTGTGACAGACAGTGAATCCAAATCCGTTATCACCCCCACCCTGTTCATCCGATGGAAGAATCCGGTATCAACAAGATTTAATGAGAGCCCTGATCCGGTAATACCTCCAAATGCATCTTTCCTCTCGATTCCCCAGCCCACGTTCATCAGACCAACCACATCAGAGACATCAACAATGGTCTGTGCCTCAAAGTCAGGGACTGCTGGGGGATTGGCGTTACCAAACGGGCTCACAAACCCCCTCACCTTGATGGGTGTCCCTGCAATAAGGGCAGAGGTGTCCAGGGTGCCTGTGTCCACAATATAGTCGGTTGGGACAGCATCATGGGCCGCATCGATGCCCGTGCCGGTGAAATTGAACAGCGATATCTTCCGCCAGTCAATAGCCTGCAGGTTCATTCCCAACTCAGCACTGCTGTCCGGTGTCGCCACACTCCCGATAAGTACGGTCAGGTACATGCGGGCAAACCCACTCGTTGCATCTAGCTGGAGGTTGCTGGTATCGGTACTCGTGAGGGTCCCGAAGACCATTATACGCTGACCTA
>JACTVG010000164.1 GCA_015660965.1 Methanoregulaceae archaeon
AATGAGTATGTTGATATGAGCGAATTCAACAGGCGGTTGAATGAGGAGATTTTTGATAAGGAGGAATTTGTAAAAGCTCTTGAATGGACAAAGAAAAACTGTAAGGAAGGGAAAGATCTGAATTCAGTTCAGAAGTCAAGAAAACAAAAAGATAAGGAATGGGAAACAGTTGTTAAAATGACACTCATTGCCCGCGATCTGATGGTCGGCAATCCGAAGCTCAAAAAACTGGGCTTTGGCGAAGAGGCACTCGGACATAATGCTATTCTTTCAGGTTTTCAGGGACAGCGGCAATGGACCGATCATATGCCAAACGGAGATTTTCTTGAAGCGATACTCTGCTCATCATTTGACTGGAATGGAATAAGACCTCCTTATCTGGTTGCCACAGAGAACGATGCAATGAATGGCGTTCCTATGCTATTCGGGTATCTTCTGACAAATACTGCACAGATGTTCTCAGATATAAGGACATACTGGAGTCCTGAAGCAATAAAAAGGGTAACAAAGATTAAACCTGAGGGTCTTGCATCGAACGGAGTCATTCATCTTATAAATTCAGGAGCCTCTGCACTCGATTTTTCTGGCAGACAGACCAATAAGAATGAATCATGCATTAAACCATTCTGGGAAATTACAGGAAAAGATGCTGCAGCTTGTCTTGAAGCAACACATTGGCCGCCAGCCAATACCGGATATTTCAGAGGTGGAGGATTCTCTTCACAATTTGATACAAAAGGCATAATGCCAATCACTATCTCAAGAGTCAACCTTGTAAAAGGGATAGGACCGGTCCTTCAATTGGCAGAAGGTTGGACAGTTGAACTTCCTGAAAAAATGAATAAAATTCTCACTGACCGGACGGATCCTACATGGCCTACAACATGGTTTGCTCCAAGGCTGACGGGAAAAGGACCATTCAGTGATGTCTATTCGGTTATGTCAAACTGGGGCGCTAACCATAGCGCATCGAGTTATGGACATATAGGGGCTGATCTTATCACTCTTGCATCAATTCTTAGAATACCTGTTTGCATGCATAATGTGGATGAGGAAAAAGTGTTCCGTCCTAGTTCATGGAATGCCTTCGGTATGGACAAGGAAGGATCTGATTACAGGGCTTGCCAGACTTACGGGGCGCTTTATAAATAGAGGGGGAGAAAGGGAGATAAGGTGACGAAGAGACGAAGAGACTGAGAGACGAAGAGACTGAGAGACGAAGAGACAGAGAGATTGATTGTTCCAAAGCCTTTGTGTTCCTTAGTGAAAATCTTAGAGAACCTTTGTGGTAAAGATAAATGTTACAGATAAACACGAAACGCGAAACAAGACAAACAGTTAATATATGAAAGCACCTCTTGAAAACAAAAGAATTGAAATAGAACAGGAGACTCTGAACCATCTCAATACCACAAGAAAATGGGCCATGTTCCTCGCAATAATCGGTTTTATCATCCTGGGCCTGATAGTTGTAATCGGATTAATCGCGGGAACCTTTCTTACAGCTTTTAATTCCGGGGAAAAAGCACTTGGAATTCCTGAATCATTAATGTTCGTACCTATTCTTATTCTGGCAGTAATATATTTTTTCCCGGTCCTTTTTTTATTCCGTTTTTCAAAGCACACTTCTCATGCGATACAAACTCTTGATAAGCTGGAATTTCATAAGGCTGTAAAGAATTTAAAATCCTTTTTTGCATATATCGGGATCATGATAATTATAATTCTCTCACTCTATATAGTCGTATTAATTATTGCAGGATCTTCATTGGCCTTTTTAAAAGGGCTGGGGTAATACATGTTCATCCTGTACAGAGATCCCTGTTTTATAAAAACTATTGGCTTCGAATCTATAATTCATTTTGATTAACTCATTGCAAATGCCAAAAGGTGATACGGTAATTGTTTTCGACTGTGGAGCAACAAACGTCAGAGCAGAAGCAATCAACAGTAAAGGTGAAATTCTGGCAACTGAATCATTCCCTAATAATACGAGGCCTGATCCTTCATATCCGTCTTTCAGGATATGGGATATAAAAGAGATCTGGGATAAAATGTGCAGGGCATCACAAAAAGTGGTCAGTAAAATTAATCCTGACCGTATTGCCGGGGTCACGGTAACTACTTTTGGTGTTGACGGAACTCTCTTTGACAAATCAGGGAAAATGCTTTATCCTGTAATATCATGGCAATGTGAACGAACTAATCCTATTATGGCAAATATAGATAAATACTTATCTGTTAATGAATTATATAGTGAAAGCGGAGTTCTTCCATTCTCTTTCAATACCATAAATAAACTTATCTGGTTTGTTGAACAAAGGCCTGAAATTGTTGAAAAAAGCGCCTCATTTCTTTTCATGCCATCAATATTCTCATTCCTTCTGAGCGGAGAAATGGTCAATGATACTACAATGGCCGGCACATCAATGCTGACTAATCTTCGGACCAGGGGTTTCTCCGAAAACATAATCAGTAAAATTAAATTCCCTTTCGAAAAAATTCTGCCTCCG
>JACTVG010000165.1 GCA_015660965.1 Methanoregulaceae archaeon
ACTTTTGTGGCTACAAGATTAATGAATATAAAATTAGTGTATACAGAACACTCTCGGTGGCAACTGGAACAGTTAACCACATTAAAAAAAGTCTTAAATTTAATCATGCTTTGGAGATCAGCCGCTGTCGTAGCGATTTCAAAACAGATCCAGAACTACTATTCCCAAAGTCTTATGTTAAGAGAAAGCAGTGTTCATTTGATCACCAATGGTATCGATATTGCTATTTACAAAAAAAAGAAGAAATGCCACTTACGTCAGAGTCTCGGCATCGGAGATCATGAGAAGGTTATAGGTATGGTTGCTCACCTGCGACCTGAGAAAAATCATAAACTATTGATTTCAGCCTTCTCAAATTTAGCTAGAATAATGAATGACGTTAAACTTATATTAGTTGGTGCAGACGGCATGGATGGTGAGATCCAGAAATATGCAGCCCAAAGCGATGGTTCTGATAAAATACTTTTTTTGGGTAGTAGAAACGACATTCCCGAGTTGCTTGATATCTTTGATATCTTCTGTCTCCCTTCTGTGTATGAAGGATTGCCCCTTACAATTCTGGAGGCAATGGCCGCGGGTGTCCCGGTTATTGGGTCGGATGTGCTGGGAATAAACGAAGTAGTAGTTAACAATGTCAATGGGCTCCTATTTCCATCCAATGATGATCAAAAACTTACAGAGACCCTCCTTCTTCTTTTAAAGGATTCTTCTTTAAGATACCGTCTTTCATCTGCAGGTAAATCATTCGTGGCCCAACAGTATTCATTAGATAATATGATAAAGAAATACGATGAGTTATTCCAAATAATCTATTAAGACGGTCTATTATATGAGTCGCTACTTGTGATATGATGTTTATATGGAGCACTATTGCACTAGTTTTCTCCCTGTATATCTTTATCTGCTCCTCGCTTGTACTGCACCTGTTTGGGGTTTTTCTTCAGGCCCTGCCTCTCAAACTCCATAAATGTATTTATCCACCCCCTCAATTACACTCTGTCGGAGATTGTTCTCCCTGGCTGCATCTACTATGGTCTTGTACCCTTGATGATCTCCAATACCAGATCAGCTTTCCGCTTCGAGGTCCATCGCCCAATAGCCTGATGGCTCACTATATTGTTCTTTATCATAATGTCCCCTACCATGATTTCACTGCTTATCACTGCTAAAGTCCATCAGGGGGCCACTATATGCGGACTTCGAGAAATAATATTCAATAATGGTAACTGAGTTTCAAAAGTGAACTTTCTCAAAGAAGCATAAGAGTATCTCAATTATAGTCTAGTATGTTGAATATACATATGATAATATACTATTCTTATAAAATTAATAATAGACTAATTTCTGGAAAGTGTTTGCTTCGAGTATCGCATTTAAGTTAGAAATTCCATATTATGATGAAATTACATATGATTTCATGATACCAATTCTCCTTGGTACAGATATTGCTGATATATTTAATACGATATTCGTATGTAGAACAGTTGAAGAGCTAAAAGGAGATACCATGAATAAGCAAAAGATATGGATTCTGGTTGCAGCGTTTGCTCAACTATTAATATTTACAGTGTGTTCTTATGCTGCAACCCCTACTATCAGCACCGTTTCTGGAAGCATTTCAAATGGGCAAACGATCAGCATAACCGGAACGAACATGATGCAGGATCAGACTTCGACCTGGACTTCATTTTTTTCTGGTAATGCAAACGCATCGGGGTTTGAGGGTTCGTCTCCAAGCTCAGATGGATATATTATAGATGGTGATGGATCTTATGTTACGAGTCCAAAACTGTCTGGTTCCCGGGCACTTCAGATCAGAGATCAAGGATCAGGCGAAGTCACAGGTGGTGCTAAATTTTACCCAGGTTCTTCCATAAGTGATATGTATTTCCGTGAGTATGTTATGTTCCATGAGGCAAACCACTACTGGCCATCTGCCTACTTTAAGCATTTTTGGTTTGGGGAGCCGGGTGCCACTAATTGTTTCCTTGTTCAGCCCAATGCTGGCAGTGGTCCTGGATCTTGGTTGGAGGGTTTCCCGGCTGATGGCGGTACCGACTTTAATTTCCCAGCCGGATTCACTTGGGATAAATGGTACTGCCTTGAAGTACATTTCAACAACTCAACCAAACTCGTGGAGATATGGTTAGATAATCAGTTGATTCATACCAAGACCGCCTCTTATTCAGTAACAACGGCTGACTATATGGAGATTGGTGGTGTCAACCTTAACGGACTGCCCTCTAATGGTGATATGCGTGTTTATGTCGATAATGCCGCTGTGAAGTCAGGATCTAGGGTTTACCCTTCGAGTGTAATTACCATCAGCAATAGCGCAACATACGGGTCGGGTACAATGATTTATCAGACACCTGTATTTATCAGTGATACATCAGTTCAAGTTAATCTCAATCTTACAGGGCTTGGGAGTGGGCCTTACTATCTGTGGGTTACAAATAATAGTCAGGCGAGAAGCAGTGCATATCAGCTCGGATCTGGAACTACTGAT
>JACTVG010000166.1 GCA_015660965.1 Methanoregulaceae archaeon
GCAGTAATTAATTATATAATTTAGTAACCGATATAACAAACAAATCAGATCAGATATGAAAACCATTAAATTATGCATAGCAGTAACAGTAGTTTTATTTCTAATGTTTTCGTGCAGCAGTAACAAACAGGCACAACTTTCAAAATTAAAACAACAACAGACTGTTATAGGTGATAAAATAAAAACTCTTGAAACTGAACTCAGCACAGAAAAAAAAGATTCTCTGAATCCCGAAAAATTTAAATTTGTTGGTCTGAAAGCTGTCAGCTGTGATACATTTGACCATTTTATAAGAGTGCAGGGTAAACTCGATGGCGATAAGAATGCTGCTGTATTTGCAGAAGCCCAGGGTACCGTTTCTTCAAAGTTTGCTGATGTCGGCCAGAAAGTCGTTAAAGGTCAGGTATTGGCCCAGATTGATGATCAGCAGTATCGCAGCCAGATGCAAAGTCTTGAAACACAATACAAATTTGCTTCTGATCTTTACGATAAACAGAAACGTCTCTGGGATCAGAAGATCGGGAGCGAGGTTCAATACCTGCAATCAAAAACAAATAAAGAGTCGCTTGAAAAACAGATCTCATCCCTGAAACAGCAAGTGGATAAATTCAAGATTAAATCCCCTATTGATGGTACCATAGAAGAATGCAATATAAAAGTTGGCGGAGTGGTTTCCCCTGATCCCCGTTCAGCGGCCTACAGAGTCGTTGCATTTAAAAATCTGAAGGTGACCGCTGAAGTATCCGAGGCATACTCTTCCAGGGTTAATGTTGGAGATAAACTGGTTGTGCTGTTTCCGGATATTAATGAAAAAATCGAAACAAAAGTTGATTTTGTCAGCAAGTACATCAATCCGGTTAATCGTACTTTCATGATTGAAACGAAAATTCTGGATGGCATCCAGAATTTGAAAGCGAATATGATAGCAATTATTCAGATAAATGACTATCACACAGATAAAGCAATACAGGTTCCAATGAATGTGATCCAGACCGATCAGGTTGAAAGTTACGTTTACGTTGTTCGCCCGAAGGATAAATACAATGCGGCATTCAAACAACCAGTTGTTCTTGGGAACAGTTATAATGGCGTTGCAGAAGTTCTTAAAGGTTTAGCTGTCGGAGATAAGGTAATTTCAGTTGGTTATCAGGAACTGGTGGATGGTGAATATGTAAGATTTTAAGTACAATCTGATACTCAAATTATCAGAGAATAAAATGATATTTTCATGGAAAAAAAGTTTAAAGAATTCTTCGCTACCAGCTGGGCCATTGATAACAAGATCAGTGTTTATGTTCTGGTATTTATTATTGCAGTATTTGGTTTAATCAATTATTACACTATTCCTAAAGAACAGATCCCCGAGATTGTGATCCCAATGATAAATATTAACACAATTTATCCCGGCACATCACCTTCCGACATGGAGAACCTGGTAACAAGACCGCTGGAGAAGAATCTAAAATCGATGAGTGGTGTCAAAAAGATCACATCCCGTTCTGTACAGGATTTTTCTGCAATTATCGTCGAGTTTAACACCGGAATTGAAATTAAAGATGCGAAACAGAAAGTAAATGATGCCGTTGACAAAACTAAAAAAGACTTACCAACTGATCCCTCTTTTATTGAACCATCGGTAATGGAGATTGATCTCTCAGAGATCCCTATTCAATATATCAATCTGTCTGGTGATATACCGCTTGACCGTCTGAAAAAATATGCGGATGATATGAAGGACAGGATAGAAAGTCTTAAGGAAATTACTCGCGTCGAAATCGGAGGCGCTCTCACCAGAGAAATACAGGTTGATGTTGATATGTACAAGATGAAAGCTGCCAGTCTTACCTTCAGAGATATCGAACAGGCAGTCAGCCTTAATAATATGACGGTTTCCGGTGGCAATATTGATCTGCAGCAAATGAGTCGTTCAATCAGAGTAGTTGGTGAAGTGACAAATATTGATGAGGTAAAGAATATAATATTAAGTACAAGTAGCGGGGCTATCATTAAACTCAGAGATATTGCTACCGTACGTGATGGTTTTCATCAACCTGAGAATTTTGCGCGTTATAACGGAAAAAACGTAGTTACGCTGAACGTGATAAAGAAAAGCGGTCAGAACCTTCTTGATGCGTCAGATAAGATAAAAGCGATCATTGCCGATATGCAGAAGAACAAACTTCCATCAAATCTTGTTGTTCAGGTAACAGGTGACCAGTCGCGTAACACAAGGAATACGGTAAATGAGCTTAATAATACTATAATACTAGGATTCATTTTTGTAACAATTGTTCTGATGTTCTTTATGGGACTGGTAAATGCCCTTTTTGTGGCTTTATCGGTTCCATTATCTATGGCTATTGCATTCATCTTTCTTCCATGGATTGGTTTCACTATGAATATGCTTGTGATGTTTGCATTCATTTTTGCCCTTGGAATAGTTGTTGACGATGCCATTGTGGTTATTGAGAATACCCACCGTATTCACAAGAAAACTAAGATGGATAT
>JACTVG010000167.1 GCA_015660965.1 Methanoregulaceae archaeon
TGTCATACAATTGGAGCAGCCAGAGTTCTTTGTTATTTGGGATATTCAGATGATAACAGAATTAAAAAAACATTTGAGCATTTATTGGAAACACAGCAAGATGATGGAGGTTGGATGTGCAATAAATTCAGTTTTGGAAAAGGACCTGAAACAAAGTATTCAAATCCCGGACCAACATTGGAAGCATTAGACGCATTTAGATTTACAGGTTTGAAAAATACAGATAAGCGATTGGATAAAGCTGTTGATTTTCTTTTATGGCATTGGGAAATAAAAAAACCGACTGGACCTTGCCATTATGGAATCGGCTCATTGTTTATGAAAACAGAATTTCCATTTTTTCGATACAATCTTTTTTACTATTGTTATACCTTATCATTTTTTAAAAAAGCTCAAAAAGACAAACGGTTCAAGGAGGCATTAATTCTGCTTAAGAAAAAACTTATCAATGGGAAAATGATTATTGAGAATACTAACAGACAATTAGCAGAAATGGATTTTTGTCGAAAGGGACAACAAAGTGAACTAGCAACAATTAAATTTAAGGATTTGATGATAAATTTAGGAGCGTAACTACTTCATACAATGTATATAAAAAATAGACGGGATATTAGTAAATTCAAGAATCCCACGTATCACTGGAAGGCACATTTGCAGCTCCTACTTCCTAACCCACAAATCAAAAGCTGCAAAAGCCTTCCAGTTTAACCTATCAAAATAGAGATATAAAAGATTAACGAGACAACTTTGCTTGTGCCAAGACAACTTAAAAATCCTAAACCTAACACGGACGGTTTAATTAACCTGCCTGCCGGCAGGCAGGGTACCTTCGGTGAGCTCGTCGCACTAAAGTGCTCCTCGGTTGCCTTTTACAACCCGGACTCATCAATCGTTCGTCCGGGCGGGCAAAAACGCTTGCCAACCCTGACACCCCTCGCTACCGCTCGGGGCGGGCTCACGGCAACTCATTAAACCGCCGAGCCGTTATGCTTAATCTTCAGGAAAATAATCTCCAAAACTATCAATACATAAAAACTAAAATTAATGAGTTCAAATTCACCAAGTTTACAGAGACATGTCCTCCTTAATGCAATCGGACTAATAATTATGTGCCTATTTGCAAACCGTGCAGGAGCACAACCTTCTTTTAAACAGGAACGACCACGCATCGTTGTTACAGCTGATCCGGAACTCGATGACAATAATTCGCTTATCCGTTTTTTACTTTACAGCAGCGATTTTGAAGTGGAGGGCCTTATTTATGCAAGCAGCGGGTACCACTGGAAAGGAGATGGAACTGGGACGAAATGGTATGTTCCCGGAAGAGAATATGCACGTTTTGGATTAGATACATGTCCTTGTGAGTCATGGAGGTGGTCCAAAAACGAACGATTCATTCATGATGCGGTGGAAGCCTATGCGAAAGTTTATCCGAACTTGAAAGCGCATGACCCTGATTATCCTGCTCCTGATGAACTGAAGTCAAAAATTCGATACGGAAATATTGAATTCGATGGGGATATTTCTAAAGACTCCCCGGGCTCAGATCTGATCAAGTCTCTGATTCTTGATGATAAACCCGGGCAGCTTTATATAACAGCGTGGGGCGGACAGAGTACGATAGCCCGGTCGCTCAAATCAATTCAGGATCAGTACGAGTATTCTATTGAATGGGAAAACATCAAAAAGAAGATATCACGTAAAATAATTCTGCTCCCGTCTGGCGACCAAGATGACACATATGCTATATATATAAAGCCTAATTGGCCTGATATTGATTATAGGCAGTTCTGGGGTGGCCCAAACTTTGGCTATGGTGCGCAATTGGGTGCAAAGCCAGAGGATTCGATTTATTTGACCTCATCATGGATGAAGGAAAATGTATCAGATCGCGGACCATTAGGAGCGTTATACCGTGTATGGGGTGATGAAAAGCAGATGGTAAAAGGCGACATCATGGATTATTTGGGTTTATCAGGCTACTCCATTGATCAATTAAGGAAAATGGGCTATGTGGTATGGATGCCTGTACAGGAGAAAGGTTCCTGGCTCGGAGAAGGCGATGATGGTACATTTATGAATATGCTGGGAAATGGACTGCGTGCCTATGAGAAAGGAACCTACGGCGGTTGGGGCGGTCGCCAGGTAGGTGACCAGGAGTTAAAAGGTTTTTCCTTTCAGATGAGTGATACTTCTCAGCAAGCTATGGTTTCTACGCTCAGTTCATTAACCAACCAATTAAATAAAAGCTCAAATGCATATCCAAATTTCTTTCCTGCAGCTCAGCGGGATTTTGCAGCACGTATTAAATGGTCTGTAACATCAAAGTATGTTGATGCGAATCATGCACCTGTAGTTACAATTGAAGGACCTCTCAACGTTTTAGCTTCCCCGGGAGAAACAATCAGATTAAATGCAAATGTTTCGGATCCGGATGGAGATATTGTCTCTATCAAATGGTGGCAGTTCCAGGTGGGAACTTATCCAAATAAAATCGATATTTCA
>JACTVG010000168.1 GCA_015660965.1 Methanoregulaceae archaeon
GATTGCGGATTTAAGAATTAATTAAATGTCAAACAATCCGAAATCCGAAATCCTGAATCTAATGGTCTAAATCTTAAAATACATATTAGGATGAAAACGGGCATAATTTTAATTGCGGTTTGGCTGTGCTTTGCTTCAGCCCAGGCTCAACAGATAATAGAAAAACATATTGATTTTTCAGGAAAAGAATCGATTTCGCTGAAAATTCAAATCGCAGATTCCATAAATGTTCAGACATGGAATAAGAATGAGGTCTACATAAAGGCTTCAGTTAATGTTAATGAAAATAAAGATAATGAGGCTTATATAACTTCATTTGATGAAGAAGCCAGTAATGTAGTTGTCAAAGCAAACTTCAGGGATAAATATTTCAAAGGGAAAAATAATTGCTGCAATAAAACCGACATTTTCTGGCAGGTCTACATTCCTGATAAAACGAAATTTTTAATTGAGACGATAAATGCTGACATTACAATTACGGGTCAGACGAGCGGGATGAACGTAAAAACTATAAGTGGCTATATCGATCTGGCAGTGCCTTCTTACAAAAAGGCTGATTTGGATTTTTCAACTGTGTCAGGTAAAATGTACTCGAACCTTGAAATGTCTCCGGACAGGCAGCATAGCGGAATTCCTTCAAGGATAATTGATAAACTTAATAATGGAGGCGATCCGATTAAGCTTGAAACAATTAGCGGCGATATCTTTTTCAGAAAATCAGATGTTAATTAAATCTGCCTAACAGCCGGAGCGGATGAAGAAGTTTAATATAAAGATAGCGTTACGCAACATTTTACGCCAGAAGCTGATCTCCTTTATAACTATTTTAGGGTTATCGTTGGGGCTGGCTGGAAGCATGTTCATCTTTCTATGGGTTTCAGATGAGCTTAACTTCGATCACTTCAATAAGCTGGGTGATCGTTTATATCGTGTTGAAGAGGATCAGCCTTATTCCAGAGGACTTTTTCATGTCACTGTTACACCATGGCCATCCGGACCTGTCTGGAAGGAGAGTATTCCTGAGATAGAGAATAGCTGCAGAATAACCAATGCCGGAAGTCTCCTATTCCGACGGAATGATAAAATCTTCTATGAGGATAAGGTAGTTGCAGTAGATTCTTCTTTCTTCAGAATGTTCACTTTCCCACTTATTGAGGGTGATAACCGCACAGTTCTCAAAGACCCGCAATCCATTGTAATCAGCGAAGAAATGGCTGCAAAATACTTTGGAGGTGAAGATCCTCTTGGCAAGAGTATTGAGATAAATAACTCTGAGGTGTTCCAGGTTACCGGAATTATGAAAAAAATACCGACTAACAGTTCAATTGAGGCAGACTTTCTCATTCCTTTCAGTTACATGAAGAAATCAAGCTGGTATTCCGATAACTGGTCAAATAATTCTATAGTTACATATGTTTTAATTGGTAAAGGAACAGATCCTGATCAGGTAAACATTAAGCTTAACAAAGTGGTAAAAGAACATAATACTGAAACAACTACAAAATTCGTGCTCTTTCCATTTCTTAAGATCCATTTGCATAGTTACTGGGGTTTCGGACGTGGTCCGGGCGCTATAGTAAATATATGGATATTTTCATCGATTGCCCTTCTGGTGTTGATCATTGCCTGTATTAATTTCATGAATCTCAGCACTGCACGATCAGCTTCGAGAGCAAAAGAGACTGGTTTGCGTAAGCTTAACGGAGCTTACCGAAGGGATCTTGTATTTCAATTTTTTGGAGAAAGTATGCTTCATGCTTTTACAGGAATGCTACTGGCAATTGCTCTGGTTGCCGCCCTCTTGGGACCTTTTAATGTCCTTACAGGGAAAACATTCAAAGAAAGTGACCTGATTGCACCTGTATTTATTATGAGTGCCCTGATAATCACAATTATCACATCTCTGCTTGCGGGCAGCTATCCCGCTTTCGCACTCTCTTCTTTTATGCCGATATATGTTTTAAAAGCCGGAATGACAGGCGGGACGAGAGGAGTCTATTTTAGAAAAATAACTGTGGTCGTGCAATTCATTATCAGTATAGTTCTTATATTATTTACGATAGTTGCCTTTCGCCAGCTTAAATATATGCAGGGTAAATCACTGGGATATGATAAAGAGAATCTTATATACCTGCAGATGAAAGGAAATATGATAGATAATTATCAGGTTATTAAACAGGAATTCTTAAGAAACCCATCTATTATATCAGTTTCAGCCTGCACTAACCCTCCTCAGGATATCGGAAGTAATGCAGATAATATATGGTGGGAAGGAAAATCACCTGAAGAACATACCTTAGTTAGCATGGCTGGCGTTGATTTTGACTATGCTGAAGCAATGGGTATAAAAATGAAGGCCGGAAGAACTTTTTCGAGGGCATATTCGATAGATATTCCACATGATACGACTGGTACATTTATGATCAATGAACAACTTGAAAAATTAATGGGTACAGACGATGCAGTCGGAAAGGAACTCAAATTCGGAACAACCCGCGGACTTAT
>JACTVG010000169.1 GCA_015660965.1 Methanoregulaceae archaeon
ACTTTTTTATAAGTAATAACTGGCTGTACATCCCCCAGATGGATGTCAAATCCTCTGCTGCCGATCTGTCTGTAAACGGGAAGCATAGTTTTGATAACGATTATGAATATCATGTTAAAATATTATTATCCGAAATTCTGTCTAAGAAAAGAAACAAAAACAAAAGCAATGTTACCGAATTCGGTGTGGTGGAGGACGATGGACTTGGTCGCACTTCACTTTTATTGAAAGTTTTAGGGAATGGGGAAAATGCTAAAGTAGGATACGACATGAAAGCGGCAGGCACCGAGGTTAAGAATAACATTAAAAAAGAGAAGCAGACACTTAAAACAATACTGAACCAGGAATATGGATGGTACAAGAACGATTCTGCGCTAAACCAGAAACCGCCGGAGAAGAAATCCCGGTTCAGGATTAAATGGGAAGATGAAGATACTGTAAAGAATGCTCCTGACACGCCTGTGATAAAAAATGCAGTTAAAAAGAAATAAAAGGTAAATTGAATATTTTCCATCATAAAACTCTCTGGAAGTTGTTTTTGCTTCTAATTGCAGTACTCATCGGAATGGGTTCTCTCATTTACACTGAGTATCTCGTTTCGAAACTTAAGGTCGAGGAGAGAAAAAATGTCGAATTGTGGGCAGAAGCGACCAGATTGATTTCACTTCCCGATACAATCCAGAATGTTGAGTTCCTCTCAACAATAATCGAGAACAATAATACTGTTCCTGTAATTCTTGCGGATGAATCAGACAGTATCATCTCAATCAGAAACTTTGACGCTCATAAATCCGGTGATTACAAATATATCAGAAAACAACTTGAAAAAATCAAAGAGAGAAACAAGCCAATAGTTAATAATCTTGAAAATGGTCATTTTAACCTGATTTATTATAAGGATAGTATCATACTTACAATGCTGATATACTACCCGTACATACAGTTAGGAATAGTTATCTTCTTTATTCTTGTTTCTTACCTGGCATTCAGGTCGTCACGAAAAGCTGAACAGAACCAGGTGTGGGTCGGGATGTCGAAAGAAACTGCTCATCAGCTTGGCACTCCGACTTCGTCACTTGCAGGATGGATTGAGATTCTGCAAAATAAATATCCCGGAATTTCAATAACAGGGGAATTGGCCCGGGACGTAGAAAGGCTGGAAAAAGTGACGGAAAGGTTTTCAAGGATCGGTTCAAGACCGTCTCTGACGAAAGAAGATATTGTAAGTATAATTTCTCGAACTATTGATTACCTTAAATCAAGAACATCATCAAAGGTCAAAATCAATATTGATTACAAGTTTGATAAAGCAGTTGAAGTTCCGGTAAATTCTGCCTTGTTTGAATGGGTCATTGAAAATGTATTTAAAAATGCCGTTGACTCCATGGAGGGAAGTGGTGAGATAACTGTCAGGATTACGGAAACAGAGAAGCATGCATTAATAGATATTTCCGATACGGGAAAAGGAATCCCAAAATCGGCATTTAATAAAATTTTCAACCCCGGCTTCACAACCAAACAGAGAGGCTGGGGTTTGGGCCTCTCCCTCGCAAAAAGGATAATTGAGGAATATCATAATGGAAAGATCTTTGTAAGACATTCGGAGGTAGGCAAGGGTTCCTGCATCAGAATTGTGATGAACAAGGATAAATTCTAATCGCTATATTTGCAACCCATTATGAAGAGAAAAGATATTGAGATTATGGCTCCTGCGGGATCCTTTGAGTCGCTTATGGCAGCGATCCAGGGGGGTGCCGACTCTGTCTATTTCGGTGTCGAACAACTCAATATGAGGGCTGCCTCATCAAACAACTTCACTGTAGAGGACCTCAGGAACATTGTCTCCATCTGCAAAAAAAACAGGATTAAAAGCTATCTGACCGTAAACGTGGTTGTATATGACCATGAAATTGAACAGATGCACAGGATAATTGATACTGCAGTGGAAAGCGGTATAACCGCAGTTATTGCATCGGACCTTTCTGTAATAAATTATGCTTACACTGCCGGAATTGAGATTCATCTTTCAACACAACTGAATATTACCAATATTGATGCACTGAAGTTTTATGCCCAATGGGCCGATGTTGTGGTTTTAGCCCGCGAATTGAATCTTGATCAGGTAGCATATATTTTCAAAAGTATCAGTGAACAGAATATCACCGGGCCAAAAGGAGAATTGATTAAAATTGAAATGTTTGTTCACGGTGCTCTGTGCATGGCAATCTCCGGTAAGTGCTACTTAAGCCTTCATGAAAATAATAAATCGGCAAACAGGGGTGAATGTTACCAGACCTGCCGGAAATCATATCTGGCTACTAATATGGAATCTGGTTATGAACTGGAAATTGATAATGAATATATAATGTCTCCCAAAGATCTTTGCACAATCGGATTCCTCGATAAAATGATTGATGCAGGTGTGAGAATCCTGAAGATTGAAGGCAGGGCACGGTCAGCAGAATATGTCAGGGAAGTATCTTCATGTTACAATGAAGCA
>JACTVG010000017.1 GCA_015660965.1 Methanoregulaceae archaeon
GGCTATGATGTCTCTGCATTAAACCTTAATCATATACCCGGTCTAGTCAAAGATATCGTTCAAAAGACTGTTACTGATAATCATTACGATTTCGTCTTCACTGGCACGATTTCCATAATGTATCCCGCTGTGCGCGACATAGTAAAGTGGACAAGAGAAGCATCACCCAACACAATAACCGTCTGTGGTGGAGGTATTATTTCATCCAACCCAGAATTAATGATGAAACTCATTAATCCACACTATGGGATTATTTTTGAGGGAGAAGAGACGGCGTTGGAGTTGGTTAAACGATTTGATCATTATCCCGGGTATATCTCGGATAACACAATAAAAGGACTTACATTTTTTGATATATCTGGTAGATTAAATATCAATCCACCACGCCCACAAATCAAAAACCTAGACGCACTTCCATTCCCAGATCTCGAATTATTTGGTTACAAGGAATATTTAGAACACCAAGAACTCGGTGGATGGAATCAGTACCCACGGGATTATCCACCACGCCCGTATATGTTGGTTTCGGCGCGCGGCTGCACTTTTTCGTGCCGATTCTGTTTCCACACAACCGGCCCGAAATACCGTTATCGTTCCGTGGAAAATATAATATCTGAAATCAAATACGTTGTCGAAAAATATCATATCAACTTCTTCACATTCCTAGACGAATTATTTTCTTATGATAAAGCGCGCGCATTAGAATTTTGCCGCCAATTTAAAGAATACCAGAAAACGATTCCGTGGCGAATTGAAATGTATTGCAACCTCCGTGTGGATTGCGCCGATGCTGAAATTCTTGACGCCATGAAATCCTGTGGAAATATTGTTATCGGATTGGGTCTTGAAAGTTACAATCAAACGGTTCTCAACTCAATGCAAAAACACATTTCACCCGCGCAGATTAAAACCACACTTGAAATGATTGCAGAAAGAAACCTCGTTCCACAGGGGGGGTTCATCTTTGGTGACGTTGCAGAAACATTAGAGACTGCCAATGAAACATTAAACTTTATTCGTAACAATCCTCACCTCTCTCGTGGTGGACTGTTCATGGGTTTCATCATTCCGTTTCCCGGGACGGCTATTTATAAGGATGCTCTGAAAAGAGGGATCATCAGAGACGAAGTGGAGTTTATTAACAAACTGACAAGCACAGATTATAATTACGATAATATTTATAATTTTACTTCGCTGCCCGACGAGGACTTTGATAAATTAAAGAACGAGGTGTTTACTCTTAAATACACGGCGATTCCGGTGTCGGTGCCTTCGAAAAATAAAGACGGTATTGTGTACGTCAAATGCCCCCACTGTGGCAAAATACAAACTTATAGGACCACCAAAATTCCACACGCGCAATTCAGTGTGGGAGTTATTTGTAATGATTGTAACGGGCGATTTGAAATGGGCACGCGGTATATTCAACTCGGGCGACTCGCTGTAAAATTGTTGGGATTCAAGAGAATGCGACAGATTAAGAATTGGATGGGGATTTAAATGGGCAAACTAATGGAAGAATTCATAGACACCTATGCAAAGTACCGCGTGTGGTTTAATATCGGATTCGCAGATATGAGCTTGCCCATTGCTATTATTAGCTGTGCCGGTTCTTTAGCCGCTGTGCTTCTTTTGAAAGGCATAAGTGCACCATTCATATTAATCGGTATTGGCGTGGTTGTTGTTATTTTGCTCTGTATCTGGTGGGGCAAGTTCTGTGAGAAGCATAATATCCCGAAACGTATTAACTCGCGCGTCAACCAAATGCAAAATAAAGAAGTAATGGAAATACATGATGATGTTAAGAAGATAATGAAAAAATTAGGGGTTGAATGAAGATGGACGAAAA
This sequence comes from Methanoregulaceae archaeon, assembly GCA_015660965.1. GTDB lineage: Archaea > Halobacteriota > Methanomicrobia > Methanomicrobiales > Methanospirillaceae > MVRE01. The sequence continues at coordinate 1,850 of JACTVG010000017.1, forward strand.
AGATTTCCCATATAAAGAAATTGTAGACCTAATGCGAGTTGGTTATAGAGAATGTGATATAATTCCGTTTGATTTGATTGATGCGATGGTAAGTTGTTTAATTACAATAAATGTTCGCACCGATAAAGAATTCAAACTGCTTCTCGGAGAGGGATATTACAAATGACCGAACCCCCACTCGTCTCAATTATTATCCCGGCCTACAACTCCGGCAAATACATCCACGAATGTTTACAATCAGTCGTAAATCAGACCTACACAAACTGGGAATGTTTTATCGTTCTTGCGCCGTCAACTGATAATACACTTGATGAGATATGGAAATGCCTTGATATAACTAATCCAAAACCGAAGATTCATATTATAAAAGAAACTAAAAAATCAAACTGTGCTAAAGCGCGTAATATAGGATATGATAATAGTAATGGTGAATATGTAACTTTCCTAGATGCAGACGACTGGTGGGAACCGAAGAATCTAGAAACCATGATATCTATGATGAAGAAACACACGTGGTTGGAGTGGTGCGCGCATTATCAAGTTATCCATAAGGGAGATGAAATATTTACAATAACAGAACTCCCGGGAACCGTAAAAGAAATCGGAGGGATTGGTGGATGTCTATATAAAAAATCTTTACTCGATAAAATCAAAAATGAATATGGTTATGTATTTGATGAATCTTTAAACCACACCGATGATGGGGATTTAACACTACGTGTTAGGAAATACCCGGCGTATTTGATACCGGTATTCCTTTCACACTATCGCTGGAATACAGAGGGTTTGACCGCAACAACGGATAATATTGAACAATCATGGGGAATTGTGAAGATGTTGATAAAAAGAGGAGCGTGGGATTTATTGCCGTATCATTTAAAGAATTTGGGGGTTTGTGTTGTGGAAGAAATAACGGGGTTGGGGTTGGTGAGAAAGGGATGACTACAGTTACATGCCCGCTATGTCAAAAACAAATATCACATCTTAATATTAAATATGAAAACAAACTTGGGGCATTTTGCCCAATTTGTAATGGTGAATTGTCTAAAGAACAAGTCGATGAATTGACAGAACAATATATTAATAACAAACTAAAGAGCGAGTGATTTATCGTGACCCTACCCCCCGCCTACCTAGAAATAACCACCCAAATCGGTTGCCGAATCGGATGCCTTAACTATTGCCCACAAGAGAAAATAGTTCAATCTTATAAAGGCAATAAAACAATGACACTGGATCAGTTCCGTCTTTTTGTGGAAACGGTTCCTTCTACGTTGCCTGTTTTCTTTTCCGGTCTTTGTGAACCATTTCAGAATCCTTCAACAATTGATATGATTCTATATGCGCATCGATTAGGACATCCCATTTCAATCTTCAGCACACTAACAGGTCTATCCCCCACCGATGCTTATAAAATCGTTTCTATCCCCATTGACAAATTCGTTCTCCACCTTCCCGATGCTTATAGTAATGCCAAAATCCCACAAACACAAGATTACTTCGAGGCGCGCTCCATTATCGAAATGAATGTCAAACATCTCGAATACATGAATATGGGATGGAACTTTGTTTCAAACAAGTGTGAGGATATGGCGCGCGGTCTTGCTACCAAGAAAACGGGACGTAGGCTTTGCAACTTCCTAGAATCCCCTGCTTATCAGCTCTTGCCTAATGGCAATGTTTATTTCTGTTGTATGGTGCGCGGGTTAACGGAGAAGGTTGGGTCATTGTATGAGAACACATATTTAGAATTAGCAGCGCGGCACGGGGAGATCTCTGATAGGCTGCAGAAAGATCCGAATTCCATTTGTCATTATTGCAATGTTTCGGAGAAATATTATTTAAGACGATTAATACAGAAGAAGAATGAGTTGTTGAAGGGGAAAACGATTATGCAGTGCTTGGGGGTTTAAGGTTCCGCCCACATCCCCTTTTCAAATCGTCCTTGTCCCGATAAGAAATTATTAATTTCTAAAAGCCTCTTATCGATTTTCTCTTTTTGATTCTCCAATTTTATCTTCTCTTGCTGCATATTACCAATAAATAGATCGTCACCATTCTCCGAAAGATAATCCCGGAATGCGATTTCTTCTTCTCGTGATGTTGAAAAAGATCGTTTCAAACTTGCATCTATTTCAGGGATGAGGGCCATAGTATCGGTAGAATAAATCTCATAATCTGTATTGAGATTCATATAAATTTTTCGATCTCCTTCTGGTGTCATAACTGCGATATGATTTGAAACTGATTCCTGTGAAGGGTCGCAGAAATTAAAGTGTCCTCTGCGACTTGTGACTTGGATATAATTGTGGAGTTTCATGATATCTTCTCCAACGCTACCTTTGTGAGATTATCACATGCTACAAGAATACATTTCGTTGAAATCTCACATTTAATGCATTCCGAGTCCGTCTTGCAATACCCACAATCAACGCTTCCGAAACACCCGGGTTTTTGAGTAACCACTGCTGTTCGTTTCATGATCAATCGTCGTCCCACGAGTCATTCTCGATTTCAGATATCGTTCCATCTGGATTCATTTTGAGACCACCATATCCATAGAGTGTTATGTATTTTGATTTTAATGCCACAAGTTTTCTCCCGGCATTGTTGATCTGCAATTCCAATCGTTCTCTTTTTGTGGTCATCTATCACACCTTCACCAAACTTGCACACGACACCGTGTTCTCCCACAGTGTTACCCATCCGCGCTCGCGCACAAGACGCCCACGATCCGTTTGTCCCTTCTCGAAGAATTCTTCCACGATTAAGTTCCCATCATCATCCATTGAAAGGCGGCACCTTCTCTTGGTATTTACCACAACTGCACTTTCGCTCATGAACAATTCCTTCTGTTTCTTTTCAGATCCTCTTCATATGAGCAACATATGCACCAATATGGTTGCCCATCTGCCGGTGCGATCAATTCCTCCCCGCACTCATAACAAACCGCGCTCCCTTCTGATTTGATTTTGTGTTTTTCATTCTTCACAACTCCTTTGATAATACAACTACACGTTCTATGTATTTATACCTAACGGTCTAGGTATTTATTATTAATAAAAAAGAGATTAAAAAAAAATATTTATTTCAAGCCTTGCCCGCGTTCTTCATCGGAGACCGAGCAACCTTACAGTCCTTCCCAAGGAAGTATAAGTATCCCGGTTCTTTAACAATCATCTCGGAGCTTACCTGCTTTGCAGTACCCGTCTTATTAGACTTTGCTGGAATACGGTAAACATATCCATCGGCCTTGACGCAATAAAGGTATCCCTTCTCGCGCGCGATCACTTCTTTACCTACATTTTCAGTCATATTTAAAATTCTCCTAAAAACGTCTAATCGTTTTATCGATTGACATAACAGTATATGCACTTCTAGTTAATATAGTTTTCGTCTACTCACGATATAAAAACGGAAAATAATAAGAATATTTCAAAAACGCGCGAGTAGAAAGGTTTATTACTAATAGACTCCAATACGTATATTGAATATTATGACAAAGAAAGACAAACAACTACGCGACAAGAGCGGAAAATTTGCGTCGTCAAAACCAATCGCACTTTATGATAAGAACGGAAACGTTGCATACTTCACAAAAGAGGAACTTAATGGTTTCAAAAACCCCGATTGTGAACCGGCGACGAAAGGTTTCGTTAAGTGTTTGATGAGGAAATACACAATGCATCAGCACGAGCCTAATGGACATGGAGTTTTATCAGAATTAATTATGATTATCGGATGGAGCGCCACGTTGGTCTTAATTGTGACATTGGTGTGTGCAAAAGATACTACAACGATTTCAATAGCAAACGCATGGTTGATCCCAACGTTTTTATTTTCTGTTATCTGTACACTCCTTTGTTATGAACTGAATTATATCTGCACCCATCAAACGACTATAGATTTGACAGAGCATAAAGACCTTAAAAGACACACCCCACCCACGTGTGAGAAGAAGGATGAATGTGAATAAATCTTTAAATTTTTCTTTCTTTATTCTCCAAAAACTTAAGTACTTTAATCGAAGCATCAGTAGCCCCGTGACACACCAAACAGGTATAACCATGTCTGGATAAATAACTCATTATCTTCTTCTGTGCCTCTGAAACAATGCCACCCTTTTCTCTTTTAAGCTCAATGTATAACATCCACGACGGCACAAAAAGATCCGGAATACCCGCTACGACACCCATCTTCTTTAAGCGCACAGCGGTTTTTATAGAACGCTTTTCCCCATTTGGGCAATGATAGATTAAAACACCCGGGAACTTCTGGTGAAACCAGATCAAGAAACCATATTGGTGGGATGCTTCGGTTGGTTGTTTATTTTTTACTCTTATATGATCACAATCCTTTTATATGATACTTTCATATCATGAGATTATAAATCTATCTGTTGGTATCAGAATATAAAATTTCATATATATTTTTTACTATCCCGACACTCCAATCAGATGTAAAGATTCTACTACTTTATCAAATTTACAAAGAGTGCAATTATTCTCATATGAATAACACTTTTCACTGTTCATTTCACCACAGCAAGATTCATCGTTAATTTTAGAAAGTCCCTTACGGATCAACTCACACATCTCTATCTTTGCCGCTTTACGCTCTGCATAAATTCTATCATCAATTTCCTTAACTTGATTTAGTGTATATTTAATTTCTGATCCGGGTTGATGAAAATTTAATTGTATTCCGGATCGATGAGCAAAACCACGCTCGCTCTCCTTCTTTGTTGAGCACCCCTTTTTTAGATATTCCGGACAATCGCAACATGCCCACGGCCATTTACCCCGGGCATTTTCTTTCTGTGGTCATTTTAAACAGATTTCTCCCACTCTTCGTGTGGATGAAAATTAATGTTTTGTTTCTCAATAGGATACTTTTTAATAAGTTCCATCATTTCCTCAAACGTTCTTTCTCTATTCTTTTCCATCTTCCACAACTCCAAATTTCTATATCACTATACGTTCTGATACATTATAAATGTATCTAATTCATCCCCAACTCTCCTTACCACACATCTTGCATTTAAATATATGATAAAACATACTATGTTGTTGTCCGGAAACAACCCCGGGAACTACCTGCTGCTTTCCAGTGTCTTCCCATTCGCGCAGACCAAACAAACATTTTATAGTTTTTGTCATCATCCTTCTTCCTCCAATCTCTTCTTCGCCAATTCAATATACTTTTCTTCTTTCTCAATTCCAATACAATCTCGTTTAAGTCGTTTACAGGCAACGGCGGTTGTGCCGGAACCTAGAAACGGATCTAATATAACATCTCCTTCTAATGTAAAATGTTTAATAATAAATTCTGGTATTTCCAACGGGAATACCGCATGATGACCATTCGCATGAGCAACCGAAGTCTCAATATAATTTTTCACATATCTTGAAGGAAATGAATGATGTGTGAAAACTCTTTTATTAGGAGAGTCGTGACTAAAAACAATTATAAGTTCAATTGTGGAAGTGAGTAAACCATCATTATATCCAGACGGCGGCGGGTTTGTTTTACCCCAATATATCATATCTTTAATTTGGGATGCATATTTTCCGATAATACGAAAAACGGATACTTTGTTTGAAGCAAGTATTTGAATATTAAAAAACACGTGGTATTTTGTAACTCTTAATAATTCTGATATAGTGGTATCCAAGAAATCATAATATTCATCTTCAGATAATTTATCAGTGTTGCTAATATATTTTTTCGCTCTGCTATGATCGTTTTTACCAACGTTGTATGGTGGAGAAGTTATAACTATATCCACACTCTTATTATCCATCTTCTTCATAACTTCCAAACAGTCGCCTTGGATTATCATTTCATCACCCAATTACAAAATCTAACATACCCTATATACAACAATGCGACAATCGATATGATAAGCATTATTATACCAAATAATAAAATTGATGCTGCTACTAAAAGTGGTGTATCATCTGGTAAAAGGCGTAATACAATAAGCGAAAACATAAAACACCCAATTCCAGATATAAAGAATTCAAACACAACCGGATCGCACGCTCCCGCTCTTCTCCGATCTCTTGCTTCTTGTATTAGTGTTGTCATTTCACCCCTCCAACGTCTTCTGCGTCGATTGCCCCTTTGCAAAGACGAAGCCCGTTATGCGCGGCCATTTTCCTTCCATCTTAACTTGGATCTTCTCAACCTTGCGCCACGTTGACCATTCTTTTAAAGCCTCGTCCACCGAGGAAGCAGTCCCCCCAAGTTGCTTAATAAGCGCCTGCGCCTTTTCTTTCGCGTAACCCTTATGATCGAGACATGCCCAAACCGCAGTCTCTTTATCTAGGTTGTCGTAGAAGGCAATTTTTACAGACGGAGTTTTCCCCGGCTTTGCATGTTTTGAGACCCACATTTGTTTTACGTCTATGAGGTATGGTGTTTGTTGATCAGATAATACGGCTCCCGAATATGCTTCCGTGCCATGATTGGCTTCTGCTTCGGGAATTGGATATTCAAATCCACATGCGGGACAAACGGAGATGCGTGCATGATGAATACACCTGCATTCTGGGCACTGTCGCATTGGTGGCTTACCTGCTGGCAAACCAAACACATCTTTTACTTTAATCGGATCTATTGCATCAAGAACACCAAAGCGACAAACATTACCCCCGTAGTCCATCAAAAGGGTCGATGACTTGCCCGGGTAAGTACGCGTTCCTCTTCCGACGATCTGAACGTATTTCGACGCCGACGTGGTGCTCATCAGCAATACAATCATATCAATATTTTTCGCGTTAAATCCGACCGAGAGTACAAGAACATTACAAATGCATCGCAATTTTCTGTTTTTGAAATCTTCTAGTATTCTATCTCTTTCTTCAATTGGTGTATTACCAGTTAAAACTTCACAACTAACATTATATTTTCGAATTTCCGCTGCTACACGCCGTGCGTGGTCTACTCCACAACAATAAACCACCCATGATTTCCTATCTTTACCATATCTTACAAATTCTTCAACCGCAAGTTTTATCAATTGTGGATCAGATGCAGCCACCGCTAATTCATTTTGCGCATATTCACCAGCACGAATATGCACCCCCTCCAAATCAATCTGCTTGACGCCGCCCTTCGAGATTACTGGAACAAGGTATCCTTGATCTATAAGATCTTTTAAACTCGTGCTATGTGCAATCCCATCAAAAATGGCACCTTCTCCTTCAACAAGAGAACCACTATCCAGCCTATATGGTGTTGCGGTTGTGCACCATATGACCACGTGGGGATTACTGACTTTCAGTTCTTTTATAAGACGACCATAACGAGTATCAGCACTACGGGGTATCATATGTCCCTCGTCACAAATGAGAATATCGATTTTATTGGGAAATTTATATATTTTATTGTAGACACTTTGAATTCCTGCAAAAATTATCTGATTTTTCATATCTCTGGAATTCAAACCAGCAGAATAAATACCTGCATCTGCTTCCGGCCAATTCTCTTTTAATTCCTCATAATTCTGCCTAACCAATTCACGCGAATGCACTACTACCATTATATGAACATACGGATATTCTTTGCATGTACGCTCACAAAAGGACGAAATCAGAAGACTTTTCCCCGCTCCCGTCGGCAAGCACACGACCGGCGCTACACCTTTTCCCGACTGCCAGTAATTTTCCAGATCCTGCAACGCTTGCTCTTGGTAGGGTCGTAAAGTTAATGCCATTCGCGCAACTTCCTAGTTATCTATTGGTTGGAAAGTATTTATAAGTTTATCTTCTCTAAAACCATCCCAACATCATAAACCCCATCGCCGCCCATTTGATTCAACACAATGGTTCCTTCGGGTGTATTTTCAAAATAGTTAGTAATGTTTAAAAGTTCATCCCACTTATCTTCCAAAACAATATAACAAGGATCACTTACAACGAGTCTGCCGGATATAATGTTAATGATGCCAGAACCTTTAAGGTCTCCCATCATAGTATTATTGATTGTCCAATTTAATACATACTCACCCGGTTCAACAACAAACATTTTCTGATATTTGCTACCAATTGGTTGGTGATCCTTTCCGTAAAAATCTTTATCCGATAAAAGAATCAATCCGGAATCCACACCAATATTCTTTGCAACGAGGTTATAAGTCATAATAACTTATACGCGTTGATTGTATTTAATGGTATTGGTTTATATCGTATAACAATAGAACCGAAAGGTTTATAATGTAGTAATTACTTATTTGTTGTTATGACTACAAGGTATGAAAAGTTACAAGAATTCGCACGCGAAATTGATTGCAAACTCACAAAAGTTCATCCAGAAGGTCTCGCGGTTCGTGCACCTTATTACATCCACAAACCAGATGGCGGAATACGCCCCGCATTTGATCTAGACAATGCCACACTCCTTCTCAAAAACGAACTTAAAAGACAGAGTGGTGGATATTCAAAACATAAAGATCTAATGAGGAATCCGTTGAGAGATTAAATTAATCCCCGATTTTTAATTTCCGTCTTAATTCACAATTTTCATCATATAAATTTATAAGAGCAATCTTTATATATAAAGGCAAATTTGGTCTTCTATAATCCGTTATTTTTGTTCCATCTGGATATTCCGTAACCACCACAAAGATGGGGTAGTTATCTTCGTTTTTAGTCATATTTGATATTTTAAATTTCTCGTTCATGATATCATTCCCCATTCAACTCCCTACACCAATCAACATCAATACAATAAATCGATATGTATTTTTCATGATTGTTTATTCCTCTTCATTATCTCCTTTTCCAAATCCACGCTCAATACAAATCCGGGGCCATTTATAATTCCACCTTCGTACTCAATAGTTCCCATTTCCGGGTCTGCACCAATCAACAACAGAGGCACGAGATCGGGGATAAATACGTGACCCTCACACGCGGTTTTTTGTTCAAACTCACTAATCACCTTTTTCTCTCCACGCCCACACGTCCATGTGCCGTCTACTTCTGGGGTGGAAAAAGCGCAGGTGCGACATGAGACTAATGGTAACGATTTACCCCAACACAAATCCGCGTGGTCGCAGAATTTACAACGGAAATCGGTTGACGATTCGCCGAGTTTTTCCAGTGGTGTGGGTGTATAAATAACACGGCGCCCCTTTTCAACCAATCTATCTGACAAGTCTTTATCGAAATACACTCGTTCTCCATACAGGCGGTCATCGTCTTTACAACAGACAATATAGAAAGCCCTATCAAGTTTGGCCCATCTCATATAAATTTGCATCTGACAGTAGTGCTGGTTTTTTGCTTTCTCGACACCTTCTTTTACCAACTTGTCATAAAGCTTCTTGGAACTGGTCTTACATTCAACGACATGAAAGGTCTTGGGCGCTTCTGGGAACCCGATTCCAATGCCATCCACGGAACCAGAAAAATGTCCAAATTCTTCCTCATTAAAATTTATTTGGCTGCCGTCGGTTGGATCTCTGGAATATATAGTAATGCCCACAGAACGCAAATTTTCGATAATGCGATCTTCTTCTTTGTACCCAGACTCAAATAATCGGAGGATGCGCGATTCAAACCGGGGGTCGCTGCACCACCTAAAATCCATCCAGAGGGCACGGGGACACTCCTTTCCGATTACCGAGGCTCCGAGGTGTGGGCGACGGAAATCTTTTGCTCGATCTGCGTAACCTTTATATAGTAATTCTATTGTTGGTGTGTGTTGGATTGGTAGTTGGGTCATTATTTTTTCTCCTCCGAGTAACATTTTCCGCCATATTCATTTAATATCAATTCTGTGAAGAACTTTCTATAAGTGGTTTGTTCGTATGGCAATTGTTCGCTTTTCAAATTTTGTTTCCCGTGACATTTTCTGCATAGGGGTACCATCATTCGAATATACATAATTTCTTCTTCGGAAAATTCTTCATCCCCAAACCTTGCTACTCCTTGAGGTAATCGTTCTCTAATCAAATTCATTTCTTCTATTCTACTTTCACAACACGCCATTTTCTCTGTAAATACGTGATGGACAATGAATTCCATCCCATTCTCGTCTCTTGTTTTCTCACATAAAACACATTTATTTCCGAAGAAATTTCTAACATTCTTTTTTAACGATCTATTAAATTTTGGGCAATATGGAAGAAATGAAATACCACCTCTCCAATTAGATGATTTCACTCCACACTTTCCTGTATGGGACTTGCTACTTTTTATTTTCCTTTCCATAAGTTTTTCTTTTGATTGTAATGAATATGAAATTTTATTTGATTTTGATAGTTTTTCGCGTGTTGATTCTGATAGATGTTTTCCAAAATTTGGGTGATTTACACCGGTTTTCTTTTCACTCATTTTTTTCTTGCTTTCTTCTTTATGATGTTTTCCGAACATTGGATGGTTTATACCAGATATAGATCTGCTTATATTTAAGCGATGTTCCAATGTTACTATTTTCTTCTTTGCAGATTCGCTCATCTTTTTGCGTGTTTCTTCCGAACGCGGTGGGCGGGCTTTCTGTGCTTCACTCATTCTTTTCAATGTTTCTTCCCGCTTTATAGGATCTTTAGGCATTGGAGTCATTCTTTCTTAACACCTCTTACCCGTTCTTTGTTCCAAAGAGGTGAGTGACATTTGGGGCATTCCACTGGCTCCTTTTCACTACGCGGAAACCACTTATGAAAACAGCGATTACATTCTTTTTGTGTTACTATCATATAAACATATAGTGTGTTATACTATATAAAGTTTTTGGTTTAAAAAAAAGGTTAAATAAATCTCACTTGCGCTGCCACGGCTTAAGCTTCTTTTCTCCACCCACTGCCGCACTTGTAACGGCGGGGGTTTTATCCGTAATATCCTTCAGTTCTTTTCCGTCAGTACGAGAATAACCACGAATATTATTCTTATCCTCAAATCCATTAGATCCCGCACGAATACCCACGCTGATCACGAGTGGCTTTCCATGCAGTTCCGCGCTATCCTTCGGATGAAGAACACCGGTTGCGCGGCAAATCGCAGAAAGCGCGCGCTGTGCGATTTCAACAGTCTGTGTATTGGAGTTAACGAGATTGAGCGCGTCAAAAATTTTTCGTCCCTTGAAGTCTCCTTCTGCTACCTCATATGTCAGCAAC
>JACTVG010000018.1 GCA_015660965.1 Methanoregulaceae archaeon
GCTGCATGGACGGTGGCATAACCGTTCTGCCGTCTTGTTGGAGCGCAACACCCGCTGGTCTTTGTCGAGGATCCATATTGCGTCGTTCGTGGCATCGAAGGTGCGCTGCCACTGCTGTGCCATGTGAGTTATCTCTTCTTCCGCCCGCTTGCTCTCGGTGATGTCAATTGCATAAACCCTCACTGACAAGAATTCAGGTGTGAAATACACATTCTCCCGAAACACCCGCCCATGGATCTCAATTTCCCGTATCTCATGAACGGATTTTGCAATCACCGTCCTGTTGAGCTGATCCCGGATGTCCTGAGGAATAAAAATGCGGGGATCGCTCTCCCCCATCGTCTCAGTTGTCTTCCTGATAGCCGGGTTAGCATAAAGGATCGATCCCTGCAGGTCTACCTCAAGGATTAGTATCGGTGTGAGCTCGGGGAACGAAGCGAGATGCACTGCCCGTTCCTCCGCTATCTTCCGCTCGGCAACCTCATTTTCTAGGCTCTCTTTTGACGCCGTTGTCGCCTTCAGATTCATTGTCATCCGGTTGAAAGCCTGGGACAACGCACCAATCTCGTCTTTACTGTTCTCTTCAATGGTAAAATCGAGGTTGCCGGAACCGATGATCTCTGTGCCTTCCTGAAGGTTTGAAAGGGATCTCAAAATGCGCCGGTTGATAAAGAGATAATTGGTGATAAGAATAACACAAAACACGCCCAATAATGAAAAAATAATGAGGATATTGGCAAACTGGATCTGAAGTTGCTCCTCATTTAGCATCTGCGAAAGCTGCGATGCATCAAAGATTATTGCCTGGTTCTGAACGATAAACCGGCTCCATGCTATCTGAATAATCTCGGGGTCAACAGATCCTCCTGGAGTGTTTTTGGCGGTTTCTATTTCCGCAACCGATTCTGTGTAGATTTCCTTTAATCGTTCTTTGTTTGTAATAATACGATTGACAAGAACCTGTTGCTCCGGCTTGTCAACATCCAGCTGGGCAATATCATCATTAAACAAAATAAATCTTGAATTCCATTGAATATTCTGCCTTTTTTCCAAATGGAACAGGTAATCATTGGATAAATAACTGAGCTCATAGGCACCCCGCAAAACATTTTTTGCGATAGTGTCCTGTTTATCCAGTTTCTGGATTTCCCAGCTTGTGTATATCGCAGATACTCCGATAAGCAAGAATATCACGGAAAAAATGATCATCCCTATGGTCAGCTGGCGTTTTATTTTCATGGTTAACCACACTACCGGATGATATTCACCGCCGCTGGTCGTACTGCATTCAGACCATCCTGGTAGATATAATCCAGAAACACGGGAACCTCTTTTTTATCTGTAAGATTATTTTTTATCAACCACCGCGACTCATCTTCCGATGCGATAATAAGAGACTGGTCTAAAGAGAGCGTAAGTTGAGTTTTCGGAGTAACCCGTTCCATATAGGCATCATCTGAACCGAATCGTTTTTGTATGATCTTCCTTGCCTCATCCGGATGCATCACTGCAAAATCTTCTGCCTGGTTTAACGCTCGCAGGAACCGTTCGATTAATTCCGGACGATTGGTTATTAGATCATCCCTGCAGATCGCCATCCAGTACATTAATTGTCCACTTTGATCCGCCCAAATTGTGGCATTGACACCAAGACGATTCTCGACTTGATACGCGTATGGATCCCATGTACTGACCGCGTCAACCTCCCCGTTTATAATGGGAGCTACCATGTCTGCGGGCTTGAGATTGACAATGGTAATCTCCTCCATTTTTATCCCATGCAATTGAAGGAACCTACCAAGATAGAACTCGGCACTTGTGTCCTTCGCAACCCCGATCTTTTTGCCTTTCAGGTCAGAAATGTTAAAAATTCCTTTATCTTTCCAGGCAATAATATAATGAAAATCCGATTTTCCGATACTTGCAATCCCGTGGATTTTTTTATTGTTCAAGGCATTTCGAGTAAAGACCAGCTCAGATGCGGTTGCAACATCCAAATTCCCGGCATAGAGGGCATCCATTGTGTTGATTCCCGCATCATACATTTTTATTGTTGCATTGAGACCATTGTCGGCAAAAAATCCCTGGTCTTGTGCGATAAAGAGGAGCCCGGATACTTCAAGAGGGGTTGTACCGATGATGATGGATTCCGGCTGCCCGGTATATTGTTTCCGGGGGGTTTGAAGATACCATACTCCGATTACCAACCCAATCCCGATAATTAAAAAGATGGCGATATAAGCTATTGTTTTCCTGTCCATAACACCCAATGACAGAACATAATGGTATTCGTCTAATATAGTTTTCGGTGACAAAATATTTCAGCAGATAGAATTGAAAATCAAAGGAATTATGCGAGTTGTTTACGGTACCCCCTTCCCCAAATTTTCATATTACAGGGTGGAATTATAATCGAGAGAAGGGAGAAAGGGGCTATCTGAGGATGGACTGAACAAACACACAGTCAACAACGTGTTATTAAAAAAAATCGTTCTCGTACACACAATACTCAGAAAAAATGATTTAATGGGGGACGCCGGATGTTCATTTCTGGTTCATTGTTTTTCCTTCACGACGATATTGAATGCAGTTCCAGTTGTCCGGTCGAGTTCAATCGTACCATTCAATTGTTCCACAAGGCTCACCATTAACCGGTGCCCGAGCGATTGTGTATTTCTCATCCAGTCAAGGTCTTTTGGTATCCCAATCCCCGTGTCCTTGAAGGAGAGTACAAGGTTACCGGCTTCACGGCGTCCTGCAATGGTGATCTTCCCTGTTGTACCTTTGGAAAACGCGTGCTTAATTGAGTTTGAGATGAGTTCGTTGATGATTAGACTGATGGGGATTGCAGTGTCTATATTAATCTGCAGGTCTTTCATTTCGACGTTCAACCGGATATGCTGAGGATCGACATTATAGGACGTGAAAAGGTGCGTTCCCAGAAATGTGACGAGTTCAGACAGATCGATTCTGGAGATGTTCTCGGCACGGCACATCCTTTCGTGGACATGTGCCATCGCCATGATGCGGTTCTGGGTCTCTTTCATTGTTTCCAGTAATTTCTGGTCTTTGATATTCCGGGACTGGAGTCTGATGAGACTTAAAATAATCTGGAGGTTGTTCCTGACCCGGTGGTGGATCTCACGGAGCAGCAGCGCCTTCTCTTCAAGAGAGACGTTGAGTTTCTGAGTACGATCCGCAATTCCTTTCTCCAGTTCTTCGTTGAAATGTTTCAGCTGCTCTTCTATCCGTTTGCGCTCAGTGATATCGTGCACGTTTCCTACAAGGTTCGTACAACGACCAGTTGCATCAATCAACGGGGTAACACTAACTTCACCATATTTTATTCCAGCGGGATACTCCGTTATTTCTTCCCAAGTAACCGTTGTATTGTCTTGGATCGCCTGTTTGTAATTCTCGAGAACCAACGTCAAAGACGGTTCCGGAATGACTTCGTGAACGTATTTGCCGACAACCTGCTCTTGTGTTAATCCAGTAACATCCAAGAACGATTGATTGACAGAGAGAAAACGGAAGCGATTATTTTGTTCGACAGATAAGAAAAACAGAACTTCAGACACATTTCGATAGATTAAGGAGAGTTGACGTTCTTTAGCTTCCAACTCCTCTTCTACACGTTTGCGCTCGGTGATGTCACGGATGTTGCACTGGATTACATCCGCATGATCAACAGTATAGACGTTGCTCACAAGCTCGACAACAATCTCCCGACCCTTTTTTGTCATGAGCGGTAAATCTTCATACCGGGTGTTTTTTTTCATCTGAAATTCGAGAAACACTTTTTTTCCGAGGTCAACGTCATTGAAGACCCCGATATCCCAGAGATGTTTTCCCAGTATTTCCTCAAGGGACGACCCGATTAAGTTTAACAGGAACGGATTTGCATCAATGATCCCCCCTGTGTCCGCATCAAGGAGTATTATCCCATCATTCGCTGTTTCAAAGAGCTTGCGATAGCGTAGTTCGGAGTTATGAAGGGTACCCTCCAATTTCCTGATTCCTACTGCCTGTTTGATCTTCTGGATGAGATCATCGAATTGCTCCTTTGGGTCCTCTCCCTTTTGTACATAAAACCGGGCCCCGTTATTCAACGCCTCGATCACCGTATCCTCGCTCCCCTTTCCGGTAAAAAGTATGAAAGGTATATCGCCATACGTGGGAAGGATGCATTTGAGAAAAGCGACGCCGTCATATTCAGGCATGGCGTAATCAGAAACTATGACATCATATCGGATTTTTTTTAGCTTTCCCACAGCCATTTTCACTGAATCTGCGGTATCTACCTGTATCTCCCCTGACCGTTCGAGAAAAATCTTATATAAATCCAGTAATACCGGTTCGTCATCGACACAGAGTACTGAGATCATAGGTTTTTCACCGCACTGATAATTCTATCCTGTTTATTATTGCCAGTCCCGTTTCCGGCAACATTGATATTTTCACAAATAATTGAGCTTTCAGACAATTCGAAGAATATTTTCTCGTTCTGTTCGAAACCCTTGCGGAGAAATGGTGTGATAATATTCCGGTGCTCTTCGTCAGTATCATAGATACAACAGGCATGGTCACCGGGTTTCAGGTCTGTAATTGAAGGTATAGGGAATCGAACTTGCAGCATGGCAACATCTCGAAATAGGGATTTTTTCGAATCGAGACCTGACTGAATGCAAGCGGTATTTAGTGATAGTTCCTGATAAGGTGCCCTATGCCTGAGATTTTTTCAGGTGTCATGAGATCGGTGGATATTATCTGAAGATGCATGTTTGCTATCAATAAAACTCTCTCAATCCGATCATCCAAATTTGATGTATTTAATAATTTATTGTAGATACGTTAAAATTTGTCATTTTAATTTTGCTGAGTGCAAATGAATTATTGTCGAAGGTATTGGATGAAAAAGAGTGGAATTATAATCGGGAAAATGGAGAACGGGGCGAAAGGGGCGAATGGACTCAAAAAACACATAGTCAACATCGCATAAAAAAAATTACGCCACTGAAAGCCCCGTTATCGCAACAGCACCTATTGAGGAAAAATCGTTATTCCCAATTGGTGCTGCAGGATTTCTATCCGTTCTTCACGTCTCTTCAATTCAGTTTCTAGAAACGGTACAGAACGACCTATCAGCTTTAATATAATTTTTCCTACTGGAATAGAGCGATATAGATTCCGGTATTCTTCCAGCAACTTTTGATCAAAACCTGACTTCCGAGCAGTTTCAAGTTCATTCTCAATTGCATCTCTTCTCTTGAAAAAATTCAAGACTAGATCTGATAATCCTTTGACAGTAAGAGGTTTAATGACATAACCCTCAATTTCATCCATATATGTTTCAATCTCATTGCTGGTGGGTTGTTTACCTGTTACCGCAATAATGGGAATGTTGTTTGTCCGAACATCTTTTTTTATCTCTGCGAGTGTCTCCCATCCGTCCATGGGTTCCATCATTAGGTCGAGCAGGATAAGATCCGGGAGCATGTTCTTCAAAAGAGCAAGGCATTCTCTTCCCCCGCTGGCAGTGTAGGTCTGGTAACCGCTGCGTTTAAGGACGATTTCGAATAATTCAAGAAGGGTGCTGTTATCATCGACAATGAGTATCGAAGGCATCGTCATAATTCCTGAAGGATGTTCCTTATGAGAAATTTTGGTTATCCTTCCCTTCTTCTTAATGACGTCAATAAACCTATATATAAATTATCTACCCTCCTCAAAATTAATCTATTTTAGGGCACTCAACTTCTCGGTATTGACCATAATAAGATATATAACCGCAAAGAACATGAAAACGAATCGTAAGAACTTACATGAACTAACCATCTATCGCAAAGGGAAGTACCTTTGAGTTTCGTATAAAAACAGAAGAGTGAGGGTTATCATGATTGAAAAACGTTCTATCCTCATTGTTGAAGATGAACGGATTACTGCTGAAGATATGAAGGAAACGCTACTCCACTTCGGGTATCATGTCCCAGCGATTGCATCCACTGGGGAATCTGCTGTCGAAAAAGCTGGAGAGCTCCGTCCTGACCTGATACTGATGGACATTTTTCTTGCTGGAAAAATGACCGGTATTGAAGCCGCTGAGCAGATTGGAAAGCAGTATGATATTCCCATAATTTTTCTTACTGCGTTTGCAGATTTACAGATTACTGAGAGAGCAAAAATTACTGGCGCCTATGGATATATTTTGAAACCATATAATGAACGGGAACTTCAAATCGCTATTGAGATCGCATTTTACAAAAGCGAGATGAATAAAAAGCTTAAAAAATTAAATGAAGAATTAGAATCTCGTGTCAAAGAACGAACTGAATCTCTTAATCAACAAGTTTTGTTTCTTCAGCAATTAATCGATACAATTCCAAGCCCGATTTATTATAAAGATAAAAATTGTAAATATATCGGATGTAATATCGCTTTTGAGGATTATACCGGTATTAAAAAAAGTAATATTATCAATAAAACTGATGCTGATATCTTTCCAGCTGAAATTGCTGAAATTTCACAAACAAAAGATACCTCTTTACTAAAACACTTGGGTATCCAAGTTTACCAAACAAAATTTTTTCATACTGACCAAACAACTCGAGAAGTACTCTTTAAAAAGGCAACCTTCGATGATACTCGCGGTTCAGTTGCCGGATTGATTGGAGTCATGTTGGATATTACAGACAGGATCCGGGCTGAAGAAGCTCTTAAGGAGAGCGAGAACCGGTTCAGAGAAGTGGTTCAAGACCAGACAGAGCTGATATGCCGGTTCCTCCCTGATAGAACGGTCTTATTTGCCAATGATGCCTTTTTAAACTATTTTCATAGAAATGCAAAAGATACTATGGGTTATATCTTCAAGTCAGTTGTGCACCCAGAGGACGCCCAACAAGAAGATAATCATTTCCGATCGCTTACACCCAATCAACCAGTATCATCTATCGAACACCGGATTATTCTTCAAGATGGAACAATTCGATGGCAGCAATTGAGTGTGCGTGCTTTCTTCGACATAAATGGATATGTCACCGGATACCAAACCGTAGGTCGAGATATCACGGAATACAAAGAGATTGAGGAGAGACAAAGAGAGACAATTCAACAAATAGAGAATAATCTTCAACAGTTTGCAATTCTGAATGATCATATTCGAAACCCGTTATCGGTTATTGTCATGCTAACCGAAATGGAAGGAGGTAAAAATGTTCAAAAAATCCTTGAACAAACACGCGAGATTGATCAAATTATCAATCGTCTAGATCAAGGATGGTTAGAATCTGAAAAGATACGTCATTTTCTTTCCAAATATTATGGAATCAAGGGAATAACGAAACTACCACCTGAGAAAAAAGATACGTAGTTGTTATACTATTTTTTTGGTTTTGAATTGCTGAAACTAACGGTGGTGTCTTCTTTTAATAACATGAGTATGCTTTTGTTCTCTTCGTTGTCATCCTTGATCATACCCACATGTAAGGACACAGTGCGGTTTTTCCCACCCTTTGTTGTAATTGTAGCGATAGGAGGAAGGTAATCAATTGCTCCGAGTGCCAGAATTCTCGAAAGAGATTCGTTTGGAGCATCTCCTTTCTGAGAAAGGCTGACATCTAAAATATTAAACACATTTTTACCAATAAGATCCTCTTTTTTCCAACCAGTGAGCGTTTCAGCAGCAGGATTAATTGAGAGAATCTTTTCTTTAATGTCAATAA
The DNA here is from genome assembly GCA_015660965.1 of Methanoregulaceae archaeon. Lineage (GTDB taxonomy): Archaea > Halobacteriota > Methanomicrobia > Methanomicrobiales > Methanospirillaceae > MVRE01. Next base: position 7,722 of record JACTVG010000018.1, read on the forward strand.
TGATACCAGTATCAGACAGTTTAGTAAGGAGAAGTTCAAGATTTTCTCTGTGTGTTCCAACCCGATCTTTGAGTCGACGTTTATAGATTGCAAACTCAATATTCGAATAAAGTTCTCTTGAATTAAAAGGTTTGACTAGATAGCTGTGAGAACGAGTTTTTATTGCCCGCTTGACGGTCTCATCATCAGCATAAGCAGTTAAAAAGATGATAGGGACATCTGAAAATTCATTGATCTTTTCAGTAGCTTGAATCCCATCCATGTCCCCTTTTAGGTGGATATCCATCAAAATTACATCTGGTTTTTGTTCAGCTGCCATCTTGATAGCTTCGGGACCCGTAATTGCCATCCCAGAAATTTGGTATCCCATCTTGGTCAAAACTGATTGCAAAGAGAGGGCAACAACACCTTCGTCCTCAACGATAAGAATTTTTTTCGGTTGCATACTATTCTATCCAAATAAGGAATTTCTCAAGACTATACTATTTTCAAGATATAGGGTATAACGATAATATCCTATTTATATGTTTCAAATATCGATGAAACATCATTAATATCTTTATTTGTCAAGAAGATACATTGTGTATCCCAATAATTTCCGTTAATGCCTAGATTTAATATAATTCGGCATCATGGAGTTTAACAATAAATTACGAGATTACTGTAATGGCAAAAGTTCCTCGGTTAAAATTACTTTGGCTTATACTAACAGCATCAATCACAATTGGTATCATTCTCACTACAATATTCAGTCTTAAAAGCGGAATTTTTGACATTTTCCCGTATTTTTATATACTTCCAATAATTCTGCTCGCATATATCTACCCACGATTTTCTATCTATTTTACAGTTGTTTTAGGATGGGTTTATCTCGCGTTAGTGTACTTTTACGGTCCGTTTGATATCAAACTGTACACGACAAGTATTGCTTGGTTCTATATTTTCGTTACACTTGGTGTGATTATCTCATCCTATGCTCAGCAACTTATGCAGGAAAAAAAATTCCGGGATATTGTAACGAACTCTCAAGCTGGAATTTTTACGTTTGATTTTGAAACCGGGATCATCAAAGACATTAACTTAAAAGCTACCCAAATGTTGGGGTTTAAACAAGATGAACTTCTCAATAAATCTATTTCAAAATTCTGGCCCGATACTAACCCAACGGGTCAATTCTTCTCAAGACTTTTAAAAGAACATAAGATATCTGATAGTGAAGTGGAATTTACACGATCTGACAATACAACCATATGGGTTCTTGCTACAGCAGCGTTGACGAATGACCTAATTGTCATATTTTCTATTGAGGATATTACTGACAGAAAACAAGCTGAAGCTGCTTTGAAAGAGAGTGAAAAAAAGTATCGAATGATCGGTGAACTGATTCCCTATGGGGTTTGGATATGTGATGCTCAAGGGAGCTTTACCTATCTATCTGATTCTTTTTTAGACCTCCTTGGTTTAACGTTACCTGAATGTGCTAATTGGGGATGGATGCAAAAAATCCCTCAAGAAGACAGAGAACGAACCCTGTCAAATTGGAAACAATGTGTACAAACCAGATGCACGTGGGACTATGAATACCGAATTATTGATAAAAATGGAAAAGAGCGATTTATTTTAAGTCGTGGATCTCCACTCTATGATAACGCCGGGAACGATTTGGTATGGGTCGGAATACATCTTGATATAACTGAACGGCGACGGTACGAGAACAAACTGGAATCGTCCATAAAAGAGAAAGAGGTAATTATCAAGGAAGTTCATCACCGAGTTAAAAACAATATGCAAGTAATTTCGAGTTTTCTTCTCCTCCAAGCTAATTTTATTGAAGATCCGGTATCAATCGAAAAGCTCAATGAGTGCCAGCAGCGGGTGAGGACAATGGCACTTGTCCATGAAAAACTGTACCAATCAAAAGATTTAGGGTACATCGGTGTTGAAGAGTATATAAAAAGCCTTGTTTCTGATTTGTTGAATTCTTCAACGCTTACGACCGTAGTTGATGTCAAAGTGAATGTAGATAATGTTAGTATCAATTTAGATACCGCAATTCCCTGTGGTTTGGTGATTAATGAAATCCTTACGAATAGTCTTAAACATGCTTTCAAAGACCGTCAAACGGGAAATATCACGCTTGATATGCACCTTGGAGATGATCACAAGTTTAGACTAACTATCCAAGATGATGGTGTTGGGTTGCCCTTAGATTTTGAAACTCGAAGTGCTGCATCACTTGGAATGCAGCTTGTTCATGTTCTTGTTAGACAGCTTGGCGGTGAGATGAAGGTGAACAGTGACAACGGTGCAAGGTTCGAGATCATTTTTCCAGAAAAGTTTTGATCATAAACAAGATTATTTTTAAAATAATACACTGTTGACTGCGAATTAATGCAAAAAATATCTGAGGGATCCATATCAAAGATGAGCTTTGGAGGGAGGGGAAATTTCTAACCCAATCTAAACGGGATTGGTTCAAATCAAGGGATAGGATTTGAACCCACAAACTCCTGCGCGAATAGACCCTGAATCTATCGCCTTTGACTGAAGAGGCACTCCGCATTCTTCGAATGCGGGTGTGTCTCTACAATTAGTTGAATCTTCTCGCGGTTGTGCAACCGGTTGTGCAACTCCCTTCTCAAACACGATTAAGAATGATTGCCTTCCGCCGAACTCCGTCTCATAGATTGAAACCTCTTCACCGATAGTGTGTGCACAGTTTTGCGGAAGACGGATTGTTGGATACATAACACCCGGTTTCGGCACCTGCCGTCCGACCTTGGTTGTCCCGATCTTAATCACGGGCGGGGAGAACATTCCTTGGGCTTATTGCTTCGACTGGAAAATAAACCTTGCTGCTACGAGCGCGGGGCTTTATGGATATACTTCACATAAACCTCGTTCTCGTTTTATTCAGAGTAACAAAGGTTGTAAAATTTCCGCAACCGAGTGCAGGGCTGGCTCACGTTTAAACTAGGAGGTTCTGTTGCATCTACGGGACTTTGGTCAAATCAGAATTAGATATTACGAGAATCCTTTTCCTTCAAGTCCAGTCAACGCAACAGAACCAGACACTACAATGTTTTTATCTTCAGACATTATGCAATAAGTTATACATGGAAAAGAAACGGGTCGAGGAGGCGCTGCGTGCTTCAGAAACCCGATATCGTCGGCTCTTTGAGACGGCACAGGACGGAATTCTCATCCTTGATGCCGACACCGGGCAGATCGTCGATGTGAATCCATTTTTAATCAACTTGCTAGGATTCTCGCGAGAACAGTTCCTTGGAAAGAAAATATGGGAGATCGGGCTTTTCAAGGATATCGTTGCCAACAAAGACAACTTCATTGAATTGCAACGGCAGGAATACATCCGTTACGAAGATCTGCCGCTGGAAACCGCCGATGGGCGGCGGATAGACGTGGAGTTCGTCAGTAACGTGTATGTTGTGAACCACACGAGGGTGATCCAGTGCAGCATCCGAAACATCACCGAGCGCAACCAGGCAGAAGAGGCGTTGCGGGAAAGCCAGAAACGATTCCAAGCACTGACAGAAACCACAAGTGACTTTGTCTGGGAAATGGACGCCAACGGTGTTTACACCTATTGCAGCCCGCAAATCAATGAACTCTGGGGATATAAGCCGGAGGATATGATTGGGAGAACGTCGTTCGACATCATGATACCCGAAGATAGGGAGCTTGCTATTAAGATGTTCCGTACATTATCGGAGTCTCCGAGATCGTTCAAAGGAATGGAAACCAGCAGCTGGGATACCACCGGCAAAATTGTTGTGCTGGAAACCAGTGGTGTCCCTTTTTTCGACATTGATGGCAAGCTGTGTGGCTACCGTGGAATTTCCCGAGATGTTACCGAGCGTAAACGGGTGGAGGAGGCATTGCAACATTCCGAGTTGCAATATCGGTCTTTAACCGAAAATTCGCCTGATCTGATCGCGAGGTTCGATCGGCAGTATCGGCATTTGTATGTGAATCCAATAGCTGCGAAAGCCGGTCGCTATTCACCAGAAGAGTATATTGGAAAAACCATTGCAGAAGTCGGCGTCCCTGAACAGGAAGCCAGAAGATGGGAGGAGCGCATCAGAACTGTTTTCGAAACCGGTAAGGTCATTGATGTGGAGGACACCTTTGGAACGCCGAATGGTCAGCGATACTTTCATACCAAATTCGTACCTGAATTTGCTACTGGAGGGTCAATTTACTCGGTACAATCCATTGCCCGCGATATCACCGAGCACAAGCGGGCTGAAGAGGAGCTGCGTGAGAGCGAAAATTGGTACCGCACCGTTTTTGAGAATACCGGCACCGCGACGGTTGTGTTGGAGGAGAACAACATTATAAGCCTCGCCAATGCGGAGTTCGCAAAACTGAGCGGTTATTCCAAAAACGATATCGAGGGAAAGAAATGTTGGACTGAATTTGTGGTCAAGGAAGACATGGAACGGATGCTCGCCCAGCACCGGCTACGCAGACAGAACCATGAGAAAGCCCCCACCCATTACGAGTTCCGGTTTGTCACAAAATCCGGTGATATCCGCAATATTTACCTCACTATCGATGTTATTCCAGGAACGAAGAAGAGTGTTGCCTCCATGCTGGACATCACCGAGCGCAAGCAGGCAGAGGAGGCGCTGCGGGAGAGCGAGGTGGAATACCGCAGGATTGTCGAGACGGCAAATGAAGGAATCTGGTCGATGAGCGAGACATATACCACACTATATGTTAACCAGAAGATGGCCGACATGCTGGGGTATGCTGTCGAGGAGATGATCGGTAAAAAAGTTTCATACTACTTTTACCCGGAGGATCTGCCAGACCACGACAGGCAAATGGAACGCCGGGTACAGGGGGAGGGCGCGGTATATGAACGCAGGTTCCGGCACAAGGACGGCAGCGATAGGTGGATGATTATCTCTACGACAGTGCGGAAGGGCAAACAGGGAGAATTCAAAGGCTCATTTGCGATGCTGACTGACATCACCAACCGCAAGCGGGCGGAAGAAGAGGTAACTCACCTGGCACAGCAGTGGCAGCGCACCTTCGATGCCACGAACGACGCAATATGGATCCTCGACAAAGACCAGCGGGTGTTGCGCTCCAACAAGACGGCAGAACGGTTATGCCACCGTCCATGCAGCTGATCGGCAAACACTGCTGGGAGATCGTGCACCACACAGCTCAGCCCATCCCCGAATGCCCATTTGAGCGGGCGAAAAACAGCCTGCACCGTGAAACAATGGATCTGCGGATTGGCGAGAGTTGGTTTGAGGTCGACGTGGATCCCATTTTCGATGAAGCCGGCGAGTTTACCGGAGCAGTCCACAT
>JACTVG010000019.1 GCA_015660965.1 Methanoregulaceae archaeon
AATTTTAAAGGTATGAAAAGGCATATTTGTTTTCAGTGACCTTAATGGCTAAAGATGCTTTATTGTTTGGTCCTCCAACAATGGATTCTCTTCAGTCAGCTTACGCGGTTCAGGTTGACCTTCAAACTAACCCGTTGCTGGCTGCAAAAATAAGAATAGATGGCAAACTATACACTGCGCCAACACAAATAACGTTAGCTGCAGGGCAACATCAATTCAGCGCGATCAGCAACATCCCCGACCCCAACTCGCCAGGCGTCACTTTCAGCTTTAAATGCTGGCTAATTAACGGAAAATGCGTAAGCAATAACGCAACTACAGTTTTAAACCTTGAATGCTACTCCTGTGTAATTACAGCTCAATACATGCTTGGAGAAAGCGGATGGGGAGCGCCTGCTCAACCTGACAGTTTACCGAATCCACATGGACCTATGACACCCAACTTAATTTTGGTAAATCCTCCACCGAAGGAAGTTTAATTGTTTGGCTGATAGGTACTTCATAGGCGCTCCTGCACAGCAGAAAAAAAAGTTGATGTGGATAGCTCCAAGCCCTCTCATGCAAGCAAGTTTCGGACAAGTGAGCCATGAATTATTATCCAGGCTTGACAACTACGACACATTATATTTAGGACAGAACTATTACGGCAGCCCTAGACGAATGGGAAACTATACCCTAGCATCCTACAGCAACGGCAATCAGCTTTTGTACTGGCTAAACCTTTTCAGACCTGATATAACCGTTATGTATCAATCGCAACCTTACCTTTCACTATTTAACTCTATGGCAAAAATAATAGCTGAAAAAACAAAGCTAGTTCTCTATATACCTGTAGAATCTACCCCCTGCCAACATGACATAACTCCCTTCATCAAAGAAGCTAAACTGTTTATGGTTCCCTCATTTTGGAGCCAAAACTGCCTAAAAAAACAGTACAGTTTAGACAGCGAAGTTCTTTACCACGGCGTAGACATGGGAATGTTCAAGCCAATGCCTAAACCGGATGTGTTCAGCATAGGTTCCATATCGAGCAATGTTTGGCGAAAACAGATAACGCGAATGATTGATGCTCACCGCATAGCTGAACAAAGAGGTTTCCAAATCCCCTGCCTATTTGTGTCAAGTAGCTACGACGCTTCACCCTGGCTACCGGAATTAACAGCCTATATTCAACAAACAAAATCAACCGCAAAAATAAGCGACGCGGCCTACATGAACCTAGCGTTAGGTCAACCGGATATAGCTGTTTTCTACAACCAAATGCACATCCACATGTTACCCTCAACAGAAGCCTTCGGACTGCCAAACGTTGAAGCCATGGCAAGCGGAACCGTCCCGCTTGTAGTAGACCATGGCGCAAACGCTGAAGTAGTAGGAGACTGCGGCATATACGCAAAAATAGCCGGGTACTTAGATATCTCAATCGGCAAAATTGCGCTTGTAGACGTTGAAGACTTAGCAGAAAAAATAATCTGGGCAAAAACAAACCCTGAAAAACTCAAGCAGCTCTCAGATAAGGGGTTAGAAAGAGCAAAAATATTTAATTGGGAAGCAGCCGAACAGAAACTTGACAAAATCTTAGCTAAGCTCTAGATCTTAAGCGCAAACTAAAAATCCTTAAAGCACCATAATACCTTTTGGACTAGGTGAAAAGATAAATTGGAGGTCTTCCCAACTCAATACTATGCGCCACAGCAACCGCAAGTTATAAGTCTTATCGAAAGCAACTACGACCAAACCCCTTCTCCCCCATTTCCAGCAAATATACCGCAGCGAACTATGATGTATATTCCAATCGTGCAGCCTCAGCAGCAACCCGCAAACAACAATAACCTGATAATCTTCGGGACCGTTGCAATAGTTCTGGGGTTTTTCGGATTTCTCGCCTTTGCACTTATGCTTAGGAGAGGCTAAACGTGGAAGTCTTTCCTTCCTCCTATATGCGCCCGCAAAATCCACAAGTAATCAGCTTAATCGAAGGCAACAATGAACAAACCCCCGTTAAAACGCAAGGTTATCCTCTGCAGTATCAAAATCAGCAGATACCAACCACTCTACCTATAACTGTAAACAAAATTGACTACCCCTCCATAATCGCTATAGTTGGAATAATTGGTTTACTTGGCCTGATCGCTCTACTAGCGTACTTGAAAAGATAGGCGTCTTTAAATGGCAAAAAGCAACGTTTACTCCGAAACCATTCTTACTTTGAAAGCAGGAAGCATTTATCCTTATGAGTTTTTCCCTTACAGAATGCAGGATATCGAGGTTTTTAATATTGGAACCAGCGACGTTATAGTAATGGTTGACGATGCAAGTTTAGCAAACGGAATAACCATTGATACTAACGGAAAAAGAGATTTTCATTCTAACGGACCGAATTTTAAAAGAATTAGCTTTTATAGTATTCGCGGAACAAAAATTAGGATGGTAGTGTCAAGGTGAGTGACCGCTATTTAAGCCGAGGTTCACTTCCACTTCAACCTGTCCTAACAGAACAGCCAGTTCAAGTTTACGGTAACGTCGGGGTAGCGCAGCCTGTCAGCGTCTATTTTCCTTCTCCGCAGCCTGTCACTATTCCCGAACCTGTCAGCGTCTACGGAAACCTAACAACAACTATCCCTCAGCCACTTCAAGTTTACGGCAACGTCGGCATACCTGAACCTGTCAGTGTTTATGCAGCTTCTCCTCTTCCAGTTGTTGAAACTCAGCCAGTCCAGGTCTACGGTAACGTCGGCGTAGCTCAGCCAGTCAGCGTTTACTTTAATTCGCCTCAGCCAGTTACCATTCCCGAACCTGTAAGTGTCTATGGAACTGTCAGTGTAAATCAACCTGTAGATATCTACGGCAACGTAGGTGTTTTTCAGCCTATTAGTGTCTACTTTACTACTCCGCAGCCTGTCACTATACCCGAACCCATCAGTATATATGGTAACGTTGGAGTCGCTCAGCCTGTTAGCGTCTACTTCATTACTCCCCAAGCCGTAACAATTCCTGAACCTGTTAGCGTTTACGGAACTGTCGGTGTTTCTCAACCTGTAAACGTATATGGTAACGTCGGTGTATTTCAGCCTGTTAGTGTTTATTTTGCTACGCCTCAGTCAATCACTGAGTCGAATCAGCCTCAGCCTCCCTTCCAAGTTTACGGTTCGCAGCCAGGAGTACAAGTTTACGGCAACGTCGGGGTCTTTCAGCCTGTAGGCGTCTATAATGCGCCAGGTACAACTTTTACTGTTACTGAGGTTCAGCCTTTGCCTCCTTTCCAAGTTTACGGTTCGCAGCAAGGAGTTCAAGTTTACGGTAATGTTGGGGTTGCTCAGCCTGTCAGTGTTTATTTCCAGACTCCGCAATCGGTTACTGAGTCGAATCAGCCTCAGCCTCCCTTCCAAGTTTACGGTTCAGCTCAAGGCGTACAAGTCTACGGCAACGTAGGCGTATTCCAGTCTGTCAGCGTCTACTTAACAACAGCACAACTTACGGCGCTTTTGCCTTCTGAACCACCATACCAGGTTTACGGCTCTCAGCCCGGTGTCCAAGTTTACGCTACCCAAGCCGTACCTGTTAGTATTCCTCAGCCTTTGAGTGTTTATGCGCCTTCTCCTCTTCCAGTGGTTGCTGCTCAGCCAGGACTCCAAGTTTACTTAATAGCATCACAGCTTCAGACACTTAACCCTTCTGACGCACCATTTCAAGTGTATGGTTCGCAGCCAGGCGTCCAAGTTTACGGTAACGTGGGCGTCGCTCAGCCTGTCAGCGTTTACTTTAACTCGGTTCAACCGGTGAACATTGTTTCTCCGAATCCAGTTCAAGTTTACGGTAATGTTGGGGTCTTTCAGCCTGTCAGCGTCTACTATACTACTCCGCAGAAAGTTATTGAGGCTCAACCTGTCCAGGTCTACGGGTCAGCAGGTTTAGCACCTGTCAACGTCTACGACACACAAGTTATCAGTGACGCAAACCAAACTTTCGCAGGACAGATCGGCGCAGGATCAGGCTTAAACTCCCAAATAGTAGCTGCAGGCGGAAGTGGCTTATCTTTGTCAGCAACTCTAATAGATATATGGAACATATACGGCGCCGCTGAAACAGTCGCTTTAAGATTCGGCTCAGCAGGACAATTCCGATTCATCAAAAAACTTAATCCCAACACCGGCTTCGTCGTCAACCTAATTAACTCCGCCTGGAGAGGACCCACAAACACCGGACTATACGTTTACACATGGGAAACTATGGGCGGTCCACTATCTCCAAGCGGTGGGTTTGTGACGTACACTGTCATGGGTCAATACCTGCCGTAAGGGAATAGCAAAAATTTTAAGCAACAAAACATATTTATTGAATGAGAAAGCATGGCGATCTTTGAACCTAACTATTATGCTCCGCAATCTTCCAGAGTTATACCTTTGATAGAAAACCAATACGACGCTTACACACCGCCCCCTCAAATACAATATGCACCTCCGCAACAGCAAACTGCTTATCCAGCAACCTTACCTATTAATCCAGGAAAAAACAACACTATCACTATAGTCCTTATAGTTGGATTACTCGGATTCTTCACCGTAAGCCTGCTGGCGTTTTTAGCATACATGAAGAGGTAAAAAATGGGTTCAATAATAGACCTTCTCGCCCTTCTAGACGGATGGGACTACAGAGTGATATCTGGCACAATAACGGTTAAACCAGGCGTAATTAATGAGGTTTTCGCTGAAAACGTTAAAGGATGGCTACTTATTGGATTTTTCGACGCTACAGACGCTTTTACGAATCTTAGTGTTCAAATGCCACCGGAAACTTTTAAAATCGTACAATTTAATCTAGCTGAACTAGCGGCAACAGGCGTAACACTGCCTTTAGCCGCATCATTTGTATTAACAACATTCAATTTCACAGGTTTACCCCTTGACTCAAGCGGTTATGGAGCAACACAATTTAACCTACCCTATCCTCTGCCACTGAAAAAGAACAACGTGATTCATATACAGTTTACATTAGACCCTGGAACAACACAACTATCGGCATCAGTAGATTACGACTTTGTATTTGCTCAGATTTATAGACCGGACTTGTTCACAAAGTCTCTCAAACAAGTTTATAGCGGAAAATATCCAGAACCTTAAATTAATCTTGCACAAAAAACTTAAGGAAGAACAACTATATTATTTTTAAAGGAGAAAAAACAACATGTCATTTACTCCGTATCAAATTTGGAAGGCCGCGTACCCTGAGCTGAAAGCCGGCGAACTTTTCAAAATCCAAAACCAATATTACATGATTATCCAGGTGCGCCACAACAGAAAAGCCGTAACAGTCATAGGCTCTCAAACAAATTATATTTTAGCTTTAGACAACGCTAGCACAGGTGCAGGTACCGCAAGCACACTTCTAGAATCTATGACGGGGAACCTTAATAAAAACCGCATAGTACACATAGAATACGTCGGCATAACTGTATCGGACACGCCTGAATTCGTCTGGGGGACTCAACCATTGCAAAGCAAAGACGTAGCTGACACAATAGACACGAATCTTGCAGGCGCCTCTAACCCGATTGAAGTTGACAGATGGAGCTACGACCAATCTATGAGGCTGCTCGTGACACAAGGCAACGTTACCCAAGTTTACTACTTCGACATAGTAGAATACGAAATAGTAGCGTACTCAGGACAGCCGACACAGCCCTACTGGCAACTATTAAGCAACGGCGCAGGAATCTACGTTGCAAACGAAGCTATAGCTGCAAACATTCAAGCCACAAACTTAGGTTTACCTGGGTCAAGCAAACCGATACCACGACAATAGGCGCGTACAATGGCTCAAACCTCAACGAAGCCCTACAAGCCCTTTCAACCACAACAAACCCCTTTTTTACCCGAATCCATAGTTGAGGAACTGGAAGATAACATTTGGAAAATGGGCAACCTCTCAAAACCACAAGACTACACAGATGGACCCACCCCGGTACGAATAGAGGAAGTTTATGATGTTCAAGAAAGACACGCATTAGCAACCAACAAGACAACTCCGGTTTATTGGGATTTACAAACTAACGAACCTAAAGAGATTCGGCTTCAGGCAGACGGCGCCGACCACTACGTAGATTTCAACCGTCAAATCACTTCAGACAGCCCAAAAGTTTTCAGCAACACAAACATAATAGTTAAAACTAGGGGGACAATCCGTATCTGGGCCAAAACAGTCTCAGCAGATACCGGCACACTTAGAATCTTAGTTTTTAAGCGGTAAACACGTTAACAAGTGTAGGATGTTATGCCGTCACCATAAACTTGTGCAGTTATTATCGGTGTTGCTTTTAAAGTAACTATAGCACCAATATTATTGCTTGCTACGTTGATAGTTACGCCAGACGAATAGACACTTTGGGAAGAGGTTACTAGAACCAAGTATGAAATTACGAAGTTAATTCCTCCTGTTGGATTACTTTCTATTCCGTCTAGTTGTGTAAATCTGTTTTGTGGATTGCTAACGGTCATTGGATTTCCGTTAATTGCAAAATTAAAACCACAAACTAACTCGACTGCCTGACTCGTTGGACCAGATGTAATGCCTGTTGGTCCATTTGTTGAACTGCCTGTAGTGTTAACGCTGCCTGTTTGATCTAAAAAGCCACTTGTTAATAGGTTACTCCATTCACAAATATCTGCAACTGCGCCGTTATCTGGGAAGCCTGATAAATTTACTGTAGCCAATGTGCCAGCTCCAGGACCAACAACACCACCCCAAACCTCAAGAACCATATACCTGCTTGTAGTAGACGTAAAATACTCAACTGGAGGTAATAGCTGCGTCCATACTACGCCAGGCTGAGTAATTGATGACACAGTTGTGAAGGTGCCAACGGTAGTGCCTAACGTAACTATGCAAGCTACCAAAAAATCATTATTTGCAGGTGCAGCCCCAAGTGTTACTGAGATTGTAGAATAATTGCTATCATCTATTCCTTGGTATGGCCCCTGAACTAAAGCAGGCTGATTAAATGGCATTCTGGCACCTCATAACTAATTAAGTCCTGAAACATATAAGTTAATTAGCTGCATATAAATTAAGCGATGATAATAATGCAGAAATTAAGCAGAAAAGCAATCGAGAAGAAAAGAAGGCAGAATTCCCAAACTATAACAAATATCATAGCTAACACTAAAAATAACCAAGTTTCACCGAGCGATTTAAAAGAAATACGAGTTTTATTAGCAGATTCACAGAAATTAACAGAACGCCTGCATCCAAACATAAATATCCCCTCCAACTATAAAAACGACGAATTATCAAAAATTGAAGCAAAATACGATAGCTTACACGGTTTTATCAGTAAAGAACCACGTTGCGGTTCATGCGGAGAACCATATCGCAATAACAAAGTAAACGGTAAACCTTGGTGTAGTATCTGTAATAAACCGTTTAAAGTAGCAGATAAAAATGTTCCAATCAAAAAACCCTTACCAAAAACAGTTTATGTCACGGAAGAAGAATTCAGAGAATTTGAAAGCAAAATGAAAAAGCATACAATTTTAAAGTTAAACAGCAATAGTAAATATTAGATGAAAATATCAATGAGGCATAGAAATGTCGGCAACTTTTGGAAACACCACTACAGGTAACACCCTAGCTCCCTCTGGACAATATATCGCAGGCGGTCACTATCAACCCGCACAAAATGGAGTAGTAAACGACATACAAGTAACGGTGCAAAACACCGACACGGTAGCTCATAATATACAATGTGCCTTATATGCTTATGTTGGACCTGGAAACCCCGGAGCGTTTATCGCTAATACGCAAAGCGCCTCAATACCTGCAAATACTACAGCACTAGTTAAATGTCTCCTTCCAGCAGGAAGCAACGTAAACGCAGGAACAGACTATTTCTTAATGGCTACATCAGACGACACCAACTACACCGTTTTCATATTATACACTCCCGGAGGTCCCGCAGGCATTGACGCTTGGACAGCTACTTCACTGCCATTCGGCACCTGGCCCTCTACTTTAGCAGGCTTATGCACTTCAAGCACAGCACAACGAACCATCTACGCAGACTACACACCGTCAGGTCCCCTTCCCCCGCCCGTCACTACATATTCCTATCTTATGAGCATCGGTTCAGGGTCAAATCCTTATCAAATAACAAACGTAGCAACCGGACAGATCACTGCACTCGCACTTTCTAGTCAAGCATTCAATTATATGGCAACACAAGGCAGTGGAGTAAACAATGATGTTCTAGCTGGTAACTACTCTGTTGATTCAACGTGGCGCATTAACGGAAACAACACTCTCGTAAATTTTGAATCAGGAGCTAACCTTACAGCTATAGCTCATGGCAGCGGCTACAACACTGACTCAGGCTGTCTAATGATGATAATTAAGGCTAACGGCGTTACAGTCTCAGGCGTGACAATGAATGGTAATGGAGCTATTCAGTGGCCTGCTCCTAATATTTTAATGAACGAGTACCAACCTGACGGAACATATACTCCACAGTGGGCTGGCGCTAATTACAACAGTGGAATAGCCATCTATGGAAGCAACTGCGTAATTGAATACTCAACACTTTATAACATACGCGCTTTTGGCATAAGTACAGGATGGGATTTTGACACAAGCAACAACGTGATCTTTACCTGCAAAGTTTATAATGTAGGCGCTAACGGCATCACAGTTGGAACCGCAATTATTTCAGGAAACGGCAATAATTATACTGATACAGGTTCAGCTATTATAAATTGCGAAGTCTGGGGCTGCGGCGACGTTGGCATAGACAGTCAAGGCTACAACTCCATCATGACAGACAACAATGTACATGACTGCAAAAGTGGCTTAGCACCACTGTTCGGGACTGTGAATTCATATTGGGCTTTAAGTCTTGAGTGGGGCGGCGGTACAGGAAACGGCACCTATTTTCTTATAGCGAATAACAAAATACAGAATAATTTAGCTGGCATAGTAATGGCTTCTGCATCTGGCACTATCGGAAGCATTTTAATCTCTGGCAACAACTCCACAGGAAACACCCAAGGCGACATAGTATTAAACCCCGGAACCATCACCACCACGGTAGAATATAACACCGTAGATGCGTTATCAACTGGCATACCAGGCATAGTAATAGCTGATTCATCATGTAAAAATAACACCGTATACGGAAACACACCAAGCAACAACATTACCGACAATGGACAAGGCACCATCTACACTGCGCCAAATATAGTCACTGTTTCACTGAAATCTTCACCTATAGGCTTTGGCTTAGTATCAGTAAACGGCACAGTCACATGGGCGCCTTCAACATTCTACGCTACAGTAGGAAGCAACATAACCTTAAACGCTATTGCACCTTCAGGATACAGCTTTAGCAGTTGGTCAGACGGCGGCGCTCAATCACACACAATAACCATTCCAAACACCAACACAACTGATACCGTTACCTTCACCACGTCTATAACTCCTACATACATCTTAAATTGGGCAGTAGTCCCTGTAAGCGGCAACCTACCATTTACAATCACGTTCAGCGGCTACCTCAGCCGCTTTAACAACACACCCGACACAGGAACCATAGTTAACGGCGAAACAATCCAGCTTCAAGCCATAGTTCCAGGAGGCACCACATGGACAAACACCGGAGTCACAGCAGCAACAGGTGCCGGCTCTTTAGGGCAAGGATACTTCACAGGCACCTGGAAACTAGCTGAACCCACAATCTATCCGGGAGCATGGCAATTCAGAGCATACTACGCCGGAAACTCAGTTAAAAACTTTGCAGGATGCGAACGTGGAAATAAAAGAAATTTAAGCAGGGTTAACGCCCTAATACTATAGGTGTAAAAAAGGAGTAGATAAAGTGGCAAACGTAACGTTTGCAGGAAGCCAAACAGCCCAAGCAGCCAGCGGAGAAACAGTAACCGTAACCGTAACTAAGCCAGACTCAACAAAAGACACCTTAACAGCAACAACCGACGGCAACGGCAACTACTCAGTGACAAAAACATACACGGCAGCCGGCGCATACTCAGCCATCGCTGCCGGAGCTGCAGATGCACAATATTCAGCATGGACAAGCGCACCATTTCCGTTCACCATAAGCTTAACAAACAGGACGGGGACTCTAACTGTCACTCTTGCTTAACTGGATACAAAAACAGATACAGGCAACAGAACAACTCTTTAAACGTAAGAAAAAGCGGTCAGGAACACTGAAAGTAACAGTCAAGTAAAAAATCCCTCTTTTTTCTTTTTTCAAAGTTTCAAGCATACACAAAAATTAAATTCTTGGACATCTACTTAACAATAGGTGAAAGAAATGAGTAATCAATTTAACGCCTTATCATACAGAAAAGGCCAAAGAAACCTATCCAGCTCTCAGGCAGTAACCGTTGTCGTAAACACAATTCAAACCTACTTCTACAACTTCGCCATGAGTCCCCTCTCAGGAAACGCGCCTTTCACAATCAACTTCAGCGGATACCTCAGCGACTACAGCAACGCAGTAGGAGACCTCGCAGCCCTCAACGGAGAAACCATAACTATCCAGCAACTAATAAACGGCGTCTGGACCAACACAGGCATAACAGCCGTTACAGCAACTAACGGCACTACACCAGGATACTTCAGCGGCTCAATAGCCATAACACTCGCAGCATACCCGCCAGGCAGCTACCAATTCAGAGCAAACTACGCAGGCAACACAACCAAAGGCTTATTCAGCGCCACAGGAAGCCCACAGTCAGCAGGAGTAAACCAGATGGCAGCCGCACCCTCCGCAGCGCCAGGCATAGTATTAGGTGTAGCCGCAGCAGCATCAATCATCGCAATGATAGCCGCATAGCCAAGGAGAAAATCACATTTGGCTTTAAGCTGCAAAGACCAGGCAAAACAACTTAGCACACAATACTATAGCCGACCCAACATAAGCGCCCTAGAGATAAGAAACCCCGAAACAGTCATAGCCGAAATAATAGGACCAATAGGCGAGATTTTAGGTCCAAAGGTTTATTCGCCAAAAGCACAATTTTACGCTTTATTAGGAACTCGCCCTGCTGAAAGCAACTACAGTTTCGTTACAGAATCCATGAGAAAACAATGCATAACCAATGTTCTGAAAGATTTGGTAACTGCTGAGAAAGTCGCCAGACGCCAATACGACGAGCTAATAATGTTCCCAGAAATCAAAGGCTTCGAAAGTGACTTACTCTATATCCGCAATGAAGAGCACGAGCACGAGAAAATACTTGAATGTATACTCCAAAGATTAGGAAAACCCATAGCTCAACCCTCAACAATTAAACCAATGGAAACAACAAAAGGCTTAACGTTAACGCCGAAATCATTAGGTGAATTTTACGTAACTATCCTAGACCGCTTTGCAGAATTAGAACAGAAATCAGTTGACAGCTATGGAGACTTTCTACTTAAGGTTCAGCAAAGTAGAA
>JACTVG010000004.1 GCA_015660965.1 Methanoregulaceae archaeon
CGTAGGGCCTGGATTCGTGTCTCAGAATCCATCTCCGGGCTCTTGCTCCCACAACCCGTACCGATTACAGGCTTGTTGGGCCGTTACCCCAACAACAACCTAATCGGCCGCAGACCCATCCTCAGGCGGCTGACCTTTTGGCTACAGAGCATTCCAGCTTCCATAGTCTATGGGGTATTATCCCCAGTTTCCCGGGGTTATCCCCCTCCTGAGGGTAGGTTATCCACGTGTTACTGAGCAGTATGCCGAGGTCTTACACCTCTCAACTCGCATGGCTTAATCGAACTCCGATAGCAGTGGCCTCTGGCAGGATCAACCAGAATTATAAAGCACACTTGTACTGAACTTTTTCGGAATTAGCGGTTACTAAACAAATTTCCGCATTGCCAGTATCAACGTCAGACGCAACACCGGCCAAGCCGGTTTTCGTTGGGTCTCCATCATTTTATAGTAAAAATTTAGTCGTGTTTTTGATGAATAAACACGGGCTATTATTATAGGTTTCAAGGATATTTATACCTTGTCACACCTACATTTTTTCCATCAGAAGCTGCACCGGCACGGGCCGGTTAATAGGTTCGTCATCTGAATATAGGGATAACATAATTGAGCTGTCCTATACTTAAACATTACCCCAGATCTGGTTACTAGTATCCGACGAGACAAATACTCAATGCAATATAATTTCAAAAGATAATGTAACTAAACCCAAAAAAAGAATATCATTGATTTTTTACTTTATTTTTTAATCATGAAAAAATGGGTTTGTATTTGCAACTCACTAACCTGCACGACAAATTTGCACGAAAATATCCCCAAAGAACTCTTCCTGTCTTAAAGCACATTGCCCTTCGAGCATTAAGAAAAGGAGTGGAATAAAAACATCCGGGATAGTCCACCCGAGTTTATCACAAATTTCAGTGAGAGTCATCTCTCCTTCATCCGTCATACACTGCAGGCATTCTTCAAAAACTTTGGTTGCCGATTCTTGATATTCTTCATCATGAGCAATACCGACTACGTCATCAGCATCTATAAGTACAATCTCACCCTCCGTAAATCTTCGACGCCGGCGTTCTTCCTTTTCGATATTTTTGAGTTCAATGATAAGCTCGAAAAGCGTAACAGGGCTCTTACGTAAATTTTTTCGGTCAAGCCGACGCTGAATCTCACGTTCTAATTGCTCGATAGGACCTAGCCGACCCGCATATTTGAACTCTGAATCTAGTGCAAGATCGAAGTCATCACCAAACCCTAAATCACTTCCATCAGCATTTTCTCCATCTTCTGATGAAGTATCAGCAAGGTGTTCAGACTTCATTCGAAGAAGTGTTGCTGCATAAAAAAGCGTCCTCCCAGAAAGTTGGAGATTCAGCTGTCGACATCGTTCCAATTCTAAAAGGAATCTGTCAGTCACTTCAATAATATTGATATTCCACGGATCAATCTCACCACGTTCTGCCATCTGGACAAGGATTTCAACTGGGTCTTCAATGAAAGGCTGATCAGATTGGGATGTAGCTTCAACAATCATGCCATTTTTGTTGGATCCGCTATCTGTGTTATCCTGAACAGAATATTCATCACCTTCTTTTTTATTAGGCGGAGTAGATTCGCGGTTCTGTGAAGCTTCGGAATTCTTATCACTCATGTGCCTTGACTCCAGTGACGAGCGTAGTCTTGTCAGGACGTAGAGTTACACCCATAATTCGCTGGGCACCCTCAATCATTGGTTTGCGAAGCGAAACGATCACAAACTGGGACTTTGGAGAGAGTTCCGTGATCATGGTGGCAATCCGTTCTACATTTGAACCATCCAATGACATATCCACTTCATCAAATGCATAAAACGGTGCAGGAATGTACTGTTGAATTGAGAATATGAATGCCAGAGTCGTGAGTGACTTCTCACCGCCAGAAAGAGATGAAAGAAGGTGTACGGTTTTATCTCTGGGTTGAACAGCAAATGTTAAACCGCCGGCAAATGGATCTTCT
This sequence comes from Methanoregulaceae archaeon, assembly GCA_015660965.1. Lineage (GTDB taxonomy): Archaea > Halobacteriota > Methanomicrobia > Methanomicrobiales > Methanospirillaceae > MVRE01. The sequence continues at coordinate 1,996 of JACTVG010000004.1, forward strand.
TCATTTTCAAGTACAAGATGTCCACTCCCGCTCGTGAGTCGGGCAAATATTTCACGGAAATTCGAATCGATTGCTTTTAGTGCGGTCATAAAGGACTCGTACTTCATTTGTTCGTATTTCTGGATCCGTTCGAGAATATTGGTCCGCTCTTTTGAGAGGACTTCTTTCTTTTCAGTCCGCTCGTCAACTTGTTTCTGCACCTTCTCGTATTCTTCGATTGCAAGCATGTTGACAGCACCAACTTTCCGTAATGCACCATCAGCTTCTGCGATCTTTCCCTCGATCTCTGATAGTGTCAAATCTGTTTTTGCCTCACCAACCTGTTGACGGAGCATGTCAACTTCAATCCCAAGAGATTTTGCTCGATCTTCAACTGCCGCCATTTGGACTTTAATACGCTCTGTTTCTGAATCGAATTTTAGAAGTTTCTGCTGTGATTCTGCAATATGTTGTGAAATTTCATTGCGCTTGCTTTTTAATTCATCGAGCTCTCCGGAGAACTCCTTTTGTCGCCCTTCAAGTGCAGCGATTTGTGCTTTGTGGTTTGTGATCTGTTCATTAGATGAAGCGATCTCAGTATCGATCTGCTGATTTCGTTCTTCCTGTCGTTTGCGTTCATCTGCAAGTTCACCAAGTCGCGAGCTGAAATGGGATCGTTCTCGTGTGACATCGTTGATATCAGCGTCCTTATTACGCAAGCGCCCATCGAGCTCTTCGATCCCCCGTTTCTTTTTCTCCATCTGTTCAGTTAGCTGTGGGATATTGGTGTCATCAAGGCGCTTTTTGATCGCATCAATCTCAGCATTGATACCGTTTATAGCCTCAGTGGTCTTATCGAGTTCTGATTCTAGAGCCGCAATTTCAGCTGCACCACCCTTCGTTTCCTCTTGTTGGCGGGCGACTGCTTGCTCGATTGTTTGCTTTTCAATAGAGATCGCATCGAACCTGCGGTTAAACTCCTCGGTAAACATCCCATAACGAGCTGTCTTTTGATCAATCTCACTTCGAGAAGTTCGTTTCGCATCTACTTCATCGGTAAGGCGTTTGACTGATGCCTCGATTAGTGATGCCTCGCTCGTTAGTTCAGATAGATGTGTGCGAATCCCAACAATCTCATCGTCTACTGCTGCACCAAACCCATGGATCGGTTTTTTACTAACCCCGCCGGTTATAGCACCACTTCGTTCTAGGAGTTCCCCTTCAACGGTCACTAACCGGTACTTACCGAGCAGCTTTCTGGCATGATCGAGCGTGTCGACTACGACTGTAGCACCAAGTGCAACAGTAAACGCTTTTTTATACTTAGGATCAAATTCGAGCAAATTGACTGCGTACCCTATTACCCCGGTTTCTTTGACTGCCGGAAGCTGCGGGGGATTTAGTTTGTTAAGTGGAAGAAAGGTTACTCTGCCTAATTTTTCGTTTTTCAGATATTGGATCGCTTCTGCCGCTATCTTATCGGTATCTACGACAACAAAATGGAGTTTCTGTCCTGCAGCAACGTTGAGGGCAGTTGCATATTCAGCAGGAGCTTTACCGAGAGATGCAATAGTTCCATGCACTCCATCCATAGCACAAACTGCCTCAATTGCTTTACCCCCGGATTCACCTCTCGCTTGCTGGGCGGCTTCAAGCCGAAATGCTTCCTGTTCGGTTTCCCTGATCTCTCCTTTCAGACGTTCAAGGGTCGATCGCTGTGCAAAAAGGGTACCTTCAAGTTCTGATAAAGCCCGGTCGAGTGTTTTTTTCTCTCCTGCAAGGTTAGATACACTCGTTTCCGAATCGGTCAGTTGTCCTTTCTTTGCAGTATATTCTTCATCGAGTTGCTTGAGTAAACCAGTGAGCCGTTCGAGCTCCGATGTTCGCATTCTGCTCTTTTCAATAAGCATGTCTTGTTGATGTAGAAGTGCAGATCGGGCACCTTTCTTTTCCTCAACTTGCTGCAGAAGAGCAAAGAGTTTATCGCGGGCACCCTCAGTGTCTTGGCTATGTTCTCGGATCTCGATTTCAATCTTCTCTAATTGGGCACGGGCAGTAGCAACCTCCATCGCGATATTTGTACGATCGATGGATAAAGTTCGAACTTGTTCTGAGCATTCTGTTACTCGAGCTTCTGCCCGTTTTGTGTCCAAGTAAACGCGATTTATTGCTTCTAAGTTGGTTTCTTTTTCTTTACGCAATCGTACAATGGTTTGTTCGGCAAGTTTGATACCCCCCTTTGCTTCCTCTAGTTCAGCAATGAGTTTTAGGTAATCAGCCCCACTTTTTTTGTTGATCTGATCATCAATGTCTTTTAGGTCAGCTTGATGGTAGATGAGCTCGTTTTCTTCAAGGCTACGGTCTGACTCGACACGGGAGAAATTGATCTTATGCTCGTCTGTTAGCTTCAGAAGAGTTCCAAGCTCTTTTTCACGGTTATGAAGTTGAGCAGCAGCACGACAGTTCTGGAAAAATGTGAGCTCTTTCTGCCATTTCTGGTATTCAAGAGCATGCTCCCGTTCTTTCTTTAGCTCATTGACCCTTTTCGATAGCTCAAGTAGGAGCAATTCTTCGCGTTCGATCCGTTCTCTCACAACGTCTAGTTCACGGAGTGCTTGTTCTTTTTTCTGATCAAACTCAGCAACGCCTGCGATTTCATCGATAATCTTTCGACGTTCAAAATCACTCATTTCCATGATTCGAGTAATATCCCCTTGCATCACTACATTATATCCATGGGGTTTGATGCCATGCTTCGCAAGAAAGTCAATAATATCACCCTGTTTGCAAACACGGTCGTTTAAATAATTGTAACTATAATATCCGTTACCAGTCCGTTTTATTCGGCGTCGAACCCGCGTTCCATCAGAAAACTCAATTCCAACTTCTGCAGTATTCTTTCCAGAATTGAGGTTGATTAAGTCCGTTAGTTTCTCTGCACGCAGATTGCGGGCGCTGGATAAGGCGAGAACAAAAAGGATTGCATCAATGATATTGCTTTTACCAGAACCATTGGGGCCGGAAATGACCGTGAAGCCTTCAAGAAAAGGAATTTTTGTCTTTTTTGAGAAAGATTTGAAGTTATCGATCTCCAGCTCTGTGATATGCAAAGACCGGGCTCCTTACTTCTTTGCAGGATCCGCTTTCTCATCATCGGTGGCGTAGATGAGATCGCTCTGTTTTTTGGCAGGTTCTTTGCCCTTTTTTCTGCCATAGCCAGGCGTTGCAACAATAAAGTTCTTATCTCCTCGCCGAGGTTCCAGCTTCATTGTACCGTCAGATTGCATGATCATGTCCATTGAAGGTTCCTCGGGTTTAGCTGGTGCATCTCCCTGACGTGCAGACTTCGGTCGCATTACAACAGTACTACCTGCTTGTGATGTACTTCCAGGTGCTGCCTGTTGTTGCGAACCCTGAACAATTGGCTGAACTCTCTTGAGTTCCTGCCGACTCCGTTCTTCACTCATCTTCGAGAGTTTCATCGTAATAGATTTTAAGTCAAGGAGCTCTTCCGTGAGACCCTTCAAAAGTGCCTCGATTTCCTTAATCTTACGTTCCATCGCTACAATGCGGTCATCGCTTGCAGCTCCACCAGTTGATCCATTTGTCATTCTAATCAATTTCTCCTGTTCATCCAGTTCTAACTTAACCAGTCTGGTCTTTGCATTTTTCTGCAGCAATCCAGCCTATAAAGGTAAGGATTGACGCTATACTAATTATAAATAATAGTATTGATCGCCGGATAAGGAAAAAAGGTTTGTGCTATTTTCCTCGGTTATTTCCTCTGTACGTAACAAAATTCATGTATATCACGCGCTTTGATTGGAATTAGGCAATTTTGTAATGAGTGATTTCTATTCTGAAGAGAATTAGTCAGACCTGATAACAAAACTGTATTACCTAATTGCAGCACACCCTTTTCCATATGTCCTATCTTGCGAAAACCGATCCGCAAATAGCAGATATTATTGAAAAAGAAAGATTGCGGCAGCAAAACGGGCTGGAACTTATTGCATCCGAAAACCTCGTTTCTAGGGCTGTACTTGAAGCAGTGGGGTCAATCATGACCAACAAATATGCAGAAGGCTACCCCGGCAAGCGATATTATGGAGGGTGCGAGTTTCATGATATGGCAGAGAATCTCGCCCGAGATAGATTGAAAAAGCTCTTCGGTGCACAACACGCAAACGTACAACCTCACTCAGGTACCCAAGCAAACATGGCGGTTTATTTTGCATTCATGAAGCTTGGCGAGGGACTGTTGAGCATGAAACTAACGCAGGGCGGACATCTTTCTCATGGTTCACCAGTCAGTTTCACCGGCCAGTTTTATAAGGTGAGCCAATACAGTCTCGATCCAAAAACAGAACGCCTAGATTATGGCATAGTTGAGGAACTTGCACGTAAAGAGAGACCGAAAATAATTGTTTGCGGTGCTTCAGCATACCCTCGAACTATTGATTTCAAAGCGTTCCAGGAAATTGCAGATGCGGTAGGTGCGTACTGTATGGCTGACATTGCCCATATTGCAGGTCTTGTGGCCAGCGGTGTTCATCCCACTTCAGTAGGTGTCACGAACTTCACAACAACGACCACTCACAAAACACTTCGTGGTCCTCGTGGTGGTGCTATTATGTGCAACACCGAATATGCTCAAGCTATCGACAAGGCTGTGTTCCCCGGTATGCAGGGCGGTCCACTCATGAACACAATCGCTGCAAAAGCAGTTTGTTTTGAGGAGGCTTTGCGCCCCTCTTTTAAGGAGTATAATAAACAGATTGTAAAAAACGCAAAAGTTCTTGCTGAAACTCTGAGTGATACTGGACTTCGACTTGTTTCAGGTGGTACGGACAATCACCTGATGCTCATTGACCTTACATCACAGGGTATTACTGGACTCGAAGCTGAAACAGCCCTCGGCAAAGCAGGTATTACGGTGAATAAGAATACAATTCCCAATGAAACTAAGAGCCCATTTATTACAAGCGGACTCCGTATCGGTACACCCACGGTCACTTCACGTGGTATGAAAGAGGGAGAGATGCGTGAAATCGGCAGATATATCGCACGTATTGTTAAAGACATTCACAATGAATCGACGATTAAGGATATACTCCTTAAGGTCACTGCAATGTCGAGTAAATTCCCGCTCTATCCAGAATAAAAAGAATCGATTCCTCAAATTAAATCCCCGGTTAATATGATCCTAGATGGAAAAACGTGCTCAGAAAGACGGCTCGAGATTCTACGTGAGGAAATCGATGAATCGGGACTCAATCCTACTTTAGCAACTGTGATTGTAGGAGCCAACCCCGCATCTCAAATGTATGTACGTATGAAGCAACGTACCTGTGAAAAAGTTCACATTGAGTCTGTTGGGATTGAATTACCGGCAAATACAAAAACAGATCAGGTATTAGTTACAGTTCACCAGTTGAACAATGATTCTGATATTGATGGGGTTCTTGTCCAACTTCCCCTTCCCAAAACAATTGATACAGGGATTGTTATACGATCGGTTCGTTCCGACAAGGATGTCGATGGATTCCATCCTTACAATCTCGGACTCCTCTTTTCTGGAAAACCAGTATTTGTTCCATGTACACCAAAAGGTATCATGACTCTATTTGGTGAATATGAAATTGATGTCGCAGGAAAGAATGCAGTTGTTCTCGGACGAAGTCTTGAAGTCGGGAGACCGATGGCTGCACTTCTCACAAATGCCGATGCAACTGTAACTATTTGTCATAGCAAAACCTCCAATCTTTCCGAAGAGACTTTGAGAGCAGATATACTAGTCTCTGCTATTGGAAAACCGCAATTTATTACCGCAAATATGGTGAAGCCAGGCGCTGTGATAGTTGACGTTGGAATCAATCAGCTTAATGGTAAATTAGTTGGTGACGTGGACTTTGAGGCAGTTAAGGAGATTGCCTCTGCTATAACCCCAGTGCCTGGAGGGGTTGGTCCTATGACGATCGCAACACTTATGGAGAACACTTTCCTAGCAGCGAAGTTGAGGTCATGCAGCACTGTGTGGTGAATGGTCATGAGATTGGCGGTGGATCACCCATCAAAATTATGGGAATAATCAATTGTAGCCCAGAATCTTTTTTTAATGGATCCTACGTCCCAACGGCATCTGTTCATTCAGCGGCAATAGAGATGGTGGAGCATGGTGCAACAATCATTGATGTAGGTGCACGAAGCACTGCTCCAAATGTACAACCAATCAGTGGGAGAGAAGAAGTGGAGAGGATCGGTTCGGCACTCAAAGAACTGGATGGAAGCGGTATTACTGTTTCTGTTGATACCATGCATCCGGGAGTACTTGAAGTCTGCCTAAAACATGATATTCACATGGTAAACGATATAGCAGGGCTCTCCTCTGAATCGTATGCAAAGATGGTTGCAGAGACCCATCTGCCGATGATTTTAATGGCGTCTTTTTCACGTCAAGGAGATCCTGTCGGTTTCGATGCAACGATGAAAGCAATGGAGACGGTTACTTCCCGTTGTGAACGTTATGGAATTGATAATTATATTCTCGATCCTGCTATAGGTATCTGGACTCCGTTTCGATCTGTTGAGGATGATTGGGATATCTGTCGAAATTTCGAGAAATTTAGGATCTTCAACCGGCCACTGCTTGCTGCCATATCTCGAAAAACATTTATTGGTAGCTTGCTGGATCAAGAACCCGAAGAAAGACTTTATGGCTCCCTTGCTGTCACGATGATGTTACTTTCTAAAGGGGCGTCATTGGTTCGTACGCATGATGTAGCCGCTACTGCTGATACAATAAAAGTTTATGAACGGATGGTGAAAGGGGCATGAATGCCTCTTTTTCAGTCTTTGGGTTAGCGACAGGATTGATAAACCCCGGTGACGATATCGCTGCAAGAATTGTTAAGACTGCAGAGAAATCAGAATGTCGGGGAATTTGCAGCGGGGACATTATTGTACTAGCAGAGTCGATGGTGGCAACTGCAGAGAGTCGTGTAATTGATCTAAAGACAATAAAGCCTTCAAAACAGGCAAAGGAGCTAGCCCAAAAATATGATATGGATCCCCGTTCTGCTGAAGTGGTGCTCCGCGAAAGCGATTCTATAATAGGGGGTATCCCACACTTCCTTCTCTGTATGACAAATGGTACGCTTCTACCTAATGCAGGTGTTGATGGTTCCAACGCACCTCCTGGTTGCCTTATACCACTTCCGTTGAATCCAGATGCAAGTGCAGTTAGAATCAGAAATGAGATTGAGCAATTATGTGGCGTGAAAGTTGGTGTGATCATTGCAGATAGTCGAACTCATGCGATGAGATCTGGGTGTAGTGGAGTTGCTATCGGCTGTGCAGGGATTGAATCGGTGATTGATGACCGTGGTCGGGCGGATCTTTTTGGTAGGCGAATGGAAGTCACAAAGAGAGCAATTGCCGATAACATTTCATCAGCGGCAGAAATTGTGATGGGTGAAACTGATGAAGGAGTGCCCGCTGCTATTGTGCGAGGATTGGACATCCCAATTAAAGAGGTCTCTGGTGTGGAGTCGATCGATGCTAACGATTGTTTGTTTATGGGTTTGCTAAGAAGGAGAGATTAAAACCGTTATTTGAAGGTGTCAATTTTATTGAAGATATTTTTCTAATAATTTTTTTATTCGAGGTTTTTTAAGAGCATTAAATGCAGCTGCTTGTTCTGCTTCTTGCATAGTATTCCCCTTACCCTCATCGCAATCAATATTACGAATAGAAACTTTTGCGGTGAATGTTGGATTGTGATCTGGGCCCTGCTTATTCACCCTAAAATACTGAGGAACACTTTTCCATTCTTTTTGTACACATTCTTGGAGTTGTCTTTTATAGTTGATACCGGGATTAAATCGAAGGATATCATTTTTAATAATTCCTAAAACTTTTTTTGATAAGGAGGTAATGTCCTTATTTTCTGAGAGGTAAAGGTAGCCGATTAATGCCTCAAAATCATCACTTGTAATCTGGTCATTATTGACGTCTTTTCTTTGAAAAAAAGAGGGACATAATTTTTTTATCTCATCGCTATGGATAGAAACAATCTTATTAAGATAATCATTCGATGTTGCACCCATTTTATCAGTTAATTGACCTTCTGATGATGATGGATGATTTTCGTTAAGATAATCTGCTACAATCAAATTGAGCACTCGATCGCCGAGAAATTCAAGCCTTTCAAATTCATGAGATGGAAGATTTTCTAAATCTGGTGCGGTGTTTGGCATATCAAAACAACTCTCTCAAGACTTACCAATTCTTTCTATACCAACCCTACCATTCTCTGTTGTAAGCCTGAAACCCCGTTCTTCAAGAAAAGATCGACTCTTTCCAGTCCCATGAATCAATAACTCAACAAGATCGTCCTTTTCATCTATATCCGTGTGAAGCCGGAACGAATCGATTACCTCGTAGGAGAGGCCACATTCTTCAGCAATTCTGATATGTTTGAGGAAGCTTCCCCCATAATAATCGACATGGAATCGTTTGGGGTCTTTAAGGAGGATAACATTTGTTCCTCCGCCACGACCTGGAACAATAGCTATATCCTTTTTAGTCTCAAGAACGCGTTTGATTGATGTTTCATCGGCAAGCGGGAGATCTGCCATTATTATAAGCACACTGGTCACTGCACATGTAAGGTACTCGTTGAGTGCATCTGATAGTCCAACATCCTTTATTGTAACCTGCACAAGCTCAGAATCAAAAAGCTCGGTCCCGAGTATCACCGGTTGGCAGTCTGCTTCCTTTACTGCAGTGACAACATCGAGAAGCATTGCTTCGGCAAACGCCTCACGTTCAGCTTCATCGAGTACGCAGGAGAGGCGACTCTTTGGGTTTTTCGGTTTAAAGGGAATTATTGCCGTGGCTCTCATCATGGTATGTTGTGTAGTTCGGGAAAGGAAAAAAAGGTAGTGTACTTAGTTGCAAAACTTTCAAAAGTATGAATATGGAGGAGTATGGGGGATTATTTCGATATATTATTACTTTCAAACTTAATTCGATTGGCCGGGATCTGAATTTCGAAACATGCACCAGAACCGGCAGTACCATTTTCTCGAATGGTCATACCATTTGAGGTGAGAATTTCTCGCGTGACATAGAGTCCCCACCCCGTGAATTTACCGAACCCTTTTTCAAATATTTTCTCCTTTTCCTCAGGCACGACTCCAACACCATCATCTTCAATGAAAAGAATAGCACCTTTGTCAGTACGCTGGAGTCGAATTTTAATCTCAGTTGTGCGCTTTCCATGACGGATAGCATTATCAAAGAGGTAAAAAAACGCTTTTGCAATGAGTAGATCTGAATAAATAGAGGCGTGGGCTGTTTCAATGCGAATAGCGATTGTACCAATCTCTATCTCATCTCGGGCGATGTTCACGAGCAAATCGATCTTATTCCATCTGGGGGGCTCCTCTCCTATATTTTGGAACACTTTTGAATACAAAAGGATTCTTCTCATTTTATCAGAGGCTCGACGTTCAATTGCTAAAAAATTTAAAAGTTGTTCATCTTTCACCATAGTGCTCAACAACTCGTTGTATCCCATAATAGCGGTTAGTTGGTTGAGTACGTCGTGCCTCGTAACACTACCAACAATCTGCAGTTTCTTCTGGGCAATCTCTAATGCTTTCTGTAATTCGGCAACAGTCAGTTCAGGAATAGTGGACTTTTCAGTCTGACGATCTTTGTTATTTTCGTTCAAACTCAGATTGTTTCTTTCTAGCGACATTCTTATCCTTTAGGTCCTAGATATTTCCTCACTTATTGGAAGAACTCTTTCATAAACTAGTCATCATAAATTGTATTAACTTACCGATATTTTCTTAACTAGAGCTCTTGTTGATAAAAGACAACTTCCAAACTATTTCGCAGAAAAAGAACTAATGCAGAATACAACAAAAATTAGAGAAGTAACACTTTAGTGAGAAATTCATGCAGCGCCGAATTATAACATTCTCTCGAAACGTTTTTCTTCCGCTAACCACAGTGTGTCGAAACCGGTGCGGTTACTGTATTTTCAGAACTCCGATACAAGAGGGATGTATTATGAGACCTCAAGAGGTGGAGCAGACACTAAAACATGGCGCTCTTATGGGATGTACCGAGGCACTCTTTACATTTGGTGAACGTCCTGAAGAGGAGCATGGATTCAACGACTATATTCACAGAATAGGTTATACCACCATTCTCGATTATTGTGAAGCAATGTGTAAAAAGAGCATACAGTTTGGAATATTACCACACACAAATGCAGGCATTCTTACGTACGAAGAGATGAAGCGACTACGGCCAGTAAATGCAAGTATGGGACTGATGCTTGAGACAACTGCTAAACTCCCAGCACACGCAAACTCAAAAGGAAAAGATCCAGAAGTTCGGATTGCGATGATCGAGGGGGCTGGAAAACTTAAAATTCCTTTTACCACCGGTATCCTTCTTGGAATTGGAGAGAAAACATCAGATCGGGAAGAATCGCTCATTATTATTCGCAATATTCATAAAAGATATAAACACATCCAAGAGGTAATTCTTCAGAATTTCTGCCCAAAACCGGGAACACCAATGGCAGGATTTCATATTCCAACAACGGACGAAATCTGTGCTACATTACAGCTTGCACGTGAAATTTTACAAAAAGATATTGCAATCCAGATCCCCCCTAATCTACTTGACGCATCGACACTGATCTCGTGCGGAGTTGATGACCTTGGGGGTGTTTCTCCGCTTACTATAGATTACGTGAATCCCGAACACCCTTGGCCTGCAATTGAAGAACTTAAAAAGATCATTGGAAATGCAGAACTCATAGAGAGACTTTGTATCTACCCTCAGTTTATCAAACGAGGCTGGTATGATACCAATTTGGAACCTCTAATAAACCAGCTCGCACAAACAATAAAATCAAGGAGCAGTTGACCTTGAAACAGACGAATCTCTTGTACTCAGGAAAGGCAAAATCGGTATATCGGACCGATACAAAAGGAAAATTGATTATCGAATTCCGAGATGATATTACTGCATTTGATGGCAGAAAAAAGGACGTTTTAAAAAATAAAGGGAACTTCAATGCAGAAGTCTCTGCATTCGTTTTTAGATACCTCGAAAAAAATGGAGTAAAAACGCATTTTGTAAAAATGATTGATGAAAACAAGATGATCGTACGTGAACTCTCAATGATCCCTCTTGAAGTGATCGTACGGAATCTTACTGCTGGTTCACTTGTTCGTAAATATCCGTTTAAGGAAGGATCACCCCTTAATCCGCCTGTTATTGTGATCGATTACAAAGACGATTCTCGTCACGATCCTATGCTTAACGATGATATCATAATTGCACTTGGGCTTACCACGAGTGCAGAACTTAAAAAGATCAAAACAATTTGTCTCAAGATTAACCATCTTCTTAAAGACTTTCTTGCAAAACAGGGGATTATACTCGTCGACTTCAAAATGGAATTCGGGCGGCAAGGTAAGACCATCTATCTCGGAGACGAGATCAGCATGGATTCGATGCGTCTATGGGATAAAAAGACCGGGAAGTCACTCGATAAGGATGTTTATCGATTCGACAAAGGGGATGTAATGGCAACATATAACCTTGTCACAAAACGAATTACGACAACAAAAACAAGAGTGCACAAGAAACGATGAGTCTTGAGAGAGATAACTATGAAATTTGATGTAACAATCACAGTTGGGCTCAAGGAAGGTATGCTTGACCCGGAAGCGCAGACAATAAAAAATGCGATCAAAAACCTTGGGTACGAGACTGAGTCTTTAAAGACTGCTCGACTCTTTAGAGTCCGTTTAGATGCAGCGAATAAAGCAGCTGCACGAAAGATGGCAGAGAAGATGTGCGAGCGGCTCCTTGCGAATCCAATAATTCACAAGTTTGAGATTGAGGTCTCTTGATGAGGTTTGGAGTCGTTCAGTTTGGTGGTAGCAACTGCGACCGCGATGTAGTCTATGCTCTATCTAAAGTTTGTAGTGTTGACACTGATCTAATATGGTATAAAGAACGGTTGAAAAAGAACTACGATGCTGTGATTCTTCCAGGGGGTTTCTCTTATGGAGATTACCTCCGGGCTGGAGCTATTGCAGCTCGTACAGCAATCATGGGAGATGTGGTGAAACACGCAGAATCTGGAAAACTTGTTCTCGGTATATGTAACGGCGCACAAATTCTCGCGGAGAGTGGTCTAGTGCCAGGAGTTTTCACAATTAATGCATACCCAAAATTTATTTGTAAATGGGTTCATCTCCGGTTGGAAAATGTGATTTCACCTTTCACTTCACTTTATAAAAAAGGAGACGTTGTCAAAATGCCAATCGCTCATGCCGAAGGACGGTATGTTGCACCAGCAGAAACCTTATCCGCACTGAATAAAAACAACCGTGTCGTATTCCGATTCTGTGATGAAAATGGGAATGTAACGTCAGACGTAAACCCGAATGGTGCTGCAGAAAACATTACCGGTGTCCTTTCCGTTAAGAATAACGTCCTTGCTATGATGCCACATCCAGAACGATCATCGGAACAAATTCTTGGTTCTGCTGATGGAAAACGGATCTTTGAATCGATGATCCAGTATATCGAGCGCAAAGACTAAAGTATCGAAGGAAGATAGTTCACCAGCAAAAAAATGAGATGAACAAATACTATGAGTGATGAGACCACGGAGAGAGAGATGTTGAAATGGGCGAAAGCATATGCCAAGAAAAACAAATTGGTGCTAAATCCCAATAAAAAGCAGCTTGAGACAGTCATTCGTGGACTTGTCCGAAACAAATCACGATTCGGGCACCAGTATTGCCCTTGTCGGATTCGAAGCGGAGATGAAGAGAAAGACCGAGCTATTGAGTGCCCCTGTATCTATCATAAGGATGAAATCAAACAGGACGGTAGCTGCCATTGTAATCTCTATTTCAAAAAAGCATGATTATTTCCACCAAATCCGTTTTACTAGATTTGATGTTTCCTATCAATTCCTGTTAACAACGGTTCCAATTTACTGAGAGAGAATCAAAGAGAATTTTTAGGAACTTTTAAATTGGTAAAAAAGTTGGAAAGGATTGAAATTACCGCTCCAACCGAAACTTAAGAAAGATGACATGATAAATTGCGTAAAACCCAACGAGTACGGCTGCACTGTATCCAAGAATTGCAAGCCAGAAAACCTCTCTAGGAAGAGTCATAGAGGAGGATAGGAGAACAAGAGAGGACCCAACAACAAGAGCTGCCACCACAAGGCCTATCATGATTTTATCACTTGCTCGGTCAAGTGCCATTTGCAGTTTTTGAAGATCAGTATCTACAATTTCAAGCCGAACAGTCCCAGTTGAGAGTCGTTTTAGCATTAAATTCACGTTGCGTGGCAAGTCAAAAAGTGCGTCAACACCTTCCATCAATGAATTAGATGCCCGCTTTAGGTAAGCAGCTGAAAGAGTATTTGTGTCTGCAAGTTTTGTGAGATATGGTGTGATTTCTTTGCCAAAATTGAACTGTGGATCAAGCCTGACACCAATGTCCAAAACCATCACAAACACTTTTAGCAACAGCATCAGGTTCATGGGTACCTTCATTCGGTACCTTCGCATTGTCTCAGTAAGTTCTGTAACCACAAAGCCGAAGTTAAATTGCTGAACCTGATCGCCGCCGAAGTCATGTATCATGATATAAAGATCATCACGAAGCGCTTCACGATCGACTTCATTGATCACGATACCGAATCCTTCGAGCGACTTTAGCATTAACTCAATATCGTCGGTAACTAAAGCAAAGAGTAAGTTGATGAAGATCTGACGTTTTTCTGGACGGAGCACCCCTACAATACCAAAGTCCAAAAAGACAACATCGCCTTCTTTCGTAACAAGTAAATTGCCTGGGTGTGGATCACCATGGAAGAATCCATCCTCAAAAATCATCTTTAAGTATGCATGAAACCCTCGCACCCCGACAGAATGTGGGTCGACCCCAAGACTCTTGATTGCATCAGGATCATCAATTCGCACTCCGTCAACAAACTCCATCACCAGCAGGTGTGGTGATGAATATTCCCAGTATATTTTTGGAAACCGGATACCAGGAACATTCAGAAAGTTGCGTGCCATCCGGTCTGCGTTACGAGCGTCTCGTAAAAAATCTAGCTCTTTTCTGATTTGAATGGCAAAATCTTGCACCATTCCGATAGGGTTGTACACCCGTACTTCTGGGAATACAGCATCGATGCGTTCTGCCATCGATGTTAGGATAGCCAGGTCGGTCTCAATAATATCTCGAATTCCAGGACGCTGAACTTTGAGCGCGACTTTGGTGCCATCTTTTAATATTGCACAGTGAACCTGCCCGATGGATGCAGATGCAACCGGTGTCTCATCGATCTCACAGAACCAATCATTAATATTGGGACAAGTCTGTTGAATAACCGCTTGAACATCCGAAAATGGGATTGGCTTTGCATGATCTTGTAGTTTCTTGAGCTCATAGATCAATTCTGGCGGTAGTAACTCCGTCCTCGTACTCATGATCTGCCCGAACTTCACGAAGGTTGGTCCGAGCTCTTCAATTGCAAGACGCATCCGCTCATAAATTGTCGATGTTTCTGGTTGACCACTTGGAGTTGGAAGCCGGAACCGAGCTCGTCCTGGAAACATCTTCTCGAGCCCAATGCCAAAACCGTATTTGCCGAGAACGTCCACGATCTGCGCATAACGCCGGATCCTGGTTACCATGAATAATGATTGGACTTCGGGCTACTTAACAATCACTTCTAAAGGAGCAGTTAAAATTAGAACAAACTACTTCTCTTTTCTAAAAATGACAATTCGATTTGTATTGGTACCACACCCCATATTATCCACACCCCAGATGTGGGATGTCTTTGTGAATTCCTGACTATTGATCATGATCGCTTCGCATGTAAAACCAGCATCGAGTCCAAGTGGTACAACCTCTTCCTCAAGACGGACAGTGCCTTTACGTACTTCACCAACCTCAAATGCCAACCAACCACCTTTCTTTGTCAAACGGTATATTTCATAAAAAACATCACGTATTACTCGGGTCCATTCTTCGACACTTTTTGCCATCGTGATTCTTTTGCTAATTGCGTTGCTATCGAGGTTATTAAACCAACATCTAAGCCAGTTGTCATCTTGATACTGGACAATGTCTAGAAATGGTGGAGATGTTACAGTAAGCTGTACCGATTCCGTCACTATCTCTGGTGTATATCTCGAATCAGTCGTTAGAAATTGTGCTTGCTTACTAGCTCGTTTTAGTTGGCGAACCTGAGATGCGGTCAATGTCCTAATGAGACTCTTTGTCTTTCGAATTATCAAATTGTGAGTGTCACGATATTCAGGCACCTGATTTCTTCTCATATTGATTCTCATTTGACTCTGCTGAGAAACCGCTTGATTAGGAGGTAATGTATAAACAGAGAGAAATCCTGACGAATGGCCAGTAAGCCGGTTTGTTGCAACCATTGCAATCCAGCGATCGAGATAATCCACCTCACCTTTCTGCCGCTTCTTGGCAATGTAATTTCGAATCGCGACAATCTCACGTTCGGTTTTAGGGTGGTAGAACATAGAGAGATCAAGTTCTGAAGGTGGTCCATCTCTCGATATATCATTGAGTCTTTTTTCCACTGCTGAAATGGTGGGAGGAGTGAACCGCGGTTCGGTCATTAGCTTAGAAAGTGGATTTGAATCGTTGGCAATGACCTTACACCCACACAACCCCGCCTCAATTGCTGTCGTTCCCCGACCACTGAATGGATCATATACAATATCCCCGTTCTTTGTAAACAAATCAATGAAGAACTTAGGGAGTTGGGGTTTGAAGCAGGCACGGTAAGAAATCTCATGAATGGATGATGCTTTTCGCTGCTCCGCCGTCCAGAACTCGTTGATAAACATTGGAACCTTTTCGCCACCAAATGAGCCAATTACAAGTTTTGTGGACCTCTTACTAATTGTTGGACTAGTGAACTTCCTCAGATACGATTTCAGATCACTATTGCGGGAGTCAGGCATTGTGTTCTTTCACTTATTAAATACCCGTTTATACGATAGGACTATATCAACTGTAAGGGGATTGATTTTTAAAAATGATTCGTCGTCATTTGTGGGTGAAATACGCCATTATGTTATTATCACCCAATGAATCGATCCGTGCAAATCCAACTCGTTCAAACTGGACGACATTCCCAAGTTCCCTTTTCACAACCGGTTCACAAACACCGTGCACATCGCCACTCTGTGTTCGTAATGTGCAAACAAACGTTTCTTGTACAGGCAGCCATTGGATGATTGATGACTTTGCAGCCCTAGCATCTGCAAGAGCATCGCCAGCATACACAAGTTGAGGGATATCACCATTCCAAGCGACCTTCACGTTAAAGAGATCTTTGAGACGCAGCATTGTGATATTCTGAGTAAGTTCTGATCTCGGTAAAACTACGGTTCCTGTAAATGTTAGTTCCCGAGAACCTCGGGATGCATCGGCAGGATGGAGCATCGCATGAGCTGTACGGGTAGGAGCGCCTTCAATCCGAAATTCAGCTGGATTTGGTACGAAGAAATATCTGTTTGCGATAGAGTCGATTAACTTCTTATTCTCCGCATATAGATTGTCCCATGAAAATGAAATATCAGTTTCTCCAATCCCGATTGCTAGCGTCGCATTTTTCACTGCATCAGGTAATATACCACGACGGGCTAGCGCACGAAGTGTCCCGAGCCGAATATCATCCCATCCAGTATAACTGCCTTCTTGAATACCACGTCGCATCTGGGAAGTTGAGAGCACAACACCTTCAATTCCCATTCTACCATAATGTCGATATATCGGAACTTTCCAGCCGAAATAATCGTAAATATATCGCTGCCTTCGGGTGTTTGCGATGTGATCCTTACCTCGAATTACATGTGTAACTCCTAAAAGATGATCATCAGCAACCACAGAGAAATTCATGAGTGGATAAACATGTGCCTCAACTTTTGGATGGGGTGGAGAATCAAGAATCCGAAAAGCCGGGAAATCACGCATTGCGGGATCAGGGTGATTGAGATCCGTTTTTACTCGTACCGATGCTTCTCCTTCAGCAAAACGGTGATCGATCATTTTCTCCCAGAGATCTAGATTGGTTTCAACCGAATGATCACGGCACGGACAAGCAATCTTGGCAATCTTTAGTTCC
Organism: Methanoregulaceae archaeon; assembly: GCA_015660965.1. Lineage (GTDB taxonomy): Archaea > Halobacteriota > Methanomicrobia > Methanomicrobiales > Methanospirillaceae > MVRE01. The sequence continues at coordinate 19,217 of JACTVG010000004.1, forward strand.
TTAAAGTGTTCGTTGTCGCATGTGCAAATGTAGGCTCCGCCCCTTTCGATAAGCTGGCGACACAGGTCATAGTATAGATGCAGACGGTCACTCTGGGTTACTGTTTCGGAAATACAAAGCCCAAGCCATGCAATGTCCTCTTTCACCATCTCATAAGCATCTGGATCAACGCGTTTTGGGTCAGTGTCCTCTATTCGAAGGATGTATCTACCCCCGTATTGCCGTACGTATGCATCATTGAGTACTGCCGCACGAGCGTGACCGATATGTAGAGGACCAGAGGGGTTGGGTGCAAACCGCATAACAACACCGTTCTCTGCATCTTCGAGGTCAGGAAGTACTTTTTTATGTTCATGCTTTTCTGAGAGAGCTGCAATCATATCTGGAGCAATCTCTCCGAGCTTTGAACATCGCTGATCCGGTGAAAGGGTGGCAACTTCAGCAATAACCTCCTTCGCAATTGCTGCAATTTCCTTTGCCCGTGTTCGAAACTCTGGATGTGCACCCATCACCATGCTGATAACTGCACCACTCTGCGGTATACCACCGTGTTTTACTGCATTTTGAAGGGCACATCGGTAGAGCAGGTCTCGCGGGTTATCCCCTGCCATCTAAAAACTCCGTGTTACAAAGAACTTCCCTATATCTTTTAACAACTCTCTCTCTGGTGATTGAGGTAGTGTATTAAGTAATCGGTTACTTTCGTTAACTAAATCGGTAGCGGCTTTTTTAACGTCGGCAATTACACCAACCTTGTCTAGGATCGAAATAACTTCCTCAATATCAGCATCTGAAAGATCACGTTTGTATTTTGATAAGTCAATTCCTTTCTCCCTTGCCCTAATCCAAATAAGAGTTTGTTTTCCGTCACGAAGATCAGAAGCACGATCCTTTCCGCTCTTTTCACTTGAGGTAAGCAAATCGATCAAATCATCCTGAATCTGAAAAGCGATACCTGTATTTAGCCCAAATTGGTAGAGATTTTTCGCTTGATAGGGGGTTCCCCCAGCAAGGATAGCGCCAATACCAGCAGCTGCGGCATAAAGCATCCCTGTCTTCTTCTTTGCCATTTCGAAATATTCGTCCTCAGTAACATCATCCCTTTTTTCGAACGACATGTCCAAGTGTTGTCCTGCGCAGATTTCGGCGCAGGCTCGAGCAAGCATTGAAACAGCTCGGATCTTTGCCTTTTCCGATGCCATTGCAAGACAGAGAAACTCGAATGCACGTGCATATAGAACATCGCCAGCTAAGATCCCCGTTGGAATATCCCATTTTGTATGGACGGTTGGAACTCCCCTTCGCATTGTGTCATCATCCATGATGTCATCATGCACAAGAGTGAACGTATGGATTAGCTCAAGAGATAGGGCAGCAGGCAAGATATCCGATGAGCTTCCATGGTTTATTGCATCAGCACTTAGCATCACAACAGCTGGTCGTAAACGTTTGCCACCCGCAACGAGCAGGTGTGTACTTGCCCGATCAAGGTCACTCCATGTATTTCCGAAAGACCTGTCGATCAAACTGTCTATTTGTGTTGCCACCATTTCCAGATACTGTTCGAGTTCCATTTTTTCCCTTGCCTAATTTAACTTGGTGCGTTGCCCGTTGCGCAGCATATGGAGGTCAGAATGAAGGGTGTAACCCAAATCTGAAGCAAAGTCGGAATACCTTGCACTCATCTTAAGATCACCATGAGCAGGAATGATGTGTTGAGGGTTAAGTAAGTGGACCAGTTCGTAGTGGTCTTCACAATACGCGTGCCCACTCACATGCAAATCTTCGAAGATGCGAACGCCGGCGAGTTTTAAGTGAGCTTCCACCATATATCGCTGACCGAAGTTCATGGGGTTGGGAATTACAGTAGCAGAAAAAATAACCTTGTCACCCTTTGTGAGCTGGTACGGAGTGTCACCAGTTGAAATACGGGTAAGAATTGAACCGGGTTCTCCCTGATGTCCGGTGACGATTGGCAAGAACTTATCCTTACCTGCCTTCATCATACGCCGCAGTGTTCGATCGATTGTACGTCGGTTGCCAAAGACACTGGTAGTTGAAGGGAACGAGACAAGCTTCATCTGCTCGGCGGTCACCGAATACCGTTCCATGGATCGCCCAAGCAATACAGGTTTTCGCCCAATCTCGTGTGCACATTCTGCAAGCGTCTTTACTCTCGCGATATGCGATGAGAAGGTAGAAACGAGAATTGCATTTTTATCATCCTCATAGCTTGTGATCGTATCACGAACAAGATCACGAGCGATCCGTTCGCTAGGTGCTCTACCTGGCCGCTCAATGTTGGTACATTCTACAATTAAGGCAAGTACACCTTCTTTACCAATCTGACGGAGCCGACCGAAGTCTGGAACCTCACCAATAACTGGTGTTCGATCCAGCTTAAAGTCACATGCATATACGATAGCCCCATGAGGTGTATGGAGCACTGCCATTACAGTATCGATTATCGAATGCTGCATTCGTACAAACTCTAAAACAAGGGTCTGCGAGATTGTATATCGTTGACCTGACTTTAACGCGAAGAGTTTGTTATTTACACCGAACTTCTGTTCTCCAGAAATCTGCTGACGGATTAGTTCTGTCGTATAAGGCGTTGAAATGATTGGTGCATTATACCGATGTGCAAGCTTTGGGATTGCTCCTATATGGTCGAGATGCCCATGTGTGCAAATGATTGCTTTCACAGTCCCCTCAACCGCATTCATTAATGTGTCGTCAGGTATTGCCTTGATCTTGATTAGATCGAGGGAATGCATGTTCTCTATTTCCGCATCCTCGTGGATCATTACCTGATCCAAACGAAGTCCCATGTCAAAAATGACAATTTCTTTGCCGCAGCGGACGGCAGTCATATTTCTCCCGACTTCGTCATACCCGCCTACGGCGATGATTTCTATATCCATTTGTTGTCTCCTGTCTGTTCTTGTGTTTGTTTAAACAAATCTTCTAAGATTATTTTTTGAGCCGTACCGGATTGTCCTTGTCGATCATTTGTCGTGTCCTTCCGGTAATAAACATCCGTGTCTTTTTCAGATCGGAAATTTTCGCTGAACCCGTGAGAAACATCGCCACGTCCAACTGATGGTGAATCGTATCGATTGTCTGTTTTAGAACCGCATCGGTCTTTAGAGCTGGCTTGAGAAGTGGAAGTGCCATACCACAAAGATCCGCACCCAAAGCTAGTGCCTTTGCAATATCCTGTCCACTCCGGATGCCTCCCGATGCAATTACAGGTCCTCCAACTGCAAGTACCTCACATAAACTCACTACAGTTGGTATACCCCAATCTCCAAAGTCTTCTCCGAGAACTTTTTTCTCTTTCTCTCGAATATTCCGGCTTTTTTTGGCACGTAGGCTCTCTACGACAGCCCATGATGTGCCGCCACGACCTGCAATATCGATTGCATCAACGCCAGCCCCCCAACATTTTCGTGCGATTTCAGCGGAAATGCCAGACCCGGTCTCTTTGACAATAACCGGTGTCTTCTTTTCTTTGCATAAATCGCGGATAGCATCAATGCATCCAACCGCGTTATAATCGCCTTCCGGTTGAATTGCTTCTTGCAGGAAGTTGAGGTGAATAGCAATAGCGTCTGCATCAATCATTTTGATTGCCTCTTCCGCCCATTCCACCCCATGATCGCGAAGCTGGACAACTCCGAGGTTAGCAACAATAAATGCGTTTGGTGCTTCATCACGCACAACTGAAAAAGTATCAGCTAGTTCTGGGTTCTCAAGAGCCGCCCGCTGAGAGCCCACGCCCATTCCAATACCATAATGCTCTGCCGCTCGCGCAAGCCGTGCATTTGCGATTTTAGTTTCAGGGTGTCCACCTGTCATTGCCGATATGAATAAGGGCGATGAAAACTTGTGAGAGAGGAATTGCGTATGCCGGTCAATCGCTGCCATATTGCACTCCGGCAGCGCATTGTGAACGAACCTTATGTCAGAAAAACCAGCATCGCCACACTCGACATCTTCTTCTGCGCAGATCCGCAGATGATCAAGCTTCCGCGACGATGTATAACGCTTTTTATCTCCCATTGTTTTTACCTACCCTTTCATACTTACTTTCGTCCCGCTACAATCTCTTCCAAAGAGGAAATCCGAAATGTGTGAGACATGAAATATTTCAGATTCGATACCTGCTTTTGCAAGATCGAGAAGTTCATTGATCTTTCCCTTCATTCCACCGGTGACATCGGTATGGGATGAGCTACCGATCTGGAGACTGGGTACAGATGCCGGAGTAATCACCGGCACCACCGCTCCTCCATCCAGTACTCCCGGTACATCGGTGGCGAGACCTACTCGGTGCATCCCAAGTAGGGGTGCAAGATAACGCACGATCTGGTCTCCTGAAATGATACAGGATCCACGTTTATGGTCCATCACCACGTCTCCGTGGATCACCGGAACCATTCCGAGTTTTAACATTTGGTCGAGTTGACGATACTCGAACGAAACCAACTTTCTATCATTAGCATATGCAACATGTAACGGATGAATACCAATCGCATCGATTCCCTGCTCTCTTAGGGCCGTTACAACTGCAATATTAAGCTTTGAGACTGCATAGTGGGTAATAGAGATCCCTTCAGCGTAACCTCGAGTTACTCCCTCGTTAATTCGGTATTGCTTTGCCTCAGGATGTCCACAAGAACCCGCGCCATGAACGACGAGGAGCTCTCCATCGATTGCTCTGGCAATTGATACAGCAATAGATTCAAGCTGCTGATGATTGATAGTACAGTCACCACTCTTATCGGTTATGACACTGCCACCAACTTTGAGCATTAATCGATCAGACATTCTTCTCCTTTCGTGCACCTTCGATGTCGATACAAGTTACGATTGCACGTGCATTACACGCTTCAATCGCTTCAGCAACCCGGTATTTGAGTCCCTTAGGACAAACAGCTACCATGCATCCACCTCCACCAGCTCCAGTGAGTTTTGCACCAAATGCACCCGCTGAACGTGCTGCAAGCACGAGTCGAGTCAGTGCAGGGTGACCTACACCTAACGCTTCGAGAAGAGCCTGGTTTAAATCCATATAACGTCCGAGCTCTTTTGGGTTGTTGAGGTGGTGTATTGCGTTTAGACTCACACCTTCAATGGCATCAAGAATATGATCAACTATTTCTGGATGCTTTTTTCGAAGCTCGCTGACTTGTTCTACCATTTGGGAGGTGTTGTGGGAGATCAAGGTATCACCAATGACCAAGTGTAAGTTCTCGGGAGGGAGACGCCGGCGTGATGTTCCCTTAATAAGCACAATTCCACCGTATGTTGATACTGTCGTATCGGTTGGACTCGCTCGGCCTTTCTGGACTTTCCGTTCAATCTCAAATGCCATGTTGGCAATTTCCTCCCTTGTCTTTTCTAATTGAAATTCATCATTTATAGCGCAGAGTGTGGCAACCGTGACCGCCGCAGATGAACCCAACCCAGATGAACTTGGGATCTGCGAGTTGATGTACACACTTCCTGACACATCCATATCAGCAAAGCAGTTTTGGATGTAGGGGGAACTCACAGAGTGTGGTCGCTTACTATGACGCACAGTTACATAGACTCGAGGTTTGATTCCCATCGCGATCCCAGGCTTCCCGTACACAACCGCATGTTCGCCGAACAAGAAGACCTTCCCCGGCGCACTCCATGTTGACAACCTAAATCACCGCAATGGCTGCGTACCCCACGACTTCACGTTTATCACCGGTAATATCACCGCTCGTTGCATACTTTATAAGAGTAGCCTGTTTTGCACCCATTACTTTGCATGCTTCCACCATCGCAGAAATTGGACCGTATCCACAGGCGGACACCTTTCGACTCTCAATCCTACGATAGAATTCGTTCGTATCTAATGTTTGAAGCGGCTCGATCGCATACAAATCGTTCTCACGTGCAATCTTCTCCGACACATAGTGAGAAAAATCACTCGATGCCACTATCCGAATATCTCTTCCTGTTTTCCTTTTTGCTTCAATAATCTTTCCAGCGAGATTCATAGCACTCGGTTGGTCTTGTTCACCCATCATGATCGGTGCAATTCGCGCACGAGGAAATCGGAATTTAATGAACGGTACTTGGACCTCGAGTGAGTGCTCATCTGCTTGCGAGAACTCATCGGCTTCTAAATCAAGAGCCGAAACAAACTCAGTATCGGTATCAACTATTCCTAACGGAGTCTCCCAAGGCACCATCGAAACCGCGGTGAGATAACCGCGATGAGAGGGGCCGATAACAACAAAGGTTCCAGAGAAATCAGTCGGAATCGATGCGTATGCCTGTGCTGCTACCTCTCCTGAGTAGATGTAACCAGCGTGAGGTGAGACGATTCCCTTTGCATCACTCGGTTTTTTTACATTGGCAAAGAACCTAGTGAGCAACTGCTCCAGATGATTAGGATCCCGCGGATAGAACATGCCAGCAACTGCACATATACGAATGTTCATCGGATCAAGCCTCTGGTCAAACTGGTATATCTATAGATCGGTTTTTGGGAATGACCCCCGATCTCAAATATCCGTCTCGAAATCCTCAGGAGTGAGTGCCGTCGATATACCGCGCAACCGGAGCATCTCGCGGGTGATCAAGAAGTAGATCATCGAAAGTGCTTTTCTACCTTTGTTGTTTGTTGGGATAACTAGATCAACAAATTTTGTCATATTATTCGTATCACAAAGTGCAACGACCGGGATTCCGCACTGTACGGCTTCATGGATAACCTGTGCATCACCTATTGGATCGGTAACGACAACTACTTCGGGTTCAATATATCCGTCAAGAACGGGATTGGTTAAAAGTCCAGGAATGAATCGTCCTGTCGCGGACATTGCACCGATGGTGTCGGCAAACTTCTTCGCCGGGTACTGTCCATACTGACGAGAAGTAACAACGAGGATATTCGGCGGTTCGTATTGGTTCAAGAATTTTGCCACGGTTTTGATTCGTGCGTCAGTTTCCCGTATATCTAAGATATAGAGACCATCACCGCGGACGCGGTAGATGAACTTCTTCATGTCCTCGCTCTTCTGTTGCGTGCCGATATGGACGCCTGCCGCAAGATAATCTTCGACAGAGACGAGCGGTTCTTTGAGTTCTATTTCCATCTCGGTAACTTGGGTCATAACTGTTCCTCTATTCGTATCAATTCGTTCAGTTTTGCAATGCGTTCCCCACCTACTACTCCGGTTTTAAGGAATACACAAGAGAACGCGGTTGCGAGGTGTGCAATTGTTTCATCGGTCGTCTCACCAGACCGGTGGCTCATCACCGTGTCAAGCCCATACGTATGAGCGAGTCTGACAGCTTCAAAAGTGTCAGTCAAAGTGCCTACCTGGTTAGGTTTAATTAGTACACAATTGGCAGCTCCAGTCTCAATCCCCTGCATGATACGGTCGATTTGTGTTACAAATATGTCGTCTCCACATACAAGGCATCGGTCACCAACTTGTGTATTAAGGTCAGCAAAGCCCGAAAAGTCGTCTTCGTGTAGGGGATCCTCGACATAGACAAGATCATACTTGTCCACAAGTTCTGCGATATAGGCAACCTGTTCTTCAGTTGAACGTTTTTTCTCGCGATATTGATAGTATTCACCGTTCCAGAGTTGACTTGCTGCAACGTCAATACCCATATCAACCGATACGTTCAATTCATCAGCAACTTTCTTGCAAGCTTCTGTAACGACCTCGAAGGCAAGATCGTCATCGATCTGCGGGGCCCACGCACCTTCATCACCTTTGCCGCAGGTCTTTCCACGCTTTTTTAATAAATCTTTAATCGTATGGTGCACTGCAGCATTTGAAAAGACAGCTTCCTGAACATCTGCAGCATCGCCAGTTACAACAAGAAATTCTTGAATTTCAGTTGCGTTTGTTGCATGTGCACCCCCGCCAATTACATTACCGAGCGGTAATGGTAATTCAGAGACAAACGCTCCTCCAAGATACCTGAATAAGGGCATTCCTTCAGATGAAGCAGCAGCTTTAGCATTGGCAAGGGATAATGCTACAGAAATATTTGCTCCGATTACAGAAAAGTCCGAAGTACCATCAATGTCTCGAAGTTGTTCGTCAAACCCAACCTGATCTGATGCATCCATTCCGATCAAAGTGGGGATTAAATTCGCAATCGCATTTTCCACTGCTTCCTTTGGAGGTCTAACCTTTGCCTCAAGAGATCCTGTGCTAGCACCAGCCGGAGCTGCCGCTCTGCCAAAACCAGTGGTGGTGAGTATATCGGCTTCAACAGTCTGGTTGCCTCGGCTGTCAAGGATCACCCGCAACTCAATTGCTTCAATCATAGTCATGCGGTATTCACTTCCTCTTTACGGTAATGGGTATCTTGTTATGGGTGAATTCTTCGATCGCAATTTCGAGTGGATCGATTTTGCTAGTTTTGATGAGTAATGGTGCACCCATCGATATTTGCAAAGCCCGGGCTCCGATAATGCGTGCCCGTTCATACCGGGTGTACATTGGTGTTTGCATTTTTTTCCCTCAAATTGGTGGTTTTAAATGGGGTCGCTGAGATTCGAACTCAGGTCACTGCGTCCCGAACGCAATAGGATGGTCCAGGCTACCCTACGACCCCTCTTCAGTCTCCTCTATTGGTACGGATTAAGCTCATCAATGATCTCATTATGAGTTAGTAGCATACGCCGGCAACAGTATCGAGTCAAACCGAGATCATCGAGGATCTTTTTTGGATCCTCCCCAGCGTCGAGCCGCTTCTTGAACTCTTCATATGCTGTTGAAATCGGTTTTCCACAAGTAAAGCATCGTACAGGTATCACGAATGTCGACCTCTCACCATATCTTTTATCCTAACGATAAGACTTTTGGAACTTCTTGCGAGCACCGCGTCCATGCGGTTTTTTCGTCTCTTTTTGTCGTGAATCATTGACCAGCAGTGTCCTGTCGTATGTAAGATACACATCCTTGATTTGAGGATCGTTATACCATTCGAGAATGCCACGTGCAAGTGCCGTTCTAACCGCTTCTGCCTGTCCCATTACACCGCCACCTTCAACATCGATTGAGACATCGATTCCATGGACCGCTTTCGGCACTAGAAGAAGTGGTTCGGAGATCTTCAACCTCAATACTTCGGTTCCATATTGTTCGAGCGGGACAGAGTTGATCCGAATGATCCCTTTTCCTGCTTTCAAAGTTGCTCGTGCGATTGCAGTCTTTCGCTTTCCACTTGTATTAATAATCTTCACCATTGACAACACCTCACTAGAACTTTGCCCCCAAGAACGTACAGACTGCACCTAGGGTGACAAATTGTGGATTATTCAGCCGGTTCATGTGTGCTTCTTCTGGCACTTCCATTTCCTTTCCTACAAATTCCGAGGGGATACCAACATAACATTTGATACGCTTCATAGCATCAACACCTCGTTGGCGTTTGTATGGGAGCATACCACGAATCGTGCGTTTCATAAGATGGTCAGGTCTGCGTGGGAAAAATGGGCCCCAACCGGTTGAACCCCGGCTGCGTTTGTGATGATAATTGCCGAGAACGCGTGCTCTACTTCCAGAGATGATTGCTTTTTCTGCATTCAGAATCGCGATCTCTTCACCTGAAAGCGCCCGCTGTGCAACGATGCTTGCAAGCCTACCTAAAAGCAACCCGTCTCCGTTGATTATTGTAACCATGGTTGCCTCACCTCAAGATGCGGACGCCGCTACCTTTTGGGTTGTCCGCAAGCAATTGTTCGATACTTAGACACTGACCTTTTGCATCACGAATCTTACTTGTCGCTGCCTGTGAAAAGTTGAGTGCTGCAACTTTAACAGACTGGGATAACACTCCACTTCCTAAGACCTTACCTGGAACAATTATCGTTTCCCCATTCTGAGCGTAACGATCAATTTTCGAAAGGTTAACTTCGGCATAGTTTCTTCTGGAGCTTTCTAGCCGAATCGCGATCTCTCGCCAGATTTTTGCTTCATTCTCACGCGACGTTGTTTTTAATAGCGAAATGAGGTTATGTAAACGTGGGTTGGTCTTGACTCCAATTTTCTTCATCTTTTCTCATCCCCCTGAAATCTCGCGAACTTGACTCTCCAGTTCCTCTGACTGCTCTTTGATGTAATGAATCGCTTTCTGCATGATCTCTTTCACTGGAAGCGCTCCATCGCCTTCAACTACGAAAATGAATCGATCTGGCTCTGACGAGATCTTAATCGCCGGTTCTTCCCCAATACCAGTTGCCACACAAGCTCTTTCGCAGAGACGACACATGGAACAATCAGAAAGCTTGCCTTCAATTACCTCAACTTTCTTACCTTTCACGGTGAGAATTTCCCGTGGGCATTCTTCCACGCACATCCCGCACGCATCACAAATATCGCTTATTGTTATAACGGGTTGATTCTTGTATCCGCAAATGATGGTGGGCTGCCACTTTGCATGTTCTTTCCCAGTGTTTAAAATTGCCTTTGCCTCTAAAACCAGTTTCTGACCTTTAGTAAGCTTAACTATCGGTATATTGTCAAACACAGGGACTGCTTTCGGGTCTTGTGGGATCAAATCACTTGAGATAACCGTTTTGGGACCTTCTGCGCTTAGCGTAAATGTGACTGAACAGCTTGGGCATCCCTGGCCTTCACACGAACATTTGTCTTTAAGGGAGTATGTTGTAAGATCGGTTTTAATCGGTATCAGACCAAGCCGGTGGGTAAGCATCTCGTCGAAGAGTGCACTTGTATTATCATAAATACGCACATCTTCAATTGCAAGAGTTGGCACCTCGGCAATCATAGCCCTTCGGAACGCATTGGCAAATGCCGGGGTTACACCACTAAGCGTGAATCGCGCAACATCATCGTCCAGACTGCCGAACTGAATTTCCATCAAACTCTCCTTCCTCGTCTGCCACCCTTTGGACGGCAAGAATCGTGGGGAATCGGGGTGACGTCTTCAATTCTCCCAATGCGCATTCCAGCACGTGCAAGCGATCGAATCGCTGCTTGTGCACCGGGACCTGGGCTACGCTGCTTACCTTGTCCTGGCGCCCTTACTTTGACGTGGACACCAACAATCCCCTTTTCTTTTGCTGCGGCTGCAACATTTGCTGCCATTTGCATAGCTGCATAAGGCGAACTCTCGTTCCTGTCTTGTTTGACCACCATACCTCCTGAGCTCTTTGTCACCGTTTCAGCGCCTGATAGGTCAGTAATCGTGATAATTGTGTTATTGAATGACGCAAAAATGTGGGCGATTCCCCACTTTTCCTTCTCAGGTGCCGTCATTTCATTTCACTCCTGCTATTTTTGTGATCCGTGCCCGCTCAGCGTGAGAATCGCTTGTAAATGGCGATTTTCCATAATAACTAATCTGAGTTTCCTCATTACGGTTAACGCGGTAACTTGGAATACTCACTCGCCGACCGGCAACCGCTACGTGTCCGTGGGTGATGAGCTGCCGTGCCTGTTTTGGCGATCTTGCAAGTCCTTTACGATAAACAATTGTCTGAAGCCTACGTTCGAGTTGGGTCTGAATCTTAAGTGATAGGATGTCATCGATATCTGCGTCAGGACCAAGAAGTCCTGCACGCTGCATTGATGTGATCAACTCATTGCGCTTTGCATCAACTGCAGCTTTATCTGTACTAGTGGATATAAAGGCGAGAAGGTCGCGAGCACCCTTTCGATATTTGCGTAGGATGCTCTGTGCATTCCATATTTCGCGTTTATTTCGAAGCCCGTACTCGATAACAAGCCGAGTCTCTTCCTCAATACGAGTTTTTTCGAACGGTCGTTTGGGGGGCTGGTATGCCTTATGATTCTTTCCTGGATATCCCATGGATTACACACTTCCTTCTTTCTTCTTTTTAACGCCAACAGTCGCTCCAGTTCTTCCGGTGGACTTGGTACGCTGCCCTCGAACTTTCTGACCCGTCTCATGCCTGATTCCTTTATAGCAGCGGATCTTTCTCATGATGTTAATATCATCGTCCTTGGCCATTGTCACATCTACACCGAACAGATGTTTTGAGTCTCCGGTATACACGTCCTTAGGCCGGTTCGTCATCCAAGCCGGAACCTTGCTTCCATATTGGTCGATAACAGCACGAAGTCGGTTCACCCCATCTTCGTCAAGACGCCCGAGTTGGGTGTATTCATTTACCTTTGCCATCCGAGCAATCACACTAGATGTATGCCTACCGACGCCATTAATGCCCGTAAGGGCAACACGTACAGATTTTGTTCCGTCTAAATCCGTCGTGCCAATCCGTACAAAATATTTTATGTCTTCTTCCTGAGCCATCCAATCCCCTCGATTTTTGAGATTAACTCTTGAGCGCTGAGGGAGGGATTTGAACCCTCGAGTCCCAGAGGGACACAGGTTTAGCAAACCTGCGCCATACCAGGCTTGGCTACCTCAACAGAGAATCTCGCGTCTTTCGACACTCGCGACGGAATCCCGCCGCTCCATGAATGGTGCTATATTATTGTTATAGCACGGTAATAACTGTTTGCTTTAATTAAATTACACTTATTTGGAATTCCCAGTTATCGCGTATTTGTTGTTGTTGACGACAACCTATACACTCCTTTTGGCACTATGATTTCAAATCGTGCACCTTTCCCAAACTCACCAGTCTCTATAATATGAATACCAGTGATCGAGAGTATTTCCCGAATTAAGAACAAACCAAGTCCTGTGTGATTTCCGAATCCGCGATGGAATATCTTTTCCTTATTCTCAGGAGGGATACCAATACCGTTATCCTCATAAACAATTGTCAAGCCGTCTTGGGTTTCTTGCATTGAATATATAATCGCATTCACATGTTCGCCATGACGGATCGAGTTTTCCATAAGATTGTAAAAAACCTTCTCGATGAGGGGGTCTGCATAGATGGAAATTCTATCAAAATTAAGTGATATTGATACCCCGCCCAGCGGAAGTTGGGCCGCTGCTCGCATAGATGTTGTTTTAACATCCTCCCACTCTGGATTGCGCACCCCAATATCCTGGTAGTATCTCGTGAATTCGATCTGTCGCTCTATCGCTTGAATAATTTTGATTTGTTTTTGATTATATTCAAGAACTAAAGGATCTTTGGTCATTTCCCCCGAAAGTTGGACGTAAGCAAGGAGTGCAGTAATTTGATTCAAGATATCGTGACGGGTAATTGAGGACAAGATATTAAGTTTCTTGTTCGCCTGAGCCAAGGCTTGATTGAAGCGGACCAACTCTTTGTTATTATTCTCCACCGCCTCTTCCATTGCTTTCCGATCTGTGATATCTTCGATAATACCATCTATCCATTCGATTTCCCCCTTGCCGGTATATTTCGCAGTGACATTAACCGATACCCAAATAAGTGTCCCGTCTTTCTTTTTTATTTGCATTATTCGGTTTTTCAAGGAACCGTGAATTTTAAGATCTTCTAAGAATTGTTTCCGGTCATTTGGAGTTGGATATAGAGATGAAACAGGAACTTTTAGAAACTCTTCAATTGATTCATAGCCAAGAATATGGGCCTGAGCTGTATTTGACCAGAGGAAAGCATCTTTCTCATCTGTCGTGTTTCGGTAGAGACCGACATTTAGGTTTTCAACGAGAGTGCGGAATTTCTCTTCACTTTCCTTCAATGCTTTTTCTGAGCGTTTTCGTTCAGTGATGTCCTCAGAAATTCCCAATAAATACTGCGGCTTTCCCTCTTCATTGAGTATTGGTATTTTTTTTGTATGGAGTATTCTTTCTCCTCTAAACTTAGTCAGTATTTTCTCTTCTGGAATGTCACTATATTGTTTAGATTGAAGAACTTCCCTATCCTTTTTTATAAAATGATCTGCTTCATCTTTCGGGAAGAGATCATAGTCATTTTTTCCATACATGTCTTCTCTTAAAAAACCTACGAGGTCTTCACCGGCCTTATTAAACCTTATAAATCGAAGTTCCTCTGCATCTTTCACGAAGATCATATCGGGAATATTTTCAACGATACTATTGACAAACCTCTCACTTTCTTTCAGTGCCCGGTCTACTTTCTTACGATTGGTGATATCACGTGCAATATGAACACTACCGATCATTTTGCCTTGAGAGTCATAGAGAGGAGAACATGTAACTAAGAAATCACCGCCAAGGTTATCTTCATGAACTTCAACGGTGTGCTCTTTTCTATCTTGTAGTAATCGAGAATGGGGGCAGATGATTGGTGGGGATTGGGATTGATGTATTACTTCGTAGCACCTAAGACCGACTATTTTTTCTGGGGATATTCTTAATCGATCCGAAGTTGCCTTGTTGATACGAAGGATACGATGGTTAAGATCAATAAGAGAAATTAAATCGGGAACCGAATCGAAAGTTCGTTCCCATTCATCTTTAACATATTTTAGCTGTTTTTGTTCTTCGTTAAGCTGATATGAGAGATACGATACGACTGCAGCGATAATAATAAAAACAATACAACGTGCTCCCGCTGAAATTAGATCAGATGTATATTGAAGCCCTACAACCACAAACATCAATAAATAAATGACAGATATCCCAACAGCAAAAGGGACACCTCGTTTGGGGTAGAAGAATGCTACAAGAATGATCGGGATATATAAAAGATGCGAAACAACAATGGTAACTCCAATCATTAGGCTATAGAAATTTATTGTAATTGCTCCAACAGTTGCCAAAACAATAAGGATGAGATGAACGTTTGATCTGGTATGTAATCGGTCAAACAACGAATCTGCCATATAAAATCCGATAACTTACAATTATACCCATCTTGTATAATGAAATATATAGTATTGTTCTAAGTTTAAAAAACAACGATTAAGAGGATTCGAAATAAAAAATTAAGACTATTTGGATAGTAAAATAGAATCCTTTTCTAAATTCAACCTTCTTTTTTAAATTGCGTCTTTTCAGACGTTTCACGTCAGTTCCTATATGTGCTGATATTACAATATGTAACGCGATCGTTGCATCAACATACACTGGCACCTGCAAAGTTTTAGCAGATTCTTTTCCCCGACTTATTGCTTCATCGAAGGTGCAAACCTAAAAAAAGAGAGACTGTTGTATTAAAAAAGGTTACAATGCATTGAGAAGCGATTGACGTGTAACTATACCGAAAAGCTTTCCCTGGTCAGTTACTGGGATTGAGCTGATATTCTTTTTTAGCATAAGATCGATTATTTCTGTCACTTTTACATTGCGATCGACCGTTATAATAGGTGAGGTCATGACACTCCGTACCAAGAGATTATGAAGATGAAAATCGTGGTGACGCCCCTCTATCTTCTCACGGAATTTTATTAAAGAAACTGCCAAATCGGTCTCGGTCACAATCCCAATTATTTTTTCATTCTCATTTACCACAAAACGAGAAATTTTGTGTTGTATCATCTGGTTTTCAAGGTGTGTAAGTCGTTCATTCACATTTATTGTATGGGCGGGTTCCGTTACTTTATCGATGCCTCCCTTTGGCTGAAGTACTTTGAGCAGTTCCCCATATCCAACCTGACCGATCAAGTGGTCGTCTTTATCATACACTACAACAATTTTGTTCTTTTTGAGTAATGGGAGGAGATCATTGATATTTTGTTCGGGAAATGCAGATGAGAAATTTTCTTCTAGAGAACTTGCGACATGTATCTTTGCAATTGCAATTTGCGCCTTTTGTTTACTGCCCAGCTTATCCGCAATTGATTTTCGGGAGACGGTACCAACAACCTGATGACTACTCAATACTATAAGTGGGTCGATGCCTTCATGAAACATTTTGTTTAACGCTTCAATAATTGATTGAGATTTCGAAATAGTCACTGGCTTTACCATAATTTCTTTAACTCTTAATGATACCACCATTTTTTCCCTCTTTAGATCTCTTCTCCCAAAAAGGCACAATTTTTTGCCTTAAATTTCAGTGTCATTTATGTTTTTTTATTTATAAGGCGTTGACAAGTGATTGACGTGTTACCATGCCAACTAATTTACTCTTGTCGGTTATAGGGATCGAGCTTATGTTCTTTTTAAGCATGATATTGATGATTTCAGAGATCTTTGCAATTCTATCCACTGTGATGAGAGGTGAGCTCATAATGTCTTTTACAAGTAGATTGCGAATACGGTGATCCTGATGTTTGCCTATCACTGATTCCCGAAACTGGCGCATTGCTATTGCCACATCAGTTTCAGTCACAATACCGATAATCTTGTCATTTTCAGTCACAACAAAGCGAGTGGTATTATCATCTAGCATTCTGCGGCGTAGGTGGACGACACGTTCGTCAGCTTCGATTGTAATTGCTTTTTCCATTGCTCCGTCAAGCAATCCGTCAGGTTGTAGTTTTTTCAAAAGATCTCCAGCACCTACCTGGCCGATCAACCTATGCTCGTTGTCATAGACTACAATCAACTTATAATGCTGGAGCAATGGCACAAGGACGTTTATGCTTTCATCGGGATAGATACTAGTGAAGTCTTCTTCTACAACGCTTGCAACGTGTATGGCTGCAGGTGCAATAACTGAATCGTGTTTACTACCTAGTTTTTTAGCAATCGATTGCCGGGATACAGTACCAGCGACACTCGTATTGTGTGTAACGATTAAGGGATCAATACCCTCATCTAACATTTTATCGAGGGCTTCTGTGATCTTTGCAGATTTTGCAATTGTTACTGGTTTTGCCATTAAGTCTTTTATAAAAAGTTCTTTGGTCATTTTGCCACTTCCTTAATAATATCATCCCGTTTTATGATTCCTACAATATTATTCTCTTTTAGAACCACAAGACTGTTAATTTGGTGTTTGTTCATGATTGCAACAGCTTGGTTAAGAGGAGTATCAGATGAGATCGTGACTACTGGCGAAGTCATAATATCCTCTGCAATCACGGGTGCAACGAAAAATGCACTTTGTCTATAGGTTCCTTTCGGTTGTTTTCTTCGTCTGACTGTCACTTCTTTTTGTACTAAACCTTTGATCTTCTGTTCATTGTTAAAGAATGCAAGATTGGTCTCAGTTATAATTCCTGCAATGGACCCATTATTGTTGGTGACCACCACCTTATCGTTGCGTTCGCTCATAACATCAATTACATGGTCTAACGAATGGTAACCATTCACCGTTGCTACGTCTTCCATCAAATCTCTAATAGGATATGACAAGTTTCCGATAAGGGTTGACTTCAGAAGATCGGACTTTGTTACAATCCCCACTACCTTATCATCATCAACAACGGGTACGCAGCTAATTCCTTTCTCGATAAAAATTCTTGCAATTTCCTGTATACTTGTTTCAGGTGCCACTACTATGGGGTTAGGAACTGCAAGAACCTTTACAGGAATACTATCAATCGGTCGACGTCGCCATGCCGGTTCGCTCTGCCGGAGTCGATAGGCAAGATCTTTTTTTGTGATAATTCCAGAAAGGACTTCCCCCTCCATAATTAGTAAACGGGAGATTCGATGTTTGACCATTAGATGACGGGCATGTGCCACAGTCTCCGATGGCGAAATAATATGAACTGGTGATGACATAACATCGAACGCCTTCATAAAGTTACTCCTGAGTAAATGCTCGTACAAGGTCAAATTCGGTAACAAGTCCAATTAAGCGAGAGCCTTCAATTACCGGAAGAGCTCCAATGTTGTGTTCTAACATCTCTTTGGCAGCTTGGTTGATGCTCTTTTCAGGTGTAGTGGTGAAAAGATCTCCTGAGAGTAGAGTGCGAACTGGCAGGCCCATTACCTCTGCGGCATTTCCAGTTGAGAGTCTGGAAAAGACTTCTCGGTTGCCAAGGTATCGCATAATGTCAGTAGCAGTGATAATTCCATACATGACTTCGTCGCTTACAACTGGAAGTCGTCTGTACCTGTGTTGAGTCATGTCGCGGGTGGCCGATGAAATTGGACTTTCGGGATGAGTCACTTGAAGCTTATCTGTCATAATATCCTCTACTAAGAGATCACTTCTTTCCGCTGCAAGTACTCGCATAGCATCACGCTCAGTGGCTATGGCTACTAACGCACCATCTTTGTCAACAATAGGAAGCCCCCCAATTTTTTTCTTCACAATAATACTAACGGCGTCAGAAATTTTTGCAGTATCATAAAGTGTTTCAACTTTTTGAGTCATTATCTCCCGAACACTCTCATTAACGGCTGCAATTAGATTACCGCCATGTTTTACTTGAACCAGATGGTACTTCTCACCACCTCCCATGAAGTTGATAACATCCCCCGCGGTGATAATGCCTCTTAGTTTCTTTGTCCCTGGATCGGTTACAGGTAGGCGGCGGAACCCACACTTCGTCATCGTATCTACCGCCCCCATGATAGACGTAGTTTGTGGAATCGATACGACGTTACGTGTAGCAATTGCCATAATCTCACCCTCCTGTTGCACGATATGGGATTTGAACTCAATAGGACCCCTATCGAATTTTCCATGCATCTTAAGCAATTTATCACCTTGCTTGATACTGCGGTCATTCATGCGCATACATTTCCTCCACGCTATTGACTTTCGTATCCCCAGATGTTGGAGATACGAAGTATGATAAATCAAATTATAATGTTCGAATATCTGAAACAACGGTGCAGTTTCCTTGGTGCATCATCGAAGTCCCGCAAGGACATCATGCCGATCCACGATCCCAACGATTTTTTGCTCTTCAATAACTGGTAAGAGGCTTATGTCATACTGTACGAGCAAATTAGCAGCGGTACTAATGGCTTCATTTGGAGTTATTATAATGACCTTTTTTGTCATTAGCTCACTAATTTTTGTATGCGTTGAGTGGGAGAGGGCGGCCCTTACTCGTCCACCACGTAGCAAATCACGTCTTGAAATGATCCCAACTAGCTTCTTTTTGTTTTCAACAGGAAATGCTAAAAAACCACTCTCAACAATCATATTATAGATGTGTTGTACAGTGGCATCCGCATTCACTACAACAACTTTTTTAGACATATAGTCCGCTACCGTACCAGACAACTCATTGCGTGAAATGATTACGGGAAAGAGATCTGAGATCAAAACACCTCCTTTCAGATGCCGTTGACCGTTCACTACTGCGGCACTGTCAACATTGAATTTTCTGATCTGTTGTGCCACTTGCTCGATTAGATCAGTTGCATGTACTTCCGGTGCGTCTTTTATGAAACTCTCAACGGTTACATTTGATTTAGTCGCAATAACACGAAGCCCATCTGTAATGTCGATATAGCCGAGGAGTTTTTTTGCATCGTCTACGATAAAGACTTCACGGAACCTATCGTCACGTAAGATCTGCCGTGCCTTTGTTATTTGGTCACTGAACCGGAGCACAGGGATCTCAACCATGAAATCCTGTGCAACCCTCATGTGATGTTTTCCTCCTCACGACAACGGGCGCAGAGCATCACATTGTCTAACCGCTTAAGCTCATCAGACATCTGACCGCAGCGGCTGCACGTCCCCATCTCAACAATATCCTCACGGTTAATCTCAATAAGATCCGCCATAAGTTCGTTGAGTTCATTTGAAACGGTAAGGAGGTCACGGACGGTCACAATTCCTATTACCTTTTTCTTTTCATCGATAACAGGAAGCCTCCTTACCCGATGCTTCACCATCATAGTAGCAGCGTCTCCGACAGTCTTATCAGCACGAACCGTTATCAGCGGTGTGCTCATGATCTCGTTTACATGTACATTACTAGGCTTGAGATCCTTTGCAACGACCTTGCAGTTAATGTCTTGCTCAGTCACGATTCCTATGGGAAGGTTCCTCTGAAGAACAATGCAGCTACCAACGTCATCATGGCACATGGCTGCCGCCGCTTGTGCAACGGTAGCGCCAGAGCTAATAGTCGTCGGATTTGACCGCATTACCTCATTAAGAGGAACACGGGTCTCGAAGCGAATTTCATTGTTTGAATTTTTCATGAGATCACCTCCGTATGCTTCTGGTCTGATGATTACAATTTACCAATACTCACCAACTTTGATATAAAGGATTTGGCCATGTCATGCAATCATGCATTGCAGTAATAACGGAAATTAAATCCACTTTCGTATAATTTATAAAAGACTACTATAGGGGCGTTTCTGTCAGAAAAAACCTAATAAAGAGCGCATTCTATACATTACTTACGAGTTTAGGGGATCACTTTTCAGGTAAGGCGGTATATACCATGAGGTGTTAAATGAAGATATTTTATCAGACATTTGGTAGAGTTAAAAAGAGATTTTCTGATTTTCTTTCCAGGTTTTTTAAAAAAAAGAGGACCCGAATTGGCATATACGGTCCCCCTAATGCAGGAAAGACAACGCTCGCAAACCGCATTGCTCGTGACTGGACGGGCGATGCTGTTGGTCCAGTGAGCGAAATACCTCATGAAACACGACGGGCACGTAAGAAAGAGGATATTATTATTTCCGGTGCAAATGGTGCGACGGTTACGATTGATATTGTCGATACCCCTGGTGTGACTACTAAGATAGACTATCACGAGTTTCTTGAATTTGGTCTTGAGAAAGAGGAGGCCATTATTCGAGCTCGTGAGGCAACAGAGGGTGTTGCCGAAGCGATGCACTGGCTCCGTGAAGATATCGACGGTGTTATTTACATGCTTGACGCAACTGTCGATCCTTTTATGCAAGTAAATATTATGATGGTTGGAATTATTGAGAGTCGAAAACTACCTGTTATCATTGTCGCAAATAAAATTGATCTCCCGAATGCTGCTCCAGCACGAATCCGTAGTGCATTCCCCCAACACCCGGTGGTTGCTGTTTCAGGTTTGGATGGCAGAAATGTTGAAGAACTATATGAGACGATGCTCGAACGTTTCAGTTAGATATCATAAATTGAGGTAACGTAATGCCACACAAGTGTACTAAGTGCGGGCGAGAATACAGGGACGGCTCAACTGAGATCCTAAAAGGCTGTGCAAGCTGTGGCGGTAAGAAGTTCCTTTATGTGAAGGATGCGGACCTCCACAAAGACGTACTTGAAGAGAAATCGATTGAAGAAATCGCCCACGAAACGAAGGAGCCGGTACTCGAATTAAAATCTGAACCTAAAAAAGAGGTTGAGATGTACGACCGCGTTGAAACTATTCGAATCGTGGGACCCGGTACATATGAGCTTAATCTTGAGAAAATGGCAAAAGGCGATGAGAGAATTATCTCAGTTGGAAAAGAGGGCGTATACAATATCGATTTGCTTTCGTTCACCAAAGATCAAAGGAAGAAGAAACATCGTAAATAATTCTCTGTTCTTATGTTATATGGATAATTTCTGCTTTTACTCTATCGATACCATTAATATTCACCTGACAGAAAATACTTAAGCACTTTTGAGAAAGTGCTGACAGAAGTAAGTCCGACGTGCATTAACTGCACTGCCCAACGTGGCTTGGGATTACCAGGAGTCAGCAAACACTGCTCTTTTTGGACTTACATTCTTCAATAGGAGGTAATATTATGGCAAGAATGCATACCCGCAGAAGGGGTAAGTCATGCTCAGTTCGCCCCTACCGAAAGGAAGCTCCCTCTTGGTCGAACGTAGATATCAAAGGGATTGAGAAAGTGATTATCGATCTACGGAAGGAAGGAACATCGAGCAGCAAGATCGGACTGATCCTGCGGGACCGCTACGGCGTCCCTGATATCAAACTCGTGACCGGAGGAAAACGCATCGGCGATATCTTAAAGGCCTACAAGCTAGAGTCAGACATACCTGAAGACCTACGTGATCTCATGAAAAGGGCGCTCGGTCTTCGTAAGCACCTAATTGAGAATGAAAACGACCTACACAATAAAAGGCGGCTCCAGCTTGTTGAATCAAAGATTCGCCGATTGGTAAAGTACTATACTAGAAGTGGCAGATTACCCACAGATTGGAGCTATAAACCGGAGACCACAGAAATTCTGCTGTCCAGATAAATCGTTTCGATCCCCTATGTCACTTGAAGCCGCCGCAAACCTTGTCGCAGAACAGATTAAAAGGCAGGAATATGTCGAGGTAGTTGCACACCATGACAGTGACGGCATCGCTACAGGTTCAATTCTTTGCTATGCAATGTTCCGTGCAGGCATCCACTTCCGGTTCAGAATCAGACATGAGATTACCGCGGCAGAAATTAGGAGGGAGAACGCGTATCTACTCTGTGATCTCGGTGCTGGAATCGAAGACCTCCCAAAAGATACGATGGTTGTAGACCATCATAACCCGCACTTTTCAGGGGATTATCATGTTAACCCCAGGCTTGCAGGTATTGATGGCGACCATGAGCTATCGGCTTCAGGAGTTGCTTACATTGTTGCCCAACATCTAGGCGACAACCGTGATCTCGTTGGACTTGCGTTACTCGGACTCATTGGCGATGGTCAACAAGTACTAAGCGGGAAAAACCTTGAAATCCTCAATGAAGGGGTAGGAAATGGCATTATTACATCGAACCGGGGGTTGTTGCTTCCAGGAAGAGATATGTTTGAACGATGGCTCATGGCCATAAACCCGTTCCTTGATGGCCTCAGTGGGAATGAGACCGAGGTGAACGCGATTATTGAGCAATCGGGTGGAAAAAACGCTCTGAAATTTGATCAGTTGCTTTCAATGGCTCTGCTAAAGATTGTGCCCCATGTGAATATCGATTGTATAGATGAGATCTATGGCGATACCTATGTCATGGAACGCGAGGTGATCCCAGACGCTCACACATTCTCCTCGATTATCGACGCATGCGGAAAATCAGGACATGGTGACATTGCTGCATCGCTTTGTTTGCGCAATTCCTATGATATTGATAAAGCGTGGGAAATTACGAAGGCACACCGTTTGAAAGTAATCGATGCAATTCGTGTGGCGGAAACCTCTGCAATACGTAGGGATGAGGTGTATGAGATTGAAGACGCAACAGTGTTAGGAGATCTCGCTGACGCCTTGATTTGCCGAACCACAAACACAACTCCAATTGCAGTTGTTGCTAATGATGGGGGGATCTGTCGAATTTCTGCACGTTGTCCCCAGGATATCAATTTAGATCTTGGTTTAGTAATTCGCGAGATAGCCCGCTCTTCTGGAGGGGTTGGCGGAGGTCACCATAACCGAGCAGGGGCAACCATACCTTGCAAACAGCTCGAGACATTCAAAAAGGATTGGCATAAGGTTGTGGCTGCATGATAAAAATCGATGGTGTTATTATTACAACACATAAAAACCCAACGTGCGTTGCACAGGCAATTCGTCCCGACAACCTCTCATCAATGACAACGATTGCAACTGAAAAAGGGGTAAAAACGTTGATTAATGGTAAACATCTGCGTTCAGTAATCGCATCAGTAGATGATTATCTGACAAATCTTGCAATTGCGGAGGAAATATGTTCGTTCGTTTCGCACTGACCGCTAAACTAAACTTCAACAACGAACTGTCCAGTGACGCGAAGAATAGTGTCGAAAAGACTGTGACTGAGTCAAACACTGTGCTGTTTAAAAAGGGCGTTCCTAAAGGTACTCAAGAACGAGAAATAGGCCGAATCACCACATGGAGTGTTGAGGAAAACACAATTTACCTATTTATCGAGAGCGGAACTTACACAAGAGCACACGACGCCCTGTTCCGGTTCAAAAAACAAATAACCACTGCATTAGGTAAATTTAGGCTTGGACTTAGAGGTATCGAAATAAGCGAGTATCAGATCAATTTGAGTGGAGAAATCCCAGATGGAATTCGAATCCCAAACCTTCCGTTCATCAAATCTTATGATTTGAAAAGCAACGAGATCTGTCTTGACCTAAAAGTGACTGCAGCGGACTTAGAGAATAAGGTGCCGGATCGTCTCGTCAAACTTATTGAGGAAAAAATTCAAGCGATGAGCTATGGCGGCAAAGGTGAACATTGGGATCTCGTCTTCGCAAGTAAGCCCAAACCAAAGCAATTTACTCGCGATCCTACAGAAGAAATGGTGAACCGAAATTGGATCCGACATGGGGCATCTCGTGGCCAGTGGATTCACGGTCCACAATCTGTTCAACTCTTTCGAGCGTTTGAACAGATTGTTATTGAAAAAATCATTCGCCCATTAGGTTTCTCCGAGATGATCTTCCCCAAGCTCACACCATGGGAGGTCTGGAAGCGATCAGGGCACGCCAAAGGCGTCTATCCAGAGATCTATTACGTTTGTACACCAAAGACGCGAGATCCCACTTTTTGGGAGGATGTTGGGGACTTCTTCAAGGTAACTGGAGAAGTGCCAATCGATATGATCCGTGAGAAGATGGATGGACCTATTGGCGGGTTGTGTTACGCTCAATGCCCCTCTTTCTGGCCGTTCATACAGGGTGAAACACTTGCGACTGCCTCGTTACCAATTAAGGTTTTTGACCGTAGTGGCACTTCACACCGATATGAAAGTGGTGGTATCCACGGGATTGAACGTGTTGACGAGTTCCATAGAATAGAAATTGTGTGGCTAGGGACTGCTGAGCAAACGGTAGAATTAGCCGATAAACTCCACGAAGCATACCACCAGGTATTTGAAGAAATTCTTGAGCTTGAGTGGAGATGTGCCAGAGTAACCCCTTGGTTTATGGCTCAGGAAGGTATGATTGATACAGGAAAAGCGCCGCAAAATATTGATACCTGCGCTTGTGATTGCGGTAAACGTGTAGGCACGACAGATTATGAAGCTTACCTGCCATATAGTGATAGCTGGCTTGAGTTTCAAAATGTAAGTATAAATGGTGACAAATACCCGAAAGGGTTCAACGTGAAAATACAGAACAACGAACCCTGCTGGTCTGGTTGTTCTGGTGTTGGGCTCGAACGGTGGACTGCGGCATTTTTAGCCCAAAAAGGGCTTGATATTGAAGCTTGGCCGGATAAAATTGTTAAGTTAGTAGGAGAACCAAATGAGATATTCAAATTCTTATAGGTGATAGAATGGCAAAAAAACAAGTTGGAAGAAGAGTCGAAGGCTGGAAAGCCAAGAGTTGGTTTAAGGTGCACGTTCCAGAGAATCTCGGAAAGGTGTACATTGGTGATACCATTGCAAATGACGCTGGAAGCGTTGTTGGCAGGATTATGCAGGCAACGCTCGGTGAGATAACAAACGACTATGCAAAGCAGCATATAAAAATGAGATTCAGAATTGCAAATGTGACCGGAGACGCCGCATACACTGAATTTGTTGGTCATGATGTAACACGTGACTACCTTCGTTCGCTTATCAAGCGTCGAAGTACCCGTATAGATTGTTTGGTCCCCATCGTAACAAAAGATACAAAGAAAGTCCGGCTTACAATCAGCTGTTATACATTAGCCAGAGCAAACGTATCACAGATACATGCAATAAGAAACGCGATTACTGCAAATGTTCAAGCTCAAGCGGCCGCATGGGACCTCAATACGCTTGTTAACGGTATTGTCGCAGGCGAGATTTCACGCGATCTTTTCAAAGTGATCAAAGTACTCTACCCAATCCGGAGAATTGAGGTTGTCAAATCAAAAGTCGAAATGGTGGCTGCACCAACTCCTGAAAGTCCATAATATTTTAATAAACATCCAGTTTTTTTTATTTAGCACTTAACAACCATAATCTGTGACCGGTTTCTGTAGACCGTTCAGCATAAGAGCTCTCCCGACAAATCTATCCATAATGACCGCACGCAAGATCCTCTTTTTGGTCCTTGATGGTATCTCCGATCGTCCATGTCCAGAGCTTGAGGGGAAGACCCCACTCCAGTCGGCAAAAAAACCTAACCTTGATACCTTTGCTCGTGAGGGTATCTGCGGTATAATGGACACAATCGCACCCGGTATTCGCCCAGGATCAGATACGGCTCACCTCGCTTTACTCGGTTATGATCCAAACAGATTTTACACGGGTCGGGGTCCACTCGAATGTGAAGGGACCGGAATAAAAATGCACCCCGGCATGATCGGGTTCAGATGCAACTTCGCAACACTATTGCATGATGGAAATATTAGTGATAGGAGAGCTGGGAGAATTCATGATACAATAGCACTTTCTGAAGCGATCCAACGTCAGATAGATCTATCAAAATTCGGAGTTGAGTTCACATTTAGATCGGGTGCCGGACATCGCGCTGCGCTTGCCCTTAAAGGAAAAGGTCTTGGACACTGTGTCTCATCTAATGACCCAAAAAAAGAGGGTGTTCCTCCCCTCGCTATAAATGCGGTTAAACAAACCAAAAAAGATAAAAAAACTGCTGCGGTATGTAACGAGTTTATAAAACAGGCCAATGCAATCCTTTCCGAGCATCCTCTTAATAAGGAACGACAGAGAAAGAGGCTCCCCCAAGCAAATACAGTTCTATTGCGAGGCGCTGGGGAGATGGGAGTTTTCGAACCATTCTCTCAAAAATACGGTATCAATGGTAGTGTTATCTCAGCTGCAAGTTTGATTGCAGGGATTGGTACAGCTTTAGGGCTTAAGCGTGTTCATGTAGATGGGATAACAGGTTCTCAAGATAGTAACCTTTTTGGAAAGATTTTAGCTGCACAGAATGAGCTTCGTTCACAGGATTTCGTTCTCGTCAACATTAAAGGAGCAGATGAATCTGGTCATGATGGGCTTGCTAAGCAAAAAACAGCATTTATTGAAAAGATCGATGCCGCCATTGCTCCCTTACGTAGTTTACAGGAGTGTATTATCGTGATTTGTGCAGATCATAGCACTCCCTGTACTATTAAAGACCACAGTGCAGACCCAGTACCAGTTATAATTTGGGGAGATGGTGTTCGTACCGATGATGTTGTTCGGTTTGATGAGATCTCCTGTCCAAAGGGAGGACTCAACCGTATTCCGGGATCATCTCTTGTTCCGACCGCGCTTGACCTCATTAATAGAGCCCATAAATACGGCGCGTGAGGGGACCCTGTGGCAAAGAAACGAAAAAAGCGTGTAGAGGATTGGCACCGACACTGTCTCCTGCCTGATAACACCGAATTACAAGAGCATAGTATAAAGACAGACCGGAACATCGTAATTGGCGAGTTTTGTCAGATCGATTATGGACTCCGGGGGGAGGACGTCATTGTGGGGGATTCAACAAATATCCGCGAATACGTTTGGGCAAATGGTGATGCACGGATCGGCAACTGGTGCGAGATTGGAAGCGATGTGATAACCAAACAGGATGCATATATTGGTGAGGGGGCAAAAATCAAAGGCAAACTTGTCGTCGCAGGAATGTTAGATATTGGTGAAAACGTCGAAATTAAAGAGGGTTTTGAAGCGACGGGGGCAATCGAGGTAAGAAACCCGATGCCCGTAATTATTTTTATCCTTATTTATTTTATGACGCTCCTTCGTATCCAGAGAGAGGAGGATGTTGATCGGATTCTCGCTGATCTTTTCTCTGATGATGAAGAAGAATTCGAAATGCCACTTATGATACCATCCAGATCAAAATTAAATATGAAACTTTTTTCGGTACCTTCGACAATGCGGATTGGGAAAGGGTGTCGACTCCATGGGAATATTAGGGCAGGTTCAATCGATGTCCAACCAAGTACTGTGATTTTCGGTAGCTTAAGAGCAAAGAGGGGGATCAATGTGTCAATGGGCGTCGCCGTTCACGGAAATGTGGAAAGCGGGGAGGAAATCTATGTTCAGAAAGGTGCTCACATTCTCGGTGACGTTATAGCAAAAACAATTCGGCTTCATGAAGAAGCGAAAATTGACGGTACTATCGAAGCGCCCCACGGTCTTCGGATCGAGCGAGATTCATGAGAGCGGCTGAGATTCTTGGAACGAAAACATTTGAGTTTATCGAACCTTCATTTGCCGATCTTATTAATACTAATTTCAATGAATTGCTCTTACACCTACCTGGTGACGAAGCCCTATTGTTAATCGATGAACATGAAGAGCCTCTTACTATCGCTATTCACAGCTTAGGAAAATGGACGGCTGGAACATTTCTCTTTCGTCGGCCGACAGCGGCAGTAATTGAACGATTCGAAGAATTAAATGGTGAAATATACCAAGAAAACAAAGCAGTTTGGACATTGGCAGTACGAGAATACTATAGTTTGCAAATTTTAGAACAGATCAGACCCGCAGTTGGAGATCTTAATACGGCTAGATTGGTGATTCTTGAAAATTTGATTAAAGATATCTGGGGACAAGACACTGGTGGGACTTGTCTTGACTTTTGTTGTGGATCGGGTGTTGGATCGCAGGTGCTTCGTACGCTTAGGTTTTCCCCAGTCTCATGTGATAATGATTCTGCTCTTCTCTCTCTTGGACTATCAACAGGACGCTTGAAACCTGAAGAAACAATGTGCATCGATGCCACTATTGCATCGAGGTATATCGATCCTTTGCCAAGAGGTATTGGCATCATGATGGGAGAAATTAATAATTTTTCAAAGGAACTATGGCAGCATCTGGTTACTGAACTTTTTGCACTTACAAATGAAACTGTGATAACCGTTGGCACTAAACCAGAAGCTGATTTAGTGAAAGATTGGGGTGAATCGTTACACCGTTCAATAAAAATATGGGAAAACGCGAAAGATCCGATCTATGATAGATGGATCTGTTCTTCAATTAGAGAATAAAAACGATTGCGTAACAAGTCAGATTTAAGTACTGACAATATACCGAGTTAGACGATTAAAAATTAATGACGATTTTTTTTAGTTTGTTTTTGTGGGTCAATCGGTTTTTGTTGTTTATCTTCTTCACAATCAAGCTCTGCAATAATATCAAGAGAGTCGTCCATTTTTTCTGATAGGTCAACCACACGTAATAACCGGTTAATTCCAATAAAGTGTTCCGCCATCACTTTAGCTAGTGGTGTGAGTTCAATAGTACCTTTTTCTGCTCTTTTCACCAAACGGTTGGCAATTAACTCCGGAAGCACTGGCTCCATTGTTCCTACCATCATATCATTAATCCGCATAAGATCCTGTTCATCTCCATTACAAATGACTGAATTGGCTACATATTCTTCTGAACTCTGTTCCATATCATGCTCTGGGGCAACTTCTTCCATAGCACCTTTGAGCAGACGCATTGCCATTTCCTCTTCAGTGAAGTGGCTTTCTCGTGAGTAGGTTCCACCAGGTTCAGCAAGGATAACGACCTTTCCGAGATCATGGAAATCAGGTCTGCCGGCCCTACCCGCCATTTGATTGAACTCTTGGACAGAGAGCCAATCTCGTCCCATTGCAAGCGAATCAAAGATAACCTGCGATGCTGGAAAGTCTACACCAGCTCCGAGTGCAGCAGTTGTTACGACCGCCATAAGTTTTCCTTGTAAAAATTTTGTTTCGACCTCTCGTCGTTCCTGTGAAGTAAGACCTGCATGGTATGCCGCTGCTCTTATACCGAGGGACTCAGCGATTGTATGACAGCGTGCTCGTGCATTGGTAAAAATTATACTTTGACCTCGGTAGCCTTTTGATGATGTACGCTTATATTCCTCTATCGTGAGATGTTTGATGGTCGGTATCTTCTGCTTTCTTTCAACAAATAGCAAGTAACGTTCCAACCCAACAGGGCGCTCGTCATACCTAACAAGAGTACAATTAAGCTTTTTTGCAAGGATTTTCGGTAACCCAATTGTTGCAGAGAGATATAGGAACTGCGCTTGCGGAACGAGATATTTTAAACGGGCAATCATTCCATCCAATCTATGCCCACGATCGGGATCTTCAAGCATCTGAACTTCATCGATGACCACTGTTCCGATGTTTTTCACCCTTTGCCCACATCGAATCATGTGATCGACACCCTCATAGGTTCCGACAATGAGTGGAGCTTCGGGGTTTCTGTCACCAATCTTGCGGGTTTCGGGAAGATTCAGCCGACTGACACCTGTAAGAATACCCGTCTTTGCAAACGAGCTATACCTATCAGAGAAACGCTCATATTTCTGATTGGCTAGAGCTACAAGTGGCACAAGAAAAAGCATCCTCCCTCTACCCTCAAGATAGTTTTTCACACCAGCCATTTCCCCAATGAAGGTTTTGCCACTCGCTGTTGCAGCAACAATAAGCAGATCTTTTCCCGAAAGTAATTCTGCATCAACTGCAAGTTGCTGTACTGGCATGAGCATTTCAACTCCCGAAGCCTTCATAAATTCTGATGGAAGAGGGAGATCAATAATTTTTGATGTCAAAAGAACAGGATGCGGTTCGAGGCGATCAAAAAGTGTTTGGGAAAGTGAAAGTTTATCGGGCTGCAATGTGGCAAGCACATGGTCGAGGTTCCTGTATTGATCGAGTAACACTTCAAGATGAGCAATGGCGTCTCTACCTAATCTCCCGATTTGCGCCGCTTCTCTACGCAATTCCCGTCGTGCGCAATCTATACAAATTCGTTCCCCTTTTCCGAATGCAACTGAACTCTGATCATCGAGCGGTGTAAAATGTTCATCAAATAAACATATCCGACACGCATCCACATACTCCCATTGAATTTGGAAATCACGAAGAAATGTATCTAGCAATGGGTCGGCTTTAACTAGCTGAACTTCGCTCTCCCGGAGTTGCGCGATTAAGTCCTTAGAGGGAGTGTGTTTAAACTCCTTTTTACCGCCCCAACGCAATCGATAACGTGTTGGACGGGGACCTCGAGGGGTATCAGAAAGTTCAGTAATACCAGAACCGCGAACGTGTTTTCCATCGTAAAAGAGAATTTTGTAACTGCCCTTAACTGGCTGAATAATAATTTTCATGGAGCGATCAGATCATGAATCGTATAGCTGAGCTCCACACTTTCTAATCGTTTTAAAAAATCTGTGAACTCTTCATCTACTATTACAATTGCGCATTCAAGCCCATGGAATGCAGCTTCGATGACACCCTCACGTGCCCCAAAGAACATGTCGGGTTTTTTACCAGCTGCACGCAAGGCTATATATGCTTCAACTCCAACCGCAGCGACAACCTCCGCACCTTTAATTACTTCTAATAGACGCCCACGATTCACTTTGCGTGATCCACCATGTTGGATTCGAGGTACTTTACAGACACGGATTGAACCTTCAACATGATCGATTATACCATTCAACCGAGCAACTCCAACATCCTCGTCCTTTTTTGCATCCATTACGACAGTACCGGTCGCCACCTGCTTCTTTTTACCGGCATATAACCACCCACCTTTCATATACACACCGACATCATCACCTACCTTCAAATCCTCAGATGCGATCGCTGCCCAAACAGCTACTTGCTGGATAATGTCGCGTCGTATATGACGTGCATATGCTTCGAGAGATTCTGCATTTGCGAGAATCCACTCCACACCTGCTCTGGTGACCTCGTAATTGCCCCTACCACTAGCTGCGACCATTCCTTCATCGACAAGCTCACGGATGTATTCAGAGATTGCCTGCGGTGTAACACCAAGTTTGTCAGCAATCTCTTGCTGTCGAACTGCTGGCTGGTGCTCAGCAATCTCAACTAAAATCTGAAGACGTGTGACTTCCCTTTTGCTACGCAAGATTGTGTATAGAGGGTCCTTACCGCCCGGAATCAAGCCGCACCAGTCCCTGGCCCTTTACATCGAGATGGGGGATCCGCTTTGCGAGCCCTTTTATAAAAATTGGACTGACGCCATGTTTGCGGGAAAGGTCATTAATTGATGTGGAACCACCATTTAACTCCTCTTCAATCTGTTCGACTATAGTGCGGAGGTTTTCATCATTTGAGAGGGAAATATACAAAATGTCTGAAAGGTCCTGTAAATTGCACTGAAAGTTTGCCCTGAATTTGTTGTAAGTTGCACGGTACTCCTTTTTCGGTTTCTCTCCACGTTTTGGCATCCGCCATTGCTCCTCAACAAGGTTACCTTTCTTGAGGACCTGAAGACACACCGGTATGGACTCGGGATCAATATGAGTACTTAGTTCTTCTTCGGTCAACCACGATTTACTGAGAAGTTCATAGACTTTTTTGTAAATGGGGTCGTTAAATGTCATGAGGAGTGGAACAAGTTCCACTGGATCATTAACTATTCTGATATGGCCCGGCACGCTGAAAACCCTATACTTATATCGCCGCCGAAATCAATAAGGTTTTGTGACACGCAATGCGTAGACAAGGCAGAATTATCGTCAGGGGCATCGTGCAAGGCGTGGGTTTTCGTCCATTTGTCTACGCAAAAGCGCATGAACTAAACATACTTGGCACCGTAAAAAATCTCGGTAGCGAAGTTGAGATCTTCGCTAAAGGTGACCGATTTGAGGATTTCGTTGATGCAATTTCACATGGACCTCCATTAGCACAAATCGATTCAGTTCAAGTTTTTGATATTCAGCAGCAAACCGGAGACAGATTCACGATCTTACCGAGTGGCAGCGGTGCACTTACTGGTATGATTCCTCCAGATGTAGCGATCTGTGATTCTTGTATTGCAGATATATTCCGGAAAGGAGGACGGTATGACGGGTACTGGGCGACGTCTTGTGTGAACTGCGGTCCTCGCTATAGTATCATTGAGAAGCTCCCTTATGACCGAGAGCGTACTTCAATGTCGGTCTTTCCCATGTGCTCTGATTGTGCTGCAGAGTACAATGACCCTCACTCACGTCGCCATCATGCACAAACAATTGCTTGTACTGCTTGTGGGCCGCAACTTTCACTGTTCGATGCTCAGGGGAGACGCATCGATTGCTTCGATCCAATAAAAGAGACTGCTGGATTACTTGAGGCGGGGCGAATTATTGCGGTCCGGGGGGTGGGGGGATTTCATATTGCCTGTATTGAGGATTCAGCCAATGAATTGAAACGACGACTTGGCAGGATTGAGCAACCATTTGCAGTTATGGTCCGCCCAGATGCAATTGAAAAGATTGTATGCATCTCCGATGAGGAACGTTCACTACTCCAAAGCCCAATTCATCCTATCGTTGTTCTAACGAAACGCGATCACTCATCTCACCCTTCAATTAGTAACCTTCACACGATTGGCTGTATGCTGCCTTACACGGGATTGCATCATTTACTTTTCTCACTCCTCAAGCACCCGCTGTTGATCATGACGAGTGCCAACATGCCCGGTTATCCAATGATAACCGATATAGATCACGCAATGGCTAAGCTTGATCATGACGTAGATTTCTTTTTAACTCACAATCGCACCATTGTCAATCGCTGCGATGATTCTGTTGTTCGGGATGGCTATGTAATTCGACTCTCTCGTGGCATGGCACCGAAACGTACTGCTATCGATCTTGGAAAGAGGTGCATCATTGGTGTCGGTCCAGAATTAAATGCAAACGCAACAGTATACCAAAACGGATTTGCAGTTACTTCACCTCATGTTGGAAACGTCCGCAATCCCTCAACACTTGATTACTTGAAAGAAACGGTCGCACGACTTCGCCGGCTTCTTGGAGCTCGTTTAGATCTTATCGCCCATGACCTTCATCCTCAGTTCCTTTCTACCCGGTTTGCTCTTGAACTGGCTGAAGAGGTAAAGATAGATCGTGTCCCTGTACAGCATCATCGTGCACACATCGCTGCAGCAACGACCGAACCCTGTATTGGGATTGCAATTGATGGTGTTGGTTATGGCGATGATGGGACCGTTTGGGGTGGAGAGGTCTTCTGCGGCCAAGTGCCTAATTTTGATCGCGTCGCACATCTTGAACCAGTTGCAATGCCAGGTGGCGACCTTGCGACCCGGTTCCCAGAGAGAATGTTATATGGAATTCTTCCCGAACCTGAGATCCTTGACCTTCTCTCGTCGCGGGGCTGGTCAGATGTTGAGTTGAGTGTATTAAAAAGGCAAGTTGCAACTGGATTCAATGTTTCAAGAACAAGCAGTTCAGGAAGAGTTCTCGATGCTGCGTCGGCCCTTCTTGGGATATGTCGAGAAAGGACCTACGATGGTGAACCAGCTATGAAACTCGAATCGGCTGCTGCAGGCGGGAAACCTGAACCATGGGACCTTATCTTCACTCGTTTAGGAACTGTTGAAACGCTGTCATCTCGTGCAATCTTGGAAGCAGCTCTTACACGCTTACAAGAAGCACCCGCAAATGATAGGAATTTTGTCCAAGATATAGCTGCATCAGTTCAGTACAATCTTGCGCGGGGAATATCAGCATTAGCTATTCGGGCGGCTCACAAATATGGCATGAACACTGTTGCCCTTAGCGGGGGTGTTGCATACAATTATATGATACGTGAAACTATCCGGCGAGAAATTGTTGCAAATTCGCTCACTTGCTTGATTAACCGCGATTATCCTCTTGGCGACGGGTGCGTTTCATTCGGACAATGTGTATATGCCGGTGTTCTTCATAAGCAACGAGATTAGCTCTTTACAGGTTTTATCCGAGAAGTTTATCTTTCTAGACGCACAAGGTGGGAACAATAAAGATGGCACCAGTGGATCAAGAGAAGGAGACTAAGGACAAGATCAATATTCTTGAAAAACAACTTGCAGACCTTCAACAGGGACTCTGCCTTGTACAAGATTATTATCATGACCTAGAAAAAGTAGCAGGTAAACAGGATGCTGAGGAGGATGTTAACCAGTCACTTTTAAAACCACTCTTAAAAGAAGACGAGGAATTCGAAGGGATCTGGAAGTTCCATGACGAAATGCTTATCCTCGATCCTCCTGCTCAGGTTCCATGTACCCAAATGTATGAATCGTTTGTCACTTACTGCAGGAATAAAGGTTGGGAGGCAACAGACCGCCCATCTTTTGATTTTATATTCCTGAAAATGGGAATTCTACAAAGTTCTGAGCGGAATATGTGGCAGGGATATCGAATTCGCATAAATTGAACCTTTATTTTTTATGGTATTTTGATTCTTAATACCCCATAACAAACTCTGATTAAAAGATCTGCTTTTCCATATGACTCAGATTAAGATAACAAAAAATAGCGGAATCCCACTGCTGGGTTCAATCTATTTTGGTGTTTTGGACCGCGGAACGAACCTTCTACAAATCCGGCCAAGCTGTGGATGTAACCTGAATTGTCCCTTCTGTTCGGTCGATGCTGGTCCGGAATCAACCACCCGTGCAACAAATTACGAGATCGAGAAAGATTATCTTGTTGAATATGTGCGGGAAATTGCAGAATTTAAAGGAAACGGTGTCGAGTGTCATATTGATTCTCCAGGGGAACCGATGCTTTATAAGGAGATCGTCAAGCTTGTCGCTGATCTCAGAAAGATTAGCGAAGTCAGCATAATCTCCATGCAGACAAACGGCACATTACTTAACAAAAAGAACATTGCATCACTTGAATCTGCAGGGTTGGATAGAGTTAACCTTTCTATTCATGCACTCAACCAAGAAATTGCTCAGAAACTTGCGGGTGTTCCTTGGTTTGACATTAATAAGATTAAAAATGCGGCTCGTCTTGTTGCTAATAGTAAAATTGATCTGTTAATTGCACCAGTTTTCCTTCCAAAAATTAACGATGCCGAGATACCGGAACTAATAAAATTTGCAACAGAAATTGGAGCTGGAAAACGCTTTCCTCCGCTTGGTATTCAGAAATTTGAAAAATATAAATATGGCAGGTCTCCCAAAGGTATCAAGGTTCAGAGCTGGTGGCAGTTTTATAACTGGAGCCTCAAACCTTGGCAAAAAGAATTTGGCTGCAAACTTATTCTGAGCCCCAAAGATTTCGGCACAGTCAAACGGAAAATGCTCACGTCTTTTTTTGAGATTGGCGAAAAGTTGAAGGTTGATATCCGGGCACCGGGCTGGCTTAAGGGAGAGATGTTAGCTGTTTCTCGAGACCGTGTTGTCTCAGTGCTAAACTGTCAAAAAAATTCTGGAACTATTCGTGTAAAAATTGTCAGCTCTAAGCATGGGATATACGTTGCAATACCGGTGTGAGAACAACCCAGAATAATTTGGAATTTTTTTTGATGGTTTGGAGAAAGAAAAAGAGAGTTATCCGAAAAGGGCTCCCAGCCCTGCCATTCCGCTCTCTTCATCTTCCTTCTTGTGTTCATCCTTCTTTTCATCCTTTGCTGGTGCTGCTGCCGCTGGGGCGCCAGATACTGCGGGGGCAGCTGCAACTGCAACTGGTGCAACGGCGGCCATGCTGATTGCATCCTCAATGTTCACACCATCAAGTGCGGCAATAAGTGCTTTTACACGGGATTCATCAACTGCGACACCTGAGGCAGTTAGAACTGCCTTAACACCTTTCTCGTCAACCTTCTTGCCTGCCTTGTGCAGAAGAAGTGCTGCATAGATATATTCCATCTCAATTCACCTCGTAAATTTTAATTTCACTTAACAATACCTTTCAACGCAATGCTTTCTCGCTGAGCTTTACCGATAATCGCATCAACCACATCTTTCTCATAGATGCAAGCTTCGACCGCAAGACTTCTCGCCTCTCTAACCGCTTTAGTCAGAATTGGAGTGATAGTACTCTTAGTCGGGATTGCTGCATTAACAGAGAGGTTAAATGCTTGCTGAGACGCGAGTGAGATCTGTGCAAGGATTGCCGTTTCATCGATCGCAAGGACAGATGGTTCGTATACATCGCCCTGATAGAATGCTGCTTGGAGAATAAGACCGACATCCATTGGCTTAATGTCCATTTTGATCAGGACATCGGCAACCTTGTGACTAATGACGGCACCCTTCTTCACGATTGTCTTCGTCTCGCGGATCTTTACCTTACCTCCTTCGATTGCTGCCGGGATACCTGCCTGCTGAAGTTCGCCCACAATCGGTCCTGGCTTGAAGTTTGTTGGACCTTTCTCAATGACAATATCTTCAGGTGCGGTTTCACCAGGCTTTGCTGCCATTTTCGTCTTGGTCTTCTCAAGCTGTTTGAAGAGTTTAAACGGGTTGTCGTTTGTGAAGATCATCGCAGAGTGACCGGAGATATATTTCGATAAATCGATCATCTTTCCGCCAATTTCACCGAGTGCATGTTCGATGAGTGTGTTGCGGGTCACTCTAATTAGCGCTTTACCCCTAAGGGAACGCCGGATTTGTTGCACTTGTGCCGCGGGGATGCCATACATATCGACAAGTCCAACGAGTGTGTATTTCTCAGCATTCTTTTTGATCTCGTCAATCTCGGCCTTCTTCCAGACCGGCAAGTGCCGTGTGTAAAGTGCCATTTACACCAACCTCACTGCAGGACCCATTGAAGTCTTCACATAGATCGAGCGGATATTCAGTGGCCCTTGTTCAAGAACAGACTCGATTCTCCTTAGAATCGTGTCAATGTTCTCTGCAACCTGTTCCGGCTTCATTTTTGTCGATCCGACTTTCGTAGAAAACACCGTTCGGTCTTTAGTACGGATCTTTACAGAATTACGGAGACGTTCAACGATAGGGCGGATATCAGTTCCACCGGTTATTGGCATTGGCATTCTGCCTCGAGGACCGAGACGAGGACCTAAAAATCTACCAACTTGTGGCATTACTGCAGTCTCTGCAATGAAAAATCGATAACTCGCGGCGATTTTTCGCGCCTCACGCGGTGCGCCACCTAATCGTTCAATCTCTTCAGGACCGAGAATCAGATCAACTTTGGCATCCTTTGCCTGTGTGACGATATCTCCTTTTCCGAGCACACATATCCCAACATTTTCGCCGGTTCCATTAGGGAGAAGAATCGTCTCGTCAATACGATTTTTCGGCTGCGCCATGTCGATATTCTTGAGATTGATGGTGATATCTATACTCTCAGAGAATTTACGTTCAGGCGCCTTTTCGATAGCCGTTTTTACGGCTTCTAGTATTTTGGCCTTTTCAACCATCAGTTACCTCCATAGTACGCGACCTTTCGATCTTCTATGGTTTTCACAATTTATTTCGTAAGAGCGCTGTCGTATTTGCCTTCGTTGATAGCGGCAATAACCTCTTTTGGTTTTTTGTCATCAATGGTGATGCCCATGCTCACACAAGTACCGATGACTTCCTTTACTGCGGTCCTTAGCTCATAAGAGAGCATACCATCCTGCTTCATTTTAGCAATTCGAACAGCGGCCTCAAATGGTAGGTTACCTACCACCTTAACGTTAGGCTCTGAAGACCCTTTCTCAATACCAACCTCTTTTTTAATAAGAGCCGACGTGGGCGGTACGCCCACCGTGACTGTAAAGTTCTTTTTATCGTCGACTTCGACCTTAACAGGCACTTGCATACCATTGAATGTGCCCGTCTTTTTGTTGATCTCATCAACGACTGCTTTTACGTTGATACCGAGTGGTCCAAGTGCAGGTCCCAATGGGGGTCCTGCGGTCGCCTTTCCGCCAGGTACTAAAACCTCGACCACTTCTGCCATATTTTGTCCACCATGCCGTCCCGTGTAACGGGCTTCTGGCGTGGGTTTGTATAGGTCTACGTTACATGACTTAAAGGTAGTGCGAAATAGATATTATAAAAAAGATGAATTTTACTTCTTTTATTTCATGTCAGAAACTTTCTCTACTACTCTAACATTGTCACCACGGACTGTAATTGGTATTGGCACAACACTCTCATAAAGCTCGACAGTAATTTCTTCCTTGGCAGAGTCAACTCGCTTAACAACTGCTTTCTCGCCTTTAAAGGGTCCGGCAATAAGCTCTACAATTGTTCCTTCCTCGATTCCACTTACCACCGGTTTTGGTATGAGGAAATGGGCTACCTCATCAAGCATCATCGAGCTCTTCTCTCCTTCATCCTTCCCCTTGCGGACAACGGCCCGCGCGTGAGGGATCTTCTCTACGAGTTGCTCGATCCGATTTAATTTTTCGGAAGTCTCAATAAGGACGTAACCTTGCAGCTCATTAGGTACAATCACCGCGGTTACATTGATGTCGGTTGCCTTACTATCAATTGCCTTTTTTATGCTATCAGCAACTGTTCGTTCCTGTTTCGACGTTGTCTTGATCGCAAAAATACGATTATTTGAAACCTCAGTAGATGGTGTAGATTCCAGTGCCGTGGTGGAGGGGGTTTGTTCAGTCATAGCCACCAATATTAGAATCCCAGCATCTTTTTATGTTCAAAAAGAATGAACAAGATAAATCCGATCAGGCCAATAAGAAGGACTCCCGCTGCAGCAACTATTGCAATTTTGGAGAACTCTTCACGAGTGGGTGTACGCGCAAGTTTCAATACCCGGAGGTATTTCCTAAAAAACTCCTCTTGGACGTTAACTTTGAAATCCGGCTTTGATATCTCCATTTTTACTCACTTGAGAAAATCGATCTCAAACTGTTTCTGGACTTTTGGGGTAAGTTTCTCGTTCCTACCATATATCTGTGGCGACCGTACTCCTGTTACAACAAGTAACGTACGCATTTTATTCTGCATTGCAGGGTCTATTTGTGCACCCCATATGATTCGGGCATTTGGATCAACACGGTTGTAAACTTCTTGTACGACACCCTCTGCTTCCTCCATTGTCATGTCAGGGCCCCCAACCACATTGACCAATGCGGCAGTAGCACCAGAAATATCTACATCCAACAGCGGAGACCGAATCGCCTTTTTTACCGAATCTGCAGCTTTATCTTCACTGTCACTCTCTCCCATCCCGATCATCGCAACACCACCGCGTTCCATAACAGTGCGAACATCAGCAAAATCGAGATTAACAAGTCCGGGCATCGTGATCAATTCGGTAATCCCCTTAACTGCACGCATGAGTACTTCATCAGCAACTTTAAAAGCGGCATAAAGGGGTAATTTTGGTACGACTTCGAGAAGACGATCATTAGGCACGACAATAACCGTATCTGCTACATCCCTTAAACGTTCGAGTCCGGCTTCTGCGTTCTCCATGCGAATGGTCCCTTCAGCGGTAAATGGTAAGGTTACTATTGCAATTGTGAGAGCCCCCTCTTCACGGGCAGCCTTTGCAATAATCGGTGCACATCCAGTACCAGTTCCCCCACCTAGTCCAACCGTTATAAAGACCATATCACAACCTGAAACCGCACCCCGGATCTCCTGCTCATTCTCGAGTGCAGCCTCTTCCCCAATTTGAGGGATGGAACCCGCACCCAGGCCACGGGTACGTTGCCTACCAATCAAGATCCGCTGATCAGCATGGGTTCGGATAAGGTGCTGTGCATCCGTATTGATAGCAATCATACGGGCGCCATGGATACCCTCTTCCATCATACGAGTTATGGTGTTTGAGCCGCTGCCTCCGCAGCCGATCACGGTTATCTCTGTTTTGAGCTCGGCCAAAATCTGGTCAAGATCTTCATTATTCTGAGCGACGGGTGTTTTATCGTCCCTCGCTTTAGTGAGTGCCTCTTCAACAATCGACCTCATGAAATGTTCTCCAATCCCGGGATGTGGATTCTGATTTCATTACTCGAAGACACCATCGCTGGTGTGACCACCCTGCCGCTTACTTCAACTGACTGCCCCGCTGCAAGTGCTTTATATAGCGGTCCTTGCGGTACCCCCAAATTGCGCGCTTTATCTGGGTCAAATCGGACTTTCTTTATGATAAGGTGATCTCCGTCCTGTGCAATGATCTCTTTAATACGTATGATTTTTACGCACAATGTATTTAAATCGTTTATTATTCTGGTTGTATACTTTGCATAAGTGATGAAAACCGGAAGCAGGCGATTTTCTCTCCCGGATAGATGAATGACGGGCAATTCATCGAGTCCTTGTAAAAATGCCTGTTCATCTACCTTTTGAACTTCAGAAAGTAGCACTGGATTGACACTGACCTTTTCTAGCTGTCCATTGGTGTCTATTGCATGGATATGGCAGCGAGCTTCTTTTGAAATTGAAGTTGTTAGATCTCTTATTTCACAGTACATTTTCCAAGATAGAGACCCTATTCCAACAATTTCGCTTTCACTAAGTCTGTTAATTTGTAATGCGTGTAGTTGATTAGTAAGCTTCTTTAGTACTTCCTTTTGGAGAGCTTTTTTATCTATATACGCTGCGACAGCTCCGGTTTTTTCCTGCATTTGGTGGATCAGTGCCTCATCTAACAACCCCACCTCCCTAGAATGAACAATATGCCCAAATGCACCACGGGAATTGATCGCTATTTCAGTTTGGCGTGCAGCGTAGTGATTGCCCCCGAACCCTATAAGCGGAATGGCATCAATTGGTGCAGCTTCGAGCACACTTTTCGCGACTGCTTCTCCCGCTCTTTGATCGACCCATTCCTTCTCAGTACTGCCTATTTCGACAAAAAATGAGGGTATGCTCAGTTCAGTAGGACCGTGGTGTGTCACCTCATACGAGACCCGGTATCCTGAAGGGCAGTGCTTGAAAAGTTGTCTAAGCACTGCTTGCATCATGACCGGATTTGTCGGAGATAATGATTGAGAAGCCCCACCAAGCTCAGCTTTTCCGGTATTGCCCGTAACGTGAACTGTAAGAACGGGTATTGGATTGATACTTGAGTGACGTGAGAGAAAAATGAGAAGGTCTGCATCGATCTGCCTATCCACCCTGTCAGCAAAGATAAGTCTACCCTTGACTTCATAAAACTCGTATGTTCGCCCACTTCCCTGCAAAGCATCTCGAGAGCTTCCTTTAAGAAGTTCCTCAATGTGATTCCGGATTTGAGACCCTGCCAAGTCCTGTTGGGAATTTATTAGAGCGATTTTCATTGTGTGATATTGGGTATGAACCAGAATAAGCGTGCCTGATTAACGATGAATGGAAAATATAGATGTTTTTTTCAGCATTTTGGTTGTTCTGTACTAATACAACCTCAGTAAACACAATAAAGAAGTAAAAAAAATAGTGTTACCATGGACGAGAGAGAAATCGCAGATATCTTTAAAGAAGCTGGTATTGACAAAGAAATCAAATGCCCACAAGCATTTGCGATATCGCAGAAACACAAGATTTCAAAGAAGGCACTCGGTGACTTCTGCAATAGCCACCATATTAAAATTCGCGCCTGTCAATTAGGCTGCTTCAAATGAGCTTGTTTTTAAAAGTCGTCCCTGCTTCCGACGCAATCGCGATAGTGAGGCATCTTGCACGGACAGTTGATGCTGAATATATCCCACTTACTGAGGCAGTTGGACGAGTACTCTCTAAAAATATTAAAGCGGATATAGACATTCCAGGATATGACCGTTCGGTCGTTGACGGATTTGCGGTTCGAGCAGCTGATACAATTGGTGCTAATGATGCAATTCCAGCGATGCTGCGCTCGAAAGGCCGTGTTGAGATGGGAGGAAACATCCAACGAACATCGATAGATCCTGGTCAATGCTTTTACGTGCCAACAGGTGGAGTACTCCCGAAAGGTGCTAATGCGGTAGTGATGCTTGAAAACGCTGAAAATGTTGGTGATGAAATACTCATTAAAAAACCAGTGGCTCACCGCGAGAACGTTTTGTTGTATAATGAGGATTTTTCAAAAGGAGAATTGGTTATTTGTCGTGGTAAACGACTGACATCTCAAGATATTGGTGTTCTTGCAGCGGTTGGATGCATTCAAGTTCCGGTTTTTTTAAAGCCAATTATAGGTGTTCTATCTACGGGTAATGAACTCGTCTCCGCAACAGAAGTACCCGGATCTGGACAGATCCGAGATAGCAATTCCAACATGGTGGGGTCTTTTGTGCAGGAACGTGGATGTCATCCAAAATATTTTGGAATTGTTAAAGATAACCAAGAATCGTTGTATGCAATTCTAAAGAAAGCGGTTGCAGAATGCGATGCAGTATTGATATCAGGAGGAAGTTCAAAGGATGACCGAGATATGGTTGCTTCATTGATCGGTGACCTCGGTGAGGTATTAATCCATGGTATTGCAATTGCTCCTGGAAAACCCACGATTATTGGATGTTCAGATCAAAAACCTATCATAGGACTTCCGGGGCATCCGGCATCGGCGTTTATTGTTCTTTTCGTAATAGTTCGTCATCTGATTGACGGTATGACTGGTGATGCATCACCTCAACAGGAAAAGGTTCGAGCTCGTATAAATCAAAACGTACCCTCACAAAAAGGTAGGGAAGATTATGTTCGAGTCTTTGTTGAGGGAGAAAAAGCAACCCCGCTCTTCGGGAAGTCTGGATTATTGAATACGCTCGTGCGGAGCAATGGAGTTATCCAGATTCCAGCGGAAAGCGAGGGACTTGAGGTCGGAGATCTGGTTGAGGTGTGGTTGTGGTAAAAAGGTATCTTAAGGTCAAAAGCCTTGCGGATGTCATGACGTTATTAAAGACTTCGTTTACCTGCATTCCATCCGTTGAATATGTCAAACTTGAGGACTCGGTTGGACGAATTACAGCCACTCCAATAATTGCACGTTACTCAGTGCCTGAGATTCATCTTGCAGCAATGGACGGAATATCTGTTAAAACTGAGAGTACATCATGTGCAAGTGAACAGAATCCTATCACGTTAAAGGATGCAATACGGATAAACACGGGGAACGTTGTGCCCAGAGATTATGATGCAGTTATCATGATTGAAGACGTGTGGGCTGAGGGGGATTCATTTACAATTCGTAAAGCAGCAGCTCCATGGCAACATATTCGTCCTGCTGGTGAGGATATCGGAGAATTAGAGATGGTATTACCATCACGGCACAAAATTCGCCCGCATGAGCTTGGTGCACTTGCTGCATATGGAATAACTGAAGTAGAAGTGCTCACTATAAATGTTGGATTAATTCCGACTGGGAGTGAGCTTGTCAACCAAGGTTCTCGACCAAAACCTGGACAAGTTGTAGAGAGTAACACAGTAATGGCGACAGCAATACTTACTTCTGTCGGTGCCAAATGTACGCGATACCCAATGGTAAGAGATGATCCTTCTCTTATTCGCAAAGCTATTTCCAAAGCAATCATTGAGAACGAGATTGTTATTGTCTCTGCTGGTTCGTCTGCAGGAACAAAGGACTTTACCGCAGATGCTATTTTGAATCTCGGCGAGGTTCTAGTTCACGGAATTGCCATTAAACCTGGCAAACCAGCAATTATCGGGAGAATAACGGGAAAACC
This sequence comes from Methanoregulaceae archaeon, assembly GCA_015660965.1. Taxonomy (GTDB): domain Archaea; phylum Halobacteriota; class Methanomicrobia; order Methanomicrobiales; family Methanospirillaceae; genus MVRE01. Next base: position 63,147 of record JACTVG010000004.1, read on the forward strand.
GGTAATTGGCATGCCAGGATATCCGCTTTCTGCTCTTACAGTTCTTCGAGAAATTATATCCCCACTACTTGAGCTATACGGTCTTACATTTCCCAATCCAGAGACTGTCAATGCCCGACTAACTTCGACAATCCATAAAGATATTGGCACCGATGAATTTGTTCTCTGTGCGACAGGTAAAGTCGGTGATCACTGGGTCATTTCACCATTGTCAAGAGGGGCTGGAGTGCAGATGAGTGCAGTGAGAGCAAATGCATATCTCAAAGTTCCTAATCAACTTGAAGGATTCGAAACAGGAGAGAATGTTGAATCAACACTTATGGTGTCACGTGATGAAGCGGAACAAGCGCTACTTATAACTGGAAGTCATGATCCGGTACTTGACCACCTTGCCAATATGCTGCGGAGAACTGGTATTGATCTTCACTCAACACATGCGGGTAGTATGGGAGGTATACTTGCCTTAAAAAAAGACGAATGTCATGCGGCACCGATGCATTTACTCGCGAAGGATGGGAGCTACAACACCCAATATTTAAAAAAATATCTACCCGGAGAAAACCTAATCCTAGTCTGTGTTGCAGGTAGGCAACAAGGAATTGTTTCCCGAAATGGCATTAGTTTCAAGGAAATCCGAAATTATACATTCGTGAACCGACAAAAAGGCTCTGGAACTCGGATGCTTCTTGACTTCGAACTAAAAAAAGCCGGTATGAATCCTTCAATTATCTGTGGATATGACCGAGAAGTTACAACTCATCTCGCTGTGGCGCTAGCGGTGAAATCTGGTGAAGCAGATGCCGGGATATGTGTTTATTCAGCAGCAAAATCACTCGGTCTCCAATTCGTTCCAATATCTCAAGAGCGATATGAGCTTGTGATTCGCAAAGCCCATATGGATGACCCTCGTGTGAAAGCACTCATCGATACAGTAGCATCTCAAGAATTTAAGGAAATACTGTCGAGTCTGGGGGGCTATGATACTACGGAGACAGGCGTGCAGCACGAACTGCCATAAGTACTGTTTCCTCTGGCGTGTTGCATTTGAATACACCATCAATATCCCACGTTTTGTAACCAAAGACTGGTTTTTTTAATTTTAATGCGATTGCAATTTCTGAAAGTGTTCCATACTTCCCGCCAATAGCAATGACCACATCTGCTGATTGTACTAGGACCACATTACGAGAGTAACCCATCCCGCTCCTGATTCGTACATCTAGATACGGATTTCCGTCCCCCAGATCTGGAAGAATACCGATTGTCCTTCCATCTTGTTCCTTTGCACCTTTACATGCAGCTTCCATTACGCCACCCAATCCACCGCATATAATTGTTTCATGGTTTGCTGCTATGAGATACCCAATGTCCTGAGCAGCTTTGTATTCTTCTGGCGTGCAATCTGCGGCGCCGATTACTGCTATCTGAACCATATTATTCTGTCCCCCCGTGTTGGTTTATGACCATTAAGCGGGGCTCGGTCATTTCCTCAATCGAGTATCGAGGACCTTCACGTCCTAGACCTGATCCTTTGAGACCCCCATATGACATCTGATCGACACGGAAAGTGGGAATATCATTTACAATCACTCCTCCCACTTCCATATTAGTAAAAGCCCTGAGTACTCGATTTATGTTCTGTGTGAAAATACCAACCTGAAGACCATAGTCGCCATGATTTGTCAACCGAATCGCTTGGTCAAAATCGTCATACGGGATCACAGTAATAATAGGAGCAAAAATTTCCTCGCTATTGACCCTCATGTCTGGTGTTGTGTTGGCAAGTATTGTGGGTGCAAACACCGATTCCTTGAGTGTTCCACCCGTTAGGATCTTTGCACCTTGCTGTATTGCCTCTTGCACTTTCTGATATGCTTCATGGGCCTTTTCAACATCGATCATCGGCCCAACATCGGTTGCCGGATTACGGGGATCACCAACCTTCAGCCCCTTAACCGCCGAAAGGATTTTTTCAAGTGTTCGATCATAAATCGGGCGGTGTAAGAAGACTCGTTGTACCGAGATACATACTTGACCTGCATTAATAAAACCTCCAGTAGCGATTCGATTTGCAGCAAGATCCAGGTTTGCATCTTCATGAACGATTACCGCTGCATTCCCCCCGAGCTCCAAACCCACCTTTTTTCGTCCGGCAATTTCCTTCAAATGCCAGCCAACCGAACAACTGCCTGTAAACGACAGAAACGCAATTCTAGGGTCTCGTACAAGTTGCTCTGCACGGGTACCCGGGCAAGGTACAACACTGATTGCCTCCAAAGGCAATCCTGCAGAAATTGTCATCTCACCAAGAAGGAGGCTGGATATAGGTGTAGCAGATGCGGGTTTTAGAATAATTGAGTTCCCCGCTGCTATCGCAGGTGCAAGTTTGTGACATGCAAGATTGAGTGGGAAATTGAATGGAACGATGCCGAGAACTGGACCAATTGGGAAGCGTTGTAAAAATCCGGTTCGACCCTTTGTATCGTCGGTCCAGTCAAGAGGAATGATCTCTCCATAAATCCGTTTTGCTTCCTCCGCAGATGTCCTCACGGTTGATTCTGCCCGGGTGACCTCGGCAATTGCAAATTTGCGAGTCTTCCCGCCTTCCATCACCATTACATCAACGAGTTCATCTGTCCGCTTTTGGATCTCATCGGCAAGAGTGAAGAGAATATGTGACCGAGCTCCCGCGGATAGTCGTTTTGTTTTTTCAAAACCTAGTACTGATATTGAAGCAGCATCTTCGAGATCACTATGACTTGCCTGGCAAATTTTAGCATAAACTTCACCGTTATAAGGGAAGCGAACATTTACAACTTCATTTGTGGTCTTCTTCATTCCTCCAACTATTATGGGATATGGCTCCATTATCGATCATTCCTGCTCTTTTTATGGATTATTTGCGGTTCCAAGTAAAAAGCACATCATGATGCATCAAGATTTTCTGGTTGTATCCAGAGGAGTGAATATAGATTTGACCGATTTGATCACGATAATTACTTTGTCCCCAAGCACTAACATTTTTCAATACTCTTGGGTATCCCGCCAAGATCTTGAGGGGTCACGTGAAGGAAGTCTCTGCAAATTTTGACGCGAAATCAATTGAAAGCGAGGTGCGGGAATACTGGCACACACACGAAACTTACACACACGTTAAACAGTTGCGAAGTAAAGGAAAACCGTTTTTCTTTGTCGATGGCCCACCTTACACAACTGGACATATCCACTTAGGTACCGCTTGGAATAAAATCCTCAAAGACAGTATTTTACGATACCACCGGATGAATGGGCGGGATGTAATTGACCGTGCAGGTTATGACATGCACGGTTTACCTATCGAAGTGAAAGTTGAACAAATGCTCGGTTTTGTGTCAAAAAAGGATATTGAATCGTTCGGTATCCAACCTTTTATCGAAAAATGTCGTGAGTTCGCAGTAAAGAATAAATTGCTGATGGATAAACAATTCGAAAACCTTGGTGTCTGGCTTGACTTTGCCAACGCTTACCAAACAGTTAAACCAGGATATATCGAAGCAGCATGGTGGACCCTGGCTCGTGCTGATGAAAAAGGGATGCTTGAACGGGGTCATAGAGTTGTGAACTGGTGCCCGCGGTGTGAGACTGCAATAGCAGATGCTGAAGTGGAGTACTGGGATGAGACAGACCCTTCAATTTTTGTAAAATTTCCACTCAAAGGAAAAGAGCACGAGTTCCTAGTTATTTGGACTACTACACCTTGGACACTACCTGCAAACGTCGCGGTTGCCGTTGCAAAGGATTTCATTTATGCACAGGTGAAAGCGGTCAAGGACGGTAAAGAAGAGATTCTCTGGATTGCGGACGATCTCGTAGAAAGTGTCTTACGAAAAGGAAGATACAAGGATTATACGGTTCTTGATAAGCAGCTTGGTGCAACACTTGCCGGGAGGGAATATGATTCTCCTCTTGCAGAATATGTTCCACGTCAGAAGGACTTAAGTCACCGTTTGGTGCTGGCCGATTTTGTTACAATGGAAAATACCGGCTTGGTTCATATCGCTCCAGGACATGGATGGGACGATTTTGTACTTGGGGAAAAAGAGGGGCTTGATGTTTTCTGCCCGGTAGATGGTGCAGGACGTTTCACTGATGAGGCCGGTGCGTTCGCTGGTAAATTTGTTAAAGAGGCAGATGCTGACGTGCTTGCAAGTCTCGGTGATAAACTTCTCGCAAAATCATCAGTTGTTCACAGATATGGCCACTGCTGGCGATGTAAAACTCCAATCATTTTCCGTGCAACATCACAATGGTTTATCAAAGCGGCTGAGATGCGTGATAAAATGCTTGATGAAGTCGCTACGGTTACTTGGTATCCGGAATGGGCTGGAAGCGCAAGGTTCTATGATTGGATAAAAGAGGCTCGCGATTGGTGCATCTCTAGACAACGGTACTGGGGGATTCCAATCCCGGTTTGGGTCTGTCAATCGTGTGATAAGTATCGCGTAATTGGTACAATACACGAACTCGAACAAGCAAGTGGGCACCCATTAAAAGATCCTCATCGTCCCTATGTTGACACAATAACAATCTCATGCACCTGTGGCGGAACGATGAAGAGGGTTGAAGATATTTTTGATGTTTGGTTTGATTCTGCAGTCGCGTCTTGGGCAACGCTCGGTTATCCAGAGAAGACAACGGAGTTCAATAAATTCTGGCCACCAGAATTCATTACGGAAGGACAAGATCAGACCCGAGGCTGGTTTTATTCGCAGCTAGGCGCAAGTACGGTTGCATTCGAAAAGGCCCCATACAAGAGTGTTTTAATGCATGGATTTGCTCTTGATGCAGAAGGGAAGAAGATGTCAAAGAGCCTGGGCAACGTCGTTACACCAGAAGAAGTCATCGCCAAAGTTGGTGTTGATGTACTCCGGCTTTATGTACTCTCTTCATCTGCACCGTGGGATGATCTCAAATTTAACTGGGAGGGAATTTCAACTATTAACCGTGCTATAAACATTCTCTGGAATGTGTACCGATTCCCTCTGCCATATATGAAACTTGACAATTTTGAACCTGTATCTCACAATGGCATTTGGGATGGAACGTACGTAGCAGACCACATTGGGGAGATGCCAGATGAAGACCGTTGGATAATCTCGCATGTGAATTCAACCGCGACGCTTGTCGATACAGCGATGAAGGAATGCCAACTTCACCGGGCGGTTCGATCACTTATGACATTTATCCTTGAAGATCTCTCCCGTTGGTATGTTCAGCTCGTCCGCCCCCGTATGTGGCTAGAAGGTGAATCCGAGCAGAAGCGATTCGCTTATGAGACAATTTATTACGTTATGCGACGGCTAAATTGCATGCTTTCTCCATTTGCCCCCCATCTTACAGAGCATATCTACAGCAATCTCCGATGTAAACATGATCCAGAAAGTGTTCACATGCTAGATTGGTATTCCGGTGATGTTCGTTTTGTGGATCCAGTTCTGGAGACGGTAATGGAGACCATCCGATCATTCAATGATGCCGTAGCAAATGCACGACAGGCGGGTAAGCGAAAGCTTCGTTGGCCTGTTAGTGAGGTGATCGTAGTCACTGGAAAAAACGATGTCGTAACTGCAATCAACCGATTGAACACAATCTGTATGGATCGAGCTAATGCCCGAAAGGTGACAGTTATCACGGGATCATGGGATCGAATCCAATGGCATGCATCCCCAGTGATGAAGGTACTCGGCCCTGCTTTTGGTAAGAATTCACCGATAGTTAAAACTCTCATAGAATCTGCTGATGGATCGGCGCTTAAAAAAGAGATTGAAGCGGGCAAAATAGTGAAATTATCCGATGGCGTCAATAATTACGAGATTAATGATTTACATCTCACATTTTCAGAAAAAATGCCGGAAAACGTCTTTTCGGCTCCAATGCAGGATGCTACGGTTTACGTCGATGTCAAACTCACCAATGAGCTAGAAACAGAGGGGTGGACCCGAGAGATAATCCGTCGAATTCAAGAGATGCGTCGACAACTCGATCTTGCGGTGGAGGATTTCATTAGTGTTGAAATATCTGTAAAAGACAATCGAGTTTATTCTCTACTCAATAAAGAAAAAATCGGATTGAAAATTGTAAGTGATTTTATTGCGAAAGAGGTTCGAGCAAAGGCATCCCACGGGCAAGGGATTGGGTTATCTTTTGTCAAACCCGGTGATAAGATAAGAAAGCATCAGAACATAAAAGATTGGGATGTTGAAGGTGTAGGGATGATAATCGGTATCTCACGCACTTAATATCAATTTTTTTAGGAATACGCGCCCTTCTTGCGAATTAAACAGAGGTAAGTCGTTGTCGACAGTAACGCTGGTTCGTACGGCCTTCACTTTTTGGTGGGTTAAAGGATTATATCCTTCCTTTTCTGTAGTTTTTTTATAAATGAGAACCCCTCGTCGCTGCCAAGTGAGGGTTTTTGCAAGATTGACACCACGTGCGTGCATAAGCTCATGCATGTCCGATGACGACATACCCTTCAACTTTGCGGCCGCTTGACGAGGTTTCATACCACCGACGATAAGCGCTTGTTGACAATAAGCATTCAAATGGTTACGCCACGCTTCTTCCTGCCGGTTGATCAAATACTCTATGGCATATTCTGGTGTTGCAGGGATAACACGGCTGTCAAAGGAAATAGGTTCGGCACATTCTAACGCAATGGTAAGTGCACTCGCTGCAAATGAGGCAGCAACAGAATCGATCTTCTCGACACGTCCAGAGAAGGGGAGCTTTGTAACATATAAATTGATCTCGTCGGAAAACGTGAAGGCAAATTCAGGGGAGAGACCACTATCAGCGACCAGAGAACGGCAAACGGCTGACATCGCCTTGGAGAAACCCACATCAAAAGGTTTCTTGAGACCAAGGATATGGGCAAGCCGGTGAAATGCTCTTCCATCCAGACGAATAATAATAGGGGGGACGGAAGTTATTGAGGCAAATAGTTCACGGTTCTCCATACGGCAACCAATGCAAGCAAAAAAAGAGGTTTTGTATCGTTTCAGCCGGAAGATTTACTCAATCGTCGAGGACTGGGTGAATGCCCCAGGTAGGTGGCGGATAAGAACGATATCATCAATGGCGCTGATAATGCGGTATGGGATTTTCAAGCCTTTGAAGTTTTTCAAATCAACCAGTTGATCGTTAACTTTTCCTACAACAATCGAATCAATTTTCTTCTGATCAACATCTAAAAGGACATCCTCGACTTCTCCTACAAACATTCCCTTCTCAGTGTAGATCAAAAGCCCGAACAATTCTGTTATCTGGGTTTGCATCGCTATCAATTGAAAGTATATACTATAATGGTTAAAAAGATAATCCTTTAATTATGAACGGGTCGTTTCGGATCGGGCGAATTTTTGGAATTCCCATCCTAATTCACTTCACTTTTCTTTTGATCATCCCGCTTTTTGCTTGGATAATTGGAAGTCAGATCGAAACGACTGCAGATCTCATTCGAGAGATCTATTCCGTTCCAATTGACGTTTCGCTGATTACTACGGGTTATATCCCATATATTCTAGGTATCGTAATCTCACTTGGGCTTTTTGCTGGTGTTTTAGTCCATGAACTAGCTCACTCGGTTGTTGCCCGACAAAGTGGGATTAAGATCAATAGCATCACTCTTCTCATATTTGGTGGCGTTGCATCAATGGAAGAAGGACTCCCAGATCCAGTCGTGGAGCTACCGATGGCCCTTATTGGTCCAATAACGAGTCTTTTCGTCGGTCTTGTGTGCAGTGGATTCGTTTATCTAATTGATTCGATGGTTAGCGATGCTCCGCTTGCAGGTGTACTCATTTTTATTTTTGGTTATCTCGGTATTCTCAACGTTATCCTCTTTATATTCAATCTCCTTCCCGCATTCCCTATGGACGGAGGAAGAGTGCTGAGAGCCGGGTTGGCGAAAAGGATGCCGTTACATCGTGCCACCCGGATTGCTGCTGATATAGGCAAAGGATTTGCCGTTGTATTTGCTATCATAGGAATTGTCTTTTTCAACCCCTTGCTTCTGCTGATCGCTTTTTTTATCTATATCGGAGCAAGTCAAGAAACCGTTGCAGTCAAATACAGTGTACTCTTACAAGATGTGCGAGTGGGTAGTGTCATGAGTAGCCCGGTGATTACAGTTGCACCCACCCTTCCGGTTACAAAAGTTATTGAGACAATGTTTGCGACAAAACATCTTGGATTTCCGGTCGTGGATCGCGATGTCCTTGTTGGAATTGTTACTGTTGCTGATGTTCAGAAAATGTCACCAATTGATCGTGATGCAATGCAAGTCAGGGATGTCATGACAAGAAATATAATCGCGGTTTCACCCGATACCCCAGTTACCGATGTGCTCAGACTTATGTCAGCAAAAGATATCGGAAGAATACCAGTGGTCGATAAGGATCGTATTGTTGGAATTGTTACAAGATCAGATATTTTAAAGGTCGTCGAATTAAAAGAAATTTGAAAAATTTTACAAACTGATTAAGTGTTCAAGGGGAGTTCTGCCAGCAACCAAACGGAAATCATCCAATGTTTTAAATGGGCGTTTTGTAATAATCCGTGCAACCTGTTTTTTTCCGATACCTGGTATCCATTTTAGTGCCGCTATGGGCAATGTGTTAATTTTTATAGGGAATGGTAAAGCAGTGACCGATCGCATGCCCCAATCAACGATCGTAACATCGAGCACCATTCGCTGTGACAGGCGAAGAGGGATTCCTATAAGAATCGGATAAGATCCCATCTGCCGCCCAAAGGATAGATCCCCCTCAATCTCTACGATAACATCTCTGAGAACAGTTCCTAATGGATAAACACGCTTTAGCATAGGAAGGTCAACATGCTGCCGAACATGCTCTTTGAACTGTCGGAACGACCGTTCGTGTTTTCCTAACGTGTTGTTGATATAAGCAGGTGTACCCTCAAACGGCATCAGCTGCCGAATGTTTATCCGACGAACAAGAAGGCCGGCATTGACGACACTCATGAGGAAACGATCATTCAAAGTATAGGTTTTTTCTGTCTCTCCAGCAAGTCCGCATACAAAATTAAGACCCGGTAAAAGTTCCGGGATCCCCCCTCTCCGCTTTACACCCTCATCATTCACAATTTGTATAGCCCGAAAAACCTCGTTGGGTTGTGCTTTTAAATTGTTGGCAGCAATTACTGTTGGATCTGCAGTCTCCATGCCAAACGCAGCAACATCACCTGCTGTGTGGTATCGAATGATTGCTCTAAGTGCCTCTCGAGCCGCTTCTTCATGCCGGGAAATTGTCGCTGGATTGGTATTATCAATGTGTAAGGTCTTCAGATCCGGAGCAACCTTGCGAATGGAGAGAAAAAGCCGATCTATGAGTTCAGGATTTGGTGTCGGATATTCGCCACCCGCTGCACCATATATTAGGATATCCGGTTGACGACCTACACGAAAGTGTCGTGCACCATGCGCATACAATGCAGCAACTTCATTCGAAATACCCATTATACTACGATACATTGGTTGGCCGTAGAACGGTTCTGTACAGAATGAGCACCCCCCATAAGCTCCATGAGCACATCCCCGAGCAGTCTCAATCTCACACATTATGAATGGGAAATTTGGATGTTGTTCAATTATTCCACTTCCCGAAACACTCCAAGCATCAGAACGATTGTAATCCAGTATCCCGCGGGGTTCACGGCCATTAAGATACGCATCTAGTGCTTCAGCAACAGCACCTTCGAGCATAGCATCAAATCCGTTGATATCTTGCCGCACTGCCCGCCTCCCTCCCTCCGGAGAATATCCTAACCCGATTGGCCCCCCAATAAGCTTTTTGGGATGTTGGATCGCCATACCGATCTGTTGAATTTCGGTCAAGGTCGCTGGCGTTCCACCGAGATACTTTCCAGGTACCGTCACCCCAGCAATCATAATAATAAGATGTGCAGAATTAAGCTCGTTCAGAAGTTTAGGATTCGTGCGAAGTTGGTCAATAGTAAGATACTTTACTGAATATCCATGTTCTGAAAGAACTCCGGCAACAGATCGGATATAAGGGGAAATATATGGTGGGACACCAAGACAAGCAGGCTCATCAACATAACCATCGAATATGAACGCTTTAACATTCATACCCAATCAATTCGAGCAGTTTTTTTGCCCAGAATAGTTTACCGCGTTTCAAGGGCTCGACATTCAGATCATTTAAATCAAACCCAATGATTGTGATACTAGAGGCTCCTAGTTCATCTGCAGCAAAGACAGCACGATCACCATCAGTAAAACCACCAAAATTGTAGACATGAGGAAGAGGTTCTGCTTGCGTAGTGGCAACGATCGGTCCGGGAAATTTTGGAACCCAATAAAGAAGTAATGGTATATTATCACCATGCGCATGAACGACAATTATCGTCCCGATTTGGTTCATTTCGATGAACCTATCAGTTGCACCATCAAGATCAGTGAATATTACATCTGGGCGCACATTGTTGTCTAATAGTACTTCTGCCGCTGCATCCGCTGCAAAAATTGAACCGCGAATTTTTTTAAGTTCATTCTTTAAGCAGGGTGCGTTCCCACATACAGTTATGTTCTTTACGTTGCAGAGCGAGGTAAGCATCGGAAGGTCATCACGATTTAAAAGCGTTGAAAGTAGTTTGGCTGCTTTCTCATCTTGCTTCTTGTCAAAGCCAAAATAATCAAGAATTTCGCGGTAGTATGGTTCCCAATCCGCAAATTGCATCCTACTTTCCCTCGTTCTCGAGCCCTACAAGGGTCTTGAACTTCTGGAGGATGGGAGCAATAGCGATATTTAAAAGATCGGCTTTCTGCTCCACTCGGCCGAAATAGTGAAGCGGGAGGGTCGCGGCTGCCATATTGGGGTGTCCTCCAGCATCCCCGATATCTCCGAACGCTTCCGCAAGTGCATTGCCGATATGAAGCCGTATGTCACGATTCCGTGCCGATACTACTATCGCATTGTCAGTAATGCCGTACACTAGGACTGTGTTTACACCTTCAAGTGTAATGAGCAGATCCGCTGCCTGTGGGAGAGCATCGCGATTCATTAAATATCCCACATTTGAAAAGAGGTACCCGCTAATCACCTGACGATTCTGTATGGCTTTGCCTAGAACATCGATTGTCTCTTGTGAAAGTGACGGCGACATTATTTTATCAAGAAGATCCGCATCGGTCAGTGGTAGTAAAAATCCTGCATAATTCAAATCCTGCGGGGTTGTATTGCGTTTGAAATCTTTGGTATCGGCTCGGATACCGTAAAGTAATGCGGTCGCTACTCGTTTATCGACGGGGATATCAAGTTCCTGTAAATATTGGGTCAGAATACTAGCGGTAGCACCAACACCGGGGCGAATGTCAACAAAGGTTCCCGGTGACGCTATATGCTTCCCATCTTTATGATGATCGATAATAATATTGATCTTAGTTGCCTGTGGAAGATCATTATTAGCTCCCGGTGCCGGACTATCCACAAGAGCAAGATAGTTACATTTTGTGAGTACCTCTGCAGTTAGATGTTCCATTTTGATATCGAGAAGGTTAACAAACGTCCTGTTTTCCTGATGCCCGATATTACCTTCGTAAAACATGCGAATAATCAGGTTTTGGGGGTTTGCGTGTCTTGCAATTGCGGCAAGGGCCATTGCACTTGCAATTGCATCAGGATCTGGATTTTTGTGAGTTACGATACCCAACGTCCCCTCCCATCCTGCCAGCAAAGTAAACAAGCGTTGCGAAACCCGACTCATGTGTTGCTTTTTAATTTGGTGGATCGCAGCCTTAGCGACGACTTCCTGTGGGTAGAGAACTAACTCAGCACCAGCATTTGTTAATTTTGATGCACTGACAGGATCGATCGCACGTGCAATCAAATGGGCCGACGGGTATCGTTTTTTAATTGCAATAACAGCCGCGAGATTCGCTTCTGCATCGTTTGTCATTACAAATGCGATCTCAGGTTCGGGTAATCCCACAAGCATATCGGGGGCCTTTACGTCCCGTAAATAAGCATCATATTTCTGGTCACGGAGAGTCCGGACACGTTGCTCGTCACGGTCGATTGCCACAACATGCTCGTTTTCCTTTACTAATTCGAGAATAATGTTATAGCCGGTTGTACCGCAGCCGAAGATGATATACCGAATCTGACCCTGCGGCACAAATTGCGCTACGTCAGGCATGTAAGAAGAATTTCAGCTTCCATTGTATTAAGGAATTGCAGAAGAAGGTTCTGCTAGAAACCTTTATTCAGGATTGTCAACCACATAATTAGGTCTAAGTGGGTCTGTAGCTTAGTTGGCATAGCGGCGGACTCTTAATCCGCAGGTCAAGGGTTCAAATCCCTTCAGGCCCGTTTTTCTTTTATGTGATATTTTATAAAATTATCTGAAAATTTGAATGATTAGATTACAATATCCTCTTTTGGAAACCGTATCTTCAACAAGGGTTTGTCTGCGGCATAACCAACAGGGCATAACATTGTCGGAACCACATTTGACGGAAGTTTAAGAATCCGTGAATATTCTTTTGGGTCAAAACCCCCCATCGGGCAGGAATCAAAACCAAGTGATTTTGCGCCATTCACTGCATTTCCCAACGCAAGATAGACCTGAGCCTGTGACCATACAAGTTTCTGGTCAGGTGTCATTTTTCGGGTCATTTCACTTGCCATTTCAATTACCATTTTTTTTATTTCCACGGGAATGCTATGTTTTTTCATTAAAGCATCAAGTCTTCGGATTAAACCCTCATAATCTGAATCTGCACAAAAAACAAGCAAATGAGAACATGTCGTAATCTGTTCTTGGTTCCATGTGGCTGGTTTAAGTTGCTCTTTCAGTCTCTGGTCCGTAACTATTTTGATCTTCCATGGTTGGAGGTTCAACGCTGAAGGAGCAAACCTCACAAGCTCAAGAAGCTCATTAATTTTTGATTCAGGAAGTTTTTTACCGTCAAACTTTTTTGTTGCATAACGCGACATCACAATATCTTTGAATTCCATAATATCAACACCCCAATCTTTAGTCACCTAATTTCTAGGTACAGTATTTATAGATATATTTTGAGACACAAATTGATTTTAACAGAGAACGCTAAATCCAAAAATACAAACAGGTATAACAAAAAATTATTTATTTTCCGATTTTCACCAACATCTCTTCGAGCGATGGGTACCGTGACTCAATTTTTTCAATTCTTCCGCCAGCTTCAGTAATAAGCCCTGTTGACTCGTTAAGTGTCTTCATATTCTCTGCATGACAAATGTAAAACCCTTCTTCTTGCTGGTATGTTTTTGAATGCCCAAGTAGCTTGCTCGGATCTTGAATCGAGAAAAATATCGTGTAAGTAAGCGAACCAAACTGACTACGAAGCTGGTGCATACTTCCAAATGCAACCATCTGCCCACGACGCAGGATCATGACCTTGTCGCAAATCGCCTCTATTTGATAGAGGTTATGAGCCGACAGAATGATTGTCTTGCCATCACGCTTTAGCGTGCGAAGATAATCAGCGATAAAACGTGAGGTCATAGGATCAAGTCCACTCGTCGCTTCATCATATACCAATAGTTTCGGATTGTGGATTAGAGACCGTGCAATTGCTGCTTTGCGTTTCATTCCCTTCGAAAACTCGCCAATTTTTTTGCCATTAGATTCCAGTGATAAAACAGCAAGAAGTTGACGGCTACGCTCATTGATAGTTTGTGAGGAGAGCCCGTAAATTTCGCCAAAGAACGCAAGGTAATTCTCTACCGTCATCGTTTCGTAAAGTCGAGATTCTTCAGGAAGGTACCCGAGCATTCCTTTTAAGGTAAGTGGATCTTTGATTACATCAATATCGTTAACCTGTAGAGATCCAGATGTGGGTGCTATCAACCCAGACATGATTTTTAACAGTGTTGTCTTACCCGCACCATTATGCCCGATAATCCCGAAAATTTCTCCTTCATCAAACTCGAAACTAATACCGTCAAGCGCAGTGAATCCGTCAAATTTCTTGACAATGTTTTTGGCGGTTATCATGGGATTTCACACGTTCGAGCAATGTTGCGCTGTGATGGTCAAATAATTTCGTATTATACACCATACTTCAACTTGATTTATTGCCGAATAGTTTGTTTGTTTTAAATTAGAAAAAAAATTTCATTAAAATTCTCGAATTCTAATTATTAGTTTTGCACGTATGTGGTGTTATCATGGGTGGATATTTGAGCGCTCTGATTGACTATTGTATGGTCCATTCGTGATTTGGGATTGGTTATTGGTATAAAACCGATCTTCTAACATCCAGATGACTATATGCGAGAATTTGTATGCCTGCACTCGCAGATATTGCCACCATTGCGCGATGGGAAGTTAAACGCACTCTGACGCAAATGAGTAAAGACACGCTTCCCCTTGCGATCGTCCTTTTTGTACTTCTTGTACTCGTCACTGGATTTGCAGCCCAAAGCGGGATGCATCTACAGGATGGGATGTACGTAGTTGGTGTGGACAATCCATCCATCGCCCAATTATTGTCAAGCGATAGCCGATTTACTGTTTACCAGCTTGATAGTGTGGCCCTATTTTCAAACCGTCAATTTTTTGATGTTATCATCGTTCACGAACAGGTATATGGAAGTACTACCGAACGCGGAAAGTCGGCTCTTAAAACGATCGAACGTGATTACACAAAATACACAAACCATGTCTACAATCAGCAGGACGATCTCTATTCTGCTTATCCTCTTTGGATCGACATCCAAAATGTAAAAAGTGAACTAAATTTTCTTGCTACCCAGAGTGGCAAGTACATCTCCGCAACACCTAGTAATATTGCTCCCGTTCCAGAAAGTGAGGTACATGGCATTCCGACCCCATCACCAACCTTAGGATTCAGTCAGGAAGAACTTCGCACAGAACTGACAAAATCTGAAACTGGAAACTCACAAATCTCTCGCTATACCGAAATGCTTTCTTCTGATTCTTCTCGAGGAAGGTTCAAAACCCCATCCCAACTCTCTCCTCCACTACCCTTTGACTCAATTATTTTGATATTTGTCTTCATTTTTCCACTCTACTTTACGTCACAGTTTTTCATGATGAGTATAATGAACGAACGTATTGAGCATAAAGGTGAGGTACTTCTCTCCACACCCGTTAGAACCGGTTCAATTATAATCGGAAAATCTCTTCCGTATCTAATTGGAATGCTTGCCATTTCCGTTGGACTTACAGCATATTTGAAAGCCTCCCCACTTATCATTCTTCCACTCATTCCTGTGATTTTCTTCTTTTTAGCCAATGCCTTGATTATTGGGATGGTTTCAAGGAGTTTTAAAGAACTTTCCTTTATCTCAATCTTTTTCTCAACAGTTGCAACATCTTATCTCTTTTTCCCGAGTATTTTCGCCAACGTGCACGTAATCAGTTTAATCTCCCCACTCACGCTCATTATTTTGACATTACAAGGTACGACTTATACCATCACTGACTACCTATTCTCTACATCATTATTCTGGCTAACCTCTACTGTGCTTTTTTATGTTGCAGTAAAAAACTTCAAGGAAGAACGTCTCTTTTCTGAAAAACGGTTGTTACCTCGAATCAGAGAATTTATCGCAGAGAGCGCGAGCAAAATCCACCCATTTGTTTCTCTCTTTTTACTCAATGGATTTGCTATCCCATTTGTTTTCATGGTACAGCTGATGTGCCTCGTGCTTTTCTTCAACTTACCTATGCCATACTCGCTTGTCTTGCTCATTATTTTCGCGGCGGGAATTGAAGAACTTACAAAATCAGTTGGGATTTACACCTTTTATTCGCAAGATGTCAACTTTCTATCATGGAAAAACCTAATAATTGGTTGTTTTGTAACAGCCGTTGGTTTTCTTGTTGGTGAGAAACTTTTACTCCTCATCACAATTGCTCAGATTACAGAGTCTGTTTTTGGTAGCATCCTTTTCTTATCTCTCGGTACCCTTTGGTTACCTCTGCTACTACACTTTGCAGGTGTTTTTGTTGTCTGTTGTGCACTAAAATTTGGCGGAAGAAAATGGTTTGTTCCAGGTCTAATCGCAGCGACAGCGATTCACTGTTTATATAACTTCTACTTTATACTCGGGTGGATCACATGAAAGCACGACACCTTTCTATTATCATACGAAAGGAATTCCGCGGGTTACTCAACGAACGGACTATACTGCTTGCAGTACTGCTTCAGCTTTTTATTGCGATGTTCTCATCGTTTCTCATGGTCGGACTTACATCGATGTACGATCCTTCATCACTTTCCAAATATTCAAGATTCAAATACAACATAGCCTATACAGGCAACGATTCTGCATTGCACGATTACCTGGATAAAAGCCCAGATTTTATTGTCTATGATATGGATCTATCAACTGCTGTAACCACTCTTAAGGAGAGAAAGATCGCGGCTGTTATTTATGTCCCGGACACTGCTCCGGATGCAATCGATCCAGTCAAGGTCACTCTTTATACAATTCAGAATGACTTGCAAAGTGCTATTGTCAATGTTAAGCTCAAAGATATTTTTCTTAAATACGAGAAAGATCTGCGCAATATTAGAGGGACTCGCCTCACTGAACAACCTATCCCACTTAAACTCCCTCAAGCACCTAGCGGGGGTGACTTCTACGAATTTGTATATGGTCTATTAATCCCATTACTTGTTTTCATGCCGGCGATAATCTCATCCGCACTTGTTATTGACCTGATAACTGAAGAGTACCAGCACGAAACTCTCGAAACCCTAATCTCAACACCCGTAACATTTGCCGAGATGGTATGGAGTAAAGTAATTGCTTGCGAACTGCTTGTACCAATTCAAGCAGGGGCATGGCTCCTTTTATTATTACTGAATGGTATCACAATTGAAAATGTTCCACTCATCATCATCCAAGTTACCCTCACCTCCTTTATTCCAATCTTACTCGGTGCGCTAACTGCTCTACATTATAGAGAGCGAACCGCTGCGCAGTTTATTTTCTCTACAGCATTAGTTGTCGTAATTCTCTTTGTCATCGCACTACCTGCAAATCCTCTTAACCTTTTAACTAAGCTAGCTGTCGGTACCGCAGGAACTGAACAGTGGTTTGTTCTTGCCAGTGTAATCGTAATAAGTATTTTTCTATCTATTGCAACCCAGTGGTATGCTAATCGTGTTGGACGGGATCATCTCTCTATTTAAAAATGAAAAAATTATCCACCATTATAGAACCCCCCAACAATCAAATGCTCATCAATTACTTTGTAGGTGGTTCCATTGGTAGTAACATAGACTTCGCACCAGTCACTCCCTCGTGTACCCGTGACAACTATTTCATCACCTTGGTTAGGTTTTTTCCCCCCGTTCAAATATTGTTCTTCCACTGTGCCATCTGAACGAGTAACCCGCATCATGATCTTTTGGACAAACAAGAGGCCTCGACCCCCATTATAATGGAGAGTAATATCTGAATTGGTTCGATCTTTTGACAACTGGAGATCTACATCTAATCCAGAAGGAAGTGTTCTGAGGGGAACTGGAGTTGCCGTAATGCTCGGAAGTGTTGTTGTCGTTGACGGTAATTCTGTTGTAGGGACCGATGTAATGGGGGGACTTTTTGGTGCGTTTGTACACCCACTACAAGTCAATAGGAGTAATAGAATCAAAATAGAGATGAAAGTGAATAGACGTTTCATATACGAAGATCGTTTACAGTGCTATAACTCATTTGTGCTCGGATCGCGCTTTGTGCGGTTTTTTTCTTAATCGGAGACCATTTGATATGGACAGAGCACAAAGAACCCGAAAAAATCGCACAGAATCAAGACCGGAACAGTTAAATTAAAAAGGATATCGGGATTAATGTTACATATTAGGAGAGAGGGAATGTTCTGTCCGAAATGTGGAAAGGAGACTGACGCTTCCGGAAAATATTGTCAATGGTGCGGAGCGGATATTGAAGCAGTCGCACCGAAAGCTGTGATGAATATAGAGACAGAAGATGAGGATGCTGAAACTCCTTTAACTGGTGATTATGCTGGTCTCGGTAGACGACTTTTTGCGTTTATCATAGATGCAATATTACTGTTGATCTTGATCGCCATTACTGCTAGTTTCTTCAATCTCGTTCAAGGTGTGAAATATTTCTATTATTATACAGTCCAACATGCACCAATTGCTTCTTTGACCGATGTTGGTACTCCAGAAGCAGCATTCATTCCGATTATTGCTTCACTAGGTGTTCTCTTTATTGTCGTCCCATGGCTTTATTTTGCAGGATTTGAGTGCTCACGAGGCATGGCAACTCCGGGAAAAACGCTCTTGCGTATTGTAGTAACAGATAAAGAAGGAAACAGAATAAGCTTCGCCCGTGCAACGCTACGTCACTTCGCAAAATTCATTTCCACTCTTATCATTTTTATTGGTTTTATTATGATAGGATTTACCAAGAAGCGACAGGGACTTCACGATAAAATCGCAGGATGCATCGTTCTACTCCCTTAAATTCTTTTTAACACTATATTTCAATCAAATTTCAAAAAAGAGCAATATTATTTGTACTTCACTTTCATCATAACCAGAACAAGGATTAGCCCAAATGTTATTATATTGGCGAGGATGATAGGCATGGAATTAATCGAAATACCATATACCGCCCATAGTAACATACCAAGACCGAAAAGTGTCAACATCGCAAATGAAAAGTCGTGAGTCGAGCGGAGTTTCCATGTTTTGATTACTTGTGGAAGAAAAGAGATGGTTGTTAGCGTGCCGGCAAAATATCCGATCATAATTGTAATATCCATGTGAAATCTCTTATTTTGTTGTCTGCCTGACGATTAAAATTACGCGTTAGATTTGCATGATAGCGAAGTCTTGAAGGGATTGGTTCTGTCACGTCTAATCAAATTTCCTGCAATAATGAGGAATGTATATAAATAAAAAGGAGACCGTGGCGGGAAGTCCGAGTGCGTTTCTTTTCTTGTTTATTTAAATGAAATCTGTGGCGTTTCCATTCGAAAATATTTAGAATTTAATTGTTTGTATCTTTCACCCGATATTATTAAACAGGAAGGCAACATAACCGGTGATTGCTCCTCGCATGGGAGGAATGTCTCATACTTCACAAACTTAGCTCCACTACGATTAAAAACAAAGATCTCTTCACGCTCATCTCGCTGATTGCGATTATAATTGTTTTCCCATACTTTGAGACTACCAGCATAGGTGATATCCTTCTTGTTTGTCTTTTTTCTGCACTTTTGATTTCGGCACTTTATGAGGTAAGTGATCACCCGCGGCAGATCGCAATTGGTATACTTCTCGCAATCCCGACATTGCTTGCAGCTTGGACGAATGTGTTCCGAAACGTGCGTAGCATTTGGATTGTAGAACTCATTACAATAATCGTATTTCTAATTTATATCCTCCTCGCTATTCTCAAACGGATACTCACCGCCCACGATGTTACGATGAGGGAGCTCTATCGCGCTGTTAATGTCTATATTATGATTGGGATAGCATTCGGTCTGATTTACACCCTCATTGAGTTTCTTACACCGGGATCCTTCCATTTTACATATGGAAAACAGACTATCTCCTCGCTCTTGTATTTCAGTTTCACGGCTCTCTCCACTGTCGGATTTGGGGATATTACCGCTGTTGCACCTATCGCGAGATCGATTGTAGTCATCGAGATGATAATCGGTATCATGTATATGGCGGTTCTAATCGGTTTGCTTGTCAATGCGCACTATATCTCAAGATATACAACACGAAAAGAGAGAGAAACAGCTGGGATACCAGATACTCACAAACTAAGTTCCAACAAATTACCATTACTTTCTTCCGGTGGTCCACTATCGCTTATTGCAATTGCAGTTACGCTCAATCTCGCTACGTCAATCCTAATGGTTGAATCTCATATCCCTATTTTCATGGATACGTGGGGGACTTCGTTAATAGTGATTATCGGCGGTTTCTGGATTGGAGCGTGTGCAGGTATTATCTATAACTTAATCATGGCATTCACCATTTGGAACCCTTTCTCATTAATTTGGGCAACAAGCAGCATTTTAGTTGCTGGCTCAACATGGTTTTTTTGGAGACGGGGATGGATCAATCTAAAAAAACCGTTTAAGCTCGGCGCGGCAGGGATAATAACCGGACTTTTAAACACCCTTCTGACAATGACAATCATTGTACTTGTTCCAACATCTACCTATGAGGGGACATTAGTTGTCGAAACGTTCTTTTCCAGTGTCGCAGGAAATCCAGCAATTGGAATACTTATCGGGAACATAGTGACGGAAATCACTGACAAAACGTTATCTCTCGCTCTGGCTGCGGTAGTAGCTCTCTTTTTACAGGACTATATCAAAACCAGCTGATATCTTGAAAATTTTTTAAAGTCACCGAAATAGAGACTGATAGGTTTGATATAACCTTCTATTCGACATTTGAGAGAGAACCCTTAAATTTGATAAGCTCTTCACAAAATTCTCCCAAGTATTTATCCATTGATAGACTTCCTTCTTGAAATACGCAGTCTTCTTCTTCAATTATTTTATTGATCATATCACGAGTGGGAAGAATGATATCGATCGGAACCCCAGATTCATTCGATCCTTGAATAAGAGCCCGACGAAAGATACCTAAACAATACGCTATGCGAAATTTGTATATATTACGCGTCTTATCAAGATAACCTGCCACTCGTTCGGTTTCAATACGAAGAAAATCTTCCTTAATCTTCTCGTCTTTACATTTTCCCAACATATAATTGTAGTGAGCATACGGATACATTTCTTCAAGCTCGGCAGGGACAATGCCACAGGTTCCGAAAATAATAATATGATATTGCGATGCGTCAAAGATTTGCGAGATTATCATCCTTATGAGCTGATGGCTAGGGCTTGTACTATAGGGTTTCCGGACTGAACAGGGCATGAAAATAGCAATATCACGAGGAATCACTTCATATTCTTCGATGATATACCGATATGATTTTTCAAACTCTTCAAGATAAAACGGGGGATCCGTCAAGAGGGGGGTCTGACCCATCTTTGTTCTTGTCCGTTCTTCCTGTTCACCCATGATTATTCCATATCAGATCGTTCAAGCAATAAAAAGAATTAACCGATTAGATCAGAAGTGAAAAAAGTATAGCCCGGTTTTAATTAACCAACTATCTTTCTTTATACTGATAAACCGAGACTAATGATAATACATTGTCACCGATTGTTCACTTATAAGAGTGAGAACGAGTGGAATACGAGCAATTTAGGCCCAAAAAGAGAATTAGACTACAACCAATAGTAATTAGGCCAGGGCCGAGATTTGAACCCGGGTCGAGGGATCCACAGTCCCCTAGGATAACCAACTACCCCACCCTGGCAGATTTCCCTTTTACATTGGAAGTGTTTTCTATTTAAGGTATCCTTGTGTGATGACACGAGAGAATATTAACTGAATTATGACAAGTGATCTCAAAATAAATATACCGACGCCATTTTCGGTGACTATTAATATCCGTATGCGTCCAGTATTAATCAGGTTGGCATGGACACTTTGTCCTTAGGTTCATAAAATTTCAGGACCGCACCATTTTCTGTGCGGCAACGTGGGTTCTGCCGGCGATGTGTGTCCTGTAATGGACTGGTGATAACAATGGCGCAGAATCCAAAAATTCGTACACCCATCGTTTGTGTGATGGGTCATGTCGATCATGGTAAAACATCGCTTTTAGACCGAATCCGTGGCTCATCAGTTGTCTCATCTGAAGAAGGGGCTATTACACAACATATCGGTGCAACGGTTGTTCCAATAGAAGCCATTCGAGCAATGAGTGGAACAATAGAAAAGGCCCCGATTAAAATTCCTGGTCTTCTGTTTATCGATACCCCGGGACATCACGCCTTTACTACACTACGCGCAAGAGGTGGAGCTTTAGCTGATATGGCAATTCTCGTCGTTGACATAACGCAAGGTTTTCAACCTCAAACAATTGAAGCACTTCAGATTCTGCGTAACTGCCGTACACCTTTTGTGATTGCAGCAACTAAAATTGATAGAATTCATGGGTGGCGAGTAAATGCAAACGAAACATTCGTTTCATCATTTACAAAGCAGAACGAACGAGTAAAAGGCGATGTTGAAAACAAAACCTACGAAATTGTGGGAAAACTCGGTGAATTGGGATTCTCAGCTGACCGGTTTGACCGGATCTCAGATTTCCAGCGTAACCTTGCTGTCGTTCCAGTGAGTGCACATACAGGAGAGGGAATTGCCGATTTATTATTAGTCATGATTGGTTTAGCTCAGAGGTATATGGGAGAGGAACTTGCTCTTTCAGTTGAGGGTCCTGGCGCAGGCACTGTTCTTGAAGTTAAAGAAGAGAGAGGTCTTGGTCTAACATTGGATGTAATTTTGTACGATGGAACACTATCCATCGGTGACGAAATCGCAATCGCAGCAAAGGATGATGTGATAGTAACCAAAGTCCGATCGCTTTTGAAACCCCGTCCAATGAAGGAAATTTTAATCGAAGACCGATTCGAACGGGTGAAATCTGTTGCTGCAGCGGCAGGGATCAAGGTTACAGCACCAAAACTTGAGGGAGTAATTGCAGGTTCACCTCTTTTTGTAATCCGTGGTGACCGAAGCGAAGTGGAGGCACGAATTAGAAAGGAGATGAGTGAGATTCACGTCAATCTCGCAGAAGAAGGACTTATAATCAAAGCGGACACCATTGGAGCTCTCGAAGCGCTTTGTAAGGAGCTTGAAACAAAAGAGATTGGCGTTATGCGTGCGGAGGTGGGACCTGTAAGCCGGCATGATTTAATTGACACAGAGACAATTAAAAATCCACTCTATCGGGCTTTACTCTGTTTTAATACACAAATTCTCCCTGATGCCGCAGAAATGATAAAAAACCCACTTTACACACAAATCAAAGTTTTTGAGGGTAAGGTGATCTATCAACTCATCAACCAATACGTTGATTGGCGAGATGAACAGAAGCGGCTTGCTGAGCAAAAACGATTCGAGCATGTCGTTATGCCTGCAAAGATTCGCTTGCTACCAGATTGCATCTTCCGTCAGAGTAACCCCGCTGTAGTTGGTGTGAGAGTTCTCGGTGGAAAGCTTCGTAGTGATGTTGACCTCATTAAAATTGATGGCAAAAAAGTCGGTCATCTTAAAACGATGCAGCTTAGAGGAGAAAACCTCCGCGAAGCAGAAGCAGGACTGGAGGTAGCGATTTCAATTGAGGGAGCAACGGTCGGCCGGCAAATAAGTGTGGGTGATGATCTCTATGTTGATATTCCAGAGCGACATGTTAAGGTACTCGAGCACGAAATGATTAAGTCCCTGAATTTACCATCGCAAGAAGTTTTGTCCGAGTTCACGACAATGAAACGTAAGGTAGACCCATTTTGGGGGAAGTAAAAAAATCACTGTCGACGCGAGGCTTTAATAGTGTATCCTGCATATAAAATGGGTACTTCTCATGAGTAAGCGGCAGAGCCGATAACCAGAGATAGATAAACCAAATTTGGATAAAAGAGTCATATAGGAGTTTTCAAATGGTGGAATTGAAGGTCGTTGTTTCAGACCCCAAAACAGGACGCGCTTATAATGTTGACGCAACTGGTGGCATAGCAAGTACCCTTGTTGGAAAACGTATTGGAGATGAGGTAGACCTCAGTCCACTAGGACTTGCAGGTTACAAGGTACAAATTACTGGTGGGTCAGATCGCACAGGCATACCGGCAAACAAGAGTCTACCAGGTGCAGGAAGAAAGAATCTCCTCATGGCTGGCAATACAACAGGGTACCATCCAAAAATGGAGGGACAGCGTAAACGCAAGATGAACCGTGCAAAAGAAATTACTCCAGACTTCGTTCAAGTAAACGCAAAGGTCACCGCATATGGTGAAAAAACCCTTGAAGAGATGTTCCCAGCAAAACCTGTTGATGAAAAAAAGGCAGGTAAAGAGAAAATTGCTGAAAAACCTGCTGAAAAAGCTCCTGAAAAGAAAACTGCAGAAAAGAAAGATTAATACAAATACAATTAACGATTCTTTTTTACACTTGTTTTTAATTCCTCTAGTTTATCTTCGAACGGTACTTTGTACCGTTTTGCAATAATGGCAATCGCAGCTTCAGGAAGTAAATTACCGTCAAAATTATCTTTAATAAGCTTGTTCATTTCTGCAACCACTTCTGTATCTTTTTTACTCGTTGCTTTTGCAATTCTCTCAATTAGCTCCTGTGATGGATTCTTTTTTTCAAAAATTGCTGACGTCGGTTTGAATCCAATTGGAATGACGAATCCCGATATATCAAAATTTGGTCGAAACATACCATTATCTTGAATGAGAAGCCCCTCTTCTTCTGCGTTTTTTAATAGCAAGTTAACTTCATCGGTACTCATCCACTTACGATCAAGTGCATAGTAGTAGACAAGCTCGTTTTTTCTCATTTCTGGTTTTCTTGAGTGCCTGAACGGTGCTGCAATTGTGATTTGAAACGTCACAGTTATTTACCTAGTAGAATGTTTTTAATATCTAATGCATCAAGCCCACCGGGCTTAGTCTCCTTTGCAATGTCGATATCCGTTCGCGAGACACGGTCGGTAAGTCGGATTAAAAAGATATCATTTGCAATCGGTACCTTACCACTACCTCTCAAAGCGAGGGCAAGAACCGAAATTCGCATGTCAAGCGCTTCAGTTATCGTACCAGGTCGTAATACATCGGGTGTGATGTCACCAAAAGTTGCTCTGTCGATTGCCACTTCGACTTTGGTCTTAACCTTGACTAATTCTTTTCCAGATGTCTTAGTCGTTTCAGAACCATCCAATGATGCGATATGTTTGATAGTATCTAAAAACGACAGACCCATCGCAAATGATAATTCTATCTTCTGCGGGAACAGGTAATAGATCCTTCGCATAGATATTGTGTGGGAAATACAACAGAAAAAAGATACTGGTTGAATTTGTTATTTTTAGGATTTATTCTAGCAATATTGCGTTAATAACACCATCTTGACCTGGACGGCTAACAATGCGTGCACGTCCAATATCAGTTCTGATTATTGCACCCTTGGTGAGGAGGTTCCGTCTGACATAGTTTGGATCAGCCCCATTTTCTTCTACTTTCTCGATCTTTGCCTTTTTAGTCTGACCGTTTGATGGTGTTGTCACGTTTGCATATATTGCACGTAAGGCACGAACTTTCTCATTCCCCCCTGTAGTACGCACAATTTTTCTCTTATCTTCACCGATATGGGTGTCCGCTGGGGCGAGCCCAATCTCACTCCTTCGCTTTCCTTTTGCAGGACGAATTCGCCCCCCGGTCACTTTCCGAATTGATTCTCCTTGCCAAAGCATGAATAAACCCCATTTTTCTTTATAAGTCTTCTGGACTCTTCCCGAAGAACGTGCTGTATATATTCCCTTTTCAGTTATTTAACAACTGCGCTCACCGGATAATTTCATCGAGAAGAGCTACAACACCTTCTCCGGTCTTTAAATTTGTTCTGAATACCGACATTTTTGGATTATATCGGTATATATCTGACTCCATCCGGTCAAGGTTAGCACCAACCGCTTGAGCAAGGTCAATTTTATTTATTACCCCAATTGAACCGTCTCGAAACATCATA
This sequence comes from Methanoregulaceae archaeon, assembly GCA_015660965.1. Classification (GTDB taxonomy): domain Archaea; phylum Halobacteriota; class Methanomicrobia; order Methanomicrobiales; family Methanospirillaceae; genus MVRE01. The sequence continues at coordinate 88,852 of JACTVG010000004.1, forward strand.
GGGTGCTTGTTCACAACGTCATCCCCCTCCGTTGAACTGACAATTACGATGCGTTTCTCAGCACCTAATTTGAAATCAGTTGGACAAACCATGTTTCCTACATTTTCGATAAATAATATATCAATATCATCGAGAGGGAGATGATCAATTGCGTGCTCGACTAGGTGGGCATCAAGATGACATTCCTTTCCCGTATTAGCGTTATATACTGGAATTCCTAGAGTTTTAATCCGTTTAAAGTCATCATCCCCATAAACATCACCCGCAATCGCTCCCGTTCTTTTCCCTTTTTTCACAAGAAGAGGAACAAGCTTTTCAATGAGTGCTGTCTTTCCAGAACCAATAGCTCCTAGGAGGTCGAATGCCCGAACTCCATGCGCCTTTAAGTGCTTAGCATTTTGTTCTGCAAGCGTATTGTTGACGTCATAGATATCTTTCTCAATCTTGACGTCGATATGATGCATGCACTTAGATGGGAGCGTGCAGTGTTTATACCTTAACACACTAACCCTCCTGCAATGGCAGATGAGTGCATACTTTATCCTTGTTACTTCAATGCCGCGCTGAAACGTAGCGAAGGGCGGAGGATTCCCCACCAAAGTGGGGCAAAGGCACCGTCAATTTCGGATCTTGAACGTGCACTAAAGCGATTGGGACTCAAATTCCGAGCCGAAGATCAACACCATCCTGCACATTGGGAGCGACATGAGGGTAGGGTGGTTGTTGAGTGGAAAAAAGGGAAAGAGGCACTTATAAAAAAAGTTGGACAACAATTGGGAGGAAAGAAATGAAAAATATGTACGATCTGCATACGCACACAATCCATTCAGATGGGGAGATGCTCCCAATCGAGTTAATACGAAGAATGGCGGTTCTTGGATATTCAATAGTTGCGATTACAGATCATGTAGACACTTCCAATACAAAAACAGTGCTCGCATCTCTAGTTCATATTAAGGAATCAGCTCAGATTTTTGGTGTAAATCTTCTATGCGGTGTTGAGATTACACACGTACCCCCAACCCAAATTGCTGATCTTGCTAAGCAGGCAAAAAAATTCGGAGCAGATATTGTTATTGTTCATGGTGAAACACCTGTCGAACCGGTAGCACCTGGTACAAACCATGCAGCATGTAGCTGCCCAGATGTAGATGTACTCGCACACCCAGGATTCATCTCTCTTGAAGATGCTTTGCTTGCTGCAAAAAACAATATCGCACTTGAAATCACATCGCGTGGGGGTCACAATCGAACGAATGGGTATGTGGTACAAATAGCCCGAAGAGCAGGTTGCCGCATAGTCGTAGATTCTGATGCGCATGCTCCTCACGATATCTTAGATGAACACGAGAGAGTTTTAATCGCAAAAGGTGCAGGACTTACCGATGCAGAGTGCGATAACGTACTATCTTTAAATATCGAAAAATTCCTTTCCACATGATAATATTATTTATACTTTCACGAAACTTTTAAATACTGAACGCACGTTGATATATAGATTGCTAATTTATATTGGCAAATCTGTATTTCCTAGAGGTTGTTGTGTGAACGTAGTTGGTCGAGCGATGAGCACCCCCGGCAGACGAATGCTTATTATACAGTGCGATGCCGCCCAACTACCCGGATTATACAGCGAAGTCACTGATCATAAAATGAGACCAGTTGGTAAAATTGTTGATATCTTTGGAAATATTAAAGCGCCCTATGCTACCGTTATCTGCCGAGAACGATGCGATATCAAACCAAATGAGAAACTATACGCAAAGTCAACAACCGAGACGAAAGGGTACTATCCTGTGCACAGGAAACGAATGTAATTGGTGAATGTAGATGCAGGAAACTGAAGTTGAAAAACTAAAATCACTACAGACTGAGAGAGAAGCTCTCAAGACCCGCACAAAAGTAAAAGAGCATGAGAAAAAGGCGGAGAATCATACCGAGACTGTCTGTCCCGAGTGCGGCGGTCGACAACTCGTACATGATTACGAACGTGCAGAGCTAGTTTGTCAAAGCTGCGGACTTGTGATTGATGATGACTTTATTGATCGCGGTCCTGAATGGAGAGCATTCGATCACGATCAGCGTATGAAACGCTCACGGGTTGGTGCTCCTATGACATTCACGATTCACGATAAGGGTCTGTCAACTATGATTGACTGGAGGAACCGGGACTCTTATGGAAGGGCGATCTCATCAAAGAACAGAGCTCAACTCTACAGGTTACGTAAATGGCAGCGCCGTATCCGTGTCAGTAACGCGACTGAGAGAAATCTGGCGTTTGCACTTTCAGAGCTTGACCGTATGGCATCGGCACTGGGTCTTCCGAGAAATGTCCGCGAAACAGCTGCTGTGGTGTATCGTGATGCGGTAGATAAGAACTTGATTCGTGGGCGAAGTATTGAGGGCGTTGCTGCAGCAGCTCTCTATGCTGCCTGCAGACAATGCAGCGTTCCAAGAACACTTGACGAAATCGCGGAAGTGTCACGTGTCTCAAGAAAAGAAATCGGCCGTACTTACCGATTTATCTCACGCGAACTCGGATTGAAACTTCTTCCAACTTCGCCAATCGATTATGTGCCACGCTTCTGCTCGGGACTGACACTAAAAGGTGAAGTTCAGAGTCGAGCAGTTGAGATTCTCCGACAAGCAGGAGAACGCGAACTCACTAGTGGAAGGGGTCCGACAGGCGTAGCAGCAGCGGCAATATATATTTCTTCTATTCTTGGTGGTGAACGGCGTACTCAACGTGAAGTCGCCGAAGTCGCTGGTGTGACCGAGGTCACTATTAGGAACAGATATAAGGAATTGGCAGAAAAATTAGATATCGAGATTATTCTCTGATATCAAAATACGTTTTTTAATAGTTGGGCTCGTAGATCAGGGGTAGATCGTTACGTTCGCAACGTAAAGGCCGCGGGTTCAAATCCCGCCGGGTCCATTAGGTTCGAAAAATATTGCCAGAATCGGTTAGATGTAATACATCTTTTTAATAAAAATTAAAATGAATGAAAAAAATTCAAATGGTTATTTTTTCTGAATCATCGTCTGTACTTCGTTCTCTAGCGTTTCTTTGAGACGCTGTACAGCTTCATCAAGGTTATTTGTAGTAGTAACTGTAAACTGGTTGTCACTTTTAGGGTCATGATAAGTAACAATGTAATCGATCTGTCCATCTTTCGCCTTTTTTGGTTCTACGATGAGTTTTGCCACAGAAAAACACTCCCGTCTTCGTGAGAACAAAGATATGATGTCATTACCTTTGAATATTTTTACACTTCTTCCTGTCTTTTTCACGACGACATTGAACAAAACCAATTTATGGCCTGAAAAATCAAAAATGATGATATTATTTATTAATTTGATATCTTCGCAATAATCGGAACAGGTGTCATGGCCTTTAACCAAATATTCAAAACTAAAAAAGAATACGGATATTACAATTAATCGAATTAACCTCCAAGTTTAAAAACACAACCTTCAATTTTCCTTAGCCTGTTGTGAATATCTGTTTCCGTCAGCGATCAGTAACAACTATATGGCATCCGCAGAAAAATAGTATGCCACAACGTGAAGGGGCTCGTAGATCAGGGGTAGATCGTCACGTTTGCAACGTGAAGGCCACGGGTTCGAATCCCGTCGAGTCCATCGTTTTAATCAATCCATTCCAACACGTCAGAAGCCTTTTCAACAATTGCTGGTTTCTTTTTTATCTGTTTTTTGTGGGTCGTGATTTTTGTTTCTTTATCGAATTGCCCGTAATCCATATATTCCTCAGCAAGGAAATCATCGCCATTATCTAAAATCTCTTGCACCAAAGAATCTTTATCTTGTTGAGTTGTTGAGCTTGAGTCTACTTTTTGCTGGTGAATGAGATCATAATTCTTGATTTTTTCTTTAGAAGATCCTGATTCATCAACTGAAAGAGGTGGCGGTGCGACCGGAAGGGTGATTGGAGGTGATGCGGGTTTCAAAGGAGTTTGAACAGAAATGTCCGTCCGTTGGAGTAAAAAATCTACGAAGTCTTCGAGCTCCTGACGTTGTTCAAGAGATAATCGTTCGATTTTATTCTCTAGTGACTCCATCGTTGTTTAACATCCGGTTTTGTTGATCAATATCTCATTTTGGAATTTATTAAGGGAAGCCGATTAGCTTATTTAAAATTACTTCCATTGGTGTTGGTAGCCTCGTTTTTCGAGGATTTCACCGTCAATAAGTACTTGATGGTTAGTAATTACTTTACCAATAACCGTGTATTGAATACCCATAATTGGATGTTTCTCTTTAGCACAGGTGAATATCAGTTCATAATCTCCGCCACCAAAGAGTGCAAGCTCCTTTGCTTGTAATTCTGGGATTCCAGTAGGACGTGGTATTTTTGAGGATTCGATAGCAAAACCGCATTCATTTGCCTCTAAAAGATCATAAAGGGAGAGAGCTATACCATCGCTTACATCCATCATTGCCGAAACACCGGCTCTCCCCAAAATTTGACCTTCTTCAACCCGGGGTTGAGGCTCAAAGAGAGCTAGTTTATGCTGGCTGTAACCTTCAAGAAATGCCTGTGCCTGACCACAGGTACCAGTAACACAGATTAAATCATCGGGTTTGGCACCTTTCCGTCGAACAAGATACTTTTTCTCAACAATACCAAGACCTGTACTTACTACAGTAAGCTCGCAGTGTCGATCAATATCACCCCCTATTATTGTTGCCCCATTTTTTTTGCAGCAATTTTGTGCTCCTTGCATAACACCCGCGAGCTGCTGCCAATGATCAAGGCCGACAGCGAGTAACAGATATTGGGGTTTCGCACCCATACCTGCAATATCGGAAAGTGTAACGGCTGCACTCATCCATCCAATCTGCCAGTCTGTCATACCTCCCAAAAAGTCCGTGGAAGCGTGAAGCATATCTGTAGTTAGAACCATTACCTGGTCTCCAAAAGGTATAATAGCACAATCATCTAGACAATGGTCCCGCCCCACAATATCCATCACTGTCTTTAATAGAGTTCGATCATCCACCTTTACGTATCTCCTTACCTCGTTCGCTCTTATACTCCTTGAAGATGTGCTCCACCAATGCCGATTTCTTTTCGCGCTCGTACCGATCCTGTTCATCTTGCCATAGGGAAAGAGCTGTTTCAAGAGCAGCTTTCTGTACAAATCCGATCTTTCCTTTCACTTTTGTATTGATTTTTTTATTTGAGATTATAGGAACACCTAGTTCACGAAAAGCAGGAATCATCTGTGGATCACTTTTAGAGAGTGCAGTTGAAGAAACAACCACTGCCTTAACACCTTTATCAGCAAGGTCTTTGACAACACTTCTCCCCCAACCATCTATACGTGTCACATATATGACATCCCCTTCATCTATACCGTCTTCATCGGACAATCGGTATATCCCATCTCGAGTTATTGAATCCATTACCTTTAGGGGAACCGCTTCACCCTCCATTGTTATTTCTTCTACCTCTCTTATCCGTGTGAGCCGCTTTGAAAGATTTTTAGTATACCGCTCTTCCTTTCGCAAACGCTTTTTAAGGCTCTGAATAATCGCATCGCTTTTTGCGATTTCGGCATCCTTTGCAAGTTGGGTATCGCGAGCAATATGCATTCGGTGAAGTCGAGACTGAAGTCGATTGATCTCGTAATCCCGTTTTTTAATTTCTTCTTGAAGATCTGCAACATAAATGCGAAGTCGTTTTACAATACCGTCGAGAATCCGTACACGCTCATCGTGTTTTATATCAATCTCAATAGGTGGTTCTGCTGTTTCGGGACTTTCAACTTTAACCTTTAGATCACCGAGTACTTGTTCGAGTGCCTGCCCTCGGATTACTCCCGCTCTCACTTCATCAAGATCGTGCCCTGGTGGTACTCGCTTAATAAGGTTTTGAAATTTATGACGATATTGTCGATATGCCTCAAGAGCAGCTGAAAGGGCATCTCTCTCATGATCATTTACATAAGAGAATGGAACCGTAAGCTGTACTTTGTAATCCACACTCATATCTTGTTTCGGGGAATAAGCGATTGCGGAGAAAGCACGGCGAATCTTCTCAACTGAGAACGGCATTTCATGCACATCAGAGGCGATGATAAGTGGTTTACCGATCATATAAAGCGACTCGATTACTTTCGACATACTCATCTGCCTCGAGCTCGCGAGGTGAAGCAGATTGCCATCAAGGTCGAGCGCAGCAATTGCTGTTGTAGTGCCTGGATCAATACCTACAATTAGATATTTCGGTCGCCCTGATAGTGGACGGAACTGGATGCGATCGAGACGTTTTCCGCTAATTCGAACCTGCACATCAGCACCACGGTACGTAGATACTGGGATTTGGTCTCTAACGGCAAAGATTCTGAACCCAACACGACTGCAGCCCCCAAAAGCTCGTGTCTCTTTTTTTTCATATCGCAAACCTGAAGCTACAAGTGCTTGTTCGATCTCACGACCTTTTTGTTGAACTGCCCCATGAATCTTACGAACATATCGATTTTGACTCCAACCGCCTTTCCCAAGTGACCGATGTCGACTTACAACAACTTCGGTTTCGTTCTCGAACGCTATTACCTCTGCACCAGCACCGAGTGCAGCAACCTGTGCCGTCGTTCTGGCTTCAGCAAAGGGATCAAATCGGTCAAAACTGATATTATATCGTGCGGCAACTTTACCAAGTGTCTCCTTTCTTTCTCCTCCAGTCACTTGTACAAGACGCGTTTGTGGTGGAAGATGTTGCAAGAAAAAGAAGAGTTCGTGCTGATCAGCAGCGATTTCCTGCAGACTATCTACCGCTAGAATATCCGGTTGCTCTGATGCGAGTAGTCGAAAGAGACGGAACATCGAGACTTCGGTCTCAGTCTCAATAACTTGTCCATTAAAACGAACAAGGGCGTACATCGGACGCCGTGACCTTGAACGCACAGACCCCTTGATGATATCGATCCCGAAAACCTTTAACCGATCACGCATTTCAGTGCATCCTCAAATCTATATGCAAAGTTGTATTTTCTTTTGAAAAAGGCGATTATGTTTTCGAGATCTTTAACAACAAATTGTTGAGCATTTGGATGGTCAACTTCCACCCATTGGGGCCAATCAATTATTACGCAACGTCCCTCCTCTATCATAACATTGAATTCCGAAAGGTCGGCATGAATAATTCCCAATTGATAAGACAAGCGGACGTTGTCAAGGATATCATCAAGTACCTCCTTTGGATGCTCGACCCTACACCGGTTTAGGTTAAGTCCGTTAACTAATGACATAACAAGGGCATGTCGGTTATGGTCAATTGGTAACGGTACACTCACTTTGGCTTGCAGAAGGGTCAGGGCAGCATTCTCCCGTTCAGCAGAGCGCCGGGATGCAAAAATCCAGGGATAGTGCCCATCGTCTGGCATGTACTCACGATTCATTCGGGCAGAGGCAAACGATCGTCCTCCCACGCGGTGAAACTTGATAGCTACTGGACAGAGTCCGAGTGCCTCATGCACAACGGATTCCTTACCTTCACCAATGGGTGAGCCAAGAGCAGAAATTGTTCCCTTTTTTGTGAGTGCTTGAAGTGCAAGAGCGTCATAACCTCCAAAAACGAGTGCGTATCCATCGTATGGAACGGTATTGAACCTTACCATCCCCCATTCCATGAGGCGGCTCAATCTATAACTTGTCTCTGATTCAGAGAGCCCGCCAGTATTTTTAATTTGGTCAAGAGGCACCCATGAATACCGTTTCATTAAACGCTCAATGACTTTCAATACACGTAGTTCGTATCGGTGTAGTGAGCGTACATGCTCGGCTGAAACAGCCATATGTGAACAGTGGTTATGTGGCGGACTATAAAATGCTCTTTGAAGGAGAGAGTCTTCAGAGAACATAACTTTAAACATCTTGGATCATCCAGTCTTTATCGGAAAAACAATGCGGTGCGATAAGTGTAAGCGAGACGCGATCATTTTCCAGAAGTATTCAGGTTTGCATCTCTGTAATCAGCACTTTATCCAAGATTTAGAGGGCAAGGCAAAACGGGCCATACGCACCCATCAATGGATGAAACGCGGCGACCATATCGCAGTAGCCATTTCTGGGCATGAGAGCAGTGCTGCACTTCTCTTTTTTTTTAAAAAACTGACAGAAAAGCGTCGTGATATTACAATTTTAGCCATTACGATTGATGAGGGGATTGTAGGATACAGCAACCCCACCAAGGCCATCCAAATAGCCTCTTCATTGGGTATAACTTGCATTACAGCAGATTTCAACAAAGCTTACGGTACTACAATGGATGAGATTGTTCGGATGAAAGGAAATGCCGATGCTTGTTCATATTGTAAAATACTTCGCCAATCATTACTCCACGGAACTGCACAAAAGCATGGCATTACTAGGATTGCTCTGGGAGTTAATTTGGATGATGAAGCTCAGTTAGTGCTTACGAGCATACTGAATGGATATCCTGAAACCATAGCATATTCTAATCGAGTAGTTAACTGTGTGGTGCCATTTATTCACCCATTTATGTACATCCCAGAACACGAAGTCGTTTTATATGCATGGTTGAATATAAAACACAACTTTGAATCGAGTCTTTTCCCTTATATCACTAATACAAAAGAAAAATATGTTAAAAAAGTTCTCAATGAATCCAATTTCCGGCATCCTTCCACTTCATATTCATTAGTAAATTTCGGTGAAAACCTCGCTAGAATTTGCAAAGATATGAAGGACCAGATTCACACTTGTAAAAAGTGTGGTGAGCCGTGCGGTGAAACGTGCTTATACTGCCAAATTTTAGAGGAGGTGAGTGGTAATGTCACATAAACGAGGTGCCATTTGGAGATTACTACGTAATTCACCTGGTATGCAGATTGCTCTTTATTTCTTCGCCTTTGCGATGCTTATCGGTCTTTATACCTATATTTTTCACGATTTTTATCCATTACTTGAGAATAAACCGATTTCGTGGTCGGCAGCACTTTTTTTCGTAGTCTCCTCAATGACAACGGTTGGATATTCCGATCTACCTGCATTTACAAACGATCTCACTATCTTCCTGACGATTCAGATCATGATTTCTGGAGTGATTATGATCTTCATTGTCGTTCCACTCCTTCTCGCACCATTCCTTACTACATTACTTGCACCTACACCCCCACGCCGGACACCACATCCACTGAGAGGACATATTGTCATTTTCGGTTATGATGAACTTTCTCGTTCTTTGATTGAGACGTTGATGATATCAGATGTCGATATCGTGATCGTTGAGAAAGACAAAGCAACTGCGCTTGATCTTGCGGCACGATTAAGAAAACGTGCATATGTTATCTGGGGTGAATATACCGATCCGGATACTTTCTTGCAAGCTCATATTAAGTCGGCAACTTTTATCGTCATCGATCAAAACGAGCATATTACAGCAAATATCATTCTTGGTATCCGTGAGTTGACAAAAGGCCGGATTCTTGCTGTTGTTGACAAACTGTCATTCGATAGGTATCTAAGATATGCAGGTGCAGAATATGTCCTTTCTCCAAAGTATACAACTGGAAGAATCCTCGCCCGCCACACATTACTTACCCCAAACGGTGATGCCCCCGTTGACATTCCCGGACTAGACCGCCTTACCATCAACCTCGGTGAGCATTACAAACATGAACTCCGGTTAATCAATATACCTATTGTCTCTGGGTGCCGAGCTACAGGAAAAACCCTCAAAGATCTCAATCTTTTTGAGCGCTATGGTATCTTTGTTCCTTTCTTATGGAAAAGTGGCACATTCAACCCAGAACCAAAGGAGTTTGATCTTGTAGACAATACTACCTCGCTTTATCTTTTTGGAAGATCGGATGCAATTTCCGCAACGATCCGAAATGAATTCGAAACTGACAGAACTAAGGAAGACTTTGCAATTATCGTTGGTTTTGGTGACGTTGGTATGGCGGCATACCAAGAATTACAATCAGCAGGGATCTCTTGTACTGTTGTTGATGCAAAACAGCATGGTATCAATGAAGTTGTCGGAAATGCCGAAGATGAGGATGTATTGAAAAAAGCAAAGATAAGCGATGCACAGTTGTGTATAGTTGCTCTTAACAACGATGATGTAAACATTTTCACTACACTCATGGCACGAAACTTGAACCCTAATATCAGAATAATGGCAAGGGCGAATGAGCCGTCTTCGGTAGACAAACTTTATCGTGCCGGTGCTGATTATGTGGCACTATTGCCCACAATTGGTGGGCAGATAATAGGTCGTATCCTCCTTTCTGATAATGTTTCCATCCTACTTGATCTTCCGAATGATGAAAAGGTTGTAATGAAACATGTTATATCTCAATCTAAGTTTACAGTGGGTTTACTTAGACGTAAAAGTGGCGCGAGAATAATCGGAGTTGAATCCGGTGGCCAATCAATAGTTTTGCCTAATAATAATTATATTCTTAAAGAGGGAGATGCTGTGATTGCCTATGGAGAAACAGATCAGTTAAAACGGCTGATTCATCGACTTTAAGAGGTGGAAGAGTGGCAGAAGAACTATCGTGTAGAATGGGGATGATCGAGCAGATAATCCGGTATACATATTGGTCGAGTAGATGCCAAGGGATTGTTGTTGGGATGAGTGGAGGTGTTGATTCGTCGGTTGCAGCATCATTCTGCTGCCGTGCTTTAGGCCCAGAACGAGTCCTTGGTTTATCTCTTCCTTCACTTGTCAATAATCCGCAAGACGTACAGGATGCTGCACTCCTTTGTGCAAAACTGGGTATGGAGCACCGTACAATCAATATTGAGCCTATACTTCAATCTTTTAGAAAACTACCTGAATTTACTGAGACGCCTTATTTGCTTGGTAACATGATGGCACGCATTCGGATGGTAATTTTATACTATCATGCGAATCGCGAGAATCGTCTTGTTTGCGGAACATCAAACCGGAGCGAATACATGCTTGGTTACTGCACCAAATTCGGCGATAATGCCGCTGATATACAACCTATAGTTCATTTATATAAGACTGAAATTTATGAAGTGGCAGAGGAGCTTGGCATCCCTGAATCAATCCTCAGAAAAGCTCCATCAGCAGGTTTGTGGGATGGACAAAGCGATGAGGGGGAGATTGGACTTTCCTATTCCGAGATTGATGCATCCTTAAAAAAACTTGAGGAAAATAACTGGAACCCCTCAAACTCATCTGAGAAGAGAATACTTGATTTAGTACATAAAAGTGGGCACAAACGCCTCCGGGCGCCTAATCTTTTAACAGAACTGAAAGAACCGGGTCAAACTGTTCGGGAAAATTAAGAAACGCAAGCGCATCCTCATTACCTATCAAGTCGTAAATGGGTCCTTTACAGAATCGGTGGGTACCGTGTCCACATGTTGCCGCCAGATGTCTTAGTGGAGGTACTTTTGGATAATTCGGGTTTTTTTTGAATTCCCCATTTTTCATCTCGTAATATGCTGCACCGTGAAATATCTCATATTGTCTATATTCGCTCTCAAATGCGGTCGAAACGATATTAGCCATAACTAGGGTCAAATCACGAGATGGATTAATCGACACATGCCCGTATTCTGGCGGGATAATAACAACATCACCAGTTTCGGCAGAGACCAGTGCAACATCATCAAGAGTATGATGTTGGAGAATATAGTGGACTGATCCCTCTAACACTTCATAGATTTCTGGATACCCAATACCTTTTGAATTTTTTGGGTGATAGTGCCCCTTTGTCTTTACAAACTCGCCGCAAAGATTTAAGGGGGGAATTACAGTAAGGTCATATCGTAAGTGTTGCTCACGCAACCATCTCCAGTCTTTATCGGAACGTGACAAGTCCCGATACATGAAATAAAGAGGTCCCTCGCATGCACACGTTGGTTCAGCAAGAACGGAACGCATCTCGTCCATGGTCCGTACTGATGGTTGAGGAAGCTCCCCTTCCCATCCGAACATCATTTTTTCTTTCGCATTAGAAGCAGATAATACCCTGCTGCAATGACTACAGCTAAAACAAAGACTAGAGTAATTGGATATGTTAAAAGATTGATACTATTCGATTTTGGTAAGACCTGCACATTGACGTTGATGGTATTTGAGAGCTGGCTATTATCAAGGGCGTCACGGTAACGAACCTCGCTATCGAGTGAGTACTCTTTTGGAGTTGCTGCGTCATCGACACTCATATCGTACTTTGCAGTGGCTATATCTCCTGGTTTAAGATCTCCAAGATATGCCGAATCGTCACTACTTGTAAAAGGATCGACAGCGGTGATCCGTGCTTGTGCATTGTAGATTGTCGTTCCACCATTATTCTGGTATTGAACCGAGATGGCATTCCTTGAGCCGGCTATCAGTAGCGGGGGTGATGATGTTATGACAAAGTTTGTCTTGCCACCAATGGGAACACCGATTGTATAAGGCGACGTAGTGACAATCGTCCCTTCCTTGTTCTCATAGGTAACTGAAACATCGATAGGATAGATATGATTTTCAGTGTTGCTTAAGATAGAGACTTTATATCGGCATTCAATTACACCGTTGGTGGGATAGTCCCCAACAAATACACTGCTATCTGTTGGAATAATGGGGCTCTGGCCACTGCGGCTAATCATTACAATCGCATTCTTTCCGTCTTCTGGACCGATGTTTTTGATTTTTAAGTGAAGATATCCCTCAGTTCCCACGTTCAAGGTTTCTGGTGTGGCTTCGAGAACCTCAATTTTAACTTCTGGTTTTATCTTGAGAGTAATGGGGAAAGTTTGGTTCATCTTATTGTATGTGAACTGGATAAATTCGCTATTCTCCTGCTTCATGACTTTGAGATATTTGTACTGAATAAAAAGCGGTAGTTGATATTCTCCAGCTACCGCGTCATTGGAAATCTTGGCGGCAAAATTCACTGTAACTGAACCCCCGCTCCCTTTGACATCGCCAACCATCTGCGGGTCAGATTTTATTGTGATAGGAGCAGATCCTGAAGAAAGCCCTATTGTCACAAGTTTTGCGGTGTTAGGAGGATCTTCTTGGTCAATGGTTCCCCAATATAATTGTTCAACTGGATTGAGTCCGCTGTTCTGCACAATAATATTAATAGTAGTGTCCTGACCTGGTGTGAACTCATTGACACCGGTAATTGCTACTGAAAAGTCAGGACTTCCTCCCATGTAGTTTGTTGCAGCGAAAACGGGTACACTACAACATGCGATTATAAGGATGAGAAAAATTAATCTGCGAACGTGCATGAACAATCTCATTTTGTTGTTGGTATAACTACATTTTATTGCAAGATATAAAGAAATGGTTCGATGGTATCAGATGAGGATGCCCCCACAATTATTGTTACTTGGTTGAAGTCTCTTGGTCTGACTAAATATGAAGCATTGGTTTATATAGCTCTCTTTAGGGTAACAGGGGCAACTCCAACTGAAACACACGAGATATCTGGAGTTCCGCGCGCATCTGTTTATCCGGTTCTTGATCAATTAGAGGAGAAATAACTCGTTTCAATCTCTCAGTCGTCGCCAAAACGTTTCGCTGCATTGCCACCTGAAGAAGGAATCGATAACCTACTTAATCGAATTGAGGAGGATGCTGACCGATCACAGAATGCCCCTTTCTACATTATATCGACAAAGGTTGGGTGATGAAGACGCTGTTGCGCTATACTCTGAATCAGACGAGTTCGTACGATTCTTCACTCGATACTATACCCTTGTTATCGATTGGGCGAAAAAACCAGATGTATAAAAAATTCTTATTAATAGTCCCGAATATCTTCCATTTCTGATACGTCAATAAGGCCCTTCATCGCATAAATCTGCACCCATCGGCCCCCTTCTTTGATTGCAACAAGGGGGTTCGTACCGCCAATGCAAGCGATAGCGATAAATTGAGGACTGACCGGGACACCGAGGAGCGGAACATTAGGCATCCCAACTTCAAGAATACCTATGAAATTGCTCTCAGTAAGTTCATCAAGCAACGTTCCAACAAGAGGTTCGGCTTCCATATGAAATTCGCGTATGTTTGCGAGAATATTTCCGCTACCCGTTCGCATTACATTCGTCACCGATGTGAGCCGTTGGGAATTAAGAACCTGCAGAGGATCGATTGTAGTATACTCATACAGAATCATGTGGATAAACCGTATTGGCGTCCGATTCTCTATCTGTACCACGCCACCTCCGATTGGGTTAATCGGGATACCATGTCGTATTAAAAGCCCATCAAAGGTTACACTACACACAGTACATATGGCAGTTTGGTTCTTCGGGACAACGAGATTCCCATTTCGTTCACCAGACTTGATGAATTTCACAAGCCCACTTGCTGCAAGACCTGCTTTGCAAGCATCTTTTATCGTCGCGATTGCAAATTCCAAGTCATCATTACGGATTAATGATAGATTATAGACAACGTTGCCCTCATTAGTTACAGGGTTGTAAGTCACCTGCATGGCATAATCATCAATGGTGTGAGCTACAAATTTTAGTGGATGATTCATTGCATTATTTCTCCGACATGGCAATAGAAAAATTGTTCTATAAGACCATGGCAATTTATGTATGATGGAACACAATATGCGGGAAAAGGCCAAGAATGCGATGAGACTCATTCTTGAAAAAGCACATTTTGAGGTTGATGAGGTTGATGATCCGTTGGATCTTTCAGCGGTTCGTGAGGGCGTATGCCTTCTGGTTCTCTGTTCAAATGACAAAGAGGTAATCAACCAGTTTGATCAGACGAATTACAGTCTGATGGTTAACGATCATGAGATGACCTGCAAAAAACTCCTATTTACGCTCGATAAAGAAATCATAACAGAGAACTGCATTCAATGGGGTGTGGACGAGTTCGTCCGATACGCTGGTGAAGCGGTACTTGCAGATATCGTCGATCGCGAACTAGCGCTTGATCTATCTGCAACGAAAACAAAAAAAGTTGCTGCATCTGGAACTGCAAGTACTGGACCATCCACGATACCGCAGGAAAAGTCCGG
The DNA here is from genome assembly GCA_015660965.1 of Methanoregulaceae archaeon. Lineage (GTDB taxonomy): Archaea > Halobacteriota > Methanomicrobia > Methanomicrobiales > Methanospirillaceae > MVRE01. The sequence continues at coordinate 103,869 of JACTVG010000004.1, forward strand.
TATTACCCTCCCCCATTTCCCTATCAAATTCTCGGAACAGGCTGCAATGCGGACTGCTGGTATCCAAGGAACAGCAAAGCTTCGATTCATGCCATATTACCTTTTCCATTATAAGAGTACTGGCGAACAGGTTTACAAAGATAGACGTATCCCATTCGATGCAGACGGCTGGGGTGCTATTAATGCAATTAATGGTATAAAGCTCGAAATGGATGGAAAACAGGTTGTTGAGGATGAAATTCCCGCCGGTGCAGAAGTAGCTGACCCGCATATCGCAAAAGAAGAAGCATCGGAACGAATTGTAAACGAATTGATTGAACGACTCACGCAAAAAGTTCGTATTAAGCAAGAAAAAGGCGATGCAATCTTTTACGAAGAAAAAATCCTCAAACCTGATAAGAAGAATATCACGGTCGAATCAAAGCAAGTGTACATACCCGTTTGGCAAATTCGGGGAAAGAAGATTATCGAAGTGAATGCATTTACAGGAGAACTTCTTTCAGAACCGATGGACGAGGGTGTAGAGGTCTTCTGAAACAGTAAATAATAAAATTTTCTTAATTTTTTTATGATTGTTATTGTCGGTGGGGGCCCTGCGGGGCGGATTGCTTCAATCCGACTTGCAAATGCCGGAAAGCAAGTAACACTCGTTGAATCAGGTGGAATTGACGGAATCGGTGGACAATGTCTTCATAATGGCTGCATGCCTGTCTGTGCACTTAATGACGTTGCTCGTTTCATCCGTCAAGCTAGATCGTTTAACAATTATGGTATTACAGATTCATCACCTGCATTAGATTTTACTGCTTTGCTGAGAGAAATGCGGAAAATCCAACAAAAGATCGCTAGTATCTTGGATCAAGAAACTAGATCAGCTGGTGTTGAGATTGTGTATGGTAAGCACGGACGGCTTGAAGGTCGACAGGTATTTATCAATGATAATCGAGTCGAAAGCGAAGCAGTTATTGCAGCTACAGGATCTCGTCCTAACATCCCAAAGATTGAGGGGATAACCCTTCACAATGTATACAATCCCCACACACTTCAAACAATACCACATCTTCCCCACCGAATTTCAATAATTGGAGGTGGTGTGATGGCGGCAGAGTTCGCTTATATATTCGCTTCTTTTGGATCTGATGTGACCCTAATTAGTAGGAGCATATTTCTAAAGAATGTCGATCGACACATTCGCTCTCTTGCAATAAAGGAACTTGCTGATGTTAAGATTATTGAAAATGCGCCGGTACTTTCTTTGGATGGATGTTCTCAGGTTGAAGGTGTTCGGATTGGTGGTAACAAAGGGGAATATACCATACCTACTAACGGTGTCTTTATCGCTGCTGGTCTCATCCCAAGATCCGAGGCGCTCGAAGGTTTGAAGAAAGGACCAATCGGCGAAATAATTGTTGATAACCATATGCGTACTAGCGTACCAAGTGTATATGCTGCTGGTGACGTTACTGGTCCGCCTTATCTCACACCAGTTGCACGTCATCAGGGAACTATAGCAGCAGACAATATTTTAGGAATTGCCCGAACTATCGATTACAGATTTATTCCTCAGTCAATCAATCTTGATGACGAGCTTGCATTTTGTACAATACCAACTGAAAAGGTTGCATCGATGGCGATACCTGGACCTGCTGGCCCTGGAACCTTCTGGCACGTACCATCTGGAACAACGGGTCTTGCTAAAGTAATGGTAGAACCTGATGAAGGTATAATACGTGGAATTTGTGCTGTTGGACCGGGGGGAGGTATAATTGCAAGTTACCTTGCTTTTCTCATGCAAAATGGCTTTACAACTCATGATTTCGAGGACTTTATTGAAGTACACCCATCTACCGATGGCGTATATGGGCTTTTGAAATATACATCAGAGCTCTTAAAAAGGCGAGGTCCATCGTAATCGTTTACTTTTTGACATGATGATGACAAAGATCGCTTACAGAAACATGCTGATGGTATTATTATTGTTGAAATAGAAGAATAACGATACGAAAAATCACAGTGATAACTCACCCATGCCTCGATTGCATGGAGCTTTACCATGACCGGCCCCCAAGAACAATTCGCGTTTGACCCGACCCGACTTGATAAAGTTCGGGCTTTAAACGAACAAGGTATCTTGGTCTACCCCTACAATTTCGATCGTAAAAATACGATTCTAGAGATCAAAACTCGGTTCGTTGATGCTACACATGAAAAAAGTACAGAACGAGTGACAACTGCCGGCCGTTTGTATATTATCCGAAATCATGGCAAAACACTTTTTGCAGATTTGGGAGACGAAAGTGGTAAAATACAAATTTACATTCGCAAAAATGATATTGGTGATGATCGGTACGGGTTCTTTATCCAATATATAGAACGTGGGGATTTTATTGGCGTATCAGGTCATGTCTTTCGTACTAAATTAGGTGAGATTACAATTTGGGTTGATGAGTTCACTCTTTTATGCAAAGCAGTCTGTCCATTACCCGAAAAATTCCACGGATTAAAGGATATCGAGAAAAGGTATCGACAACGATACCTTGATTTGATTGTTAACGAAGATAGTCGACAAACATTCAGAGTTCGAAGCCGTATACTTGCTTTGATTCGCCGCTATTTAGACGAACGAGGATTTTTAGAGTTTGAAACCCCAGTTCTTCAACCCGTTTATGGCGGTGCAAACGCCCGCCCCTTTACATCGTATCACAACTTTCTGGAACAGAAACTCTTCTTAAGGATTGCTCCGGAACTCTATCTCAAGAGACTTGTTGTTGGTGGATTTGAAAAAGTATTTGAGGTTGCCAGGAATTTCCGTAACGAAGACATTGATACGAATCACAATCCCGAATTCTCAATGGTGGAAATTTATTGGGCGTATAGAGATTTTCGAGACATGATGACACTTACTGAGGATTTTGTTTCAAATCTAGTAGAAACCATTCGGGGTTCAAATGAGATAATATTCCAAGAAACCCCCCTCAGTTTCAAAAAACCATGGAAAAATCTGTCAATGTCAGATTCCGTTAAGGAATATGCAGGTATTGATGTCTTCGCACATTCCATTAATGAACTCCGGGTCCTCGCCAAGCAAAATTCGATAGAAGAATGCGAAAAACCGAAAAGTCAGCGCGAATTTCTCGTTCTTTTCTTTGAGGAGCTAGTTGAGAAGAAACTGGTTCAACCCACTTTTATCTATGACTTTCCAATAGAGAATTCCCCGCTTGCCAAGAAACACCGTCAAAAAGAAGGATTTACAGAGAGATTTGAGCTCTTTATTTACGGTATGGAAATTGCAAATGGATTCTCAGAACTCAATGACCCACTCGACCAAAAAGCACGATTCGAGCAACAGGATGAGAAGAGAAAAATGGGCGATCTTGAAGCCCAAATGATCGACTATGATTTTATCAATGCTTTGGGTTATGGAATGCCTCCGACAGGTGGGGTTGGTATAGGGATCGACCGTCTTGTAATGCTCTTAACGAATAACAATTCGATTAAGGAGGTCATTCTCTTCCCACAAATGAAGAATATTCAGGCAGATTCAATTTTAGAGAATAAAACAGGGAGAACACTAAATCCTTGATGTTACTAATAAAGATCGATCACATTAAGCCCACCTTATTACCTTTTCTGTGACAGATATTTGACGTAAAGATATGGATACTGACGAATCAAAACCGAAAGATGATATTAGAGAGTTGATTATCGGACAATTACAGATGATTGAAGCTGTTCATGGGGTCCATTTCGTAAATAGAGACTCAATTATTGGCAAAATTGCGCAGGTTGCTAATGACCGCATGCAGGTCTCCATAATCACTGCTGCTCTTAATGGATGGGTAGCAATCAATAATCTTCATAATGAGATTGACATTCATGACGAAGTATTGACAATGTTGCTTACAAGAACGAGAAGATAATCATTTGTGATATGGTTCGCCACGTAAGATTCGAAACGAACGGTAAATCTGTTCAAGGAGGATTAGACGTACCATCTGGTGCGTGAATGTCATCGGTGAGAGAGATAATCGTTCATTACATTGTCCAAGAACATCATTTGAAAGCCCTAAGTCCCCACCAATGATAAATGAGATGCGGTTAGTCCCACCGATTTCCTGTTTATTTAAAAGAGCAGCTAGTTCTTCAGTCGATTTTTTTTTCCCATTTATATCAAGCGCAATTGTATAACTTAATGATGGAATCGCTTTTATAATGCGAGAGCCCTCTTTTTTTAGGATTTGTGCTTGTTGAGTTTGAGTTAGATGTGGGGGTTGTCGTTCATTGACAATTTCAGTAATTTGGATTTTTACATACGGACGCAAACGTTTTTCGTATTCTGCAATACCATCAGCAAGATAGGATTCTTTTACCCTTCCAACAGCAATAATATGGATCTGCATATCAAAATTGCTCATAATAGTATGATGGTAACGATGCAAAAGACTGATGGGTCAAATTATCCGAAGATCTTTTTTGATTGTTCAAGTGCATTAATTGCTGGCAGTTTCTTACCAGTCAGAAACTCAATACAGGCTCCACCACCAGTCGAAATATGAGTGAAATCTTGCTCGATACCTAGCTTCTCAATCACTGCCGCAGTGTGTCCACCGCCAACTACCGAGAATTTCACTTGTGAAGCAGCTCTTAATAATTCGTAAGTGCCGGTCGCAAAATCTGTATCTTCGAAAACACCAGCAGGGCCATTGAAGACGACAGTTCCAGCTCTTTTAATGTCCTGTTTCATAGCGGCGATTGCATCCATACCGATGTCGAGAACCGGGACATCTTGTGGAATCTTTTGCACAGAATATTCTACTCGTTTGTTTTCTTGCCTTACCGCTACAAATTCTGGCATGATTACTTGATCACGATATCGTTCGAGAATTGCCTTTGCCTTTTCGATTTCTTGTTCATATTTTAATTGAGTAATCAATTGGGTGGAGGGATTTCCGATATTATAACCATTAGCAACCAAAAAGACATTGGCGACAACACCGATTACTATTACCTGATCGGCAATTCCGTTTGCGAGCATGTTCTCGGCAACTGCAATCGAATCATCAACCTTTGTTCCGCCTAACACCATGCAAACTGGACGCGGGGCACCAGAAAAAACTTTTGAGAGGGTTGTAACTTCTTTTTCCATCAGTACCCCCGCTGCCGATTTTAAAAGGAGAGGTAGGCCAATAATTGTGGGTTGAGAGCGGTGAGCGGTCCCGAAAGCATCATTTACAAAAACATTTGCCATCGCTGCTAGCTTTTTCACGATATGAGTCTTTTTTGCATCCTCCGGATTGAGCGTCAGATTCTCTTCAGCGTTGAACCGGACGTTTTCAAGCATCACCACGTCGCCATTCTTCATTGTAGCAACCGCATCGCGGGCATGTTTACCGAAAATGCTGTCTACATAAGTTACTTGTATACCGAGAAGTTGTTCTAGCTTCTCAGCATGCGCCTGTAATGTAGTGAAATCTTTTTTACCTGGTCGGCTTTGATGGGTAATGATGACCGTACGACTATCAGAAAGCGCCCTCATTGTGGGAATATGTTCGCGGAATCGTTTATCATCAAGGATTAAGTGCGAGGCGGGATCAATTGGAGAGTTGAGATCGAGTCGGAGCAATACAATCTTGCCTTCGCACCCCAAATCTTTGATTGTTCCTATCGCCACGTCTTCCACTTCGTTTATGCTAAAGCATGTGCTTTAATCTTTTTAAGACGGAATAGCTCCTCACGTTCCATTTCATCAAGACGCATCTTGATAAAATTTTGCGTTTCGGTTAGCTCCGGAATCACCTTGAACTCCAATGCGTTTACACGCCGTTTGGTACTTTCAATCTCATCAAGGAGACGCTTCATAGTCGTTTCAATTTCAGCACTTTCGATGATCGCTTCAACAAGCTCTTCGAATACAGTTGCAGTCTCATCAATCACTGTCGATGTGCCAAGCATGCCATATCCTCGATCGACAAGACTTTTTCTAACCTTGGTGGATCCAATTTCCGGGACGATCACGCCCATAATGTTTTTGCTTTTAAGTGTGATTTCCGGTACTTCTTTGACAGACATTGCAGCAGATTTCACACCAATTGCCCCTTCCAAAGTGTTGGCGAGCGCCATCATCTCAACCGCCTTCGAATATTTATTCAAGAGATCCCCACGGGTGTCTTTTGCGATGGAAAGTACCTTAAAAAATTCAATAATCAATCCATCACGCTTCATCTTCAGAATTTTGTAACCTCTTTCAGAAAGCTTGATCTTTCTTTTTAGGTTAATCAATTCTGAACGCGTTGGCTTGACATCACGCAGTGCCATGGATCATTACTCCTTCTTCACTACGTTCTTGAATTTTGGGTGGTATTTGTTGATTAGTTCGCGGTCTATACGTACAAGCTGCTCGACCGGTAACTTTGAGAGGAGTTCCCAGCCAAGATCGAGAGTCTCCACAATAGAACGGTCCTCATTAATACCCTGCCGAACAAACCGAGTTTCGAACAAATCGGCAAACTCTAAAAACATTCTGTCACGTTCAGATAGAGCGTCTTTACCGACAATAGCAACAAGTCCACGCAAATCGTTACCTTCCGCGTAGGCGGCATAGAGCTGATCAGAAACCTTCTTGTGGTCTTCACGAGTATGTCCCTTTCCAATACCAAGATTCATCAATCGGGAGAGGGAGGGTAACACATTGATTGGTGGATAGATGCCTTTGCGATGTAGATCACGCGAGACCACAATCTGTCCTTCGGTAATGTATCCCGTGAGATCTGGAATTGGGTGAGTAATATCATCACCTGGCATTGTAAGAATTGGAAACTGGGTTATGGACCCTTTCTTACCCTTGATGATACCCGCTCGTTCATAGATGCTTGCAAGGTCCGTATACATATACCCAGGATACCCACGTCGACCAGGAACCTCTTCACGAGCAGCACCGATTTGACGAAGAGCCTCACAGTAATTTGTCATATCCGTGAGGATGACCAGTACATGCATACCGAGGTCAAATGCGAGATATTCAGCTGTCGTAAGTGCGAGCCTAGGTGTGATAATACGTTCGACTGCAGGGTCATCTGCAAGGTTAAGGAAAACAACTGCACGCTCGAGCGCACCTGTGCGTTCGAAGTCTTGCATGAAATAGTTTGCCTCCTCCTTCGTGATTCCCATTGCAGCAAATACTACCGCAAACTCTTCTTTTGCCCCAAGTGCTTTCGATTGACGTGCGATCTGAAGTGCAATGGTGTTGTGAGGCAATCCGGCACCGGAGAAGATTGGGAGCTTCTGTCCTCTAACAAGTGTGTTTGTACCGTCAATTGTCGATATACCTGTCTGGATAAACTCATTTGGCGGTCCCCGTGCGTATGGATTGATAGCAGCTCCTGTGATGTCGAGTCGCTTTTCAGGAACAATGTCGGGGCCCCCATCAATTGGTTTACCACCTCCCGATAGAATTCGTCCGAGCATCTCCCTACCCACAGGCATTTTGATCGTTTCACCAGTAAATCGTACACCGCTGTCTCTACCAATACCAGCAGTCGTTTCGAAGACTTGTACGACAACAATCTCATCACTTGTATCGAGCACCTGTCCGCGCTTGATTGTTCCATCAAATAGAACAATATTAACGAGTTCTGCAAAGCCAATCGGTTCAGTCTTCTCTACAAAGAGCAACGGTCCTGCAATCTTGTTGATGGTCCTGTATTCCTTCATGCTGCAGACCTCAGTGAATTAAATTCTTCGTCCATATTTTTCTCGATCTTGGTTAAATCGGGTTTATAGTCCTTGATAAACTTGATCTGGGGTAGCTCGTTTTTAGACTTCACCGAATTGATCTGATTAGGTGAAACTCCTGCAACTTGCGCTGAATATGCAAGATCGGAAAACATGCGGATCGCCTTCATCATGTCGTATTGCTTCGTCATGTCACAGAACGTATCGACTGGATCGTAAGCATTTTGTTGCAAAAATACCTCGCGAATCATACGAGCGACTTCGATCGTCACCTGCTCAGCCTCGGGTAACGCATCAGAACCCACTAACTGTATGATTTCCTGTAGTTCTGCTTCTTTCTGCAATACTTCCATTGCCCATGATCGCAATTTGTTCCACTCAGGTGAAACTTCCTTGTCGTACCAATCATGGAGACTATCGAGATAGAGAGAATACGAGTTGAGCCAGTTAATTGAAGGGAAGTGCCGGCGTTGTGAAAGCTTTGCATCCAATGCCCAGAAAACTTTGACGATACGCAACGTATTTTGTGTCACTGGTTCAGAGAAATCCCCACCTGGGGGGGATACAGCACCTATGACTGAAACCGACCCCTCCCCGCCATTTAAGGTTTTTACAAGACCCGCTCGCTCGTAGAATTCCGATAATCTGGCAGCTAGGTATGCTGGGTATCCTTCCTCACCAGGCATCTCTTCAAGGCGTGACGATATTTCACGCATTGCCTCAGCCCACCTCGAAGTTGAGTCTGCCATCAGCGAAACGTCATAACCCATATCTCTGAAATACTCTGCGATTGTGATTCCGGTATAAACGGATGCCTCTCGAGCGGCGACAGGCATATTGGACGTGTTTGCAATCAACACAGTACGTTCCATAAGCGGTTTTCCTGTCTTTGGATCCTCCAAACGCGGAAACTCCGTTAGTACCTCGGTCATCTCGTTACCGCGTTCACCACACCCAATATAGACCACAATCTCAGCATCACTCCATTTCGCCAGCTGTTGTTGCGTGACAGTCTTTCCACTTCCAAATGGCCCAGGAATCGCAGCGGTCCCTCCCTTAGCTATAGGAAAGAGTCCATCTAGGATACGTTGACCTGTAATCAATGGGATTCGCGGATTCACCTTCTCCTTTACAGGACGGGGGACCCGCACAGGCCAGCGCTGCAACATCTGGTATTCTCTATTGTCATCAAGGACACAGATGGTTTCTTCAACCGTAAAATCGCCACTTTTAATTGTCTTTACAACGCCGGGCTTCGCATCAGGTGGGAGCATAATTTTGTGAACGATATTAGTTTCCTGCACCTCACCTATGATCATTCCACCTTTTACATTATCACCGGTCTTAACCAGCGGTTTGAATCTCCATTTCTTTTCATGTGAGAGCCCTGGGGCAGATACACCACGCTGAATGAAATCCCCCATTTTATCAACAAGAATTGGAAGGGGTCTCTGAATACCATCATAAATACTAGTTAGGAGCCCAGGGCCGAGCTCTACAGCAAGTGAAAGCCCAGTGTTGATAACAGGTTCGCCAGGTTTGATGCCCGAAGTGTCCTCATAAACCTGGATAATGACGTTCTCTCCAGCGATCTTAATGACTTCTCCCATTAGTTCTTCTTTACCGACCTTCACCACATCGTACATATGGGCGTCAAGGTTAACTGCCGTCACAACGGGTCCGGCAATTCTTTTGAGAATTCCATGTTTTGATTCCTTCGATTTTTTGTCTTTCACTTCCACAAATCAACACCCACCGATCTCTTTATTCTTTCCCTCATCGACAAACCACTCTCTTCGGCCCCAATGGCAATGACAGTTGGCTTGACCGAATTTTCGAGAGTAGCTTGGAGCCTACGAGGAATTCTCTCTATATCACTGCTGTTGAGCACGAGAATACCCACTGAGTTGTCCTGAAGCACATTAGTGATATGCTTCGTGAGAATTGCATCGGTATCAGCGGCATAAATCTTGCGGATACCCGCTAACCGGAACCCAAGAATGAACTCACTATTTCCAATAACTGCAATCTCCATTCACATCACCAAGTACTTCGTTATTTTATCTGGCGAAAGCTTGGATTCTTTCCCGCGGGCCAGGGCACGTAGGTTGAATACCTCGTACTTTTTCTTCTCCAAATAAACAAGAATAGGATGAATTGAGAACGGATGAAGCTTTGACATCCATTCCATTTGATCAAGCTGGACACTTGTGAGTCTTACCTCAATGTCCCGCACTTTCTTCTCACTTTTAAGCTCATCAAGGAATACAAGGAGGTTTTTCTGATGAACAATCATTTTTAATGCGTTGATGAATTCTACCAAGTCCTTTATTGCATTGAGGCGGACAAAATCGTCAACGGTCAATGAACCACCTGTAATAAACATTTCGTGGGGATCCTCTTCAAAAGAGTCAGCACGAAGTCTGAACAGTGTTTTGATATTCTTAATATCAATATCAAATTTGATAAATGATAGAAAGAGCTTCCCCCCTTTAATACCGCTCTCAGCCTCGTCAATTATATCCGCATAGAATTGTCGATACAGCTCATTCTCTATCTTTGAAAACGATCCTGTCTCTTTTGCTTCCTCAATTTTTTCCAAAAGGACTGGATACATACGATGGCCTTTGAGGGCATCAATAATCTGGTCGATTGTGTCTTCTGCCACTAGCCGGTCCAGTGTGACACGGTCAAGAGTACCTGCAGGGATTAGAATCTCCTTGATTTTCCCCGCCTTTTCTCCCTGCATTTTTCCACGCAGGATATTGAGTACGTTCTGGATATCCCAGCGACGTAAGTACGAACTCGTGAACTGCTTGAGGGTTCCTGGTGTGATCTCGAGAATTTTCTGATACTCCTTTGCGAGATTCCATGAAAGTGCGACCTCTATAAGGTCAATTCCCTTGAAATTCGAACCAAGCTCGTCTATCTCCTTTTTGTATGCAGTTTCTTCAATCACCCGCGTAATTTCCGGAAGGCTCATATTTAACATTCGGAAATACTCGTCTCGTTGAATGAGCTTCGACTTTCTCACACGCATTCGAGTACAGAGATAGATATAGGGTGCCGGACCGCTCGCCATTACAAACATACGCATTCCTCTTTATGCAAACAGTATATCTGATGCATCCTTCAGCCCGGATTCCCACACCCTGTCAAGGAATGTGCGATAACTGTAGTCTATCTGCATACTTCCCCCCGTATCTTCAATAATGATGCCTCCCTCAATATCGATAGGGGTACCAAGCGAAAACCCGGTAAAATCACGATGCTCCAAAAGCACGGCCTTTGCAAGGGGCACAGACTTTGCATTGCAATGGATGATACCTTCGTGGATCTCCTTTTTCGCATCTGTGAGAAGTTTTTTGATGGTTTCTTTATGGAAGCTTTCAGGGAGATTGGAAATTTCAGCAAGTGCAGTCTGGTATACTTGATTGAGCATCTCCTTTTTGGTGTTCAATAATTCACGTTTGACTAGTAGGTTTGCAGCAGAAACCTCAATACTCATGAAATGAGCATTTTGCTTTGCTACATCCTCTTCTACGGAAAGCTTGATTTCTGCAACACGCTTATTTGCTTCGGCAAGAATATGATCCACATCTTTCTTTGATTCAGCCCGAATTTTTTCTACTTCCGATTTGCCTTTGCTCCTTATCTCTTCAACAACCGTTTCCAGTCCCATTGTCGGCTCCGTGTTCAAGAGAATATGAGCAGAAGTGCCACAACAAGCCCGAAAATAACAATAGTTTCTGGAATGACCGTAAGCAATAGAACAAGACCGAAAACGTCCTTATTCTCTGCAGTTGCGCCAACTGCTGCAGAACCTATTGCCATTTCGGCCCAAGCCGCAGCAAAAGCAGTCGTACTAATTGCGATGGCTGCCGCGAGTGCTTTCATTCCTATTTGCGTTGCCTTAATGGCTTCAACCGACATTCCAACAGCTGTTACATTTGATACAAGATCTGCCATAATTTAATCCTCCGTAAATGTCCTTTTAAACCCAAATGGACTATACTTTTTACCTCCACCTTTGTAGAACTTGGTGAAGAATTCAACATAGTGCAACCTGATAGAATGCAAACTTCCTCCAATAATACCTAGAAGGGTATTCAGCACATGACCAGCAAGGAAGACAATAACCCCAATAACAATGAATATCACACCAACAAGTGTGATTTGTTTAAACTGAGGCTCAATGAGCATTCCGATTGAAATATAATTCACCACCATTGCGATGGCCACTGAAGAAAGACCAACCGCTACCAGACGTGAGTACGATAGTGAATGGCTGAAAATGGTGGGTAGCTCAACAATTTCGAGTGGTGATTCACTGAATATGAATATAACTCCTGCAATAAGCGCTACAATACCTATCAATGCAGAAACATTCAACCCCATCACAATTGGTGGTAGACCAGTGAGATCGGGCATGAACGGCATTGAAATCATTGACCAGATAAGAGCGAGGATCCCCCATATTACAAAAATCCATCCAGCATTTGCAAGGACTGTTTTTATTCGGTGCGATCCGCGATCCTGACGGACATGGTTTATAATCGCTAGAGTTCTGCCAAGTGTGATGTGGATGATTCCGATCCAGATAGCCATCATCATTAAACCTGGAATGTTGGGACCATGTCCCCCTTCACCCCCAATATTAAGATGCCGGGACGGTAGAACATAAAGCCACGGGAGTGGGAACCCTAAAAATTCACTGTAAAGGATACCAAAAAAGATACTTGAAATGCTCGCATTTCTGAGAACAATGAGAAGCTGCTGACCTTCCTCTCCTTTAACAAATTTTCGTAAAACAAGACACATCCCCAGCAATAGAAGACCATACCCCACATCTCCAAGAATAATACCGAAAAAGATAGGAAATACAATGGAAATTAAAATTGTTGGATCAAGTTCGGTATACTTTGGACGCGAGTAGGTATCCATGAGCAGCTGAGAGGGTTGCGCGAACGATGGGTTGTTGTACTCCACTGGTACTGGATCATTCTTGCCGATTTCAAGCTCCGTCACAAAAATTTTCCCTTGCGTGACGCTATTGAGTGCATCCTTTATAGAAGTGACCGTGTCCGTCGGTACCCATCCTTCAGCAACGAATACCTGATCGATCGTTGCAAACCGCAGGGGAACTTCCGTCCGTTCGACGTCCATTTTAAGAATCTCCTCACACGCAACTAAGAATTCTGTGTGAGTGAGCTTGATATCCGCGAGTTTTTGATTGATTCCCTCAATCTCCATCTTTGCATGTGCAATCTGATCGTTATAGATATCGATCCGTGTCTTGGGTGTCCCCGTTTCTGCAGGAATCGGCACTGCGTGGAAATTCGCCTCCTGTAGAACATGTTCTATATCAATGCGACGCTCATTTGGAAATATAGCAACAATAAAGCGCTTAGTCTTTCCTGACGATATGAATACATCAACAGGTTCCGGGATCTTCACATCTTTTGAAATATATCCAGCAACAACTGTGAATCCCTTATACCCGCGAAACATTTCCAGTTCAATCGGGATCTCCATAAACGGTATAATCTCTGCAATTTTCTGCTCGCATTCTTTGAGCGTTACCTCAAGCTTGGATCGTTTATTGGTGAGATCCTCCAACTCTCGTTCGATTGTAGGAAGTTCGTGTTCGATGGTCGATTTTAGATCGGCGTAATGACGTTTTTCTTTTATTTCTATATCTCCAGGGTGTATGAGAAAAAAATTCTCGATTGATCGAACTTTTACAAGTTCGGAAGATACCTCGCTTGCACCAGTTAGAGGCATACCAATAGAAAAACCATCATAACCTTCACGGCCATCAACAACGAAATCTTCGATATGGAATAAGTGGGATCGATACAATTCCTTAATAACAATAGTAAGTTGATCCTTGGATGCAACGATGAGCAGCCGGCTCATTTGACTAGGAGTGAACACGCAGCTGCTCCTTGAACCTCATTACCAACAACTGCACTGCCTTTGAGAGATGAGGTGCTCCTTTCTGCTTTAATGCTGCTGTCTGATGAGTTCCTTCTTTTATAATTTCAGCCTGCTTTTGTGCTGCCTGGCGCCGTGCTTCTTCCAGTTTCAGCTTTTTGTATTCTTCTGCGTTGCTCTGTGCTTTTGTGGCAAGATTGTCAGCCTCAAGTTCAGCTTGCGAGCGCTTGTGCTTTCGCTCCTCTTGAGCTGCATGAATCATGGATTGGTACTCTTCTTCAGTCTTTTTGATGTCTCGTAAGACCTCCGTTTTCATTCAACCCTCCTTTCACGGCATTACAATATTTGGTCAAAAAAACCATATATGTATTGTTATTTACTTCGCAGTAAAACCAACAATCACAATAAAAAACGAAAAATTCAAGGTTTATTTTTAAAAAATTCTATATTTGAACGAGATCGAAAATGCGTTAAAATAGCATAACTTGGAAGATTTTGGATCTGAACGCCATGATCTATACCCTTTAATGTGATTCCCGATAGTGTCTCTGACGCACAGATCAAATGCTGTTCTGGATGAGTTCCTCGGCGGATGCTACAATTGGTCTCAACGATCTGACCAGCCGATACAACATATCGAAGACGACGAGATGCCGGGTGGTCTGTTGGCAACACAATAAGGGGTGTATGAAAGCGTCGTACAAGTTCGATAAGCATTACCCCAGCTTCGATTTCTCCTCCCTCTGGAGCAGAAACAACAATTAAATCAATTGGTTCGATCGCTTGACAATATTCTTCCAATGAAGTTTCAATACAGAGAGCAAAGCGTTCGTTTGCCTTTGCGACAATTAAAAAAGAAGGTCCATTTTGGATGAGTAAGAACTCATCTTGTAGAGAGACAATCATGCCTCAACAACATCTTCTGACTGACAACCAGGACAAATAGGTTTTCTACCTACACCCGTGAACTTTTCGCCACATTCTTTGCAGCGATAATCCTTACCTTTTACACGATCTGGCGGGATATCGACATCTATGGGTCCACCGACTGTGCACACCTTCCATCACCTCACCACAACATCTCCACAAATCTATTTAAGAGTATCTCAACTGGGTTCTGGTGCGTCTTAGTGACTTCTGACAAATGCACCAATGGTGGTGCGTCACGTGACTTTGTGAGAAGGGGATTGAAAACCTTTTCCGGTTTTTTACAAAACAGTAAGTTATTTATTATTCAATACTTGAAGGTATATCGAGAGATCTTGTCCTTTAGCACCGATCAGTTAATCGACGTCTACCGAAACACAAAATTCACTCAAGTTGCACTATTTCTTTTATTGATATTTTTAGTTGCTGTCATTTTAGAGGCTATAGTAAGTAAGGACTACGTTGCAACGCTTGTGTTAATTTTTATTTTTTTAGTTGTAGTAAATTTAATAAATCGTTTTGTTAGTTCCTAAATTCCTATGGCAATTGATCTGCTTCATTTTATTTTGCTTGATTTTATTGATATTTTGATGTTTGGTTTTGTCTTAATTTTATACGTAGGTCTTTTAATTTTGACTATTGATGTAGGAATGACAAAACTAGCGACATATCACACTCCCAAAACACAATACAATATTAATGGGGAACCGTTTGGTGTAAAATTTTGGAGAGTTTTGATTGTCTATGCTTTTCTGTCACTTATTATTTTTATTGCAATAATCATTACCTTGAGGTTTAGTGGAATAACAAATGTCGCAGCTTCTCTTCTTGTCGCACAAATGGGTACCGTAGTATTATTGATTTTGATGAGATTGCTGTTAAATCCAACATGGGATCATTCATTAATCAAATTAAAACCAGAAGAAAAACCAGAGGTTACAATAAAATTATTCAAAGAACGAATCTTTTCTTTATTTTTCTCTTATGTTTGTATCACTTGGATTGTTTTTATGTTATATTTGTTAGTCAGCATTGGAGGGAATGTTCAATTATCAGAGGCTATAAATTATTTTATTCCCCCCGACTTAGATTTAAACGCCATTATTATGCTAACTGTTTCATATGCAGCATCTCTATTTGTTTTAGCACTTGTTACAGAATTATTTCTTTTACGAAGTTTACCGATTGTTCAAACGCCGTGGGGAAAATAAAAATAAAAAAATTATTTTGTTGATGCCAACTCGATCATCGTCATCCATCGGTTGCCAGTTAGGTCAAGCGGAATACCGGCCATCTGTGCCGGTGTAAGTCCACCAATCCCTTGATGTGGTCGGATGTAATTGTAATACGTTTGTAATCCTGTTGCAAACTCCTGAGCACCAACAGCACTATTAAGACTTCGCATTACTTTTGTCCTCTCGCGGAAAGTTGAGTTTAACCGTTCAAGAACATTGTTATTCGGATGAATCTCAAAATTCTTGAGTCTCACATGTGGGTTGTGGATGCGTGCGCCGAAATCAAAGAACTCATCCTTGATTGCATCATTGTAGGATTGTAACCCATCAGTAACGATTGCATCTGGTCTCTTGTTGGTAATCTGTTTAGCTTGTTTCAAGGCTTTCTTTGCATCATTAACATCCCGTCCTTCAGTTACCTGACATGCAAGAAGATACCGTGTTTTGCTGTCCATGACGTTCCAGATCCACTGGTAATACCGCTTCTGATCCTCTTTCTTGATGAATACGGTTGTTTCGTCACCATGCCAGATATTGCCAACATCAACTTTGTTCTTCTCAGCGTATTTACCGAGAAGCTTGAGATACTTCTTGATCCACCGGAGAACGGTTGTGTGAACGACGATAACCTTATGGAACTGTTTCAAGTGATCCACAATCTTCCGATCTGAAAGTCCCTTGAAGTAAAGGTCAAGTGTTAGCGTGATACTTTCAGGAGTGTGCTTCATCCGGTTAAATCCAAGCTCGTGGGTAAATCTATGGTTACAATCTTTGCATCCATAGATCTGAACTTCTCCACGCTGGTTCTTTCTTTTACCTCGGCTGATGATATTGACACTCTTGCAGTATGGACAGGAAATGATGGGGTTGACTTTCTCCAATTGCTTGTCGGTAGCGTTTCCCTCTATATCGTTTTTCAATGTCTGCGAAAATTGAACCGCATAGATGTGCTTGCAGATCACGTTTCGGGTTGTGTGATCGGGGCAAGTGCATATCCAATCGTATGGATGACGGCTGTCACGGTGATTCACGAATTTCCGTGATACTTGATAGTAAGCATCCTTTGACTGTGATCGAACATCCCATACGTTCTTATCGGTTTGGATAACTGTGTCCTGTTGTGAGAGAATTGCCAGTCCTCTAAGTTCCCTCGGATTGGTTAGTTGGTGCATTTTCAATCACTTCATTAACGTATCTTATCTACGTTATTATACGTTATACTACGTAATAAATATATCTATTATCGTCGCTGTAATAAGTATTATATATGAACCAAACGTATTTTTAATACAGATGAATATGAGTGAGATACATTCTGCTACTGTAAAAGTGATAAAGGACGGGAGAATCACAATTCCGCAAGAGATCAGAGAACTTGAAAAGATCAAAGAGGGAGACTATCTGAAAGTAACTATTGAAAAAATTGCAAGACAACATAAACAATAAATTGGAGTTAATATTGCAAACAATTTTTTTAAATTATAATAAAATTTTAATAAAAAGATGCGCGTTCTCTATAATTTAATCCTTTTTGCATAAATTTTCCTCAAATTGGTATTATGTACTAATTAGAGTACTTATAGGAAATTGCGTCAATTAGAGAAAGAGATATATACAGATCACAAATTCTTCTCTTGACAGAAGTAAGGTGACGTGCCGTGGCTATTGAGGATGAGGATCAAATTAAACTTATAATTCAATCAAAAAGAGACGAGATTGTTGGAAAATTAAATGATAGAATCAGTCAAGAAGTATTTAAAGAGATAGAAGTCATCCAAAATAAACACGATCTCTTAGCAAGAGATGAATTAGCAAGACCTTTTACAATTTAATTTTTTATGCCGGCTGATCAGTTAGTCTACCCCTTTTCGGAGACGACAAGATTTCTTGGATCTTCAGCTATAAGTGACTACATTTCAAGATATTTAACGATAATAGAAGCAAAAACAATAGTTGTAGAACGAGATTATATCGATAAAGATTATTTAATTGATTTTTCAAAATTCTACTCTCGATCCTTCAATATCGATAAGAAACGCACAACTAGGGTTCATTTTTTTGATCATATTTTCTCGAATGAAGAGTTCCAAGATATCGTGATGACGGGAGATCCTCAAAAAATTGAACAATTAAATGAACATTATCTTGGCTTTTCCGTAGTTAAACCAATTCAAGATCAAAATCAGAAAGATCTAATTGGGCGGACTTTATTAAAAACTTATAGAGATGAAGAAAACGATTTCAAGCGTAAATATCTAAGGTATAAACACGAAATTTCACTGTTCGGAATAAAATTGGTCATTGATTCTTTACCTTATCAAACTCAAGATTCGGCTGTTGGAGGTTGTGCCACAATAGCTTGTTGGATTGTTCTACAACAATTATCCTATAAATTCGAGTTAGAAAGGGCCTCTTTATTTGAAATAACAGAAAAATCTGTTCATATACCTACCATTGGCCGTAATTTTCCTTCCCACGGTCTGACAATGGAACAAATAAAATCTTTTTTTGACGCTATTAATCTCGAAACGGAATTTATTTTACCATCGATTATGGCCGAGAGTCAATTTTATGATCCTAAAGTAGATTGTTTCGTGGAAGATGCAATAAAAGCATATCTCGAATTAGGTGTGCCAATACTTGTAGGAATTGCTTTACAAATTAAAGATGAGAACAGATCTTTTACGAGAAAAATTATTGATATTCTGCGATCCAAAAAAATAGACTTAAATTTCAAATATCATGCTGCTGTTGTCACTGGATATAAAAGTATCAATAAAAGAATTATTGAGTTGTATTTACATGATGATGGGATTGGGCCGTATTGTAAAACTCTACCCGTAAACGGTTTTTATAAATGGAACAACGAATGGATTTCTCGCTCAGGATATACTGCTATCCATGTGCAAACTCTTCTCATTCCATTATATCCAAAGATTCGTTTGCCATTTAAAGAGATATATATTGTATTTTTAGGTCAGAAAAGAGGATTTGAAGCTTGGAATCGTGAATTGGGTATTGACCCCAGTCTATACAATGCTGAATTGTTTTTAATGGATATCAGACAGTACAAACAATTTTTACTAAAAGAAAACTTTGTGAATAAATTAGAAATCATGTTAAAATCATTTCCACGTTTCTTATGGGTTATAAGACATAATTATGGGCAAAAACCGTTTTTTGATTTCCTTATTGATGCAACCGATGTTTACGCAAATAAAGCATTTCAAGTTATTGTCTTTAACTACCCTGTTGTTCAATCGTAATTTATTAAGGAAAAATTAGTTTCGAAAGTACTGTATTAAGAATGTTAATAAAAAATATAGGATTAAAAGAACGATCCTTGAACTATGGGTAAGCAAAGATCTGCCAATGAATTGAAAGAAGCACTGTTTACTCAGATTGGTTTTTTAAATAGATCTGCGAGAGCGTACGATCATAATAACACTTCAGAAGCACTTCGAATGGCAACAACTCTGCGTCTTCTTTTTTATAACACAAATAGAAGCATCTCACTTTTAAGGCAATTAAATAAAGAAAACATCAAATTTTTTGATACAGCTTTCCCGCCACCTTCAAATGAATTAACAGTAATTGCTTCATTAGTAGTTATGACATTAATAAAAAAAACCCTTGAACCAATCTTAGAACCTGTTTCTCTGGAGAGACTAATTTCATTTTCTGATTGGTGGGAGAATAACATTATTATCAGAGATTCAAATGGCATTACATATACAAGGAAAAAAATTGTTTTAACTTTGGCAAATACAGATGGGGGTGCCCATTTAGATCCTAAATTAGATGATGATTATCTCCAATTAAAAAAGAACAAATCATTTGGATGGGATATTAAAAATCCAGACGGTACAATACAACAATTTGATACTCCAATGGCGTATGCTACAGTGCGTCAAATAACTCATGAAGCGTTAAATACATTTCAAAAAGAATTTCCCGATTGCCCAATTTATATCCCAAAAGAAAGGACTGAATCTGAAATATATATGGCAGCAAATGCAACAATAGAAACCCAATCTGTCGATAAATAAAAATTAAAAGTCACGCGATGCAATAGAACCTTATCAATTTCTTCTATTAAGACCATGAATTATTTATAGAGAACAACCATTTTTACTTTGAGTAGGGTATGACCGATGCAGAAAATTTAAGAGTCACTCTCCAAATTCATAACGATAGAAATAATAACGCAAACACAATCATTCATGCTACGAATGGATTTACTTTAGCATTTTTTGTCGGAATTTTAACAATTTTTATTGATGTATATTCAAAGAACCCCCCAATTAACCCTTTAATATATTCCTTAATTGGTTTTACGTCCATTTTTGAATTATGCGCATGGCGTCTATATGCAAATTATGTTGACGAGGGCATCACAAGTGGTTATAAGAAAATTGTTTATTGCCAAGAGAATCTTCATTTTCCCAAAGATATAAGCTTAAAAGAATCTTTGTCGAACATCAAATATAAGTCGTTTGATCGCGGGCACACCCCCCTTGATGTGTTAGCGTTATTTTTTGCATGCGAAATTTTTTATTTTCTGATAGTAAACCCATCAAATTCAATATTCCAGGTGTCAAGTCTTGGTGTAATTATATTCTTTTATGGAGGGATCATTTGGTATAAACGTAAAAAATTTTCTATGATTAACTTCTTAATTAATCAATAGTAATTAATTTCTTCTTGAATTGATGCCACTTTACAGCACATCTAGAAATTTAGAGAAGTCACGTCATGCACCACGCCACGATCAAAGCCACGAAGTCACTAAGACGCACCAGAACCCTCAACTGGGTTCTGATGCGTATGCGGTTGATTGATACAAAAAATAAAAATGATACATCGCGGTTGATCACACAAGATTCTAAAAATGATAGACAAATAAATGATGGGACTTGGAATAAAAATCTGCAAAATGAGTGCAACGTTATAATAATCGATAACCCTAATCCTCAACCAAGGCGCGATCCTATGACAATTTGTATTTCAGCAATTTGTAATAACGGAAACGTATGTGTAATTTCTGCTGATAGAGAGATTACTGTGCCAGCAGCAGCTTTAGAATATGAACATAAAGAGAGCAAAATCGATATACTTTCAAAAACTTGTGCTGTAATGAGTTCGGGAGATGCATTATACGCTGCCGAAATAATTGCAAAAACGAAATCTGTCATCTCTCATGGAAAAGAAGTTTCGGTTATTTCAATCTCCGAAAAACTTAAAGATATATTTATAGAAACTCACCAAAACCGAGCTGAATCGGTTTTTTTAATCCCTCGCGGTCTTACATTCAAAGAATTCAAAGAAAAAGGAGCACAACAAATACCGCAACCAACATATCAGGAAATTCAAAATCTAATGTTTAATTTTGGTATAAATATTGTTGATTTTTTAGTGGTTGGTGTTGATAATACAGGCGGTCATATTTTTCGGGTTCATTATAATGGTGTTGCTGGGGGTAATTGGTTAGAATGGTGCGACAAAATTGGCCATCGTGAAATCGGAACGGGAGCACTTCACGCATCGATACATCTTTCGCTTGAAGGTCAATATAGTGGATCGAGTTTGGCAGAAACTGTTTTTAATGTTTATTCAGCGAAAAAGGTTGCTGAATTGGCTCCGGGTGTGGGTTCGAAAACAACAGATTTAGCTGTAATTACGTCACAAGGAATAAGATTTTTTGATAAACCAGCATTTGATGTTCTGGAAGATGTTCGGGGGGAAATCAAAAAAATTAAACCCGATTTATCAAAATTACAACCATTTCTTTCAGAACAGAAAACGAAATAAAACTTCAAAAATTTATTTTAGAGTTATTTTCCTACTGCCAACCCGATCATTTTCATCCATCTCCCTCCATGCACCATCCGATTGCACAATGCCCGATCTCCCTACAACGCAACAGAACCCTCAACTGGGTTCTGGTGCACTAAATCTTTCACGGAAATGTTTAGATAATAAAGTTGAAGGTGAAAAGCGCAATAAGTAAAAGAACACAGGAATGCTTAACACCGGCACCAATTGATCCTTCTCCCATCTGACCGGCAATCAATCCAGAAAAGATAGCTTGAACCAAACATGTGTGGTATAGCAAGCGACTGAAGGTTTTAATCGGCATATTTCCCAATCCCGCAAGTGGACCCGTAGTCGGTAACTTTCCTAATGAGACATTGGCAAGAACTGGTAGAAACTGAGTTGTGAGCACGGCTACTACAAATAAAAAAACGAAGAATGAAAGGTATACAATTGCTGTATAAATGAACATCTCGGAGAGTCGCTCGCGTTTTAACACCTCGGTCATTTTTGAATCAGAGGATGCAATTGTGAGCACCTCACCGATTTGTCCACTCATTTCCGACGCTTTTGTAATCAGGCTGACCGTTCGAGCAATTGAGGGAGTTCTGATCCGTTCTTCAAAACGCATTAAAGCGTCGGTAAAGTTCGCACCCCACTCCATATCTCGTTTGATACGTCGGATTTCATAGCTTAGCAATCCAAGATTAGTGTTTACCATGATAGCGATCGCTTGTGAAATCGTAAGTCCAACCTGATTAATTCCAGCCATCCGTTCAAGAAAATCTGGGATGAGTGCTTCAATACCTAGTACTTTGCGGGCCCACGTCTCGTAAAAGATTGCGTAAGGGATCAAGATAATAAGAATAGCAACCACAATATGGTCATCAACTACATCGATAAATGTCTCAAGATCAGTATAATGGGGAATGGAGAGGAAAACGAGGACTACATAGACAATTGCTATGGGAACCGTTAAGAATAAAGTGTGATTAACATTGGTGATAAAAGCCTCGAACGGGTGTCTGATATATTTTGTAATATTACGAAGCTTATCATATTGTTCAAGCTGGCCGAATAACGATTCTTCACCGACAGTTTTTTTGATACTCACATCGGGGTACTCGTCCAATACTTTTGCTTTGATGTAACGCTCAGTTTTTTCAGTTTTCATAGATACTAGATCAAGAATTAGGAGGAAAACGAGAGACCCCACTGGGATGATTGCATAGGTTACCATAGAGAGTTGGAGAACGGCAGATCCACCCATCATCCCCATAACCACCATAATGATAATTAAAAACAGCGGGCCGGCGACAAAGAGTGTGACGTACGATTCGGCAATGAGAGAGAGAAAATTTAAAAATTGCTTCTGCTCGAAACGTGCCTCTTCTTGGTAAAGCCGTACTCTCATTGAGAGAAACTCTGACATATTCCCGCCACTTTCGATCACTGAAAGTAAATCTTCTAAAAAGTTTTTAAGCTTGTCTGATGGTGTAGTTTCGCTCAAATGTCGTATTGCAGATAATACATCGTAACCAAAAAATTCCGTGTCACGTACAATTTGGCGGAATTCAAGAGCAGCTTCCCCATAAATAGGTGAGTTGTCAGAAAGTGAGCGGAAAATTACCATAAGCTGAGCTCCGCCACGGCGCATTGCAAACATGTACGCAACAGCATTATGAAGGGTCAGGTTGATTCGAGTCGCACGATTTTTTTTCTCTATAGAGGGAAGCCGCAGCAAACTGATATAAGAAATATAGGTTCCGACTGCAAAACAGATAATAACTGTAAGAAGTTGGATATACTGACCAAAAGCTGCGGTATAGACGAAATCCGGTAATGTAAGATTAAAAACATTATAGAATCCTCTGTTGTAGCTAAACCCTATAACAGTTAGACCACCGAGGAAATAACCAAATAATGCAAATATAATACCGCACAAGATTGAGATTTTTACCGATCTCCATACGAACTGCTCAACTGTCAAACCAAGACGAGCTGATATCATATCGGCATGGAGACCATGGTACTTGATAGGATCCTTGCGGATTCGATCCCGAATATAGATATGAAAGTCCATTAAATTACCTTGCGAAGGTCAGAAAGGTTGTCAATTACTTTCTGTCGATCAATACTAAAGAGATGGAAGAGTGAAGCCACAGTCACATAATCATAGATCCCCTGTTTCTGCATTGCCTCAAGGATATTCTTTCGCAACTTAATGTCTGACTCAAGCTGACTGCGTGACCATCCACGACGCTCTGCAATTTCGGCATAGATTTGCGATCTTCCAGTGTAGGTAAACGTATCGTGAATTGGATCATAGACAAACACATTGTTTACTTGAAGATTTCCCGTGGCTGGATCAAGTCCAGCAATTTCCACAACCTCTTGTGCACGACGAACTCGTTCAGCACCTCTGAAGATAAGTGCCTGTACGCTGATGATGTTAAGTGCCTGTACCATGTTACGGGGAACATTGAGCGGTTCTGATTCAAGTCTGTGAATGGCAGCATCAACACTCCCTGCGTGCATTGTGGAAAAAGTTGTGTGCCCTGTGTTCATAGCTTGGAAGAGTGTCTGAGCTTCTGCCCCCCTCACTTCACCAACCAGAATATATTCTGGACGCTGACGCATTGCAGCTCGCAAAAGATCAAACATATCGATCGCTGTGCCTCCCTCAGTAAGAGACGGACGTGTGACACTTGCAATCCAGTTTTCGTGATGGAGAGTAATTTCACGTGTATCTTCTATACTCACTATCTTTGCTACTGGAGGGATGAACATCGATACTGCGTTGAGTGATGTTGTCTTGCCAGATGCCGTACCTCCAATAAATAGCAGGCTTTTATTATTCTCAATTGCAAGCCAAAAATAAACAAGAGCATCGATATTGAATGTCCCATAATCCAACAGTTCGATAGGTGAGAATGGTTCTTCTCGGAATTTTCGTATTGTAAAAGACGTGCCCCTTGTGGTCACTTCAGTACCTAACGTCAATTGAAGTCTTGAACCATCGGGAAGTGTCGCGTCAAGCATTGGAGAACCCGTTGAAATATGTTTCCCGCTTCGTTGAGCGAGAGTTATTGCAAGTGAGTTAAGGATATCAGATTCGAAAGAAATGTTTGTTTTGATATTTCGATATTTACGATGATAGAGAAAGAGAGGTATTTTGGCCCCATCACAGGATATATCCTCAAGTAGGGGATCCTTCATTAGTGCGTCAATACGTGACCATCCTATAAAATTACGAATTAGGTAATATTGAAGTTTGAAAAGCGTATTCTTGTCTAGAGTGAGCCCATAATCACTTAGAAGATTGTACATTTTATCAAGAAGGATTTTTGTCCGGTCCATTGAGACCTCGTCTGTAGAGAGAATTAAAACATCGCGGAGATCTTCATGGATTCGTTCTAAAAGTTCATACTCAAACTCAGAAAGTGGAGGCTCGAAAAGTAAGTACTCTTTCTGGTTAGTCCTCCGATTTAATGCAATTAGGATTTGCGATCGCCCAACTTCAACCCAATATTGTTCAAGAAGTTCATACCATTCGGGGACTTGTGCTTCGACAAGAGACCCGTGTTTCTCAAAATCATATTCTACAATATGTAATCGTTCCTTAGTTTGAAGTAGAGTGAGTGCCTCTGGTATTTTGAGTCCAAATTTTTTTAGTATGGATACTGGTGTTTGGGGGGCTACTTTTTGGCCCTCTGATTTTAATTCTTCTTTAAGAAGATTATCTACCGTTTTCTGTTCAGCCTCTTTTGTTTGCTTTTTTATTTTCAACTTGCTGATCAGATCCTTCATTTGCATACTATAACTCCCAAGCCCACATCCCCATCTTATGACGTATTGATCGAATTATTGTAGGACAGATGATTCTATATAAGTATGTGGTCAATGAAGGCATATTTGTGTTGTTTCAACCACTAGACCGATTAAAGTTGAACATTTTGCGATTTGACAGATATCTTTATCATAAATAGTCAAGAGAGTTCATTTGTCATATTTAGAGGAGGTTTATAGGAGTTTATATGGCGGAAGAAGCAATGCAGCGCATGCCTACTGGAATTACATCACTTGATCCGATCCTTGACGGGGGAGTACCGCTAGGATCAGTCATCCTACTAGTTGGAGACGTTGGATCTGGAAATAATGAATTTGTATATAGCTCAATTCTAAACCTCCTTTCAGGATCAAAGTCCCCAACGACCGACACAAAACCGCTTATCTTGCCTTCTCAAATCCGATATATCACGTTTACCAGAATGAGAGAAGATGTAAAACATGAGATTTCAAAATCGTTTCCATTACAGGATACCGGCAATTTAGAAGAAAAAGTTCGGTTTGACGACCTTTCCGAACGCTTTTTTGATAATAGCGTAGTGCCGGATGATTGGTACACTCATGGTGATATTATCACTCGACTTCAGAAACGTGCTGACCAAGGAGGTGTGCTCTCGCTGTTTGCTGAAGTTCTAAACACTGCTGAACCAAATAATTTGATTATTATTGACTCTATCACGGATATTGCAACTCAGTGCAGTAGCCCTCAACTTTGGCGTAATCTAACGGGACTATTGCGGGGACTTCAGAGGGTGTCCAAACAGAGAAATCTCATCATATACTTGTTACTTACTCACGGAATACTTGATGAAACTCAAGAAAAGGAGCTTGCTGATATTGTAGACGCAGTGCTCCTTTTCCGATGGGAGGAGACAAGCGGAGCTCGCCGCCAACGAGTTATGTACTTCGAAAAGTTTCGGGGAGTTATGACCCATCTTGAAGAGAGAGACTTTGTGAAGTTTGCTGTTCGATTTTCAACTTCAACGGGATTTGAAGTGAGTAATATCCGGGTGGTCATATGAACGAAGAGCGAATGAAGGTGGGGATTCTCGGGCTTGACGAAATGCTTGGAGGTGGTTTAATTCCTGCGAGTATCTGTGCGATTATCGGGACCTATGGTACGGGTAAAACGACATTTTCACTTCAGTTTATATGGGAAGGAGTTAAAAAAGGTGAGCATATCATTTACATCAGTTTGGAAGAGCGAGAGGAACGAATTATTGAATACATGCTCCAGAAGGGCTGGGATATTAAACCATTTTTAAATAAATCGCTTTTCATCTTGAAGCTTGATCCAACAGATTTTAACGTTGCTAACAACCGAATTAAAAATGAACTTCCAAAACTTATCAAACGGGTAAATGCAAACCGAGTTGTTATTGATCCAATATCACTTTTCGAAGACCTCTTTGATTCTGATGTAGTTAGAAGACAAGAAATGTTCCGGTTCGTTGAGGGGATGCGAGATCAAAAATGTACTATTATGATGACATCTGAAACTGACAAAGACAACTCCTTTTCAAGTCGTCATGCGTTAATTGAGTACCTTGCAGATACTGTAATACTGCTTCGGTACGTTAGACCCTCTGACCTCACTGATGTTCACCTAGCTCTCGAAGTTGTTAAGATGCGTATGTCGGCTCACTCTCGTGAGATCAAACCCTATGAGATTCAGCAGGATCAAGTACTCGTGTATTCAGAAGCGAATGTGTTCTAAACGAAGACCGAATTCATAATTGAAACTAAATTGTCTTTTTTTAATCCAGAAACAATCTAGTAATTTTTTCCTAAATATATTGAGAGAATACCTCGATTAAACGTTTATACCAAATATAGACAGAAGAACAAGAATCAAAACACCAGGTAATCCACCAATGGTACTAATTAAAATTGTAGGTAAACTATATCCTAAATCCGTTTTACCTATCCAGTTCATCAGATGGAAGAAATTTATAATAAACAACAAGATCAACCCCAAGATTGCGTTTATTAACAAAACCGTGAACTTTTTGACAAGATAGTATGCTATAGCGACAACTGTGACAACAATCATGATTGTGATTAATATATCACTCATTGTAATTCCTTCAGTTTACGTCGAATATCTTTGGTATTGGTATTAACATGAGTAGATTAAAGCGTTATGGAATGTTATCGATTTAGTCTTTATTTTACTTACAAATCAAAAATAAAGTTTTGTTATGATATGATTGAACAACCAAACAATTATCAAAAGAAAGATGTTTTAATGAATATATCTCGATTATTTTACGATTCCCCATGAAATAAAAAAAATCATCTAGTCATTTTTAACATTTTTATTTTCCAATCAAATGTTGTTTCTGTAATTTTATAGAGGGTAATATTAATGATCCAACCTGGCGAACATCTTTCGAAACACCGCAAATATTCTTTAACATTGTAAAAACATTTCCCGCAAACATTGCGCTATGGATTGGAGTTTGGAATTCCCCATTTTCCATCCAAAAAGCGTTAGAAAGCTCAACTGAAAAATCTCCACTCATTGGATTAGCTGTATGGGCACCCACAACACTATTGATATAAATTACTCGTTCATCTGTAACATCAGTCCGAGGTCCATCAACAATGAAATTATGGTGTCCAATCGCGGTTCCACCATTGGGTCCACTTCGTATCGCACTCGCGGTGCTCTCCATTCCATATCGATATGCAGTTCGAAGGTCATAAGCAAATGATGAGAGGACCCCCTCTTTTACAAAATCAATCCTGCAAGTTGGCATACCTTCTGCATCCCAATGTGTGCTCCCCAGTCCTTTTTCTTTGAATGGGTCGTCATACATCACAAGTTTTTTATCTACAATTAATTCTCCAAGATGATTTGCTAAATAAGATCGTCCTGCATGAACATTTCTACCATTAAGAGCTGGGATAAACGTGGCACCAAGTAACTCTGCGTAGGCAATTGGTGAGAGCAGAACATCGTATTCACCGGTTTCGATTTCCTTTCCATCCGCTGAATGGAAAGCAAGAAAGGCAGCCCTTTCGCCAACAAAATATGGGTCGACATCAAAAAAGCACGATTGAGCGAACTCGGACCCGGTGGATTGTCCTTTTATCGCTTCAAGCGAGATAGAAACGCCAGTGTGTTGTTTTGTGCAACGCATATCATTACTATTGACAATCATTTCTGTTGCAGTTGAGAGTGTTGCTGTTCCAGAAGTGATCTCAGCTGAATACTGAGAAGCGCCATCAAGCATCCCTCCAAGCAAATCCGATGCAGTCTGTGGATCAACAGTTAGATTAGAATCGTAACAGATTTTTTCGTGTTCGCGAGACAATTCTTTCGGGAGGCCATTCCATTCCTGCGGTGTAGCTAGTTTTCCGCTTGCGATCGCAGCATCGAGACATTCTCTCCACATCTTTGGATTATGAGTGCTTGACGATCCAATGCGTCCTTTATCGATTGTTCTGATTCCTAGACCACATTCATCGGATCGAGTTGCAATGTTCACGTTCGTTCGCTTAAGATCGGCTGAGACTTCAACACCATCAGCATAAAAGATCTCGACTTCATCAACTCTTCGTATACCTTCTTTGAGAACCTGATCAATCCACACCACTACCACCCACCAATGCATTGTCGAGGAGTACGTGTGGTGCACCATCGCTCACTGGCACACTCTGCCCGCCTTTACCGCAATATCCTGGATGCATCTTACGGTCATTACCACAAAGAAGGATTCCATGAAGTGTCGACAGAATTTCTCCAGATAGGGAGACATCCCGAACCATCTTCGAACATTCACCATTTTCGATTAAATAGCCATATTCAGCATTGAACTGAAAGATACCCCGCCCAGGATCAACCTGTCCACCGCGAGAACCTATGAGAAGGACCCCCTTATTACAAGTTCCCATTATTTCCTCAAATGTTGCATCACCATTTTCGATGAAGGTGTTACTCATACGGACGAGCGGTGCTTCAGCATTCATGGCCCTTGCGTGTCCCGCAACCCCATTTCCTACGGCAGCAAGTGTTTCACGGCTATGCAAGAAGGCATTTACTACACCGTTTCTGATTATTTCTGTGCGCTGTACGGCAACACCTTCTGCGTCAAACGGTTCGAACCCGAACTCAGGGATCGATGGGTCATCTACGATTGTCAAGGTGTCATTACCTATTCTGATACCGATCTTTCCGGTCAATACAGAATTTCCTTCCTGAACAAGATCGCCCTCGCTGGCATGTCCCACTGCTTCATGAGCGAACACTCCTGCTAATTCTGGGTCTAGAACTACCCGCATCTTTCCACCCTTTGCGTGTCCCGCATCTAGTAACGCAACAGCAACCTTTGCTGCCTTCTCACCGCATTCCTGATGATGACGTAGGTCAAAACCCCGGATAGAATGCACCCTTTCGTATCCCATCTGAACAGTTCCATTACGCGAAGCAACTGCAAGTACATTGAATCCCGACCGGCAAATCTCATATGAGAACTCGTGTCCTTCGCTATCTGAGAATGTTATTTGTTCGAATTGTTCGATGTAGTTAGCTCGCCGGTTAACAACTTTAGGAAATTTAGCTGCTTTTTCTATGTCAGCAAGTAGCGAGGTTTTCTCTTCAATACTCACGTCTCTGGGGTTTTCCTTCATTGGTGGAACATCGAGTGTTCGCGAAGGGGCTTCTGAAAGATTAACATCTTGCTGTGTGATTGCAGCTAAACGGTATGCGGACGCAAGTAAGGAATGAAAATTCTTTGTTGAACGAGGGGTATAGTTGTCAATCTGAAGGATCCCCCACCCTCGAGGACCAAGGACTCTTAGAATTGCTCTATTGAAAAAAGAGGTCCCCGCGGATTCAACCACTCCATTATCAATATCGATTAGAGTTGCTTGACCTGTTACATGACGCAGGTCGTGATACCTTATTCCCGATGGTTCGGTCATGCAACAGTCTGATTAATAGAAGGAACATCGACAAGAGATTCTGTTGACCGCATCGCCATTTTCTTTAATTTTGAGAGAAATCCTTCTGTATTCTGCGGAACGAGTGCGTATTTCAAGACATCATTAATGGTATCTACAGGAATCACAGTAACAAGTGGACGGTAGCGTTCCTCAATCAACACATCGTCAATATTTGTACGTGGAATGAGCACTGTTTTGATTCCCGCCTTTGCTGCAGCTTCAATCTTATAAGTAACCCCACCAACGGGTAATACATCGCCACGTACCGATAGAGAACCCGTCATTGCAACATCTTGTCTTACTGGAATGCCTTCAATAGCACTAATAACTGCTGTTGCCACACTGATAGATGCCGAATCCCCCTCAACGCCCAAGTACGTTCCAATGAATTGAATGTGAATGTCAATATTTTTCACATCTTTACCTGTGAATTTTTTTAGAATCGCACTCACGTTCTTGATAGATTCTTGTGCAATCTCTTTTAACATACCGGTGGCAATCACTGTTCCACTTGCCCCTTGTGCTGGTGTGACTTCAGCCATAATAGGAAGAACTGAACCAGCATCGCTTCCTGTTACCGCAAGACCATTCACCCTACCAACACGAGTTCCTTCTACAACTGTCATTTCATATTCTCTCAGATGTCGAGTGATTTCATCTGAAACTTGATCCTCTATTGAACGAGCTGTTTTCTTGGCTGCAATAACATGTGCAGCGGTAGCAAGTGGCGCTCCCTCATGTCGCGCGATATCTCCAGCAACACGTATTAGACCCCCAATATCACGAAGCTTTAATGTAAGGTGACCTTTGCGGTTTGAGCGCCGACGTGCTTCGCGAATAATTTCATCAATCGCACTCTGATCCAAGTGGGGGATTTTGCCGTCATTTTTCACCTCTTGAGCTATAAATCTGACATATTTCTGGCGGTTTTCAGTGGTATCTTCCATGCTCTCGGCCATGTATAACTCGTAACCGTAGCCCCGTATCCGTGATCTTAAAGCAGGATGCATTCCCTGAATCGCGTCAAGATTTCCAGCTGAAATCATGATAAATTTACAGGGGACCGGTTCGGTGCGAACCATAGCACCACTTGACCGCTCACTTTGTCCAGTAATCGGAAACTCTCCTTCCTGGAGAGCAGAGAGCAGGTTTTGTTGGGAATGGGGTGTCAATGTATTAATCTCATCGATGAAGAGTACGCCACCATGTGCACGGTGGATTGCACCGGCTTCAACACGGTCATGGGCCGGCGTTTCGAGACCACCACTCTGGAATGGATCATGACGAACATCACCAAGGAGTGCACCAGCATGGGAACCCGTGGCATCAATAAATGGTGCAGTGCTTGTATTGTCGTTGAACACCAATAGTTTTGGTACCATCGCTTCTTCACGTGGCGTTGTATATCGTAATGCTATGAAAACGAACGCAGCAGCAAGTATTCCCATCAACCACTGATAGGTGATGAAAGCGTATCCAACTATTCCGATAATTAAGAGCATAAGCAACGTATTACGGAATTGAATTCTGCGTTTCGCTTCAATTTTGTGGGCAGCAACGATTTGCTTGCCTCGTCCAACTGCAACAGTCCTTATCACTGGATTATTGGGGTCATCTGAATTGGGATATACAAGAATGTCTTGCAACTCTTCTTTAGGTAAAAGTTCAGCCATAGCCTTAGCAAGCATAGACTTTCCAGTACCTGGACTGCCAATCATCATTACATGCCGGCGCTGGATTGCAGCTTTTCTAATCACATCGACCGCATGTTCCTGCCCAATTACTTGGTCTATAAGCTTGGGGGGCACCTCAATCTGAGACGAGGATCCAATTGGAACCTCCGGTGTTTCTGATGGTGTTTGAATCTCTGAAATCATTGAATTTTCGGGTGATTCCATGGCGAGATAGCTCCCTCTCTGCCGTAGGTATTCATATAATGTATAACAGATCATTTAAGTAGTTTCAGCTAATGCCAGAACACAACATTTAGTTGAGAATGAGATAAATCGTCTATATTATTCGAATTGCTCTGGAACACTATAATCGTTGATTTGAAATATTCAAACACGAGGGGTAAAATGAAAGTTATTGGTACTGAGACGTCCCAGATCCTTGCGAGCAGGATCTCGGATGCACTAAAGATCAACTTTGTTGAAGTAAAATTCTCGCGGTTTCCCGATGGCGAACTCTATTTGTGTGCAAATGATCTTGATCAGGAGATGATTATCGTCGGAAGCATCGTTAATAGTGATTCCCTTATTCAATTATTACTGCTAATCGATGCTTGCGGCGGATCATGCAACCATCTTGTGGTCCCATATATGGGCTATGCTCGACAGGACAAACGCTTCAAACCTGGTGAGCCAATTAGTGCCCGGGCAATTGCACGTGCAATTAGTCGAGGAATTGATTCCTGTATTACAGTTAATATACATGATAAAAACGTCCTGTCCTATTTTGATATCCCTGCAAATGACGTTTCACTCGCAACTGATATCGGTAACCATATAGTTACAATGGGACTGAAAAAACCCCTGATCCTTGCTCCAGATGACGGTGCCACAACCTTTGCTTTGCAAGTAGCAACTGTTGGAAAATGGGACTGCGATCACCTCAGCAAGACACGTATTTCTGGTGACAAAGTTAAGATAGCGCCAAAATCACTCTCAGCTAAAAATCGGTCTATTGTTATCGTTGATGATATAATTTCAACAGGTGGTACAATTGCAACTGCTTCTGCTATGTTAAAAAAACAAGGTGCACGTGATGTATATGCCATCTGTATTCATGGTGTTTTTACAAATGGTGCCTATGGACTTTTGAAAGCTGCCGGGATTAAAGAAATTATATGTAGCGATACAATCGAACGAGGTTGTAGTTTGTATAGTGCTGCAAGTAGGATTGCTGATACTCTAACCCAATAAACAATTGCAATTAATTGAAAACCTGTATGAAATCAGTACTTGATGCATCTCTATTTTTCATAGAATACCCGATTTTTGATGAATTATTTACAACCCCATCTGTTGTTGAGGAGCTTGTTGATCTACGTTCAAAAGGCCGGTACGAATCTCTCCTTGTGCAAGGTTTAAGGGTAACAACCCCCACTCCAGAAAGCACTAAAAAAGTGTTTTCAGCGTCACAACGGACTGGTGATGTAGATAAAATCTCTGAAACGGATATAGATGTCCTCGCATTAGCCCTCGATCTTGGAGCAACTATCTACACCGATGATTTCGCTGTTCAGAACGTTGCTCATGAGCTTGGGATTATGATTCATACAATTCAGTTAAAGCAAGCTAAAAAGCGAGTTTGGAAATACCGGTGCTGTGGATGCGGAAAGTATTATCGAACCTCTGGAGAATGCCCTATTTGTGGGTCACAGATCAAAAGAGCCATTAAGGATCCCCATTAAAATTCTTTTCATGTCTTCCCTTGATGATCTGATCGGCAAAGCGAAGTACTTGCTCTCTGAAGGTCATAGCCCCGGTCAGATAGCTGATGAGCTCTCACTCTCAATGGAGACCGTCACCTGGCTACTCACACAATCAAAAGGCGCTGTTGTACCTAAAGATGTGCACATTGATTGGACAGCAGTAAGCAGCTCTGCCCCACTTCTACAAGAAACCGCACTCATGCTACACAAAAATTATTATCTAGGTCAGAAGAAAACCGATGATACACCTTCACGCGATGTGGATGTAATTGTGGGAATCGCCCTCTCTGGAATTCCACTTGCTACAATGATTGCAGTGAGGGGGGATGCAAAACTCGCTATTTACCACCCAGCAAAACATAATACAAGCAATCGTCCGGTGGGTTCGATTAGTGGAAATTTCGCTTCAATTTCTGGTGAACGTTGTATTATTGTTGATGATGTAATCACTTCTGGAACTACTATGAAGGAAGTTGTGAAGTACCTCAAAAAGCATAATGCTACCCCAGTTGCTATTTGGGTACTTTTTGATAAGCGCGGCTTAAAGGATGTTGACGGAGTACCAATTTATTCGCTCTTCAAAATATCTCGAATTGACTAACAATTTGTTTTTGATTTTCCCTATACCATATAATATATATAGAAGTTCAATTCCATCTTTTACAGCATCAGAGGATCTACTATGTTAGCTGGACAACCGATTATTATTTTAAAAGAAAATGTAGAGCGTAATTATGGGAAAGAAGCCCAACGCTCGAATATTGCCGCCGCAAAGGCTATTGCTGGCGCGGTAAGAACCACTCTCGGTCCTCGTGGAATGGACAAGATGCTTGTTGGATCCACTGGTGATATCGTTATTACAAACGATGGCGCCACGATCTTGCAAGAAATTGCCGTTCAACACCCGGGCGCAAAGATGGTTATCGAGGTCGCAAAAACTCAGGATAACGAAGTTGGTGATGGTACTACTACTGCTGTTGTGCTTGTCGGCGAACTTATGGGGAGAGCAGAAAACCTTCTTGAGCAGGGTATTCACCCAACAGTTATTTCCCAAGGGTACCGGCTCGGCATGGAAAAGGCAATCGAAATTGTTGATAGCCTCGCACTTAAGGTTGAACCTACCGATAAGAAGATATTGACAAAGATCTGCGATACTGCGATTACCGGAAAATCAATCGATGCAATAAAGTCTAAACTCGATGGTATCATCGTTGAGGCTGTCGCAGCTGTCGCAGAAAAGATAAATGGAAAGATTACCATCGATGAAGACGATGTAATGGTGAAAAAGCAGCGCGGTCAGTCGATGGATGATGCTGAGTTAATTCATGGCGTTGTAATTGATAAGACTCGCGTTCACGAAGGGATGCCGAAAAAGATCACTGGAGCAAAAATCGCGCTTATCGCAACCCCGCTCGAGATTACTAAAACCCAAGTTAAAGCAAAAATTAAGATATCGACTGCAGAACAAGTCTCAGCGTTCACTGAGCAAGAGGCTGGGGCATTAAAGAAACTTGCCGACTATGTAATTGATAGCGGTGCAAATGTTCTGTTTTGCCAGAAGGGTATTGCAGATCCAGTCCAATTCCATCTTGCAAAAGCCGGTGTGTTTGCTATCGAAGATGTTCCCGAAAAGGACTTACAGTACGTAGCAAAGGCTGTGTCGGCAAACATTATCCAGAAAGCAGAAAACTTATCAGTGAAGGACTTAGGAACAGCCAATATTGTCGAAGAGGATAAAGATATCGATATTACCAGGATCAATGGATGTAAAAATCCAAAGGCGATAACTATCCTACTACGAGGTTCTACGGATTATCTACTTGATGAACTCGAGCGTGCAGTTAATGATGGAAAACGAGTTGTTATGGATGCAATGGAAGACGGTACGTATGTCGTGGGTGGCGGTGCTGTCGAAACTGAACTTGTCTTGAAGATAAAGGATTATGCGGCAAGTGTTGGTGGGCGTGTCCAGCTTGCACTCGAAGCTTATGCTGGAGCTTTTGAGTCAATTCCCCGCACCCTCGCAGAAAACTCTGGCTTTAACCAAATCGACAAGCTTGTCGATCTGAAGACCGCTCATTCAAAGGGCAAGAAAAATGCCGGATTGAACGTATATACTGGAGATATTGTTGATATGCTCACTGAGGGTGTCTTCGAGCCATTAAGATCTAAGCGTCAGTCAATTCAGAGCGCTTCAGAGACTGCTGCTATGCTAGTTCGAGTTGATGATATGATGATCACCCAGCAGAAGAAACCTGCTGGGGGACCGACACCTCCATTCGCTTAACCCTGTCAATCACATCTTAAAGAAAGAATAATATATTAACACTTTTTTCCAAACTCAAAGAATATACGGAAACATGCAACTGAGTTATTGAGAGAGAGAATGGATTTGGGATTAATCCCAAAACATATTTACGCATTATCTAAGTGCTGCTCTTGAGTCTATCTTGACTTAATACTTCTCCAACAGATTAGATTAGAAAATTGTATTGAAAACACACACGAATAACTATTATAGGATTTGATGTAAAAATGATCAGAATCAATGCCGAGGTAGTCTAGCCCGGTAAGGCGATGGTCTCGAAAACCATTGGTGCCTCGCACCTCGGGAGTTCAACTCTCCCCCTCGGCGTTAAATGATACCGAAAGTGTTTTTACATTGGTTGGTTGTGAAAAGCGAATTATCTATCTCAATCGTGTCAGAATACTTTCAAGATGCTAATTACTAAAGTATGGTGAGAAACATTATGAACACCACTACAATGGATAAAGAGGCACTTGACCATCTTAAAGAAAAAACCGCCCGTATTTCTGTCATATCCAACTCTTGTCTTGTGCTACTCAAATTCATTGTTGGGTTTGCCGTTGGTTCTGTGAGTATCATATCTGAAGCGATCCATTCTTCCATGGATCTACTCGCAGCTATTATTGCTTTTTTTTCAGTGAGAAAATCTGCTGAACCTCCCGATGCAGCCCATTCTTTTGGTCATGGGAAATTTGAAGATATTTCAGGATTTATCGAAGCTCTCTTAATATTTGTTGCAGCAATTCTGATAATTAGAGAGGCCATAGTGAAACTGCTGGGGGGGGGATCAGAACATTTCTCCCCAAATCTTCTTTACATTGGTATTGTGATTATGGGTATATCGGCACTTGCAAACTGGGTGGTATCCAATAGACTCATGAAAGTTGCGAAAACGTCAGAATCAATTGCACTCGAAAGTGATGCTTGGCATCTAAAAACTGATGTTTATACTTCCATAGGAGTTTTTATCGGACTTATACTGATTCAACTTACTAAGATTACTTTATTTGACCCACTTATTGCAATCGGAGTAGCGATTGTTATTATCAAAGCAGCTTATGATCTTACTAAAAAATCTTCTTCTGACCTCCTTGATCACAGTTTACCACAAAAGGTAGAACAACGAATTAAGAAAATTATTTGCGAACATGCGGTAGATTATGCAGGTTTCCATGACCTTAAAACCCGAAGATCTGGCCCAGAAATCTTTATTGATTTTCATCTAGTAATGCCCGGTAAAGTTTCAGTAGAACAATCACACGACCTTGCTGATCATCTTGAATTGGATCTTAAAGTTGAATTTCCCCGATCAAACATAACCATTCATATTGAACCTTGTAATGAAGGGTGCACAAGATGCGGATCGTTTTGTACTTATTTTGAGAAAGAAAGGTCTCAAGACGATTCGTAAGCCAAATTAAAGGAGATATATCTTTTCTGACTGTAAAAACAGGTTAATTATAAAATAAATGCTAATAATCAATTATCACACACTACAAAATATTAAATAGTGAATTGCCCTAGTTAGTTCTGATAATGGGTAATATCCTACAGACCCTTTCATCAATATGATGAATTCACATAAAAAATCTCAGTAAACTGTAGGTGTTAAAATGTTAAGGATTAAGAAGAATAAACCAGTGGTTTCCGGTAACGTCCGATTATTTCGAGAAATCCGCCGTTTATACCTCAACCGTACATACACCCCCATAAAAATAGGCGTGGTCGCGAGTTACCTTGTTCTTGCGATGCTATCGGCGTCCACTTCAATGTTTGGTATCCTTGTAGGTGCGATGCTTAGAATCGCTGGATATTAAAATTAAATCTTTTTTAATAGACACATGTAGGATTACCTAAGAGAATGGCGCTCTACTTATGCAATTGATAACAACAACACTATCTTGTGACAGACAAACGAGATTTTTAAGTATCTCGCTGCATGAGAACGACTAATTTAGGGGTCATGAAAATAAACAGTTTGATATAACATTGATTGGGTCAGACAGCCATTAAAAATAAAGGAGGGTGAAATCTCTCTAAATATAGTTATTGCACAATGACGGTTCCTGTCATGTCAGGATGGATTGAACAATAGTAAGGAAACGAGCCTGCTTGATCAAACTTTTTACTAAATGATTGGGAGTATGAAAGGACATCTGAACCCGAAACAGATTTATCATTAAACATAATGCGATGCGAGACCGGGTCAAGATTTTCCCATCGCACAATCGACCCTGCTTTTACAGTAATCGTTTGCGGTTTGAATGCAAAATTGTTGATACTAATGGTGTTTGCTGAAACAGATGCTTGGCTAATAGGAGTAGGTACTACTGTTATTTGAGGTAGAGTCGTAGATTCCACTGAAACCGTTGGTACAACCGTTGTTTGAGATTGTGGTTGCGGGGCTTGAGAACAACCAGCAATCAGAACTGCTATTATAACAATTATGAGTAAAGTTGTTGCGAAGATTTTCATACAAATCCATCATCTACAATGGGTCATATAAGTTACTGATTTGGTAAAATATATCCGAAACGGGGGTTTAATAAGAGAAATGTCCTATCATTCCGGCAGATCTAGGAGTATGAGATTATGAAAAAAGTCCTGATTATTTGTGGGAGCCCACGTCCTGAAGGGAATACTGCACAGATAGCAAAGGAGTGTGCAAAGGTTATCGAGAATCGCGGTGTTTCGACAGAAATTATCTCATTTGCCGAAAGGAAGATTGAATCCTGCATTGCCTGTTACCAATGCAAGGACCTTGGTGAATGTTCGATCGATGACGGATTAAATGCAATAATCAAAAAACTAAGAGATGCCCAAGGCTTTATCGTGGCATCTCCGGTTTATTTTGGGACTGCCCGTGGGGATGTAATGTCTGCACTTCAACGAATTGGTATGGTGTCAATGGCATCTGACAATTTCCTAGCTGGTAAGGTTGGGGGGCCAATCGCAATTGCACGAAGGGGAGGACACACCTCCACATTACAGGAAATGCTAATGTTTTATCTAATAAACGAAATGATTGTGGTTGGATCCACATATTGGAACATGGTTTTTGGTAGGGATCCGGGTGATATCTGGAAGGATGAGGAGGGGATTGCAACTATTCGTATTTTCGCTGAGAACGTTGCAGAGGTTGTAAAAAAATTGGATTACTAGTGAACGATTTTATTAAACCCCTCGCATCCTCTTTTTTACTCAACAGGTCATTTGGGGTGTTACGCATAGAGTGATAAAACAAATTTTTTGAATTGCGAAAAAAATCTATTTGCACTTTAAAAAAAATCGTTATTTTGGGTTAAATATTCACATTGAGAACTGCACGGATCGCTAGACCAATTAAAAATGATACAGCAGCAATACCCATGCTAATTAGGGCCATTTCAAGAAAACGTCGCCAAAAGGGTAGATCTTTGGCAACAGAAATATAAAACGTGAACAGAAATACGATACAGATTGCCGCAGTAAGCGTAATAGGAAGCGCAAAGTACGGGTTTGAGAGTATCAAATAAGGTAGAACCAACAGAAAAACAGTAACTACATACGTGCTACCTGTATAGATAGAAGCTTTTAATGGATTTGTTGCCTCTCTATCCGATTTTTGTGATAGATATTCGGATGCCCCCATAGAAAGTGATGCAGCAATTCCTGTAATGAGCCCCGCGACAGCAATTACTTGAGAGTTTTGGATGGCAAAAGTAAGACCAGCAAGAGTTCCCGTAAACTCCACAAGTGCATCGTTCAGTCCTAGTACAACCGAACCCATGTAACGCAAACGTTCCTCGTCAAGAAGATCAATGAGTTCCTTTTCATGTGTTTCTTCATGGGCAATGATCTCTTTCACTTCTGGTATGATCGTACCGAGCTTGTGGTAGACAACTTGTGATCGCTTCTCTAACCCTTCCATCAGTTTGAATGTAAATGTAATTCCAAGAAGACGCGCCAGTAAGTAGTAAAACCAAGTTTTTAG
Organism: Methanoregulaceae archaeon; assembly: GCA_015660965.1. Classification (GTDB taxonomy): domain Archaea; phylum Halobacteriota; class Methanomicrobia; order Methanomicrobiales; family Methanospirillaceae; genus MVRE01. The sequence goes on from JACTVG010000004.1 coordinate 144,029, forward strand.
TGTATCGGGACCAATATCGCGTTTAGTGTATCCCTTCCAGATTTGATAATGCTCATATTCTTGAGATGCGATGCGATTGAGCACGTCCCGGTTATGAGGATTAGAGGTTATTGATGCAATCTTTGTATAGATTTCATATTCTGTAAGTTCCCCTTTTTGCATTACGAGAAGGGTATCAAACATATATTGATTTTCTGGTGTTTCAATCATTCATTTTTCCCACCAGTTTCTTTTTCCTTTGACTCAGTTGTGATTTTTGGTACCGATAAAATTGGTAACGTTCGGATTGTTTTCATGAATTCTTCAACATGGTAATGTTCAGAGAGTATCATATCGGTTAGAACATCATTTGGTAATACTGAACTGAATTTCCATGTTTCTGATGGAGGTAAAGGTAGATTTTTTCCAATTGTATCCCGATCCATCTCTTTAATTACAGACAATATCTCTTCCACGCGCTTTCCTGCGCTTTCCTTGCCCATGTTTTGAATTTGCAATACAAAGTCACTATACCTTACTCTTGCCCGTTTACCGAGCATTTTTCCCACCACTATGGTGAGAAGCCGGTTAAAAACGCTTCCATGTGATGAGAGAACAATTACCTCTACACCTTTTCCAATCTGCCTTTCCCATATAAGCAACCCCTTTCTTGGGATTCTAGATGGCAAGCGTTGAATTCGGTCGAGAAGAATTCCTTGTTCAAGGGGGAGTAGTGGCAAAGCTGACGTACCTCGAGAGAGAATTTCCTGAACTGCTGAACAGACTAACGGTGAGAAGCCAGCTTGCCCACCACCCGTCCAGAATGCCCTAGATGTCTGTTCGGTGCCAGGTACAACGACAACAAGATTATGACCCTCATCGCATTTCACCATCGACCAGACTTTCCCTCCAAGAGAGAACTCACCGGAAGCTCGACTCGTAACGAAGTGTGAGTCAAGCTTTCCAATTATCTCTCCATCAGGTGTTATTGCGCGGAACTCCCCACCACCGATGATGACAGAATACAATTCTTTCCAATTCGCATTTCCAAACATCTGTTCCGCACGATCTCCTAACATCAGCATGTCACCATCAGTAGTTAGGTATCCTTTTTCAATTGCATAAGTCACAATTTTACCAATAATGGTAGTTGTGATGCCAGCAAATGGAGGGAGGGAACGAAGATTCTGTTCAAGTTGCCTGCGGGTTGTGCGATGCATTCGGTGAACAAATAGAAACATCTGCTGGACTAGAACATTATAAGGTTTTTTTGGCGGGACAAGCGGTTCGACAGCCCGTTGCACTGCATTCTCAATGATTGCAGTACTACAAATTAGTTCACAAGCATCGCGAAGTACCCAAGCAACGTAAGCAGATTTTCCACGTCTACCACTCCTACCCATACGCTGCAAAAATGAGGAGACCGAATTTGGTGGTCCAAGTTGCACAACTACATCAAGATCTCCAATATCAATCCCTAATTCGAGAGTGCTCGTACAGATGATACATGCACCACCTTCTCGTGCGAATGCATCCTCCGCTTTTTTACGCACTGATACTGAAAGTGATGAATGATGAATATAAACATTTTCTATCCTTGAAGAGATCGAATTCATAACATTTTCCGCATCGCGTCGACTATTTACAAAAACGAGTGCCTTTTTTCCTGAGACAATGCGTACTACTGCATCTATACGATATTTTTCTTCTGGCTCAATTACAAAAGAGAAACGCTTTTCTTTTGTTGGAGGGGAAATTGATACTACTTCCTCCTCCTGCCGATGATCGGAAAGCCACGAGAGAATCTCCGAAGGATTACCTACAGTGGCTGAGAGACCGATACGCTGGATAGGACGTTTTGCAATCTGATCGATTCGGTAAAGTATTGTTTTAAGATGCACCCCACGTTCTACCTCAACAAAAGCATGTAGTTCATCGATAATCACATAACGGAGATTTTTTAGACCCGCAGCAAGTTTTGGTTCATGAAGGAGCACTTCGAGTGATTCTGGTGTGATCATAAGAATGTGGGGTTTTTCACCTTCCTTCCATGAACGATCACCTTTTGGGACATCCCCATGCCATTTCATCAATGTGAGTCCGGTCGGAATGCAAAAATTTGCGAACCGCTCTTCTTGATCATTAATTAACGCTTTGAGTGGTGAGATGTATAAACACGCTACGCCAGACCACCCATTCTTCAACAGGTCATCAATGATTGGGATCAAAGCTGCTTCAGATTTGCCACCTGCTGTTGGTGCAATAATTAAAGTATCCTTTCTTTTTGATAAAGCACGATAAGAGCGTTCCTGTACCTCCCGCATTTCTGTCCAACCCAATCGTTGACTGAGTACTGTCTGAAGGGATTCGTGCAACGATGTGAATGCTGATACCATATGTTTGAGTAATGATTGCTGGGGATACGTTATGGGTTTTTGGTTTGGGGGCAATTTTGAATGGCATCCGGGGCTATAAAATGTTTAATATCGAAGTTTTTGGCAAAATATACCTTTTTTATTTAATAATACACAATTGATTGTGAATAAATTGAAAAAGGTAATTTAGGATAAATTCTGAATTTTTCAAAATTTTATTTATACAATTTTTTATAACAGGAGTAACAGACTGGTTTTTCAACAGATTGCTTTGATTCTTTTCCACAGACATGACAATAATTCTCTTCATATTTTGGATCTGAATAGTTGGCCCAGATAGGATAGCACTTTGAACATAATGGTCGGGAAGGATTAACTTCCATCTTTACACCACATCGAATACAGAATCCTGTACCCACCATTTGTGAGGATGGGGCTTTTATGGTAAATTTTGAAGTACCATAACTTTTTTTCTGAACAGCACTTTTATCATCTATTTTTTTAATTGAATACTGAAATTGTTTACCCTCATTCCAAATGTCTTCAACATATTTTTTCACTTCATTAAAAACATCAGGATCGGTTTCGTGGTCAATTTTAAAACCCATCTCCCAATTTTTTTGCTGTGAAACATCCAATAAATTCATCGAAGAAACGATGGCAGTTTTTTCATTACTGTAGCATTTTGCATGCAACGATTCTAACATCAAAATATTAATATTTTTCAATTTTTGTAAAAATTCCAAATCTTCAGGATTTATATTCATTTTTTCTTCTTTCCGGCAAACTACTTTGATATTGACAGGTGGTATTGAAGCGTCCAATCTCTGAATTTCTCTCTTCAAAATGGGGGATAACTGGATATAGGGGGATATTAAATATAATCTTTCCTTGGAATTTTTTATCAAATCTTCAATAGCGGCAGATAAACCGTTTGTTGTCAAAAATTTTATCATTCAAATGCCTCAATACAACCTACCAACCGCCTATAACATAAAAGTATCATTATTTTTACGTTTTAACTCATTTTCAGATTACTAATTAAAAAAGACTGATTTCTATCGATCTTATATGATATAATTTATTTTAAAAATAACTTTTACTAAAATTATAATGAAAAATTTCGAACAATTTTTGAATGAATCATTTCTTTTGGTAGGGCTCCGATCAACCTGTCTACCATTTGACCATTTGCAAAAAATAGCATTGTCGGGATTGCTGAGATGCCAAACTGCATAGCAATGCGCTGATTCTCATCTGTATTGCACTTACCGAATGTAACTTTACCAGTAAACTCCTGTGCAAGTTCTTCAACTATAGGCGCAACACGGCGACATGGTCCACACCACTCGGCCCAGAAATCAATTACAAGATGCGGGTTTTCACGGACGATTTTGACAAAGTGAGCTTCATCTATAACTATCACGTTTGCATGGTGTTGTGCAGGTTTTTTTGTAGGAGTAAACCGGTCACGAAGCTCCTGCATTTTCTTTTCTCGAATTTTTGCTAATTCATCATCCATGATCCAATATTGTAAAATGTGGGTAATGAATGATCTGTTGGTTGAAATCGAGTTTCACGACTGAGTAAAGTATATCAGCGCACGTAAACAATAGTATAAACCTGATTACGGAGCGAGGTGGGGTAGTCAGGATATCCCGACGGGCTCATAACCCGTAGATCGATGGTTCAAATCCATCCCTCGCTATATTTTGATTCCACAGATTTTTCTAATTTAAACGATGACTTCTGTCCATTTCTATTAGTATGTATATTTACGATTCAGTTTTAAATGATTCGAGGTTTACCTGGTATGTACCAATTACATAATCAATTTCGGGTTTATTTCCTTGTTCTCCATCAATAGGTAATGGATAACACCCAGTTAAGCACCCGGTGCAGAGCTGGTCTTGCTTGATTCCAATCGCTTCTACCAAGGCTTGGAGTGAAATATGGTGTAACGAACTTGCTGTTATACTTCGTTTAACTTGTTCTTCCACTTTATCGCTTGCTATTAACTCCTCGCGGGTTGGCATGTCTACACCAAGATAGCAAGGTGCCTTGATTTGAGGAGAGCCAATCCTGACATGAACCTCACGAGCACCTGCTTCTCGAAGCATATCAATAATACGTTTTGACGTTGTACCTCGCACTATACTATCGTCAACAAGAACAATAGATTTGTCCTTGAGATGTGCCGGGATTGGGTTGAGCTTGATACGAACTGCCTTTTCACGCAGTTTCTGTGACGTCATTATGAATGTACGACCTATGTACCTGTTTTTCAACAGGCTCTCAACATACGGAATGTTTGATTTTCTGGCATAACCAATTGCATATGCGGTTCCGGAGTCTGGTATGGGGGAAACTACATCCGCAGCGATAGGATCTTCATCAAATAATTTCCCACCGATTGTAGAACGGACATCATAAACAAGAACACCATCGATAACTGAATCTGCACGTGCAAAATAGATATATTCAAAAATACAGTGAGCACGTGAAGAAGCCACTGCAATTTGGGTACAACGGATTCCTTCGTTATCGATCCTGACGAGTTCTCCGGGTTTTATATCGCGAATAAACTTTCCGTTTAGCGCATCTATAGCTACACTTTCTGATGCGACCACGTATCCTTGTTCAATTTTTCCAATGCAAAACGGTTTAATGCCAAGTGGGTCACGGAATGCATAAATGATTCCATCAATCATCATGACAACCGAGTATGAACCATGTAATCGACGCATGCAGAGATGAACTGCATCTTCAACGCAGCCAGATTCGCTAATCGCGTCAATTAAGATACGAGCGATGACTTCCGTATCAGTTGTTGTTGTGAAGATTTGCCCTGATTGTTCGAACTCGGATCGTAGTTCGCGAGTATTGATAAGGTTACCATTATGTGCTAGGGAAAATGAGTGATCCTTAAACTGGAAATTGAGAGGTTGGATGTTTTCAGGGAGGTTAGAACCGGTTGTTGGGTATCGCACATGCCCAACACCACTCATGCCTTTTAAACTTGCAAGAGTGGCGGGAGAGAAAACATCGGCGACGAGACCTTGTCCTTTAGATTTATAAAGAGTGGACCCATCATAAGTGGAAATACCTGCGCTCTCCTGCCCCCGGTGTTGGAGCGCATACATAGCATAATAGAGCTGGATGGACACACCGCCAGCATCCACGATGCCAACGATTCCACACATGGTAAAACTCTAATGCGTTGGGACCTTTGGTCGTTTGTTGATCCACTTGTAACTACGTAGCTTGGTGCTTCTACCAAACCCGCAGGCAGAACAGACTTTCTTCTGTGCGTGATACGATATTCGACCACATCGCCGGCATGCGACATGAGTCTTCTTGTTCATTTTGCCCATCGAGGGCGTACCCTTTGACATCGCTTTTCACCTCATATTACTCGATGGATGGCGAGATGTAGATAACGTTATCTCCACGGACGATAAGCGTGCCGACCTTCTGAACCTGTCCGTTCTCCATTTCCTCTGCCTTATCAAGAACCAGATTCATGTGGACATCATAGCCCTGGAGAACCCCACGGATTTCTCTTCCACCCTTCAATGATACGAGGACGGGTTGGCGGTTCAACACTTGATCCAAAATATCCAACGGTCGTTTAGTCATACAAATACTCTGATACCATCGCTCTGGAGTACTTAAAATGCGTAAGCAGGATACTTAAACATACCGTAGAAGATAATATTTTAACAGGTTTTCAAGAGAGGATGACCAAAATTAAAATTATCAAAATGTGTCATTGCAATAAACTATTTGTTGAAATAATAGACATTTACTCACCGTATTATGAAAAAATTCATAGTGAAGAAACGGCATTCAATACGAAAAGGTCAAATTGCTGATGTTTTTAAAAGGTTAAGAGATCAAATTGGAGACGGAGCATCCCTTTTTACATCAGATATAATTGAGATTCTTGAAACGAGTAATAATGATCTTACATTCTATCTCATTGGAAAAAAACCTCTACTTATGGAGTACGGAAATTGGGTATTTCCGACATTAAAAGGAGCTATTGATCGCCCGTTCCCGCAACGGCGGATTGCCGTGGATTCGGGTGCAATTCCCTATGTCGTGAATGGTGCGGATGTGATGCGGCCGGGAATAACAAACTTTACTCCTGATATTCAAACACTAGCGCCAGTTCAAGTGGTCGATGACAGATATGGAAAGCCACTTGCGATAGGTATCGCTTTGTTGGACTCGCAGAAAATCAGGGAGAGCACTACTGGAAAAATGTGCAAGACAGTCCATTTCGTTGGGGATGAAATCTGGAACTTAGAATTTTAAAGCGGTTATATGCTCTAATCCCACTTTTTCGTGCGCATAAACATTTATAAACGGTTTCCGTCAACAAAGGATAGATACTATTAAATAAAATTCTATATACAGTTTTGTTATGGTTAAAATTATAGATACGCTCCTTGGAAGAGGTTCCGGAAGTAGTGACGACGATTACATGGACTTAGATCTTACAAACTACGAAGAGCACGGTGGCTCTCCTGCTCTTTTAATCAAAATAGCGACCATCGCTGACCTCAAAGATACTCCTCGAGTTAAAGATGAGGTATATAATGGAAATGTTGTTATAGTCGATATTTCTCGACTCAAGATGGATAAGGTCACATACGAACGAGTATTAAAAGACTTAAAAGAGGTTGCAAAAGATGTCAATGGGGACATCATTGGGCTAGGCGACCAAAGGTATGTTGTTTTGACGCCAATGTCCGTTAAAATCTCCCGCGACAAGATTGGCGGAGCCTGAAGAGTGCGCACCGTCATTCGGGGTCCATGTCCGTCCTGTTCGAATGAAATAGAACATATATATCAAACCGAAGATATCCCCTATTTTTCTGAACTTCTCATTATCAGTGCCCAATGTCCCACTTGTGGGTACCGATATGTTGATACTCAAATTCTCAAATCAGCCGAACCCTGTTGTCATGAATTTTCTATAACTACGAGTGAGGATCTCAATGTCCGAGTCGTGCGGAGTATGAGTGGGACAATTAAGATACCTGAATTTGGTGTACAAATTGATCCGGGTCCGGCATGCGAAGGATTTGTTACAAATATTGAGGGGGTTTTGGATCGAATTGAAAATGTAGTGAAGGCAGCTCTGCTTTGGACGGAAAAGGAAGAGAATAAGAACGCTCAAGTGCTATTGGAGCGGATTGACCAAGCTCGCAAGGGTAACGTTCTATTTTCACTGATTATTGAAGATCCTTCAGGAAATAGCGCAATAATTTCAGAAAAAGCACAGAAAAAACCCTTGGATATTAGCATGGAAGATTGTTAGGTAATTTCGAAATTTTCTAGCCAGACACCTGACTTTGTTGTGATTTTTCCCACAACTTTTGCACCTTTTACTGCTTTGAGAATATATGCAACGCTCGTTTTCGGCACAATGTATGAGTATCCCATTCCCATATTAAACGTGCGGTACATCTCATTTGTATCAATACCTCCTACCTTCTGAATCCAAGTAAATATTTCCGGTGGTTTGATCGGATCGGTGAAATGAAATCCAAATGAGCAAAGGCGTTTGAAATTTAAAAGTCCACCACCTGTAATATGGCACATACCTTGTACTTTGCAACGCCGATTCACCTTCAAACATTCACTATAAATTCGTGTGGGAGTAAGGAGTTCTCTTCCAAGAGTTCGACCGTTCGAAAGCTTAGTCTCATAATCTGCATATTCTTCAACAACATTGCGTGCTAGGGTCAGTCCATTTGAATGGATGCCACTTGATGGGACACCTATTATTATATCGCCGGGTTTGATTTTCTCACCAGTAACGACACAATCTTTCTTCTGAATCCCAAGACAGGTGCCGGCAAGATCAAGTCCATTCACAAGACCTTTGAGTGTCGCCGTTTCGCCACCAACGATGTCAATGTTCGCTTGTCGTGCCCCCTCATTAAGACCAATCCCTATTTGCGACATTTTTTCTACTGACAGTTGATCTGTGGCAATATAATCAACAAAAGCGACCGGTTCGAGATTCATGACATAAAGATCGTTTACATTCATCGCGATACAATCTATGCCAACACTTGTCCAATCTTGCATCTGATCAGCAACCAACATTTTTGTTCCTACACCATCGGTGGCAAGAGCAAATACATGATCACCGAATCCAATTAGACCTGCAAAGTGCCCGACATCCCCTAGCATCGCTGGCAATCCTTTACGGCGGAATGAGAGATTATTGATTAGCGATTTGATCGCTGTAGCTTCAAGATCAATATCCACTCCTGCTTGACGATAGGAGTGGCTACGCATCTATTGCCTCCGAGAGACAGAATTCGTCATGGAGCACACGGACAGCTCTGGGTCCGTCCTCCTGCCGGACCACAAACGATATGTTTGCCTCACATGAACCTTGAGAGATTATCATCACATTGATACCGGCCTTTCCAAGTGCAGTAAAAATTCGTCCCCCCGTACCAGGAGCTCCTACCATACCAGATCCAACAACGGCAACCGCACATACATTGCGATTCTGGATGACCTCCCTTACAATTCCCTGTGATAAGAGTGGTGAAAGAGCCTGTGAAGCAATATCGAGATGTGCCTCATCTACGATAAGCGAGATGTTCGCTTCAGATGATCCCTGTGAGATCATCATAACATTTACTTCGCGATCTGCTAATGCCGAGAAAATTGCCTTTGCGACACCAGGACGACCAATCATTTGGGCGCCGTTGATGTTTATCGCAGCAACCTTTTCTATATAAGTAAGTGCTTTAACAACGCGGTGATCTGGACGTTGATGCCGAACAATGACTGTCCCAGGATGTGTAGGGTTGAAGGTGTTTTTAACCCGAACAAGTATGTTCTTGCGCATCGCTGGTTCTATCGAACGTGGATGCATTACTTTGGCACCAAAGTATGAAAGTTCCATCACTTCAAGGTATGAGAGTTCTGGGATTACTCGTGCATTATTGATTACGCGGGGATCTGAGGTCATAATGCCATCAACATCAGTCCAAATCCAGATCTCATTTGCATCAATGCCAGCCCCTATTATCGATGCTGAGTAGTCTGAACCACTCCTTCCGAGTGTAGTAACAATTCCATCTTGTGTGCACCCCATGAATCCCATGATGACCGGAATAGATTTCTTTAAAATAGGTCGAATACGGCGCTGGATTCGTTCATCACAGTCTGGAAGTGCTGTGGATTCACCATGTTGAGTTGATGTAACAATACCGGCCTCACAACCATCTAAAACAACTGATGGAATACCCCGCTGTTCAAGTGCAGCAGCTACAATTGGAGCGAGAAGTCGTTCACCATATGAGATAATATAATCCTTTGATCGGGGTGTTAGTTCGCGTAGATTGTGAACCGCGTGAAGGATGTTGTGGAGATCCTGTAATCGTTCTTCGATTATTGGTCCAACTTCATGTATAAAACCTGGTGCAGCCTCTTCAAGTGTGGACATATGCCGGGTTTGTAAGGATTTGATTAAAGGTTCAATATCAGAAGCGTCCTTGCTAGATGGAAGTCTAGCAGAAATATCAATAAGCTGGTCAGTAACTCCCCGCTGTGCGGACACGACAACCGCAAGTTCGTCTCCCTTTTTATGATGCTGTTCTAAAATATCGACAACACTACCAATACACTTTGAATCGGCAACAGAAGTCCCGCCAAATTTCATTAAAATTCTCATGGCTAATTCACTCGTGCTTTGCCACTTATTTATGATACTATACACCCCACAGAATAATAAGATGCATGCAGATGATAGTTTGGATTACCATGTGCTTGTGATCGGTAGCGGCGGTGCAGGAGTTAGGGCTGCAATCGAGGCATCAGCTTATGGTGATGTGATTCTTGTTTCAAAGACGATTTTAGGCAAGGGCGGATGCACCCCGATGGCGGAAGGGGGGTACAATGCTGTACTACGTGAACAGGATTCCTGTGGAATACATTTCGAGGATACAATGAAAGGTGGGGCGTACCTTAACGACACTGAACTTGTTAGAATTCTCGTTGCCGAATCTCCTCAACGTATGGATGACCTTATTCGATGGGGGGCTGTCTTTGATTTTACAGAGGCAAATGAGGTTGCCCAACGTCCATTTGGCGGACAAAGGTTCCCTAGAACATGCTACGCAGGTGACAGGACAGGTCATGAAATAATGACCACACTCTTAGAACGATTAGAGAGTCTTTCTGTCGATACATTGGCAGAGACTACCGTCATTGATCTCTTAAAAGAGGGTGATCGTGTGATTGGTGCTCTGGCGTTCGATGATAGTGGTGAAGTTGTACTTATCAAAGCGGATTCAACAATCCTTGCCACTGGTGGTGGAACAAGGGTCTTTGACATCTCAACAAACTCGGCAAGCGGAACTGGTGATGGTTTTGCCAGTGGGTATAGGGCTGGAGCTGAGCTGATTGATATGGAAATGATCCAATTCCATCCGACTGGCGCAGTTTATCCCACTGATGCACGTGGACGGCTAGTCACCGAAGCTGTGCGGGGAGAGGGGGGGATCCTTACAAATACTCTGGGTGAACGATTCATGAAGCAATACGACCCTGAAAGAATGGAACTATCTACACGTGATGTTGTGGCAAGGGCAATCGCCACCGAAATTCTAAACGGACGAGGTACAGAGAATGGTGGAATATACCTTGATGTAACCCATTTGCCACGCAAACAGATTGAAACCCAACTCCCTGTAATGTTAGAACAGTTCCTTAAATTCGGTGTTGATATAAGAAAAGAACCGATGGAGGTTGGACCAACTGCGCATCATGTAATGGGTGGGCTTCGAATTTCACCTTGGTGTCAAACGACACTTCTAGGACTCTTTGCCTGCGGTGAAGTTGCAGGTGGTGTTCATGGTGCAAACCGGCTTGGAGGAAATGCTCTTGCTGATACACAGGTATTCGGAAAACGTGCCGGAGAAGCTGCAGGCAGATCAGAAAAACGAATCAAGAAGATCGATTCAAAACAGATTAAAATTCAGGAGGAACGATTTTCGCGTTTTTACGATGGAAAAGTTAACCCACCTATCATTACAAAACAGCTTCAGAAGGCAATGTGGGATGGAGCTGGAATCTTTCGTAACGCAACGGATCTCCAAGCAACACTCGCAAAAGTCATGCAACTTTCAGAGTCAAATCTGAGAGCAATTTCACAGCGCAACCTGTTAGAATGCTGTACGGTTCAGAACATGTGCCTTACAGCGTCCCTGATTTGTAAAAGTGCCTTGTTACGCCCAGAATCACGAGGTGCTCATGTACGTACAGATGTCTGTCTGTCACATGACGCCCAGCACTCGCCATTCTCCCACACATACGTTTCACGTAATCGGCAAGGAATCGAACGGACGGCATTTGTATGAAAACGCTTACTGTGAGCGTATATAGATTCGACCCAATAATCGATAATAGTGGGCGACTTGAATCTTATTCCGTTGAAGTGAACGATGGTGCTCGTATCCTTCACGTTCTACATAATATCCACGATTATATCGACCCGACCCTGTCGTATCGATATTGCTGCGGTTCTGGACAATGTGGAAGCTGTGCAGTTAGAGTAAACGGTGAACCTGTGCTCGCTTGCATGGAAGAGGCACAGGACAACATGGTAATCGAGCCTTTGAAACTTGCTGTAACAAAAGATCTTGTTGTCGATTTGACAGAAAATCTCGGTGCGATTGCTTCTCTAATCCCAAAAGCCGAGTTTGTGATGCCAACAAAGGAGCAAATCGACAGGATCAAACCACTTCGTAGCTGCATAGAATGTCTCTGCTGTGTATCCGTGTGTCCAGCCATGGACGTAACGAAATTTTTTGGTCCAATAGCGATGCGACAGGAGATGCGGTTATCACTTGATCCAAGGGATGCGAATGATCGTGTAAGTGAAGCAGTAGAAGAGGGATTATTCACATGCACTTCCTGTCAAGCCTGCTGGAAAGTGTGTCCAAAGGATATTGAGATTCCAGGAAAAGCAATAGAGAAACTTCGAGCCCTAGCAAATAGAAAGGGGCTTACCCTACCAAGGCATCAAGAAGTAGCGGCTTTGATACAATCAACTGGCCGTAGTGTGACACGTTCCGAACCCACGTTTTTAGAACAAGTTGGGGATGTCATTGAACCTAACGGTCAAGTGAAAGGTATAGTCGGTTTTTTTGTTGGATGTATGTATAATATGCGATTACCGAAAACGGCATTCGATGCAATTGAGGTCCTTAGACGCAACGGTATCCGTGTTGTGATCCCAAAAGAGCAGGTTTGTTGCGGCTCCCCGCTTATTCGCACCGGGCAATTAGCGTTTCTTGATAGCCTTAAACGTAGAAATATCGATGCGTTCGTCATCCGTGGGATTGATACTGTCATGACGATGTGTGCTGGATGCGGTTCGACTCTAAAAAACGATTACCGAACACCTTTTGTCTTAAAAGATATTTCAGAGATTCTTACAACATATGGGATAGAACCACCAGCTCGTCTTCCTATCAAAGCCACATACCACGACCCGTGTCACCTGCTTAGAGGACAGGGAATCCGAGATCAACCTCGGTCGTTGGTCAAAATGGTAGTTGACCTTGTCGAGATGCCTTCAATTTGCTGTGGAAGCGGGGGAGGTGTTCGATCTGGGAATCCAGATGAGGCCGCAGCTCTAGGTAACCGGCGAGGTGAGGAAATTAAAAAAACAGGGGCCGATATTGTGATCTCGTCTTGCCCATTTTGTGAGTTCCATATTAGTGAGCATACAGATCGTCCTGTCAAGAATATAACAACAGTATTGTTGGAAGGGTATAAGGAAAAGGATAAAGTATCCTAATTTTTTTTATTTTAATTTTTTATTTCGCATTATGTAATCATGAGCTTCTAGCGCAGCTTTCGCACCTTCACCTGCTGCAATTATAATCTGCTTACTTTTAACCGATGTGACATCCCCCGCTGCAAAAATCCCTGCTGCATTTGTATGACAATCGAGATCAATCGAAACCTCACCGCGATCATTCAGATTAACAAGCTCCTTGACCATATCAGTATTCGGCTGCCAACCAATTTCAACAAAAATACCATCCATACTAATTGTTTGTTTGATACCCTGACCATCTTTGACCGTGATTCCAGTAAGGAACTGATCACCGTGAAGCGCAATAATCTCTGCAGGCATATGAACAGTTATGTTCGGTTTGGATTTGAGCAGGTTAATGTACACCTCATCTGCACGAATACTACTACGAACAATAAGGCTTACTGTTGATGCCACCCCGCTCATCTCTACTGCAGTCTGCAAGGCGGAGTTCCCTCCTCCAACTACCACCACTTTTTTACCGCGATACAAAGGTCCATCACATGTAGAACATATTGATAAACCACGTCCGAGATATCGTTCCTCTCCTTCGACACCCAGTTTTTTAGCCCGATTGCCTTGTGCTAGGATAATACAAGTTGCTTTGTAGGTTGCACCAGTAATAGTCTTTATTGCGAAACCATCTCCGTCCCGCGAGATATCACTTACTCCATCAAGATCGATTCGGATATTTAAAGAACGAACCTGCTCCTCGAACTTCCTTATAAGGTCCTCTCCAGTAACCACTCGGTAACCCATATAGTTTTCAATGGTCCAAGACTCTAATGCCTGGCCGCCTATATTCTCACTAATTATTACAGTTTTTAACATCTTTCGTGCACAATACATTCCTGCGGTAAGTCCAGCAGGGCCGGCTCCAACAATCAGAACATCGTATTGTTCACCAAATTTTACTTCCCCAAACAATTCATTAAGGCGCTGTGAGTCAAATCCAATAATAACTTCATCACCAACTGTGATTACAGGAACTCCGCGTTGTCCAGAGATGGCGATCATTTTTTTAGCTGCTTCTATATCCTCGCCAACATCGATGCCCGCATATTTTACATCATGACTATCAAGGAAAGCTTTTGCAATTCGACAATAGGGGCAATTTTTCGTGGAATAAACAGTGACCAATTGCATCACACGACGTGTACTTTACAATTAAAAAAACGTACCGTTTGCAACTTTTTGTAAAAAATATTGGTAAGGAGGGTATAGTAATATTCTTTTTAACGAGTACCCAATATTGCGTGTGTGAACAGTCAGTGTTAACCACTTCTGCTCTAAGGACCATGGCGCGTCTAGCTCTTTTCAGTATACTTATGTTTGTAATCGTTGTGGCTGTGCAAGCGAATACAGATTCGGCCCATACTGTACCAGAACCCAGTGTATATCTAAATATAAAAGAGGGAGGTGGTCAGAATATCTTTGATCTGTCTGGAAATGGTTTAAGTGGGACGATTCATGGAGCAACCCGAACCCAGAGCAGTGCGTGTGGTGGCGGTGTACAATTTAATGGTATTGATGAATACGTTTCAATTCCTTTTAGTTCTAAAAACCATCCTGTGAAAGAGATTACTGTGGATTTCTGGTTTACTGTCGACTCATTTGAACGGCAGGTCCTGATATCATCGTATAAAGATGGAGGATATCGTATTGCATTCGATGATGGCGGTGATCTGTGGTGGACAGTAAACATCGCTGACATTGGGGACATATCTGTTCCTATTCAGCATGAGAGTATTTCACTAAATCAATGGCACCATGTTGCCGGAACCTATGATGGAATTTCTTCAAAAATCTACCTTGATGGTATTTTACGTAACTCGGTGAATGCATCAGGGCCAATCCACTATACTTATAATAATTATGTGATGCTGGGAGTTGATGCGGGTTCTTACGATCAACCAGATCCACAATGCAATGGCTATCTGAAAGGGGGGATAGACGAAGTCAAGATTTACGACAATGCACTTCTTTACGGACAAATAATGGATGATTGGTTCCACTGTCACCAGGTACCGAAGGCACTTACTTTTGAAAAGGTGAATCGCACGTTACCTGATGAATGTACTAATCAATCTGTTTCATTCGCTCTCGGAGATAGAATGTTAATAACAAGAAAGATGATTGCGTCAACACCTCAAGACCGTGCAATTTGGAGCGTTCAAGTCCCTAAAGGATCTAAACTTATTGTAAATGTATTTGATGCCTATTCACTAGTATACCCTGACTCTTGGTATATTGAAATTGGAGATAATGGTACACGTCTGACCAGAGCGGTTGCATTCCCAAATACAAATAATGCTCCTATAGAAGCGATCATACCTACCGGGAACGCCACAGTGATAGTAAAATATTTTAACGGTGCTGGGAGATTCCCTGCATCAGCTTATATCGATATTAGTTGTATTGTACCCGCACAAGTTGTTACTGAACCACTTCAACGTATCTTCTCTAACCCGACCATTGTCATCTACACAGCATCTTGGGCAACACTCATCGCATTGATATTGGTAATCTACTGGTTACATTGTCGCAATAAAGGTAAGGTTACGTGAAACTGTCGTCAAAAAAAAGAGATTGTTAATCAGATTGTTATTTCTCGGAATTGTTTGCCAAAAACACCACAAATAGGGCATTTTTCTGGTGGTTTTCCCAATTCAATATTCCCACAAACAGGACATAGATAGATTTTTTCTCGACCCATATCGTTACCCGATTGTAACAAACCAAGCGCTTTCTCGTATAATTTTGCATGAACCTGTTCGGCCTTCATGGCGTAGGTAAAGACCAGCACCGCATCTGTTTTCTTTTCACCCTCAGCCACTTTGACAAACTCAGGATACATCGTGGTGAATTCGTGAGTTTCACCAGCAATGCTTTCTTTAAGATTGTTCTGTGTTGGGGCCATTGCACCAAGCACTTTAAGAAGCTTTTTTGAGTGTATCCCCTCTGCTTCAGACGCTGCCTTAAACAACGTAGCAATGTTCTTATAACCCTCTTCTGCCGCCTTATCAGAAAACGCTAAATATTTCCGATTGGCCTGTGATTCACCGGCAAATGCCGCTTTTACATTCTCGTGCGTTGCCATGAGGATATGTTAAGGATAAAAACCTACTTAAAGATTCTTTAAGAGGCACTCACTTACCAATTTGGCGGGGTGGTTTTTGTCGAAAAAGATAAAAAGGAATTCCCCCACAATATAAAAGATTCCGATTGCAGAACGAACCTAGGAGTTAATTCAATAAAGTCAAGTTTTATTTAAAAACTCCCCAAGCGCAAATCCCTTGGCATATGCTTTGTCAAGAAGTTCGGGATGTACAGACACGTTTTGAATGGTGTCCATATCATTAATCAATAGTTCGTCCCAATATTGACAATCTATTATATCAAAAAACGCTTGGACGGTTCTCTTTGCACCGGTAAAAACATCAGGAATGTTCATTCCTGCGATACAAATGAACAACCCCTTTCGCATTTTTTTCTGTTCTTTAGAAAAAAAAGGAGTTTTGCGTACATATTTTGCCATAAAATAAACTTGAAAACGATCCATAAAAGATTTGAGTTTGCCCGGAATTCCCATTGTCATGATAGGTGTAGCGAGAATCAAGCTATCCATTGACATAAATTTTCCATACATTGGCTGCATATCATCGTCCATAATGCAAGTATCGTGCTCTTTGCAGAACATCATCTCCATACAAGCTTGAAAATCAAGATTTGCGACAACCACCGTTTCAGTGTCGCACCCAGCATCACGGACGCCTTGTAAAGCCCTTTCAAGCAATTTTGCTGTATTTCCATCGATTAGCGGGCTTCCGAGCAGCCCAATTACCTTACGTACCATAATTGGAACTATAAAAAACCCCATGGAAATAAGTTTGCATCAACAATTTATCTTAAAACCCCCGATTTGCACAAACACAAGTGATAAATACGTTCCCGCTGAATGAGATTTTTGGTGATTTGATTGACTGAACAGAAAACTTACACCGCAGGAGAGAAAGTGGGCCCAGGAAAATATGTGTGCATTGATTGTGGAAAGGAATACACCCTTGACAAAAGTGAGCAGGATCTCAGAAAGTGTCCGTCCTGTGCATGCGAAGAGTACCAATGTTTCCCGATGACCCATATCCGGCCTGATATCAAGACACCGGAGGATGCAAAAAATCCGCCTAAACGTGGTAAGAGTTTCCAGTAATCCCCCATTTTTCATTCTTATTGTACTGTCTGGCAGAACACTGGTAAGAGGAACAGTCCTGCACTATCATTTCCTTGATTGCGGATAGCCTCTTGACATCAGAATATTTTGAGAGAGGGGAAAAATAGCATGGTGAATGTTTCAAAGGAAGGGCAAATTTTCAGATGTGATATCTGTGGTAATGTGGTAGTAGTCAAAGAAGCCGGTGGCGGAGAACTTATTTGCTGCGGTGAACCGATGCAACTAGAGGTGTGATAAGTATGGATAAAAAAATGAAAGACTTGGAAAAAAAGATTGGCAAGGTCCCCAAATTCTTCAAAGAATTAACAGTAAGAGATCCTGAGATGTATGAACTTGTAATGAAATTTGAGGAGCACATCTGGGATGATGGGGCATTATCTCGTAAAACTAAAAAGCTCATTGCTATTTCAATTGCCGCTGCACTTCGTGATCAGCACGCCGTTCGAGCACAGCTTGCTGGAGCGGTTAATCTTGGGGTTACAAAGGAAGAGATTGAGGAGGCGTTGCGGGTTACATTCCTACTATCTGGGATGCCTGCTTATGTATACGGCAAAGCACAACTTGATGAGGTTATGAAATAAAAACAGATTTTTTATATGGTGATAGTGAAATGGACGAAAATACCTGTTTAAATCTTCCAACGCTTGGAGAACCAGCACCAGATTTCGAAGCTAACACTACACAAGGCCCATTGAAACTCTCTGAATTTAAGGGCAAATGGGTAGTATTGTTTTCTCACCCTGCAGATTTTACACCTGTGTGTACTACGGAATTTCTTGCTTTTACGCAAATCTACGATGAACTTAAGGCACTAAACGTACAGCTAATCGGACTCTCAGTTGACAGCATCTCAGCACACCTAGCATGGGTTCACGCTATCAAAGAAAAAATGGGAGTCAAGATCCCGTTCCCGATAATTGCCGATTTGAACATGAACGTGGCGAATAAATATGGCATGATCCATAAGGGCCAGGCCTCAACTGCCACCGTCCGGTGTGTCTTCTTCATTGATGATAAGGGAATTTTAAGAGCGATGATATATTACCCACTTCAAAACGGTCGGTTTATGCCCGAGATCATACGGCTCGTCAAGGCACTCCAGACAACTGATAAGAATAAAGTCTCAACACCTGCGAATTGGCAGCCAGGTGACAAAGTGGTTGTTCCACCTCCTACCACAGCAGCAGACATGGAAAAACGGTTGTTAGAGGGGTATGAGTGCAAAGATTGGTATCTCTGCTTTAAGAAAGTTTGATCAATTTATTACTCTACACTTTTTTAAAAAGTGGAACTGTATCCAATCATTTTTTATCAACAATAACTTAGAACAGAACTATGGTAATCAAAGTTCTCGCATTTGCAGGTAGCCCACGTCGATACGGGAACTCGGAGACGCTCCTTGATTGGGTTCTTGCATCCATGAGTGGGGAGTCAGATGTTAATATCGAAAAAATTGCCCTCATTGAAGCAAATATACACATGTGTAATGGGTGTAATGCATGCGAGAAACTTAATAAGTGTATCCAGCGCGATGGTATGGATACTGTTCATGATAAGATAATTGAAGCAGATTGTATTGTGCTTTCTTCTCCGATTTTCTGCATGGGACTTGCAGCACAAGTTAAAGCGCTTGTAGACCGAGCACAGGTCTTCCGATCTCGTAAATATGTGTTGAAACTTCCCATTGTTCCCCCAGAGCGTAAGGGCAAACGTTTGGGCATTTTTCTTGCAACGGCGGGTCAAAAATGGGACTATGTCTTCGATGGTGCTATACCCTCTGTTAAGTGCTTTTACCATGTAATCGATATCAGAGACGAGGACATCCACTATTTGATGGTCAATGGTGTTGATGAAAAAGGAGCAATCAATAATCACCTAACAGCAAGAACCGATGCAGAAAAATTAGGTAGAGAGGTAATCATGGAACTCAAAAAACGCCTTTCCTTTTGATATTCTATGACTATCAAAGTCCTTGGCATTTCTGGAAGCCCACACAGGTATGGCAACACTGAGACATTGCTAGACAAATTTCTTGAAGGGGCAAAGGTGGCAGGTTCTTCGGTTGAGAAAATTGTGCTTAAAGATCTTGACTACTCACCATGCCGCGGTTGTAATGCCTGCCATAAAACTGGAGAATGCATTGTACAAGATGACGCGATTGACTTATTTGATAAGATTTTGAAATCGGACTGCATTGCTATTGCTTCTCCTATCTATTCAATGGGTATTACTGCAGAATTAAAGGGTTTTATTGATAGAGAACAATATCTTTGGGCTCGGAAGTTTATTGTCAAGACTTTGTATTTTAAGAATGACCATATCAAAAAACACAAAGGTATTTTTATTTCGACTGCGGGGCTCGGTTGGAATAACGTTTTCAATGGAGCTTTTCCAATCATTACAGCGCTCTTCAATACTTTGGGATTTGAATTCTATGACAACATTGTTGCCAATGATATGGATCGATATGGTGGGATCCAACAGCACCCAACAGCATTAAAAGAAGCGTTCGAGAAAGGACAAAACGTTGTCAGAGTTCTCGAAAAACTGAATAAAACTTGAATCAAAAAGATGTTTTAAAGAAGAGTTGGGTAGAATGTCAACAATAGAAGCCCGACTGCTGTTATTATTAGAACCGCAAAGACACCCTTATTCCACGCGAACACTTTTCTTCCATCTAATACACTCACTGGGAGCATGTTGAAAGTGGCAATCATCGCATTTACCTGCAACCCCATCATGCCTATTAAAGAGGCAAGATTACCCGAGAATGACTGGTAGATTCCCCCCATAAAAAGGAGGCCAGCAAATGGAATGCAGAGTAAAAGGTTGGTAACCGGTCCCGCGGCAGAAATCTTTCCGTTCTGTTCACGGCTTATCCCCCCTCCAA
The DNA here is from genome assembly GCA_015660965.1 of Methanoregulaceae archaeon. Lineage (GTDB taxonomy): Archaea > Halobacteriota > Methanomicrobia > Methanomicrobiales > Methanospirillaceae > MVRE01. The sequence continues at coordinate 164,368 of JACTVG010000004.1, forward strand.
ATCGCTCAGTATCATAAATTAGCGTCGCACCAGGTGCAGCAAAAACAACTCCTACTAAAGCCGCAAGTGCAACTGCAACTAGTAACATGGTGTTATCCTTACGGAACTCAGCCCAGTATCCATACCTAATTGCAGTAAACTTATGAGCCATCTCATGGGCTACAAAGCCTATGCCAACAGTAACAAGTGATACCCCAATTAAAATCAGTGCGTATATAAGGTCGATCCTACCCATATCCCTGATGAAAATAATAGCGAATGCGAGAGATATTGCAATCCAGGCAATAAAAAGATCACGTCGCTCCCGTCGCGATATTCGTTCAAACATAACAATTCTGGGTATATTTGGATGTTTTTCCCATTAGGTTTTTGGTTAGTACATAACCTTTTCATCAGATTTATACGACAAAATCGATTAATACACTGCATATGATGATTGATAAAATCAGAAAGGAGATTGATCAGGTTGATCACGAAATCGTCCGCGACATCGCACATCGTCAGGAGCTCGTTAGCGAAATGGCAAAGATCAAAATCAGTAAAAATGTTCCAGTCCATGATGAGAAAAGAACCCGCGAAGTGTTAGAAGCCGTATTTAATCGTGCCGTAGAATACAAAATTGATCCGGTTTCAGTTCAGAAAATTTTTGAAGTATTGATTGAGATGAGCGAGGAACGCCAACGAGAGCACTCTGGCGAGGGGAATCTGCCATAATTGAACTGTGATGAAAAGCCTTGCTATATTTTATAGCAACCCTGACAGCATCACTGCGCCTATCACAATCATCGCAAGACCGATAATAAAACGGAGCATCCGGCGATTTTCCAACCTCCAAGAATTCACCTGTTCTGGGGATAATCCAAATGAGATTATCAAGAGAATCGCGATGAGAGGCATTACAAAAATAAGATTATATAGAAGTAGGTACGGGAGTCCTTGACTAATAGTAAGAGTCTTACTCATTAACCCAAGAATGGCAAGGTAAATCCCTCCAGTACAAGGTAACTCAAATATACCGACGAGAATACCTAGGATAAATGCTGCAGGAATAGAGGCATGTTGTATATACGTCTCTATCAAATCTTTTTTCGATTCTGGTATTGCAAGGATAAATCCCTCATTCTTCCGAATAACATCAATAATGTTTACAAGCCCTAGTAGTATCGCAATAATTGCAGCTGCACGAAACAGGATTTGTGAAAAACCAAATTGTTGGACAAAAGTGAACATTCCAATACCTGAAAGAAGGTAGAAAAAAAATACCGCAAGAATGTATGCACTTCCAACAGCTAAAACACGACGGCGGCTTTCAAGTGTGATAATGGATAGCAGTAAAAACACAAGAACGGCGAATGCGCACGGATTGATACTATCAATGAGAGCACAGGTCACAACAAGGGGAAGTGTGAGACTTGGAATGGTCACCGGGCATCCCCCACCAGTTATCGAAGGATTTCTTGGGGAGATACCTAATGGAGTTGGGTTGGGTGTTTGCTGAATAATTTGTAGTATTATTTTTTCGATATTGTCTCTGATCTGAGTCTCACCAATAAGAGCATTATTACCTACAAATATTGTCGGTACCCCAACAGTCGTGATGTTATAATCTTGCTGGAACCGCGAAAATAAGTTTTGATTCGTGATGTTATGATAAACCTCAATTTGGATAAGTTCGAGATTAGGATACTTTGAAGTAAGTTCTATAAGAAATGGTTTGATATTTTCACAATGGAGGCACCCCTCTCCGTAAAAATAATTAACCGTTATATTTTGTTTGGAACCTGATAGTGGGGAGTAAACCGGCGTATCTTTAGATAGAGATGGGCCAAATAAACCGCCATGAACAGTGTTAAAGTTGAGTGCACCTAATAATGCTAAAATGGTGACAATAACAACTATTACAAACCAGCTTTTTTCCATTCTCTCTACCGTCTATCCTTGTCTAAAATAATAGTGGATAGTATTATCTGAACGTGATCATCGTGCCAACGCCCTCTTTGGTAAAAAGTTCAAGCAGGAGGTTGTGCTCAATATTACCATTGATGATATGTGCAAAAGAAACACCATTTTCGACTGCATTGATTACTGAAGTCACCTTAGGGATCATCCCCTCCCCAATAACCTTTGACTTCAAAAGGTCATTTGCTTGATCAATCGAAAGTTTCCGATAGACATTCGTCTTTGTTGTATCCATAACCCCATCAACATCAGTCATATTGATGAGCTTGTAAGCTTTTAATGCAACTGCAATATCACCAGCTGCGGTATCAGCATTGATATTCAGACTTCCCCCGGCTCTATCAATCGCAATAGGAGAAATCACAGGTACATACTTATTATCGAGCAGAGTGTTGAGAATTGCGGGATCAACCCATTCTATTTCACCAACATGTCCTAGATCGACATCCTGCAGAACCCCGTCAATCTTCACCTTTTTAGGATCCATCTTGCGAGCGATGATCAGGTTGCCATCATTTCCTGAAAGTCCAACACCACGGGCTCCACACTTCGCAATGAGCGAAACGATCCCATTGTTAATCTTCCCAACAAGTACCATCTGTGCGATCTCAAGCGTTTCCTCATCTGTAACACGAAGTCCGCCAACAAAGACAGCTTCCTTACCCATCTGTTTCATCTTTTCACTGATTTCTGGTCCGCCTCCATGGACAAGTACGACTCTGATACCTATATAGTGTAGAAGCACCGCATCTCGAATCGCATTCTCGAGTATTACAGGATCAACCATCGCGTGCCCTCCTAGCTTGATGACAAGTGTTTTGCCATGGAATTGTTGAATATATGGCAGTGCCTCCATGAGCACTTCTTCGCGTTTCATGTTGTGTACCTCCCATTAATCTCCACGTATCTTTCCGTCAGATCACATCCCCAAGCAGTTGCCTTTTCTTTTCCAGAGGCAAGATCGATTTCGAATATGACCTTCTTTCCTTTCATCGCCGTTTTAGCCATTGCCAAATCCGCGATGATCTCCCCACTCATCACTAATGGATATCTGTTAGTACCGTCTCCGATCCAGAGCGAGATTGCATTGGGATCAAATTCAATACCGGAACGTCCTGCCGCAGCTACGATCCTTCCCCAATTTGGATCCTCACCATAGACTGCGGTTTTGACGAGCGAAGACCCAATAACAGCTCTTGCAACGGTTGCAGCAGCCTCTTCATTCATTGCACTCAGGACAGTAACCTCAATAAGCTTGGTAGCACCTTCTCCATCGGCTGCAATCTGTTGAGCGAGTGAGCGGCAGCATGTCTCGAGTACTGTACAGAATTCAGTATTATTTACGTGACCAGCTTCGCCGGTTGCAGTACATAAAGCAATGTCATTAGTACTAGTGTCGCCATCAACTACAACACAATTAAATGACCGCCTTGTTGCCTGACTTAGTGCCTGTTTAAGCTGTTTCTGGTTTATTTTTGCATCTGTGTAGAGAAATGCAAGCATTGTTGCCATGTTTGGTGCGATCATGCCACTGCCTTTTGCTATACCGCCAACAGAAAATGTATCGGTTTCTACTAGAGCGTGTTTAGGGAAAGTGTCGGTTGTCATGATTGCCTGTGCAGCCAAGGTTTCACTAGATTCGCTCCTTCCAATGTTTTTAGCCACATCACAGCATTGACGTTCGATCAAAGAGATATCAAGATACTTGCCTATGACTCCAGTGCTGGCTACCCCTACATGATAAGGGTCAATGCCTAGACTTTCACCTGCAATCTCGGACATTCTAACAGCGTCATTATAGCCTCTTTTTCCGGTGTAAGCATTCGCACAACCACTATTTGCGATAACCGCCTCAAATTTTCCTTTTTTGATACGTTCTTGCATTAGTTCAATTGGAGCGGCCTTAACAAGGTTTTGGGTAAATACTCCTGCAGTGTAACCGCTTGCAGAAATGAGAGCAAGCCCATTCTTCCCTTCTTTGATTCCGCTTGCAGAAACCCCTTCAATGGCACAAATGCTCCTGCAGGTCACTATGGTTCACCTTCATTTTTACTATCATACGACATTCCGACACCTTGTACAATGTCCGCTCTTGTAATAATTCCGACTAGATTCTTCCCATGCATTACCGGAAGACGGGCGATACCTTCACGAAGCATCAAAGATGCTGCCGCTTCAATATCCATGTCCTCAGTAGCCGTCATTAGACGGTGCGTCATTACTTTTCGAACAGGAGTATCCCCTATATTACGTAAGGCATGTTTGGTTTTTTCCCAGTTGATAAACTCACGGATTGGCACTTCAATTATTTCAAGCGGTGAAGGCAGCCACAGATCGTTGGAAATCCTTTCGGTTTCTAATAACGCTATGATATCAGATTCTGTAAGCATTCCAACTAGCTCAGACCCCTCCATAACAGGGAGTCCTCCAATATGATGTTTTCTTAAGAGAGCTACAGCATCTCGTAATGACATATCAACAGTGCATACGATAGGAGTTTTTGTCATGATTTCCTTGACTAGCATGGCATCCCCCTAAGGCAACATGCCAGCATTGACAAGACCATCGGTCTCATTAAAATCACACATAAGATTCATGTTTTGGATTGCCTGACCGCTTGCACCTTTGACAAGATTATCAATAGCAGAGATTGCTACAACACGTTCCCCTTCAGATTCGACCATAACATCACAGAAGTTACTTCCGCGTACAGCCGCAAGTGAGGGGTTCTGGTAACGGACAAAGTATTCGTCCTTATAGTAATTTTGGTATATCCGTTCGACTTTCGTTTGATCCATTGGTTCATCAAGTAAAATATGAGCGGTTGTCAGTATGCCACGGTTTACGGGCACAAGATGAGGAGTGAAATAACATTTCGCTTTGGAGCCCAGATAAGCAAGCTCTTGTTTCATCTCAGCCAGATGCCGATGAGATGTCCACTTATATGGACCGACATTATCACCAACATTAGGATAATGAGTTGTAGCCGACGGATTATCACCGGCTCCAGTTACGCCCGTTTTTGAGTCAAATATTACTGTTCGCGCAAAACGGGCGAGAGGTGCTGCTGCTAAGGTTGCTCCTGTAGGAAAACATCCGGGATTCGCGACAAATTTTGCTCCAATAATTTCCTTTCTATGTATTTCGGGAATACCATACGGTGCTGCGAAATAATCGGTGTGAGTAACACCGTAAACTTTCTCATAAATATTTTTTTGTAACCGGTAATCAGCACTAAGATCTACAACCTTAATTCCTCGAGAGACTAGTTTTCCCGCATATGTCATCGCAGCAGTATGTGGAACTGCAAGAAATACAACATCAACATCAATTGCATCAATATTCGGGTTCTCAAATTTGAGATCCGTAAACCCCTTTAAATGGGGATGGACATTTACAAGGGGTGTACCTGCCAACTTACGTGATGTTGCATACGTAATATCAGCTGAAGAATGGCAATGCAATAGCCGTATCAGCTCACCGCCAGCATATCCAGACGCTCCGATAATCGCAACCTTCATATATGAATATTTTTTCGGTACAAACTTAATCCTTTTTGGATTTTTTCCAAATTTTTCGATTATTTTATCGATCTTCTGAAAAAAGAATGATTTTGTAAGAGCAATCTAAGATTTATCTGGTCATACTTGCTCCAATTTTTGATTATAGACACTATGAAGGCGTTGCGCGAGTAATTCGATCCTTTGACGATCTTCAAGCCCATCGAGAAGATCAGCAGGAAGAGATTCAATTCCCTTGCTAGCTCCAAGGTAAGCTCCGCAAATAAGAGCTATGGTATCAGTGTTACCTCCCACATTTGCAGCGACAGTTAAAAGATCTGGCGGGTGCTGGTATCGGCTAATGAGGAAAACTGCAAGTGGCAGAGTCTGATAAATTGAAACATCATGACCGATTTTGAGTATACCAAGGTCTGTATCTACGCCCTCACTTTGAAGCATGAGTGCGTGTCTGATTCTGCTCCCAAGAATATCATCTTCAACAGTAGCCTTTTGTTCTGCCTGTTGGAGTGGATCGGAAACACCATGAATTGCAGATGATATCAGAACGCTAAGTGTTGAAACGGCTGCATGAGCTGCAGGATGCGTATGTGTGACATTACAGGCTCGTACTGCACGTTCTACACACTCAGATTGGTTGGGGTATGAAAGCGCGAACGGGATCGCAAGAGAGAGACACCCGGAGGTAGTTGATTTGACGCCAGTTGCTGTAGGATTGTCTCGAATCATATGTTCGCAGGCAGCAGAAATAGAACCATCTGGAAATCGGAACCCTCCACGAGAATAGAGCTCCTTAAGAGCTGCTGCATATCTCGTCTCGTTAAACCTTCCGTCAGCAATCAGGGTACCTACCAATATCATGAGCTGTGTATCATCAGTGTATTGCCCGGGTTCTAACCTTGCATTTGGATGCCCCTTATATGCCCGCCGATATCCATACCGCATCTTTTGCAAATTTGGCGATGTGCTCTCATTGGGCATGCCAAGAGCATCGCCAATTGCTGCTCCAAGCATGCATCCCTTGAACCGATCAAGCATCGATCTAGTATTAAAAAAGCCCGATAGATAATGGTTATTATATTTTTTATTTTACCAGATGACAGTGACACGACCACAGTGCATAAATATTATTTTCACATGATTAATTATGTAAATTAGGGGTGACAATGGCCGAACAATTTGATGTCAAACTCGTTGAGGAGATGAAATATTATACGCCCAATCCGGAATACAAACGAAATTCCTGGTTGGGAGATTACCAGAAGATGTATGATGAATTCCTCGCAGATCCCGATGCATTCTGGAGCAACATGGCACAGCAACTCGACTGGATCAAGCCATGGGATACTGTAAAGGAATGGAACTATCCCTACGCCAAATGGTTCGTGAATGCAAAACTCAATATTACTGCAAACTGTCTTGACCGGCATGTCAACAATAACCGGCGCAACAAGGTCGCCCTCATCTGGAGGGGGGAAGGTGGTGCAGAGCGTGTTTATTCTTACCAGAAACTCCTTTCCCATGTGATGCGCTTTGCAAATGCGTTAAAGAAGATCGGGGTGAAAAAAGGCGACCGTGTTTGTATTTATATGCCGCTTGTCCCGGAGCAGGTGATTGCCATGCTCGCCTGTGCACGGATTGGTGCAACACACAGTGTTGTATTCGGGGGATTCGCCGCAGCAGCATTGAACCTGCGGATTCAGGACGCTGAAGCAAAAGTCGTCATAACAGCAGATATTGCAGTTCGCCGCGGAAAGGCAATCCAGCTGAAAGCCATAGTCGATGAAGCTCTTCTTAACGCCCCCACGGTTGAGCATGTCATTGTGCTCCAGAGGAAAGACCCGCCAGTCGATCTCCACCCGAGCCGGGAGCTCGATTTCTATGCGGTGATGGAGGACGTTCCCGATGAATGCCCGCCCGAAGTTATGGACGCCGAGGATCCGCTTTACATTTTATATACAAGTGGATCCACGGGAAAACCAAAAGGGGTAGTACATACCTGCGGCGGGTACATGGTCGGGACATATTACACGAGTAAATATGTGTTCGATATCAAGGACAATGATATTTTCTGGTGTACCGCTGACCCGGGCTGGGTTACCGGGCACAGTTATATCATATATGGACCACTTGCCGTTGGCGCCACAGTTTTTATTACAGAACTGACTCCTGATTATCCGGATGCAGGCAGTTGGTGGAACCTGATCCAAGAGCAGAAAATTACCATTTTATATACTGCTCCAACCGCCATCCGTACATTCATGAAGGTAGGGGAAAGCTGGCCCAACAAATATAATCTGAAATCCCTGCGTATCATCGGTTCTGTTGGGGAACCCCTGAACCCTGAAGCATTTGAGTGGTACTATCATGTGATTGGAAAGGACAGGTGTCCCATTGTCGATACATGGTGGCAGACGGAGACAGGAATGCTGTTGATCACAACCATGATTGGCGAAAAGATGCGCCCGGGATTTGCAGGAAAACCTATTCCTGGTGTCACTGCGGATGTTGTGGATAAATCCGGAAAGCCTATCCCAGCGAACACCATGGGGTTCCTTGTTATCAAATCGCCATGGCCAGCTATGCTGCGGACGTTGTATAAGGATGATGAACGGTACCGTAAGTACTGGTACACCATCGATAACCTTTACACGGCGGGCGATCTCGCAGTCAAGGGCAAGGATGGCTATATTATGATTCTCGGGCGTGCCGATGATATCATCATTGTCTCGGGCCACAATATCGGCACTGCTGAAGTCGAGAGCGCTCTTGTATCACATAAGGCAGTGGCGGAGGCCGCCGTCATTGGCAAACCGGATCCGGTGAAAGGGAATTCGATCAAGGCATTTGTGATTCTCCGTATTGGTTTCCAGAAAAGTGATAACCTCACTCAGGACCTCATCCACCATGTGCGGACTACCATCGGGCCGATCGCCGTGCCCCACGAGATCGAGTTCGTGGACAAACTGCCGAAAACACGGAGCGGTAAGATTATGCGGCGCGTGCTGAAAGCAAAGGAGATGGGAATCGATCCCGGCGACATCTCGACGCTGGAGGAATGAGGGATCCGTTTTCGGAAACCTGAACACAAATGAAAAATTGGAACAAATGCTGAAAAGGAGTTCGGAAAAGATGGAAACTATGGTAACAAACCGCGATTTGACAGGTAATCCGGCCCCTCTGGGCCTGATGGGGTTTGGAATGACGACCGTCCTGCTGAACCTTCATAATGCAGGATTATTTACGCTGGGAAGTATGATCCTCGCGATGGGAATTTTTTATGGAGGAATTGCACAGCTCATCGCTGGGTCGATGGAATGGAAGAAAGGAAACACCTTTGCAACGACTGCATTTTGCTCCTATGGTCTGTTTTGGCTTTCTCTCGTAGCACTTATCATGATCCCTTCGATGGGACTCGGAGAGAAGACGTCACCGGTTGCAATGGCGGCCTACCTTGCAATGTGGGGATTGTTCACCGCAGTGATGTTCATAGGTACACTCCGGTTCAACCGGGCGATGCAGGTTGTCTTTGCGACGCTTGCGATCCTCTTCTTCCTCCTTGCTCTGGGAGACCTGACGGGGATTTCTGCAATCACCCAGCTTGCTGGGTGGGAGGGGATCCTGTGCGGTTTCTCCGCGATCTACACCGCCCTTGCCCAGGTAGTCAATGAGACATACGGGAAAGGAACGATGATCATTCCGCTGTGGCCGGTGAAGTGAACCGGCGGGACATCTCACTTTTTTTTCTGCTGCGTTCCGTTCGACTTCAGCCGACGCTGACCATTTTCCTACAGATCCTTTGCTGACCGGTCAATTGCCAGGGTGCCGGAAGTTTCCGACAAATACTAGTATGATTTTTTGGTTCTGGTGCATCTGCGGGACGTTTAAATACTCGACATTGAAGTGTTCAGACGATATCATTTCCATTAAGTCCCGTTAACGCAACAGCACCTCCGTATGAAGAAAATCGCATACCAGAGGTATTGGATCCGGCCGTTTCCTGTCGTTGAATGAACTCATTCAGTGCTTCGGGAGATAAATGCGCTTCCTCTGAGCAATCCGGTAGCCAGAAATGACTTGTGTGTAATCACCAAACGCGGTATTGACAGTGGGATCTCCAGAATCAACATATAAAACGGGGGTTTTTGAGAGTTTGTAAGGAGTTGCAACAATGATCATATTGGAGATTCCGACTTTTTTTATGACATTTGGGCTGATCTGCTGGGACCCTCGTCCAAGAATGAACCCCTGTGCTCCAATCGGACTGATGATAATTTTTACACGGGATTCTTTGTTAATCAATTCTAAAAGGATCTGTTCATTCGCATCGCGAGCTACAAGTGTTCTTCCCTTTAATACATCAACACCAAGCAAAGTCTTTTCAACACCAATTTTTTTTGCAATGGTTTCGATAGTTGTTCCAGCACCGAGAATATAGAGAGTATCATCTCGAATTAGCTCCACAATAAATGCAGCAATTTCCTCCTTTGCTCTATCCTCATCTTGACTTTCGAATACTGATTTTGCTGCTTGTATCTTTTCAGGAACATAAGGAACACGGGCATAACCAAAAAGATGTGTTACAAGTTCCCCACGCCGATAAGCCTCTTCATCGACATCTATCACTTCAGCATCATGATAAAGGATTGTGGAAGATTCCAATAATATGTTAGAAGCTTCCACAGGATCGATCGCAAATATCGCTGAATACATTTTCACACCTGCCGGAATACCGAGAAGCGGCACATTTCGACCTACAATTTTTAAAATATCACGAGCAGTACCATCTCCACCGCAAAAAACGATTATATCAATATTTTTTTGGATGAATTCCTTTACTGCATTTTCAGTATCTTGCGAAGTACTTTCGCCAAAATATTTATAGACTACTTCATAATCAATAAAACCGGCGTTGATTGCAGATTCCTCTCCCATAGCACCAGAACAGGTAAGCAAATGAATGCCGGAATCTTTCAATAGTGACAGAGTTTGACATGCACGCTCACCAGAACATGGCTGGGCACCACGAGATTTAGCTTCTTCAATAAGTCCATCAGTACCTTTTAACCCAACAGCTCCACCCATGCCAGCTATCGGATTGACTAAAAAACCGATATGCATGGAAAAAAATTATATTTTGGGCAAGTGGGCAAGGGACTCTTTTATCAAGTCGGCAGGGTACTCATAGTCCACCAATTTACCCTGATAAAATGCGTCGTACGCACTCATGTCAAAGTTGCCGTGTCCTGAATTGTTGAATAGGATAACCTTGGCTTCACCGGTTTTCTTACACTTAATAGCCTCATCAATTGTAGCTTTTACGGCATGAGCTGTCTCCGGGGCGACAATGATTCCCTCTGTCCGTGCAAAAGTTTGTGCTGCTTCAAATACTTCAGATTGATGGTAAGCGACTGCTTCCATCACACGTTCATGCACTAGTTTGGAAACGATAGGCGAATCGCCATGATATCGAAGCCCTCCAGCATGTATTGCAGGTGGTATGAAATCATGCCCAAGTGTATACATTTTCAGAATCGGAGCAAGCCCAGCTACATCACCGAAGTCATATGCATATAATCCCTTAGTTAAAGTTGGGCATGCAGACGGTTCGACTGCAATAAGTTTAACATTTGGGTGCTTACCCGTTATCATATCACCAGCAAATGGAAATGAGATCCCCGCAAAGTTCGATCCCCCACCCACACAACCTATTATTACATCTGGGTATTCGTCCACCATTGCAAGTTGCTCACGTGCCTCAATTCCGATAACTGTTTGATGCATGCAAACGTGGTTTAAAACCGAACCGAGCGAATAATTTGTATCATTATGTGTTGCTGCGTCCTCTACCGCCTCAGAAATTGCAAGCCCAAGACTTCCGGTAGTATCTGGATCTTTTTCAAGTGCCGCCTTTCCAGATTGCGTCTTTACTGAAGGGCTTGGAATGCACTCTGCTCCCCATACTTGCATCATACTTTTACGATAGGGCTTTTGTGCATAACTGGAACGTACCATATATACCGTACATTTCAGTCCGAACAGCGATGTGGCAAACGCAAGAGCAGACCCCCATTGCCCAGCCCCTGTCTCTGTTGCTATGCGAGTAATCCCTTCCTTCATATTGTAGTACGCTTGTGGTACAGAGGTATTCGGTTTGTGACTTCCGGGAGGACTAACCCCCTCCCATTTAAAGTAAATCTTGGCAGGCGTCTTCAAAAATTTTTCAAGCCTTTCTGCGCGATATAATGGACTCGGTCTCCATAACCGAAGTATGTCACGAACTTCCTCAGGAATATCGATAAAACGTTGCTGGCTGACTTCCTGTTTGATTAGTTCCATAGGAAAGATAACAGAAAGGTCATCCGGAGTCACTGGTTTTTGAGTTTTTGGGTGAAGTACTGGGTCGAGCGGTGTACGCAGATCGGCCTGGATATTATACCATTTCTTAGGCATCTGCTCTTCGTCAAGGATAATCTTAGTTTTCATGCAGTGATTTTTCTATTGTACAGATTTATACTTTATTGAACAACTTTGTGATTTGATGAGTATTGTAATACAAATAATGTATCAAAAATTCTCGTTTTAAGAGTATATTCTACCCAGCTTGAAGTGCCTCGAATCTTAACCCCATAGAAACCGTAATGCATGAATACCGAATTTTTTTATAAACGTTCCTTCTTTTTCGGATACACAAAAGAAATCTATAACCGGTTATCCATTTATTGAGTGGATATGAGTGCTATACCAGTACATTTATTAGACGAGATCGACTGGAATGAGATCTGGAAGGCACAACAACAACGTCATGAGTTCTCAAAGCATTTTAACGATCCGACCCACAATTGGAGCCAACGAGAGAATGCTGAGCGTTACGATTCTTCATCCCATACCTTATACGATGCACGCGTTAAAACGACTATTGCTGGCCTTTTATTAACAAAAAAAATGACGGTACTTGACATTGGTGCCGGACCAGGTACACTTGCGATTCCGCTTTCATCGCTTGTAAAAAAAGTTACCATGGTCGAACCTGCGGAGGGTATGGTTTCTATACTCAACGACCACATCAAAAAACAGGGAATAAAAAATATTAGCTGTATTCAGAAACATTGGGAAGAAATTGACCCTTTTACAGATCTTACAGGACCTTATGATATTGTTATCGCTTCGCTCTCTCTAACAATGCACGACATACGTTTGGCACTTGAGAAAATGGATATAGTATCATCGGGAATCGTTTACCTATTCTGGTTTGTTGATTTGCCATTTTGGGAAAGGATGTATGTGGATCTCTGGCAACCACTCCACGGAAGCGTATATTATCCAGGACCGAAAGCAGATTGCCTTTTCAATGTACTCTATCAAATGGGTATTTATGCTAATGTTGAGATGCTACCACTCCAAAAAGAGTACCGGTTTACGATGTTTGAAGAGATGCTGGTGTTTTTCAAACGCCGTTTCAATGTGACAACTTCAGAGCAGGAAAAAATACTTGTCAATTACATAACATCAAACGTGAAAAAATCTGGTAACGAATTGATTCTATCTGGCGATTCAACATTCGCAAAGATCTGGTGGAATAAAAAAGGCACTTAATTGAGAATTTATTTTTTCCCGTTAGTACGTCGGATACGCTGCATCGCTTCTTGCAGCCTCTCCATCGATGTTGCATATGAGAGACGAATCCATCCTGGTGAATAAAATGCACTCCCTGGTGTTCCAGCAACTTGTGCGTTTGTTAGCCAATGGGACGCGACATTCATGTCATCACCATCTACTTTAATAAAGACATAGAATGCACCATCCGCAGGTGCAATTTGATAACCCATCAAACCGAGCTCTCGCAGTACATACTTTCGGCGTTTATCAAACTCCTGTCTCATCACCTCAATGCACTGCTGATCGCCTTTAAGGGCTGCTAAACCCCCCCACATTGCAAAAGTTGTTGCTTGGCTAACCGAATGCTGTTGGACTTTGGACATTTCCCTGATAATCTCGAGAGGAGCAACCGCATACCCAAGCCTCCACCCAGTCATCGCATAGGATTTGGAGAAGCCATTAATTGTAATAGTACGTTTCGCCATATCACCAATGCTTGCAAGTGCGATGTGTTCCTTTCCATAGACAAGCTTCTCGTAGATTTCATCAGATAATGCATAGAGGTCAAAATCGGTGCAAAGATCAGCAACAAGTTTCATTGAATACTGATTGAAAACTGCGCCCGATGGATTTGACGGTGAATTAACAACGATCATTTTGGTCTTTGCATTCACTCGTTCTAAAACAGAGTCATCCAATTGGAATGTTTTTGTATTGACCGGGTGAAAAACGGTTTTTCCACCAGCAATCCTTATGCAAGGTTCATATGAAACCCATGCAGGTGTTAAAAGGATTACTTCATCTTGAGGGTTTAGTACCGCTTCCATCGCTTCGTATATCGCATACTTTGCACCGCAAGTAACAATCACTTGTTCAGGTTTACAAGGGACGTTGTTCTCTTTTGTAATTTTTTCGCAAATAGCAGAAATGAGTTCCGGGATCCCATTACTTGGGGCATAATGAGTTTGACCCCGCCGAAGAGCGTCAATACAGGCATCCTTAATGTGTTGAGGGGTATCAAAATCGGGCTCTCCGATAGATAAACTAATGATATCAATACCCTCACGCTGCATTTTTTGTGCTTTATTGGATATTTCTAGGGTTGCGGAGGGTACAATTTCGGAAATTTTTTCCGATAATTGCCTCATTTCAATCTTTGGACAAGTTTGATAGCTGATTCGACTGCACGTTTTGCGTAATCGATCCGCTCATTTGCTTCAATTCTTGTCATTCCGGGACCAGAGATTCCAAGCGTGACGGGTTTCCCAAATTCAAGAGAGAGGTCAATGATCTTTCTCGCTGTGTGTTGAACCACGATTTCATCGTGCTGAGTTGACCCCTCAATAACACAGCCAATTGTGACCACAGCATCAACTTTGCCAGATTGAAGCATCTTTTTAATGGCAAGCGGCATGTCGTAAGCTCCTGGAACATAGATGCATTCGGTCACTTCTGCTCCAAGAAATGTTGCATGTTCTCTTCCCTCGATTTCCATCATATACGTGATATCACGGTTGAATTCAGAAACCACAAATCCCAATTTTATCGCCATAAGCTCACTACTCACTAATCATCTTGTATTGTTGAACTTGATAAAATCATACTCTCTTTAATTACCGACGTGCAGGGCCAGCATCGGCAAAGCCCTGCCGTTGTCCGGTTCCAGCATCACGCTCTAATTCTCGCGGATATAGAACAATTTTAATTGCATTAATTGCATGCTCCCTTGTACGTTGTTCTGCAAGCCATGCAAGTTCGCGTTCGTCTTTTGCTTCGTCCTCATGAACAAAGACCTCAATGATATGGGTATTAGTTAAGAGCTGAGTCATGATGAGTCCCTGTGTAGCTTCATGTGCACAAAGCCGATCCTTTTCCTGTCCACCAGGCATCCCTAATGCCAGAACAATATCACACCGCCGTTCTTCTATCAGTTTTTTACACGCAACAGGTAAGTCCTTGATTCCTGGTACTGTGACTCGTTCTATTGCTACACTGGCGTGCTTCTTCAACTCATCAATAGCAATGACACCCATATTAACGCGTGAAAAAGTGGTATCAGCTACTCCCACTCTCATCCCAATACCTCACATGCCGCCTGTACACCATCACCCTTTATTTGATATCCGAGTTTCCTTAATGCATACTGTGTTGCAGCAAGAGTGGAAAGAATTTCGGGGGCTCCAACAGCACCCATAGTACCAATCCGAAAGATTTTCCCCTTTAAGTGATCCTGGCCTCCAGCGATGATTATTCCCATTTTTTTGATGATGCCTCTCATTTCAGCATCCTTAATGTGTTCTGGATAAGTAACTGCTGTGACTGTATTGGAATATTGGTGTCTCAGATCTGTCTTTGGATAAAGTAAAAGTCCCCATATCTTTACCGCTTCTCGCACAGCTTGGGCCATTTGTTGGTGCCGGTTGATACGATTATGAAGCCCTTCCTCTTCAATAAGGAGACATGCTTCACGAAGAGCAAAGAAGAGGGGGATTGCAGGGGTATATGGTGTCTCCATTGGCATACCGCCGGCACTTTTTTTATAAGCAGCGAGGTCAAGGTAATATGGCGGATTTTTCGTCAACCGTTCCCAAGCACGAGCACTCACTGAAATGGCAGCAAGACCAGCAGGAGCCGCTAGGCATTTCTGTGAGCCAACTATTGCAATATCCACACCCCATGCATCAGCTTCTACATTATCCCCGCCAATAGATGTGATACCATCCATCAGAAACAGAGCACCATATTTCTGGGTCAATTTTCCGATTTCCTGTGCCGGATTTTTAATACCTGCTGATGTCTCGTTGTGTACTAATGTAACTAACTCAGCACCATTTTCAAGCTGTTTTTTAAGTGATTCTAAGTCTAGTGGTGTTCCCCATTCAGATGCAATTAGGTGAGCGTTACCATATCGCTGGCTTATCTTATACAATCGTTCACCAAATTTACCATTAACGAGACAAGCAATTTCCCTGTCTCGTCCAAAGTTCCCCACTGCTGCCTCCATACCAGCTGTGCCCGACCCACTAATCACAAAAAGATCGTTTGTTGTTCCGAAAGCAGTCTTTAAAATTCGAACACAGTCAGCATATATCGCCCCAAATTCAGCACTTCGATGGTTGATTGCCTGACGCATCATGGCATATCTAACCCGTTCTGGCATAGGTACAGGACCTGGTAGCATCAGGAGAGGTTCTTTTTCCATTTGAATCTGCCCATAGTATATTTATATAGACGGGATATAAGTTTGGATGGCAAACATGGTAGACGTAGCAATCATATGTGGATCAGTATCTGATGCAACGATTGCAGACCGAGCAAAAAAAATTCTTGATTCAAGGAAAGTCTCTTATGACTATCAAGTTATTTCTGCACACCGAGAACCGGACAAGCTTGACAATTATATCAATAATAGTGACTGTAAAGTTTTTATTGCAATTGCGGGTCTTTCAGCAGCACTCCCGGGTGTAATCGCTTCAAAAACCGATAAACCGGTAATTGGCGTTCCAGTTAGTGGTACTCTCAATGGATTTGACGCTCTACTTTCAATCGTTCAAATGCCCAAAGGTGTTCCTGTAGCATGTGTCGGTATTGATAATGGTGAGAATGCAGCATATTTTGCTTTAAGGATCCTTAAATCGAAATAGAAGCGATCGTTATTTTTTATTAATTTTTTCAAGAATTTCTTGTATCATTTTTACAGCACAGAGATCCCCACACATAGAGCAGGTCTCCCGCTCCCCATCTCGCTCATGGATCTTTTTAGCTACATCACCAAAGAGAGCAAGCTGGAACTGGGTATCCCAATCAAGTCTCTTCCGTGCCTCTGCCATTTGGATTTCGTGTGGTGTCTGGTAACCTCTTTCCTTTTTGGTGAGATCTCCGATATGGGCTGCAATCTTAGCCACCCGTGTCCCCTCAACGATATCTTCAACGAGCGGCAGAGCAAGGTGTTCACTTGGAGATACCATGCAGAGAAAATCAGCCCCGTTCATACAGGCTACTGCACCACCAATTGCTGATACAATATGATCATATCCGGGCGCAATATCGGTAACAAGTGGCCCAAGTAAATAGAGCGGGGCTCTATCTGTAATTTCCTTGATCATACGAATATTATATCCAATATGATTGAGCGGCATATGACCTGGACCTTCGATCATCCTTTGCACTCCAGATGAGAGTGCTCGTTTTGCAAGCTTGCCAAGTGTGATATATTCTACAGATTTTGCGAGACGTTCCGAATCCTGAATACAACCCGGACGCATTCCATCTCCAAGACTTATGGTTACACTATATTCTGAAAGAATGTCTAAAAGATAGTCGTATTCGGAAAATAGCGGGTTTTCCTCGTCGCGTTTCACCATCATGGCACAATGAAATACCCCACCACGGCTAACAACACCCATCAGTCTTGGATCTGCCTTTAATGCAGCCAATGATTCACGATTCACACCGCAGTGAAGAGTTAAGAAATCAACTCCTTGCTCACAATGTTCGCGAATAACACGAAAGAGCAAATCAGCATCAACATCCGCAGCATTTCCCGCCCTTCGTACAGCTTCATATACAGGGACTGTCCCAATAGGTGAATCAAAAGTAAGGATCTTCTTCCGAATTGCAGCGAGATCCCCGCCAGTTGAGAGATCCATCAATGTATCAGCCCCATTTTCAAGGGCTGCTTTTCCTTTTGTGCATTCGAGGTCTGGATCGCAACGAGCCCCAGAAGTACCGATATTCACATTTACTTTAACACGGCAACCTTCGCCAATCGCACAGAGTCGATGCTGTCGCTTTGGATTTGCCGGGATGACTACCCATCCCTGCGCAATAGCTCGTGACATGGTTGCGGCATCGATGCCCTCATCGCGGGCTACTACCTCCACTTCTGGTGGAATGCTATGAGCACACCTGCGGATTAGCGAATCCATAAGAAACATCTGCCGGTAATCCTTATTATTGTGCATGCCAGTCCAGTGGATTCCCGGCGGGCCCATATTTGCAAACTCATATATTATCGGAAATGTGCTAGTAGACGCAGGTGTGCTTCCTATGGCAATCGAACCGTATAAAAATGAAATTTCAACAGTAATTCTAACCCATTGTCATTTTGATCATACAGCACGAATCAAAGAGATTGCCCACATGTGCAAAGCAAAGGTTGCAATCCACAAAAACGATGCGGCTGGGCTTATTGATGACACAAGGAGTCTATCGTTTCATTTCGGTTCGCGTTCCCCCGCATTTGTTCCCCAATTTTTTGTAACTGATGGAGATTCAATTGGAGATCTCCAAATCTTGCATACACCGGGTCATACACCTGGAAGTATCTGTCTCTTTTTTGAGTCAGAACAAGCACTGATTAGTGGTGACACTGTTTTTACTGATGGGGGGTTTGGCCGTTATGATTTTCCCGGGGGGAGTAAAGCAGAATTATCCTCTTCAATCGACCGACTCTCCGGTCTCAATATTAAGGGGCTCTATCCGGGTCATGGAGTTCCTGTTGTAAATGGCGGAAGCGGACATGTTGATGCCGCTCAAAAACTATTAAAGAGCTGTTATGGTTAAGGGAATATATTGCCTTCTTCTTCAAAATACAGCATGTACTATTATCGTCGGTGCACTGGGACCCGTTACCTTCACTCCTGGTTTTCATGTATATGTTGGATCCGCTCAGGGAAGCGGAGGGCTAAAACGAGTGATTCGTCACATCAACCTTAACAGAAACTACAATCGTAATCCAAGATGGCACATCGATTACCTTCTCACCAATGAAAATTTTGTTCTCTGTACTGTTGTGTGTGCACAAACTGATGAAAAAATTGAATGCTTGCTCGCAAAAAAATTAAATGGAACTCCAGTCCCCTTTTTTGGATGCAGTGATTGTACCTGTAATTCACATCTTTTATATTATCCCGATAAACCGTTAGATCAAATTAGTCAAGTATTTTACATGATGGGGTTGATACCGAACATCAAAACAATCATTTACCCTTATTGTGGAGTTTAACATATGAAGGTGCTTGGGCTATCTGGGAGCATGCGTAAGGAGGGCAATACATCACAACTAATCAAGGTTGTTCTGGAACGATGTGAATCGGCAGGAGTTAAAACTGAATTTATTTCTCTTGCCGGGAAGAAGATCAATCCCTGTTTAGGATGTGAAAAGTGCAAGGAGCTCAAGTGGTGTATAATCGAGAATGACGATTGGAGCGACGTGATAATGAAAGTGCTTGATTGCGATGTGCTCGTTATCGGTTCGCCAACTTATTATTACGATGTTGGGGGTCACATCAAGAATTTTATTGATCGTACTTATTCTCTGTATCATGACAGAAAACTTGCAGGACGTAAAGGTGTTGCGATCGCTGTTCATGCATCAAGTGGTGCAAGCCGAACAATTCAGACCTTGGAAGGATTTCTAAGCACGCACGAATTTTCATCGCTTGGTTGGGTTAAAGGCAAAGGATACAAGGAAGGGGATGTACTCAAAGATGTTGAAGCAATGAATAAAGCCAAGAAAATCGGAGATAAGATCGTTCGCCTTCTTATGCCTAACCATGATTAAAATTTTCGAAATTTTCTATTAAAAAATTTAAACTTCTTTTTTGATATTATCGATTAGGGAATAACTCATAAAGAGTGGTTCTTCTGACAAGTTTCCTACCAATATCTTCTACCATCCTCTGCATTTCTTTAGGATCTAAATAATCCGTATTGACAGCCCCGGCACCTTTTGAAATACTTTCTTCAAACATGGTACCACCTAAATCATTACCCCCAGCAAGTAACCCAAGCTGAGCCATTTTTACACCTTCCTTTACCCACGAAACCTGTATATTTTTAAAATTGTCTAAAAATAAACGCGCAATTGCCACCATGAGGAGATCCTCTCTCCCAGTTGCCCCGGCACGTGCAAGACCTTTTTTATATAGCGGAGTATTCATGTGGATAAACGAAAGCGGCACGAATTCTGTAAAACCATTCGTCTCGTCCTGTATATCGCGTAGTATTGAAAGGTGTTTTACACGATCGAGTTCGGTTTCGCAATGACCATACATAATTGTGGCAGTTGTCGGAATTTTTAATTGATGGGCTTCCTTAATTATACGTACCCAATCATCAGTACTAATTTTTTGCATACAGATTTTTTTTCGCACATCATCAACAAGAATTTCTGCCGCCGTTCCGCACATAGATCCTAGACCGGCAGTTTTCATTGCCATAAGTACTTCCTTAGTGGAAATCCCGCTCTTTTTTGCTGCATATGCAACTTCCATTGGGTTACTAGCATGAATATGAACATTCGGCGCTGCTTCTCGAATCCATTGGTAGACATCAATGTAAGATTGGATTGTAAAATCAGGATGAAGCCCACTGACAGTACATATCTCTGTTACTTTGCGTGAAGCTGCTAATGCAGCCCTCTTTTGAATCTCGGATTTGTCATAAAAATAAACACCATCGTCTCCCTTTTTTTTTGAGAAACCACAAAACCCACATGCATTGACACATAGATTTGTAACGTTGATATTTTGATTCCGGACATAGGTGACTGCATCACCGACCATTGATTGCCTAACAAAATCAGCCGTTAAAGCAATATCCCAGACACTTTTACCACGAGCTTGGAATAATTCCAGAGCATTCTTTTCAGTCAATCGGTGATTCTCACGAACACTTTTCAATATGCGATCAATTTGAGACATCGCTTCAATAGGATTACACAATCGTGCAATTAATGTTAGCTATCATGTCCTTTATTGTCTTGATGAAGCAGAATTTTTTTTATCAGTAATTTGTGTTTTAATTGATTTGTTCGCAAAAATGTGTCGTATTAGATCGAGCAGAATCAAAAATATCGTATTTTAATGTGCATTCTTTTTTGAGATGCGTTTTTTCTTTAGTGACTTGATGGAGTATGTAATACCATTTTATTAACTTTTGATTTTTAAAAGAGAGGTAAGACATTTTATGGAGCGAATGAAAGTTAAGTTACCAAAAAAAGAAGCGGATGGATATATTATTCCTCTCGGTCCAGCAAATTTAGTTGCCGTCATTACCGATGTTGGATTGGTGGGGTGTGGAGTATTTGATGTTGCTGCACTTGACTCTTTCAGTTATCCTGCTGCACGCGTGAGACCATCGGTCGGTCCAGCAATTGTTGATATTGATGGCCTTTTTAAAGGAATTGTTAAAGAGGCAAACCGCGCAGCAATGGGTCGGGGTATACGAACGGGAATGACGGGGCAAAAGGCTCTTGAGCTTCTCTGATGCTTTTGGAAATTTTAAACACTTTTTTTGAAAATAATAGTTCGAAGAAAACTTTTGTTTTATCGAATTATCGATTCTTTTTACCAATTTTTTTGGAGGGAGATTTTGTCTCTTTTTCGTTCGAACGCATGTAAAGCTCATGAAGTGCGATGAGAACAAAAATAATAATCGTTACTTCGACGATATGGAGCGGTAGGTACCCGACAAGCGGGATAGCAAAGAGGGCTTTTCCGACCACCCACTCTTCTTTTACCGGTTCTATGCGTCCGATACCCTGGATACTGGAAAACTGATCAGGATAGGGATTGTTGTCCCCCCACGTGATATAGCCGCTGTGGGGCGGTGTATAATTTACCCGGAATGTAACCCCCTTGATTTCGGTCACAGGGTCTGTGGTCACATATTGTATAGCTCGATGAATGATGGGGTGAACGGATGTCATACCATTGGGTTTGTAAATGATGACATCCCCATAATTCCCGTACCGGATCACGCCGGATCTGTTGCCCTCGGCCCAGGTCTGGAACTCCCCGTACCTGTCCTTCTGGACAACGACGACAAGGTCTCCCACATTCATATGTGGCACCATGCTTTGTGATTCAATAGTAACGACAGCTGGCCATGTACCACAGATTAGATAGAGGAAAAGCGCAATGCCTCCAACTACAACCACAAGCCACAAAATATCTCGTGCGAGTGATACGGCCCAGTGTTCGCTTTTCTGAAATCTTTCGATAAGTGATCTAATTGAGCGATCTTCTTTTCCTTCTACCATTATCCTGCTTTTTGTTGGATGTTTCTGTTAATATATCGCACCATTCTATTCAAGATGAATACGAACAGTGCGATGATATATCCATCTTCGCAGCCATATGTAATTTATGCTCGATGCGCAACAGATAGCGCTTCGCTTTCTCCGAACAAAGTTGCAAATCCACCCTGATGTTATGAGATACCTTCAGGAGCAGGATAATCCGGACCTAATCGAGCAGATAATATCGCAATTGCCCCCTAATACCGTTGTTGTTACGTTAAAACATATCCCTGGTTTGAATATCCTACGAGATGGTACGAGGTTTTGGACTGATCCATCCGTTGAAGTTATAAGTGGGAGGGCGGGGACTTCGGGAGCTATTAACGGAACTGCTGATTTTCTTCACTACTTCAGGGACAGATATAACCGTCTTGGAAGTATGATACGAAACCGGTGTGGAGCAATGCCGATAGTTGGTCTCAGCCGTTCTTCCCGCTATCGTCAAGAAGAGTGCACAATTATCGGTATGGTAACCGAAGTGAAAAGTACTAAAAATGGTCACCGAATTGCAGAGCTCGAGGATCCAACTGGTACAATTGCTATCCTTTTTCGTAAAGATCGTCCGGTCTTTCCTGATGCTGAACGTCTCATTCACGATGAAGTCATTGGAGTTAAAGGAAAACTCTCTCAAGACGGCAAACTTTTTTTTGCAGAACAGTTGTTTCGTCCAGATATTCGAATTGACAATAAACCATTTAAGAGCGATCATTTTGGCAAGGCAGTCTTTATTTCCGATATACATGTGGGGAGCAATACCTTTTTAGAGAAACAATGGAATCGATTTGCAGATTGGCTCCATGATAATCCGATACAATATTTACTCGTCGCTGGAGATCTTGTGGATGGCGTAGGTGTTTATCCAGGTCAAGAGAACGAGCTCATGATTAAGAATATTTATGAACAATACGACAGATTAGGAGAAATGCTTCGTGACCTTCCATCTCGCACACAAATTGTCCTATCTCCAGGTAACCACGATGTGGTACGAGGTGCTGAGCCCCAGCCTATAATCCCTGAACAATTTACTAAAAAATTTCCAAACAATTGTATTCTTGTTGAAAACCCAGCGCTGCTAAATTTGCAGGGAGTTCGTGTATTAATGTATCACGGGAGGTCAATTGATGATATGATTGGATTGATACCTGGCGCCAGCTATGAAAAAAGTGGTCAGATGATGGAAGAAATGCTCCAACGCCGTCATCTTGCTCCAGCATATGGACGTAAAACGCCTATTGCAGCTGGACAACAAGATCGATTAATCATCGACCCCGTTCCTGAGATACTTCATACGGGTCATGTTCACATTAAAGGTCTCACAACATACCGGGGGGTTCTCGGTATTAATGCCGGCACATGGCAATCGCAGACCTCATTCCAAAAGCAGATGAATGTCAACCCAACACCTGCAGAAGCGGTGGTTGTAGACCTGAGGACGCTTGTCCCAGAGGTGGTTGACTTCAATATCAGGAACCCGGTGTCAGCAGCCTGAAAGGTGATGCATAGTATGATAATACTGGTGCCGCCCTCTGTCGATGTCTACTCAAGATGATCTGAGGTCTTCTTGTTCCCCATTCCTTTAGGAAGTATCCTCATGAAAATACCCGCATTTTGCTCCTGACGTACCCCACCAGCCCGACACCCCCCCGCAGGTGAATGGCATTAAACGGACAGGACTCCTCGCATTGGGCGCAGCGCATGCACCGGTCAAGGTGAAACAACGGTTTATTTTTCCGCACCCGATCTTTACCTAATGGTCTCTTCTCAGGATCCTCAACCATCTCGATGGCCAGTGCCGGACAGACCCTGAAACACGTCCCGCACCCAACACAGGCTTCATTGTCATGAACGATCATCCCCCGGTAGTTTCTGGGAAGAGGCCACTGCTGGCGGGGATAGAGGAGCGTGAACGGTTTTTTAAAGAGATGCTCACAGAGCAGTGGCAGTAATACCCCCGGCTTTTTCATCAGAACTCACCCATGCAGAATACCGATATACATGACAGCGATGAACAACTGGAAAATCCCCCCCATCGCAAGGTATTTCCATGAAAAATCCAGCATCTGGTCGATTCGTATCCTGGCGAATAGGGTCCTGATGACCGCAAGGAGGAAAACAATCATGAGTGATTTTGCGATATAGAGTAGAAAATTGATAACGTTGGTAAGATCGGTGCCGGCCCAGGAAATACTACCATAACTAACAATAAACCCCCCCAAGAAGACGGCGGCAATAAGCGAGGACCCGACCACCATTCTGATATCATCCATCAGACGCATCACTGCAAGTTTTTTGCCGGAATACTCTGTCAGTACTCCACCAACAATCTCCGTCTCTGCTTGGGGGATGTCAAAGGGTGTTCGCTCAAGTTTTGCTTCAAGCGCAAGCAATGCAATGACAAATCCCGGGATAACGATGAGCATAGAAGCAGGATACATTTCCAGGTACGCAGTGATGTCGCTGATTCTCCATGACCCTGCGATTATGCCGCAGGAAAGGCAGGCGAGGATGAAAGGTACTTCATAACCAAAGAGCATGGTGGCGGCGCGAAAGCCTCCCAAGAGGGGATAGAGGCTCACCGAGGACCAGCCGATAACGAAGAGGGCTAGTGCCGGAATACTGAGCAGGTACAGTGCGATAATGAGGTCCCCCTGCAACGGGAACAATGCCGTGGCACTCCAAATGGGAATGAATATGATTGGTGTCATGACTGCCGCAAAGGCGATGAGTGGTGTGTACTGGAAAAGAATGCTATCAACGTTCTTGGGGATGATATCCTCTTTGCCGAGAAGCTTGATCAGATCTGCAAACGGCTGGAAGAGAGGCGGCCCCACCCTGTTCTGCAACCGTGCATACACCTTCCTATCCACCCACTCACAGAAAAGCCCGAACACCAGAAGGAATACAAAGCCCGGAAAGAGGATCAGGTACAGAACTGCAGCAAGGGAATCCATCATGCAATTCCTCTTCTTCCTTTTTTCCATTTACCCAAGGCACCGAGGGTGGTCACTACCTTCTTTCCCTTCGAATAATCAGTCATCGTAACCCGTGCGGAACAGCTCAGGCACGGATCGATGGCATCGACAACGATCGGCACATCGGCAATATACACTCCTTTGAGCATCTCTGCCATCACAAGCCAGTTGCCAAGTGTCGGAGACCGGATTTTGACGCGTTCGGGCATATTGCTCCCGTTGCTCTTGACATAGTAGATCAGTTCACCCCTGGGTGCCTCGTATCTGCTGACCGCTTCCCCGGTAGGCACTTTGGGCGGCGCCTTCGTACGGATCTCCCCACCCGGAAGAACATCGAGGACCTGACGGCAGATCCTGATACTCTGGACGAGCTCCCCGGTCTTGACGATACTCCTGCCCCACACATCACCGGATTCGGCAGTCACAACGGAAAAGTCAAGATCCAGATACGCAGCATAGGAATCATCGGCACGAACATCTATTTTTACGTTCGAGGCACGCGTTGTCGGACCGACCGCACAAAGTTTCCTTGCTTTGTCAGTGGAGAGGTATCCGACACCCCTTGTTCTCATCAGAAACGTCTCTTCCTCAGTAATCACGTGAATGTAGTATTTCACGCTCTTTTCAAGAAGATCCAGCCCTTCTTTCAGCCCGCTGATATCCTCCTGTGCAATGTCCCTCCTTACCCCACCGATGGTGTTCATTGCATAGTGCACCCTGTTTCCGGAGATGAGTTCGAGCATATCGTTGACCCGTTCCCGATCTCTCCAGGTATACATGAGGAGGGTGTCCCACCCTATCTCGTGCCCTGCGATCCCTAGCCAGAGGAGATGACTCTGTATCCGTTCAAGCTCGCCGATGAATGTCCGTATGTACCGCGCTTGGTCAGGAACCTGAAGCCCGAGGATCTCTTCCACTGCGTGGCAGTACGAGGTGGTATGTGCGTGGGAGCAGATCCCGCACACCCGCTCGATTAGGTAGAGATTCTGAATATAGGATCTTGCTTCCGTTGCTTTCTCTATCCCACGGTGGTTGAACGAAAGGATGATATCGGCATCGACCACCTTCTCCCCGTCGATGGATATGTCAAGCCTCATCGGTTCCTTGAATCCTGGGTGCTGCGGACCGATTGGAATGAGAATGTTTTTCTCCATACTACCACGTTCTCTCACACTTTATTTCACTGCATAGTCTTTGCGGAGCGGGTATACTCCTTCCGGCCAGTCATCAGAGAGGAGAATTCTCTTTGGATTTGGGATATGTTCGACCCTTATCCCGAACATGTCCTGGATCTCCCGTTCGTACGTCAGTGCCCCAGGAAGGATCGTGGTCACGGTCGGCACGACAGGGTTCTCCCGGGAGATCTCTACCCGGACGGTGATCTCATTGTTTTCCCAGTAAAGATGGTAAAGAACCTCAAACACGTTCTCCTCAATTCGGTCCACCACCGTTATCGTTGAAATATGGGTCGCACCCTGATCCCGGAGAGATTCCAGCACTTCAATCAGGCGTTCCAGATGAGTGTACACCATGACCCTCCGCTCTCGCGGAATTCTAATCTCAATGCCCGAAAGCCTTCCTTTGATACGCTCCACGACCTGTTCGGTCTTCATTGCACTGCCTGTCCCTCGTTCACCGAACTTTTTTCGGCAAGCCCTCCACCCGCTATTTTATTAAGCACATGTACCACTCCGTCAATTATCTCGCTGGGTCTTGGTGGGCAGCCACCTATATACACGTCCACCGGAATCACGGTATCGACGCCCCCCCTCGCATTATAGCATCCGTGAAATACCCCCCCGGAGCAGGTACAGACACCCACGGCAAGCACAAATTTCGGTTCGGCCATCTGTTCGTACACCCTTTTTAACCGTGCCTCACTCTGCTGTGTTACCGGACCGGTAACCACAAGAACATCGGCGTGCCGGGGACTTCCTTTCAAAAGAACCCCGAACCGTTCGACATCGAACCGCGGGGTGAGTACCGCCACCACCTCAATATCACAGGCATTGCACCCGCCGGTGTTGAAATGGCAAATCCAGGGGGATTTCATCCGTGCCCATTTCAAAAGATCCATCAGGTTACCTCGCAATAAGGATTGACATACCGAACAAGACTAGACTCAGGTACAGGAGCGGCAATGCATACGCGGTTATTCCAAACGACGTGCAAGTGACCAGTGCCCCCACATGGAGGATGGAGAAGAGGTACGCAATATGGTAAAAATTATAATTCGGTCGTAACTTCCCGAGCGGTGCAACCTCTCCGCATGCATAGGACGAAAGTTTTGCACCGGCATCCATAAGTTTTGGTGCAAGGGCTGTTCCCACCGCATAGACAAGCACGCCTACCCCGAGGTAGACTAGGAACACCACCACAGGATTAAGGATCTCGGGCATAGACATCTGAGACACTGGATGATTGTGTACACCGATATATATACGGTAGGTCTGTCACAATTTCACACCGGGAAAAACTGATGGTACAGGTATGCTGCAGCAGGTGAAACGATTGCAAGTCCGACCTGCGGGAAAATACCCAGAATGATGATGAGTGCGGTGGCAACTAGTATCATCGCCTGCATGAGCCGAGGGACTGGCCGGACCCCAGTCACCTTCACTCCCTGCTCCTCGGAAAACATGATGGTATTGATAGAAGGAACGTAATATCCGATGGAGAGGACGATGTTTGCAAGCATGACAGAGACAAAAAGCAGCCCTACACCGCCTAGATCGATTCCTGCACGGGCGATGAAAATCTCACTGATAAAACCTGTCATCGGCGGCATGCCGTTCAGCGCGAGAATGCAGAGGGTGTACGATATGCCAACAAAGGGCAACACCCTCCCGATACCCCTCATCTCATCAATGTTTTTTGTTCGGATCGAATAGATGAGCGCGCCGGCACAAAGGAACGCCCCCCCTTTCATGAACGCGTGCCCGAGGATATGGTAGAGCCCCCCGGTAAAACCGAGTTCGGTCCCCTGCCCGTAAAGCCCCATGCCGAACGCGAATCCCAGCATGATATACCCGACCTGCGCAATGCTGGAACAGGCGAGCATCCTTTTTAAGTCGCGCTGCTGCAATGCGATGAGATTCCCCGTGCACATAGTGAGCACGGCGAGAAGTGCGAGCACAAGACCGAAGCTGACATGGGTAGTCTGTCCGAATAGAGGGATCAGTGCCTTGATCAACGCGATGAAGCCGGCCTCAATGATGATGCCTGAGAGCATCGCGCTGACGCCGCTCGGAGCGGCACTGTGCGCATCCGGGAGCCAGGTGTGGAGGGGGACGAGAGCGGCCTTAACGCCAAAGCCTGCGATCATGAGCCCCCCTGAAATGAGGACAAGCCCCGGCATCGTCGCCGGTGCAACAAGGTTCAGTGCCGGCCCGATACCATTGAGCTCCAGTGTCCCTGCATAGACAAAGAGCACCGAGATCCCAAAGAGTGCGGTCACTGATCCAACCGCACTCATGATCGCGTACTTGGTTGCTGCCTTGATTGGTTCCCATGTACCCGTGTGGTACGCCACGAGCGGGAACGAGGCGATCGACATCAGTTCAAAGAAGACGTACATGTTGAACAGGTCTTGGGCAAGCCCGATTCCTAGGACTCCCGCTGCCATGAGCAGGAGGAGGGCATAGTACTTTTCGGTTCCCTCCCCGCCTTCCAGGTACCGTATGGAGTAACAACAGCTGATGATAAGGAGTGCTGTCCCTGTACACCCCAGGAAGAGAGCCAGAGGGGTAAGCGCGAGCGCGATTCCCGAGGGATTCAGAGTGACAACGAGTGACTCGCCACCCTGCACGGCAGGGATGGCGCTTATGAGTACACCGAGAGTCGCGATGGCAAAAAGGGTGGCGATACCCCCCGTATACCAGCTCCCCTTCGGTCTTCCAACCTTGCCAAAGGTATACGTGGTGAGAGCCCCGAACAGGAGCAGGAATTCAGGAAGGATCACCCACACCCCGTTCCCTATTATCACATGACCACCCCGTCAATCCGTTCCGGGCGTATAATCCATTCATCCAATGGACAACACGAGGGTGTGATCATGTTGTTGAACGTTACAACAAGCAGAACGGGCGATGCACTGATAACCGGTAAAAGCTTTTGCATAAATCCCGTTTCAACAGACACGATCACATCATCCCTTCAGCTGTGCCATCCGGTCTGCAAGGATCCCCCGTTTGAGCCGGAACACATTCACGATGAGGGCAAGAATCACAGCAACAATCACCGCATCAATCAGGATCGCTGTCACGACGATTGCCTGCGCGATCCCGGTATTGTTCTGGTAAAACCCACCGGTGATGAAATTCAGGATGACAGCCTTCCCCATGATCTCGATGCCGATGATGATCTTTATGAGGTTTCGCTGGGCGATGACAGAGTACAGTCCCAGGAGAAGGATACCAAAGCATAGGGTGAAATATCCGGAAAAAAGGTCAGTCATCAGGCGACCCCTCCCGAAGGAGCACAACCACAGCGAATGATCCGGCGATAATGAGCATCACCTGGCCCAGAGTGTCAAAACCCCGGTATTCCCAGAGGGCCGTGTTAAACGAGACACCGCTGTCCACGTGGCGCGGCTCTGTAATGCTGCCTGCTCCCCAGATCAGCATGCCGAGCATGAAGACCAGGACAACTGCGGTGATCCCTTTTCTACGTGTCTTCATACCATCTCCTCCCAGTAAAGAACAGTGCAATAGCCAGCAGTGCGGTCACAAGGACCGCCCCTACGCTGATTTCAATGACTCCTGCTGATAGCGAGGACTGGAGGAGCAGGAACGCGAGTACTACAAGGAGCATTCCCGCGAGAGCGGAAAGGTTCCAGTTCACGTCCCAGTCCACCATCAGTGCAGCAGACTTCCCGGCGGCGAAGAGTACTGGGACTACGCCCCCCAGACAAACATAGACTGCCCGGAATGCCGACTGCAGACCCCCCGCGATGGCGACAACAGCACTGCACGTAGCCATGTAAACCACGTCTGCATCCCGCAGTCTGGTATCGTGGGGCTCGAGGACACGCTTTCCGATGGTAAAAAAGAACGCCGCCGCGGCACCTAAGACCAGCAGGGTAGCAACGATCGTAACAGGATTATATGCCTGGTAGCTGGTCGGGTAGGGCAGGAAAGCATAGAGGAGAGGTGGGTAGACACCGATTGCAATACAGAGAGCTGCCACACCGAGCATCGCCGCCTGCATCAGGAGCGGCGGGTCTGAGGCTTCGGTCGTCCCGGGCCGCAGGAACGCAAAATACCCGAGCTTGAGGAAGGAGAGGAATGTCCCGAACGAGGCGATCTCCAAAAGCACCCAGAGCCAGATATTTGTTTGGTCTGCGGCAAGGAGCACCATTCCCTTGGAGACAAAGCCGTTGAAAAGCGGTACACCGGAAATCGAAAACGCTGCAACCCAGAATGCAAGGGCGGTAACGGGCATCTTCTTCTGAAGCCCGCCGATCCGGCTCAGCGCGTTCTCGCCGGTCTTCCAGATGATGACCCCGATCGCCATGAAGAGGAGCGCCTTGTACAGGATGTGGTTGAAGACATGCGCCATGCCGCCGTCCAGACCGAGCTGGCCGACCTCGTTTGCTGCCCCCCACCACCCTAGGAGCCCCACGCCGACGACCATGTAGCCAACCTGTGAGATGATGTGGTAAGAGAGAAGCCGGCGCATGTCGTTCTGGAGGACCGCAAAGGTAACACCGAATACCGCCATGAGCGCCCCCATGAACGCAATATATTCCGAACCCGGTTGCGCCCGTGCAAGGAGATATACCGCGGTCTTAGTCGTATACACGCACAAAAAGACGCTGGCAACAAAGTTCGCACGCGGGTAGGCATCCGGAAGCCACGTGTGCAGCAAGATGAAACCGGCGTTTACGCCGATCCCTAGCACGATAAAGACCGCTGCCCAGAGCTGGTACGTGACATCCGGGATCCCGGCAAGGGGCCCGACAATCGACGATCCGCCGCCAAGGTAGAGCAGCGCTATCCCGGCGGCAAGAAGCGCACCGCCAAACCCGTGGAACAGGAGGTAGCGGTATCCCGCACCAATTGCTTCCCCGCGTTCCTGCCAGATCAGGAAGGTCGATGTGATCGCCATGAGCTCCCAGAAGACAAGGAGCGTGATCCAGTCACCGGCAAAGACCGCTCCAAGCGACATGCCCGCATACAGGAGCGCGATAAGCTGAAGCCGGGGCGTCGCGGCAACCGCGGCATAGAGAATCGCAAGGAACGTGATGATCGCAAAGATCACGCCCACCAGGTACGAGAGGCTGTCCACCCGGAGTAGAACGAGCGTGTAACCCATGAAGGAGAACTGCCACTGTGCCGCACCGGCAACAATCTG
>JACTVG010000020.1 GCA_015660965.1 Methanoregulaceae archaeon
CCGGTACCACCAATGATGATAAGCGGAAGCAACGTGAAAAGGATGATAATAATGGCATCGATCATGCCTAAAAACCCGGCGATTCCCTGGTTGATGGTCGAGATAAAGTTAAAACTGGTATCACCGCCAACCGGTTGGGGTTCCTGGAGACTAACGGTGATGGTGGAGAGATCGATTTGGCTGTCAAGGTATTTCAGTCTCCCCTCAAGACGGTCCAATTCTGTCTGAATCAGATCGATTTGCTTCTGGACGGTTATAACATCCGACACGTTCACCGCTTTTTTCATGATCTCATTATATTGGGCAAGCTGATTCTGGTATGAGGTTTTCTGTGCCTGAAGATCGACATATTCCTCAGTTACATCCTGCCCCTGTGTCGAGACCGATTTGACCGTTCCGATCGCCTTTACACCCGTGAGTGTGTTTTCAAATTCTGCTGCGGGAACCCGGAGTATCACGGAACCAGAGACAAGGTTATTATAATTTTCCTGGATATTCATCGACGATATGTATCCTCCCTTCTGTGATGCAAGGTTTTTTAGGGTCTCTACTGATCCGGGAACATCTGTTACTTCGATAGTCAGCTCAGCAGTTTTGATGATCTTCGTATCGATCGTAGATGTACTCGAACCCGATTGCGATGGAGCGCTTGTTGGCATTGGCAGGGAAGCTGCACCACTACTATAAGTCAGCTTGGATTCGGATTGTAAGCCTCCATGGCTAATATCCTGCGATGAGGACGATGGATTTAAACTTGCAGTCGGAAATCCCGTGCATCCGGCTATTACAACCGTTGCAATACACACAAAAAAAAGTGCTATAATTTTATAATTCATACTAAATGCATCACTGTGTGGTATATTTATATCCGTCGTAAACTACGAGTTATTTTGCAGTTATCCTGATTGTATGAGGTTATCACGTCCCTTCAATTTCAATTCACCTGACAGTGACATTCACGAAAGGTGCTATTGCCCTTACGGTTTGTAACCAGTAATTCACCTAGTTAAAATTATCTAGTCAACTGTCGACGTATCAGAACCTTTCGAGGTACGGATTATTTTTAATCAGAATTAAAAAGTGTTGTATCAACAACGATTGGGATGAAAATTCCTTCCATAATATTAACTCTTTATCTAGGAAATCTACGGAACCAAAATTTATGGATATTAAAATTTATTAATAATATTTCGGATCGTAAGTATCTGTTAAAAGTTTGATTTCATGGGATATTGCATCTGCTTTTTCCGAAGCGTTAGATTTGTATAATTTTTCAAGATTTGTTAGAGTATCAAATAATTGCGATACATAAGGTGAACCGTATCTATCGACCATATTGTGGCCGATGTTATAAGCCTCTCTTAACTTCTCCTCAGATTCTTCGAATCTTTTTAATGTATAGCATAAAATTCCAAAAGAATTCAATGAATCCGCTAATTCAGGATAAAATGCTTCTTTGCATTTTTTTACAAGTTCTCTTCTTATAACTATTGCTTCATTCAACATATCTTTTGAATCTTTGAATCTTTCCAATTCAAGACATACCTTCCCATAATTATTCAATGATTCCGCAAGTATTGGGAAAAATGCTTCTGGACATGACTTTACAAGTTTTCTACTATTTTCAAGAGCTTCTTTAAGTTTAATTTCAGATTCTTCAGACCTATTATTTTTTAAGAGCATTAATCCAAATTTAATTTTCGTATGCGTTAATCCTGGTAGATAGGCACTATATTTTTTTGAGACGAGTGATTCTCTATTCTGTAACGAAATTTGTAAATGTTTTTCTGATTCAGGGAATTTTTTCAAATATAAATAAACAATTCCGAGATTATAATGTGTTTCAGATAGAATATTTAAGAAAGGATCAGAATTTTTTTGAGATGATCCCTCAATCTGACCTAGACATTCATAAAATAATTCTAACGCACGATCATATTCTTTCATTTCGATAAATAAAGTACCGAAATTGTTTGTGTAATCTATCAATGTTGAGAAAAATGCTTCCTGATTTTGATTATATAAATTTTTTATTAATAAATATGAAGCATAATAGACTTTTTTAGCATCATCAAATTTTTTCAAATTTGTTAGTACAAGACCGAGATTATTTTGAACACGAGCTAGATCTGGAGAATATTTATCAGGATTTTTAATTACAAGTTTTTCTATGATTTCCAAAGAATCTTTATAATATTTTTCAGCATCATAAAATTTTGAGATGTCATTATATAAATTACCTAAATTGTTCAAAGTGCCGGCATATTGTTCATTATATCTTCCAGGACTCTTTACTGATAGAGGTTTTGCGATATTGACAGCATTTTTATATGCTAATTCTGCGTCTTTATACCTTTTTGTTTCACAATATACGTTTCCTAAATTTCCATATAATATCAAGAGATCCTCATTTCTGTCCTCGAAATATCGTTTAGGTATTCTACTAATCGTTATTAATCCAGATTTAAATTTTTTCTCCGACTCATCATACTTGTTTTGGTCTAAATATACAAGACCTAAATTATTGTCAAGTTTTGCAAGATTAGAAAGCTGTTTTATTGGATTTTTCGCGGGATATTTCTCATAAATTTCTTTTGCTTCAATAAAGCTGGATTCAGCTTTTTGATATCGGTTTAAATTTATATACAATATTCCCAAACGAGACTGTATGCCAGCAATAAAATGTATGTGCTTTTTTCGATTTCTATTTGCGAGTTCTCTTTGATTCGATAAAGAAAAAAGCAAAGCCTCCTCCGCACTATCATACCAATTTATTTCAGTATATAATGAACCAAGGGAATAATAAAATTGAGAAATTTTTATCGGATCGATAAATGGTTCTAATAACTTTCCTACTTCTAATAACCGTTTATAACCATAGCTTATTGGTCGAACTTTATTAGATAAATGTGAAAATTTATCTAATAATTTGTTATCATATCCCATCTTAAATTCATGAAACAGCAATTCTACTTGACTATCAATATCATCTTCAGATAAATGAATTTTATTTTTATAGTAATCTACAGATTTCTTATGGAAAATAGTGTTGTCTTCTCTCAAAGAATCTTGGATATGTTTAAATGAAAATTGATAAACGCCTTCATATTGAGGTTTTTTCTCTAAAACACCTGTATCTATTAATTCGTTGAAACAAAATATAGAATCAATTTCTGGAAATGTTCTATGGATAATTTTTCTATCAATATCCGTTTCGATTTCGGTGTTAATCAATGATAAATTTTTTAAAAGAATAAAAGTGTCTTTATTTTTTATTATAAAGTCGACAAGTCTTTCAATAAACTCTTGAACCTGATCCGGATTAGAAAAATCTAATGCATCTGGCTTAATATTTTCAAGATTATTAAAATCTATTCGTTCAGAATTTCTTACTAACAATTCTGTTGAAACCGGATGCCCTTCAGTTATTTTCTTAATTTTTCCTTTCGCTAGATCAGTTATCGACTTTCCAAGTCTTCGTGATATAATATCGATTAACAAATCTCTCTCTTTTTCATCAATTCCTGACAAGTGCACTTCATTCCGTGCAACCCCAGATAACTTTTTCGAGGATAACACAAATCTTTTTGAGCTTTTAACGAGTTCTTGGACATTTTTATCTGCCAGATGAAAATCATCAATAAAAAAAAGGATATTTTCATCATCAATTTTTTTGGAGATTGCATCTATTTTTTCTGGAATCCCTTCAATTTTTGACGATTCTTTAAAATCTAATGCATCGACAATATCGTTGATTGTTATTGATTCTCCAATAACTTCATGAAGACTTTTTTTGCATTTTTCTTTAAAATGTTTGTACCCTGATCCGGAAAAATATGACTGTTTTTTTCCGATAGTTATAACTTTTTTCCCTTTCAAAATTTGAATAAGCAAAGCGACATGGATGAGTGTAGTTTTTCCAACTCCCCCAACTCCATGGACTTCTATACTATCATCCATTTTGTCCATTAGTTCTTTCAATTCCCTTTTTCGGCCACAAAAATCTCTAATTTGAATTTTATCCTCAAAATACCACTTCACAATATTATCTGCCAAATGACCCGTAATTTTTGTGATATCTTCTGAAGTATTGAACCGTGGACAATTGTATTTTTCAACCTCTTTTTTAAAATTGAGGACTTCATCTTTTATAGAAAATAGATGGCGAATATGTAATTCATCTTTAAATTTGGAGAAATGATCTTGAATTTCTGGAATTTTGATTAATACATTCCAATCGAATTCTTTCAGACCAGATTCTTGGAGTTTATTTACAATTTCCCATTCG
Source organism: Methanoregulaceae archaeon (assembly GCA_015660965.1). Classification (GTDB taxonomy): domain Archaea; phylum Halobacteriota; class Methanomicrobia; order Methanomicrobiales; family Methanospirillaceae; genus MVRE01. The sequence goes on from JACTVG010000020.1 coordinate 4,289, forward strand.
TTATCGATAATGTATACCTGGCAAGGAATGTTTTTGGACTCGGCGAATTTATACTCACAATGAGTGAAGGAAATTTTTTTTGTTTTATCATTTTTAAAGTAACAATCAGCTTTGCATTCGGTAATTTTACATTCATCGATAATTGAACCATAATGCGGAGTTAGAATAAAAATTACCAAATCGCAATTTTTTAACCCCGTTTTCTCGTCAAGTAAAGCGATTTCTTGTGAGGTAATACGTCCGTCTGTTCCAAAAATTTCCATTCCAACTGCTGAAAGTGATTCATTTAAACGATCGATAATGATCTCCCTTTCAATTTTAAGATCTTTTTGAGTAGAACTGACGAAAACCTTGAGCATTCCTTCATTATTTGAGGACATAATTTCTCACATTGTATACTAATCATGTTAGATCAGTATTGATAACGATATCTTTGTATCTAGGTTTGAATTAATGTAGTGTACGTCTATGAAGAAGCACTAAAAATCTTAAAGTAAGAGCATATTTAAATTTGATTTCTGTAATTTGTCAGATAATTTTTCGGCGAGATTTAGTATTCAGTATACCAAAAAGCAATATATTCAAGGATTAAACCGGAGGTATTAGATAAAAAGGTTAAGGAGCTTTCTAGGATCTCAGATCTAGATCAAACAGTAGTGATCTTCTCTTTTAAGCCCATGATGTAATGAATATCAGCAATAAGTCAATCAGACAGTGGATATCGAAAATTTAATCGTTGATCTTCTTCAGCAGCCACGCCATATTGGCGCCTAGCGTTTGCATGATCATCAACCCTTCCTCATCACCTTTTACCTCATCTGGACCAAGTCCCCCCATGCCGATATTCCAGTAAGATGAGCCGGGGACTACCATCTGGTTGATGAAGAAGAAATGATTCATGGTATCAAATGCATGGATGGCTCCGGCACGGCGGACAGCAACTACCGATGCCCCGACCTTGCGCCGAAACATGTCCTGATTTGCCTTTGCCACAAGACCGGCCCGGTCGATGAGTGCTTTCATCTCGGTGGATACATCAGCAAAATATGTGGGCGAAGCGAGGATGATCCCGTCGGCATCTACCATCTTTTCGATACTGTCGTTGAGGATATCATCCTTTACAGCGCACCGCTTGTTCTGGTTCTCAAAGCACTTGCCGCAGGCAGTACAACCTCGGATCTCCTTTCCTGCCATCTGGACAAGCTCGGTCCTGATACCTTCTTTTTTCAGTACTGCAAACACCGCGTTGACAAGAATGGCGGTATTGCCGTCTTTACGGGCACTGCCGTTGAATGCAACAACATTCATGATCAGTTCTTCCGGGCATTCTTATGGCCGGCATCTTTCTTGACCGCTGAAACGGTTATGCTTGTAATGCTTTTATCAAGTGTTGCAATGATCTTGGCCAGTTCTGCCGGTTTTATGTCTACCTGAAATCCCAGGTCCCTTATCGCGGAAGTAAAGTCAAGGGGGGAATCTTTTACTATCTCGGCCTTTGCAAAGCCGGCAGCCCGGAGCATCGACAGGTACTCCTCTTTCATGAGTGCCCCGGAAACACAGCCCATGTATGCGGCCACGGATTTCTGGATCGATTCGGGAAGAGGTTGCGTCATAACCGTATCGGACACCATGAACCGGCCGCCGGGTTTTAAGACACGGAGTGCTTCTGCAAACACCCTGCTCTTATTCGATGCCAAGTTAATCACACAGTTCGATATGATGACATCAACGGAATTGTCATCGACCGGAAGGTTTTCAATCTCACCAAGACGGAATTCGACATTGGCATACCCGCCTCGCTGTGCATTTGCAGTTGCCCGTTCGATCATTTCCGGTGTCATGTCAACTCCGATCACTTTGCCGGTTGAGCCGACTTTTTTTGCTGCAAGGAATGCATCAAAGCCCCCGCCCGATCCAAGATCAAGAACGATCTCCCCCTTCTGGAGCGAGGCGATGGCAACGGGGTTCCCACAGCCCAGGCCAAGGTTGGCACCATTCGGTGCAGCAGATATATCATCGTCTGAATAACCGACTTTTTTCGATGCGTCGGAAGCGGGAGAACTCCCGCACGATGATGCAGGGGCGCAGCACGATCCTCCAGTCCGAGCGATTGATCCGTATTTGTTCCTGATCTCTCCCTTGATGGTTTTTGTCGTCATGATTTCTCTCCGAATTCAGATATTCCGTTTTTGAGGGTGTATCCGAATCACAAAAACATTGTGAGCGTTCAGAATATTTAAATGTATCAGATTAATCAGATAGATAAGATTGTGCTGAAAGTATTGAGCATGAGTGGCGCAGAATTATCCGGTTCTTTATCTCGTGGATGAACAACCCTGAAGGAGAAAATCTGGTATCCGGAATTTTCTATGCTGATTTTTCTGAAGGATTAAATAGGTTAAAGATAATCAGTAGTGCACGAGACTATGACAAAGAAAAAAGATGCTATTCCCTCCGGAATTTCTGATAATATATCCTGCGAATGTGATGTCGGATCGGCTTACAAAATGGAGGCGTTACTGAGTGTCGATGAACGCGGCCAGATGGTACTTCCTAAAGATCTGAGGGAGAAAGTAGGCATACGGCCTGGCGATAAACTTGCATTGTTCACTCTGGAAAAAGAGGGAGGATTCTGTTGTATGGCCCTTGTGAAAGCAGAAAACCTGAGTACCCTGGTAACAACGATTCTTAAGCCTCTTGGTGAGAATGTCACGGAAAAATAAATTTTTGCATTTTTTGTGGCCCCCTATTTAACCTGGGACCATCCCCATCCGGTCATTCATACCGAAGCAGACAGTATATGTTTCCGCATTCCTTGCAGCACATGAAATAAGTGATTGCCAGGTTTCCCAAAAACAATACCCAGAATACCAGCATCAGCGTCGGATTCCGGATCAGCCAGTACTGGGGAAAGAGAGCGACAAAGCCAAAGAACAATAATGTTCCGAGCAGGTCACTGATGGAATATGCTCTGGCTGTGCGGCCTGGCATGAGATGTGTCACCATGCCCATAAGGACATGGTTGCAGTTATCCCGGACAGGGCATTTTGCACAGAATGCATAGACAAAGATCAGGTATGCTGCGGTAGTACCAACAAGATAGATTCCTGTTGTAGTGATTGAATACTGGAGGATGCCATACAGACCGACAAGAAATGCCGCTATGTACATAACCAGTCCGATGATGCCGTATGTTTTCTTTGACATTTTTTTTCTCCCGATAGCCAGTATCTCACAATTTGTCACAATTAATCTTTATGCGCATTTCTGCCTTATAACCGGAAATTGCGGTTATTATCCGCACTTACCGGCCACATCCGCTCGCTGAACAGTCAGATTTTTTTTCTGGAGTACCACAGCAGGCAGCAGTTTTCACATAATCCCGGACCACCTGTTCCGCGACCTTGTACGCATAAACCGTGAACATCTCATCCGGCATCTCGTCGATCCCGAATGGGAGATCGACGTCGTAAATCTGGTCGGCCTGGATGATCACCTGCTTCAGGTCCGGGATAACACCTTCCATCATCCGGGCCGTACAGTGGATGAAGCAGCCCTCGATCGCGATCACCTTCTCCGCTCTCCTTACAAGATTCCGCTGGCCAGTATTCTTCGTGAACGCTCCGCCAAGGCATATCCGCACGGTCTCATCGCGGGCCAGCCGGTGGGCGACCATGTTTGCTGCCCGTCGTGCTACCTCACCCCGGGAACATGCACCCTCACAGGCCATAACCGCGATCTTTGGCGGGGTTGTGGAATTCTTCTCGGCATAGTCTTCGCAGGGCATTTCCCAGTTACTTTTGCAATTCTGATGGTTTCGTAATCCATGGTGTCGCACTTTCTTCATGATGCGTGGAACGGGACTCGATATATACCTCGTAACCGGATTTCAATTTTTTTTGAAATTCGGGAGATCCTGTAAACTCTGGAATTCGTGGCAAGACTTTTTTGGTTCTCCGGCAAATTCTGGTATCATGGCAACCGCCCGCTGCTGCCCCGCTGATTGTGCTCTTCGGAGCGACTGGGAAGATGAGCTCCGCGCTGAGAAGGAGATACTCTCGGCGGACTCTGTTACCGAACTGCACCGGTACATGAAACTGCTCGGCCACCTGCTCCGTCTCAATATCATCCTGATGCTTCTGAAGCGGGACCATTGTGTTTGCGAGTTTTATTATGTTTTTGAAGAGCCGCAGAATCTCATCTCGTATAATTTAAAAAAGCTCAAAGAAGGCGGGCTCATCGAATCCTATTACCGCTCGAACCATAAGATTTACAAAATCAATGAAGACATCGCCCCGGTGATTCGGAAGATCACAACCGCAGTGCCAGGGTGAATCAGAAATGGATCGATCACCGGATATGTTCCCGCCCGGTATCGGTCAGCGAATAGATGATCCAGTTGCCATGATACTTTCCTTCGATCAGGCCACTTTCTTTTAAGATATTCAGGTGGTAGGAGAGTTTGGACCCGGCAGGTGCATGAACCGGTTGATGACGCATACACAGAGAGGCTGGTCGCGGAGAAGGTAGAGGATCGTGAGCCGCAAAGGATCGGAGAGTGCATGATAAACCCAGCCCTTTCCTTCCAGTTCCGTCCTCGTTGGAATTCACCTTGCAAGTGCTTCAAATCCCCCCCAAGTGCATCAAGTTCCTTCTGGACCTGTTCGGGGATCTCCATCTCCTCTTCCACGGCGCCTTTCTTGTTTTTTGTCCCGCAGCAGGACAGAGTAACTTTTTTCACTTCAAATTAATCTGAAATCAAAAGATATATAACCTTGCCCTGATTATTCTAATTCAACAAAATTTGAATTGACCGAAAACTATGGAAGCACAAAAATCACCCTGCAGTTGTGGAGCCGAGGAAAAAACACGGATTATCTATGCCTGCTCCGCTATCGGATCGAATGTCGGCCAGCTAGCGAACGCAGCAGCTTGCCAGCTAGCCCGTGAAGGGTACGGAGACGGTTCGTGCCTTGCCGGTGTTGGCGGCGGCATTGAGAAACTGGTCGGCATAGGAAAAGCTGCGGATGAGCGGATCGTGATTGACGGCTGTCCGGTTGCCTGCGCAAAGAAGATCATAGACGACAAAGGGCTCGACATCAACCGCTACGTCATAATTACCGAACTCGGGATCACTAAAACACCAGGACCTGCGTTCAGCCAAAGCGATATCCAGCGCGTAATCGATGCAGCAAAAGCACACAGCAGGTAAAACATACGTTCAGAAGTTTCCGGGAGGCTCTCAATGAAGATTGGCATCGTGAGTGATGGAAAATTCGGTGACCGGGCCTTTGAGGTCATTCGGGAAAAATTCACAACCGAATGGATCGAAGCACCATTCCCGCAGAGTATACTTATCGACGACCTTGAACTGACCCTCCCGGAATGCGACCTCTATATCTCGTACGTCCGCCACCCGGATGTTGCCCTTGCAATCATTGCGAAGCAGAAACCGGTGATTCTCGGGATCAGTTTTGGGCCCGGGTTCCTCCGGCAGGCTAAGGCAATCAATGAAAATATTGTTGCACCCGTGACGATGTGTTCGCTGGATGACAACACTTGGGTGCCGGAGATTAACGAGTTTGCAAAGGTGTTCGGAAAGCCCTCATTTGACGTGAATGTGCTGGAAGACGGTACCATCGACAGCGTAAAAGTGATCCGTGGATCGCCTTGCGGTTCGACCGTTGCGGCAAGTGCGGAATTGCACGGGACACAGCTCAGCCCGGAACAGCTGCAACACTACGGTTTGCGGATCTGCCATTTCTGCCGGGCCCCACGGTTTGGGAAGACCTGCGACAAGGAACTATCCGGGCTCCTCCACATACGGGAACTCATGCGGGCGATTAATGGCGAATCACACCCAGCGGGTGCACGGGTGCGGCAGTTCACTGAAGAAATGGAGAAAATTATCGATCAGAAAATAACCGGGAGATAACACCGTGCAGGACTTTTTACAACTCTTTGCTGACTGGGTGACCTATTCGATCATCGGTCTGGTTCAGAGCACCCCGCTATCCTTATCGGTGAACTTCTTCATCTACGATACAATCAAGGTCACACTGATGCTTGCGGTTATCGTCTTTGTGGTTGCCATCGTCCGCTCTCACATCACCCCGCAAAAAATGAAGAAATGGGTGGCGGGACGCACGGAGGGGGTAGGCAACGTACTCGCAGCCCTCCTCGGCATCCCCACACCCTTCTGTTCCTGTTCCGCTGTTCCGCTCTTCATCGGCTTTGTCGAGAGCGGTGTACCGCTCGGGATCACATTCTCGTTCCTCATCGCATCCCCGCTCATCAACGAGGTTGCCGCAGCTATGCTCCTTGCGATGTTCGGTTGGCAGATCGCCCTCGTCTATATCGTGTCCGGTCTCATCATCGCGATAACTGCCGGCATCATTATCGGACGCCTCCACCTCGAAGGGGAAGTCGAGGAGTTTGTCTGGAAATGCAAAATGCACGACCAGGCCGAGAAACCGATGACTTGGAAGGACAGGTTTGATTTCGGCATTAGCGAATCGAAGAGTATCACGCTGAAAGTGATCCCCTACATCATCCTCGGTATCGCAATCGGTGCGATCATTCACGGGTACGCCCCGGCAGATTTCCTTGTCAATATCGCAGGCCCGGATAATCCGCTTGCCGTCCCGATCGCGGTATTGATCGGTATTCCGCTCTACTCGAATGCAGCCGGTATGATCCCGATCATGCAGGTCCTCACGGCAAAAGGGATGGCGATGGGTACCGCCCTCGCATTCATGATGTCCGTTATCGGACTGTCGCTGCCGGAGATGATCATTCTCCGGAAGGTAATCAAGATTAAGCTTATCCTCATCTTCGCGGGGATCCTCTTCATCTCATTTACCCTGACGGGTTACCTGTTTAATGCGATACTGGGATAATCAAAATTAATTCGGTGAAATCGAAATGACAACGACGAAACAGCTTTCATTCCTTGACCGTTACCTTACCCTCTGGATCTTCCTTGCGATGGCGGTCGGAATTGCAATCGGGTACTCTTCGCCCGCAGTACCGGCACTGATCACCGGCCTCTCGGTCGGGACCACCTCAATCCTGATTGCCATCGGACTCATCCTGATGATGTACCCGCCGCTCGCGAAGGTGAAGTACGAAGAACTGACAAGGGTTTTCCAGAATACGAAGATTCTAAGCTTGTCACTTGTCCAGAACTGGATCGTCGGTCCGGTCCTGATGTTTGTCTTGGCTGTCGTCTTCCTCCGGGATCAGCCGATGTTCATGTACGGCCTGATCCTCATCGGGATCGCCCGGTGCATCGCAATGGTAATCGTTTGGAATGATCTCGCGGAAGGTGATTGCGAATACTGTGCCGCAATAGTGGGCCTGAACTCGATCTTTGGTGATCTTGATGTGGCAGCGATGCATGGCTCCGTAGCCATTCGGGCATTGCCAGGAAATTAATTTCACCAGAATTGTATACCATTTCAAAATAAAAAAAATCAATCGGACGATTTGGCCGCGCTTAAATCAACTTGATAAAACTAAACTAAAATTGTGATAAAATCATAAAGTTAATATCAACATTTGGACAACTTTTCTTAACATCAGGAGATCTAATATAAATTGCCGATCTATAGTACGATGATGAAACAGATCGCCCTGTATGGCAAGGGAGGTATAGGGAAATCAACCACATCGGCTAACCTGTCAGCCGCGCTCTCCCTCAAGG
>JACTVG010000009.1 GCA_015660965.1 Methanoregulaceae archaeon
TCTGCCTTTTTCCGTTCTGTGACATCACGTGCGGCAGCAAAAACCCCGGCAACGTTTCCGGATTCATCTCGGTATACTGTTGCGTTGTACATGACCGGGGTCACATGCCCGTTCATGTGGCGAATCCCGAGCTCGTAATCCGTTACCGATCCGTCCCTGAACACTTTCTCGTACCCGGCTCTTGCCTTTTCAGGCTCGGTGAAGTATTTCGAAAAGTCAGTTCCGATCAGTTCTCCCCGTGAAAAACCGGTAACCCGCACCGTCGCAGCGTTCACATCACTGATCTTTCCATCTGGATTAATGGTGACGAGCGGGTCAAGGCTTGCCTCAATGAGACTCCGGTTATACAGGTTTGCGATCTTGAGTTCATTCAGTATTCTTTTTTTCTCGGTTATATCCAGTGCGAAACAACAGCAGTACTGTTTCTCCTTGAATTCAAGGTAATTGAGGACCATTTCAACAGGGATTCCCTGGCCGTCTTTTTTGGTAAAGGTGGTTTCGATCGTAAGTTGGCGATCACGCCGGGTAATCTCCCAAGTCTCATTCCAGGAAAAACGTGTGTCGCTTGATAATATATCAAAAATATTTTTTGAGACGAGTTGCGATGTAGACAAACCCAGAACCTCCCGGGCTTTTGTGTTCATATAAACAAAACGCCCTTGAAGGTTGATCCAGATAATCATGTAGGAGGCGTTATCCATGGCAAACTGGGTAAATTGTAACTGGAACTCCGCCTTTTCACGATGAGAGATTTCATTATAGAGCTGCCTGTTGAGATCCTGTATCTCATCTCTCTGTACCTTGACAAGCTCCTCCATATCCTGTTGTGTTTTTTTCAGTTTTTCCTTCAATTGTTTCAATTCGGTGATATCCAGCCCCGCACCATGGTATTTTCTTAAGGTACCAGACGAATCAAAAATTCCCCGGAATTTCCAACGTTGCCACCGATGTTCTCCTTTGGATGTTATTGTACGGAATTCCTGGGTTGAAACCGGGTGGTTTTTATCGATCGATGCAAGACTGCTTTTGATTATTTTATATTCAGATTCAGGAATCACCGGTCGCCATTCATGTCCTAGAAGATCCGCTTTTGACTTATGCAGCGTGTGGCAGTAGGTTTCATTGACAAAGGTGATGGTACCGTCAGGTTCGAAATGGCAGACGTATTCAATTTCATCCATTTCGAGATCAGATGGGATGAATCCGGTATCTATAAATCCGTTTTGTTCAGATTCAATCGGTAGATCGATAATGAGGGAGACACCAGGGTCCCCGTTTTCAAAAAAAACCGGGCTAATCGTGAGCATAGACGGGAATAAATGATCGCCCGATACAATCAAAACAGGATTTCTGGATTCTTTTTCTTTCAGCCCTTCTTTTATTAACGCTGGCAATTCAGGATGGCTTTGCACAACAAATGGCAGCTGCTCAATAGTTTTACCGACAATTTCCTTTTTTGATATTTTCAGGAATTCACACAAGGGATCATTAATATCAACAACTACCAGCCCGTGATTTACCAGTATTACATAACTCTTCGATAATTTTAGTACAGCAGCAGCTTGTAATTTATTTGAAAGGGAATAGATTTTTGAAGAACTGTAATATTTGACGGTGACAGTGCCCTGACTCTGGAGCCTACCTAGGTATTTAGCAACGGAATTACGGTGTATACCTAGCATTTTAGAAATGGTTTTTATGTTCAACCCTTCCGGATGCTCATATAATAACACCTTAATGATGGAAATTCCATCCAGAAATTTTTCGATTGCCATCATTATTGCATGATTATATGGTTTTAAAAATTTTTTGATTCATGTTGTGCACTCATGTTGTGCATGCACGTAAATTTTTAAACCGACGACCAGACATTCAATTAATCCCCTGTTATCAGGGTTTAAGTGCATGATAAAATTGGGGAATAAAAAGGAACCTTATAACGTGAGATTTACTCAAAAAAATTTGATATGAAGAAGGATTAAAAAATGCAAGAAATCTGTGTTGGATTTGAAGTGTCTCTCCCCCAAAAAAATCATAAGAAAAAAATATGTACGCTTTGTTATGGCACGGGTAGTATAAGACAACCAAATGGTGTAAAAGTACCCTGTCCAAAAGGTTGTCCGGGTTTCTATCCTCCACATCGGTAAGATTTGTGTTGAACAATAATTTGGTGGTGGTGTATGAGACAGGAAAATTTGATGTACTTTGCTGAAAAAGACGGGGAGTTGGTAAATCTTCTCTTCGAGTTAGGGGTAAAAAGAAACGTTGCCAAGGTTCTCGTGTTCCTCACAAAAACACCGACGGTAACATCCCGTGCGATCGACCGGGGGACCGACCTTCGCCATCTTGAGGTGGCCACTGTGATGAAATACCTGAAGAAACAGGGTTGGATCAAGAGCCCGGAGAACAAAGCCCAGAGCAAGGGGAGACCGGTAAAGATCTACGAGCTGGCAAAACCTATTGCCGAGATCGTGAACGGCATCGAAAAAGAAAAAATAAAAAAGGCAAATGACCAGCTCCAACTGATCCAGAAATTACGGAACTACGTCAGTTAATCTCACGATCCTGGTCTATGCTATTAATGATGTACAAAAAACAATCGCGATTATCGGAATTCTTTTAGCGCTTGTTGTGACAATCCTGCTTCGCGTAACGCAGAATCGCTCGGGCTCCGGCTCGTGGTATCCCTTGTGGAACAGTTGCAGGGCACGATTGAACTGGACCGGACGGTGGGGACGATCTTCCGGATCAAAGTCAAGGAAAAACTTTGATCTGTCTCTTCATTCTCCATTTTTTCCGAAGTATTATGAGAATGAGAACGATTTTTTTGTAATTTTTTTGTAAAAGTGCTGCTATGGGGATTTGAACCTTCGAACACCTGTGAGATTAGCCCCCCAAACTAAGGCCTTTGATCTGGTAAAAAAGAGAGTCAATTTTGTGTGGGCGTGGGTTAGATTTCTTCGTCCTGCAACTTATCACAAAAACGTGATTTATACCACACTATTGTGGGTTTAACAAGCATGAACAGATCCTTTTCAATATCTAGAGTGGATAAAAAAAACATTCCCCCTCTTTTTTCTTTATACATTATGACCACCTCCCGGCTTTTTATCAGGTTTGAGCCTGTAAAGTGTCCCTATGAAAAGGGTATTAACAGAACAGGCAGCAACCATACCGGAACGAGTGTGTCCATTGGTTAATGGACGGGATCGCATCTCATGACTGTCGCACTGCATATCGAAAATCTGACCCGGCGATTTAACGATCTGGTCGCCGTGGACAATATATCATTTGATATCGAACACGGGGAGATTTTTGGCTTGCTTGGCCCCAACGGTGCCGGGAAAACAACGACACTCTCCATGCTCTCCACCATGCTCAAACCTACATCAGGTTCAGCGACGGTCAATGGCATCGATATCGAACATGATGAGGATGGCGTGAGGAAATCTATTGGCATTGTCTTCCAGGACCAGAGTCTTGATGAAGAACTGACTGCCTGGGAAAACATGGATTTTCACGGGCGGCTCTACCGGATCCCTGCAGACATACGGAAGCAACGGATCACAGAGCTCCTCCGGCTCGTTGAGCTTGAAGACCGGAAAAATGACATTGTAAAAACATTTTCCGGAGGGATGAGGAGACGTCTGGAGATCGCACGCGGTCTTCTCCATCATCCGTCGGTCCTCTTCCTGGACGAACCAACGCTTGGCCTTGACCCCCAGACCCGCAATCATCTCTGGCAGTATATTGCCACCCTGGCTCGGGAGAAGGGAATCACCATTATCCTCACTACGCATTACATGGAGGAAGCCGACCAGTTGTGCAACCGGGTCGCCATTATCGATCACGGGAAGATCATTGCCCTTGACACTCCACAAAACCTCAAAGACGGGATTGGCGGGGACGTTGTGACCATCAGGTCGCCAGACCCGGCAGCTATTGTCGCAGCCCTGGCCGAACCCTGGATCACCCGCGTGGAACAGCATAATGATGAAGTGATTGTCAGCTTGCAGAACGCCGAACAGCATATCAGCACCATCGTGACGCTGCTCAACACAAAACAGGTCCCTATCCAGTCCATTGGGATCCACAAACCAACCCTAGAGGATGTGTTCCTCTCCTTTACCGGAAAAACCATCCGGGAGGAGGAAGCGAACCATAAAACCAAAATGCGGATGTTCCAGAGGATGGTGAGACATTAATCATGGACATCATATACACCATCTGGCTGCGGAATATGAAACGCTACATCCGGTCCAAAAGCCGGATCATCGGCAGTATCAGCATGCCGCTCTTCTTCCTGCTCTTCTTAGGCTTCGGTCTGAATTCCGTTGTGCAGTTGCCAGGAATAGGTGGGAACTACATCGTGTTCCTGATCCCGGGCATGGTAGCCATGAGCGTACTCTTCACGTCTGTTTTTTCCGGAATCCAGATCATCTGGGACAAACAATTCGGATTTTTGAAAGAGACTCTTGTTGCACCGGTCTCACGACTTGAGATCATGTTAGGCCAGACCCTTGGCGGAGCAACAACCGCAGTCCTTCAGGGATTTATGATCCTTGTCCTCTCGCTGTTCATTGGGCTTCATGTCTCAAATCCGGGTGGTTTTCTATTAGCACTCGGATTCATGGTCCTGATCGGTATATCATTCACTGCGTTTGGTATTGCGATTGCATCACGGATGGAAGATATGACCGGTTTCCAGCTCATTATGAATTTTGTTGTCTTCCCGTTATTCGGCCTGTCCGGGGCGCTCTTTCCTATTAGCTCATTGCCGGCGTGGATTGGACCGATTACCCTGTTCGATCCGCTGACGTATGGTGTGGAAGGAATCCGTTACGGTCTTACCGGCGTTTCACAGATTAATCCGCTGGTCTGTGGTGCAGTTATCGGGGGTTTCACTGTAGTGATGACCATACTCGGAGCATTCCTGTTCAGGAAAATCAAACTCTGAATGAAAAAAAAGGGACGGGATCTATATCCCATACCATTTTTTTTAAAGAATTGTTTTTAAGCCGGACGCAGTCTATTTATCAATATTATTTACTTTTTACCACGAGAACCATGCAATCTGCCATTCGTATGATACTCTCGGCAACACTGCCCAAAAGCAGTCTTTCGAGACCACTCTTACCTTGGGAACCGACAATGATCAGATCGACATTATTTTTTACGGCGAACTCAGTGATTACATGAGCGGGTTTGCCAGATAGTACGAGGGTCTCTACCTTCACCCCATTTGCGATCCGTTTCACTTGTTCAACGGCTTTTTCCCCCTCATCCTTTAATTTCATATAAACCTCGCCTGTCAATATTTCTGGCTGCGACGATGTAAACGGAGTTTCGTCGATCACATATATGGCATAGATGATAGATCCGAATTCACGGGCTAGCTCCACACCTTTCGTCACCGCAGGTTGATTTTTCACCGATCCGTCTGTTGCTATCAGAATTTTTTTAAATATCTTCGTCATCATTCACCCTTCACAATACTTGGCATAATCTTTTTCATTCAGACATGTCATCATCAGACCCATTTTCCGGCTCCGGTATTTCTGTTGGGGGGTTGGAGTTTTGTCCATCGATCTCGTACACGTATTTCGAGCCTCGCATCACTGATAATACCGCTGCAACGAGAGAGATTGCTGCGCCTACATAAAAGGAGATCCGGAGCGAAGGCATAAATGCCTGCGCGAGTGTGGTCGGGAACCATGTTATGCCGGTTAGCGTCGCTATGGTTGCCGGGCTGATTGCGGCAACGACAGACTGCGGCACGGCAGCGAGAATGATGCGAACCGGATTGTAGCCCAGAAATGCAGCGAACAATGAACCCGTTGGGGGGATTGCAATCATGGGGGCGATGAGATTTGGTGCACCGGCATTCATGAGTGAAACTGAGAGTTCGGGGGGAAAGGTATGAGTCAGACTGACGATGACAATAGTAAAGAACATTGCCATGGAAATGACCATGCCGCTGTTCTGCAGCATCGACCTCATTCCCGATGCAACCCCCCTCTCTTCCGGAGGCACTGCATTCATGATGGCCGCAATGTTCGGTGCACCGAACATGCCATTCCCAAGCCCCATAATCAGGAGGGCAATCGCGAAGATCGGGTAATCAAAGTTATAAGGCAACATCGCGAGCATCAGGAACGATATGGCAACAAGGATCATACCGGACGTAGCGAACAATCGAGAGCCGTATTTGTCAGAAAGCCAGCCGGAGAGTGGTCCCATGATCATAAATCCGGCGGTGAGTGGCAACATGAACACTCCGGCCCAGAATGGTGTTGATTCGTAACTGTAGCCGTGGAGCGGCAGCCAGATGCCTTGAAGCAACATGATCAGGAGGAACATCACACCGCCCCGGGCAATTGCACTTAAAAATCCGGCGATATTCGCAAGGGAGAAAATACGGTTCTTGAAAAGGCTCAGCCGGAACATGGGGTCCTCGATCCGGCTTTCGATGATCGGAAATACTATTAGGAGACTGACACCGAGGAATATCGATGCGATGACCCATGGATTGCTCCACCCCATCGGGTCCTGCCCATACGGAAGCAGTGCATACGTAATACCGATCAAAAAGATGGTCAGCCCGGCGACAAAGGCAATGTTGCCCCACACATCGATCTTCCGGGCCCGTTTCGGCAACGAGGTCTCTTTGAGTTTCAGGAATGCCCAGATCGTTCCAAGAATCCCGACCGGCACGCTGATAAGGAATACGTACCGCCAGTTGAAGAACGCAAGAATGCCGCCGAGGATAAGACCAATGAACTGGCCCGAGAGGAATGCCATCATGTTCAGTCCTAGCGCCTTACCCCGTTCATTTGGAGGAAATGCATCAGTGAGAATTGCGGCGCTATTCGAGAAGGTAAACGATGCTCCTACTGCTTGGACGAGACGGAAGACGATCAGCTCAATGGCGCCTGCGTCACCTTTGTCCGGTGTGAGAAAAAGCAGGATGGATCCGAAGGTGAAGATGGCAAACCCGATATTGTAGAGCTTCACCCTCCCATACATGTCAGAGAGCCGGCCGAAACTAAGGAGCAGCGTGGCGGTAACCAGGCTATAGCCCATAAGCACCCAGAGCAAGTACTGAAACGAGGTGAACGGATCGATATTGATCCCATTGAAGATCGCGGGCAGCGAGATGAGGGTCATGCTGCCGTTCACTGATACCATGAACATCTCGATGGTCGTAATCGAGAGTACGATCCACTTGTAGTCTATGCCTTTTTTGACGGGTCCTGTCCCACTGCCTGCGGTTTCGTTTTTTTCCATAAGATCGGGCAATTTCCTGGCATCGTTCGGGTATTTGTCCTGAAAGATGTAAGATATAACTTACAAAGTAAGATCTTTGGGACTATAATGTGTTCTGTTGCTTAACGGGACTCAATGGAAATGATATCCTCGGAACACTTCAATTCGAGTATTCAAATGTCCCGCAGATGCAACAGAACCCTCTCTCGATATCCTTAAATACCGTAAACGGTATGTAGTGTTTGAAGGCAGGGGTTTTGCTTTTCATGGTGTCAGCTGCCGGACCTGAGCATGCTGCCGCCGGGGTGGTGTATGTTTGAAAAGGTGCTTTTCCCGACAGATTTTTCAGAACGTGCAGAGATTATGCTCGATTGTGTTGCCAGTTTTCCGCAGGTCCGGGATATCATCCTGCTTCATGTCGTCAAAGAGACCCGGTATCCGATGGGGGCGGAGATCGCTGATACGCTGGCAAAACAGGCCGATGAAAAAACTCTCGCTGATGCACAAGACTACCTTAAAAAACTCAACCGAAACATCAGGGTGACGGTGGAAACAACGATATCGCCCGACATCCATGAGGGAATCCTGACAACAGCGGAGAAGAGGGGTGCCGACCTGATCGTTATCGGCGCACACGGAAAGAGCGTGAAGGTGGGGGTGCTCCTTGGCAGTGTACCATCGATGGTCCTGTGCCGCATCAGCAAAACCAATGTCCTGATCATGCGCCATAAGATCATCGAGACCCTGACTGGCAAGACGTATGAGAAGTTCTGTCCCAGGCTCTTCTTTCGGATCCTCTGCCCGACAGATTTCTCCCCGTTCTCTGAACATGCAACAGCTCTTGCTGGCATGATGAAGGAGGCGGGAGAACTCATCCTGCTCCATGTCGTACCGAAGGGTGGGACAGGTAGTGAAATCAAGGAGGCTGAACAGGCAGCGGAGGCTCGGATTGGTGCAGTCCGCGACAGCCTTGCGGCACAAGGCATCCGGTGCAGGATCATCGTGACGACAGGAGAACCTGCCAGCGAGATTTTAAAGACTGCCGAAGAGCAGGACGTATCAGTCATCTGGATCAGCTCCCATGGAAAAGGCTGTCTCCATGATTTCTTGCTTGGCAGTACGGTGCAGGACATAGCTATGAACTCGACACGGCCGGTGATCGTCATCCGCTCATGGAAATAACAGTGGTTCTACAAGCCCCGGCTTTCTGAATGTGAACGGCCACATCCGGGGCATTACCGCTCAACTTTTCACGTCGTTCGTAGACCCTTTTCATTTTGATCTGTTTTGTTGTATGCCGTTTGAAACTTCTCGATCGACAATAGTAAAACTTGTACTCCCACTGACTTTTGGGTTTATTCCGGATACTTGGACGATATATTCATCCGGCTTAAACGCTGATGTATCAACATCGAATGACCACCGATTGTTACCCTCAGTCCCTCGTTGAACTTTAACGATGCCAGTTGTTCCTGAAAATTCATTACTTTCTCCTTTTGTTGTCGGTCTAAACGATAAAGAATAGATTTCGATGAGCAAGTCATCATCAACCGCTAAGTTTGTGGAACCTGTTATTGTGAATTTCTCTCCAACAATGTGAGTACCTATTGAATCGATGAGTACATTGGGTTTTTCAACAACTATGCCGTTTGGAATAACTGATAACATCGGTGCAGATGATGGTTCTATTGACGTTTGTGCTTCTGTTGACGTGACCGTTGTTGCTGGAAGAACAGTTTGTATTGTAGATGTTTGATTTGTTATTGGTGTTTTATTTGTGCATCCACTTGTCCACACGAGGAAGATTACAACAATAATTACTAAAATTGGGAATATCTCTCTCATAACCAACTCCTAAAGTGGGAATATTCGTTAAGGATACAATATAATTTTCGAATTTTAATCTAAATCAAAATCGATGCGTGATATCAAAAATGAAGGGTTGCATTTTGGTAGATAAGTAGGTCCCCTCTCTCTTTTACGGTTGAAACATTTACATGAGGCCGTGGCCATTATGGTACAATGAGCGGACAGGAAGGAGACAAGGAGAGTATCATTTCAAAAAGCCGGCTCGAAGCGCTCATTGACGGCGTGTTTGCCTTTGCGATGACGCTCCTTGTCGTAAACCTTGTG
This sequence comes from Methanoregulaceae archaeon, assembly GCA_015660965.1. Taxonomy (GTDB): domain Archaea; phylum Halobacteriota; class Methanomicrobia; order Methanomicrobiales; family Methanospirillaceae; genus MVRE01. Next base: position 9,400 of record JACTVG010000009.1, read on the forward strand.
ATCTCGCCGCCCATTCCAAAAGCAGAGGCCGCAACAGAGCTCCCCCGCCATCTCGCAGGGATGCTGCCGGTATTTACCAGCTTCCTTATCGCGTTCTTCCTGCTTGCGTCGTACTGGGCGCTCCACCACCGTCTGTTCCATTTTCTCCGCACGGTCGATTCCCGCATTCTCCGGCTCAACCTCGTCATTCTCGTCTTTATCGTCCTCATCCCCTTCACCACGAGGCTCTCCGGGGAGTATGATTACGTGCAGGTCGCCGTGGTCCTGTTTCACCTTAACCTCTTCGCGATCGGTCTGCTCTTTCTCTTCCACTGGTTCTACCTCACCCGCAAACGTCATCTCACCGAACCGGAGATCCCTCTACAGACTGCCCGGTGCTGGATGGCCCATTTCCTCACCAGCCCGGCAGTTGCCCTCACCGGCATTGCGGTTTCTTTCATCACACCTTCGTGGTCGATGGCCGTGTACCTGTTGATCCCGCTGGGTAGCCTCGTTGCCAAGCGATACGGCTGTCGGTCATAAAAAATCCTTTCTCACCGGGACTGAATACGGCTGCCCGGCTTTCATCCATGTTCCGGATAAGGAGGTCTCATTGATACCCCCCTCCTAGTTACATGAAAATTGGCGAAGAACGTTGGTATCTGTTATTGTCTACCACCCATTGTTGTCTTTGCGACCGCATACAGTTCAGGTTCCACTTGCTTTAGCCGGTGGACTATGGATGATAACGGGACTGTCACAACATGGGCACTCTGCAACGCCACCATGGTCCCGAAGTTGCCCATCCTGATCTGTTCGACAGCAGCAACTCCAAACCGTGTGGCAAGGACCCGGTCGAATGCCGTTGGTTTCCCCCCACGCTGGACGTGGCCAAGAATCGTCACCCTTGTTTCAATACCAAGTCGCCGTTCCAATTCCCTGCCAAGCAGGTTCCCGACTCCGACAAATTTCTCGTGACCGCATTCATCCCGATCGCATTCCGGAACAGAATTGTCACAAATCTCCTCCAGAGGTATCCCCTCAGCAACCACCACGATAGAGAATTTTTTTCCTGCCGCAAAGCGTGTCTTAAGATTTTGGCACACCTCATCCATCGTAAATGGCACTTCCGGAATCAGGATCTCATCTGCTCCGCCAGCTATCCCGGCCTTGAGCGCGATCCAGCCGACCTGACGGCCCATGACCTGAACGACCATGATCCGGTGGTGGGATTCTGCGGTTGTATGGAGGCGGTCGATCGCATCAGTCACGATGGAAACGGCGGTATCAAAACCGATTGTCATATCGGTTTCAGGGATATCATTGTCAATGGTTTTTGGAATCCCGATAAGCGGGATGCCGCGAGTGGCGACCTCATGTGCTGCTGCAAGTGTCCCGTTTCCACCTACTACCACAAGTGCATCAATGGAAAATTTTTTCAACGTGTTTTTAATTCTCTTAAAATCTCCAGGGTTTTTCAGCGGGTCGGTCCGCGATGTGCCAAGGATAGTACCACCCCGGGAAATGATCCCGGAGACGGCAAAATCCGTGAGAGGTTCAACATCCGCTTCGATAAGCCCCTGCCACCCGTTCCGGATACCGATGGTCGTATACCCGTGCTGCAAACCGCTGCGCACGATTGCCCGAATTACCCCGTTTATGCCCGGGCAGTCGCCCCCTCCTGTGAGGATACCGATTGTTTTCATCGTGCAGTGTCCCCCTTTTTAAGGCTCCCGGCTCTGGTATATTTTCATTGCCGTTTCGGGATCTGCATCTTCAATTGTTATCGCGTAGATTGCATTGCACATGCGGATGGCGTCTGGAAGTGATTGCTGATGGATATTTCTTCCGGTGGCATTTCCTGCTGCCCCACCAATATGAATCTGCTCATGCAGTTCCTGCAAAAATGCTGCTGGATCAATGGAAGATCCACCGGCACAAACAACCCGGGTCCTGCCTGCTGCACGGACCGCCTCCTGGAGGAGTTGGGCCGATGACTCACCTTTACGTTTTGGGGAATTGACTTTGACAAAATCGCTGCCTAAACATGCGGCAATGCCACAAGCACCGGCGATCAGGTGGGGATCTTTTTCATCTTTTATTTCCTTTCCCCGCGGATAAATCCAGAGAACCGTCACAAATCCGTTTTCATGCGCCTGGTGGACAACCTGAGCTGCTTCCCGTAGCATCTCGTTCTCATATTCACTTCCCAAGTAAATGGTGTACCCAATCCCGGGTATGGAAAGTCCTGTTTGTTTTTTAAATTGTACCACTTGTGGAATAGTATACCAAGCGGAGCTGACCGGGTCTCGTTGTTCCGTCTTCACAAGGTGAGTTTTTGAATTGAGTTTGACCAGATATGGCACTGTTTTATAATCCTGAGCGTACTGTGCGATGAGTCCCAGCTGGGCAGCAAACACACCAATCCTGGCTCTGGACGCAATCCGGAAGAGGTGCTCTGGCTCACTGTCATTGAGGTGGATACCAGGACCGTAAAAGTCGTCATTGAGATGTTCGACTTTCTGGTCCCCGGCAAAGAGCATCAGGCGCCCGGTGCCTCGTGTCATCACTGAGAAATTTTTACGGTATGCTGCCCGTGATTTTGCCGGTACATCTAACGGTACATGGATCGGTTGTTGTTTCACGATTATTCCTCCATGAGAACCCTGTCATCTTCCAATTATCGTGCAAGGGTCATAATGATGTTTGCATGGTGATCGTTTTGGCTGTACAGATCGGGCAGGCTATGATTTACCGGCCAGTCTCCATGAAGATGCGGCGGAGTATTATCCTCCAGCACAAGATCAGCTGTGCGAAATCACCGGCAGTCAGATACGTCCTGTTCTTGAAGATTGAGATAGGGTGGACCCGTGTCTGATGTTCAATACTGTTCTCCAGTTTTTTCACGACGTGTTCACTCAATTCGCCATCGATGATCAGCTCCCCCATCTTGTGACCCTCATGCTCGCTGGTTCCGAACTTGAGAGAAAAATCTCTCTGGGAGAGCGAGAGGATCGAGTACAGGTCCAGTGATAGGTCGATATTTTCAATATTCTGTTTCATCCTACTCTGGGAGAGGGTTATCCGGTAGACATTCCGTTCAAGCCCGAGATGTTTGCCATATTCAGAATAATCGATGCCAATAACGGCGTCAGCGAATTCCTTTTGGGGGGCAATGTAGGTCTCATAATCAGGTTCTCGTTCGGTAATTTCTCTCAACACATCGTTCTCTGAATACCCCCGTTTATTCATATCCCGTCGTATCTTCCAGTCATACTTGACCTCTTTTACCGGATCCACGAAGAGCGAAAAATCGAGATTGTAACGAAGTGCAGGTGTAAATAATGTATGGAGCCCTTCAAGTATCAGGATCTTTCGGGGCCGGAAAATAACCGGTGGGTCAAAGGTTCCAGTACTATGGTTATAGACCGGCTTTTCAATAGGGACTCCACGCTTCAGCAATGCAAGATCCTTTTCAATCCTATCGAGCCGGTTTGCACGGGGATCAAGTGCTGTGATTCCATGTTCCTTTCGACCATCCCGGTCAAAGCGGTGGTAGTCATCCAGCGTTATGGTCGATACCATGTCATCGCCAAAGATGCTTCGGACCCCCTGCGTGAACGTGGTCTTCCCGGATCCGCTGTCACCAGCCACACCTATGGTGAAGATGTGCGGCGATGCTGCGATCGTATCCTTGAAATTGGGTTGATGCATCAATGGAAAACCATCCTGCAGGCCCGGGCGATCTCTGCAACGCTCCATGCCTGGGCAATGCACCCTCTCGGGAGGTAGGGGGGGTCTCCGTCGAAGATTTCGGATATATACCCCACACCGGCTTCCCTGAGATGGTGAAGGATTGGAGTAAGTAATGGCTCGATCATATCCCGGTGGACGCCGTTTCGTATGAGTGCATCGACATACCAGCCGGTCAGCCAGGGCCAGACACACCCGTTATGGTAACTGCGGTCACCGGAATACCGTCCGTAGTAGTGAGGGTCCTGCGGCGAGAGCGTGCGTAACCCATAGGGGGTCAGCAGATTTTTATTGATCGTGTTAAGGGTTTCTGTTGCCTGATCCTGATCAACAAGACCGAGCGCGATAGCGACAACCTGGTTCGGCCGGACGGTGGGATCAACAGGATCTATACGGTCATATAGGCACTGACCTTCCTCGTTCCAGAACCGCTGGAATGCCATGAATGCTGATTCCGGACTGATCGGAGTCTTGATTCCCATTGCATCAGCTTCTATTAGTGCACTGACCCATAATGCATTGATCTCGACCGGCTTTCCTTCGCGGGGGGTGAACTCCGTATCCATCCAAGTGCTCTTTGGCACAACTGAGATAAGGTCATGGTCAAGCGTAGCGACCGGTGAGGAAGGATAGTTTTTGAGGATATTACCAATCACCGGCTTCATCCCTTCAATAAAGGTGTCATCTCCCCAGCGGCGCCGGTACCGCATTAGGGCTTGGATGAACCAGAGGGAAGCATCACTGGTATGATAATTATCCGGGAACCTGTTCGGGATTATACCCTCTTTCATCCCGGATGCAAGACGTTGCAGTACTGCCTGTGCAGCAATTTTACAATCCCGTTCAATCAACAGTCCTGTAACACTGATCGCAGAATCCCGCCCCCAGGATTCGCAGAACCAGTGGTAGCCAGCGAAGATCTCGTCCCCGTGCCAGAACGCATCAGATGCCCACTCGAGCCAATCAAGGGGGGATTGAGGAGAGGGTTTGCGGTTTTTGTTCACTATGGGGGGGTGCCCTTCTCGTATGCATTGGAACGTGACCGTGCAGTCCTGTACATGGCCTTGAAAAACACCCGGTGAATGGAGGTCCTCAACCGATTCGTATCCCCGTTCATCTTCCTGTTGATACCAGACATTCCAGTAAGTAACAGGATCAGGTTCAAACGGGAGGTCGCTTTCAAAAAAGAGATTCCCCCAGCGAACACCATTTCGTTTACTTACGCAAAGAGGATGAGGTGCCCGAAGAACCTCATTCACCGAACGGTCCGTAATAAGAGGACGGATCCAGAGATCGGTGTCACCGGTGATATCATGCTTAACGACGAGAACACCGTTAAACGTGATGGTCTTCTGGATAGTGATATCTCCCACTCTATAGACCCAGCGGGGCGGGTAAACCGAAAATTCGTGGAGGTACTTCAGTCCTGCATCATTGGATGCCCGGTTATACTGCTGGGTAGAAATCCGGATTCCGTTTACCATTTCGTCGAGTCCGGCAAGGAGCAGGCGTCCGTTCTGAACAAAAAGTCCGTGGTATTTTCTGGTGTTGCCACCAACAGTCGAAGATGAGTAGGCATGGCCAGCCGTCATCAGAAATTCAAGCCTTCGGGTGGCATCTGGTTCCTGGATCTCCCGACCACCGTATTGGAATCCCATCGGGTCCTCTCTCTCCCTTTATTTCCTGTCGTCAACCAGTTCCTGGTATACCCCGATGGTCTTTTCTGAGGCTATTTCCCAAGTGAAGTTCTTGAGTACCCGGCTCCTGCCATTCGTACCCATGGTTGTAGCTAGGTCAGGATCTTTGAGAATCTTGACAACATATTTTGCGATATCCAATGGATCATACGGGTTGATATGGAATCCGCAGATTTCGTTTCCGGTTGGGATCACCTGCTCGCGGAGACCGGATGTACCCGTTGCACCTACGACGACTGGTTTCCCCATTGATTGCGCCTCGGTGCAGACAATCCCGAACGGCTCGTACTTCGAGGGGAAAACGGCGATATCGCAGGCTGCATAATACATGAGCCGCTCCTCCTCCGGCACCATCTTGAAATGCAGCAGAACATTCTCATCCAGATGGAGATCGCGTACCATTTGGGTGAGCATTTGATCCATTTCTCCTATGCCTAAAATAACCAGTTTTGCGTCTGGGATTTCTTGTATGATCTGGGGCATTGCCCGAACGAGCGAGTCGACCCCTTTCACCCAAGTAAGCCTACCAATGAAAAAGATCATCGGGGATGACCCGACCCCGATCTGTTCCCGGAACGCTTCTACCTCCTGACCAGAAAATCGATCAGCGTCATATTTCTCGGTATCCACACCATTGTGGACAACCCGGATCTTTTGTTCCGGATACCCGCATCTCATTAGTTCGTCCCGCATTGCATAACTGACGGTAATAATCCGGTTGGCATTTAAGGCAGCAATGCGCTCAATTTCCTTAACCGTTGCAGACCCAGAGGGATTTCGCCCCTGCTCATTTGAGTGAAAGTGGATAACAAAGGGGATGCCCAGATTCCGCTTGGCGATAATGCCCGCGAGAGCGGCTAGCCAGTCATGGGAGACCAGAATATCAAAATTCCGGTGCTCTTTTTTTACAAGGGAATTTACTAGTTTTGATGCGGAAAGGATATTGTAGAGAAGGGTATTTGTAAAAAATTCCTGTCCATTTAGGTTCCACGTCTTCATTTCAACAGGATTGACGATGGAAAGCATGTCAGAAAAGGTCATGAGCTTGGGGCGGTGGACCTCTGCACCATCCCAGGTATCGAATGTGGGATCATCTCCTGTATTTAATGAGAAGACCGATAGAGAATGTCCCTTGAGGGTGAACTGTTTTGTGATCTCTTTTGCATAGGTTCCCAACCCCCCCCGGAAAAAAGGTGGAAATTCATCAACAAAATAGGCGATCTTCATGCGATCACACGGGAGTAGGTTTCTGTCATCTTCCTCCCAACCGGACCCCATAGGAACATACGATCAACTTTTTTCCTGCCCCGTTTTCCAAGAGATATCGCATTACTTGGATCCTCCATCACGTTGTTGATCCCCCATGCCAGCGAGTCCGGGTCGGGTTCAACCTTCACCCCGTTCACGAAGGCATCGATGTTCTCCGAGAGCCCGCCAACATTGGATGCAACAACACCTTTCTCTGCACTCCACGCCTCCAGCAGCACGAGGCCGAACGGCTCATTCCGGCTGGGAATGACCACGAGATCACAGGCGTTCAGGAGACGGACGTACTCAGAATCGGGAATATAACCAATGAAATTAACCGGGAGATCCCTTGCCCGTTCCGCCAGCCAATGGCGCATGTCCCCCTCTCCAGCAACGATTAGCTTCACATCCCAGTGGTGCTGGCATACTTTTTTTATTGCCTCAATCAGCAGATCAGGACCTTTCTGGTAGACCAGCCTGCCGATAAACAGGATAAGCGGGGCGAACGGGTGGATACCGTATGCCTGCTTCACTTTGCCTGAATCAATTTCCGCACGGAACTCGCGTGGCACCACTCCATTAGGAACCACGTCACACTTCCAGTCTGGCACATTATAGAGTTGCATGACCTCGTTTTTCAGGGTCACGGATACAGCGGTGACCCGTTTTGCAATTAGTGCCCCGTACCACTCCTTCCCCGAGATCTCCTTAGACTCCCACCAGTCGCCGAACCGGTTCCCGTTCCTCCCGTATTCTGTCGAGTGAAAGGTAAGAATAGTGTTCCTGTCCTGCAGGGTATGGAGCGCCTGAACTGCGTGCCAGTCATTAAAATGGAGGTAATCAAATTTCCTAGGTTTATCAAACTTGTGGAAATTCTCGACCATCCCCCGGCTCATAGAATCGCAATACTCCACAATGTTGTTGCCGTTAGGCTGGCAGTAGTGGTAATGAACTCCCTTGATCGTCTGATCCGGGATCCCGCCACGGGTGAAGAAGTGCACCTCGTGGTGCTTAGCCAGCGTCTCAGCGAGATGGGTTGCGGCACGGGCAAGTCCGCCCACACGCTCGGCATAGAGTGATTCCCAACAGAAAATAGCTATTTTAAGTGACTCCACAGTCGTTCGCTCCATTCACAAACAAGATTGGTAAGATCCTGTCGCTCTGTGCAGTCTTTGATGCGTTCAGCAAGGTCCGTGTCACCAAGTACATCCGTAATCCAGCTTGCAAAGTCCCCCCGCTCTAGATGGTGCTGGATAGAGTCCTTGGGTACGATATGTAAAAGCTGGCAGAACTGGTCCAGATTGTATGCCGTATACCCGATATAACCGGCTGGAGATGCAAAATGGAACGCGCTTTCCGGGGGCAGCGTCCGCAGTGTCTTTGCTGCCTTGCGGTTCTTCGTACGACGGATGTTGCGTTCCTCATAGTCTGCAAGAATTCTCATGTATGTCTTAAACGCATCTTCGCCAACGAGATAACAGAAATACGAATGCACTTCGCCACAGGAACCATACTTAGACGCCATGTAGTAGAAATGATCACTTGTCTGGAGGTATCTCCAGATCTGCTTATCCTTTGCATAGACACGAGCCGATTCAAGGGCCCGGAAGGTCGCCCGCTGCCGGTCGTTTCCCATCCATGCGGATGTATCCTTCTCGATATCAGCCCATGAGATTGTCTCGGTCACATCAACAGTTCCAACCGGTGAATAATCCTCAAGTATTTTTGATGGCAGGATTGTAGAGACTCCCTGCGCTGAAAGTTCTTCCGGAAGATACCGCATGAAATCAAAGATACCGGTCTCCGGCCACAAATGCTCCCCGAAGGATTCATAGTCTAAAAAGACATTCACGACATCCCCGGGAGATTGTGCCACCCATTTTGCATATGTATCGGCAGTCAGGGGATACATGTCCCACGAACGGTTGGTGAACCGGAATGCAATATCATCTGACAACTGGGTGTTCCGGAGAAGTACCGGAATGTCCCTACAGGTATACAGGTAATTGGGGCTTCTCCAGCCAAGGATGCGGTCTACACCCTCGGTAAAAATCCCGGCAAATCCCATATCCTTGATATGGGTTGCGATTTCGTTATTGAACGTAAATTCAGTATTTTCAAAGACTGTAGGATCTGTATGGAACAAATCGTGCATCAGGGTGGCATGCATCCTGACCTGCTCGGTAAATTCGGTTTTGTCGTGGAAGCAGCTGGCGATGCTATGGTAGTAAGTCTGGGCGAGGATCTCTGCATTCCGGTGGGCGGCAACCTGCTCGAACAGGGCAAGGGAATCCGGGCTCCACTTTTCAATCTGTTCGATAAGGGTGCCGGAAAATGAGAACGCACAGGAGAACCCCGCGTCCATCATTTCCAGGACCATTGTTGTTGCCGGAATGTAGCATTTTTCAGCGACACGGAGCAGGAGCTCGCGGTTGATCTCATCAAAATAGAGATTTAAGAGATCTTTTTTCTTTACATTGGGATCCGGAGCAAAATGCCTGTTCAACCGGTACGGCTGGTGCACCTCGAATCCAAACGATATTGCTGGCATACCTTCAATCAACTCCCCTCTGGAAGACCATGTAGGAACCCTCCGACAGGGTTCTGGCTCTCCTTGAGAGCGTACCTCCTTTTGTTGGGAACTAATTTTTTAATCAAAGAATATGAGGGAGGTAAATCAGTAACGGGATTCTGTCGGGGGAGTGTCCTGGTTCTTAAGGCACAGTGAAGATGCCAGAGAAATGATTTATACTTTTCCCTCTGTTATAGCCTGTTTTGTGTTGGGGTATATAAATCAAGAAAAAATAGGTTCTGATAATTTAGCGGGACTTGGGATAATTTCCACGAAATCGTTATGTCATGCTACTTTATATTTCTCTCAAATTTTCTACTTGAAGTCCTGTCAATTTATCAGAACTCCACGGCCAAATACTTATTATATTCCGGGGTGATGAAGCCATATCCGAAGATCTGCGATCCTGCGGTCCGGACCAGGATATCCTTCTATGAAGAGAAAGACTGTTAGGGAAATCGATGCTGCAGGAAAACGCGTCCTTGTCCGAGTGGACTTCAATGTATCGCTGCGGGGCACCGGGGAGATAGAGGACGACTCCCGAATCAGGGCCTGTCTCCCGACGATCCGTCTCCTTTCCGGGCAGGGTGCCCGGGTCATCCTATGCTCCCATCTCAGCCGCCCAAAAGGGCAGGTGGTCGAAAATCTCAGACTCGCACCGGTCGCAGACCGGCTTTCCAATTTGCTTGGGGTAAAGGTACGAGCGCTTCGGGACTGCATTGGTCCCGAAGTCGAAGCGTCAGTGTCAGCGATGCGCGACGGGGAGATCGTGATTCTCGAGAATCTCCGGTTCCATCCCGGGGAGGAGGCTAACGACCCGGCATTCGCCGCATCTCTTGCCCGGCTCGCGGATATCTATGTCAATGATGCATTTGGGGCGTGCCATCGTAGGCATGCATCGGTCGTTGGGATATGCCAGTTTCTGCCCGCTGTCGCCGGTCTCCTTCTCGAACGGGAGCTGGTGATGCTGGGGGAACTCCTCGAGAACCCTGAACAGCCCTTTGCTGCGATCGTTGGTGGCGCAAAGGTAAGCGGGAAACTGGGAGTCCTTGAGAATATTATCACGAAGGTCAATATGCTCTTTATCGGTGGGGGAATGGCCGCGAGCTTTCTTGCGGCCAAGGGCTTCTCGGTCGGGAACTCCCCTGTCGAACAGGAAAAGCTGGAGTACGTGAACGGTCTTTTGAGAAAGGCTGAAGCCACCGGTGTCAGGGTCCTCCTGCCACTCGATGTTCTGGTAGCGGAAAACACCCGCGGTAGTTCCGGTTCGCGGACTGTTGCCGTGTCAATGATCCCGGATCATACGACCATTGTGGATATCGGACCGGAGACGATCGCCCTGTTTGTCCGGGAACTGAGTGCGTGCCGGACGGTATTCTGGAACGGCCCGATGGGAGTATACGAGGTCCCGGAATTCTCCTTTGGCACTCGCACGATCGCAGGTTCGCTTGCGGAACTGGACGCAGTCACCGTCATCGGTGGCGGATCTACTGCCGCCATCGTAACCAGTCTCGGGTTCGCGGACCGAATGAGCCACGTCTCTACCGGGGGAGGTGCATCCCTCCAGTTCATTGCGGGTGAAGTCCTCCCCGGTATCGCAGCCCTCGGGGATGCGTGAAGACACACGATTACCCGCGGAAGAGCCGGAACTGGGGATCGGGGGTTCTGATGATGCGTTTCCGGTTGATGATCGATTTTTTCATCTCGTAAAAAATTCCATACCAACCGACAACACATCAGAACCTCAAGACCGGTCTGCAACAAATGCAGTGGATGAAAGAATGTCGCCGAGCCCGGTTGTCTTATTAATATTTTGTGAAATGTATGTGGGAACGATGATCACCACCCGGTTGCCAACCTCAAAGATGCCAGTGGTCTGATCCGGACCAATCGCTTCTCGTACAGCATCGTACGCCAAAAGACCATCCGGCGACAGGATTTGCCCGTCCCCTCCAGCTGCATCGGCAGTCTCCCGTGCTGCAAGGAGGAGAGCAGTTTGGGACTGTTCGGGCTGAGCCATTCCGTGTTCGAGAATAAGAATGTAATACCCGAATGTATGGAGATGGATACGGGGCACCCCGGTGGCATCTGCAAGGGCAATCGCCTCACGGACGTATGCAACGGGGGATGATGGCGGGGAGCCTGCAGATGTGGGCGCTGTTTCCCGCAGTGTATGCATGAGAAGACCCAGCTCACGTTCATTGAGCCCGATGCTGTCAGTATTTGGAAAGATATAGCGGAGTATCATTGCCAGCACAGACCGTTCGGCAACTGAAACGCACTCGACATGTGTCAGCATCAGGGGATTGGCATTGCGGATCATCTTGATCTGCCGGGCTGCAGTGATGAATTCCTGTTCTTGTCGCAGATACTGGTAACCGGAGAGGAATGCACGCCGGCAGGAAGCAATCTGTCTCAAAAAATTATCCTGTAAATCTTCTGGGATGATTATGGTGGAAGGATCATGGACAGGAGATACAATGAACCGGTTGCTCCGGGGCACAACTTGTTCAGCCACCTGTACCAGGTTTGGGGGGTATTCGAAGATCAGGTGAGTGGTGTCAGAACGTTCTCCAGCTCCAGTGTTAAAAGTCAGGGGGATAACCCCGGCATCCTGCAGCATACCACAGGTCTTTGGACCGGCACCGGGTGCAGCACAGGTCACTGACGGGATGCCAAGTCTGCAAAGGTGAACTGCCGCTATTCCTGCCTGCCCCCCAATTGCGACCGTACCTGATGTGGAAAAAGAATCTGTAAGTTCCTGGTACACTGAATGGTGGCTGATAAACACCTCATCGGCTGAACAGTAACGCATTGACTGTTTCAACCGGTCGAGAAGGGCATCGAACCCCGGCACGGTGTGCCGCTCAAAAGATCTCAGCATATCAGCGGTCACCGGAATAACTCGATCGATATTGGCATTGAACCCGGTAATTACCGGATCCAGCTCCGGTTTTTGCAGGGATTGGTACATGTCCTCCCAAACTCCGGCGTTCACAAAAATGTCACCTTCCCGCACGCCAGATAGGACGTCAGAAGATTATAATGTTATTTTGCGATCCTCGCTTTTCCTGCTCATTTGTTTTCCCAATAGTATTAATCGTGACATTACCCACATTAAAATCAAGAAGGTAAACGTAAATGGCCGACCATGATGATCGACTTGCGGAGAAATTCCCCCATGTTCCGGAAAGAATATCCGGTCTCGTCGATCTAGCATATAATCTCTGGTGGAGCTGGCACCCGGAGGCAAGGGTACTTTTTAAGCAGATCAATCCACAGGCATGGAAAAAAAGTGTCCATAATCCCGTTAAAATGCTTCGGGATATTCCCGCCGAATTTCTTGATAGTCTTCTTTCAAATCCGGAATACCTCCATCGCTATGACATCATTATGACCCGTTTTTTCCAGTACACGACTAACCGGAATGGCTGGTTTTCGGAACATTACCCAAAACGCAGATCTCTTACCATTGCATATTTTTCTGCGGAGTACGGCCTCCACCACTCACTTCCCTTTTATGCAGGTGGCCTTGGGTTCCTAGCTGGGGACTACTTAAAGGAATGCAGCGATCTGGGTGTTCCGCTGGTAGCAGTGGGATTCATGTACTCAGAAGGATACGTCCACCAGCATATTCGTCCTGATGGTTGGCAGGATAATATCACTGAAGTGATGGATCGCGATGCAGCACCTGTTATAAGGGTTCTGAATGATTCCGGAGACCAGATGGTGATACGGGTCCCCTTCATTGAACCCCCTATGTATGTAGCCGTGTGGAGGGTGAATGTGGGCAAGATTCCTCTCTATCTGCTTGATACTGATATTACTGCAAACCTCCCTGAAAACAGGATCATCTCCCATCGCCTATACACGGAGCAACCTGAACAACGTCTGCGACAGGAAATAGTCCTCGGGATCGGGGGACGAAAAGTACTCAATGATTTGGGAATAGAGTTTTCAGCTCTGCATCTCAATGAAGGGCACCCGGCATTTTCCCAGTTGGAGCGGATTAGAGAACGAGTGGAAAAAGGGATGACATTCAAGGATGCCCTAGTGCAGGTGAAAGGGACTTCGGTCTTTACTACCCATACTCCGGTTCCTGCCGGGAATGATATTTTCCCCTTTGATCTCATGGGCAAATATTTCTCCAATTATTATCATCAGCTTGGCATCGACCAGGACACCTTTTTCCAGCTCGGACACCATCCCTGTGACTTGGGAACCGGGTTCAACATGACCGCGTTTGCACTCCGGACAACTGAATACCATAACGGTGTATCAAAGAAACATGGCATGATTACCCGCGGGATGTGGCGCTGTATGTGGCCTGACCTGCCGGAACAGGAAATCCCCATTGACCATATTACCAATGGGGTCCACATCCCGACATGGCTGAATCCCCGGATGGAAGACCTCTATTCAAAATATTTTGACTCCACCGATCCCCACTGGCAGATGAACCATGATAACCCGGAGATCTGGCAGATGATTGACGAGATTCCGGATAAAGAAATCTGGCAAGTACATACATGGTTGAAACAAAAACTTCTCAACAGAATCCGGGAAAGGAAGCGAATCAAATGGGAGACCCAGTTAAATGAGCCCAGCAACCTTATCGCAGACGCCCTGATGCTCAACCCCTCTGTTCTCACTATTGGGTTTGCCCGCCGTTTTTCTGCCTACAAACGGGCAGATCTCATTTTTCATGATCCGGCCCGTCTCAAGCGGATCCTGAATAATCCCTGGCATCCGGTGCAAATTATCTTTGCCGGAAAAGCACATCCTGCCGATAATGAAGGGAAAATAATTCTGAAACGGATTTATGAATTTGCCCAGCAACCGGATTTCGGCGGCAGGATCGGGTTTGTCGAAGATTACGGGGAACAGATGGCCCAGTATCTGGTTCACGGTGTGGACGTCTGGATGAACAATCCCATGCCCCCCATGGAGGCCTGCGGGACAAGTGGCATGAAGGCTTCATTAAACGGGGTACTTAATTTGAGTATTCTTGATGGGTGGTGGATTGAAGGATATAATGGCAGTAATGGCTGGGCTTTTGGCGGTGAGACTCCTCCCGGATCACGGGATGCATCTGACGCCGATGCACTCTATACCCTGCTTGAAAAAGAAGTAGTGCCACTTTACTATTCTGCTTCCATAGACGGAATACCCCACGGTTGGGTAAAGAAGATGAAAGAAACCATAAAAAGTACCAGCGCTCCATTTTCAGCCCGCCGTATGGTCAAAGAGTATGTCAATAAATACTACCCTTCTCTTCTCACATGTGCGGAAAATGAGGGCGGCTTCTGTTCCCTATAATAACTTTTCCGGTAGACCTTCCAATAAGCCTTTTTACCTCTTCCCCCGAAACCTTTCTCCGTGGACGCACTCTCTCACGCCCTGATAGCCTACATCCTCTTCTCCGCAACCGGACTTACGCCCATTATCCCGTTTTGCATCCTTGGGGCAGTGATTCTGGACGTGGACATATTCTTTCCTCTCATCTTCGATAGGGACCCGTCCCTGTATTTGTTCACACACGGTGGCATCGCCCACAGCTTTTTGGGTGCCCTCGTTCTGTCCCTGCTGGCGTACCTCGCTATCATGCTAGTCGCCCTCGCGAGTATCATACCACAATTGGTGGTTTCGGGATTTGGCGTATACGGGATTGCCGCAATCCTTGCCGGTGCCCTGCTGCATCTTGCGATTGACGTAGCTGCCTGCCCCGGGATCCCGCTGTTCGCTCCCGTGATTGACAGGAAATACACTCCGGCACTCCTCCCCGGACCCAGCGTGCTCTTGATGGGCAGCGCAATCGGGCTTTTAATTCCGGCAGCATCCGGACTAGTGCCGTTCACCGTCTCCCTTGCCATCTATGCAGTCATCGTTGTCATGTATCTGGCGGTTCGTCTGGGAGTATTCCTGTATACCGCTGCAACGGTCAGGGGATGGCGGATCCCCACCATCAATCCGTTCAGATGGCTTGTGATCAATGAGGATGACAATACTTTCACGGTCAGGTATTACACGCTGTTTTCTGGGTTTTCTGAAGGCAGGGTCTTTGAAAAGTACCGCAACATCAGCAAAAAAGAAACCGAGCAGTATCTGGATATACCGGAAGTCAAAAAACTGAATTTTCATTCATATATCGTAACCGCTGAAAGGACCAGTTCAACCGTTATCTTCACCGACCCGCTCCGCGAGAACAGGTACATCTATTACCCGCCGAAATACAAGCAGGTCACGGTCCCGGTTGCGGGTGGACAGAAAGGTACCCTCATATAGTACTGTGCCCAAAAAAATCTCTGACAGAATCGTACAGTGTGGAGAGAATAGGATGAAGACCGAGGCCCGTGAACTGAAGCGCGATGAGTTTTATCTGGCAGAGAAACTGTGGGAACAGTACCGGGGCCAGAAAGCTGACCTGGTACGCGAAAGGATATTTGGCGTATTTGTAGATGGAAGTCTTGTCGCGACTGCCCGGTTCACCCGGCACCCTGACGGCAATGAGATGGACTGCATCTTTGTGCCCGAACAGTACCGCGGGAAGGGGTATGCCCGCAGTGCCGTGGAAGCGCTGATACAGCGGTGCGGCTCGGAAACGATCTACATCCATTCAACCATCGTTTTGATTCAGTTTTACAAGACCTTCGGTTTTACTCCCATTCCGGAAGAACAGCTCCCCAAGAGCATCCGGGACCGGTTCGTCTTCTGCTTTGGCGAGATGGAGGGCTGCAATGTCTGTCCCATGGTAAGAATGAACAAGTGACCGACTACTGCATAAAAAAAGCCACTCTGATGACGAGTAGATGAGCGTTGGCCAAAAAAAAATGAAGCGGCCGATTGGTTATGCTGTGAGGTGGGGTTCTAAGCTCTGACAGTCCCGTTTAGCCCTTCCTGCCCGTCAGCACCACAAAAGTCCTGTTCCGGTATACTACATCAACGTCAGAGAACCCGCTGTCAAAAAGCCATTTGAGCTGCACGGAGAGTTTTGCGTTCCTGTCAAGCGTTGTCCGTCGCCTCAGGATCTCTATCCGTTCGTCGTCTGTCAGCGGACCATTGCGGACGAACTCGTCCCAATACTGCATATACTTCCTTTCCATTACAGGAGTCTCCCCTGTTGCCTGGTCGGCATTCACAAAGACGCCGCCTGGGTTCAATGCATCGTAAATCCGCTGGTACAGCTTCTGTTTGTCTTCGTGTATGAGATGGTGAATCGAGAGGGCCGAGCAGATCAGGTCATACCGGCCTCCGAGGCTCATGGTACTATAATCACCAGTGATGTAGCGGATATTGTTTTTCCCAGCAAACCGCTTTTTTGCGACCTTAAGCATCTCTTCTGATATGTCAAGGAGCGTAAGAGATGCATTCGGGTATTTTTCCAGCAGTAATGCACTGAGCAGGCCGGTCCCTGCTCCGATATCTAGGATTGCCGGTCTGCTACCGGGCCAGTCCGCTGCCCAAACTGCAATCCCGTAAAACATGTCAAGCTCGGGGATCACATGTTGCCTCTGGGCATCATACTCGGATGCGATAGCGTCAAACGCGGTACGTATATGTTCCATAGTGCCTTTCGTAAAAAGGATGTCTTCTCCTGAAGCCAAAAAATTATGTCTGGTAAGTATTATTGTTCGCAATGATCTGAGAGGGGGTAAGTACTGTGTTATAGAATGACACCTGACTCATACTCCCAGTATAATAAAATTCGTCCCCAGGTGGCCCGTTTTGTTTCCCGATTAAGATATTATTACCGACGTTTTGGAGCTGTACACCGTAACCGGCAGGAGGACTGCTGCTGCTCCCTATGTAATTGACACCTGGAGTGTTACTCTGGTAAACGTTATAGAACTGCGACACTCCGTTGACATAGATAGACGGGAGCCCTCCGTTCGGAACGGTCACAGTGATATAATTCCAGTTATTCTGCATATTGGGAATTGAATTGGTGACGATATTGTAATGAAGCCCAGTACCGACATCATTCCATTCAAAATACATTTGATTTCCCATCTGTACTAACTGGTAATTATCAATTTCATTACTACCTCCTGTAAGCAGACCTTTACCGACGACTGTATGCCAGTTGCTGCCAGAACCGCTCAACGGACCAGATGCGTCAGCTGGATCTAACCACAAGGAAAGTGACATGTCACCGGTGAATTCGAGACCAGGATTATCCGCTCCTTGAATGTACGCACCTGTCCCATTGAATTGAAATGCCGGAAGACCGTTCGGCCCAATAAATGGTATGGTCCCATTGTTCGTGAACGGGATTGCATACCCTGACGAGTTGGTCAGTGACAACTGCCCGGTCGAATTCGTCCAGATGGTCGATGGGCTGAGCGGGTTTGAAAGGGAACCATTGCCCGTAATTGATACGGTCGATTCCATGAGCACAACATTCGCGGTATCGTCGATCATTTTGACCATCCAGTTTCCTCCCTTCAACGGAATGAGGTACTTATTTTTGTTTGTGGTCTGCATGTTATCGGTAACCCAGAACCCCCCGCCTCGTATATCCTGGTAAAGATAAAGCGGTTTACCGTACAGGTTTCCACTGCCCGATACATCAGCAAGGGATGTCCTTGAGCTGGAACCATCCGGAGCTATTAATAGAAATGAAGCCGACGGTGCGCCGTCAGGTATATTTGACTGTCCAGTCAGATAGAACTGTTCACCGGCCTGGGGAAGCACGTAAAAGACCGGAAATGCGGTTGTTGTATCGATAGGGACGTAGGCAACACCCGCTGATGCAGCAACAAGAGATGTTTTCTGGAGGAGTGGAAACCACCCGCTGAAGACAACATAAGCCACTCCGGCAAGGAGTATGATTAAGAAGATGATAAGGATTTCAGCAGCAACTTCTGACACACCCTCTGAATTACAGAGCACCTTTTTCATTCGAAGCCCTCTTTATTGAGGTATTGGTTATCTGGATTAAATTAATCAATATATACATTTTGTCCCATGGCATTAAGGTATGGGCAATAACCATGAACTCCATTTTCTCCAATTTTTCGAAAGACGTAATAATCAAAGAAAGGAATAATAAATTTTATTTATACGAATGACTGCCGTAAATCATCGTGAGACAACCATTTTATTACTATTCATATTTTTACTCGTATTGAATTCAGGATGTCTCTTGAACTTTCTACCTTTAGGATCTGTTAATGTTCAATCTGATCCTTCAAATGCCGAAGTTTATTTAGATTCGGTTTATAAGGGGACTACTCCGTGTCTGATTGAGGGGGTCTCTTTGGGAGACCATATCATTGAATTAAGACATGATGAATTTCCCGTTTGGCGTCAAAATATCACCCTCGAGTTTGGAAAAAAAGAGAATATTACAGCAGATTTATCAGAAAATTTGATTCCAAATGTATCTCTTTTATGCAAATCTCAACAGACAACAAACGAATCTTCAAAGGATATTCGGAATTATAATGGATGGACATCTTCTTGCATCTACGCAATAAATGAACCAATCCATGTTTCTGGAGTTGCTGTTGGTCCACATTTAAAAGAAAATCCGAATGTAAAATTATCATTGAAAAGAACTGATACTTATTCCCCAAATTCAAATTCGGATTATTCTGTTCCAATTCACGATGATTTTACTTTTGATTATACAATTCCAAATTTAAATCTCCCAAGTGGTAAGTACCAAATAGTCGCTTTAATGTCTTCTGGTCAAACCTCTCGTCTTAATATTTCCATCGAGACCGCCTCTGATACCAGAATCAGAATATTAAAACAAATTGTTGAAGATTATCATCAGACTCATACCTATAGTTTACCCGATTTGTTTGTCTGTGCCGATATGGCAATTGATGTATGGGATATGGTGGAAACCAAAGGAATAAATGCAATAATCGAAATGGGTAACGTTGAAAAAGATATTACAACGATTCAAGATTCAGATCATGCGTGGGTATTAGCGGAAATCTCTTCCAACAACTGGATTGCGCTAGAAACCACGGGCGGTTTTCTCGTCTGTAATAATCCCAATACCTGCCCTGTCAATAATCCACGGTATTATCACGGGTGGAGTTATAATACCCCGAAAGAGTTCAAGGATGCATTAGATAAACTCAACCATCCGTGTCCAGAAGGATATATTCTCGGGAGCGATAATCTATGCCATCAATCTTGCGGCGGTAATACCTATTGCACTGGGACTAGTGTTTGTATAAATGGACAATGTGTCGGATGCAAACCAGGATACATTCTCGGAAATGATTTACAGTGTCACCAACTCTGTGGTTCCAATACCTATTGTACGGGAATGAGTGTTTGTTTAAATGGGCAATGTGTTGGTTGCAATCCAGGATATTACCTCGGAACGGATTTGCAGTGTCACAAATCGTAAGGGAAAAATCCCGTGGAAAAATGCCAAAAAATGATCTTCTCGTACTCTATTTTCATTATTGTTGACAAATTTCACAAAAGTCAATCGTTTTCAATTTTTAAAACATAGAATGGAAGTACCATTGTTTCCCCTATATTTCCACTGGAGTCTTCCTCCGAAACGTCTTGGAATAAAGAATTAGACCATCAGTGAAATAGTGCTGCTAGGGAGCAACCGGATGAGGTTATTGTTGAGGAATTCTACAGAGCCAACAAAAGTGAATTTATCTCCTGACTCCATGTGTGAATATAGTTTTTTATTTGAATATGTACTAAACGAAACCATATCGTCTAAGAAGGTAATAATTGAGTATGCCTCTTGGTTTTATGTATTCCACGCATTCAATGCATCCATTCTTTGGAATGGCGTTGATGATCATCGCCTGGATAGTCCAGTTGGTGATTGCATATTTCATCTATAAAGATGCAAAAGAACAAAAAATGAGTGCACCTCTCTGGTTCATTTTGGTGATTATCCCATTGTACGGATACCTCCTTGCAATCCTCTACGTTATCATTCGGGAGGTCAGGATGCCAATTGAAACACAGAAAACTCCAGTTGATATCCTAAAATCCCGGTTTGCAAAAGGAGAGATCACCGTTGAAGAATTCGAAAAGGGAAAAGATGTATTAATGAAATAAAACTTTTTTTTGAATTCTCTGAAAAATATTTACTATTTCCCTTCAGGTATAAACTCCGGATTTTTTCTTCCATCACTATCTCCACCAGAAAACACTAATTTCCCGTCACAAGGTTCCTCTGCTGGATGATTTTTGCACAGCCGATAAACAGAAGAATCACAACTACGAGCACCAGCACATCAAGGAACGGTGGGTAAACTGCGGTTCCGTTCAATGCCCCATAAAACAGGTCGACAAGGTACGTGAGCGGCGAGAAAAAGGTAAGCACCCGTTCCCAGCCCTGCATCTGATTGAGCGGGATGAAAATACCGCTCACGAAAATGAGGGGAAAGCGAACGAGGCTGGAGAGTATCATGATGTTGGACGGTGTATCAGTCGCCGGCGAACCGAGTAAGGTGCCGAGTGCAGCAAACGCAATCGCCCCGAGCAGTAATGCCAGAGCCAACAGCCCGATATTTGCAAGAGGTAGGTGCAGGAATACCGCACTTACGATCCAGACGATGAGGGTGATGATTATCCCGAATATCGCACCAGAGAGAAGATCCCCGAGAATTATGCTTTCGAGTATCACCGGAAGAGAGAGGAGCCGTTCATAGGTCTTTTCCCGTTTCTCCCAAGGAGTAATTAGCGGCCCGACCGATGACGCGGTAAAAAACAACATCATTCCCAGAAAACCGGGGAAGAAGAGTGTGAGGTCAAGGTTCCTCCCTATGAAAAAAGTAAAAAACATGAGGAAGGGAAAGAGCAGCCCGAAGATCACCACGGCACCCTTGTAATAATAAATCCGCATGTTCTTCTCGGTGACCAGCGTAACACTCCGGGCAAATATCGCAAGGTCCATTAAGCAACCTCCGTGAGTTGCAAAAACGCCTCTTCCAGCGACGGGCCTGAGGTCGCTATTGATATAATGCTGAGGTGATCCCTTTCTGCAACCTGTGCAAGATATTTCACCACATGATCCGGATCATTCGTATAGATCCGCCATTTATCTCCCCACCGTTCAACCCGGGAGATCGACTCGTCCTTGAACAGCGCTTCTGTCACCGATTGTCTAAACGAGATTTCAACATAATGCGTAGTTCCATAGGTTTTTTTCAGTTGTTCCGGACTGTCGGTCGCAATGATCTTTCCTTTATTGATGATGCTGATTGTTGTGCAGAGTGCATTTGCCTCCTCGATATTGTGCGTTGTGAGAAAGATTGTGCTTCCCGCATTGTTCATTTTGTGGATGGTGTCGATGACGAGCCGGCGGCTGTGTACATCCAGACCTGAAGTCGGTTCATCAAGAAACAGTAATGGAGGCGAGGGGACGATAGCGCACGCGATGCTGATCCGCTGCCGCATTCCTTTTGAGAATGTACGGACAAGATCGTTTTTCCGTTCGGTGAGCCCAAGCTGTGAGAGGATCTCTTGTGCCCGCTGTTCACGGGTGGTGCGGTCCATTCCATAGAATTTTGCCGTCCAGATAATGTTCTGTTCGGCAGTCAGGTCGCCGTAGACCGTCCCGTTCTCGGGAATGACACCCATCATCATCTTGGCAGCGAGAGGATCGTTGTTGATATTCACCCCTCCGATATAGATCGATCCGGTATCAGGTGTCAGTACTCCCGTCAGCAGCCGGATCACTGTTGTTTTTCCTGCACCATTTGGTCCCAAAAAACCAAAGATGCTGCCTTTTTTCACCGAAATGCTAACATCATTAACGGCCGTGACAGATCCAAACGATTTGCTGAGATTATTGGCTTCAATAGCTTCCATTGGTGCTTTCCTAGAACAATGGTTCCAACACTAAATTAAATAAGTTAATTATCTGAACACTTTTCCCTTTCTATGTTTAAGTTCGCCGTAACCTAAAAATCTGGTATTCTCGCCATGACTGTGCGGCCGGCTGCATCCGGAAATGATGAACCGGAAGGGGAGTCACCCGAGACCCTCTCCTTTTATCTCAACGGAACCGATGTATGGATCAAAGAAGGGAAAAGACCGGTCGTGAACCATGAACCTTTTTAAAAAGTTTAAGGACTTCCGATCAACCATCAACCTCAGGCTCTTTTCCATGTACCTTGCCATCGTGCTCATTATCCCGGCAATCACGATCATCATCGAGTATCTTGTCTCTGTATATCCGTCATTCCGCTCAAGCCTGCAGGTCGATCTGCAGGACTTCCATGTCTACCAACTCTTCACGTCGTCGTTTGTCAGCCTGAACTTCGATTATTTCCTCGCGAACGTGACTGCATACCTGCTGATCGCCATTTACGGCTTCGTGCTAGCCACGATCGTAAACCGGAAACGGCTGTACCTCGCACTGACCAAGGTTATCGTCATCATATTTCTCATCTTCGGTGCATTCTTTGCCTTCTTCAATGCGACAACGACCTATTATGCAGGCCTCTCGGGCATCGATTCGGCACTCGCAGGGCTGCTGCTCATCTTCTGGCTGATATACCTGGAGCGAAAGTCTGAACGGAACATGCGCAGCTATTACGGATTGGTGCTGGTCTGTATCCTTGCCATGTCTGCGGGAATCATCGCACGGTACATGCTCCTGTACCACACCGAGAGGAGCTCGCCACTTCTGTTCGGGTTGGTCGCCGTTACAGGCATGCTGGTGCTGGCCGCTTTTGTCTACCGGCACCAATTCGCGGATTTATACCGCGTCATGCAGGAATTCTCCTGGTCTTCCCGGCTCCTCACCATCGCGATCGTCTTCATCTTCATGTACTTTGTCTGGAACCTCTTCCCGGAGCGGCTGGCAAACTCGACGCGGACCGTGAGCATTTCCCTGCACTTGGCCGGCATTGTTATCGGTATCCTGGCCGGGTATCTTTTCATGGTATACCTAAACCAGATCGCCTATTTCAACGGAGAAAAAGATGTGATCTCCCGGTCGTAACGGTGAAGATTCCAGTACCGTACCGGCCCGGCATCATCGCATGTCATCGACAAAGGTACGGCAGCCTGGGCACCACCAGCCGACAGGAACGGCATGCTGCTTTCGTTTTCCGTCATAAACCCTAATGTACGTCCTGAACATATACTGCCGTTTTGCACGGCCGGTGTTCTTGGAGTGCCGGCAGCCATTCGGGCAGGGAGGGCTTTTGCACATACGATCAAATCCCTATGATACCGGTGCGATAAACCTTTGGGCCGGCCTGATAATACTTGGATTCCTCTGGCGTGCTCCCGCCATTATGGCACTTGTTACTCGATTGCTTTGAGTATTTCATCCGTCTTCCGTACCCTACCCATCCTCCGGAATATGAATGTGACCGCTGCGTTGTGCTGATCTGCTGACATCGAGGACATCGCATCTTCCGCAAAGACCTGCTGGAAACCGTACTCGTAGGCGAACCGTGCCGTGCTCTCAACGCCGAGGTCAGTCGATATCCCGCAGAGAATGATCGTGTCCATTCCCCGTCTCCTTAGCTGGAGTTCGAGATCGGTGCCGTAAAACGCTCCCCATTGCTTCTTTGCAATCACGATGTCCGATGGGACGGGTGCAATCTCCGGGACGAACTCAGACCAGTCTGGCGGCAGGGGCATGGGACGGGAGAATGACAGGTCGCTATTGACTTTAAGCATCGTTTCCTGTGAGTTAACGACATGCACGAGGAATACCGGCATCCCATTTTTCCTGAACGCCTTTATGAGCTTAGCCGAATTCCTGATAACGTCCTGTGCAGGATATGGCTTTGTGGGCTGTGCCGCTATTCCCTTCTGCAGGTCAATGACGACGAGGGCTGTGGTTGTTTTATTTACTTCTAATTCCGGCATTGTGTCACCATGGGAACATAGGGTATCGGACCCTATTTATTAACTGTGCTAAAGGACGTGCAACATACGTTCAGGCAGCCGTGACAGGGTCATTTGCAGGTTCAAAAAAGACACCGATAGATGTTGGTACCGTCTTGATTGCAATCGCTGGTGCTACGATTTTGGATATTAGGGTGGAGGGATCTTAGTGCCGCTGACGCAAGAGGCCAGCGAGAAGATCCCATAAGGAACAACAGTATTGATGAGAATTACCTACTGTTATCAATAAGACGGATGAGGTTTTCCCGTCCTTTTCTTACCTTCTGGATGATCCCCCGCTGGTGGAGATCGTTGAGCGTTGAACTCACGGTGGATTTTGGCATGCCCAAGACTTTTACGATCTCTGACTGGAACTGTTGCCCGCCATTTGCCTTGAGCAGCTTGACGATCCGTTCTTCGAGGGTTACCAAATCAGCTTCGGACAAGCGGGATGCCTGGTCCTCAGGATCGTCCGGTAGATCATCCGACTCGGGTTGCTGTTTTCTCTTCAGGTATACGATAAAGCCGGCCACGATAATTAAGATGACAATGAACCCCAGGACACCCAGCAGGACCGGAAATGCCGGTCTTTCCAACACGATTCGCGGTTCCCCGGCCCCGAAGGAACGCACGCCATACCAGACAAGCCCATCGCTCACCTGCTGGTCGGGGACTGGTTCTGCAGCTGTTACCGTATAGCCATGCGGGTACTTGATGACGAGGGTGTTATCCTTTGCCAGATACAGCCCGCCGGCAAACGCATCGCCAGTGGAAAGGCCACCGTCAGACACGGCAAAGTTGGTCCAGGAAAACGAGTAGGTGACAACCCCAAACTTTCCGGTCGGGGACGTCTGAACGACGGCCTCACCGGAAAAATTGTCCGCCTCCATCTGTCTGGACGTGCTGGCGGCCGCCTGCACAGCGGAACGCTGCATCAGGTCTTTCAGCTGGGGGAGATAGACGGAGTTCAGGTCGCGGGAGTAGTTTTCAAAATTATCCATGTCCTCGTTGGTGGCAAGGGGGGTGCGGTACTCCACCGTCCAGAGTGCCGAGCCGTCTTTCTGGAGGGCGATCGTGTAGGTGGTAGTGTAATCCGGAGTGGGTGCCGACAATGCCCCCGGCAGGGTGCAAAGCAGGAGCAGGACTGCGATGGCCAAAACCCAGTACCAGGTCAGCTTATACATGGAGCGCCTTGTTGTTGATCATTATCGTGTTCCGTATAAAAAATACGTAACCAGTCTTTTTATAACCGGTTACTGACCTGAATAGCGGAATTACCTGTTGGGGAACCTGGTATCCCAGTTGCCATTCCGGTAGTTGTTTTCGTTGCCATTCCTGTTGCTGTTGCCGTTGTCGGTCCAGCCGCCCGTTCCGCTGCCGTTTCCGTTCCTGTTTTCCTGGTTGTTTGAGGGGGACTGACTGTGGCTGGGAATTACCTGGATGGCCGGCCGGTGTTGGTCCTGCTGGGACGGGTTCGTTTCCCGGGGGGACTGCACAGTTCTGTTCCATGTCTGCCCGGTGTTTTGCCAGCTCTGGTTCCCTATCTCTGGGACCATTCTGTTTACGGTGGGGCTGTACCGTCCTTCCGCATTTGTCGGTATGGTCCGGTTCTGCGTCAGGCTCGGTGCGCCAGAACTCAGGTGTTCTGCTCGTAACCATATCCTGTTGTCTGCATCCTTGACGCGTTCGAACCGTGTCTGTGTCTTCTGTTCAAACTTCATCTCTAATTCCCGGCTGTTGTTGTATGCTCTTGCCAGGCCCGGGTTGCCGGAGTGCGAGGATAGGAGATTTTCTAGGACAACTTGGTGCTTGATGATCATGTCCTGCACGTGCATGAGGCCTTTATCAATAGGCGCCGGCATGGATCCGGTCTCATTGAACGCGGGTATGGGCGAGGTCTGGTTGAACCATTCGAGGGTACGTTCCGTCTGGTTCAGGTTCTGCCAGTATTGATCCAGTGCCCGGTCCGCGGCATCGGTCCTGTTGGCCGCCAGTGCTTCCTTCAGTTCGGCAATGCGGAGGTCTGCGTGATCAATCTCTTTTGCCAGCTTCTCGCTTTGGTTGAAAGTGAAGAAATCGTCGAGGTTTTCAAACGCGATCTTGAGCCCGTACATGGAGTTGTTAGCGCCGATAGGTCCGTTGTACGGCTGTATGTCGTCCACGAGTTGCATTCCTTGCGTGCTGGTGGTGTTGTCTGCTGCAGCGGTTCCAACAATGGTGCAGAGTAGTCCAAGTGCCACCAGTCCCAGCAGCACGCCAAACTTAGTGTTCATGGTTTTTTTCCCTCCGTATTCTTCGGTATGTTCCGTTAGCTGAAGGTTCCCTTTCCGATGCTTTAAGGGTCGTTACCGTTCCGGCAAATTCCGGTCGTCCGTGCGGTTTTCATGTATCGCGCAATCGTTCCGGACGGTTTAGATTGCAAATCGGAGCGATTTCCTGCGGGAAAAAATTCCGGTGTTTTTCAAGCGAGAATACGCGCCGGACCGGTTCCGGATCGGCCAGGAGCGCAGGAGCGGGGAGAGTAAAAGGAGCATGAGCTGCAGTAATTTTTTTAACATACTTTTTTGGGATTTTTCTTTTTAATCCTAATATCGTTCTTGAAGTGAAAAGGGCACACAGTCAACACGGTAGTATTTTTAATAAAAGACAGGGCGAACCCACTACGCTATGACCACATGATTTGCGGTATAGGTGTAGTTGAGTTCCTTTGCGAGCAGGGGCATCAGGTTATCGACGTCATAAAAGGTTCGGTTCAAGTACGGGTCGTAGGTGGAGAATTTCACCTCCATGAACCGCTCGATGTGGTTAACCCCTTCGTACACTTCCTCCCTTGTCTTCCAGTCGTCCTTAATCTTCGGATATATCTCGTAATCCTTGTCGCTCACCGCGATCAAGTTCAGTATATGGTACCCTTTTTCTGTCAGATCGGATGTCACCGCGAGGTCTTCGAGCGAGAAGGTATTGAGGCTCACAATCCCCACGCAGGTATCCCACACCTTGGGGTGGGTATGGAGGATGATATACGAGTGCCCGGGTTTCATGTTCCGGACAAAGAGGTCAGAATTGATGCTCCAGTAATCGCCATTCACAAAGAACGTGTCGCCGGTATTGGCGTCAATCAGGTACCCGAGTTCTCGGGATTCTTTGATGTCGCAGTTGTAAGGAGAATGTAGTGATATCACGATCGTATCTGCTTTGTCACTGTCTTTTAATTGATCAAGCTTATCCTTTGCGTCTTGGATGCGGGCATTGAGTGCAGAGTCCTTTAGCAGTGCCAGGGTGGTTTGCGGTGATGCCGTGGCTATTGGCGAGGAGGTGGCTGGCGACGTAACCGAAATGGTCGCTGCGGGTATTGGTGCAGGTGATGGCTCTGTTGATAACTGTGCTTCTACCGGAATGACCGTTGTTATTGTTGTTGCTGGAAGAACGGTCTGTATTGTTGATGTCTGATTTGTTATTGGTGTTTTATTTGTGCATCCACATGTGCACACTAGGAAGATTACAGTAATAATTACAAAAATGGGATATCCCTCAGAGTGCACGGAGTTTCTCCCCGAACCAAGGGAAAAGATCATTTTTGCGGGACATCATATTCGGGAGCCGGACCGGCTGGTTGTGGAGCTCCAGTCTCGTGAGGAGCTGGCTGTCCGCGGCGGCAAAGAGATCGCTTGCGTTGTCGAAGACGCTTGTGAACATCCCCAGGTAGATGTCCACACCGTGCTGTTTCCGGAGCCTACCGAGTTCGAGTCGGATCTCATCTATGTGCTCCTGCGAAAACGAAAAGGAGGGGATCATCACCTGCGCAATGATCAGGCGCTTTCCAAAGAGTTCATATTGTTTTGTGTCTCGCATGAGGAGTTCCTCTATTGAGGCACCGGAAAGATTCATCCCTCTTTCAAGAAGTGCCGTTCCGAACGCGACCATGTCGAGACCCGCAATAGGCGCAAGGTTTGCGGCTGACTCCCTGTCATCCGCGGTGGTTGTGGACATCTTCAGGAAGAGGGTGTCTGAGAGGATGCCAGCAAGAAGGATGCCCGCAACCGCTGATTGTGGGGTGATACCCGCCTCGCGGTATTTTTTTGTGATGATGGTTGAAGTGGAGCCAACCGGATCGTTCAAAAATTTCACCGGCTTTAACGTGGAAATGGCACCGAGTCGATGGTGGTCGATGATCTCGAGGATCTCTGCTTCATCAATTCCCTCAACCGCCTGAGCAAACTCGTTGTGGTCGAGAAGGATGACCGGTTTGTGCACATCGGAAAGGAGTGTTGTCCTTGTCACGATTCCGCGGAGTGTCCCGTCCTTTTCCACAACACAGGCAGAACGAAACTTGGAGTTGGTGACGGTTTGTTTCGCCTGTGCGATGGGGTCAGAAAGCGAGAGCCGTGGGATATCCGTCTCCATCATCATGCGTGCCGGGAGCGAGAGATTAATCATCGTCCCAACCCCGAATGCATCGAGTTCGGTGGCGAGGAGCGAGACCTTCTGCACCTGTGCCTCGCGGTTCACACGGGCACTCACCGGCGCCCCGTCAGCGATGATGAGTGCCGCAATGCCGGATGCAATCAGCGCGAGCTGCATCGGTTCGTTGTCGCCGACGACCGCGATAATGTCTTTTTCTGTCAGCTTCTTTCTGGTGATATCGGGAGCGTCAATCACAATGGTAACCCTGCCTTCGATTGTTTCCGTTGCTCTCACTACCACACGGGCAAAGAGGATCCTAGCGAGGGTGTCAAGGGGGATCGGCGTGATGGCAAGCTCGCCGATCTTCAACCGGCGAACGTACGCACGGGCGAGCCCGTGCTCACTCACCACACCGATGAGTTTCCCATGTTCATCGGTGACCGGCACGTTCCGGATATCGTGCTTGTCCATGAGCGAGGCAACATCGATGGCGGGGACGTCCTGTGTTACACTAATTCGCGCAATCTTTAAGTCGGAAACACGTGGCGCCAAGGTGTCGATAAGGATGGGAGGTTTAATGCCAAAGGTCTCGAGCGCAAAGCACGTCTCCGCATTCAGCTCCCCGCAGCGAGCGGCAAGGTACCTGTCCGGCTCAGCGTGGTTCTTGAATGCCGCGTACCCAATCACACTCGCGATACAGTCAGTATCCGGCTGCCGGTGACCGATAATTATGACCTTATCCAGAACCATTCCCCCGTTATGGTATTCTTTTTCACTAGTATTGCGGGGCGGTGAATAAATAATGTCTCGGCAATATCATAGAACCAGACAATCCGATCTAAATATCATGGACAAAGGATAGGGGAAGACGATAAAAATCAAAGTGATTCTCTATAATTTCTCAAGAATGATCTCATCATTCTCTGTTCTGATTATTGTTGAGGAATTCTTCAAGAGTCTCCTCCCAAAAAAAAATTATTTTGCATTCCGTACATCCAGCTTGACATTATTCTGACATCGCGGACAATGGACCTTTACCGGTCTTCGGGTTCTTGCGAGGCTGGCAAGCCGTGTACCCATGTACACCCACTCGTGGTTGCACCGATGACAGGATACGAGGCAGCTTGAATACTCAACAACCATACTCGTATTGTCTACCCTAGTGAGGGGTATAAAAGAAGTGCATGTGAAGGGTGAAAGTATCGCAACCGGGTGGGTCGTTGTGATTGCATACCCATACCAGTACATTTATTGGGATCATTTGCTACAATGTCACGCATGGCACTCAAGGAACAGATCTTAGAAGTCATCGGAGGCCCCCACGTAGCGGCCGTTGCCACGCTGGACGGGAAGCAGCCCGCCGTGCGGTTCATGGTGCTATCAGGGTTCCCGGACATGACCCTTATTGGGGCGACCATGAAAGCCACCAAAAAGGTAGGCCAGTTGAAAAAGAACACAGATTCGGCACTTGCGATCTGGTTGGGAAAAGAGTTCTCCGATCCCTACGTCGAGATCAAGGCACAAGGCAAAGTCCACGAGGACATTGCGACAAAAAAGAAGTACTGGAACCCGATGTTTGAGAAACATTTCAAATCGGCGGACAATCCCGATTTTGTCGTTCTGGTCTTTACAGCAACCGAGATCACCTACCACGCAAAGAACATGGCGAGCGTTGACATCTGGAAACGGTAGGATTCTTTTTTTGTCCGATAGGTTATAGTCACCCGGAGATAGCCATTGAAACCAGACCAAGACTGTCAGCAGTGCGGCAGGTGCTGTGAGAAGTGGGGGTGGGACCAGAAGGGCATAATCGACGATATTATTCCCTGGATGGATAAAAATCGCAATGACATCTTACAGTACGTTTCTATAACACTGAAGGACGGAACACGGTGCAATGGCAGGGATATTTCTATCGAGAATCTGCCTGAAGTTTCCCGCATCGACTACTGGGCAGAACCGAGCGGTAGGGCGCTGGATCACTGCCCGTTTTTCCATAGAGCAGGTGACGGAAAGGTTTTTTGTAAAATTCATGATGCCAAACCCAGCATCTGCAGAAGTTTCACGCCATGGAATGAAGGGATTCGTGACTATGCATTGAACTGTCCGGCATGTAGGCAAACAACCCCGTAGAAAAAAGCTGTTTTGGCGAGATATCAAAGTATTCAGAATCTATTGTTCTGATTGACAGGACTGACTTATGTCAAAAAGCTTTACTGCAACCGAAATCACGTATTACCGAAGAACATGGCGAGCGTCGATCTTCAAAAGCGGCACGAAATCGTCTTCTTCCCTGATCCGGTGGGTCTCATGATACAAACGGCGCCGGTTCTCTTCGCGAACCAGGTCACTGATCACATCATCAAATGTCTGGCCGGGTCTGCGCAAACCATGGACGGCTTCCCATGTACTCGGGCGTACCGGAATTCGTTTTGTCGCACACTCATGGGAGGACATACAAATCATAAAAGTATTGTAACTATTTACTTCTTTACAATCCTGCACATCAGTCATTCCGACTGGTAGAATGCAACAGGAGTCATGTTGCGGGGAATGATCATGGGATGATACTATTTCAACCGAGAGCTAATTTTCCGTATTGGCGTGGATAGTCCCAACAACGCACCAGCACCTCTCAAAGAACCGTACACCTTGTATACCTCGGGTACCAATCATTCTGTGGATTGGGTATGGTAAACAAACTCAAACAGTTGATAGAGGCGTTACGCGTTCCTCCCAATAAAAAGGTCAATCTCAGGAAAGACTATGACCCCGGATTTGTCGGGCACTTCATGTCAAAGGCAGACGCAGAAAAGACCACCACGGCCGGTATCAACCTGTTGGCTGAGCAGCAGGACAAACTCTACGCCCAGGATACCTATGCGTTGTTGATTATCCTACAGGGAATGGATGCTGCCGGGAAAGATAGCACCATCAAGCACGTGATGTCGGGTGTGAACCCGCAGGGTGTTCGGGTCACGAGCTTC
Organism: Methanoregulaceae archaeon; assembly: GCA_015660965.1. Lineage (GTDB taxonomy): Archaea > Halobacteriota > Methanomicrobia > Methanomicrobiales > Methanospirillaceae > MVRE01. The sequence continues at coordinate 40,887 of JACTVG010000009.1, forward strand.
AAGGAACCGTCACTCGAGGAACTCAACCATGATTACCTCTGGCGGAACGTCACGGCCTTACCAAAACGGGGAGAGATCGCGATCTTCAATCGTTCCTATTACGAGGAAGTCCTCGTAGTTCGGGTGCACCCGGAATATCTGAAAAAGCAACACCTGCCGCCAAAACTGAAAGACACAACCATCTGGAACCGGCGCCTTGAAGAGATCAATAACTTCGAAAAGTATCTGGTTAATAACGGGATCATCGTTTTAAAATGTTTCTTGAACGTTTCAAAAGAGGTCCAGAAAAAACGGTTCTTGAACCGTGTAGATCTGGCCGACAAGAACTGGAAATTCTCGGCGTCAGACATTCAGGAACGCCAGTACTGGGATCAGTACATGGACGCATACCAGGACGTCATTAACACCACCAGCACGCCGTGGGCACCCTGGTACATCATCCCAGCTGACCACAAATGGTTCACACGATTGGCTGTCGTTTCCGTCATTCACCAGACCCTCAACCGTCTTAACCTCTCCTACCCAACAGTCAGCAGGGACCAGAGACAGGCGTTACTCGACGCAAAAGCTGAGATGGAACGCGAAGGTGGTGGCGTGAAGGATACGACTGAAAAGAAAAAAGGAAAGAAGAAAAACGTGATTTAATTCTTTAAACTTATTTTTAAAAACGGTTTTAGAGGAGATCCAGGAGCAGGCACTCGGATCAAGTATACTGAATAAAAAAAATTACGGTTTATTCTCGGATACAACATCGTACTTAAAGATATATTGACAATCAAGGTTGGCAAATTCAGAAAATGAGATCTCTTGAAGACTTTTCTCCGATGGGGCTAGTACTGGAATGTCTATTGTTTTAGACTGAGAATGGCAATATAACAATGTTGGCATTAAATTAGCCTCAACTTCGACGTTTTTAAAGGTTACATTTGTGGGGTTCTCTACCCAAACATTTACGGTATATAGATCCACTGAACCAACGTTAAAAGGGGCGATATTATCTAAATTGGAACTGCTGACGGTTATATTCGGATTATGAAATTTTGAAACGCATCCTGCACATAATAACATGATTAAAAATAACAATAAAATGCAGCGAACGCTTTTCATCGTATCACAACAGAAGCAGTTGATCGTTTTAACTCAATACTTTTTTCCAATATAGAAAAAAATCAGACGATTTCGTGATAAATACTCAGTACAAGGAGAAGATGTGAGCTGGCACAGCGCCAGGATATAAGAGTACTCGCCCTCCTTTAGGTATGGTGGAACGTGACATCGTGTCCTTTGTTTTTTTTTAAAAATAATACAGCGGTTTTGGTTGCCGATTGATCAATTATTTAGGGGACTGGTTCGTCGTGTTCAGGGGGATAACGGAGATGGCAGTCCCACTCTCCTGGCAGTACGCCTCAACCCGGGTAACAACCCGGCCCGCCATACTGCTGTTGGTTAGAATCAGGGAATCCTGCCCCCGCAAGGCACGCAGGATGCATTTATCGATAACACCATACGTAAAATCAAGGGTTAGATGTTCTTGGCTGGCACGTTGTTTTGCACTGGTACCCATGGCCCCAACCGCCAGATTCTGCCGGGCTGAGACCCACGTGGCAAGAGGAGTGTCCCACCCCCTATCGACATCGCAGACCGAGATTGTGCCCGGCCTAGAAGTACTGCAGGAACGGTTGAGCAGGTGTTCAATAATGTGGATCATATCCAAGACACTGCGTGGCTTTCGTTCCGGCTGTGCAAACCCGCGCCGGCCGAGTTCCTGCGAGACTTCGAGGAGCGTCGGGACAGAAAGGTGCGCCATACGGACGTAATCGGGGTTCCCGAACGCCACGTCCGGCACCCCTTCCTGAAGAATCCTGCCATCCAGCAAAAGGATTGCCCGGTCAGCCCACGGGTACGCGAGTTCGACGTCATGGGTGGAGATGATCACGGTCTTACCTTCATGGTTCAGTTCGTCCAGCAGTTCCATGACATCTTCCGATCCGGAAGGATCAAGGCCGGTCGTCGGCTCGTCAAATACTAGCATGTCCGGATCCATTGCCAACACGCCGGCAAGGGCAACCCGTTTCTTCTCCCCACCGGAGAGCTGGTGGGGTGGCCGCCGCTCAAACCCCTTAAGGCCGACACGCCGGAGTGCTAGAGCAACCGCCTGCTGGATGGCCTGTTCATCATACCCGAGGTTTGCCGGGCCAAAAGCAACATCCTGGTATACGGTCGGGGCAATGATCTGGCGGTCCGGGTTCTGCAGAACGTACCCGACCCGTTTCCGGAGCTGGCGGAGGGACGAGGTATCATACCGGATCGGTTCCTTATCAAAGAGCATGGTGCCGGAATCCGGGCGGATCATACCGTTGAACATCTGTAATAGCGTGGACTTACCGGCACCATTGGGACCTACGAGTGCGATCTTCTCGCCCCGGCGGATATGGAAACTGATCCCTTTGATCGCCTCCAAGCTCTGCGGGTACCGGTACCTGATATTCCGTGCTTCGAGTATGATATTCATGAAAGCACCACGACCCGTGTTATCACTACCAGCAGAATCCCGCTCAGCCCGGCAAGGTACAACAGTACTGGGATGAGTGACCGCATCTGCATCGGTTCCGCCTGCTCCAGCGAGGGAATTATGCCGTTATAGCACCGGCAGTCCATTGCGTGGATCAGGTCCTCTCCCGCATTCCAGCTGGATATAAAGAGCATTCCGCAGAGCATGGCAGAGGATCGGATTGCTTCCATTGGTCTGCTGTAGCCAAGACGCATCACCTGGGCATGCCAGATTTCAACGGCTTGGTTATAGACGATGAAGATGTACCGGTAGATAATCATCATCAGGTCGATAATTTCGATGGGAATCCCGATCCGTTTCATACCATCAAAGAGATCCGTCATTGGCGTGGTCAGTGCGATGAAGAAGAGCGAGACCGAACAACCGAACACTCGGCATAGGACTAGCAGGCCTTCATGTAAACTCCCTACTGTGATGGTGAGATTGACCCACGGTACAGGGTTGAACTGCCAGAGAACATCTCCCCCGCCAACGAGGAATACGAGGACCACAACACTAATGATCGTAAAAATAGCCGGGCCCAGCAAGAGTTCCCCGTAGAGGACAGGAGAGACTCGTGCCGGGACAATGAGGACAATGCTGAGTACAACTCCTGAAATAAGCGGTACAACAGGTGATGGGGAGACCAGGCATATCACGAGGGAACCAAGACACAGGATGAGTTTGGTTGCCGGATTGATATGCCGGAACGCACTTTCCTGTGCGATATTATCGACGAGATTTTCAAGCATGGGATCTCAGCGTGAGGATGTTTGTTTTTTCTGTCCAAACCAGTAACCGAACACGAATCCGAGAATGACGCCCCCGATTGCAGTCTGGATTGCAAAGAGTGTTGATTCGATCTCAGCACTTGGCGGGATCCATTGCGGTATTAAGGGTGTGAATGAATCAACGGGATGGCCGGTCAGCTCAGCTACCTTCTGTGACCCTACTTCATCGGATCCGTTGAACCCATGACTTCCGGTGGCATTGACGGCAAGGAAGACAATAACAAATCCAAGTACTGCTACAACAGTGATCAGTTCGAGTTTCCGGTTCTGGATCATGATCTGACCTCTGATGAAGCGACTGATCCCTCGGTCATTCGTGCTTTTGCAATCTGTTCATGGGAAAAGACGTTCAGTTTTTCAATGATCTCCGGTTTTATCTGGACAATATACTTGAATACGAGCGCCAGAACACATCCTTCGACAATTGCGAGCGGGATTTGGGTAACTGCGAATATCGCGAAAAATGCCGCAAATGAGGTCATAACACCACCAATCTGAGCTGGGTAGGCAAGCGCAAGCTGGAACGACGTGATGACGTACGTGATCAAATCGGCAACGGCTGTGACGGTGAAGACGGTGATATAGATATTCACCGAGGTGTTTTTCAGGAGCCGGTATATCGCGTACCCTGCCAGCGGGCCACCGATTGCCATTGAGACCATGTTGGCCCCGAGCGTTGAGATCCCACCATGAGCCAGCAGGAGCGCTTGAAAAAGCAGAACAATCGCCCCGATGACCGATGTGATGAACACCCCGAAGCAAATCGTCGAGAGCCCGGTTCCTGTCGGGTGCGAGCTGCTGCCGGTCACGGAAGGCAGTTTGAGAGCGGATAAAATGAAGATGAACGCCCCGCAGACCCCAAGCAACGGCAGGTATTCCCGATCTTTTCTCATCATCGATCGCAGTTCAATGATTCCCAGAACAATGAACGGGACCGCGACAAGCCACCAAACGATACACCATTGCCATGGTAAGAACCCTTCCATGATGTGCATGATATTTCAACACAAGTGTTATTGTTTTAACTTAATAAAATTTGTAAAGTTGTTTTTTTAATATTTGACAATACATAAAAACAGTTATCTTTTCTCCTGTTCAAGCGAGGTGTATGGAACGTAAAGATTTTCAGTGGGGGTATATCCCCGTTGGAATTATGGGAATTGCGATCGGGCTGATCATCGGGTTGGTCATGAGTCAATTTGAATATGGCACGGCGTTGTTGATTGTTACGATCTTTGCATTAGGCATTCTTGTTGGGGGGTTTATCCCGGAAATTTACGGAATGATGATCGCTCCGTTGCAAGTACAGCGGGATAAGTAACGAGTATATTTTTATACCCTACGCTGGGAGGGAACCCGTGCTGTTCTATTGTCGAGACTTGATGAAAACAAATATCGATATTTTGGGTAAAATATTAAGGAACGTTTTGGTGACACAAGAGAATCTTGCGCACTTTATTATCAGAACTAAGTTGTTTCAAAAATCACAATAATTCTAAAAATTCCTTCACTGTGAGATTCGCATCTTTGATAATAATTCGTAACGTTCCGCGTGCAATTTCCATTTGATTCGGAACAGTTAGAGGTCTTTTAACCGGATGCCTCAGATGGATGTGGCTTCCTTTCTGATCATAAACAGTGTAACCTATTTTAGCGAGGGTTTTGATGACGTCCCTGCCTGAAAGCAGCGGTAGTTTCTCCGTCATATATTGACAGCCACAAATGTCTCTTTTGCCCCCTCAGGGTTATACAAGGGAATACCGTCACGGGCAAGGGCACTGAGGTGAAGCTCAATCGCTTCCGTGATATTTTTCTTTGCTTCCTTCTCAGTCTTACCCTGTGATACGCACCCTGGGAGCGCTGGTACCGTAACAACATACCAGCCGTCTTCATCTTTATCGATAACAATTTTGAATTTCATTGTATCGCTCCTCTATCGCATTACATATTGGGTTCCGGTATTTAAGAGGGTTTATTGATTCCAACATCCGCAATTTCCTTGGCTCTTAGTCAGTAGATGCCGTTGCATCCCCGAGACTCGAAAAACAAGACTCTCGATCATTTGAGTAAAATAGTAAGGAACGTCCTGATGTCATAACAGAACCGGTTTTTTAAAGACACATACCTCGGCTAAGCCTCTAGAAAAAGGAAAGCTATTTGATTAGATTATAAAGACTTGTAGACCTTTCCACGCACATCAATATTTATAATCACAATTACCTTTTCTTCCTCATATACCTTAAAAAGAGCACGATATTCCCCGATTCGCATCCGGAAGATATTATCTTCAATTCGGATAAGATCACCCGAATCGGGAAACTTTTCAAGTTTTAGAAGATGAGATCGTATTCTTTCACGGTCAGAAAACTTTTCAAGATTCTTATGAGCTTTTTTATGGAGAAAAACCCGATAGGTCATAATCTGACAAGTTCACTAAGTCGTCCACTTTTTAGGTACTCATCTGTCTCTTTGATAAGTGCTATCTCCTCAGTGGTCAGGGTTTTATCATGAAGAAGTTCAATGATGAGATCCAGTTTTGTTTCCACCCGTTGTAATATTTCTCCATCCATAAGGATACTGATTAACTATTGTTTCACTGCTCATTATATTTCTTCGCTTCACAGATGCCGTTGCATCCCTGGGACTCGAAAAACAAGACTCTTGATCATTTGAGCAAAATATTAAGGAATGTCCCCTAGATCGAGCAGAACCATTGGAACCACTGTCTTCTTAACGTATCCAAATTCACGGGATATTGAATAAAATTGAAGAAAATGTTCCAGTATTGATTGATGTGTTGTGTATTACACGACGAATGGGATGAGTGCCTTCACCTCCTCTTTGTACCGGACATACTCCTCACCAAACTCTTCAAGCAGAACTTTCTCTTCCCACCATATCTTTCCCAAAAAGGCGGCAAGCATCATCAAAATCGCAAACAATGCCCACACTTCACCGATTACGATTGCTGTTCCTGCAAATGCAAAGAGGATTCCGGTATAGATCGGGTGCCGCACGAGCTGATATGGCCCGGTCCGGATCAGTTTATGGTTCACTTTGATCTCCGGCATGTAGCTCCAGTACTTTCCCAAGTGTATACGTGCCCAAACCGCAAAACCGAGACCTGCGAGTGTGATGAGAATGCCCACGAGACCGACTGCCATTCCGTCAGGTACGATGCGGGAGAGTAGAAACCCAACTGCGAATTGATCGAAAAAGAGCATCCAGAAAACCATCACCACTACGATAAAGAATAAGAACCGAGGAAAGGACGACTGCTGGCGTTTGACCGGGGACCGGGTCCACCAAGCAGAGATAAACCAGTATAACCAGAAGATGACCCAGATACAAAAAACAATTAGCCCGAAAATTTGCACGCTCTCATTCTCGTAGTTATTAAACACAGTAACGGAATTAATAGTTTCGTGGATTCAAGTAGACCTGGAAAACCTTTGCATTTTTTTACGTGTCTTATAGGTGTAAAAATACCCCATAGACGATGAGCTGTATGATTGTCAGAGGGACTCCCACTTTGATAAACTCAAGGAATGTTAGGGTTTGCCCCTGCTTTTCTGCGTTCTGGATGATGATGACGTTACTTGCAGCGCCAAGGATTGTCAGGTTACCGGCAATGGTGCTCCCCGCTGCAAGTGCCATCAAATGGGTAAAAGAACCTCCGGCCTGTTCAATCATCGGCTGGAATAACGCTACAAACGGGACATTGGAGATAAATTGACTGATGATCGCACTGGTTAAAAGAATGACTGGAATGTCCGTCGTGAACCCTTTCGTCACGAACGATTGGAAGAATCCGGTCTGCCAGACACTTGCCATCAGGATGAACATTGCTGCAAAGAACACAAGGGTGCACCAATCAATATTTTTCAGTACATCAAAACGCCGGTGAGAGAATATAAGAATCGGTGCAGCAGCACACACGGCGATCAAAGGCAGGGATACCACAATGTGTCCGCTGGTGAACGATGAAATAATATTGACGATAACAAGACCGAGAATGATCACAAGCGAGCATTGTACAAGAACAGAAAACGTACGTTCGGCGGGAGCGATCTGCTCATGCACAAACGGTCTTGGCAAGAACTCCTTACGGTAGAAAAGACGGAGCAGAATCCAGGCTATCGCAAGGTTCAGAACCGTCGGGATAAGTAAAAACGCCCCGAACGTGACAAACGGTGTTGCCATACCGCTATTGACTGCAATGAGCAGGTTCTGAGGATTTCCTATAGGACTCATCGCACTCCCTGTCGTGACTCCAAATGCAAGAGAGAGTAAAAGGAGTTTTGGAGATATTCTGAACTTTGTCGCAAGGCCCAGCACAACGGGTGTTCCGATAATAGCGAGGGTATCGTTCATTAACAGTGCGGAGAGGAACCCAATACCAAAGAGAATCGTGAATATGAGTTGATCCGTATTTTTTGTCCATGAGAAAAGGCGATACGAAATGCAGTTCAGATACCCACTCTCGACTAACGCTTCACCAACAATGAACATACCAAACAGAAAAACCATCACATCGATATTGATTGCACGAAGGGCGTCAGGAACCGTGATTTGACCGGTGGCAAGAACAGCTAAGGCTCCACCGAGCATAATCTGCCAGATCCTGGTCGTGAATCGGCCTATCTGCCGTACAGCGATGAGGATAAAGACGAGGGCAAGTACGATAATGGCAATATACGTAGACGAATATTTCTCATATTAGGTCATGAGCATTGGGATTCAGAGTACCGAAATGCGATAAGATGATGACTGTCATTTTTTGACTTAGATCATCGCATCGTGTGTCTTGTGCGTCGTTTTAATCTGTAATAGAATTTTTTTGGGTACCATTGAATTGGAGGAATACGAAGTGCCAAGTAATAATTTACTTTTTTTAAAAAAATACACAGTTCACAATGGTTTATTTAAAAAAATTACACAAGTGAAATCCCCGTCGCTCGGACTGTGGCTGGTGTTGATATGGGTTGTTGACCCTGACACAGCTTCTTGCACATATAATCAGAAGTCCTGGTATGAATGTTTCCGGTGTTCGACTTCGAGAACGTGGATGATCAATACATCATCATGAATTGAGAGCAGGACCCGTACATCCCTTTGGGCCCTGAGGGAGTATACCGGATGCCGGGGGTTGGACGCCTTTATTTTTTTGATAAAGAGATATGGGTTTTCTCTTATCTTGTGGATAGCTTGGACAACTTTGCGGGCAGTTACTTTTGGAAGTTTTTCAAGGTCACGATCCGCACGGGGGGTATACCTGATGGTATATAGGCTCATTTAACGCCATATTTCTTCATGATCTTTGATTCGGGGATCAGTTGTCCATGCCGGATCTCCTCAAGAGCTTCTTCCAGTCCCCTGATAGCATCTTCACTCAGCGGCTCCTCATCAACTGCAAGGGTTACCAGGCGCTCAATGACATCATTATAGGACTCCTTCGGATGCTGTTTTAAGGATTTCAGCTGATCCTTGAGATCTTCCCGTATGTAGATCGAGGTTGCTACCTGCATAGTAGTATTACTATGCACCTATATGTAATAAATATAAGTATATCTCATCTGAAAGAGGGGGAACGCCGGATGCACATTTTCGGTTCATTCCTTTTCATGCACAACAATATTGAACGTCGTTCCCGAAGTCCGGTCAAGTTCAATCGTCCCGGAAAGCTGCTCGACAAGTGATATCACAAGCCGAAGCCCGAGTGATTTTGCGTTGCGCCAGTCAAAGTCCTGCGGGATACCGACGCCGTTGTCCTTAAACAGGATCGTGATTGTCTGATCCTGTCTGTGGATCGCAAGGGAGATCTCTCCTTTTCTCCCCCTGGGAAACGCATATTTTAAGGAGTTGGAAATCAGCTCATTGATTATCAGCCCAAGGGGGATAGCGGTGTCTATATCTAGGGAAATATCCCGGATATCCGTCGTGAACATGATGCCCTTTCCTTGCATGCCGTAGAATTGGAACAGGCTGTTACCAAGGAACTGAATATAATCGCCGAGATTGATTCTCGATATGTCTGTGGACTGGTACAGTTTTTCATGGACGAGTGCCATTGCCCTGATCCGGGACTGGCTATCCTTGATCACCTGAGAAGATTTCTCGTCCTCGATATACCGGGACTGAAGGTTTAAGAGAGAGATAATAATCTGAAGGTTGTTTTTCACCCTGTGGTGGACTTCGCGGATCAGGACTTCCTTTTCACCGACGGTTTTAGTGAGTTGCTTTTCAGCGTCGAGACGGATACCAATCTCTGTTACCAATTTCAGGTTAACATCTGAGAGGTCTGACGTTCGTTCGATAACTTGGCGGTCAAGATCATCAACGAATGTTTTCAGGGTTTCTTCCGTCCGCTTGCGTTCGGTGATGTCAATGAATGACTCGATTAAAACCTTTTTTCCACCCAAAGTTGCTGATATAACACTTTTCAGGATCGGGATTTTCTCTTTCTGTGCATTGATAAGGATACGTTCAGAGGAGTCGACTGTCTGAGCGAGATCTGTAATTGGACATCTGCCCAGTTCGGCAGGACAAATGAAACTGTGGCATACGGTGCCAAGAACCGTCTCTTTGGTTCCCCCAATCATATTCAAGGCTTTCTGGTTGATATCAATGATAGTGTGGGAATTAGCATCAATCACAATGATTCCCGTTTGCATTGAATGGAGGATCGTTCGGTACCGCTCCTCGCTCTCGATCAGCGCCTCTTCTGCTTTCTTCTTGTCGGTAACGTCCTGTCCAATGGCGAGCAGTCCTTCAATGCTGCCATCAGCGCCCTTGAGTGTCTTGTCGTACCACTCGATCAGCCGTTCGTGTCCGTCTTTGGTGATGATAGCGTCAACATTGCCGCGTGTCTGGCTATCCCCAATGGCTTTTCGGAATAAAGACCGGGTAATTTCCCGAATATAAGATGGCAGGAACGTCTCAAACCAGTCTTTGCCCTTCACCTCCCCCAGAATATAACCGGAAATCGCCTCCATGTAGGGATTAATATAGACGATATGTCCCTCCGGGTCGAGAATCAGGACAATTGCCTGCGCCGTCCCAACTATGCTCTCAGCGAAATCCCGCTCTTTGCGGAGTGCCTCTTCCATCTTCTTGCGGTTGGTGATATCGCTGATAATGTGGACTGCTCCGGTAAACTCGCCGGCTTCATCGAAAATGGGATCCACGTCGACCTCAAACCAACTCTCGCCAATCCGCAGATCCATTGTTTCACGGTGCAGGCTGTTTTTCGCCCGCTC
>JACTVG010000010.1 GCA_015660965.1 Methanoregulaceae archaeon
CACCGGCTCCGGCAGGCTCTACACCAACACCGGCTCCGGCAGGTTCTACCCCAACACCGGCTCCGGCAGGTTCTACACCAACACCGGCTCCGGCAGGTTCTACCCCAACACCGGCTCCGAACCCATCTGTTGTTCAGGATATATTTGCTTCAATTGCCGGATTCTTCCGGTCGCTGTTCGGCATTCATTAGGCAAGCAGCTCAACCTCCCCTAACCTTTTTAATCGCCCCCGCCCCCAGTGTCAGCACTGCATTCATTTATATCTGATCTGGCGCTTCCACCGTTGGAAGTATGCAACAAGACCAACGATAGTGATTACAATAACAATAACGATTGGATTCTTCAATATAACGCTCCATAAATAAACAAACATTCCAATATCTACCAGGAGCGCCGGTTGTGTTGAAGGCGGTATTGTAACACTTGGTTCTGCCTGCTGTTTTGCCGTTGTTGCTTTTGCAGTTATTATACCAAAAATTGATGTACCGTTTGGTGAATCACCACGAAAGACCATATTTCCTTTCTGGTCAAGTCCAACATAGAACGTTTGGACTATTTCCGATAACCCAGTCTCATGATTGATCCGTGCAATCCACACTACATCTCTGCCCCCATGCTGCTTCACCCATGAAACCGGTACCGATAGTGACACGTTTGCTGCCCCGGTTGTCGTAAAGTTTTTCTTCTGCACGTCAAACGTGAATGCTATACTATCAAACTTGAGGTTGTTTCTTTCTGCAGCCGAATTAAACCGGTTGGTCAAGTCCACGGTCACAATCTCTAGAATCGTGGTGGTAACCTCTGCATCTTTTGGCAGTGAAAACATTTCAGCACCGATTGCCCCATCAACGACACCATACGTCGTGGTTGTCTCCAGATGGTCAGTCAGAAAAGTCGCTCGCGTTACCTTACCATAAATCTCGCCGCCATTCGATGTGAAGTGCTCACCGATAAACGTGAGCAAGACACCGGCAGAATGGTGGTACACAATTACGTACGTATCATGGAATAAAATTATAGCTCCCGCTTCATGTGCGATAGTATAATTGATCCTTAGCATCTTCACACCCATCGCGTCCTGCTGGAAGCTGAGACCGTTCACCCCAATCCGATAGGTCTGTGTTGCTCTTCCAGTAGTATTGTATGTGGTTGAGACTGGAGGAGGAATGGGATTATTGTTCAATAAGAATGAGAGGTAATACGAACTATTTTTAAATCCGTTATTGATCATCGAAAACACAGGAGTTTCTATAAAATTATTCTCTAGAATTTGGTTAAACGATCCAGAGTCGCCAGTTCTGTAATTATTGGCGTAAATATTTTGGTCTTGTGGAGGTGTTTGACCGTAAGTACCATTATTAAATTCAATTTTGCCTTCGCTCTCGTTCATTGTGAAATGGCGGTCTCCACCGTTATTGACAGGAGCTGCAATGGGTGACCAGACTGTAATCTGAGTTGTTGCAGGCGTTGAGGACAACTCGTTATTATCTGTAACCACCAGCGACGCTGTATACGTTCCCGGTGTGGAATATTGGTGTTGGGCGACGTAGCCATTACCGGATGATCCGTCACCGAAATTCCATGTGTAGGTTCTGATGCTTCCACCGGGTGCGTATGATTTCCGTGCGTCAAAGTTGATGGTCAACCCCGCGTTACCTGCATACTTGTCAACAGATATAACTGCAACCGGTGGTTGGTTGACTGCTTGCTGCTGTGGTTGATAAACCGGAGGTTGGTTAACCTGAGGTTGATAAACAATAGGTTGTACTGCAGGTTGATTTTCCTGGGGTTGATTAACCGGAGGTTGATACGCCACAGGTGTGGGTGTTGTTGACACGTATATTACCCGTTCCTGCAGTTTGGCTTGTTCCTGTTGCGGGATGTCCACTGATCCTTCAGCTGAAGTTACTGTACATTGTTGATTTGGAGCTGCTGAAACTCCGCCGCAATATAGATCGGATGCTTGCGCCTGTACATGAATAACGCCAGACGTTGAAGAGATCGTAGTAAGTGTCGCATAAAATGACCCCGAACTGTCAGTTCCTCGTGAATGGGGTGTAATTGTGATCCGCGAATCTGATGCCGAAATCTGTACCGGAATACTTGTCGGATATGGGTTTTGGTTTAATGTTACAACAACCTGAATCGTACAGGAGCTGCCTGGAGTATAGGTTGCAGGATCTGACGTCACCGTTACGAGCATCTGGTTGGTCTGAGCTGATTGAACGCTATGTATTTGCCTTGATACAACAGTATAATCCGCCGCACTGCACGGATAAATACACGCAATACCGAACAGAATGATTCCTGCAAGAACAACCGTACGATTAATTGTGATTTGATTTATAATCATACAAGTTCCCCGTCTTTTAACCAAGCAACTTATTCCTCTTTCCCGAATAGCAACCAAAATACAATCGGCACAATGATTGAAAATACGGGAATCACCGCTCCGAATCCCACCGTTTTTACAGTACTTCTTGTGAATATCCTATTATCATAAGTTGTCTTAACTTGGAATTGTGAATAAAGCGATGTAAAAAGATGAGTACTTAGGGACATGGGGGTAGGGGACAGGTGCATACTCCTTTGATACAATTTAATCCTTGCCTGCACACATTCCCACATGACCCGCAGTTATTGTTATCATTTTGCGTATCCACGCAAGATGTACCACAAACTTTTCCCGATGGACAATAGATACTATGTCCACTAAATGATATGCACTGTCCGCTAACGCAGGTTTGCCCTGTATTGCAGGCATGTCCACACGACCCACAGTTATTAGTATCGGTGCTGATATCTGCACACGAACTACCGCATCTTGCTTGACCATTCCCACATACAAGGGTACACTGTCCACCCGAGCATAATTGTCCAGATGGACATACGTGTCCGCAGTATCCGCAATTGGAAGGATCATACTGTAGGTTAACACAGGCACCGTTGCAATTGTTCAAACCGATACTGCATCCTGTATTACTCTGATATGTACACTGTCCATTCGAGCATGTCGTTCCCGGTGCACAGGCAACTCCACATGATCCACAGTTGTTATTGTCACTGTACAGGTTTCGGCAATACCCGTTACAATATGTCAGTCCGGACATACAACTTTGACCACACTGTCCGTTTTGGCACGTTGTTCCCGGTGCACAGGCAACTCCACATGATCCACAGTTGTTATTGTCAGTGTACAAGTATCGGCAATATCCGTTACAATATGTCAGTCCGGACATACAACCTTGAGTACACTGTCCATTTTGGCACGTCGTTCCCGGTGCACAGGTAATCCCACACGATCCACAGTTATTTACATCCGAGTACGGGTCTATGCAAAATCCATTACAGAATATTAGTCCACCTTTACACGTACATCGTCCATTGACACAGGATTGTCCTTGTGAACAGGTAACACCACATGCACCGCAACTCCCAATATCGGCACTTAGATCCCGGCAGAATCCCGCACAATTAGTCAGACCTTCCCGACATGATCCTCCTTGTGGCGTCGGTGTTTGCATTGATGGTACCGGAGAATATGGAGTCGGCGTTTCTGTAATCACGGGTGACGAGGAAGGTCCAAAATTTTGCGGAACCATGCATCCAGATATGGCAACAAAACAGACCATGAAACTGAAGAATAAAATAAAGAATATAAAGTTTTTATTCATCTGAATATCACCTTCTCAGTTCCCCCTCGGGAATACATACACCATTCGAACATGGTTGACCCGTTAGGCAGGAATTACCGCACGTACCGCAGTTGGTGGGATCGGATTTCAGGTTTACACAGATACCGTTACAATTGGTAAGTCCATATTTGCAGTCCTCTAAGCTACGTACCTGGTAACTACATGCACCGTTCGAACACGGTTGGCCTCGGGGGCAGGTCACCCCACACGCCCCGCAGTTGGCATTGTCATTGTTGAGGTCCGTGCACATACAGTTGCAGATCTGGTTTTTACAGCTCAGGTTTCTCGTGCAGTTGGAAGCCGGAGGGATTGTCGGCGAAATTGTTGCTTCAGGCAAACCTGATACGGGATTGCCGGGATTGGAATTAGCAACCGGTTTGAGACAGCCGTTACCAGCACAAATAACAGGAAGAGGACGACCACCTTGCTCTACGGGCTTCGCAGTTGTCTGACTCTCCTGTGATCCGGCACTCGGGCCGATCAATCCCTGAATTGTTCGGGACGGGAAGTTTATGATACCAGCAACGATACCCTCATTCTGGTTTTCCGCTCCCTGAACCACCATTTTTTCCTGTTGTGTACCGCCATTACTGGAAGGTGTTGGTTGGGCTGATGGGTGAACCCCAAAGATCGTAAAAACTCTGGTCCAATCACTTCCGCATTGCCCAGTAAAAAACCCTATTATTGTGCAATGAACTTGTGATTCGGCTATCATTAAGGGTGCTTGAGATACGACCTCACAGGTCTTTACCGGATTTTCAGTATAACCAGCAGAAGGATTTTTATAATATTTGTCTGTGTCTGTGTTATCAGTCATTGTATTTGCAAAAATATTATTGGCGGTTGAATCTAAACCGAGGTAAATGCTGTGATAATTATGCGAGATCGAATTTGATATTATTTCATTATTTTTAGAACTATCAAGAAAAATTCCAGATGGTTCAGTGTAATGTGTTCCGTCCCAACTACCGGTAATCGTGTTTCCGATTATATGATTATTATCCGAACTTGAGATCCATATACCATACCAGTGGTTATCTAAAATCTCATTCTTATACGATTGAGGTGGTGCCGCCCCAGAATTGTCCTGTTGTACTTCAATACTCGGACATGGGGGTAGCTTCCCGATATTGATCTGACCGTGGGAAGATTCAACGATAATTCCTATATCATTATTTCTGATGATATTTTTTATAATTTCAATATTTTGCGATGTTGCAATCATGACACCACGGGCTCTTTCTCCAGCGCCACTAAATTGAGTTTCACTTCCAATAACTACATTACCGTCTAGTATACAATTGCTAATACTTCCTCCATTTGTATTCTCGAAGCTGATACCAGCCCACCACCCCGACATATGGACATTTTCAATAGCAACATTGGAAATTGTTGTCGACCCGCTGACAGAGATCCCTTTTAATTGAGGTATATGCTGACCAGTAATACTCTTGCCGTTCCCATCAAATGTTACACCCGACGAGACGATCTCGATACACGCCTCTTTATCTGAAGCTAGATTTGCAGCGATATCATTCTGGAGAATATAATGCCCAGGTTTTGTGATTTTCCAGCACTGTGTGACTGAAGATGTCGGAACGGGAGTGGGGGCCGCTGTTGGCTGGGCAGCAGGATTTTCCGGCGGAACCGGAGTTATCGGGGTATGGACGCATCCGGTTGCAGGATATCCCGTGGCAACAGCGGGACCCGATGCAACCTGGAACGCAACAACATTGGTGGAGCCCTGATACCACGTACCGGTGTACCCGGTGAATACATTAGGAGCGACATAAAAATTGGTTAATAATGGGGTGATTTCAAGGATATAATGAGGATTGCTAACACCAGGGACTGAGTTGGGATCATACCATGAAATTCTGGATGCACCACCCACGGCATTTACGATATTCAGACCATATTCCCCAATATAGACCGTATCTCCCTGATTGACGACTCTTCCCGCAGTGATTGGCTGGGCTGCCGGATTACAGGAATCTACAGTGTTCGGGTTATTATCATCGCAGTTAAGCGGTTGGCCAGCAACACAGTTTCCGGCGTTGTCGTAATAGTCGTTCACGGTACATAGGTTGCCGTCATCACAGGGCCCTCCAACATTATAGACAGGAGCTGCAAAGGACGACCAGATTGTAATCTGAGTAGTTGCAGGTGTTGAGGACAACTCGTTATTATCCGTAACCACCAGCGACGCTGTATACGTTCCCGGTATGGAATATTGGTGCTGGGCGACGTATCCATTACCGGACGATCCGTCGCCGAAATTCCATGAATAGGTTCTGATGCTTCCACCGGGTGCGTATGATTTCCGTGCATCAAAGTTGACGGTCAACCCCGCGTTACCTGCATACTTGTCAACGGATATGACTGCAACGGGTGGTTGGTTTCCTGCCTGCTGCTGCGGTTGGTTAACCTGAGGTTGTACTGGAGGTTGATAAACTGCAGGTTGATTTTCCGGGGGTTGATACGCCACAGGTGTGGGTGTTGTCGACACGTATATTACCCGTGCCTGCAGTTTGGTTTGTTCCTGTTGCGGGATGTCAACTGATCCTACAGCTGAAGTTACTGTACATTGTTGATTTGGAGCTGCTGAAACTCCGCCGCAATATAGATCAGACGCTTGCGCCTGTACATGAATAACGCCCGATGTTGAAGAGGTTGTAGTAAGTGTCGCATAGAATGACCCTGAACTGTCGGTTGCCCGTGAATGGGGCGTAATTGTGATTTGTGAATCTGACGCCGAAATCTGTACCGGAATACTTGTCGGATATGGGTTTTGGTTTAATGTTACAATAACGTGAATTGTTAAGGAGCTGCCCGGGGTATAGGTTGCAGGATCTGCCGTCACCGTCACGAGCATCTGGTTGGTCTGAGCTGATTGAACGCTTTGCATTTGCCTTGATACAACAGCATAATCCGCCGCACTGCACGGATAGATACACGCCATACTGAACAGAATAATTCCTGCAAGAATTATTGCACGATTGATTGTGAGTTGGTTTATACTCATACAAGTCCCCCGTTCTTTAACCAAGCAATTTATTCCTCTCTCCTACGCAGCATCCTGCACAGGACCAATCCAATAATTGAGAATACTGCGAGAATAGCTTCAAATCCGGGCACCTTTGACCTGCTCTGTAAATCAACGGAAATTTGGTTTTGGGAGCCAGTGGCAACATCAACCGTTCTTGAGGTGTCATTATAGCCTTGTAGGGTAAGGAGAATTGTGTGTGTGCCCGGGTTCACGCTCGGGATCGTGAGCGGGGTCGTTCCCGAGGGCTGCCCATCAAGATAGACGTTGGCATTCGATGGATTTGACTGGATGGCAATCGACCCATACCCGCCCACACCTCCGCCTTGCTGGTTCTGGATTAGCGTGACACTAACCGGGTTCGTCTGTCCTCCAATTACCTCAATTGAACTCGACCAATCGGTATATCCGGCAAGTTTGAGAGTGAGGGTGTGGGTGCCGACTTTTATATTGGATAGGGTCTGAGGTGTATTTCCTTTATCCCAGCCATCAATGTTGATAGATGCACCGGTAGGTTGTGAGGTAATGCTCAGGTCACCTGTGGTGGATGTTGACCCTCCTTGACCTTGGACAAGCTGGACGTCAAGGGGTGTGGTCTGTCCGCCAGTAACAAAACTCGTTGTGGAATAATCCACGTACCCGTTCTTAGTCAGTTTAACGGTGTGTGAACCTGCACTCAAACCAGAAATGGTTGCTGGTGTCGTGCCCTGACTCATCCCATCAATATAAATTGTTGCCCCGCTAGGAGTTGAAGAGATTTGGAGAGCCCCTCCAAGACCGGAAGGATTGGATGGGTTTGAAGACAATGGAATAAGATTTACAAAAAGTGGTGTTGTTGTTTGGGAATAGATCGTGACTGTAGGAGTTGAATCTTGATACCCTGACAATTTAAGCACCACAGTGTGTGGACCGGTAGTCAGTGCTTGAACAGTGAGGGGTGTTGGCCCCATGTAAGCATTATCAACATACGCAGATGCACCACTAGGAATTGTAGAAATTTGGAGAGCCCCTCCAAGACCGGAAGGATTGGATGGGTTTGAAGACAATGGAATAAGATTTACAAAAAGTGGTGTTGTTTGTCCGGAATAGATTGTTACTGGTGAGGTTGAATCTTGATACCCTGACAATTTGAGGACCACCGAGTGTGGACCGGTATTCAGTGGTAGGTCATGGTAAGTCTTTGGTGTTATTCCTTCATCCACATTATCGACCCAAATTTCAGCACCAGTAGGAAAGGAGTCGATAGTCAAGTAGCCATATTCTGATTGCAATTGCTGGATATCCTGCATTTTAGTATTTAAGTATTGACGTCCAAGAGCAGTAACCGGCACGACCATCATTACCATCACAAGCGCCACAACTAGAGCAGCACACAAAATACATCGGTTTAAACCTTTCCATTTCACGACTCTTCCCTCTTTCCTCTGAATAATAATAGCATTCCTGAATAGACATCCCGGAGGAAGAGGGGGCTGGTTGCTGGTGTGGTCTGGTAGGTGCTCTTTAATACAGGAAATTCAATCGAACATTGGTCAACGGGTACCCTCATGCATCCGGTATGGGATACTAATGTTGACAAATGGCAATTTCAGTTAATATGTATTACGATATTAATTGCGTTCAATAGTTCTGCTACATTAAAATAAAGTTGCATAAAAATATCTCAACTCTATGCTTGGTAAAATTCCAGGTTTGTCCCAATTAACTTAAGGATGTGGCTGGATTAGAGCAATAATTGTCAATAGAGAGGCACGACTAATTTTTTTAATACAATAATTTCGAAAATTATATTATACCCTCAGTTAATATCCCCGTTTTGAGGAAGAGAATGAAAAAAAGGATAACAATTCTTGTGATCATACTTTTAATCTGCATTCTGTTATCAAGTGGGTGCGCCAGTTCAACACCAACAACTGAACACCCTGCACCGTCAACAATCAAACAACAATCCTCTTCAAGCAGTTCCACAACCTGTGAATCGTGTAACGTTGCACCTCCTTCACAACCAGTCAAGCTCATCTTTATCCACCACTCAACTGGGGAGAATTGGTTAAAAGATGAAAATGGTGGACTGGGCAACGCATTGCGTGACAACAATTACTTTGTAAGTGATACCAACTACGGGTGGGGACCGGCTCCAGAATCCGGGTCTGACCCGATTGGTTCACTAACTGATATCGGACAATATTGGCTCTGGTTCCGCGGTCCGAAATCCTCGGAGATTATGAACGATGTTTATGCTGAAAGTGGCCAGCACGCATCCTATTCTCGACTGAGTAATGATCCCGGGGGGAAAAACCAGGTTGTGATGTTCAAGTCCTGTTTCCCGAATTCGCAACTCAAAGGTTCTCTCAATGATCCAATACCTTCGATTGAAACAAACCCGCTCAAAGGACAGGGTTCCGGATCCGAGGATCACACAATAGCGAACGCCAAGGGAATATACCTCGATTTGTTACCCTATTTCCAGCAGCATCAGGATACCCTGTTTGTGTTGGTTACCGCTCCGCCAGTTAGCGATTCAACATACGCAAGTAATGCAAGGGCGTTCAACCAGTGGCTAGTGAATGATTGGTTGAAAGACTACCCCTACAACAATGTAGCGGTATTTGACTTCTACAATGTCTTGACCACAAACGGTGGAAGTTCAGATGTAAATGATCTCGGTAAGGAATCGGGAAACCATCACCGCTGGTGGCAGAATAGTATCCAACACCAAGTAGACACAAGGGGAGGATCTCATGATACCGCAGCTTATGCACAGGCACAAGGTGACGACCACCCGAGCAAAGCAGGGAATGAGAAAGCTACGGCGGAGTTCATTCCCTTACTCAACCTCGCTTATCATCGCTGGCAAGGAAGGTAATAAAAATCAATATCTTTTATCTGTTCGATGAATATGCAAATTATAATAAAGATGATCAGATGAATCCTGCATGATGCGAACTGGATTTTTATCTATTGTAATCCTCCTTTGCCTGACTATTATTGTAACGAGTGGATGTATCTCCCCATCTCATCAGGATACATCCTCTACAGGAGATTCGGGTGCAGGTCTCAAATCGGTTATCACATACCCAACAATCGCAAGTGGATCGCCAATAACCTGCCCTGGAAACCAGCCGGCGTTTATCACTGATAAAAACGTGTACCAGACACCAGAAATAGCAGAACCCGCTCCACGTGTTCCATTCCGGGACCCGGTGTTTGGCACCTGTATCGTGCGTGTGACGGACCGGACAAAGGATATCTCACCGGATGACAATTCCAAGGGGTTGAAAAACGAATACTCCCGCATTGAATCTTTCAATGCCGATGGGAGCCGTATAATTGTGCGGGGAACCGCTGCAACGTGGTACCTGTATGATGCCCAAACGCTTGAAAAAATCGCTAAAATTCCAATTGGAATGGATCCCCGCTGGGATCCGTTCAACCCCAATCTGATTTATTATATCGCTGGGCCCGTCCTTATATCTTATAATACCCTAACACAGGAACAGAAAGTTATCCACGACTTTACGACGGATTTTCCCAATGATAAACTCACATTTGTCTGGACTCGGTATGAAGGTGGTCCATCCCGCGACGGACGGTACTGGGGGCTCATGGTCGAGGACGAAACCTATCACACTATCGCTATACTCACATATGATCAACAGATAGACAAAATCATCGCTAGACGCGATTTGAAAGGTGTTCCGAATGCCGATGCCGATAGTGTCATCATCAGCCCGCTCGGGACCTATGTGGTTGCCCAGAATGATTACTGCGAACGCGGAACACTGGGAACCTACGATAAACCCTGCGGGCTCATGGTTTACGATCGTGACTTACAACATGCACGGGGGATCCTGCGAATCATCGGGCACTCTGACTTTGCGTTTGATGCGGAAGGCAGGGAGATCATGATTTACCAGGACATTGATACAGATTACATATCGATTGTCGATCTGGGAACTGGGAAGATCACTCCTCTCGAGCCAATTGATTTCTCTCATACGGCAATCGGCCTGCATTTCTCCGGGCTGGCATTCGATCGTCCTGGCTGGGCACTTGTCTCCACGCACAATGGTGGACATCCCACAGCGTATACGTGGATGGACGATGATATATTTGCCCTTGAATTGAAACCACAGGGACGGATCGTGCGTCTGGCTCATACGCATTCGCTAGTGAGTTCAGGAGTTGAACACGACTATTGGGCGGAACCACAGGCAAATGTCAATCGAGATTTTACCCGAGTGCTGTTTACCACCAACTGGGGAAGATCAGGTACTGATGAAGTTGAAATGTATATGATCGAGCTCCCGAAGAACTGGATGGAGCAACTGCCGAAGTAATAGATGTTTTTCTATGAAATAATTCATCATACTTTTTTTACATTTCCTGTCAATGAACCAGCTCCTTTTTTAAAAATGGAAAATAGCCGCGTTCACTCCTCCATCTTCCAGTAACTGAACCCGCCCTTGATATGGGGGGCGAGAAATCCTCGTGTCTTGTCGAACGCCGTGGTAGCTTTGAAGTCACGGTAGAGGACAAAAAAGTAAAAATTGACCCAAAAGATGATGGCGTCGTCAAAGGTCACGTCCCGTGACGGACCGATGACAAATTCCGGTAGCGTCTGCTGAATGAACGGGCCGCTGAAGTCTGACTTTCCCAGTTCGCAGGCGGATAACGTGATACACTGTCCCTCGAAGCACCCTTTGGGAAACTCCTGCGGTAACACATCCCCGTACGGCAACTCGAATACTCCCACATGTTTATGGATTGAACCGTGTCCCGACAGATGGACAAATTGGAATCGATTAAGGTAACTCTTGTTCGATAAAAACTTCAAAAACTCCGTTTTTGTCCGGAACTCAACCAACTTGACGTCGATATCCGTCCCTACGGGCATCTTCAGGAAATGGTAGAGTGCCAACCCTTCCCGGGCCTTCCATTTCTTCGGTACACATTCCAAGATGAGGAGGCTCATATGGTCGTTCCGTCTAGGTATTTGACTGGTCTGTCAGTTTCATTCACTAGGTATTTTCCAGAGATAAAGGTAACGCTGCCTAGAAAAAAAGGGGTCTGCGAATCATACACATAACCGGAAATTATATGAGGAGTAAATGACTGACCACAAAAAACTATATTGGCTATATAATCTCGGTGCCGGAAAAAATTGGTATTTGTTCTGTTCTTTCAATAAGTTCAATTAATATTTTTTTCTTGGTTCTAGAAACGTGTTATATCGGTATTAATTCCAAGATTATGAATATAATCATAATATTTCGGAGCCGTCTCGAAATTTATTCTATACGACTCTCTCCCATTCGTATCAATAATAATGTACATTTTACTGTTTGACGTGTATATGGTTTTATACATGCTACCTCGGTGAAGCAACTCTCCTCCATCAATAAACGTACCGTTTGACGCGTAGAAAAGTCCGATCTGGAACCACACTTCCGTTTGGTTGACGTTTGGCATTACAGAAATATTCATCGTCCATAGTGGATACGGCACATTAAATTCCTGTGTTGTTCCCCCAGCCGAACCTTCTATATATGCAAATGTCACAGTAGGTTGACCTTTAATTAGTGAACTAGATCCATATAAGTCCAATCTGGGAGGTAACTGTTGGACTGGAAATTCGCTTGGACTACTACTAAAATAGATTCTCTGTGGTTCAGGATTTTGTATAGAAATCGTGGTTGGCGTAACCGTCGTTGGAAGTATGGTCTGTATTGTTGATGATTGATTTGTTATTGGGGTAGTATTAACGCATCCACTTGTCCACATTAGGAAGATTACAATAATTATTACAAAAATGGGAAATATCTTCCTCATAACGAATCCACAATGCTGGAATGTTAGTTGATATTATAATATAATTATCGAATTAATTTAGTAAGTTACGGAAGACCAAATCCAGCCCTCACGTCACATACATCCAACTATAAAATCATCAAAACAGGGCTTTTTTAAAAATGGGCAATAGTCGGTTTCAATAACACGTAAAGGGAACAATTTGGAATAAATTGAACAATTTGATAGATATCAGGCAGGAATCCTGATTGCCTTGTAGAACCCCCGGGATTGCGCATCATTGGTACTAGCAAATTGTATATCTTTCAGCCTGAACTGCCAGACAATCTCTCCCTGCAGTGTCACCTCTATGATCCGGTTTGCTGCGGCAAGTAACGTATTACCGTTCAGCAACCGGTCGGCATCCCGGGTTTGAGAAGAGAAAGCAATGTCTTTCGGGATAGTATAGCTCCACACGACCTTACCCGTGGGGTCGATTTCGAGCGCCTTGGACGGCCATGCTGGGTTTGCAAAAAGGATATTCCCGTTTGGCTCAACTTCAGGATCATGTTGCCATTCCATGGAACCCTCTCCAATGGCCCGCACAACCTTGCCATCCCTGTCAACTTCGACGGTGAGATTAAAATTCCTCAAGCTGATGAGGATATCACCATTCTGCAACTGGCTTGCAGCATTGGTGTGTGTCCACCCCTGATTGTTGATAGTGTTATATGGTGCTTGATTAAACCCGTGATCTTTTGCATACCATGACCAGACAACCTGTCCCTGTGGGTTGATCTCTCGTACTTGGGCATCCTGTATCGTATCACGCCCGTACCCACCATCCACCACAAGCGTATTTCCATTCCCGAGCCGCTCGGCGTCATGGGAGGCTTGTGGATCAATAAATTTCCACACAACGTCCTTGCGGGTACGGTTGATCTCATAGACTCCGTTGCGTGAGAATACCGCAAGGATATTGCCATTTTGCAGTGGCACAACGGAAAACCCAGGATTTATGTAATCTTTCAACTCTTCCGGGACATCGTATTTCCACACGATTTCGCCCAACATGTTCACTTCGACGATTCTAGGGTGGGTCAGATCATGAAGATCACCCAACAGTGTTGTGCCTGGAGCAATCTTCTCTGGAATCATGACATCTACATTAAAGGCTGGGTCTACAATCCCACGGGGCTGCACGACAATCTCTTGGGAACTGGTTGTTACCCCGGGCTGGGCAGCGGCGGTGGATACCGTGGCAGAACCTAAGGCCGGTGTAACTGCAAGAGAAGGAGTCTGTATTGTTGATGGTTGATTTGTTATTGGTGTTGTATTTGTGCATCCGCTTGCCCACACTAGGAAAATTACAATAATAATTACTAAAATTGGGACTATTTTTCTCATAACCAATCCACAATTCGGGAGTATTAGTTAAGAGTATAATATAATTATCGAATTCTAATTCGTATCCAATGTTTTTTGGCCATCAAATGACGAAGTACACGGTCGTGATTTTTTATTCCATGACTCAAAAACAAACACCCGATCCGCATTACGGGTTAAAAAAGACAATGAGAAATCCATTTTCGGGGCGTATAGAACCACGATTTTGTCGTGTGAAATTTCCTTTAAGGCGTGAGGGATCATCGTTTTGACATCTCCCGCATCGTCATAAATTGAAGGATCGTGTTCTAAAAACACGATGGTGTGATATGTTTCCTGAAGAATTGTTAATAATTGGTGACAGGTGAATGCCCGTCGAATGTCAAAATGACCGGAGTTCCGATCAATTTGTGTCAATAGACGCGAAAAGTTGCCGGAAATGAAGAGTGTTGTAAACTGTTTTAGAATGGGGTTGCCGTTTAGTCCTCCCAAAATCATGTGTTCGGGCGCAATAATTACATTATACGTGCCTTGTTGCAGGATGATATCCGGGAGAATTGGGAGATCCATGCGTCAAAGCGTAGTATTGTACGGTTATAATCGCATAGTTGGAGGGGTGTGAAAGTAAAATCAGAGGAGGGATAGGAATACCAGAACAAATCTTTTTTATCTCCCTTCAGGACAATGATCCAAGATAGCAATGGTTGATCATTCAAGACCGGATCAAGAATCCGGAGGAACCGTATGAGTATATTCTCTCCCTATAAAATGGACGATCTTTCGCTCTCAAACCGGATGGTGATGGCGCCGATGACCCGGGGTCGTGCGATTGAAGGTAATGTCCCAGGACCGTTATCCGTCACCTATTATATGCAGAGAGCCTCGGCAGGGTTAATTATTACCGAAGGTTCGCAGGTGAGTTCTCAAGGGGTTGGCTTTTACCGGACTCCCGGGATTTACACACCGGAACAGGTTTCCGGCTGGAAGGAGGTGACCGGTGCGGTTCATCGTGCTGGCGGGAAGATTTTCCTTCAGCTCTGGCACGTGGGACGAATGTCGCATCCCGATTTTCTCGGAGGGGACCTCCCGGTCGCCCCATCGGCACTTCCGGTCGACGAAGAAATTCATACTCCGGTGGGCAAAAAGATGATACCGGTTCCTAGGGCTCTCAAACTTAGTGAGATCCCGGAAATCGTACGACAATTCAGGAATGGGGCGAAGAATGCAAAGACGGCAGGTTTCGATGGCGTTGAAATCCATGGGGCGAACGGTTACCTGCTGGACCAGTTCCTGCGGGACGGTTCGAACCGGCGAACCGATAAATACGGCGGAAGCCTGGAGAACCATGCACGCCTCCCCCTCAAAGTGACCGAAGCAGTGGCCAAGGTATGGGGGGCAAAAAAGGTAGGGTACAGGATGTCACCGCATTTCTCACTCCATGCGATGTCCGATTCAAATCCAAGGGAAACCTTTGCCTATATGGCATCGGAACTGAGCAGGATAGGCATCGGCTACATTCACCTGGTGGAGCCGGTCGGGGGTAAGCTGGGAGCAATACAACCGGATATGCAGATGGCCTCGCTCATTCGCACAAAATTCGACGGAACGCTCATACTGAACGGGGGCTACGATGCCCGGATGGCAAACGATGCGATTGAAGACGGTCTGGCAGATCTGATCTCATTTGGAGTTTTGTTCCTGGCCAATCCGGATCTCCCTGAGCGGTTCAAGAGGGATGCCCCGTTGAATCATGAGGATGTGGCGACGTTTTATACCGGTGAAGAACGGGGATACACGGATTATCCATCGCTGGAGCGATCATGACAACCGGAAAGATTCCCATCTACTCAGCAGCGACTGGAAAGATCGAACTTGTGGCGCCCATTGAAAAGACCGAAGCGGAGTGGAGATTGATACTCCCTGCCCAGACATTCGAAGTCGCACGCAGGAAAGGTACAGAACCCGCGTTCACCGGTGCGTATCACAATATCCACGATAACGGCATCTACCAGTGTGCCTGCTGCGGAACCGACCTCTTCGATTCAAAGGACAAGTTCGAGTCCGGGACAGGCTGGCCGAGTTTCTCTTTACCTATAGCCAAAGAGAATGTCAAAAACGCAGAAGACCGGAGCGACGGGATGATCCGCGTCGAGGTCCTATGTGCCCGGTGCGGTGCACACCTCGGCCATGTCTTCAACGACGGTCCTCCGCCAACTCATCAGAGATACTGCATGAACTCTGCTTCGCTCAGCCTTGTGAAGCGGGAAACAGGATGAAACGTTCCGTTGCATCTGGGGACGTTTAAATACTCGACATTGAAGTGTTCCGACGATATCATTTTTGTTGAGTCCCATTAACGCAATAGATCTGATCAGTATATTTAAGATTAGGTAAAACCTAACTAACGAAGGATCGGGGTATGGTGGAGAGAGGAGAGTATCTTTTCGAAGTGTTTGAAAACTTACTCAGGATCAGAAACGAATGCTCCAGCGCCATCTTCTCCGAATGCGGACTATCGGATATGACGGTGAAACAGATCACCTATCTGAAAGTCATCAATGAACAGGGAGATGTCACCTTCAGCAGGCTTGCTGAGATCACGAGGAACTCAAAACCCACAATCACCGAGATGATCAACAAATTTGTCCGGATGGGGTGCGTATACCGGGATCCTTGCCCCGATGATGGTAGGATCCTGTACATTCGCCTCACCGATAAAGGACAGAAGATTGCCCAAGCCGAACAGGCCGCCCTGCGCCGGGTGATTGAAAGGATGATAGATTCACTGGACAAACACGAGACAGATCTTCTAGTAGAGATCCTGCAGAAAGTCAGGTAATTTTTTTGTCCTGCACTTTAGTTAGGTAAAGTCGAACTAAATGAATGAGGAAACCATGCAATCAGAAAAAAATCAGTATACACAGCAAAACAATGTCATACCTCTGTTTGAGGTTGTTGTCTATCCGGACAGCCGGACAAAACTTCAGGTTGACCGGGCCACCGCAGAGCTCCTGCTAGCTGCGATGGAGCATGGAGACGCTGCAAATGCAATCGGGCTGACTGTCAAAAGCGGCACTCCCCCCTCAGAAGTAACCGCCGAGTCGCTGTATAAGATTGGCAACCTGTTTCGGATCTCTCATGTGCAGCCTGCTGATGATGGGTATCTAATATATGCGCAGGTCGTGAAGAGGGTGAAGGTTCTCTCTCTCTCTGAAAAGGACGGGCGGTTCTATGCTGCATACGAGACGGTTCCGGACATCCATGATCTCGATGAAGAACTGCAAGCCCGGATCCTCGCGGACATAAAACTCACCATCCACGAGATCAGCAGCCGCTTCACGGGCTCTGAACAGTTCACTCGACCGATCGACCGGATGGACTCTGTCAACCAGATCATGGGACTTGTGATGCCCTTCCTGCAGGTCCATCTTGCCGAGAAGCAGGCGCTCCTTGAGATTGACTCTATCCGGCAAAGGTACATCACGTTCTTGGAACTCCTCGTTAAAGCAAGAGAGAACGTCAACATCCGGATCGAAATGGCAAAAAAAGTCTCCGACCGGGTAAGCAAGTCGAACCGAGAGGCGATGCTGCGGGAGCATCTCAGGATGATCCAAGAAGAGTTGAACGAGGGTGAAGGTGCTTCCGGTGACGGGGGATATCGGGAACGGATTGAGACCGCAAAGATGCCGGATGAAGTGCGTAAAAAGGCATTGGCGGAGCTCAAAAAACTCGAGACCGGGGGCAGCCAGAACCATGAAAGTTCTGTGATCCGGAACTACCTTGATCTCATGCTTGACCTTCCTTGGGTAACAGAAGAGAAGAAAAGCATCGATATAGAGCAGGCCCGCCGGGTGCTCGAGAGCCACCACAACGGCCTTGAAAAGGTCAAGGAACGGATCATCCAACACCTCGCTGTCATGAAACTCAAACAGGAAAAACAAGGATCGATCCTCCTCCTTACGGGTCCGCCCGGCACGGGCAAGACGAGTCTTGGCAAGAGCATCGCCGAGGCGCTCGGGCGTAAATACGTGAGGGTCAGTCTGGGTGGCGTCAGGGACGAGGCCGAGATCCGTGGACACCGGAGAACCTATGTCGGTGCCCTGCCCGGTAGGATTATCCAAGGCATACAAAAAGCCGGCACGAAAAATCCTGTCTTCATTCTCGATGAGATCGACAAGCTGGCAATGTCGTACGCAGGAGACCCAGCGAGCGCCCTGCTCGAAGTCCTCGACCCTGAGCAGAACAATACCTTCTCGGACCATTACCTGGAAGTCCCCTACGACCTTTCCGATGTGCTGTTCGTTGCCACTGCCAACTCCCTTGCAACGATCCCGCCACCTCTCCTCGACCGGATGGAGTTGATCGAGATCTCAGGCTACACGAAGAATGAGAAGTTCGCCATTGCAAAAGACCACTTAATTCCAGAGACCTTAAAAGAGCACGGCCTCGATGCGGACAAGCTCCGAATCGAAGATGAGGCCTTAAAGGTGATCATCGAAAAGTACACCCGCGAGGCAGGCGTCCGGTGGCTCAAAAAACAGCTTGCGAAGATAGCACGGTACGTATCTGAAAAGATTGTCTCCGGAAGAGCCGATCTGCCATTCGTGGTGACAAAGGATATGCTTGCCGGGATTTTAGGTAAGGAGGTGATCCGGCAGGAAGTGGCGCGGAAGGAGCCTATCTCTGGCGTAGTCACCGGTCTTGCATGGACACCGGTTGGCGGGGAGATCCTCTTCATCGAAGGTACGTTCATGCCCGGGACCGGCAAGCTCACCCTCACTGGCCAGCTCGGAGACGTGATGAAGGAGTCAGCGACGATATCGTTAAGCCTAATCCGCTCACGGCTCGCAGACACGCAGGGCGGGTTCAACTTTATCACAAGTGACATCCATATCCACGTGCCCTCAGGAGCTACCCCAAAGGACGGTCCTTCGGCAGGCGTGACGATCTTCTCGGCTCTCGCGTCTTTGATCACCGGAAAAACTGTAGACTCAACCCTTGCCATGACCGGTGAGATTACCCTGAGCGGCGCTGTATTGCCTGTGGGGGGAATCAAGGAGAAGATCCTTGCCGCACACCGGGCGGGAATAAAAAAAGTGATCCTGCCAAAAGAGAACGAGCGTGATCTCCAAGATGTGCCCGACGATGTCCGGAGCGACCTTGCATTCGTGCCGGTAGAGACCGTTGAGGAGGTCTTAAAAGAGGCACTTGGTATCGAGCTGCCAAGGACCGTTGTGCTGCACGCCGGGAACAGTGTGGTACCGGCACAGAACCTCTGAATACATAGGAATCTAGAGTAACCGTCAAGACCTCACAAAATGTGGCGGGTGTATATAAGGAGGGATCGACGGTTCATTCCTCCACTTTCACAAATTGATCTTTCCCTGCCCCGCACGTCGGGCAGACCCAGTCATCCGGTAATGCATCGAATTCGACGCCGGGTGCAATTCCTGACGTTGGATCACCTATCTTCGGGTCGTAAATATATTCGCACACCACGCACTTGTAAGGAACCATCTGGGCTGCCATTTCTGTCACCGGGTCCCAGATTACTGGCCCTTTCCGAACCGTGCTCCCAGTTCGAACGCTTTTTCGCAATCTTTCGGGAATACCGTCCTGCGCCGTTCCTTCCGCATCTCGGGATCGGCATAGCCGAAGACCACCTTTGTATAGTCCTCGAACTGGAGCGTCTCGAAGGAGAAGAGTGATTCGGCGTGCCCGAACGTGCGGGCGAGGATGTTTTCAATCGCACCGGTGTGCACGGAGTACTGGTAATCCTTCATCTGCTGTTCCGAGACGTTCATCGTGTAAATGAACGCGGTTCGGATCTTCCTCCCAAAGAGGGAAGACGGGGGGTTTGTGTACGCAAGGTACGGGAAGAGAAGTCGCTCCATAAAACTCCGCATCTCCCCGGTCACGGTGCCGAAATAGATCGGCGAGCCGAGGATGAGCGCATCGGTGCCCTCTATCCGGTCGAGGACATCGGTCAGATCATCCTGGACCGCACATTTCCCGTAACTCTTGCCGTCCTTGAGCTTGCACGCAAAGCAGCTCGTGCATCCCTTGAAGTCAAGGTCATAGAGGTGGATGAGTTCTGTATCTGCGCCCTGCGATTCGGCGCCTTCGAGTGCTTTTCCGAGGAGCATCGCGGTGTTCCACGTCTTCCGCGGGCTCCCATTGATTGCAATTACGTTTGTCATGGTTTCCCTCGATTCTTTTTAGTATACTCGTTCGTAAGATTTTCGGATCTCAAACCCATCAGAGATGTTGGGACCCTTTTGCCTTCTCCATCATCTTCAGGAGCCATGCCATATTCTTCCCGGCATCCCGTGCACGTGCAAGGCCTTCCTCATCCTTGTTGACGTCCCCGATCTCCCTCCCAACCCCAAGGACAGGGAAACCCGGAACAATCATCCCGGTGGCGAGCAGGAAGTGGAGCATGGAATCGAGGGTTCGTACTCCCCCGGCCCTTCGCACTGCGGTAACGGCAGTCCCCACTTTGCGACGGTAGAGACCGCCACCATTTGCCATGGAGACAAAACCCGCCCGTTCGATCAGCCCCTTCATCTCAGCGGTGACGTCCAGGAAGTACACCGGCGAACCGAGGATGACACCATCGGCTTCCACCATCGCATCGATGCAGTGGTTAACGATGTCGTCGTCGAGGATACAGTGCCCGTCCTTGTTCTCAAAACACTCCATACAGGCAGTGCATCCCCGAACATTCTTCCCGCCGACCTGTATCAGCTCGGTTTCTATCCCCTCG
This sequence comes from Methanoregulaceae archaeon, assembly GCA_015660965.1. GTDB lineage: Archaea > Halobacteriota > Methanomicrobia > Methanomicrobiales > Methanospirillaceae > MVRE01. The sequence continues at coordinate 20,684 of JACTVG010000010.1, forward strand.
TTCTCAAGTTCTTCGAACATATGCCCGATAAGGATGGACGTGTTCCCATCTTTCCGGGGACTTCCGTTGAATGCAATAACTTTTACCATGTCAGATACCTCCCAGCTGTTATCTCCACGTGACTTTAAGCGGGTTCCGCTGGGGGATCAGGTTTGGAGTGTGCCGGGGGTGTGTGTGTGTTCCCGGCAGATAATGTCCGAGCCGCGTTCCATAGATTTTTATTCCTCGCGTCTCAGACCCGCTGATCATGTTCGGGGTCTCCAGTTACTGTCTCATGGATAAACCACTTCCAGAGACGTTCGACACCCTCGCCGGCATTACCGGTCTCATCGAGGTTATGGACGAGGGCCTCCATTTCATCTCCGACACTGCGATCTTTGAGAGCTACTCACAGGACTTCATCATCCATGCACCCTACCATGGAATGAACATCGCGAGCCTCTTCGAGTCCATCCGCCGGGCAAGCGTCGAAGTCATGACCGACTGTTTTGCGGTGGCGGTAGAGATCGGCGCCCCCGTTGTCGTCCACCCGGGTTACCACGCGTGGGAACAGGATCGGGAGGAGGCCGACCGCCAGTTCAAAAAATCCCTGCAGGAACTTCGATTTGCCGCAGACGAGCTCTCGCTCACGTTTTACTTCGAGAACATGGGGGGCATGCACTTCTTTAATCTCAGAACCCCCGAAGACCTCGGGCTGATCGAGGGCAACGGGTTTGTCCTCGATGTCGGGCATGCCCATATCAACCACTGTCTCCCCGGGTTCCTTGAATCGGGGTTCTCCCACATGCACATCCACGACAACAATGGGGGGAATGATGCTCATAATGCCGTGGGGGAAGGGACGATCGATTTTGTCCCGGTGATGGCGGCGCTCCGGCGCAACCAGGCAACATCGGTCATCGAAGTGAAGTCATTCGACGGTGTCAAATCAAGCATCGCGGCGCTGGAATCGCTCTGACCTGAACCTTGCTGTTGTGTAGATATCGCCCCCATTGTGCTTTTAGAGATTACCTAAACTATCGTTGCATTCTGTCATGATTATGTTCTATCCTTCTTTGGGAAGCTGATTTCCACCGTGCTGTTACGTTCACGGTACGTAACAAAAATGAAATCGTCGGAACACTTCAATGTCGAGTAGGTAAACGTCCCGCAGATGCTATATGATCTGTTCTTAAGAAACCTGCAAATGGTTAAACTGTTCAACCAATTTTAAACGAGGTCATGGATATCGAACCTGCAACAGGTTTATCGTTAAAATAGGTGAGGGCCTCGTTTTCTTGGAGCCTTCTCGAATGATGATTCTTCCCTGAGACTCGCGATCTCCATTTTTATCGATACCAATGAGGAATTGGTGACCGGTAGAAGGTATTTATCAATAGATGAGGAATGATTGATTGCGAATACACGGTGTGTTCGAATTTTCAGAAACATCGTCACACTACCATTGGGTGTATTGTATAGGTGTAATCATGCACAACTCACTTCATGCTGCATATCCAAATCAGCCACGTTCGGGAGGAGAATCATGAAGAAGATCCCGCTGCGGGTCTGTTTTTCCATTCTCCTTGCCAGTATGTTGGTCATCTTGCCGGCATCTGCGGTATCAACACCGGTGGCAGCTTTCGTATCGAATGCAATGGCCGGGACAGCGCCATTAACCGTACTCTTCATCGATCAATCCACGAACGCCCCGACATTGTGGTTGTGGTCATTTGGTGATGGGAATACTTCAACAATAGAGAGTCCTTCACATACGTATACGGTCGCTGGTACCTATACTGTTACCCTTACTGCGACCAATTCAGCTGGCAGTAACACGCTTACCCGGAGCGGGTACATCACGGTCAGCAAATTGAGTTCCACTCCCACCGCAGCTTTTGTTGCGAATGTGACATCCGGAACCGAACCTCTATCAGTCCAGTTTGTAGACTCCTCCACGAACTCCCCGGCATTGTGGTTGTGGTCATTTGGTGACGGGGGTTCATCAACCACCCAGAACCCGTCCCACACGTATACGAGTGCCGGTAACTATACGGTAACACTTACGGTAACCAATGCAGCCGGCAGTAACACGATCTCTCAGTCCGGGTATATTATCGTCAGCAAGGTGGCCACGACACCGGTGGCATCATTCGTAGCAACGGAAACCTCTGGACCTGCACCACTTACGATCCAGTTTGTGGACTCTTCTACAAACTTCCCAACATTGTGGTTGTGGTCATTTGGTGATGGGGGTTCATCAACTACCCAGAACCCGTCCCACACGTACACGAGTTCTGGTACCTATACCGTGACACTTACAGCGACCAATGAAGCAGGCAGTAACACCGTGACCCAAACTAATTATATTACCGTCAATCCCTCCAGCCCTATTGCGTCCTTCACAGCGAGTATCACCAACGGGACTGCGCCGCTTACGGTCAACTTCACGGATACTTCAACCAATTCTCCAACGGGGTGGTCCTGGTACTTTGGTGATGGTGGGACCTCGATAAACCAGACCGAGACACATACCTACACAGGCATCGGTACGTATACGGTCGAACTGACGGTTTATAATTCCGTGGGGAGCAACGCGACAACCGTTCCAGACTACATCACGGTGACCAAGGGACCGACCCTCCCGGATGCGTCGTTTACTGCGGATGTTGCGCAAGGAAGTGTCCCGCTTACCGTCCAGTTCACCGATACGTCCAGTAATTCCCCAACTTCTTGGGCATGGTCGTTCGGCGACGGGATCACATCCACCCTCCAAAACCCGTCCCACACGTATACGAGTGCCGGTACCTATACCGTTGTGCTTACTGCGACCAATTCAATAGGCAGTAACACGGATACCCGGAACAAGTTCATCACGGCATCTGTAGCGGTGATGACAACCACGGTTCCGGCGACGACATATACGATCACGACCACGACACCAGCTCCCATGGCATCGGAAACTTCTGCCGTAACCGGGCTCCCGACCGGATCTGCGGCAGGGGGATCTTCCTGGATACCCGTTGTGGTTGTGATAATTGCCCTGATCGGGATCAGTATTGCCTCGCTTATCTTCTTCAAGAAACAACGCCGGGGCCTCCGTCGGCCAGGAAATAGGGAAATATGAAGCGGAACAAGGGATGAAGAAACTAATATTAATGCGATAAAAGGTATCCCGGAAAATCTCTAGGAATTATTGATGCAAAATTTCAATCCAAAAAAATTAATCTTATATTTCGATAATTCCCCACTTTTTAAGCTCGAAAAACCATTGTGATGTGGAACTATTTCGAAAAAAGGTGCCGTTGAGTTAACGGGACTTAACCAAAATAATATCGTCGGAACATTTCAATATCGAGTGTTTAAACGTCCCACAGATGGAACAGAACGAATAAACGAGATAAATTTATATTCTGCGAAGTTGTTTGCTATTTAAATCGTTTGTGGCTGAAACAGTCATAAATTGTTTAGACCAACGATTGGTGAATGTAATGGATTACGGTAGTATGGTTGGAGACTCCTTTGCTTATGCAAAGGATGCCGTGTGGGGAAAGTGGACGAAGTGGTTGATGTTGATTATCGCCACTATAATACTCGGTATTCCACTTATGGGATACATGATGAAAATACTTCGAGGTGAAAAACCAGCTCCTGAAGTAACTGATTGGGGAACACTGTTTGTTGACGGTATAAAATACCTTATTGTTGCTATTATCTATGCGATCCCAATTTTCATACTTGGATTCCTGATTCTGGGCGCAACGTGGATGTCAATGTTGTCGGGAAAGCTAACGGGCAACATTACCGCAATAACAGGAGCCATCGCAGGTATGCTTGTCGGTTTTCTTGTCATCTTTATTGTCGCAATCATAATTGCATTGTTTGAAGCGATTGGTGTTATTCGTTTGGCAAGAACCGGCAGTATTGGTGAAGCCTTCAACTTTAATGCTATCCTTGCAACGATAGGCAAAATCGGATGGGTTTCATATATCATTGCTCTAATTGTCTTACTAATTGTGGGAGCAATATTTGGAATTGTTATGTCCATCATTATGATGATCCCAATCCTTGGATGGATCATTTATTTCTGTCTAATACCTCCATTTGCCCTATTTGGAGCTCGGTACTATTGTCTTGTCTACGACAGTGCCGGAGCCTAATCCAAATCAATTTTTTTTCGTTTTCGTTCTTATCTTAACGTATTCACTTATGATATTATCAGGGAAAGAGGAACCGCGAGAAATCACGAGAACAGACGGGTTGAAAGTTGCGCAACCGAACGCGAGGCTTTCACTGGTGTAATTTTTTTTAAAAAATTTATATCGTATCCTGGACGTACACCGTGTAATTCCCGTCCCAGCGTAAGGTGACGGTAGAGGTTCCCAAAACCGTACCGGATCTGAGGTCCTCTGCCACAACCGTTACGGTTACGGGATCCTTTGTGGACGAGGGGTTTTCCGTAAATCCCCAGTAGATCGTTTGACCGTTGTTTAGGACCGGGTTTCCAAGCTCATTGATACGGAAATCCGGTGCATTCCATGAAAAGAAGTGCCCATAGTCCGCAGACCACCGGAATTGCGCATCCGAAGGGGTAAAGCCGGTGGTATTGACGGAGAGTCTGACGCCAGGTGTTGAGGACATGACCAAGGAGTACCGCTCCGGAGAAGCTTCGAGTTTTACCGAGGTCGTCTGTGCTGGCTGATCTTTTACCTGAGAGCCGGAAGTACACCCTGCGACTGCAATCGTTGCCAAGTAGATTAGGAGGAGGGCAAGTACCTTTGCGTTCATCCACTTAATGATCAATTCAGGAAATATTAAACCCGGCGAAAGTGTCGGGGCACGCTCGTGTAATGCCGTGGGATTATTGACAAAAGTCTTCGTGGCCGCTCGCGGTAGGAGGGTATGGCTCGTACCACAACAGAACGAGGGAGATTGCGATTCATATCAGGTCGCAGCGTCCAGCTCCCGTTTCAGGGGGGGCAGAAGACTCACCGACATGTTCACTTCGCTGGCGGCACTCTGGGTCAGGATCTGCTGTCGTCTCCGCTCTGCGGAGGTGAGTTCCCGCATATCTCCCAGCCGCTGGATCTCGAAGATCAGGCTCCGGTCCCGCTCCGCCAACAACAGGTGATTATAGAACGTGAACGTATCCTGTGCAATCTTCCGGTCCATCTTGGGGATGTCTCGCAGGTAGGCGAAGTACAGGCCGTTGTCCGGGTAGAGCGGGGTGGCCTGGACGAAGATATACTTGTCATCGGGGTTTGCGAGGAATTCCCGGTCTGCGGTGGCGAGGTAGTTCTCGATCGACGAGACGTCGAGATAGAGACCTTCGGCGATTTCGCTCTTGTCCTTGTTCACAGATGTGTTCCAGAGGATAAGCGAGTTGGCAAGGTACAGGCTCCCACCGATGAGGATTCCGATGATGAGAATGAAGATCTGGTCCTTAGTTTTTTCGTCCATCGGCTTCACACTCCATGTTGTTAGCTCTGCACATGGGGAATATACAGAAATCTCCCACCGGTTCCTCTAAAAACGATGGTGAATAAAAAAGGTAGTGAACAGGAACATCCCCGGTCAACCAAGTTTCCAAGCTACCTGATTCTTAGAGTCGAGGTTGCACACTACATAGGTGGTGGCAGGAGAGAACGGGGCAGGTATCTCATAGATGAGGTATCCATCTGCACTGTTGCTCTCGCCCGGTAGGATATACCCGACTTTTCCGCCAGCCCCGATCGCGTAATCATATTGTGTCCCAAAAACTTTGTCAATAATCACATCAGGATTGTAGATGGATGTATAATTGTACACCTTCCCGTCACTGAACACTACGAACTGTTTTGCTGAAGGAACATATACGTTATTTTTACCAGTATTCGTGACACGGACGTATATGAACAGGAAGGTGTTACCTACCTGTGGTTTCTGAATATTGTGGCCACGCTCGACATTAAGCAGTCCGGATTCCGTTGGCTGTTGTTGGGGGCTATTCCATTCCGGTGACGTCCAGTTGTAGTTCGGTTTCACCGCGTACCGGTACACGGTTGCCTTGCCCTGTTCATTCCCACTCCCGAAGGTGGCGTACTCATTCAGGGCCATAGCATTCGGATATGGTACTGCAGTTGGGGTTGGCGATAGAATCACTACTGCCGTGGTAGGAACAGATGTCTGTGTCTGGACTGGCGGGGATGTACTGGTGCATCCCGAGGATAGGAGTACAAAGAACAGTACTCCAAAAACTGCGATTGTGAAAATGAATTTCATACAATTTCTCCGCTCATATGGGTCGTGCATCTATCTCACGTGGAAGCAGCTGTCTGAGAAGCATATCCGGTACCTGTCGTGAGGTATGTACCGCCATATCAAAGTATGCCCGGTTATCCCGATCACCTTTGTACTTAAGGTTTATCTGGAAGTTGGTATCCATAAGCGTGATTGCACCGAGTGTAGTGATCACTGCACGCCGTTCTAACATACTCCTATCATCTCCCACCACAAGTTTCTCCCGGTTGCCATCAATATCCGAGATTAACTCGTTCTGGTACGAGAGAACATTGATGTGCGTGTTCCCGATTGTTATTGTCTGGCCTTCTGGGAACGAAACACCATACGTGGTAGTGAAGGGTAACGAGTCAGTTGGTGATACATTCGTGACCGATACAGATATCATCAGAAAAGCTACCCCAGCTACAATGATGACAAGAACAACAAGGGAGATGACGATCTTTATCCTTGTTCCCAAACTACCCTTTCGCTTTTCCCGTGCACGTTCCTCTTCCTGTCCCTCTTTCCGTCCCTTTTCCCGCGCCAGTTCCCGGCCTTTTTCATCATCCCGTGAAGTTATATCATCCATGTAAAACACCCCAGTTTCCCTGAAATACGTTCATCATTCTTGCAAATCCAGTTCTTTGTTTCCCTAATATGATCTTTTTAAAAATAGTATAATCACATATAATAAATTTTTTATATCGATACGAGAGTAACCCAGCATCAGCGGGACAATAAATAAATATTACCTTTAATGGTGCTGTTACGTTAACAGGACTTATCAAAAATGATCTCGTGAACGGCGTGGGAACAACCGCATCCTTAATACTCTCATGACTAATACACGAATCGAGGGATTACATATGCCCATTTTGAAGAGTGTTGACCTAATGTCACTGGCAAAGATCAACACACTGTTTGGTGTGGTTTTTGGACTTGTGGGGGCAATTATTGCGGCTGTAATAGGTTTTCACCGTGGTTTTGTTACCGTAGGTGCATTTGCGGGAATTGCCCTTATTATCCTCATCCCGTTTCTTGGTGCGGTGTGTGGATTTATCTCGGCGGTTGTCTATGGATTCCTGTATAATGTGTTTGCCAAATGGGTTGGCGGTATCAACTTCGAGTTTCAACAGTGAGGATTGTCGAATAGATTGAGAAAATTAGGGGTTAAACCGGTAGTTTACCCCGGTTATTATATAATGATGTTCTGGACTATATTCAATTAAAAACGGTGGGTGACAAAAATGATAAAAGACGGAAAACTAGAATTGTTGACTGATAAGAACAGCGTATTGGTTCTGGTAGATTACCAATCCGCGATGTTTAAAGGCGTAGCTTCGGGTGATAAAACGATCATCAAGAATGCAGCAGTCTGTGCGGCAAAAGCTGCAAGCATCTTGGGAATTCCGGTGGTTTTGTCAGCAATTAATCCCCAGAATCTTGGGGCATTTATACCTGAAATTACCAAGTTATTCTCGAATCAGGAAGCTATTGCCCGAACGATACCGAGTTTTGACGCGTTTGAAGATGAACGAACGTGGAATGCGTTCAAGAAGACCGGCAGGAAAAAACTCGTTGTTTCTGGATTGTGGACAAGTATGTGCTTTGCCTATACCGCGATCCATGCATTGAGAGAGGGGTATGAAGTGTATGGATTAATGGATGCTGCCGGTGATTCCACGGTGGACGCTCATAAATTCGGCATCAAACGAATGCTTCAGGTCGGGGTAATTCCTATTACGCTTGAGTCGCTTGTATCGGAATGGATGCACGACTGGAGTAACCCGAAGGCCGGGGAGCTCGTTAAGGAAGTGTATACAAAGTATGGCGCGATGATCGGGATGGAATGAATAGACTTCGGATAATTCGGGTTCTTATAAGAAATGGCTTGGCAACTAATCAGGGGTCTCCAACCTGCACCTGTTCGTCCTTTCCCTATATATTGATTGCAGATCCATAGAGGTTGGAAGAGGAAAAGGGGATGGCTGATCAGGAAACATTTCCCTGCCAGATTTGCGGGGACCACAAGAGAGAAAACGACCTTGTGCCTGCGGAGTTGATTCGTGCATCGATCGTGGATGTAATCGTGAAGGAACATCCGGCGTGGTCACCCGAAGGGTACATCTGTCATGCTGACCTCAACCGGTTCAGGATGGATTATCTCCGGGATGTTCTGGAGAAGGAGAAAAATGAGTATGCCTCACTCGAAGAGCCTGACAAACACGGCGTGAAAGAAGAGGATCATCTCCCCGGAAATATCAATGTCGAATTTGAGAAGGAGCTGACCTTTGGCGAACATCTGGCCGACAAAATCGCCGATTTTGCCGGTAGCTGGTCATTTATCGCGGTGTTTACAGTCGTAATTTTCTTGTGGGTCGCCCTGAACACCTTTATTTTACTATTCAGGCCATTCGACCCGTATCCCTATATCCTGCTCAATCTTCTCCTTTCGGCCCTTGCCGCTGTTCAGGCTCCAGTCATTATCATGAGCCAGAACCGGCAGGAAATGAGAGACCGTCTCCATGCCGAACGTGATTATCAGGTGAGCATCCATACGGAACTTGAAATTCACCGGCTCCATAAGAAAATTGATCATCTTCTGACGGGCCAAGGGCAAAGACTCCTGGAAATTCAGAATATCCAGGTGGAACTGATGGAGGAGCTGGCCCGCAAAACACCGTAAGGCTGCCACTATCTCATACCAGTCTTTGCGCTGGTAATTGTCATGATTCTTACTTTTGTTATAACGAACAAGTCCTGACAGCGGAGAAAATAAATCTCTAATGGTGAGGTGGATGTGCCCGGACTGCGGGATGATACAAAAGGTTGTATCTGACAATTTTTTACATTACTTCATGGTCAACACTGTATTATTAATAAAAAAGAATTTTGGCCGACCGTAAAAAATCAGATGCGCCGGTACGCTCCCTTGGGGATATGGATCTCAAACTTGGCCCCTCTGCCCGGAATACCGATCTCTCTGATACTGATACCGGTAACCCCAAGGGTCTCTTTCACCAGCATCAGCCCGTAACCGGTATGATGCCCGTATTCCTTGGGAAACAAATGTCCTTTCATATCGTAAGGTATTCCCATACCATCGTCCTCGTAGATAAGGACAAAATCGTTCTCTGCCTTCCGGTCGTAGAACCGAATCCTGGTCAATTTCTCCCCGCCATGCCGAAGCGCGTTATCAATCATGTAATACATGGCCTTCTCCAGGAGCCGGTCGGCGTAAATTTCCACATTGCGGACATCGATGTCCAGTGCCACTTTACCAAGATCCACCCCGACTCTTGCCCTCGTTATGGTGTCTGCCACATTCTGCCATTCGGGTTTATTGACTCCGATATCTTGGTACTCTTTAACGAATTTTATCTGCCTGCGGATACGGTTAATTGCCGCTTTTACCTTGGTGATAAGTGGTCTCTGTTCGGTACGATCAAGATCTCCGGATATTTCAGTCAGTTCGTTGAGGACATCCTGCCGAGTGATACTGTTTAAAAGGAGGAGTTTTGTGTTTGCATTCTCAAGCGCATTTTCAATACTGTTACATTCCTGTGTACGGTGCTTCAGTTCCTTCCATAACCGGACTGCAAAGATCGCAAGACAGACCACAAGAAAAATGGCAACAATGAAGAGTTCATCCAGCTGCATGGTTTCATATTTCTGAACATACTGGAATGCTGATTCTGCCAGATTCATTCTGGAGGCAATGACATAGACAACAAATGAAAGGATGATAATAATCGCGAGGTCACGAAGTACCTTAAAATATGGCATGGGATACTTTTTTTGACCATCTGTCATGTCCATTTCCTCAATACTATTTATTTTTCATTGTTTCAATAATTTTGTGGCAAATTATCTGAGTATTTATTGTTTAATGACCTATAAATGCATTTTATGCCGATTTATACATAAAAATGACGCATGAGCGAGAAATCTCTTTAAATGAACTCTATTTTTTGCCGAAACCATAATATTTTCGTAAAAATTTCCTGACCTTTTCAGACTCTAAATACTCCTCATCAAGCGTGTCGAGAATTTTTTCGATCGTTTTCACCTGTTCTGAGACAAGAGCCTTTACTTTATCATCAACCGTATCGGTATCCAGCATAATGGCCTGCAGAGGATTTCTGATCTGGTCTTCGAGGACTGCAAATTGTTCCATGTTGAGTTCAATTTGCCGGAATGCTTCCTTCTTTAGTTGTTCGACCTGATTTTTGCTTATCTTGGAACTTTGAGCATAGTGCGAGATCACAATACCAAGAGAGACAAAGATGAAAAACCAGGCGGTGTGAACTGCGATGACTTGGCCAGAAAATGTTCCGAAAACGTACACCAAGACAATATAAATCCAGCCAAGAGTGATCGTAACCATTACCCCCCTCTGAGGAAAGGCATATGCCACCAAGAGCACCGGAACAAAGAAAAAATAGGGGAATATTTCATTGATGCCATGGGACAGGCTGAACACGGCAGTCAATATCACTGTAACTGAGGATGCGATGATGAGGTATATCCAGATGATATTTTCGTCGATGAATTCATTGAGCATTTCTGCCGTTCACCCTGTGTCGTGGCTTGATACTCTATCATCACTTGTATGTACATAATAAACTTCCCCGGTGGGTACTGTTGCGTTAACGGATAGTATATACCGGGAAATGACGTTTGCAGGATCATCTTCGAATCCAATGCCTGCCATCCTCATTCTATCTCCGGCGAAGCCTGAGCCAGTACCACGACGCGTTGAAAATGAGCGTACCGATGCACAGCCCGATGAACCAGAGGAAGATCGTCGCGTTCAGCGAAAGGTCGGGGAAGACGGCGCTGATCACTGCGTCGAAGGCGAACGAGAAGACGATCCAGAACCCGATATTGAGGAAAATCCTGCTGCTATCCATTGCTGCATCATCCCGCACTCCCAGTTAATGGTGACGTGACCGGTACATCCCTACAAGCAGAACCACAATCACACCTGCAAGCAGGGTTGCCGGTACCAGTCCTGCTGCCCGGATTCCGAAAAAGGGAGACACCGGACCGAGCATGAGGTTGACCGCTCGAGTCTGATTCACGATCACGGTCACCGGTTGCTCCTGTGAGATATAGCCTGCATAGGAAACGTTAAGCGTGTGATTGCCTACTGGGAGGTTGGTAATGATGAACGGCGAGATGCCGGCATCCGCACCGTCAATCATGACACGGGCACCGACTGGACTCGTGTTGATCGCAAGCCCGCCGGTCTCCTGTACAAGGCTCGCAGTGACTTCTGAAACCGATCCGGATTCCACTTTCACCGGTGTGGAAAATTTATAGTACCCGAACCGCGAGAACGTCACGTTATACATGCCGGGGGCAAGTCCTTCAAGCGTCATTGGTGTTTTCCCCTTGTATTCATCGTTGACGACCACAGAGGATACATTCGGGAATGAAGAAAGGACCATGCTCCCCGGCATCATGGGCGTACTGGGTGTATTGATAGTGAGTCCGGGTGAGCCGAGACTGACGGTGATTGTGCTGTACTCGGCCTCGCTCAAGTGGGAAAGGTCATTTGGCCCGTTCACGACCCAGATCGTATACATCCCGTCATCAAGCCGGCCACCCATCGAGTTCGTGCCCCATTTGTATACCCAGTGACTGTTGCTGTCAACGTCAACCTGGGTGAAGTGCCCCTGATCCGCACGGGCGGTGATATCGTTCAGCGCAACGCCATTTACCGGAAGATTGGGTCCGGTTAAAAAGAGATAGACCGTCGAGCTCTCGTACGAATAGCCTTGAAGGGTGATGGTATCACCCATGTATGACTGAATACTTACCGCAGCAGCGGCGCTACTTGCCAAAAGAAGGTACCCGATCAGAATGATGCCAGCGAGTCTAACGGTGTGAATGGTTTTCAACTACAATCACCTTGATGTTTTATTTTGAACGATTTGGGTTTTTGTATTTGCTCGTTTTTTAAAGTAATACAGTCTTGACTGTGAAGTAATGTAAAAAAGATCGGTTTTTCCGAGAAAAAACCCGACTTACTTCTTTCGGTACTTCTTGCCAACCGAGAATGCCTTCTCTACCTGTTTTCCCACGTTGAAATAGGTTAATTGAGCATATACAATCGGGTTGATCTTTGTAACATCCGGTTTCCCGTCCGTCACACATTCCTTATCGGCATGGATCTCCACGACTTCACCAATGTACAACAGGTGGCTCCCGCAGTCAACGGCTTTGAAGAGTTTGCACTCAATATTGACCGGGCACTCCTCCGCGAGGGGAGCGGTTTTCAGTTTCCCGTAAAACGACCGGAAGACCGTGGACTTATCCTCCTGCGAACCGGAGACGAGACCGCAGTGGTCGGTCTCGACCACCTGTTTGGCGGACGGGATGTTCAGGCTGAAAGTTTTGTTTTCCTCGATACCCTTTGCAGTGTACCGCGCCTTGTTGATCGCGACGCAGACCATCGGCGGCACCATGCAAGCATCCGTGGCCCACGCAGCGGTCATGTAGGTCGGCTTTCCCTTTACGTTTGCGCCCACGAGCACTGTGGGCATGACACTCATGTACGGCATCGGGCCGAGCGTGATCTTTTCCATAGTCTTTTTCACCGGCATGAGATTTGTGGGGGAGGAGTTTAAGAGTATCTTTGAGAGTACTCCAAAAATGTGCGAGGTCCCGACTAATAGCCGAGCGACTCCGAAATGATGGAGGGAATCGCGATATACGTATATCTTTAAAAATTATATCTCTTTATCATGGGACTTTTTGATAAATTGATGGAAACTTTTTCAGATTCCCCCATCATAAAAAAAGATAATGTTTCCGATACAATAAAAACCAGAAAAAAAAGAAAGGTCTCAAAAATTTTTCTCTTACTTAGCATTTCAATAATAATCGTGGCAGCGATTCTCATTTCTATTGTTCTTATCGAGACAATCGGAAATACTTCAAACACAATATCCAATTCTAATCAACCCGTCATCCAAACAGTTATACCGACATCATCACCGATAACATCGTCAAAAAAACCTGTCGATTTTACCCTAGATCCGGGAACCCCAACAAATTGTGGATTAACCTGTCGCCAAACGACCGCTACTGTTACTAATACCGGTGATGAGACGGCACATAATGTGTGTGTGGTGCTTACGGTCAATAATAGTCAAGGAGAACAGATTTCTCTGAATAATGAGCCGAATATTCAGCTTTGTATCGGAGATCTTACCGGAGGTCAATCGAAAAGTGAACCAATCACCATCAATGCGGATTGTGGTGCGTTTGAAACTAAATGCATTGGGCAAACCTTAACATTGAAATGTCAGGCAACATCAAACGAAAAAACGGTTCAGTTTCCAGACCAAGTGATTTCGGAATAAAAGTTCAAGAAACACGATAACCGTGGGTTTTCCACCATGTTTATCTGAGTCTGCGACACAGGTGCGTTTCTACAGAGCCGAAAAATTACGATTGTGGTTTTTGTTCGGTATCCGTTTTTGCTTCCTGCTCTTTTGCTATCGTTTTTGCAAGTGCGATGGTGCCAGTCATGTCCCCGAGCGTCATAGTCTGGAGAACAGTTGACGGGACCATGACGATCGTCGCGTTCCCCTTCAATCCCTCATAGAGCATGTTCATCGCCCGCAGGTGTAATGCCGTGGGATTATTGACATAAGTCTTCGCGGCCTCCTCAAACTTCTCCGCGATCTGCCGCTCGGAATCTCCGAGAATGACACGGGCCTGTCTCTCGCGTTCCGCCTGAGCCTGCATGGACATCGCGTCCTGGAGAGCGCTCGGGATGACTACATCTCGGATCTCGACAGAGATGACCTTGATGCCCCAGCCTTTTATCCTACCTTCGATCATTCTCTGGAGCTCGACATCGATCGCTTCTCGTCCGGTGAGCATCTCGGAAAGGATCGTCTTGCCGATAACGTCGCGAAGAGCTGTCTGCGATGCGAGGAATACTGCTTCCTTGTAATTCATGACTTCAAGTGCGGCTTTCTCTACGTCTGTCACCTGCCAGAACAGGACCGCATCGACGTTGACGGGAACTGTATCCTTTGTCAGGGTCTGTTCGGCATTGAACGATGTCGTAATAACTCGGATATCGATCAGGTACGCGACCCGGTTCAGGAACGGGATAATAAAGAACAACCCGGGACCCCGGATCCCAACAAATCTCCCGAGGAACAGGAGCACTACCCGTTCCCACTGGTTGGCAATCCGTATCGACATGGCGAGAAGCACAATAACAACAATCAAAATTATTGTAATATTCACGAAGCTAAAGGGATCGATCTCCATTGTTAATTCCTCCTGAAACCGTTCATCCGATGATAGTCATCCGATGGGCACAAGAGGGTAACTGCCGAAAGTATATATTTGTGGTGATGGTTCCGTGCGGGCCTGACTGATAGATACCCCGCCATGTAATGGCGCCCGGGGGTCTGGTGCGTCTTAGTGACTTTGTGGCTTTTTTCGTGGTGCAATATACTGAAAACAAGTTTGAACTAACCAGCCGACAATATTAGTTTTTCAGAAGAGAATTCCAGTGGAAATACAGGGGTGGGAATCTTATTTCCATTCAATATTTAAAAAAAATATCCTGAAGTCCAGCACAAATGGCAAATATCCCGATCAATCTGATGGGGAACAGATGGGAAACGATGATCAGGCTGGCTGTTACAAAATAACTTAAATGGGTGAATAAAACGTAATACCATTTTTGAATTATAACCCTTACATTAAATTTTCAGTTCATCCTTTGCAATGTATTCAAGGTCAAACTTGTAAAAATGGGTGAACTTGCAGTTCCGGCACCTGATAGTGAAATGTCGGCAGCCAATTACGATATCATGAGGGCCGGTTGTATGGCAGTTCCTGCACTCGGTGACACTAACCAAATTCCAAACATCGTAGCACTCAACTTTCGTATATTCGCCAAGATTGCTCACATCTTCAATCCGTGGAATAAAAACACGAGTAGCACCGCAATTATCGCATGCTACCTCAGCCTTGTTAGGCATAGCTTTGATGATCTGATCTGCCATCTGTTTGCAGTGGTAGCAATCAGTGCGATGAGTCATGAAGATGAACTGGTCTCTCATAATTGATACGTGAACGTTGGAGTTTATGAATTTATAGCACTAGATAAATTCGATAATTTTTTTTGGGGCTCTCTATAAAACTTAATCCAAAACATGGAACTACCGGCAACGACGAAGATAGACGGCACCTTTGAATAGATTCATAATAAAATGATTATCGGAACTACATGCTATCTACTCTTCAGAGTCTCGACATTTTTAAGGACTCATATGAGCTCCGTATCGCCGAGCTGAAAGAAGAGAGAGAAAAAGGAATAAAGGTCGTCGGGACCTTCTGCCTCTATGTTCCGGATGAGATAATCTTTGCCGCGGGTGCCGATCGGATCGTGCTCTGTGGTGGGAGAACTGATACGATCCCCGTGGCAGAGCAGTCGCTTCCTAGGAACATATGTCCGCTGATCAAGTCCTCGTTCGGGGCGGTGGTTGACGCATGCTGCGGGGGAAACCTGGCGTGCTCTCATGTCCCTCTGGTCGACGTGGTGGTCGCAGAGGCGACATGCGACGGAAAGAAGAAGATGTACGAGATCCTCCATGATTACATACCAACCTATGTCCTGGACCTCCCGCAGAAACCCGGCAGCCATGAGGCCCTGAATTACTTCCTTTCTGAGCTCCGGAAGTTCGGGAAGTTCATGGAGGACCTAACGGGTAACGTCGTGAGCAACAATGCACTAAGGCGGGAGATCCGGTCGGCAAATGAGACAAAGCGACTCCTCCACCGGCTTTTCGAACTGAGGAGGCGCGACCCGCCACCAATCAGGGGATCCGAAGTCCTCCGAGTGATGCAGAAGCAGTTCTTCCTCTCTCCAGACCAGTTCAGGCAGGGTATCAGCCAGCTCTGCGACGAGATGGAGCACACCACACCGGACGCCCGGACAGGACCGCGGATCATGATCTCGGGGTGCCCGATGGCGGCAGGGAATACGAAAGTGCCGGACATTATCGAGCAGAAGGGTGGGGTGATTGTTGTTGAGGAGAGTTGTACCGGAACGAGGTCTTTCTGGGACCTCGTAGACGAGGATAAAGACCCCTGGAAGGCCCTCGCAGAGCGATACCTGGAAATCCCCTGTGCATGCATGACACCTAATGACCAGCGGGTCGCCCGTATCGTTGATCTTGCGAAACAGTACAATGTCCAGGGTGTGGTGTATTACACCCTGCAGTTCTGTCACGCCTACAATATCGAACGCCTCCGGGTACAGAGAGCCCTGAAAAAGGAGAAAATCCCACTGCTCGCGATTGAGTCCGACTATGGAGACTCAGACATGGAACAGATCGGGATCCGGGTCGATGCATTCCTGGAGATGATCGCATGATTACCGCGGGGATTGATGCGGGTGCCGCCACGACAAAGGTGCTACTGCTCCAGGACCGGGAGATCATAGGGTACCGGATCGCCGGCACCGCGTTTGATTTTCTCACTGCTGCCCGGAATATGTTCGACGAGCTCCTCGCGAGCTGTGATATCGGGAGAGAGGAGGTTGGGAAAGTGTATGCCACGGGGTATGGCCGGAATGCCATTTCGTTTGCAGATAAATCGATAAGCGAGATTACGGCGCACGCGAAGGGAGTATTATTTCTCTTTCCAGAGGTGCGGGGGATCATCGATGTGGGAGGGCAGGACTCTAAGGTTATCGTGGTAGAGGACGGGAGAGTCGCGGACTTCCTCATGAACGACAAGTGCGCTGCAGGGACCGGGAAATTCTTAGAGGTCACGGCAAAGGCGCTGGAGGTCACGATCAACGATCTCGGTGGCCTCGCACTCGCGTCCAACCACCCGGCCGACATCACCAGTATGTGCACGGTATTTGCAGAGTCCGAGGTGATCTCGCTCCGGGCGAGGGGCATCACAAAGGAGGACATCGCGGCAGGTCTGATCACGAGCATTGCGCAGCGAGTGGTGGTGATGGCGAAGCGGATGGGGTTGAAGAAGCGTATCGCGTTCGTCGGTGGGGTGGCAAAGAATGCCGGGATGATCGCTACACTCGAGAAGGAACTGGGTGTCACCATTTATGTCCCTTTCGAACCTCAGATCACCGGGGCCCTTGGTGCTGCAATTGCCGCACAGGGGGAACATGTAACACCCCCTATTGACTCGTGATTATTGGATCCGGTTGATATCGTACCCTGCGGTGGATAGGCCCATGCCATCTCCACACAGAATACGTTTATGCAAACTGCATGCAGTATTGGGGGTTTGGTGCACTTGTTGGGGAATGAGATACCCAGAGAAATCGCGAGAATAAATGGTGTAAAACTTCGCAACCGAGAACGAGCTTTCACTGGTGTAATTTTTAATCAATAATACAGTTTTGACAATGAATTAACGTAAAAAAGAAAATTTTCGATATTTTTTTTAAAAGTCAGCCTAATTGACAGATGGAATCATACGGCACACTCATTTAATCTCGATCCGTTCTCCAGTAACCATGTAGTGGACGTTCTCGGCCATCTTGCAGGCATGGTCGCCTGATCGCTCCAGGTACCGGGCGACCATGATGAAATACGTCGAGCGTGTGATCGTCTTCGGGTTCTCCATCATGAACGTGAGCGTCTCCCGGAAGATGGAGTGCCAGAGGGAGTCGACTGCATCGTCCCGGAATGAGAGCCCGGCGATCCTGTCAAGGTTCTCCACCTCGTATGCAGCTAATGTGTCGTCGATCATTGCAATAACCTGATTGGCCATGTGCATGAGGGGTACCGGTTGACCAAAGTCCGGCTGTCCCTTGATGTGCTTGACCATATTTGCGATGTCCTTACCGTACCGTCCGATTCGTTCTGCCGAGGTGATGATCTTCAGGGTGCAGGCGATCACCCGCATGTCTTTTGCCATCGGCTGGTTCATCGCGATCAGCTGGTACGTCCGCTCCTCGAGTGCGATCGTCGTATCGCGGACTTGTTTTTTGCGGGAGGCGATCTCCTTAGCCTTCTCGGTATCCTGTTCAATCAGTGCCTGCAGGGCGTCGTGGAGCATGTCGCGGGAAAACCGTGCCATCACCAGCGTGTCCTGTTTGAGCTGTGATAATTCCATGTGAAATTTTTCTGCCATAACCGATCACCTACCCGAACCGCCCGGTAATGTAATTCTCCGTGAGTTCTTCTTTTGGGTGTTCGAAGATCTGCACGGTCTTTCCACATTCAATCAATTTACCAAGATACATAAACCCGGTAAAATCACTCACCCGTGCCGCCTGCTGCATATTGTGGGTGACGATGATAACAGTATATTGCTGTTTGAGCATGTCAATCAGGTTTTCGATCTTTGCCGTGGCAATCGGGTCGAGCGCAGAGCAGGGCTCGTCCATCAGGATGACCTCTGGTTCAACGGCCAGCGTCCGGGCGATGCAGAGCCGCTGCTGTTGGCCGCCCGACAGCCCAAGGGCAGAATCGTGCAGCCGGTCCTTGACCTCGTCCCAGAGAGCGGCACGTCGCAGGCTCCGTTCCACGATGGCGTCAAGCTCGCTCTTCTCCTTTACGCCGTGAACTCGGGGGCCGTAAGCGATGTTTTCATAGATCGATTTCGGGAATGGGTTAGGTTTCTGGAAGACCATCCCGACCTTCTTCCGGAGCATGACCACATCGGTGGCTGAACACTGGATATCCTCATTGTCCAGCAGAATTGTCCCTGTAATCTTCACATGGTCGATCAGGTCGTTCAACCGGTTGAAGCAGCGTAAAAGCGTTGACTTACCGCAGCCGGAAGGGCCGATCAGGGCCGTGACACGGTTCTTAGGGATTCCCATGCTCACGGTCTGGAGTGCGTGGGACTCCCCGTACCAGAGATTGAGATTTTCGGTTTGGATAATCGTTTCAGTTGTCATTTTAACCCCGCAGTTTTCTGGTGAAATGGTTTCTCACATAGATTGCGACCGAATAGATCCCGATAACAAGGATGAGCAGGACAAGTGCAGTCCCGTACTTGTTGGTCGAAGAACCCGGCACATTTGTGGCAAGGATGAAGAGGTGATACGGCAGCGCCATCACCGGTTCGAAGACGGATGACGGGAGGTATCGCTGGGAGAAGACGACTGCCGTGAACATGATGGGTGCTGTCTCTCCCGCAGCCCTGCCAATGGACAGGATTGTCCCGGTAACAATACCTGGAATTGCTGGCGGTAGGACAACCCGGTAGATCGTCTGCCACTGTGTCGCCCCCAGAGCAAGACTCCCCTCCCGTACTGATTGCGGGATGTTCTTCAACGACTCCTCGGTGGCCCGGATCATCGTGGGCAGGACCATGAGTGCGAGCGTCACTTGGCCAGCGATCATTGAAACGCCAAAGTTCAAGAAATAGACAAGGAATGCAAGCCCGAAAAGCCCGAAGACGATCGATGGGGTGCCGTTCAACAGGTCAACCGCCGTGCGGATAAACCGGGTAACCCCGCTCTCTTTGGTATATTCGATGAGGTAGATCGCTGTACCCACGCCGAGCGGCAGTGCGATGAGTATCGCCCCGATCACGAGGTAGAATGTCCCGACAATGGCCGGGAAGATCCCCCCCGCACGCCCCAGGTCCTTGGGTGATTGTGTTAAAAATTCCCACGAAAGTGCAGGAAGGCCGTGGATAACAATATCCTGGAGGAGTATGATCAGGATAAGTACGACAATGGCAGCCGACGTGACAATGAGGCCGAACGCCACCTTCTCCACCTGTTTTGGATTGAGATGATCCTTGAGGAAGTAACCGGCACCGAGACAGGCAAGAACAGAAACTCCTAGATAGAATGGAAGAATGAGGAAGAGAGCAAGGACGAAAAGTAACAGTCCTCCAAAGGCGAGCGGTTGCCTTATCCAGGCCATCATCTCCTGTAATATAACGTTCTTCCTGCGTGCCCCGCCACCCATATGGCGCTTTCGGAGATTGTTCAGGATCATAACTGCAACAGAGTTTACGATGAGGCTGATTGCGAGCAGGATCACTGCGATACCGAAGAGTGCCGCATAGTGATCACTGCCAACTGCCACTTCTCCCATCTCGATGCCCAGTGTTCCGGTAAGGGTTCTGACCGGAGAGAGAACATTCCAGATTGGATCTGGGATGATGGCCGCATTTCCGGTAACCATTAACACTGCCATGGTTTCCCCAATTGCCCGCCCGAATCCAAGAATTACTGCTGCAGTGATTCCCGAAAGTGCACCCGGCACAATAACCCGGCTGATTGTCTGCCAGCGGGTGGCGCCGATGGCAAGCGAACCTTCCTTGTATTCCCGCGGTACCATGCTGATGGCATCCTCTGAGATGCTAATAATTGTCGGAAGCGCCATGATGCCAAGAAGGATGGATCCGGCAAGCCACGTCGAACCGGTAGGGATATAAAAAAACTTCCTGATAAAATCAGTGAGTACGAGCAGCCCGAAAAATCCATAGACGACCGAAGGTATTCCCGCGAGAAGTTCAATTGCCGGTTTGAGGATATTCTTTGCCCAAAGCGGTGCGAGCTCTGAAATGTAAATTGCACAGCCGATTGAAAGTGGGACAGCAAAGACCATTGCGCCGAGCGTGACCAGTACCGTGCCAACAATCAGGACAAGTATGCCGTATTCTGGTGGGTTACCTGTTGGATACCAGGTCGTGCCGGTCAGGAACGGGATAATTCCGGTGTTTTCAAATATCGGGATGCTGTCACGGAGAAGGAATATCAGGATGAAAAAGATGGCAACGATGGCAGATAACGCAATCAGGAACCAGATTGTCTTTATTGCCTTTTCCTTTCGCTCCCGGCTTCGGGATTCTGGATGTTGCCAAACGGCACAACGGCTGTCAGGTGATTTAATACCGCCTGACAAACTGGTTGTGGTTGCCATAAAAAAGAGAAAAGGGAAGGTCAATCAGTCTCTTTACGTGAGTGACACGTACCCTTGTGCATCGACAATCTTCTGGCCGTCAGGACTCAGGATGAAATTAAGGTAGTCTTTTGCAAGCCCGGTGGGCTGGCCATTCGTGAACATGAACAGTTCACGGTTGATCGGGTAGGTTTTGTCGAGCACAGTTGCTTTTGTCGGAGGAATAGCCTTGGTGGGATCATTCCACCAGATGGGGAGGGCTTTTACACTCTTGTCGACAAACCCGATAGAAATGTAGCCAATTGCGCCGGGTGTCTGGGCGACGCTCTGAGTGACTGCCCCGTTGGAGTTCATCTCGAGCATGGACTTGGTCGGTGCTGCACCGTGGAGGATACCGGTCGGGTCGGTGTCAAAGAATGTACGGGTTCCGGATGCGCTGTCACGCCCGATAACAACAATCTGGTTGTTGGTGTTGGGGACATTAGCGCCTAAGACCTGAGACCACTTGGTAATCTTACCGGTATAGATATCTGCAGCAGTGGCAGCCGAAATCACCTTGATCTCATTCGTCGGGTTGACAATGATTGCAATCCCGTCTTTTGCGACAACGGTCTTGAAGAGGTTTGGGTACTTGGTTTTCTCAGTTGGACTCAGTTCACGGGAGGACATACCGATGTCAACGGATTTTTCACCGATCTGCTGGACGCCAACTCCTGATCCACCACCGGTGATCTGGATATCAGCATTCGGATGGGTGGCCATAAAGGCATCAGCAGCAGCTTGTGCAATAGGTAAAACCGTAGTCGAACCGCTGACTTTAAGCGTCTGTTTTGGTCCGGAGGCAGCCGGGGCAGTTGTTAGGGATGCCGCGTTTGTCTGTTGTGCCACAGATGCCTGCGGCGTGGTGATTACAGTAATAGCCGGAACTGATGTTAACGTACTGGTTTTGTTTGCATTATTAGTACAGCCTGCCACCACCATTGCAAGGATAAGAAGCGTGGTCAGACTCAATGTTGCCAAAACACTGGCATATGTTCGCTTATTCATAGTGTTCATCCATGAGATGGTTGGGAGTGAATATACCTTTTTTCGACAGAGAATATAGGTTTATATATTGTAGATAGAGAACAATAGAGTAATACAGATTATCTGCTGAAGAATGGTGTGAGTACTATGGAGATCCGGAGAGTCCAATTTACAGGAGGTTCATCGTATGTGATGACGCTGCCCAAAGAATGGGTTGAAGCGGAGAAGATCAAGAAGAATGATCCGATCGGTGTGGAAGTCCAGCCGGACGGGACACTGCTCGTGACCAAAGCGACCGAACGGGAACCGTTACAACGGACCAAGGAGTTTGATCTTGCCGGTATTTCTGAATCTGCGTACCTGTTCCGTCTGCTGATTGGAGCGTACATTTCAGGGTTCACCACGATCATCATCCGCTCGAAGGAACGTTTCCCCCCATTCGTCCGGATGGTTGTGCGGGATTTCACCCAGATGACAATCGGCCAGGAAGTAATTGAGGAGACCGACACTGCTATCATTATAAAAGACCTCCTCAACCCCACGGAAATGCCGTTTGCAAATACGATCAAGCGGATGTTTGTGATTGCGAAAGCGATGCATGAGGACGCAATTACCGCGATAAAAACCCGCAATATCGCACTCGCAGCAGATGTGACCGCACGCGACAACGATGTGGACCGGCTCCACTGGCTCATAGCACGTCAGACTCATATGATCCTGTCCAATGTTGCACTCTCCAAAAAAATGGGTGTGTCACCGAACATGGCAGTACATTATTACAATATCAGCCGAATCATCGAGCGAATCGGGGACCATGCAGAGCGGATGGTGGATAATGCGAACGTAGTTCTCACGAAAGAGATTGACCCAGTTATCATCAGTAAAATCTCAAGGGCAAGTGAGCTCTCGGTCAGCCTCTTTGACAGGAGTATTGTCTCGTTTTTCGCGAACGATATGAAAAAGTCACACAAGAATATTGAATCAGTACAGGTGCTCGAATCCCTTTGCGGTGAGATCAACAATCTCGTTCTCCAGCAGGAGACATCCGATGCTATTGCGCTGGGGTATATCACCGAACGCGTGAGGAGGGTAGGGGAATATGCAGCCGATATCTCGGAAAATGTGATCAATTATCTGGTAGAAGAAGGACAATTTCAGAAGAAGGGAAAACCTGCCAGCTGATTCAGCATGGTGAATTTCATTTATCTTTTTTAATCAATAATACACTGTTGATTGTGTTTTTTTCACGTCCATCTCACCGGACAATCCATGACCCTCATATCAGATTGGTGCAAAAATGAACCATGTGGAACAAAATTTAACCAATGAAATTGTCGCGCTCCTCCTCCAGGAAAATCTCCATACCCGGGCCAAATTGAAAAAAAGAATCTTCTCATTTTTTCCTTCTCTTTGGAATGCATATGCTCCACCCTGATGGTGGACAGCAATTAATATACCAGAGCATCCCCAGTCTTTTTAGAGGAAGAGATAGCATCACCCGCCCCACGAATCCGAAGCGAGTGCCTGCACGGGCGACAGACCGGCTGCATGAAGGAGCGGGTAGTGTTGTCACCTGGTATCTCCTGCTCATTATCCTCACAGTCGCTCTCATCGTGGTCCCGGCATCTGCTGAAAACCAGGTGAACGCTTCTGCCCTCCGCCATGAACCTAGAGTCGTGCATATTGGGGTCTTTGTTGTGGATTTCAGCCGGTTCAGTGTAGCGGAGGGGACGGTTGAAACAAATTTTTACGTAAATCTCCGCTCCGACTCACCCGTGTCGATCAGTGACTTCGAGATCATGAACGGGCATACAACGTCTATAGATACTATCCTTAATACCCCCAATGAAAAGAATTACCGGGTCTTTGCCGTAATGGATGCCGATCTCGACCTCAGCCATTACCCCTTCGACAATCATACGATCCCCATCGTCATTGAACCAAAACTCCTTTCCGAGCAATCTCTTGTTATGGTGATTGACAAAGGCAAAACTGGTATTGGGACGGAAGCCAATCTCCCGGGCTGGGAGTTTACCGGCAACAGTTATACGATAACAAATCAGTCCTACGTGACGGATGAGAACCCGTATTCCCGGGCGGTCTTCAGTTATGGCATCAGGAGAGACACAGCGTCAACCATCCTGAAATTCTTCCTGCCGATGATGCTCATCATCATCGTCTCCCTCTCCTCCCTCATGATGAAGGTCTCATCTCGACTGGGACTAAATGCCTCTATGTTCCTTGCCGCCGTGCTTATCCACTGGCGGATCTCCGATGCGATCCCGCTTGTTGCCTATGCAACCTTCCTGGATTTCTTTATGATCATCACCTATGCGACGCTGGTCATGGTTTTGGTATCCGGAATCCTGATCATAATGTTCACGGAATCCAAGGATACGGGACGGGTTGACTTGGTGTACCACTGGTCGATCCGCATCATCCCGGTGCTCTCGATCGGACTATATTTCCTGCTGTTCCTGACCCTCATGACGACATGAGGGAGAGAGAGGTAATCGATACCAGCACTTTTAACCGCGAATGCGAACCGTTGCCGGGATTGTGTCCGGATCGTGGATGTCCTCACGATCGAGCAGGCGTATAAGAAGTAAAAGCGGTTCTGAGAAAATCAGAAATCGGGATCAGTAACTTTTTTTAAAATATTATTGGGGACATTTACTTTTGGGTGTTGTGTTTATTTGCTACACAGAATTTTGTATGTATTGCAAGCGCGGTTAGATTACTACAAAGAACCTTACAGTAATAACATCGATATTCATTGACTTTCTCTATGTTTTTTTTATGTTTGGTCATTTAAGAGCGTTCGATACGACAACCTTTGAATGTTTTAAGCATTCACAACATCCATATGCTCGTCGTCTTTTTAGATCCGTAGGTGTTCGAATAACAGAGTGATTCACACACCCACATTGGTATGTCCATTGAAAAACATACCCTTTTACGCCCGGATTTGAGGCAGTTGCAATAGGATATTGTGACAAAGGGTTTCTACTGAGCTGAGATACGATTTGTAGATCCCTTACTTCAAAAATTTTCGCAGTTAACGCCAAGTTGATGATTGCATCTGACAATAGTCTCGTTACAAACTATGTCACACAAAAAATACATCCTCATACTCTGTGTCTCGCTCATCCTTATCGCAATCCTTGCGACTGGGTGCGTGAGCACTCCTGCGACTACACTGCCCGTAACGTCTGAACTGAAAAAGTTCAGTTCGACGGCCGAGATCGAGCAGTATATCAGGAATTCAACAGCAATGGAGCAGCAGAACGGATACGTATCCAACCTGGTCCCCACGGCAGGGATCAGCACCGGTGTGAATGTTCCGCAACGGGCAGACCTGGAGAAGGGGGGTATAGCCAACCCGGCATCTGCCTTGGGGGGAACTGTCGGGTACTCACAGACCAACGTACAAGTTGCCGGGGTCGATGAGCCCGATATCGTAAAAAACGATGATACGTATATCTACACGATATCTGGGTCGACTCTCGTTATTATCGATGCCTATCCAGCAGCAGGTGCATCGGTCATTTCAAAAACCGATATTTCCGATACGCCAAAAGACCTCTTTGTCATCGGAGACCGTCTTGTGCTCTTCACCACAGGCACGGGAACACCGGAAAACAGTGCACAACCGGCGAGTGCTGAAGCAGCTGTCGGGCAGGTAATGCCGATGCCCCCTATACGCTACTATACACCGGTCACGCATGCAATTGTGTATGATATCAGTGACCGGAAAAATCCCAAAGTGATGAAGGACTACACGATCGATGGCGATTATATCGATGCCCGAATGATTGGCTCACTCGTGTACATGGTCACTCAGGAGCAGATCTACCTCTACGCCAATGACCATGTGGTCGTCCCCGCTGTCCGCGAAGGGACAATGACCGTGGTCCAACCGGATGTCTGGTATTTCAACAACCGCGAATCTCAGTATACGTTCACCACCATTACCTCCCTTGATGCAATGAGCGGAAACGAAAAAGATGCCCAGACATACCTTCTTGGCAGTGGGAACATCCTCTATGTATCGCCAAATGCGATGTACGTGAGCTACCAGAAATACCCCCCGGTAATCTATACGGTGCAGGGTGGAAAGGAAATTATCCCGCCCCAGCCTGCTGCAGTCAATGGGGGTCTAGGTTCCAGCGGATCTGCCGGGGTTTCAACCTCGGTTGACACCGGCTCATCATCCGCAAAAATTGCAGTTCCACCTGCTGCACTCCCTGCTGACTTCAACTCCCTGACCGACGCCCAGAGGCAGTCGATCCTCAATAATCTCCGGAACGCCGAACAGGACTTGATCCGGCGGCAGGAAGCAGATCAAACTACCACTGTTGTCCACAAGATCGCCATAAAGGACGGCACAATCACCTACATCGCAAAAGGTGAGGTACCGGGTACCCTGGACAACCAGTTCTCGATGGATGAATACAACAACAATCTCCGCCTCGCGACCACGTCCAGTATCTACACCCAATCCGGGCAATATACCTACAACAACGTCTATGTCCTGGACGGGACGATGACCACCATCGGTTCTTTAACCCATATTGCCGAACAGGAATCGATCTATTCGACCCGGTTCATCGGTGACCGGCTCTATATGGTGACCTTCAAGCGGATCGATCCCTTCTTTGTAATCGACCTCTCGACACCGGAGAACCCGACGATCCTCGGAAAACTGAAGATCCCCGGATACTCCGATTACCTGCACCCGTATGACGCGACGCATATCATCGGCATCGGCAAGGAGACGACGACAAATGACTGGGGTGGTGTCTCTACAAGCGGGATCAAGCTCGCCCTCTTTGATGTCTCTGACGTGTCCAACCCAAAACAACTCGACAAGGTGCAGATTGGTGATGCAGGCTCTGACTCGGCAGCCCTCACGGACCACCACGCGTTCCTTTTCGATAAGGCAAAGAACCTCCTCGTAATCCCGGTCCGGGCGGTATCTGCATCCCAGGTCACCAAAGGCGACTATTACAACTACCAGCAGCAGGTTTGGTACGGGGCGTATGTGTTCGGCCTCACCCCGCAGACCGGGTTTACCCTCCGGGGGACTGTCCAGCATGGGACCGGCGATAACGGTTACTATTATTACGGGAGCTCGACATCTGATGTGAAACGTTCCCTCTATATTGACAATGTCCTCTACACGATGTCAGCAAAACAGATCAAGGCAAATTCGCTCGACGATATAAACACGACGATCGCAACGATACCCCTTCCCGGCACGGGAGATGTCTATTACCCTGTTCCGATGGGGATAAAGTAGATACGATGCTGGCCGGAATTCCAGTTCCCTTTTTTAAGAACTGTGCTTCCCAACCGGATCACGTGTTTTTTACAAGCCTTCACTTCTGATATCCCATTTTGATTTAAATTAAAATTCGAAAATTATTTTATATTCTCAACTAATACTCCCACTTTATGAGTTGTGTATGAGAAAGATATTTCCCATTTTTGCAATTATTGTTTTAATCTTCCTAGTGTTAACGAGCGGATGCGCAAATAACCCTCCAATAACAAATCATCCATCAACAACGCAGACCGTTCTTCCAGCAACGACAATAACCACAGCCACACCGACGGAAGTACAAACGTCAATAGAACCAACACCTTCTACTCCATCCCTTAAATTAGGTCAGGCATTCTCCTATAACAATCAAAATATTAATTTTACTATGGTCTTGTATGATGTCAAGATCTATCCTAACTATTCCTGGAGGTCGGTTGACGGTAAATTTTACGACACAGAACCTTCTCCCGGAAATAAATTTTTGTTTATATTCTTAAATTTAGAGAATTTGGGTCAAAAAAGAATGTGGATACCAACGGAAACCTCTTTGACATTAACCTCAAATGGCGTTCAGTATTACCCCCTCTTAACTCATACAAAAGGTTTGACGATAGATATGGTCCAGTACCATCCTGATTACCAGAAGTTGGTATATACAACTGATTGGAATTGGGTGAAGACTCCACCAAAAAGGGATGAATCTGGTAGTAGTTACGTATACGGGTATAACATGAGTTATGTTTATCCGGGCTCTTCAAACGCAGTTGATGGATACTTGATCTACGAGGTCCCTCAATCCATCAATTTAGATAGGACGTATCTCTCTGCCAATGTGAACGGTTTTGCATCTCCTGTCTGGTCCTTACATTAAGGTTCTCGCGATAAACCGGCGGAAGGTGCGAACGACGATCTGCCCCCATCCAATCCTTAATTATCCGATGTAACCATTTCAAATGCATGAATACTAGGGCAGCAATACTGGCCATTGCGCTGGTCATTATCGTTGCGATCATCCTCATATTCGTTGTCTTCAAAGTCCCGGTTACCAGAACCGGTTCTGAGGCTGGTGGTCCGACCCCGCTTGCCCAAGTTGAAGTTCGGTCGTACCAGGGAAAGGACCTCTCGTCGGTCAACGATTTCCATGAGAACTCGATTAAAGGCCCTCAGCATATCAACATCTCCGACTACCAGCTGATCGTTACGGGACTGACCAACCGGACTCTCGTGTACTCGTATGATCAAATCCTTGCGAAGTTCCCGCATTATTCAAAGGTTGTTACCCTTTTCTGTGTCGAAGGTTGGGACGCGACCATCCTCTGGGAGGGGGTATTGGTGCGGGATATCATCGCAGATGCAGGGGCCGATCCCCGGGCAAACACGGTAATCCTAACCGCCCATGACGGATATACCACCTCGTTCCCGCTTACGTATTTCACCCAGCGGGACATCATCATGGCGTACCGTATGAATAATATCACACTCCCTGCGGAACGGGGATATCCCTTCGAGCTGGTGGCGGAGGATAAGTGGGGGTACAAGTGGATTAAATGGGTTGAAAAAATTGAACTTTCCGACAATCCAACGTACCGCGGCTACTGGGAGCAGCGGGGCTACTCAAACACCGGAGACCTAAATAAAAGTTTTAGCCAAGATTAATACCTTTTTTTCCCGGCAGGTGTTGAGCGGTGGCCAATCGGTGCTAACCAAGATGTATTTTACCATCGTTTAGGTGATGTTGCGTTAACGGGACTTAACGGAAATGATATCCTCGGAGCACTTCAATGTCGAGTAGTTAAACGTCCCGCAGATGCAGCAGAACCTTTTTTACTGAATGGTAACATTGGTAGATGGGAATTTTCATGGCAATCAGAGTTGTATATTTCTCGTGGAAAGGGCACACGGAGAAGGTTGCGATTGCTCTTGCGAAACTGCTGGATGCGGAACTGATCCAGATAGAGCCGGTCCGTGACTGTGGCATGGCGGGAAAAGCGATGAAGGCGCTCTTTAGGATGAAATCGCCCATCAAACCAATCAAGACCGATCTCACTGGCGTGGACACGCTCGTCATCGCAAGCCCAGTCTGGGCTGGGAGAGTGCCTGCATACGTAAACAAGTACCTCGATTCGGTTACGGGCGGCAGCGGGAAACCGTTCCACGTGATCGTCGAGATGGGGGGCCGCGGCGACCAGTCCGCCATCGCTGTCGTGAGAAAGGCGCTTGAGCACAAGGGAATGAAGTTTGTCTCGTCTGCGTCGACCATCGAAAAGGACGTTGACAGCGGATCGTTCATGGGGACTATAGAAAAGTTTGCAGCCGGCATCCGGAAACAATAACCCAAGGGTTCTGGTGCGACGAGAAGTCTCATATCAGATAAGTAATGTTTTTTTATGGATTTCTTTGACTCGGCGTACAGGGGCACACCTCCCTGGGACATCGGCCGGCCCCAGAAGGTGTTCGTTGAGCTGGTCCAGAGAGGAGAGATAACAGGATCTGTTCTGGACATAGGATGCGGGACAGGGGAGCATGCTCTCTTCTTTGCAGGGGAAGGGTATGAAGTGTGGGGGGTCGACTCCGCCCCCTTGGCGATCCAGAAGGCAAAGGAGAAGGTTGCCGAAAGAGGACTCCAGGTGCAGTTTCTTGTCCTGAACGCACTGGACCTCTCCAAGCTCAACAGGAAGTTTGATACCGCTATCGATTCAGGGCTCTTCCATACCCTGTCCGATGAAGACCGCCCGGTCTTCGTGGATAACCTTGCAGCCATCCTGTCTCCAGCCGGGAAATACTTCATGCTCTGCTTCAGCGACCTGGAGCCCGCCGGATACGGTCCGAGGAGGATAACAGAAAGAGAGATACAGGATAGCTTCCGGGATGGGTGGTCCATCAATTACATCAGGCCGGCGGTCTTTGAGAGCCGCACTCGGGCCGAAGGACCCCGTGCTTGGCTCTCGTCGATATCAAAAAAATGACGAATACTAAATTCAATGGATGTAATCACGTAACTTCTGAATCATTTGGAGCTGATAGTTCGCTTCCTTTTTCTTCCCTTTTTCAATACCGTCCATAATTTCGGTGATCGGCTTTGCTAACTCGTATATTTTAACCGGACGTCCTTTACTCTTGGCTTTACTCTCCCTACTCTTGATCCAACCCTGTTCCATGAGATATCTCATTGCAATGCTCACTTCAGGCTGGCGCAGGTCAGTACCTCTCTCAATCGCACGGGAAGTTGCTTCTGGGGTAT
>JACTVG010000011.1 GCA_015660965.1 Methanoregulaceae archaeon
AGACCTTTTTCGTCAAGGTGCGATCCCATGGTCACGATAGCAACACATGAGTTTCCGTCACCTGAGATGAAGTCTCCTTTGACGAGTGGCCAGCCGCTTATTGGTGATTTCTTGTTTGCCATATTATCTCACCTTGATCAAGTTGAATGCAACAATTGCTGCAATAACCAATCCAATGGCAAGTCCATACCAGAACGAGTTCATGGTTCCGGCAATTTTGAGCGAATGGTCACGGTTCGGGAACGATGCCAGATAATTGCCCTCTCCGGAGAGCATATTAACCAAGTCATCAGTTACTCCCTCAAGTATTGCTACTTTCTCAATAACCGGTGAGAGCGATTCACCTGCTGTTGTGATAAGTCCAATCATCGGGTCAGCAACAAGTCCGTATTCCGGAAGTATCTGAATATATGCCATTTAATGTCCCTCCACTTCTGGAATCGGTTTTGCATCAAGCCATGATGCTGCATCGCGTTTGGATAGTCCCATATATTTGCAGTATGTGTATGCCCAACCGATCAGTCCTATGATAGTCGAAATGATTGCCGATCCAGCAGGGACGAGAGCAAAGGACATGATAGCCGCGACAAACATACTTAAAAATCCACATTCTGCAGCACACATGAGCATACGATCCTGCGTCCAACCCGGTCCAAGACATGCGTTGAACGGGTGCTGAACGGCCAAGGCTCCAAGCAAGAATGCAGTTGCAATCAAACTTCCGCCAATGAAGGTTACTTGGAAGCTGGGAAGTGCAACACCGAGGATCGTAATTGAACCGGTTGTAAGCGAGGTAAATGTAAACCCGCCTGTCATTAGAACTGCGAATCCCATGAGTGTGAAAGCACCCACAACAGCGAGTTCTGTAAGCGATTGGATCATCGCTGGGATCTTCATATTCAAGACCTCATTCGAGAGGTACCCTAGAATCACACCAACGACAACTCCAATAATTAATGCAGCAATTGGTGCTACTATACCAAACTTAGTTGCAAGTAGCATCGCGATTACACCGGAACCGAACGAGATCATTCCTGCCGAAGGCACACCAGTACCGATACCGTAACTGCACAACACTTTGATGGTATGACTGCCCCAGATGAGTGCACTTACGACTGCAAGTCCACCAAAGAACGAGAACATCTCTGTATTTGTCAACACATTCAGGTAGGACAGGTAGAGACAGACGAGGCTAGCTACAATACCTGCAACCATAATCTTGGTGTGCGGGACGCCTCCTTCAACAACTTCAACTTTAACTGTCATTTTCTCCACCTCACATCGTAACGATCAAGATCGCAACGAACCCACAAAGTGCAGAAGCAGCAGCGGATGCGACAACTGCTCTTGGCCAGCGTTTAAACTTCGGGTCGTGGAAACCTTCGATTGTTCCTGTGATATTATATGCAGTCAGCACCGCGTTTACAAGGAATATACCGATAGCAAAAATACCAGCTGCTGATATTGCAATCGGCAGGATTTGTGCTTCGGTTGCTTTCATCATTGTGGGTAGCGTCGCTTTGTAGAGGTTCAGGAGCATAATATAGATGATCGTCCCTCCAGCTCCACCAAGAATACCCCCGATGACACCACCAACGAATGAGACAAAGGGAAGTCCATGCCCTTCTGTACCCTGGGATTTATATTCAGTTTGTGTGTCACCTGTAATCGGGTCGACTTTGATTTTACCTGATGCCGCCGGAATGCCCATACCGTAGACGTAAATGAAGTTCACCATCATACAGGTGATCGCCATCATTAGTCCGCCACCGACACCTCCAGTAACGACTGAGACTACAAGACCTTCTTGCGATGCTGCCCATGCCCCTCCGAATAGTCCGGCGAGTCCTCCACCAGCGGCAAGCATAGCAACACCAGTTGCAATACCAGGGGCTTGCCCCATTGCAGCCGGCGCACCACCGACTGGGACAAAGTGGACACCGAATCCAACTAGCACACCACCAACAATAATGCCAATGAGTGCCATGAAAGCGAGCCCTGGAGCAAGTTGCCAGCACGCTCCAATGATAATGAGCAAGAGGACAACACCAACCACCATTGCGGTTGGGTTCAGTGCAGAACCAGCAGCTGGTTTTGCTGCAACTGCGGTCATGATTTTGCCTCCTCTGGTTTAGCATACGGTCCGTAGGTCTTACGGCCCCAGACCTCAATGTACCGGTCGATGATTGTAAAGACAAGAATCATCAAAACACCAATGATAATTGCTCCCCAACCGGCACTGATGTTTTCAAAGAGAATAGTACGCCAAAGTTCAAGGAATACAATCAATCCAAAACAGACACCAGATGCGGGACCACCAAGCTTAGCAGTGAAGAACCCATTATCAAGTGAGTTTCGTTCACCCGCTTCAGCATAACGGACGATGTTCCCTGATTGCGCAATTGGGACACCTGCACCGAACTTCTGGTTCTGGTACTGGCGTTCTTTGCCGTAGTAGGGGTTACCCGTTGCTGAGCCTGCAGCGCCAAGGGCGATACCCCACACAAAACCGAGAAGTGGTAGTGGGAATGGGTGCCCGAGGGCAGCGTTCATCAGGTAACAGAGGGTGACGGTACAGAAAATGGCGATAAAGGCATGTGCCATAGTCACTGTTGTCATTGACTTCAATATGTCCACGTAAATCGGCTGCCCAAATTTCTTTAGACTTGCCGTTCTGCCAACGTAGGCAGTAGTTGCGTAGACTCCTTGGACAAAAACTGCAAGAACAGAGCCGAGTACGATCGCAAGGACCGCATTCAACTGCATTGCCATGAAGGACCATGCAAGCCCGGCGCCTAATACGATCCACAGCCCATATGCTGGGGGTTCACCGGCAATTGCTTTATTGAAGATACGGTGTATGTAACCCATCTGTGGGGCGAGTTGAACCTGTGAGTTCGGGTCTCCTTGAGACCCAATGTTGGACTCAGTATCTTCCGCAGCACCGGCTACGGCGGCAAGAGCTCCTATCAAAGCAGTAATTCCAATGCCAAATACAATATTGTTCATTTAGCCTCCTCCCTGCGTGCTTAAGAGTGCACGAGAGTATTCAAAATGCAATGCCACGCACATCGAGTTAAAACTCTTTGTGGTCATTCTAAAATTGGCTTGTACTTAATTAAAAGGTTTCGAAACGAAATTTTGCAAATCGCAATTAAATCAGGCCGTTTTATAAAAGGGCCAAAAATTGAAGAATTTAACACAGGTAAATTTACTTTAATTAAAAAAAAGTTTAGTTGATGTTATTTTACCGGATTAACTAGGAAAACTTCAAAGTGGCTTTCGACAGAATTTGAGATTGATCATCCTCGTCCATTGAAAAGAATACAACTTCAGGGTCGATTTCTGCAATACAAAAAAAAATCCTATATAGAGTTACATGTCATGCAATTCAAAGTTTCAAATTATTTCGATTCTATTTTTAAGTGTTCGCACCCTTCGCTTTCTTGCATATCCGCTCTGTTTGTTAATGTTCCGAGCATACAAGGTGTGATAAGTTTCCCACACATAACATGAATATCCGTATTACCATTCGATGTAGGTTCATAAGTTAATATGAAATCATCTTGATTAGACAAAGCGGATAATAACATTTTTGTCAATTTTTCAATTAATTGGTTTTGAATTTTTTTCCGGCGAGGGTTTTTTGGTTTCATAATAGACAATACATCATTTGTAATGAAAATATTTTCATCTATTTTTTTTTAGAAATTGTATGTAAAATTTGAGGGTCAATTAAACGAAACTTTGCGAAAACAAATCTAAAATGATGCAGACAATATGGTGCTAACCAATTTCTTTGGGAATAGCAAGAACAGAATATGAAATTCTACTTTGCAACGATCTTTTGTATTATTGTCATGATTCCTGGTTTAGCAGCTTTCCTAACTTTTGTTTGAAAGGTAGTCATTTCTATCATAGGCGATTCGAACATCTCTTTATTGAGTCGTTCAGTTATTTCATTGAAGATCCTCTTATAGGCAGTGCAGTATGGGTCGACACCTTTTATTTCACCACCACCAGTAGGTGCAATTGCATTGTAGGGACATCCGCCTCGACAATATTTGATGTGGGGGCAGTCCTTACATTCCCGATCCACGTACTCCTTAAATTGTTGCATAAGTTTCCCAGCGTTAGATTGGGCAAGATCTTCCTTGCTTGGATGGTCCTTCACATTGCCCATAATATATTCTGGCATACCTACAAACCGATAGCATGGGTATATACTTCCATCCGGTCCAACCGCAAAGGTGTTCCCCATACAATCCACGAATGTGCAAACTGAACCCCGACGGGTGAACACACATCTGCACAAGTCGTTAATATTCATAACTTCAATCTCACCCAAGTGTTCCAGATATTTATCCAGAAGATACACTAACAAATCTCCATACTCTTCTGGATCAAGTGCCCATTGCTTGGGATTTTCATTACGTAAAGATGGTAATGCGGGATGCAATTTAAGTGTTAAATCATTTTCTAGGAAATAATTGAATATATCTTCCCTAAATTTTACAGAATACGAGGTGAAGGTGCAGATGAATCTTACATTTAGACCATGAGCCTTGGCAATTTCATAACCCCGCATGGTCTTCTCATAGTATCCGTTCCCTCTCTGCAGATCATTAAGTTCTTGAGGGCCATCTATACTGGACCCGATGGGAACATTATACTCAGCGAATATTTGGGCTAGTTCCGGGGTAAGTTTCCAAAGATTGGTTTGGATAGCAAATTCTGGTTTCAGATGACTTAGCCCCTCTGAAAGTAAAGGTAATGCCTTCCGATAAAAATCAGCACCAGCGAGAAGGGGTTCCCCGCCATGGAAGGTAAAGGTGACCCGATCTTCCCGGAAATTCTTAAGCCATTCAACCACATCTTTGATAGTTTCAATGCTCATGATTGGAGATCCCTCCTCAGAACTCCAACAGTAACTACAATGAGAAGGACAGCCTAAAGTCGGTATTAACATTATATGAAAGGCATTTTTCATAGCAACGTTTCTTAACCTTCTTTATCTCTTAAGTTTATCTAGTAATCCACATTTCGCGGTAAACTATGTAAAATATACTGTGTTTCATATCCTTTTATACGGCAAAATACACGGATTATCGCTCTATAATTAGTAATTATGGTATTCTACGTTTCTACTCTGATGAAATTAGAGCAGGTAAAAACGGTTTAATGTATCAGAACCTATTATACCATATTTTTCTAGAATTATTGGAGGTATTAACAATCATGCAAATAGAATTGAAATCGATTGGTTTTGTTCATTCTATTTATAAAGAAAAGAAGGATGCACCCCACCAGGGAAGATTCTCAGACACAGTATCGGAAATTGTTATTGATGAACAATATCTCCCCGGACTCAAAGATCTCGAAACCCAAAAACACATCATAGTGCTCTCATGGTTTGATCGTGCTGACAGGACGGCACTTACTGCAATTCCCCCACATAATCCTGTTGAGCATGGCGTTTTTGCAACTCGTTCACCAAACCGCCCCAATCCAATTGGGTTTTCGGTTGTTGAACTAATCGGACGTGAAGGAAGAACACTGCATGTACGTGGCTTAGATGCTCTTGATAACACCCCAGTGATTGATATAAAACCGTATTCACCGGATATCGATTGCGTTCAAGGTGGCAAGGTTAGACGATCCAATTCTCTCCCTAATCATCAATGACCGGAAATAATTTTTATACTTGTTGAGGAGATGGACAGTGTGAATGCGACAATACTATTTGAAAATACAAAGCCTGACTCAACGGGTTATATTGTTGATAACGGCCTTTCGATATTAGTTGAGAAGAACGGTAAACAAATACTCTACGACACTGGTAAGAATGATGGACTTTTAAAGAACGCGGCAGCACTCGGTGTTGATCTTGGTATTGTTGATGCGGTTGTGATTTCTCACGGGCATAATGATCACACCGGTGGACTTATGGGTTTTTTGCAGGTCAATAACAATGCACAGATCTATTTAAAAAGAGATGCACTAACCCCCCTTTTCGTAAAAACACCGAAGATTGAGAAGAACATAAGCACCAATTCACGGGTACTTTTAAAATATTCAGGTAGATTCACGTTTGTTGATACAATTACAAAAATTGGTGAGGGTATATTCATTGTACCTGATATCAAGAGACTCTATCCTATTCCTTCGGTAAACCGAATTCTTTTTTCAGGAAAGAATGGGACAATCGTTAACGACAAATTTGAACATGAACTATTCATGATTATAAAAGAGAATAACCATCTTGTTATCTTTACTGGATGTGGTCATACCGGTGTTCAAAATATTATTACTACCGCAAAGGACGTATGTTTAGGAACAAAAATTAAAGCCGTGATTGGAGGATTCCATTATGAGTCCCCGAGTATCAAAGGCTGTCAAGAACCCAAAGAAAATATTGAGGGTGCAGCAAGATGGATCCTTCAGGAGGGTATCGAGAAAATCTATACTGGCCACTGTACAGGTTCATCGGGCTATAGTATCATGAAACCGATACTAAAAGATCGGATTAAAAGAATAACTACTGGCATGAAGATAACCATCTAATGTTCAATTATTTCGAGTTCTAGCTACAGGTAGTATAACCTGTAAAACAACTAATCGCTTGTACTAACCCATTCAACTGTTTTGTTATGCGAGACTCCTTCGTTCTTCCTCATTTAGAATCGCCAGCACATCCGCTGTCTTTCCTATTTGAATAATTTTACCTCCTCGCATTAACGCAACCCGGTCGCAAATGTCTCGTACAAAGTCCATGTCATGAGAAACCACGATAAATGTCTCTTCAGACTCATCACGAGCATGCAGAATCGACTGCTTCACATCCTGTTTCGTGATCGGATCCATAGTGCCAGTTGGCTCATCAAGTATGACAATAGTTGGTTCATGAATGAGTACCTGTGCGAGAGCGACTCTGTGTCGTTCCCCATTACTTAGTTCACCAGGATATCGGTTCAGAATTTCTTTTGATTTCTCATCTGTGAATCCTGCCATACCTAGTGTATTGATTGCCTTTCGCTTTGCGAGTTCTTTGGGGAATTCCAATCCAATCGCATCGGTGAGATTGTCGAGCACCGTACGGTGTGGATAAAGATCATATTCCTGGTGTAGGAGACCGATGTATTCCTTTGCTCTCCCTCTTTGATCAATGCCAGGTTTGGTCATGTCAATCCAATCATCACCAATCCGGACATTCATTTCACCAGTTGTCGGTTCGATAATTCCGGCCATCATTCGAGAAAGCGTTGTCTTTCCAGAACCGCTCTTGCCGATGATTCCGAAGATTTCTTTCTGTACGACATCAAAAGTAACAACGTTCACTGCTTTTACAACGCCACGATCGACCGAGAAGTAGCGCTTGGAAACATCCCTCGCTACTAGTACTTTCTCACCAAATCCCTGAACATTTGTGTATGCCTCATTAGACTGATCCCTCACAAAAGAACGGATAACGTTGACTGGGGGGCCGATCTTTGCAATCTGGCCATCAACAAGGAGAATAGCCCGGTCTGCCATGGCCTCAATTACATTGGAGAAGTGCGATGTCACAACCATGCCCATTTTATTCTTTTTTGCCGCTTCTGTGAGCATGGTATGAACCAATCGTGCTGTTTCAGGGTCGAGTGTACCTGTGGGTTCATCAGCAAAAAGCATAGCCGGATTCTTGGCAAGTTGTCGAGCGAGTACAACCCGTTGTTTCTCACCGCCAGAAAGGTCGCGAGCAATGTGCATCATCCGATGCGAGAGTTTTACCTGATCGATCAGGTCGGCAGCACGATTAATGGCGTGTTCTGTAGGATAATCAATATCATCGAGCGCATGAAGCACATTCTCTATCACCCTATCATTACCGTAGAGAGCGAATGTTCGCTGGAACATAATTGCAGTCCGTTGCATAACCCTGGATTTCATCCCGTCGTTCTGCTCGTCCCAAAGATCAACATCAGTTGCGATAAGGTTGCTCCCGCACTTTGGACATTTCTTTCCAACACGACTCGGTACATCTGTGTAATCACACTTGTTGCAGACAGCAACATGATAGATGACTGAGCCTTGTGTCGGCGGCTGTTCGATACCCCTAAGTAGGTGCATGAGCACACTTTTTCCCGCACCGCTCCTGCCAATCACGCCGATGATTTCACCTTCCGGTATTTCGAATGACACGTTATTGAGAACTCTGGTGCTGTCAAAGTCCATGCAGAGATTGTTCACGGTGATGAATGGCAATGGCATGGTTTCAGTCACTCTATACTATGTTTATTTAGCACGAGATTCTTCGTTCAATAGCGAATCGGCATTTTGTGTATGACGCCGGCATTCATTAGTGCCATTTTTGCAAGGTCCTAGACCTCGTCCGACAATTCTTCCTCGTTTTAATGGTCCGGTTCCGTCAAAGTTCGGCATTTTTATCACTCCGTACATTGGATCAATATGATCAATAATTACACATATGCGCATAAAGATTTTAGGTTCTTGCATCAAAAAGAGAAATTACGCGGAGGGCATGCATTTGTGCATCTCCCGGCACATTGACTACTGCCCTTCCGCGCTACGCTACTCATTCGGTATTTGACAGGATTTACTTTGATCCGAATGCACTGATAACGATCTTCAATGCAGTCGGAAAAATTTTTAAGACCTGGCTAATCAATCCAAGTTTTCATCTACCGGTAGACACTTCGGGCACAGGCCTTGCATCGCTTTCTTGCAGCCGGTCATCTCAATCTCCTTCCCATTAACGAGTGCATCGGCAATCTTCCGGCGGGCTTCGTGTAGATCTCGCCATGCTGTCTTGCGTGAAACCCCGAGTTTTTCAGCAGCCTCTTCCTGTTCGAATCCTTCTAGATCGATGAGCCGGATCAGTTCAATCTCTTCGGGCTTGAGCGAGATGCCTTCGCTTTTGTCATCAGAACAGCAGCAGGGCTTGTAGCACCGTGATTCAGAAGTACCATTGATGATACGACGGAGGCGGGGCCTACCTCGGCGGTGGCAGATATTAGTAGTATCATCCTGCATTATTGATCCCATAACATTATCTGATTATTATTCCCACAAACTGCATTAAAGTGATCCAATATTTTGGGGACCCCCTCTGACACTTTTTAATTCTCTCTAAATTACCATACTGATTTTTCCATTAAAGCACCGAATAACAGGATTAAGAAACTGATCACTAATTGTCCTTAAAACCGTTTCGTGACCAGGTATCGGTATACTCTTGTTTTTCCTGTACCATATGTAGTGTGGGTACGGTCGATTTTTTTTATGATATATGGACAATAGTTGAACTTTCCACGTTCCAATCGCCGAAAAAACCCTGAAATAGTTGCACACTGATATCGCGTGAGATGAAACCGATCCCGAATCTCCCGAACTGTAATCCATCGTTCAGTCTCTTTTGATTCCTGCATCAACTGTTCCAGCAAATGAGGAATGGTGAGATGATTGATCATGGTACAAACACGTTATTCAGAAATTCGCTATCAAATACATGTACGTAACTTCAATCACCGACATAACTTTTCGTTTTCACAGCAGGAGACATCTTCATCTGACAATAGGCATATGCAGGGTTTGTGTGTGCCGGCGGATTTTTCTGTCTGGTGCTGTGAATGGTTATCACACCCACATGTTTGTGTGATATTGCAGTCACACGAATTCTGTGTTTTTGAGCTCTTGTTTGATGCATTTATGTTAGCTTTTTGCATTGAATCACCAATTGCATGTTTAAAGCACTATAATTACACATATGCGCATAAATCATTTAAACTATAACACTCTGACATCGCGGTCACTAAGCTATCTACATTAGTAAACGTGTGCAAAGAGAGAATTTCTCTAGAATTATAACTCAAATTAGCCACGAAAATAAAGATCTTGAACCTTTATCCAATTTTCCAAAATATGGACTTCTTAAAGACAGATCTTAGTCATGTTACTATCTTGTTTGGATCAAATACCACGCAATGTTAATTACAAGACTAATGATACCAATAATCCATGAATTGAAGTTTAATTTATCTCGCGATAACCCGAAAGATAGCATACGAGACGCTAGCTTAGATTAAAATTTAATTTCTCTATTTTCTCAAAACTAACTACTGTAGCAAACCTTATTTTTCTGGATGTATAGCTCTCTTTGATAATTTATGGAAAAAAAAGATCTGAGTGAGTTCATCAAAAATATTGACACGAAAGTGCTCAAGGATGAGGCAAAGAAACTTGGGCTGAAGCTGGGTCGCTGTCCAACAAAGATGAGCATTGCAAAGATGCTTCCTGAAGATAACCTGAAAAAGCTTGCAAAAAAGTAACAGTTTACTTCTCTAATAAGTAGAGGATCATCATTACTTTAGGAACTAATATCAAATCGTGATTGAACATTACATGCGTTTTTCATCCTAGACTTTGATACACTCAAGAACGATATATACTGCTTTTTTTCATGTGTATTTCATAAAACTGTGAACAATCGTTTGGACATTACCCTCCGGATCAAACGCTATTTTGTTATTTCATATTTTGAGAATCAATTAAAAAAGACTGTAATATCTTCTCAAAACCTCTTAATTTGCCGAAATCTGAATTTACTAAAAAAAAAGTTGAGTTGATATTATCTTGCCGGAATAATTAGAGAGCGTTCTCCCGAGGGCATGAACTCGCGGATAGCACCCTTTGCGAACTCGCGGCGTATTTCTGAGAAGTCGAACGTGAGCGATGGGTCGGCGAATGTGACCTTGATCAACGGGGACAGCGCCCATGCATCGTGACGTGCAATGTGTGCAGCGCCTGCGATACCGGCATATCCTCCCTGGTGACCGACATTCATCGCGTAGTTCGGGTAGTTCGGGCCACGGAGTTCTCCGAGCAATCCCTCATCTGAACGGTAAGACAACGTGTTTGCGGAACCACACTGATCCTGCAGATCGTAGCCGTAGAATCCGAGACGTGACCAGCCTTCCTTGTGCAGGAGCATCGACATGTACCAAGCATTCAATCCAGCGTTGGAGTTAGCAGTTGCTAGTGCAGCTGTGACACCCGATGCGGCGGCAAGAACCGTCGCACGCTGGGATCCTCCAAAGTGGTCTTCGAGGGTGGTTGGGAACTGTTCGTATTGCTCCATACCATAGAGCGTAACCTCGGTTGCGATGTCGTTGCAGACGTCTTGGGTTGCCTTTGTCTGTGCAAGTCCCTTGTATTTTTGTTTGACGTAGTCAACACCATACGAGGTGAAGTCATCAAGGATGTTGTCAGTGTAGGCGGCGGTTGCATACTGAGTGAACCCGACACCACCGGACATGTAAGAGCCGAGCCAAATCTGGTCGAACAGCATACATCCAGCGGCAACGATTTCAAGGGATGACCTTACCGGGTCGTTCGGGTACTTGCGGTCTGATTGAACCATATCGGCGAAGTGTCCGAACTTGATACCACCGGGTTCGTTGGGTCCACGGGCACGGCGAGCTGGTAAAATAGTTGCCATCTCAACCATACCGGCGTGCTTAGCTGTGAATGCTAGATCGGCGACTGCTGCTTCACCAGCACACATGTGGTAAGCACCGATGAATGACATACCAATCTGCATCGCAGACCATCTTGAGGTAGTACCACCATCACAGGTACGACTAACGATGGTCGGGATGTGGATTGCTTGGTACATCGATTTGCCGAGTGCAGCCTTGAGCGACTCTGCACTCTTCTTCGGGAAGAGCTTGTCGAGATTGAGTACGAATTGGGGTTCAAGATCGTCTGCCATCTCGTCGTCGCCAGTGAAGACCTTAACATAACAGTCATCACATAGCGCCGGGTGGGTCTCGACCATGTGCTCCTGAACGACTGCCGCACCGGGCATTGCGTGGTTGAGCACGTGGAGATACTCGTTGATGGTTTCCGGGGTGACCTCCTTGCCTAGACGCTTCTGGAGAGTCTGGTGTGCGAGGTCAAGTCCGACAATAATGGTCCTGCGGATATCGTCCCACATCTGCTGCATCGCAGCATTGTTGACGAAGTGTAGATCGTCACCCTCAGCAAAGACGCCAGTTGTGCTGACCTCATAGGGAGTCAGCTTGCGCTGTCCGAGCGGGATACCGCCAATGTGACAGCGAACGGGGTCGTATGCCGAGATACCGCGCTCCATGGCAACTGTTTGTCCCTCTTTTACAAATTCCATCTTACGTGGGGACTGCTTAAGACCCAAACGGAGATACGTTGTTCTCTGGGACTCTGGATCCTCTTGGAACTTATCCCTCATTGCCTTAAGGAACAGTTTCTGGGTTCTTTCAATTTTTGCTTTTGCTGCCATGTGTCTTCACTCCTGTGGCAAGTAGCCATATTTGACTCTCAGCGAGTGGATGCGCTGGATGTAGTCGACTAATTCTTGGTCGTCGCGGGTTCCGACACCAACGAGCGAGTGGTAGATTGTTGAGTGGGCCTTGAGCCACTTGTCGTCCATTGGTTTGCCCATTTTGATTTGGGCGTCAAGAGGTTCGCTGATCTGGTTCTTGACGTTCATCACGATGCCAGTCTTCTTGTCAAGGACACGGCGCTGCATCATATCAAACATCATACCATCTTCGTCAAGACGGAGAGAGTGTCCGTGCACAGTTG
Source organism: Methanoregulaceae archaeon (assembly GCA_015660965.1). Classification (GTDB taxonomy): domain Archaea; phylum Halobacteriota; class Methanomicrobia; order Methanomicrobiales; family Methanospirillaceae; genus MVRE01. The sequence goes on from JACTVG010000011.1 coordinate 12,622, forward strand.
AGCCACGGATACCGGTGCGGGCTGCATCAAAGAGCTCTGAGTTGACAAGCTCCTTTGCGTATTTTTCGAGATCTCGCTCACGGCATTCGATAATCTGACGTCCTGACAGTGTACCTGGGTCCATACCACGGTATCGGTAGCTTTCGAGATAGCTCCTAATATAGGGGTGGCATGGGGCGTTATACATTGAATCAGTAAACTGAATGTAACGAATACGGTCCCCTGCCTTTGCACCATCTGTTGGTGTAACCAGCTTACGGATTGGGCAATTTGGTTCCTGCTGCTCTGAGAGCGGCGGGTGCGAACTCGGGTATGCTTGCCCTGGCGCACGGTGGCCCATAAGTAAGACAATATCCTTGTCACTTATGTCCCGGATCTTTTCCAGTTTATGGTTGGGGTCCAATTGCTTTCGCCTGTTGTCGGCGATATGAGTTGAGCCCGGGAAATATTGTGGTTTATATGCCATTCTTTTATCACTCCATTTTTTCCTGTTTTTTCATGAGTTTCATAACGGCCGAAATGATTTCAACCATTTTTTCGCGTGTGGGTGTCTGCCCTCGTGTAACACCGCTTATGATCGCCATAACCATTCCTTTGGTTTTGATACGATCGGCGGGCGGCATGACAACCGATGTCTTGACACCTTCCTTTGCAAAATCCTCATAATCGACTGGTGCTTGAGAGACAACAACTGCCTTTACATCACATGCGGTAAGGATGAACCTCACCTTGTGCACCACGTGAGAACGAACGTTCCCATGATGGAGAATGGCGATCTTGTGTCGCTCTATTTGCACGATCTCCTTGTCGGTAAGTCCAAATGATGCACCGCTAAGAGCACCGCTAATACCTTTTGCATCTGGCGGGACGCCGTTTCCCGCATTTAGCACTAGTGTACTGATGCTATACTCGACACCCTGCTGTCGAAGACCTGATGTGATATCGCACACGGGTTTTGTGACGTGGCGACGACCTGGGGACATTCCGACTACAATGACATCGGAATAACGGCATTCGGAGATGGTGCCTCTATTTGCGAGACCTCCACCCTTCCCCATGCCCATCGCTTCACGGCAATCGACAACTTGGGTGACACGTCCTATCGGCATATCTATTTGGTTCCTTGTATGATTATAGGGCCTGATTTACTACTAGGATCGGTGAGACCTAGTATGCGTTTATCCGCATCAGGACCGTATTTTGCATAGTCAACAATACTTGGTTCAGTTTTCATGAACCTGCCCTCTTGGAGCCGGTATGAAAAGTTAGTGAACACTTCATCGCACGCGGCCTTCAAGGCAGGAATGGATTCGCGGTTTTCCAATTCGAGAAGGATTGTTCCGACATGAACTTCGAGCTGAATATCCTGATTTCCGGCTTTGATTATTCGCCTCATCTCATGAATATTCGGCTGACCCTTTGCCGGTCCGGATGGAACAACTGCGGGAAGGCGGGGTCCATTGAGGATCATCCGCCTGACTCCCTTAATACTGAATATTTTATTCAGCAGTCGTTCTAACGTTTCTGGAAATAGCAACCGCTCCGTTGCAATCCTGACCTGAGGGAACGTGGTATCTGTCATTTCGTATCCGGTGGGGTTTATACTCCCTTTGCAATCGCCTGAATCGGCCTCTTGAACTCGTCAAGTGCGCCGAATGTGTCCTGGTAGGCCTTTGAGGTCGCCTCGGGACCAAACATCTGTGTGCCTGCGTCAAGCGCACAGGCTGCGACGACACATGGGATACCGACACCGGCTGCGTGCCTTGTCACGATGTGGTTACCGCTGAATCCTCCTGGTCCACCGCCACCGTAGATCGAGTGGCTGAAGAACGAGAACCCGACCGCAACACCCATCACACGACCGTAGTCACAGCCTGGGAGACCTGTCTCGTGTTCGAGCAAGTCGTTGAAGTACAGCAGCGTCGAAGAGACTGCCTGTGCACCACGAAGTGCACCACAGTTCACCATCGTCGCGGCAAGTGTACCTGCTGCGGCATAGGCGCTCCAGAGCATCGGGTCCTTGGTGTCGTAGAAGATAAAGCCGCTCTTACCCTTCTTGCCGGGCTTGATGACCTTGTCCTCAATTGCTTTCTCAACGAGGCTCTGGACAACAGTACCGATGGTACCGGTCTTTCCGTTCTCCTTTACAAGACTGTACAGGAGGTTGTTCGCGTTCAGACCCTGGTATGCATAGAGCAGGAGCTGTGCACGCTCGAACGGACCGACTGCCATACCCATCTCAAACTCTCCTGCCTGTTCAAAGGTTGATGAGAGTGCAGACGCCTGGATAGCGTTGCGGTGGGTCATCATGGCAACGTGGTTTGCCTGGATGTTACGCAGTGCGTAGCCCAAACCTTCACTGTTCTGCGGGATGGTCAGAACTGAGATAACGTTTCCACCCTGCATGTCCATGGTATGCGGATAGGAACCCCAAACTGCTGCCTTCGCCAAGGGAGCATCGAACATTCCAATCTTGTATTGGTCGATGATGGCCTGAGTTGCTGCAGCTGCGGCTACTGTCGATGATACATCGTAAGTTGCTGCTGCTGCAAGACGAGACGATGGAACCTCGACAAGAACCATCTTGCCGCCACCGACTTTGGTGAGCTTGGTGTCATCGCCATCGGAGACCGAGACCATCTCCTTGACTGCTTTGTTAAGTGCGTCACAGTCCGCCACACAGCTTACCTTGAGGGACCGTCCGAGAACTTGATTGCCCTTGCCGCCAACCTTTCCGGTCTTTAATGCATCATCGATGCCGGCCCAGTTAACAGCGACCGTCCTCTTGGTCAGATCAAGAATCCTCTGAACACCCTTGTTTACACATGGGCTGACCTTGTCGAGAGTAACATTGCTCTTTAAGAGCTTACCCTCATCGTCATAGAGGTCAATTGTTTCTTTGTATTTTGCCATTAAAAAATCCTCCAAATTAAATTTTACTTTGATACGATACAGTCACTGAACGATAGAGTGTCCTAACGGTGTTTAGTAATGAATGAAAGTCACTATTGCACGTCCCCTAAGATGGGACAAACAGTAATTCCGTACTTCCCCATATAAGCATTGCTATTTTTATCGGATTTTCTCTTCTATAAAAAACAAAAAATAATACGAGAATATGGCACAATGTTCAAATATTGCATATACTTTTCATTTCATTTTTTTACTCAGTGTGAATATTTAAAAAAAACGTATCACGTGATGATATAACTGTTATAAATATTTTCGAATTTTCCCTGCGCTTTTTGATCTAATTTTGATATAATGTAAAGATATGGCGACGGGTTTTCAATAAAAAATTGTTGTGATATTGTTGCAGTGCATTTTATTTTAAAAAAATATTGATATTAGACTTTTTTGTACAAATTTCCGTAGACAATCTGTCCCTTTCTCTTCTTCTTGCGTTCACCAGTGTCGCCAATAAAGTGTGCAAATTTCGATTTTGCACCATCCACTTCAAGTTCAACAGTTCCTATAGGCTTGTAACCTGGCATCATGACATCGATAGTACCATAGACAATAATGGTGCCATCCACAAGTTGTCCGCCTAGTTTGCTCTTTGCATTACCCTTGATGATGACCTTTCCACCTTCAGCATGAGTCATAACATGGACATCTACATTCCCATTGATGGTAATTTCTCCACCAAGCATGTACATGCCAACATCGCTTCCTGCATTACCCTTGACAAGAATCTTGCCACCTGACATTCCCCGCCAGTCGCCACGGTATGCTGCTCCAAGGTAGTTACCGGCATTGCCTTCAATGACCAATTCACCGCCCTTCATACCGGTCGCGGCAAATGCTTCAACATTGCCTTTAACAGTGAGTTTCCCTCCCGTCATCCAGGCACCAGCATATAAGTCTGTGCTGCCTTCAACACCAATTTCACCAGCACTCATCTTCATGCCGATGTACTTTACTTTTTTCACATCACCTTTCACAACAATCTTGGTGTCAGCAGCCGATGCACCCGCATTACCGCTCACATCAAAATATTTTCCTATCGTTGAGGTTGTATTTCCTTCAAAGACATGAAGGTCGGCAATCTGTAACGCGGTCTTTCCTGCAAATTTATCTGGGCAGATATTGTCTGCTTCAAGATACAGTGCAGGTGGATTTTTCATGGTAATAGTAACGGTTTCCATGTCTTCACCTCACTGAGTCGCATCGACCTCTATGGCATACGGGTTTGGTACAATGTGGTGCCCAAGTGCCTCATAGTTCGCTTGTGTCACGCTGTAGTATTTTATGAATTTCTCTTGGACATCACGCATGACCTGCGGGTTCTCTTTAGTCTTTGCGTTGACCCAGAGAGTACGTTTGTGGCCATTGTTCACGACTTCGCCATTGGTTACGACCTCTATACCGCTCTTGAATACATGTGCAGCCCTTGAGAATGCTGCTTCAATCTGGTCAGGAGCACTTGGCTTGTCTGGGTTGAAGTCGTACACAACAACATCCGCATCCATACCTGGTTTGAGTCCACCAAACATACTGGGGATACCAAGCGATTTTGCCGGACCCGCACGTGTCATCTGGGCAATGTCATAAAGCGAAAGCTCCCGATCCATACCTGCAATGTTGGTCGCAGAGACAACCTTGTCACTATTTTTAAATGCCTTAATTTGATCTTGGCGTGCCTTGTTCGACATCAACCACTTAATGACCCTCGGATATCTCGTGAATGGACCTGCATTCGGATGATCTGTAGTAATGAAGCAGCGCATCGGGTCCTTGGCCATGAGTGCAAGTTCAAGCCCTATCGCCCACTGAATACCACAAACTGAGATACTCGGACTGTAAATATACGGTACGATGCCCGCGGCAGTTTCGAGTTCCACGTCAACGTTGGCCCATTTGAGATGGTTTAATTCGGTCAGGTGGTGCTCGAACGGACCATCTGCGGTCATAGTTGTAGTTTCATCTAGTGTGACATTGCCAGTGTCGATGGTAACATTCTTTGCCTTGTTCACGAAATCCATGATCTCTTTAGCTTTGGATTCGAAGTTTGCCCAAGTGTCCCCACCATAAGAGTGGAATTGCGTATGGGTAAGGTGCATTACCTGCTCCCGCCCAAACTTGTTCTTCGCTTTGTAACCAGCTGAAAGTTTGAGGGTGTCGAGCGTTGTTGTATAATTGCCTGGGTTTCCGAGATTGTTCGGGTGAATGTGTATTGAGTGAGGGAGACCGAGATATTCGTTCGCCTCAATCAGACCCTTAATGATCTCAGCAGGGGTAATGTCGAAATACGGCACAGGATCATCGACAGATAGGCAGTTCAGCCCCCATCCCCAAGCTTCAGTGCCACCTGGGTTTACAAGCTTTATTGCAAAACCCTTGGTTGCACGCAACAGCCAGGCACAGTATGCAGCCGTATTCTCGATCTCTTTGTTCTTGAGATACTCCATCACAAACCAATTGTTGCCAAACACTGGATAAGCGCCCTCATCAATGATGGGAGTGTCACGCATTTCCTCATGCACATGGCGCGAGAAGAGTGGTGGCATTGCAGCTTCCATTGCAGTGGTGTATCCCATCTTTGCGTACTCATAGCCTGTCTTAAACGTAGTCGGAATTGAGAATCCGCCTGCCATTCGGGTATTAGCCGTGGTGCTCTGGTAGGTGAAAAGTTTGTCTTCTGGGCGGTAAATTCTTCCAAGGTTTACCTTAGGACCAGCAATATGGGCGTGGATTTCAATAGCACCTGCCATGACCGTCTTGCCCTTTGCATCGATAACTTTTGCCTTGGACGAGACCTCACTATCCTTTATTATCTTGCCATCTTTAATGGCAATATCAGCTTTATCGCCCTTGATACCCTGTGTGGGGTCAAAGACGTGTCCGTTCTTGATGATATATTCTGACATGATTATGCCTTCCCCTTGAGCTGTTTCAGACGGTCGCGTACCTTGGTTAGGAACTCCTCATCAGTAAGCATACCGGCAGGTGGATCAACAACTTTACGCATATCAATCGGAACATTGTCCATGCGATAGGCGTTTCCCCCAACCTCAACGCCGACAAATGCAACAGGAACATGAAGTTTACTCACGCCCGAGGTTGGAGTCTGGTGGGGGTCAATACATACCGAGGGTATTTTGGCTATATGTTTTACGCAACTAATCGGGAAATGGGCACCTGGATCACTTGCAATCGTAAACATTGCATCCACTTCACCCCGAGCGAGTAAATCGATCGAACTCGTATCACCCGGATTATAACGTGCAAATCCGCGGGTTAAATCAACAGAATACGGGAATCCGAACTGCCAGCCAAGTACTTCGCCTGACCCAGTCACATTGTAGTGACCCCGCATCGGCATGATTGAGAATTTCGTAAATTCATTGAGGTGCTTGGTGAGAGCGATGGCCTCATCGATGTTGTGATTCTTTGATAATGTTTGTGTCACACCCATACCGAAGAAGATGATCCCAAACCTGCCATTCTTACAAAGGTCAGCTGCTTCCCGGATCTTTGCCGCTGGAATACCTGCGACAACATCGGGTAGCCATTCATTGTTGAGTGCAACACGAAATGCATTGAGAAGTTCGTAATCTCGTCCTTGCTCTACTTGTAAGTGGACATCAGCGAGCTTTGCGGTATCCGTGACCCGTGGGTCGACGACAATCATTTTACGACTTTTCTGTCCCTTACCGGTGAAGAACCCGCGGGGGTAAATCGAATAGCGGGACATATGGCGGGGATGGGCGTGGGCCGGGTTGCATCCCCAGAAGAGGATACGATCTGCACGATTCTTGATTTCTCCAAGCGTACAGCTCGGAAGACCAATATCCTGTAAAGCAATGACTGTTGGTCCATGGCAGACCGCAGCAGTGTTGTCAACACAAGCGCCGGCCATTTCTGCAATCTCATGTCCAACACTCTGTGCTTCACAGTTTGTCGAGCTCCACCCATACATAAGGGGCTTTTTCGCGTTGGCAAGCATCTGTGCAGTGTATTCGACCGCTTCATCGTAGCTTACCTCTTTCCAACTACCATCAGGTTGTTTGAGTCGCGGGCGTGTAATCCGGTCCTTTGTCTGTGAGTGAAGGAACTTCTCAGTACCGATTACGCAGGCGTTGTATACCTCCTTGAGTTGTTTTCCGTCATCAGACACAACCACTTCAAGGTCATCGCATAGCGTTCCGCAGAATGGGCATACCACATCTGTCATTGTTTTGGTCATTTCACTTCACCTCGCACAATTTCTGAACAAGTTCTATACCGAGAAGTATCGGTTCTTTGATGGCGACTTCCACTTTAACTGGCGTACCTTTAAAGGTCGGCATTCCGGTTGAGTAGGTATTTGGGTTGACGATGGCATTTGCCCAAGGGCCCATCGGAATAAACCCTAGGCCGGGGTGTGGACCCTGTGTGGTCTCGATTGCTTTTACTACTACACTACCGTAATCGCTTGTAACACGTACGTTAGTATTCTTCCAGGCTCCCAGTTTCTTAAGATCAGATGGGTCGAGTTCGATAATACCGCAGGCAGTGCGGTAGGAGGGTTTCTCTTTACCACTTTCGATAGCTACGCCTTGCTGTATAGTGCGTCCCGAGATTAGATTCAAGTTAATTGTTGCCACTGAGAACACACTCCGTTATTTATTGAACTCCTTGATTGGACTTGGCCCTAGTTCATTGATGGTCGTGACCACATCGGTTATGACTTTTCCCCATTTTGCTCCTTCAGATGCCGAGACAAAGGTCATTCTGAAGCGGCGGTCGTCAAGTCCAATGCTTTTCATCAGACGTTTAACCATAAACATCCGCTTTGCTCCTTTGAAGTTGCCCTCGAGATAGTGGCAATCTCCAAAATGACAGCCTGATACAAGAACACCATCCGCACCATCTGCAAAACATTTCAAGACAAAAAGTGCGTCAATACGTCCAGAGCACATTACACGAACGATTCGGACATCAGGTGGATACTGTATACGGCCACCACCGGCAAGGTCAGCACCAGCATATGAGCACCAGTTGCAGAGAATACCAAGGATTTTGGGTTTCCACGTTTCATCTGCCATTTACCGTTCCCCCCCAAGGAAAAATGCATCGATTTGAGCAACGATCTGGGGCGTGGCAAAGTGGTTCATCCAAATTGCACCACCAGGGCAGAAACCACCGCAAGTACCACAACCTTTACACTTTGCTTCAGTGACCTCCATGACCTTACGTCCGTCTTTCTCAACAAGAGCAAGAGCACTATATGGACAGAGGTTTACGCACATGCCACATCCTGCGCATTTTTCTTCAATACACATTGCGAAGTATGGTTCAAGTTCGACCTCTCCTTTGTGAATTGGAATACTAGCTGCAGAGGCAGCTCCTTCTGCCGATGAAACAGTGTCTGGGATATCTTTCGGTCCTTGACAGACACCGGCAATGAAGACGCCGGCAGTTGTGGTTCCGCACGGGTTCAGCTTGGGGTGGGCTTCTAGCAGCCATCCATCACTCGAACACGAAACACCGAATAATTTGCGTGTCCTATCGGTGTCCCATCCGGGCTGCACAGCTGCTGCGAGCACGACAAGATCGACTTCCATATCGACCGGCCGGTTGAGCAGTGTATCGTCCGCATAAACGTGCAGATTCTTCGTTGCTGGATCTTCGAGGATGTTTGCTACACGTCCGCGGATGAACTTAGCGCCTTCGTCTTGGATGCGGTAGTAAAATTCCTCATACATCTTACCGAATGAACGTATGTCCATATAGAAGAGGTACGAGGCAACACCGGGAATCTTCTCATAAATTTGGTGTGCGTGCTTTAAGGAATACATGCAGCAGAATCTTGAACAGTACGGTTTGCCAATACCGGCATTGTCACGGGAGCCGGCGCAGAGCACGAATGCAACTCTCTTAGGCGTCTCACCATCACTTGGGCGGATGAGGTGACCGCTGGTCGGACCGGATGCACAGATCAGTCGCTCGAATTCAAGGCTCGTGACGACATTCTCATAAGTCTTGTATCCCCATTCAGTCTTCTTTTCAATCGGGAAAAGATCAAATCCTGTAGCAAGAATGGCGGTTCCGACCTTGACCTTGACAAATTCATCCTTTTGTTCGAGGTCGATTGCTTTCTTCTCACCGCATGCCGTTACACACAGACCACACTTAACACAGGAGTCCCAATCAATGGTATAGAGAAGTGGAACAACCTGTGGGTGATATATGTAAATTGCCTTCCGCGGTTTCATTCCCATCTCAAACGGATTGGGCTTGATGACCGGGCAGACCGGTTCACAGTCACCACAGCCATTGCAACCGCCGCCAACAATACCCTTTGCCTCCGCTTCTGGCATCGACAGGACACCGCGGGCTTTTTTGCGGATGGTCACATCAAAGTTGCCAATAAACCCTTCGACAGATTCGACATCGCAGTAGGTCATTAGTTCGATATTGGGACTTCTACCAACATCCACCATCTTTGGTGTCAGGATGCATTGCGAACAGTCGAGTGTCGGGAACGTTTTGTCGAGCTGGGACATGCGTCCACCGATACTCGGGCTCTTTTCGATGAGGTATGTCTTGATTCCAGCCGCCGCGAGATCGAGCGCTGCCTGCATTCCTGCAATACCGGCACCGACAACCATTGCCGCTTTCTCAACAGACACTGTCTTCGGGGTGAGGTCCTGTAGGAGCGAGGCCTTAGCAACAGCGATACGTACAGCATCCTTTGCCTTTTCGGTAGCTGCCTCTTTGTCATGCATGTGCACCCACGCGTTTTGCTCGCGGATGTTTGCCATCTCAAACCGGAACGGGTTTAGGCCACCCTCCTTTGTTGCGGTTCTGAATGTCGGTTCGTGGAGACGCGGGGAACATGCAGCCACAACAGTTCCGGTGAGCTTTTGCTCTTTGATGGCGTCAGTAATTTTCTTTTGGCCCGGTGTGGAACAAATATACTGGTAGTTATCAGCATGGACCACATAGGGCAGGGTCTTTGCATACGCTTCAACCGCTTTGATATCAATCGAACCGGCTATGTTGGTACCACAGTGACAGATGAATACGCCAATGCGTGGTTTAACCTTCGGCCCGGTTGTAACCGGAACCTTCGCGGGTGCCTGCGTTTTAGCTTCCATTTTTACTGGAGCTTCCTGTTTTACGGGGGCTTCGTGTTTGACTTCCTGCTTCTTTGCTTCTGTTTTCTTAGTACTTGCTTTCTTCTTTTCTGCCATCTTTCTCACCTCACAGGACCTTTTGCAGGAATGGCTCACAGCTGATCCCATGAAGATCAAGCCCGAGGTCCTGCGGACTCATTCCCTGCGCCAGTCCTAAAAGCTCAGCATAGTGCAGGACGGGGAGATCGTACGTAACACCAAATTTTTCCTTAATTTCAATTTGGCCGCGGTCGAACTGGAGCTGACAGAACGGGCAGATATCCGTCAGTGCATCCACCTTGACCTCTTTGAGGTTGATCATCTTCTCGTTGGTGATATCCAGCGAGTGCACGATATCGTATCCTCGGACACCGCCACCAGCACCACAACACTGCATCTTGTTCCGGTACTCCACCGGTGTTGCGCCAAGAGCGGCAACCAGCTCTTCCATCCAGGTCGGGTGTTCGGTATTCAGCATTGACTCCTTTTCGAATTCCCGGTCCTTGTGGGGCTTCATCAGGTGACAGCCATAATGGACAGCGATGCGTGCCCCTTTGAGTGGGTTGGTGACGCTGTCGCGGACTTTCTGGACACCAATGAACCTTTCATTGTAGAGAAGTTCTGCAGTATGGTAGACATTGATAGTGCCCTTATACTCCATGTCGAGTTCTTTGAGCACCTCATTGACGCCATCTTTAAGGTCCTTGTTGTGCTTGAGCTTGTGGTTGACCTCCCAGATGGACTTATAACACCCGTTGCAGAGTAGGGCGATGTCCATCTTCATTTGTTCAGCGAGGACTAGGTTTCGGGCTGCCATTGCATAGAATACATTGAGGTCGATTGAACCGAATGCGCCGGGTGCCGGGCAGCAGCTTGCACCCTTAAGGGGTACCAGATCAACACCGAGTTTTTTCATGGCCTTGATGGATGCGGCTTCGCAGCCAGGGTACCGGTTCGGGGCAATACAGCCAAGATAGAATGCGAACGTGTGTTTTGCTTCTGACATGGTATCTTACCCCTCCCTCTCCTTGACAATTCGGTCAGCATTTGCCTTCAGTTTGTAGTGGTCCAAAATCTTCTGGATTCCCTTAACATATTCAGGATACATATGGGTTGTTGGCGGATCACGGGTGAGACCGAGTCTCTCACGTGCCGCTCTATTAACATCATTATTTGGCACACCATGTCCAGAACTATAAATCGCCTGAACGGTTTTTAGGAAGTTGACCGGTATTATATCCCTCTTAAATGCGAGGTTTCTCATTGCCATAATTACATCTGTTGGTGCGATATCGCGTGGGCATCTATCTGTACAGCTGTAACAAGTCGTACATAACCACAGATCCGGATCTGTCAACGCTTCATTTTCTAATCCAAGCACAGCTCTCCGCATAAAATGACGGATCCTGTACGTGCTACGAGGTGCGGATGGGCATGACCCAGTGCATGTACCGCACTGAAAACACATGTGTGCGATGGTGCGTGAAATTGCCTTTACTTTCGGGAGAAATTCAGGATTTGAATCCTCACGGTAATATCGCTGATCATGGAGCTTTTTCTCCAGTGCTTCTGGATAACCTTTTTTCCTTACCATGGTGTCGCCTCACACCTTTCCCATTTCCTTCAGAGAAACCTGTCCAGTAATATCCTCTTTAACCTTCGAAGTTCTCTTGGTGAAGAGTTTTTCCTTAATCTTTTTGAACAGGTCAGTCTCGGTACCTTTCATGCGCACGCCAGTTCTTTGCATGATGATAATATCCTCACCTGGGCATGCATTTACACATGCACCGCACAAAATGCAGAAATCTTTGTTAACTGCGATGGTGGATTCGATCTCGTGCTTCATCTCGGCCGCGGGTTTTGGAGTTGGGAGATAGATCGCATTTGCCGGGCAGATCTCAGCACACGTGGAGCAGCCACCAGGACATTTTTCGGCGTGGAATTCAATATCCCCTTCAAAGATTTTCTCGACAGTAATTGCTTCGGGGGGGCAGTTCCGTGAACACCACTGACAGGTACAACAGTTATCTTGGATAATGTCGACTTTACCATCAACCTTATCTGAGATAATCTCTCGTTCAACGATGATACATTCTTCAGGACAAGCTTCGACACAAACTTTACATGCATCGCATTTTGTCTCATCCCAGATGACATCGCCTTCGACTTTACCACTTTCAGCAGTGAATTCTTTGTGCTTTACAACGATTGCCGGACAAAGGGCACCGCAAAGACCGCAATATGTGCATTTCTCTTTATCGACGGTAAAAGTCGTCTTCGTCTTGATTGCGGTTTGACGTTCTTTCGCATTTAAAACAGGTTCCTTGTATGTACTTTCATAAGCAGGGACATCGCGATTAATGGCTTCACGTGGACAAACTTCTTCGCAGATTGTACACTTGACACACTTCTCATTATCGATCTCTGCCTTCATATCATACTGGGGGAACCCCTCCTTTTCAATGATGGGGAGCCTTTCCTGTCCGTCTACCTTCAGAGTCAATGCATTGAACGGGCACATGATAACGCAGACCCCACAATACGAGCACTTGACCTCGTCAACATCTATAGGGGCAGCGTAGTCAATGGCACCACGCTTTGCAGCTCCAACGAGACCGAGCACAATGGCTTCTTCGGGGCATGCTTCAACGCAGATGCCACATCCGGTGCAAGTCTCTGAATTTAGAACTAGGTTGTTAACGGTCTGAAGGAGACGCTGCTCCATCACAACGTTTAAACCATCTCTCTTTTTTGAAAACTTTGGAAACAATGGCATATTTTAACCCTCACGCTGTTCCTCTATTGTACCTTTGCCTGAACTCTGGACTCCCAGGGTCCTGTCAGCTTAATAACATCGTGCGGACATGCCTCGACACAAACGCCACAACCGGCGCAGAGCTCACCTTTAAAGTCAAGAACAACAGATTTTCCGTCCTTAACTTTGTAGATCTTGTCTTTTGATGAAGGATCTACCGTGTGCAGCTCCAATGCGTCCACAGGACACGCAACAACACAATTGTTACAGCCGGTACAATTTTCTATGTTTATATGCACTGCAAATGTCATTTTTTTTCACGCACCAGCTATAATCGATTCTAAAAATCGACTATCACAAGATGGTTAAGAAATGTAGATAAATGTTCTGAAATTACATGGTATATATACAAAAAAATATACCTATTTTTTAAATTAGTAAACTTAGTCATTGGTAAATGTTAATTTCTTTTATTTTACTTTTTGCCCTATTTTTTATGCGCTAAAAATTCTTAGATTAATTTAGAAAATTTATTCTATAGTTATCATTCAACTGTTGTGGTACCGGAGGTTATTTATGGAAATCAACGGCGTTACAATTGACAACACCTATGCCGAGGCATTTCCGACATGGATCTGTCGGATTATAATTACGGCGGTCACCCAAGAATGGGCATTCAAAGCTGCAACAGAGGCGACTGGTTTTGCAACATCTGCTATTGGCTGTCCTTGCGAAGCGGGTATTGAAAATGAATTCATTCCTGGGAATGAAACTCCCGATGGGAGACCAGGCGTTTCGATCCTGATTTGCGCAAGTAAAAAGAAGCTGAAAGAACAGGTTGTCGAACGTCTTGCTGAGTGTGTTCTTACAGCCCCAACAACGGCAGTGTTCAATGGCATTCAGAATGCAGAAGAAAAAATACCCGTCAAACTTCACTTCTTTGGAGATGGATACGAATACCAAAAGGAAGTTGGAGGAAGAAAATGTTGGGTTATTCCCATCATGAACGGTGAATATATCGGTGAGGAAGAATTCGGCATGGTAAAGGGGGTAGCAGGGGGCAACTTCTTTGTTATGGGTGAAAATCAAATGGCAGCATTGATGGGTGCTAAAGCGGCATCAGATACAATTGCAAAAGTCAAAGGTGTCATAACCAGTTTCCCGGGAGGAATTGTTGCAAGTGGTTCCAAAGTAGGGAGTTTAAAGTATAAATTCATGGTAGCATCTACAAACGAAAAATATTGTCCAACACTTCGCGAAAAGGTCCCTGATAGCAAAGTTCCAGCTGGAATCAAAGCTATTTACGAAATCGTTATTGATGGCCTAGATGAGAAATCCGTTGCAGAAGCAATGGCAACTGGTATCAAGGCAGCATGTAAAGTTCCGGGTGTAAAATTTATTTCTGCCGGAAATTTCGGTGGCACTCTAGGGCCATTTAAGATTGAGCTTCATAAAGTTCTTTAAATTTTTTCATCAATCGCTTTTTTTATATACTTTTATCACCGATTGTTTTTGTTAACGAAAATTTCGGCAATAACATGAACACTTTGTATCCCGACGTAAAGAGAAAAAAATTTTGGGATGATCCGGGGTTTGAGGCGGCAAGATCGTATGAAGACTATTTCTGAACCCTATGTTATTAATTACCCGCGGATTTGTGCGGTTGCGGATCAAACGGGAAGTAGGCTAGAATTATTTGAGTTCTTTGATTGTGTAGGGGGAGCGATGTGGTCAAAGAAGCAATATGCACAGAGTCCGCTTGTAGAATCTGTTCGTTGTGTTGGCAATATTATGCGGTATATGCTTAGGCCGGGGCATGTTGATCTTGCACTTGAAGGTTCAAAGTTCCCTGCAGGAATATCAGATGTTGCAGTCGATGACCGAGAGATTACGATCACCTATATCGGTATGGGCGGTGGTGGTGTAGGAGCGGCTGCGTGTCGTAGTGAAGCAGAAGGAGTCTTGAGGAGCAGAAGTGACGAATCTGGCGGTGGGAAAGTTGCGGGTTCTACAATTTGGCTTCCTCGTCGACAGCGGGTAGTAATTGGTGTTGATGACACAGATACCCCAGAAGAGGGAGCAACATGGACTCTAGTCCATAACATTGCAAAGACTGTAGAAGACAAAAATTCAGTCTATCTCTCGCATACGATTGTCCAGTTGTACCCAGTACCATATAAGACAAAGAATTGCGTCAGTTTAGTGGTCGAATTTGCATCCACAGAACCGAAACAACTTATCGAAAAATTTCAAAGGCTTCTCAAACGGTACACACTTTCTGACAAGACCGGTATGGCGACATACATTGGTTTTTCACCTTCGAAACAGTTGATCGCGTTTGGGAGGATGGTCAAACGTGGGGAGATCAAACTTAAGTTACTAAACTCACTTCATGACGATCATCTATCGATTATTATGGAAGGCCGGGGTATTATCGGCGCTGTTGCCGCACTTCCCTTCTATACAAAATACGCGGAGGCTCTAGAATTATGCAATGGAGAGATCTAAAGGCACACCTTCTAGAAATTGGCACCACTCGGCTCAGTGGAGTGTCTGCAGATGAATATATTGCCGAATCAACCGCGGGTCCCGGAGCAGGTGGTAAGGGGGCCGTCTTCTTTTCTATGGGAACTCATCGTGTCAAACTTGCTCTCAATGCCACGAGTCCAATTGAAATCATCCATCGAGGTGGTGGAATAGCAGATCTGTATTTCGATAGTTCTATGAGATCGGGACGTCTTTTGCAACCGGGTCTCCATTGTCCTGAACAGGCATTTATTACAGTAACAGAACGCTGTGTCTTCCATTGTCGTTACTGTCAGGTGCCCAATCATCCAGGGCATCGCAAAAGTATTGAAGAAATTATTTCCCTTATCGAATCTGTTCGGCATAGAGTTAAAGCGATTGCGATTACAAGCGGTGTTCTGAAAAATATCGAAGAGGAAGAGGTATATGTACTGGAAGTAGTTCGTAATATACTCCAGTTCAATCTTCCAATAGGGGTATCAATTTATCCAACAGAACAGACTCCCGATCGGCTTCATTCTCTCGGTGTTGTTGAAGTAAAATTCAATATTGAAGCAGCGACTCCGCGAATTTTTGGATCGATGTGCCCTGATCTTGATTACGATCTCATCTGGGGAGTTCTCGAACGTTCTGTGAAGCTTTTTGGTAAGGGACGGGTTTTTTCAAATGTAATTATCGGACTAGGTGAAACTGATTTAGAGATGGAGCAATGCATAAAACGGTTAACCTCTCGTGGTATACTCCCAGTTCTACGTCCGCTCAACCCCGTTGCGGATCTCGCTGGAACACCACGCCCATCAGCGGAACGACTTAAAAAGATCTTTTCTGTGCATCAGCGTGCACTCCAAGATACTGGATTAGATACACGGCAGGCACTTACGATGTGCACGAACTGCGCTGGATGCGATCTTGTGCCATGGAGGGACGAATGAGAGGTACAGAAGTTGTTGCCAAAGCATTGCGTACCTGTGCAGATACTTTCTATACTGTTCCGGGCTATCCCGTGACTGAAATAGCTGAGATTCTTCATGCTGAACTCGTCATCAATGAGAAGGTGGCTCTTGAATATGCACTTGGGGACTCTATCGCTGGTAGACGATCTGTATTAATCATAAAAAATGTGGGGCTTAACGTTTGTGCTGATCCTTTAGTCAATGCTACAACTCAAGGATTGCGGTCAGGAGTAGTAATCATTGCTGGAGATGATGTTTTAGCTAAAGGTTCGCAAAACACTCAAGATTCTCGTTATTATGGTGAGGTTGCACAGGTTCCCGTCATTGAACCGAATAAAATCAATTGTGTTTCTGCAATTGCGTCTGCTTTTGAGGCATCAGAACATTTTTCAAGAGTTGTAATTGTTCGAGTGACTCCTCAATTACTGGAAAATGAAGCGGTAATGGGTGCATGTAAACGACAGGGTGTTCAAGGAAAACTAGCAGATCCAAATCTTACAATGCGAGGGCGGTCACAAGCAGCAGAAAAATTAACTTCTGCGATGTTTGAATGGTCTCGTTCATCTCCCCTAAATGACTTTAAAGGTGGTGTTGTGGGTGTTGGAGCAACTGAAGGCGATTCACATGTAGCGACAGTTTATCCGCCCCCAGCAAAGACGGCAACTCTTGCTCGAACAAACGAACTTGGACGATCTTTTGTACATGAGCATCGATGCATTAAGGCCCAGAATTTCAAGGACAAGCCGGAGACCTATACAAAACGGGGACATTATCGTACCTTCTGTCGTGAATGCCCGTTCAAACCTTTGATTCAGAAATTAGTAGACCGAAAAATGTCCGTTATCTGTGATATGGGGTGTTCTGTTCTAGCAACAAATCCACCTTACCGCATAGGTGTTGCCTGTTATGCCCTTGGGTCATCGATTGCTGTTGCAGCAAGAAGCACTCAAGTAGCACTAATAGGTGATTATGCACTCCTGCATTCTGGAATCAACGCACTTATTGATGTTTACGAGAAGCACCGTCCCCTTCTTTGTATTGTTCTTAAGAATGATCGGATGGGTATGACTGGTGGTCAGGAAATCTATGATCTTTTACGATATCTGACATGGGCAAAGCCAGTAGTATGCCGAGCAGATAATGAACGGAACTTGAACAAAGAGCTCGTGGTAACGAAAACACCACGCACATTGATTGTCGAAGGGATGTGTCCCAAAGGTTGTAATCATGAAACCGTGGAATGTTGAGATTTGCGATGTTACCTTGAGAGATGGCGAGCAAACACCAGGCGTTTCGTTTTCTTGCGAGGAAAAGGTTGAGATAGCTCAAATGATTGACGCAATCGGTATCGAGCTCATTGAAGCTGGATTTCCTGCTGTCTCTCCTAATGAAAAGAAATGCGTTAAGACAATTGCAAATTTGGGTCTTGATGCTCGTATTTGTGGTTTTGCCCGAGCTAAGGAACCCGACATCAGTACCGCAATTGATTGCGATGTTGATATGGTGAGTATCTTTATCCCCACATCAGATCTCCACATTAGGCTCAAGTTCAAAAAACCTCGGGAACAGGTACTCGAAGAAGCATTAATGACAATTGATTATGCTCGTGATCACGGTGTTCAGGTAAGGTTTGCTGCTGAAGATGCATCCCGCACAGACCTTTCCTTTTTAAAAGAGGTTTACCATGGAGCTGAGGAACACGGTGCCGTACTCCTTAGTTTTGCCGATACGGTTGGTTGTCTTCTTCCGATGGAAATGTATCATATAATGAGTGACCTCGTGCACACGATGAAAACCCCCCTCTGTGCCCATTGTCATAATGACATGGGCTGTGCCGTAGCAAACACCCTTACAGCAGCGGAAGCTGGGGCGTACCAATTACATACCACGGTGAACGGTATTGGTGAACGATCGGGCAATGCTGCACTCGAAGAAGTGCTTATTGCACTCCGTATGAAAGGGGGTATTGACCGATATGATCTTTCCCACCTTACAAAGCTCTCGAAGATGGTGGAAAAGTATGCGGGTATTACACTTCCCCGGAACAAACCCGTTGTTGGGGAGCTTGCGTTTTCCCATGAGAGCGGTATTCACATTGCAGCGATTCTTGATGATCCCTCCACCTATGAATACTTCTCTCCAGACCTTGTTGGGTCAGAACGGCATTTCATTCTCGGAAAACATACTGGAAAGAAAGCACTTGAGTATGTAGTTTCATCGATAGGATGTGAGTTATCTGAAAAGCAGATCTGTCGTGTGCTTGATTTAGTAAAGGAACATTCTGAACAAAAGTGCAATATCACACCAGTGGTTCTAAAAAAACTGATTAAAAAAGCGATAGAGGAAAAGCCAGAATGAGTACTTTATCAGAGCGAATCCTCAAAGCCCCGGCGGGAGAGTATGTTGATCGAAAGGTGGATCGTGCCTATGTGCATGATGGTACAGGAGTGCTCACACTTGAGGCATGGAAAAATATGGGGAAACGAGGGCTTCATGACCCTTCGTCTCTTTCGGTCATTTTCGATCATATAGTCCCAGCAAACAATTCGACTACAGCAGCTCTTCAGCATGAGCTGCGAGGGTTTGCACTTTCCTCTTTCATGAACTTTTTAGATATCGGAGAGGGGATCTGCCATCAGTGCATGAGTGAAGGTGTAGTGCTCCCCGGGGAAATCGTTGTAGGTGCTGATTCACACAGCTGTACTCTTGGGGCTTTTGGAGCATTTGCAACTGGTGTGGGTGCGAGTGACATGGCAGCGATCTGGATGAATGGCGAGACTTGGTTCCGGGTTCCAGAGACAATTGGTATCCATCTAACTGGAAGTCTTGAAGGAGCAACAGAAGCAAAAGATTTGGCACTCAAATACGTGGGTGAGCTCGGTATGGATGGGTCGACTTATCAATCACTTGAATTCATTGGCGAGAGTGCGAAAGGATTGTCGATTGATGATCGGCTTGTTCTTTGTAATCTTGCGGTTGAGACCGGAGCAAAGACAGGAATGTTCTACGCCGATAATGTCACCAAAAAATACCTCGCTGAATTTGGTCATACAATCGTTCCACAACTACCGGAATCATGCAATTATGTGAAAGAGCTTGAAATTGAGTTATCGGATATTGTGCCACTTATAGCCGTTCCACCGCGAGTTGATACTGTAAAACCCGTTCACGATTTAGCGGGACTTCCTATCGATCAAGTTTTTGTTGGTACCTGTACAAACGGGAGGTATTCCGATCTCGTTAGGTTTGCAAGTATTGTTAAAGGGAATAAGGTCTCTGTACGAACCATTGTCGTTCCCGCTTCACGTACAACACTCACAGAAGCGATTCGGACAGGACTACTCGCAGATATTGTAAAAGCGGGATGTGTGATCGGTATTCCAGGCTGTGGACCTTGCCTCGGTGCCCATATGGGTGTCATTGGTGAAGGTGAAGTCTGTTTATCAACAGCAAACCGGAATTTCAAAAATCGAATGGGGGTGGGTGGGCAGATTTACTTATCATCGGTATCAACTGCTGCAACGAGTGCGATTATAGGTGAAATAACTGAGCCGGGGGTTTTTTAGATGCACGGTAAAGGAAAAGCAGTATGTTTAGCTGCAGATATTGATACCGATTTGGTTATCGCAGGACGATATTTACGCACAAAAGACCGCAGTTTATGGGGGCAACATGTGTTTGAAGATCTTGATCCCAAACTTGCCCCGCGATTGAAAGGGTCCGTAATTGTTGCAGGGAAGAATTTTGGTTGTGGCTCATCACGAGAGCAAGCAGCGATAGCATTGCACGAGGCAGGAGTACTTGCAGTCGTTGCTCCTACCTTTGCTCGCATCTTCTTCAGAAATGCGATCAATATAGGCCTTCCTCTAATTGAATCTAACCTTAACTGTATAGATGGACAGATTGTTTCATTCGATCTCAGTTCTGGGTGGGTAGAATCTGGTGGGAAACGAAGAATGGTTCGTGCCCTTTCACCGCGAATGCTCGATATTCTCAAGGCTGGTGGATTAATCGAATATTGGAAGGGAAAACGATGATCTTCCCTAAACAATGCAAAAATGTGGGTTTTGCTTCGACACAACCTTGTGGGCAAATGGTCTACTTTTTAAGTCGATATCTTGTTCACCCTATAGATGATGGATTCGAGATCCTTGAAGTTGAATTTGATCCCGATGAAAAAGGCATGATGCGACACATTGTAAAGTCAAGGGTGATCTCTAAGAAAAGTGAAGTATATCGATATCCAGATAAAGTGCAAATTAATGATCGAACTCGGCTCATTCAGCTAGCTCTTGATTCTAGATATCGGTGTACGATTTTCTTTGGACTCGACGAACATATGACTTTTGTGCTTGACCCAGATCTTTCAGACCTTTTAAAGATTCATGTGTACGATTCAAGTCCCCCAAGACCGAGCCTTTCTGCATGCATCCGCGACCTAGAATCCTGTGGACTATTCGGTGATTTAAACGTAATATTCTGCCATCATATACTCGATATTTCGCAGATGAAAGCAGATGTTTATCCTTGTCGTGCAGCTGGGTTTACTCGTACTCTTGATGCAGATGCTGTAAAAGGAAATGAGAGAGTTGCTGGATGTTTGACTGGTTCACAATTAATGGGTGAATGTTATGGTACTAATTTTGAGCTACTCAACATCTGTCCGCTTTCCGCAGTTAATGAAGAACCATTTATTGCTCGATGCTGTCGCTCTGACCGAGAAGGTAAGGGAACTTATAACGGAAAACAAGGGATAGTGGTGCATTGGGGTGCATCTCCGTGGCAGATTTCAGAATCAATCTTTTCACTCACAAAGGAGTGGAGGAAGCATGCCTAAAATTGCTATTGTTGAAGGAGACGGCATCGGTCATGAAGTAATCCCTGTTGCAAGAAAAGTATTGGAACTAATCCATCCTGATTACGAGTATTACAATGTTGATGTCGGTTACCATCGATGGGAAGAAATAGGTTGTCCTTGTGCCGATCGCGATATTGCAGTACTCAAGGAAGCTGATGCTATTTTGTTTGGAGCAGTAACCACTCCGCCAATGAAAAATTATCAGAGCGTCATCCTTCGAATCCGAAAAGAACTTGACTTATATGCAAATTTGCGTCCAGTAAAGGCAAATGGTTTTGACATAATGATCGTACGAGAAAATACTGAAGGTCTTTACTCAGGCATAGAAGAAATCGGTCCTGATCGTGCAACAACTTTGCGAGTGGTAACAAGAAAAGGTACAGAGCGAATTGCCCGTTTAGCTATCCAACTTGCAAAGGCTAGAAAATCTCTTACAGTGGGACATAAAGCCAATGTCCTGAAGTCTGATGTTTTCTTCCGGGATATTTGTCTTGCAGAGGCAAAAGCTGCAGGTATAATATGTAACGAGAAATTTATTGACGCCCTAGCACTCGATATCCTCCAACATCCTGAATCTTATGACGTCGTTGTAACAACCAACATTTTTGGAGATATTCTTTCAGATGTTGCCTCTTACCTTGTTGGTGGATTGGGCTTATTACCAAGTGAGAATATAGGTGACCGTTTTGCACTTTTCGAGCCAGTTCATGGTAGTGCTCCAGATATTGCAGGAAAAAATATTGCAAATCCGATAGCAGCCATAAGAAGTGCTGCTATGTTACTTTCATACCTTGGGGATGTTGTGGGTGCGGAACGCATTGAACATGCGATTCAACAAGTCGTTACAAAGGGTGTGAAGACGAGAGATCTTGGTGGGACTGCTGGAACGCGAGAATTTGGTGCAGCCGTAGCCAATGCGATCAACCTAACCAAGGGATAAAAGTTAAATTAAATTTAAAAAAGTTCAAAATCTACGAGTTTTTTCTGTTCTAGATGAGCGTATTTATTGACAAACACGCCACACACTTCATCAAAGAAATGGTGAAAATCAAATGAGTAGTGTATTAATATCACCATTGAACTGGGGGTTAGGTCATGCAACGAGGGATATTCCGGTTATTCACGAACTGCTTCATCGAGGACACGATGTAACAATCGCTGCCAGTGGTAATTCACTATCCGCATTGCGTCTGGAGTTTCCCAGTTGTCGATTTATTAATTTCCCGGATTATCCTGCACCCTATAGTTCTGGAAGTCATTTCCTTGCAAAATTCGCTTTATACTTTCCTATACTTCTAAATGCACTTTCTACAGAACGTCGAACGATAGCACGTATTATTGCACAGGATCATTACGATTTGATCGTTAGCGACAACCGGCTTGGTGTATATTCTGACAGTGTACCATCTCTATTCATTACACACCAGATTCATTTCCATTTTCCACTCGTTTTATGGCCCGTGGAACTTTTTGGATTGTTTTTGAACCAACTATTACAGAATAAATTTGATCGTGTTATTATTCCTGATAATCCCCCTGGACCATCCGCACTTGCTGGAAAACTTTCTCGTCCACTTCGTATTAGTTCTTTGAGAAAATTCTATTATTCTGGTATCCTTGCTACTGCTCGAAAATTAAATCTAGCAGAAGATCTCGATTACCTCATTATTATCTCTGGGCCTGAACCTCAGCGCACGGTCTTTGAGCAGAAAGTTCTCACCCAATTAGATTCTTTGAAAGGTACTAAAGTTGTATTGTTGGGAAGTCCTGCACAAAAGGATACAAAAAAAGCGACCCCCAACACCAACATTTTTGGATATGTTGATACCAATGAGAAGATTACAATCCTCAACCGTGCACGATTTATCGTCTGTCGTTCAGGTTACACCACCATGATGGAGCTTGCTGAAATTCAAAAACGACATGGACTCTTTATCCCGACGCCCGGCCAGACAGAACAGGAGTACCTTTCGGCATATTATCAAACCAAAGGGTGGTTCATGTCACAGAGTCAGAAGGATCTCGATCTTTCTGTTGATGTTCCCGCAGCTAATCCTTTCAAAGGATTTCCATCAATGCCAAAAACGGAGCAAAATGTGAGACACTTATATGAAGATGTTCTTGCTGCATATGTGGAGTGAATCTTATTGGTACAATAGAAGAGAGGAAACAATTGCGGATTTTAAGGTGCCTAAAAAATGGATGATCTTATTATTTTCGGTGTGCTTGCCGTTGTCATTGCTTACTTAGTTATTGTCGGTTTTGCAATAGGTGTAATTTATGGATTATATCTTCTTATAACAGCCATTACGATGGGAGATTTTACTTTTCTTCTCAAAATTCTTGTTTTTGGTGGACTAATTGGTTTTGCATATGGTTGTATTGGTATTATCTTATCGAAAATAGGCGTTATTTAAACATTATTTCCGCCACTACATTTGATACATCATACAAACTAATGTATGGATATAAATGATTGAATCTGACATCATTCCCAATACATTTGCGGAACTCCTCCGGGAAATACGGAAGAAGCGCCCTCTCATCCATCACATAACTAATACTGTGTCTATTAACGATTGTGCAAATATCACGTTATCAATTGGTGCTGCACCGGTTATGGCGGAAGCTTCTGAAGAAGTTGAGGAGATGGTGGCGATGGCAGATGCTCTTGTGCTCAACATCGGTACATTGTCTCGACCTCAAGTTGAATCTATGCTTGATGCTGGACGAAAATCAAATGCTCTTGGTATTCCTGTTATACTCGATCCCGTAGGTGCAGGGGCAACTAGGATGAGAACGGATAGTGCCAAGCTTCTTCTTGACAGGTTGAAGATTTCGGTTTTAAAGGGAAATGCAGGTGAGATCAGCGTTCTTGCGGGTGAAAAAGGAAAAGTAAGAGGAGTAGATTCACATGGTGTCAGTGGAGATACAATTTCCATCGCAAAGGAATTTGCACGTAAAGCAGGTGTCATAGTGGCTATGACTGGCGCGACGGATATTGTCTCTGATGGAACACATGTCCTGCTGATAGATAACGGGCATGAAATGATGGGAAGATTGTCAGGTACTGGATGTATGGCAGCATCGCTTACTGGTGCCTTTGTCGCAGTGTCTTCTGATTATCTAATCTCGACGGCTGCAGCACTCGCAGCGTTTGGTATTGCGGGAGAGCGTGGAGCTGCTATAACACACGGACCATATTCATTTAGAACTGCATTAATGGACGAAATCTCAGCCCTTTGCCCCGATGATCTCATTCAGAGATCAAGAGTGAGATCCGTCTAAAATTATGAACTACGACCTATATGTGATAACAGATAGTCCTCTCGCAGGTGGGCGATCACATGATGAGATTGTAAAGTTGACAATCGAAGGTGGCGCCGATGTAATACAATTACGAGACAAAGCGTGCAGCTCAACTGAATTAGTGGAGATTGGTAACCGGATAAGAAAGATCGCCCGTAAAACCGGAACGACATTTATTGTAAACGATCATCTCAATGTTGCTCTTGCATGCGATGCTGATGGGGTTCATCTGGGCCAAGGAGATTTATCGGTCCGTAGGGCGAGAAAGATAGTTCCTAAGGATTTTATAATCGGAGTTTCAGTCGGTTCTGTTTCTGAAGCGTTGAAAGCATTTAATGATGGTGCAGATTATATCGCAGCAAGCCCTGTTTTTCCTACAGAACAAAAGAAAGAGGCAATAACTTTTTGTGGACTTGAAGGAGTTCGGCAAATTAGGGTTGCAGTTGATATTCCATTGGTCGCCATCGGAGGTATCGGTTTGCATAATATCCGTGATGTATTAATGACCGGAGTTGACGGAGTTGCGGTAATTTCTGCCGTTATGGCACAACCCGATATTTCAAGTGCGACAAGAGAGCTAAAGCAACGTATAAGAGAAATTAAAATTGAACGTTTAGCGCAACTCCGGTAATAAGAATGCAGTTCACGTCAGATCGCAAGATGATTTATTATATCTCTCTAATGGGATTCTTTGCGATCTTTTCAACGACAATTTCAAAGAATCCTGTGCTTCCTCTTTTCTCACAAGCTATTGGGGCAAACGATACAGTAATCGGGTTGATTGCTGCTTTCTCGCCACTTGCGGGCATCTTGTTCTCGTTTCCGATTGGAACTCTTTCAGATTATCTAGGACGAAAATGGCTTCTCATTGTATCCGGTGTGGTGTTTCTTCTAGCTCCAATTCTTTATTTATTTATCACAGTACCATTCTGGTTGATCCCGCTTCGCTTCTTCCATGGTACGGCTACTGCAATCCTTGGTCCAGTTATCTCTGCAGTTATTGTTGAACGGTTTCCTACAACCAAGGGTGAGATGTTGGGTCTATATTCATCAGCAACCCTCATTGGTCGTACGATTGCACCTCTTGTCGGTGGGATTATTATATCATATTTTACTTTTTACCCAGGACTCATCCCATACAAGCTAGTCTATATAGTGGCTGCAATCGCTGCAGTTCCCGTGTTTATTATGACACTAATGTATCACGAAGAACAATCAAAAGATCTCGATATACTCGGTTTTTCGGTGTTCAAGAACAATTTTATAACCTTTTTTTCTAATGTGCAACTCAGGGCGACTGCACTTGTCGATATGGCGACTTATTTTTCTTTCGGAACGTTGGAGACATTTCTCCCAATCTTTCTTATATTAAAGGATATCAGTGCGTACCAAATTGGTTTGATCTTTGCAATCCAAATTCTAATTATTGCCGGAACAAAACCATTTTTCGGAAAAATTGCTGACCGTATTGATAAACGCATCCAGATTGTCATAGGATTGCTCATTCTCGGTTTTTCGATTGCTGTCATGCCCTTCTTTTCTTCATTTGTTTGGTTCCTTATATTGAGTGCTGTATTTGGGCTAGGTATGTCATTATCCACAGTTGCTACGAGTGCATATGTAGGCGATATCGCAAAAAAGGAGCAAATTGGAGCATCCATGGGAGCCCTTTCATCCACTATGGATATCGGGCAATCTTTTGGGCCTTTAGTGACCGGAATTATAATCACTGTAATCGGTTACGCATCAGGATTTTTTATGAGTTTTTTTGTTGCTATTACAGTTGCAGGAGTTTTTGCTTTTTCAGTGCGAGATCGGAATTCACAATAAAATCAAATAATTAATAATAATATGTCGCGCGATAACTCACATCTGTATGAAACAAATTACATCGCTCACATCCATCTTTCTGGTATTACTTGCTATTGCAGCACTCTTTATTATACCAGTATCAGGAGTTATTGCGCCGAACTCCATACCTACTGTAACAACTCAAGTAAAACCCACAATTACTACCTTATCTAACGCCCCCAACTCATCAGGTGTTGATAATACCCAGACAAAAACGCAAATTACTATTTCTCCTTCTAATGTGACTGCAAATACCACTATTATGCCCGGTTCAGATCGCGATAGCCATGGCTGTATACCCTCCGCAGGTTACACTTGGTGTGAAGCTAAGCAAAAGTGTATCCGCACTTGGGAGGAGGCATGTACAGCAGCATCCGTCACACAATCCACGACCAGTGCTCAGACCACTAGTGCTCAGACTACTACAAAGTCCCCACTTCAACTAATTACAGTACTGACTGGCATTGCCCTTGCCCTCTGTGCTCTAGTATTAAGTAAGAAACGGTAAAAATAATTATTTCTTTTTTTATAAGATTCAAAAAAATTATTTAAGTCTATGCCAATTGCCATATGTGAGAACATATGGATTGTGTTTCCTGTATTTTGGATAGAAAATCTCTTGCTTTGAGAGGTTTGGTTGCCGTCATCTTTGGTATACTAGCAATTGTAGCAACAAGGTTTGTACT
Organism: Methanoregulaceae archaeon; assembly: GCA_015660965.1. Lineage (GTDB taxonomy): Archaea > Halobacteriota > Methanomicrobia > Methanomicrobiales > Methanospirillaceae > MVRE01. The sequence goes on from JACTVG010000011.1 coordinate 39,663, forward strand.
TGATTTCCTCGTCTATGTTTTTGGCTTTTTTGTGATCATTTCAGGAATTCTCAATACTGGTGTTGGGATATCCTCCGAACGGACTGAACTTCCCAAATGGTTGTTAGTGACAACAGGTGTTTTGAGTATTCTTGTGGGTATCTTTGCGCTGATTACACCATTGATCATCGCCATGACGATTACGATTTTCATTGCTGCTTGGGCATTGGTCACTGGCGTATCTGATCTTGGGCTTGCTATTTCCCACAAAATACCCCCACACCGGGTCCTCCTTGCAGTGTCAGGAATAATCGGAATTCTGTTTGCAATTGTCTTAGTATTAACCCCAATTTTGGGTGCGTATGCGCTTGTGATTTTGCTCGGTATTTATGCCTTGATCTTCGGTTTCATAAGTATTTTCCTCGGTTTATCAATGGGCAAAGAAAAGGTTGTCGTAGAAACACAGATTTCTCCGTGATTATACTCCCATTCACCCACTTTTTCTTGTATTTAAGCAAAATTCGAAAGATTTTTTTAGGATCGTCTCCGAAAGGAGTCTGAAGGAGTTTTTATGCAAGAAATTAAAAGCGTTGATATTATTTCATGGGCAAAAATTCATGCTCTGTTTGGGATTGTGTCAGGTCTAATTTATGGTGTTATTGCAGCACTATTTTCATCTGCAATTGGAATGGCACGAGGTATGCCAGGACTCGGAGCTTTGGGGTTATTATCAATTGTTGTTTTCCCAATTATGTTCGCGATTATTGCTTTTTTAATGGGAGCGATTATGGCGTTACTCTATAATTTCTTCGCTGATAAAGTTGGTGGGATACAGATCAACCTTGTTCAGAAATAACTCCCTTTTTTCGTGAAGTATTAATCATTTAATAATTGTCTCGTCTTGCTAAAAATTCCGGTAATAACCGCTCTTTATAATGGATGATCTGATTTGGAGGGGATTCAAGCAATGAATTTTTACCGTATCTAACGATGTTAATTTATGGGACCGTCCCCGCATGAGACAATATCCACAAATTCTGACTTGCGTTTTGTACTTCATGAACACTTTACAAAACGTCATCACTTTGATTTTCGTCTTGAAAAGGATGGCGTACTCAAGAGCTGGGCGATACCCAAAGGACTTCCTGATCGACCAAAGGATCGCCGGCTTGCCATCGAGACAGAAGATCATGAACTCTCCTATATTAGTTTTGAGGGACTGATTCCTGAAGGGGATTACGGTGCCGGTGAAGTAAAAATCGCAGATTCTGGTACCTATAATATCATTGATTGGTTACCGGACAAGATCGAGATCATTCTTTCTGGGAAGCGGTTCTTTGGAACCTACATTTTCGTTCGCTTCCAACGGGCGGGAAAAGGGCAGTGGATCATATTGAAAAAAGAAAAATAACTACCTTTTGGTTATATCGACATTTCACGGGCTATGCAATCATTTACAGGTAAAAAACAAGGAAATGAATGTTCGCAGATCCCATTCTTCGTAACAAAGGATGGTATAAAATTTCAGATAAAATCCACTTCATTTAGACAAATCACCGAAGTTTCTGAATACTGGTTTGATGATATATCCCCGGAAGATAAGGTACTCGATATCGGTGCAAACGTCGGAGCATTCTGTATTCGTGCAGCTAAACGATCACAGTATGTGGTTGCTATAGAACCCGTGACCACAGATCTACTACTGCAGAATATACAGATGAATAACGTAAAGGTGCGAGTTATTAAGGCCGCACTTGGTAAGGGGGGAGTCTTAGAAATAGATTGGGATGGCAATCGTGTCTCTATACAAACATACTCATTACGGGAGATTATCCGAAGTGCTGGTGGCTGTGATTTTCTTAAGTGTGACGTTGAAGGTGGGGAATGGCAGATTGATCCAGAGGATCTCTCTGGCATCAAGCGAATCGAAATAGAACTCCACCAACCACCTATAGGGGGGCCACCACAACCAGCGCTCTTAGATTATATTAGCCGCAATTTTGAGTTTACCATTGACCGTATGCCATCTTACGAGCCATTAGGACAGATGGGGATTCTCCATGGGTGGCGTTGAACTTCCTGAGTAAAACTGTAGTGTTATTCGGTCATGACCAACATCTTAATGCTGTTAGCGTTTATCTCCCTGTGATAGCACATATGTCAGCGATTCGAAAAGTTGTGAAGATTTTAAAAGCAAAAGAAACTATTGAGGGCGCTGGTGTAAGATTACACCGGGCTTTTGGTTACTATGAGGTGCCAAATTTCGATCCGTTCTTGATGCTCGATGATTTCCGTGCAGATCGGCCAGAAGATTATTTACCTGGTTTTCCTTGGCATCCACATCGGGGAATCGAAACAGTGACCTATATGTTTGAAGGTAAAGTGGAGCACTGCGATAGCATGGGAAATGCTGGTATTGTTGGTGCTGGAGACGTTCAATGGATGACTGCAGGATCTGGGATCATTCACCAAGAAATGCCGAAACCGGTAAAAGGACGGATGGGAGGATTCCAACTTTGGGTGAACTTACCTAGAGTGAATAAGATGATGGATCCAAGATATCAGGAAATCAAACATGAACAAATTCCCACAATTGAAATATCTGAAGGTGTTACTGGGAAGATTATCTGTGGGTCAATCAATAGTATTGTAGGTCCTGTCCACGACATTATTGCAGATCCTGAATATTTTGATATTACAATTGAAGAGGGTGTGACATTTTCTCATCCCGTTAAGAATGGCTATACCGTATTTACATATGTTATCAATGGCGAAGGGGAGTTTGAACCAAATTCCAATCAATATCTGCACAATCACGAATTGGCACTGTTCGGTGATGGAACAAACGTCCAAATTCGTCCCAATAAATATCCACTACGGTTTCTTTTCTTTTCAGGAAAACCTATCGGTGAACCTGTTGCATGGGGTGGTCCGATAGTTATGAACACCCAAGCTGAGCTAACTCAAGCGTTCCGTGAGTACCAGGATGGAACATTTATCAAAATACAGGACTGACCTAAATAAAAATTTTAATCACTAATTTCTCTATTTTGCGAGTTTTCAGGTTTTCCTCTTTTTATTAAATCAAATACCCAACGGCTTACATTTGGGGCAACGTTACCGCAAGATCGATAAAATTTTACTTCAAAACCCTTACTTTCATACTCTTTAATTAGTTCCGGGATTTGGTATCGTTTTTTAAAAGTATAGAAATGGATAATTCCATCTTCAATCATAACGGGTTTAATTACGTCAAGAATCGTGTCCATCCCATACGGTGTAGGAATGATTGCACGGACAAATTCATGGTGGGGCAGAATAGATGTATCAAATGCATCACCATTGATGATGGTAATCAGCTTATCCACTCTGTTAAGAGATACGTTCTTTGAAAGCCACCCGAATGCCTCTGGGTTTTGTTCAATTGCAACAACCTTCGCACCTTTTGCTGCAGGAGGAATAGCAAAAGGTCCGACGCCGCAGAAGGGGACGAGTACGCACTCTCCTACCCGCACCTGATCAAATATACGTTTTCTTTCATAAGCGAGGTGAGTGGAGAAAAAAGTTGTATTGATATCAAGCCTGTACACAAAGCCAAATTCTCGGTGGCACGTTACCGTTGTTGTTCCAGCAAGGATCTCATAAAGCGGAGTTCTTTTCTGGCCTGAAACTTTGGTTATTTTGTTGAGAACGGTAGAAATATTTTTTCGTTGAGTAATAATGGTCTCGGCAATCCTTGTTTTGTAGTTATCGAGCTGAGGGGGAATGGAAATAATTGCTAGATCACCAATAACTTCGAAGTGATTGGAGAGGTGTGATAGTAATCCTTCAGGAATGAATTCTTTTAAAACATCTTTTAAAACATATCCCATTTTATGAAATTATTATGGCCGTAAATGACTTGAAATATTCTATACCCGCAATACTTTTTCAGATTTACAGTCTGGGCAAATCGAATTTTTACTGGTGCTTTTATACACTTTCCCACAATTATTGCATCGATACTTTATCCATTGGAGTTCTCCTATCTCTAAATTCATCGGTCCGCCCCCAGAGCACATGTTATTATCCTCCTCATTACATCATATCCATCGCAACTATTTGAAAATTATTCTGTTATAACTAATTAAGATGGAACAAAAAATTAAAATTAGAAAGGAAAAGGAAGACCTTATTGAATCAGGAGGACGGTAGACATTGATGGAGATTTAATAATCTCATCAAAATATTTGATTACCAATTTACTTCGACAACAATTTAATCATGGAATATTGATTTCTATTATGAGATAAGTCCTAAAGGAGAGTGAAAACACAATGAAGAGAGGAAGATCGCATAGAGACCTGGACTCTATACCATGGCTCGCTATCGTTGCAGGAATTGTCATAATCATCATCATAGCAGTTTTAGTCATGTCATGGATGGGTGGCGGGGGATCTCAATCATCAACATCGAATCAACCTTTGAAGCCTGGAACCTCTACAACGTTTAGTGCACAGAATACTCCACAACTCAATCCAGAACCCACGCCAATTTCCGTTCCTCTAAAAGGAGTTTACGTAACAGTGGAATATCTCGGTGGATTCTCAGGAACGTATGGAGTTAATTCGAATCTCTATAAAGTGCAAAGTTCCCAGAACCATATGTATGAACTTGTGAATGCTACTGGAACGGTGTATGCTTCATTCAAGAAAGATGACAGTACCTCAAAGCATGCTTTAACTGTTAAAATCTACAAAAACGGGGCCGTGCTGAACGGTTCAACAACATACACGCCCTTTGGCAAGGTTGATATCAGCGCAAAGGTTTAGACAAAAAATGACGGGGTCATTCCGTTATATCTTTTTTTAGCGTAAATAGAGAAAAAACAATTATTTTGATCTTTCTTTTCCTATGACGTGTCCATCTCAAGATTTATCTTTAATAGAGCTGCTGCGATTTCCAATGAAGTATAATCATCTATCATCATTCGTTCGATCGTTTCTATCTGTTTTTCAAGGTTTCCGGAATCTACCTTCTGTTTGATTTTATCGGTGAGAATTTTTATCTTTGAATCCGCGACATCACGCGTTTTGGGGAGCGAAGTACGAGCTATCGTAATGTTTGCAATGTGCTGGATTTCTCTCATTTTATAAATGTCCTCTGGACCCACAAAAGTGATTGCACGACCACTTTTACCAGCCCGCGCTGTCCTCCCAATGCGGTGGACGTAATACTCGGCAACTTGGGGGACGTCTAGATTGACGACTAAATCAATGTCCTCCACATCAATTCCTCGTGCTGCAACATCGGTAGCGACAAGGAGGTCAATATGACCCTTCCGAAACTGTGCCATAATGCGATCGCGTTGCGTCTGTTTAAGATCTCCATGAATACCCGCAACATTATATCCCAGCGTTTTAAGGCGACGAGTCAGTTGATCCACACGTCGTTTCGTGTTACAAAAAACCAACACGAGTCGAGGGTCATACTGGTCAAGGATCTGACAAAGAACATCGAATTTGTCTCTGCTGTGCACTTCGAGATACCGCTGTTCCACCTCAGGAACTGTCAGTTCTTTATGGGGGATATCAACGAACTGAGGATCCTTTTGAAATCGTTTTGAGATCGCTAATATCGGTTTAGGAAGTGTTGCGGAAAAAAGAATGGTTTGCCGATCCTTCGGAGTTTTTTCGAGTATTTTTTCAATGTCGTCAATAAAGCCCATGTCTAGCATTTGATCGGCTTCATCGAGAACGACCATTTTCACATGCGACAACAAGAGTGATCCGCGTCGTAAATGGTCGAGTACCCGCCCCGGTGTCCCGACAACAATTTGTATGCCGGATTTCAGTGCTCGTAATTGTCGTTCTATAGGTTGCCCCCCGTAGATGGGAAGAACCTTGATATATTCAAAATATTTGGCAAGGTGTGCAATTTCTTCAGCAGTCTGGATTGCGAGTTCACGTGTTGGGGAGAGGATAATAACCTGAGTCTTTCGGTCGTGATGTTCGATCCGTTCAAGTGCTGGGATACCAAACGCTGCAGTTTTTCCGGTACCAGTTTTTGCCTGACCGGTTACATCATTACCTTTAAGGATAAGAGGTATTGCGAGAGTCTGTATGGGTGTGGGCTCTTCGAAACCCAAATCTTCGATTGCTCGAAGAATTTTTTGGGAAATATTGAACTGCTTAAATAAAAAAGAGGATTCCATTGTATCATTATCAGTGCTCCGATGTCATTATACGATGTATTGAGAAAGGAGTGGTTATTATGATTAAGGGACCCTGGAGATCCCATCAGGGAAACCGCATTATTCGTATGTTTTCATTCAATAAGGATTTACGATTGTTCAATCCTATGATAATTTTTCATTCAAGTGTCCTCCGGTACGTAGTGATACCGAGGATGATCATTGCACTGGAAAATATCAATAATGCAATAAGATCGATTCCAATGACATCAAGCCCCTGTCCTCGGAGGATAATAGCTCTAAGTGCATGCACCCCATAATACTCGGGATTAATTACGGTTATCCAGCGCAACCAATCGGGCATACCAATCACCGGGTAGAAAGCCCCCGAGGTCATGAACAGGATGAGGTTGAGGAATGCTACTGTTGAAGCGTATTCCTGTTGGGCAGAAAACCGTGATGCAAAGGATACCACAAGACTGGTAACCCCAATACATGCGATAAAGATCACAAGAAGGACCAACAGCAGGTCTTCCACACTCCTCAGGATAATACCGGTAATGAGAATATCAATCAGGAAGATAGTGCCCCCCGCAAAAAATGCCCTAACCGTACCGCTTGAAATGATTCCGGCGATGATGCTCGTGCGCTTTACTGGGGTGACCAGGTACCCCTCATGGATTCCTGCCTCCCGGTCCTTTATGAGAGCGATCCCACCTCCAAACATAGTGGACGTAAAAATTGCCATCATAATGACCCCGACACCGAAGAACTGGATGTATTTGATATTACCGTAAATTTCATTGACTTGCACCGGATTATGTGCCCCGATTTTGGCAAGGATACCGTTTACCGCTGATTCGACAAGAGGGGGAATAATAGAATCTGCACTGTCGACATAAAGGCGAACTGCATTGTCATTGGATACCTCAGATGGAAAGATTACGACTGCTGATATTTGACCTTTTGATAGAGCACCTTTGGCAATTGTTTCGTCTGTGTATACCGTGACGTCTAACAGTTTGGGATAAGGATCTTTCTGGGTAATATGGTTCAGTTCAACCACTGCATTGGTAAAAAGAGGGGTTTCATTATATGGTGGTCCTTCTTGAACAACACCGATAGGGATATGACTGATGGTTCCACCCATTGCATTGCCAAAAATTACGAGATACATAACAGGCATCAAGAGGGTCATTACAACAACAAACGGGTTGCTTAAAAATTTTTTAAAATCCCGCTTGAAGATGGCTATCGCACCCCGGATCATAACGATTGCCTCTTGAGCGCAGACTGTTTCTCTCCGTTGTTAGACTCATCAAGTTTTTTGCCGGTGAGATAAATGAAAACATCTTCCAATGACGGCGAGTGTATTGAGATCGATAATATGGGGAGGGAGAAATTTTCAAAGATCGCAACAATTGCGGGCAATACTTTGCTCCCATTCTTTGCCGAAATAATGAGTTTCTGTTCCTTTATTTGAACTGAATTGATTAAGTCGTTCTCTCTGATTGCTGTCACGATCTTGTCATCAATCATGTCAAAACCGATCTCGATAAGGTCACCCGCAGGTATTAATCGTTTGAGATTCTCCAAAATATCCAGGGCGATGAGCCGTCCTTTATCCACAAATGCGATTCGATTACAGAGTTTTTCAGCCTCATCCATATAGTGTGTAGTCAGAATGATAGTCGTCTTTTCCTCATTCAACTTTAAAATCTGTTGCCAAACTTCGCGCCTTGACTCAGGGTCGAGTCCAATTGTCGGTTCATCGAGAAATAGGATGAGTGGATGATGAATGAAAGCACGTACAATCTCAAGTTTCCGTCTCATTCCCCCGGAGAATGTCTGGACTTTCATGTTGGCACGATCTGCCAGTTCGGTCATTTCAAGAAGCTGCCAGATCCGGTCATCAAGAGCACTATCAGGAATATTTACCAATTTTCCATAAAATTCGAGGTTATCGTATGCAGTGAGTTCAACATCGAGAGTACTATTCTGTGGACATACACCGATAATACTGCGGATTTTTTCCGGATCGTTAGATATGTCATATGTATCAACACATGCGGTACCTGATGTTGGTCTAAGCAGTGTGGTAAGTATCCGTATAAGTGTGCTTTTCCCAGCTCCGTTGGGACCCAATAGGCCGAAAATTTCTCCTCTATTTACATCAAGTGAAATGTCATCAACGGCAGTTACAGTGCGGTTCTTTTCTTTAAAAATTTTTGTTATATGATCAATTCTGATAATGCTTTCACCAGAAGGTGTGATACAGACTGGAGTTCCAGATTTGGCGGTATCGCGTTCGATAGACTTTTGTCCTGATTTTTCTAGGAATTTATCAGTAGAAATATTCTGCACCGGTATGTCCATTCTATATCTCACGATATTTTTTTAAGGATGCGTTTCAGTTTTTCGAGCGATATGTTGAGTTCTATCAAATCTTTTTCATCGAGTTTGGAAAGGAGGTCGTTCAAATTATTTTTAAAAATTGCACTACTTTCCTTTAAGTGTTTTTTCCCTAGTGACGTAATTGCAATCTTAATTACACGACGGTCTTCTGAATCAGGAAGTCGTTCAACATACCTAGCCGAAATCAACGTATCTACGAGTGTTGTCATATACGGTTTTGAGATGTACAATCGCTTCCCGATTTCTGACATTGGGAGGGTGCCATCTCTTGTAAGAACACCGAGAACACGATACTGAGCTGCTTGTAATCCAGAAATACCGTGTCCCATTTTGATTATATTTTTGTGGTAAAAAGGTAACAACGCCAGCAGATCTTCGGCTACTCTGTCACGGATATTGTCAACCACAATAGTTCACTATTTCTAGATTGGTTTTGTTCATTAATAGTTTTATGTGTGAACTGTTCTATAAGGAAACCTTTTTCGATTCTCAATTCATTGACGAGTCCTATATTCTATTCTCATAGAATAGTAAAATGGTTCCAAATAATTTTCATGGGATACTTGAAAGATAACAATGTAAAATACTTTAAATAAAGCGTTGTGAATTACTATCATTGGTGATTCCAGTCTGAATGGTTGTTCACATACTAATAATTGTCTAAAAAAATGTTGATCTGGAGTGTATCATTTAACATTTCATGAAATGAGGGAATATGGACATTCGAGAAAAAACATTATTCAGTCTGATCGGTGCGTTCATTATCATTCTAATTGTCTTAATTCTATTCTCATCAACAATTCTTTTTAGAAGTTATGAAAAAATCGAATCTGACCATGTTTCCGAAGATACGGTACTCATCGTCAATAACGTTAACAATGAAATTTCTAATTTGAATTCTATTGTTACTGATTGGGGATCATGGGATGATACCTATTCGTTTGTCAAAGGACAGAAAAGTGATTTTATAAAACTGAATCTTGGGACTGCGACTTATTCTAGCTTACGTCTCAATTTTGTGATTATCACCAATACAGAAGGTAAAATTTTGTATGGCGCAGGTTATAATTCTACAAAAAATGAAATGACCCCTGTTCCTACTGGCCTAGTTAAAGAACTGGCTGATGTAAACTCCCCCCTTCGTAATACTAATATTAATAATAAAATATCCGGATTTCTCAATATTCCTGAAGGTCCTGTTATCATTACTATGTATCCAATCCTACATACCGATTTCACAGGTCCTCCTGTGGGAATGTTGATCATGGGCCGGTATCTGGACGAAATAGAGATTAAGCGTTTAGCACTGCTCACACTGCCTTCTCTTTCTATCACACCACTTGAATCATCATCACTATCACTCAAAGACCGCGACTCACTAATTAAAAATAAAGATGTATCTGTTGATGTACATCCGATAAATGACAATATAATCGAGGGTCAAAGGGTCTTAAAAGATATTTATGGAAATGATGCCTTACTGCTTCAGGTGATGGTTCCTCGAGATATCTATCAGAATGGAAAGAACACTGTTCTTACTTTCATCTGGATCCAATTAGCTGTAGGTGCCTTTTTTGGGCTAATTATTATTTTTTTAATGGATAAAGAGGTACTTTCACGTATAAAAAAAATCAGTACCGATTTCGAAAATATTACAAAAAAGGGAGATTTTTCAGCCCACATTACGATTTCAGGAAATGATGAACTCACGCGTTTTGCAGAAACATCAAATCAGATGTTGGAATCTCTCGATACCGCACATAAAGAATTACAAAAAAGTGAGGCTCAGTTAAATTCTATCATTGATGGTTCCCCTATTTTGCAGTTTGTTATTGATCAAAATCATAGAATCATTTTCTGGAATAAAGCATTGGAAAAATACAGTGGTATCATGTCTAAGGATGCTATCGGAACAAATCAACAATGGCGTGCTTTTTATGATACCGAAAGACCTTGTCTCGCTGATCTCCTTATTGGTGGGTTGATTGATAAGATACCTCAATGGTACGGTGAAAAATTTAATAAATCGAAGTTTGTGGAGGGTGGATACGAAGCTACCGATTTTTTCCCGGCAAAAGGTATTAAAGGAAAATGGCTAAAATTCACCGCAGCATTAATCAAAGCTTCAAATGGGGAGATCATTGGCGCAGTTGAAACTCTAGAGGATATTACTGATAAAAAACAAGCTGAAGATGCCCTCCAAGAAAGTGAAAAGCGGTATCGGAATGTTGTGGAAGATCAAACTGAATTTATTTCTCGGTTCCTGCCTGACGGTACACATGTCTTCGTCAACGAAGCTTACTGTCGCTATTTCAATAAAAAACGAGAGGATATTATTGGGAAAAAATTTAACCCGCAAATCCCCGAACAAGATAAGAGTATCGTTCGACAGCATTTTGTTTCATTAACGCAAGATCACCCAGTTGCTGAAGTCACACACCGCATAATCATGCCAAATGGTCAGGTACGTTGGCAACGATGGAGTGATCGTGCAATTTTTGATGAGAAAGGAAACGTCGTTGAATACCAATCAGTAGGTCGTGATGTAACCGATGTCAAACAAGCAGAAGAGGCATTACAACTGGCATACAAAAAACTCCATCTCCTTTCGAGTATCACCCGTCACGATATTCTCAATCAAGTAACTGCTCTTAAAGTTCAATTAGAACTGTCTAAAATGGAAACAACCGATCAAGATCGGCTTGAATACATTAAAAATGAAGAAACTGTGGTCGACATAATTTCTCAACAGATAGAATTCACAAGGGATTACCAAGATATTGGTATCAATGCACCTCAGTGGTTTGATGTGAAAAAGATCATCGAGAATGCAATAAAAACTATTAAATTGGGTCC
>JACTVG010000021.1 GCA_015660965.1 Methanoregulaceae archaeon
CCACCAATATCAGGGGTATTTGGGAAGTTTGTCGCTTCATACACTCTGCGTGCCCCCTCACCCACCGATGGCAAATAATCCACTGCCCGCGATGCTATACCCGGAGAAGCAGCGCCAACACCCATCATATATAAATTTGTTGTCATACTTCCGAGATTAGATGCAAATTTCGCCTCTCCGACTTTGGGAGTAAGATCCGCATTAAACCCACCGGCGGCACTATTTATGCCCAATCCAATAAATGTACCACCCACCCCATATTTTAAAGCCGGTGAACCAAGTATACTAATAGTTTTCTGTGTGATTCCAACGGGAGCAACACCTTCAGCAGCACCGAAAGCACCACCAACTGCTCCTAATACTTCACCACCAGCATATAATTCGAGACCCTGAATACCAGAACCAATAACTTCTGATGGGTTTGTTATTGTCCTATATGCGCCCTCTCCAAATTGTGGTTTATTAATTGTTGCTCCTGCCAACCATCCCACAGGGCCAAGCAAATTTAAAATATCTTGGTTTACATATGGCTTCGCGTTCTGAAATGCCGGACTTGCCTCATATGTTTCGAACTGACTCGGTGTTGCTCCAGCAAGCATTTTCTGGACACTATTCGACCAATCACTAAACAAACCGTAAGGTCGCTCTGCTTCTGGTGCTACTTCATATCCCCCCGATGTTTTAATAATTGCTCCGGATTTGTATCCACTCGTGAGAACATCCTGACTTTTATTTTGGAAGGCATTATATTTATCTACATTTGATTGCAAACTCGACCGCACCGCTTGAATTTTTGCATATTCGGCATCGGTTCCAGTAAATTGTCCCTGCGCATTAATTTTACCAGCAGTGAGAGTATCAATCTGTGTCTTTTGTTCTTCTATTGTTTTCCCAAGCGCGTCATAAAATGGGCGTTGCGCTTCAATATTTGCTTGTTGTGTATTAAATTCTTTAGATTCCGTTGTACCGGATAATCCCATTTTTGCCATATAATCCGCGCCGGGTGTCCACACTTTACCACCAGTCAGTGGGGAAATTATAGACAACGGTAATCCAATCAATTTATCAAGTGCAAATGCACCAACTGGTGTTCCAATACTACCACCGGGTTCTAGGGAACGAAGTGATCCACTTGCCATTTTGTATGCTCCTCCGATTTCATTTAATGTATCTGTTAAAACATTGCCGGTAGTTGCCCCTCCGGGTGATGGTGGGACACTCATCACCTGCTGTAAATTCGGTAATGTTTTACTATATGCCAAAGCACCACCACCAAGCGTAGCAGCTCCTATGACTGGTATCGCTTCAGTTGGTAATGCACCACCTACACCTCTCGAAAGTTTTAATTCTTCAACCCCCGTTAAACTGGATTTGGGAATCATCTCTTCTACATTGAAATATTGTTTCGGGATGTTACCAATATCCTGAATATTCATAGAAAATTTTGGAATTAATTGTTCTGCCTCTTCTACCGCTCCTGCTTCTTTTATTTCACTCCCGCCCGGAATTATAGATAAGGTATCCAAAAATTTCTGTGTGGGTATAGTTGTTTTTTGGTATTGATCTGAAAGTGTTCCAACAGTGGGGGCACTAGTCAATCCCTTTACCCACCCTTCTGCTGTAGATGGTGTTTTCCAAGTCCAATTAGATGCTATGCGCGCAATAGGGGTTGACGCCCATAATTCTCCAACACTTGGTAATTTTCCTTGGAATAAATTGGATGCAAGAACTTCAATTGGGCCACCGCCCGATGATGGCGGGGTTGTTGCTACTGTTGACTTGAATGGTGCGGGTAATGTGGATATATCCTGTGTCGGCATTGCACTTGCAACAGATGCAGATCGTGGTGTAACTCCCCCGCTCAATCCACTCTCTGTCAATTCTTGTATCGCTGGCGAACTCGCTGAAATACTCCACGGAGGGGAAACGGTGGGCAATTCCGCTTTCAAAAGATTAACCGCCGTGGGTGAAACCAAATTCGCTAGATTCAATGGGTTTGCATATGTACTTAATTTCGCCCCTGTCTCTTGTACGGTTTTTCCGGTTAGGGGTTGAACATATCCACCATAAACCTCCGATCCAAGTCTGCTGTAACTGGTCGGATTAGCAAAAATTTTTGCTGCTTCCGAAACACTAGCAGATGATGCTAATTTTGTCCCACCACTTTCCTGTGTATAAACAATTGGCGTCTCCGGGGCACCAACTGTAAATGCCCCGGATTGCAATGCAGCACGGCTCCCACTACTTACCAAATTCCACAAAGACGACCCGGGATGAGTTTGCTGATAAATATCAACATCTCCCGTGGGTTCAGACACAATTTTTGTATTTTTAAGTTCCGTTTGGGCATAATTTCCATAAGGAACATATGAAGTAACATCAGAAGAAATCTCCTGCTCCTGTGTTATCGGTTCCCCCATGCCTTTAATTGCTAATGAACTTTGATATGCAGGGGTAGTATAAACTGGTGTAACTGGTTGATATCCTTTTGCGGCGGGGCCATATAATTTTCCACCAATATCTGTGATAGTTCCACCGGCTGCTTGAATTTCTGCGTTGAGATCTTGTACTTTACCCGGGATTGTCTGTGGCGCTGCATATTGAGGGAGCGAAGATAAAAGTGGTTGTGTTCCTTCACCTGCAATTACAGATGGAATACTTACAGGGGGGATAGTGGGTGCAATAACAGGAGATATAAAACTCTGAAACGCATTAGATACCGGGCTTGGGATATAAACAGGTTGTGGTGTTGATACATATGTCTCCCCATTGGGGGTCGTTGGCTGGGATGCCAAAACAGTATTATATGAAGACTGACCAGAAGAAGATAAACCAGATGATATATTACTCACAACAGCCGCCGGAATACTTGTTACTGCTGAAACAACAGGAGAAACAGCTTGACTTATCGCACTTGCTACACCAGATGCCGCTCCATAAATGGAATCCAGTATACTCATTTAAATTACCTGCGCGCGTACGGGTCTTTGGGGAACTGTGGTAATGGGGCAACTACAGCTTGCACAAGGTATGCAGCCTGTCGTTGTGTTACTCCGGGAATAACAACATTATTCGGATTCGGAACATTCATTACTGGAACCGTAGATGTTAATGCGGCAAGTTTTGGGAAGGTTGGTGGGGGTAACATTAATATATCATAAGCGTTTTAGATAATAAAGGTTTCGGTTTAGAAGAAAAAAAATGTTTTTATCCGATATTTTTGAAAGCTGAAATTACTATGCCCGCAATACTTGCAACGCAAGCACCGAATGCAACGGGTTGAATTACGACGGGTAAAGACACACCGATACCTCCTGAAAATAAAAAAGCGCCTGAAAATAAAAGACCGGTTATGGCAGCAAGGCGTAAGTTTGCATGACTTAACCACATTCCCAAATACAAAAACAGGAAAATCAGAAATGCCGGAACTGATAAATTTCCCATTGTTGTCCATCCGTAGGGGGAGAGGACGTTGCTCGGGAAATATATGATCGAGAAGTTTGAAGACGTAAGATTGTTAAACGCGTTTCCAAATGTGGTGAGAGGCAATGGGCTAATTACGGGAGTAGGTGTTATTGTTATATATGGTGGGGAATCGGCACTAACAACACCCACACCGGCAAGCGCGCATATTGTTGTAACGATCTTCAGTATATATTTTTTTAAATCAGGCATATTTCAACTCCAATCATCACCTGAATTGTATGAAGTTGTCCTCGATGCTTCATTCCATAATCTTACAATAATAAATATCTCGCATAATATTATCAATACCCATACAAACGCAGTCATCCATACTATCTGATCTCCCCCTAACATAGACCAGTAAGCGGGTGGAGTATACGCTTTAAACAGCGGAATCACCTTCGCAAACAACGTTCCAAATATAATTGTATAAATCCCCAACGCCAGCGTAACCGCCAACATGGAAATTCCTGCTATTAACATTCTACCTGCCGAAGTCATTCAATACCCACTCCCTTTTGTTGCGGAAACATTATTGCAACCGAAACAACCACCACAATAAATCCTCCTACCCACATTCCAACCAATGTCCAATCCGTGGTATATATTGTCCCAATTATACATAATGCCAAACCAATTATTAAAAATATTAAACCTTCTATTTTCATACGTTCCTACTCCTATCCCTCTTGCTTTCGACAATTAAATTATACCCGGATGCTATAAGAAACAATATTCCCATTGCGTAGAAACATATTGTCAACAGACTAAAAGTATTCATGGAATCCTGTGTTGTCAGGCCCAATGAATTTAAATTATTCATGGTCTTTCCTAACAGATCCCATGCTTTTCCTATCGCCATACATATCGTACCCCATGCAAAAAGGTTGATGATAAATCCTTGTGAAGCCCCAGAAGACATAACTTATCCCCTCGCATCTTGCGGCATAGGCTTGAACACATACCTGAACAATGCCAGCATATAAATCAACCATATGAGAACTTGCATTATCCCGACCAATAATACGGCTTGCGTGGAACCAACAATCCACGGGTATGTTGAATATAAAACATACGAGAAACATGCAACGGATATAAATAACTGAACTATCATTACCAATAGGTTCCATCCCATTGTTACAATCGTCGATAATACACTAAATGTTTGACCAATAATATTTTCTGTTCCGCTGGATGTCTGGATATTAGATAATGCAACATTCCCGTTTATTGTGCAACTTGTATATGTAACACTTCCATTCGCACACTCTGACGGAGTAGCAACTGTTGCTCCGGGTTCAGTAAATATACCAGTACCATTAATTAATCCGATTGTGGATTGCAGAATCAATAAAAACACTACAAGTTGTACTAATGGATCTCCCGCCCCGTTAATACCATACAATATCCTTTTCTTCTCCGTCATGTAAAGCAATACAGCGAGAAGCGCGCACATTACTATAAGACCCCATTCCCCCCCGGGGTTTGGGGTTGTGAACCATCTTGCATACGCACAGAACGCCGCAATCCCAACACCAATCACGCAAAACTGTGCTGATGAAGGTTCGTCTGCTACCCATGCAAGCCACATAACCAATGCGATAGAAATAATATTATAATAAAATTTCGCTTGCGCGGTCGTTACACCCGGAACATTTTCTATCCCAAGATCAATGAGATATCCCCCAGCACCAAGTAATGTAGCAGAACTACCAGCGGCAATCTGGCTAACACTCGTGGCAGATACCGAAGCAACAAACAGTGAAATGCTGGATAAGAATAATCCTATCTTTCCTTGTAACGAAATCATTATACATTCCTCGTGTAATTTTCCCACGCAATATAATTCTTGCCTCGCGTGTTTGTCACATTATAATTTAACTGATAAATGTTACCGGCAACTGGTAATGACACATTTGTTGTATACACCGTTGTATTCAAATCAACATCTTTGAGATAAAAATCTATTTTTGTTGTTAACGATGTCGTGTCTTGGAACGACCAGTGGAATGTAACATTACTGGTGTCTGGTTCCGTTGCCCAAACTTTTGTATTTCCGTTTTCATATAAATCATTCCAAATATTATCAGTTGCGACAGGAACAATGAATTTTAACTGATATTGTGGTTCTTGTGGATAGAACGAATATGTATTCGTATTGCCACCGTAAGACACTGTGATATCGTACTTAATAGTGCTCATCATTGTGAATACAACCACTCCCATCGAATCTGTAGAGCCACTCATAATTAAAGTCCCATTTAAGGCATCATTTGCTGCATTCGCATTCATACCATAATTATTAAGCAGATCCGAAACCCCACTTGGAAGAGTTGTCGAATTATAGTGTGCATTCATTGTAGCACCGGTTAATTTATTACCGTAGACATCAACAATAGTAAAGGCAACTGTTTTTGGAGTGTACCACGTGGTGGTGGATGAAGTAGTTGATTGAGAAGCAACTAATTGAACTGTTTCTACCAGATTCCCGGTAACTACGTATGAAACAGATTTTGCAGTATATCCATCACTGTAGCAGTATAACACAACCGTCGAGTAACCAAAGGTTCCAGTATAAACACCGGTCGTTGTATTAACGCTTGTTCCATCAGCAGCATTAACAACTTTAACAACAGGAATAGCCATATTGGTAGATGAATCCACGAAGTTAATTGTGAGCGTATATTGTGAAGTCATCACAAGATCCTGACGAGTATACCCAGATAATGACACCACATTAATATAATGCGTCACGGTGGAATTTCCAGCAGCATTATATGCAGTCAGATTTACAGTATAATTCCCACCACTTGTAAAAGTATGCAAGGGATTCTGCACCGAGGAGATGCCCCCGTCTCCAAATGACCATACCCACGATGTAGGTACATTTGAAGAGGTGTCGGTGAACTGCACTGCCAATGGGTGCTGCCCGCTGGATACATTACTCGTAAAATTTGCTACCGGTGCTGCAAGTGCAACCACTTGGATATAGTTCACCTTTGATAGAGTGTTAGATCCCCCCGTATTTGTGGCAGTCAGATTAACCGTGTAGTTTCCAACGCTTGTATACGTGTGAAGAGGATTCTGGTTGGTATTACCACTACCATCCCCAAATACCCATAACCATGAAGTTGGGGAGTTTAAAGACTGGTCGGTAAATTGGACAGATGACCCCGCTGTTACTGTTGTAGGTGTTCCAACAAATGCTGCAATGGGAGTCGGTGGGGGTGTCGCTGTTACATTAATATATTTAGTAGTAGTGTTGGTTATCGAAGTATTTGCAACCAACGATGAAGTGTACACCACAGTATAATTTCCTACTGCGCCATATGCATACACCGGGTTTTGAATGGTTGAAGTACCGCCGTCACCAAAATTCCATCCGTATGTAGTCCATCCAGATGGCTCCCCGAGAGAAGTATCATTAAATTGAATAGAAGTTCCAACCGATACTGTAGAAGCACTTGTAGTAAAGTTGGGGTAGATTGTCCACTTCCCGTACGTAACCGGGGTATTATAGAAATTCTCTATCGGGTAAGTAACAGAATGCTGACCATCAGTAATGTTTGCGAATCCAAAATACTGCGTGAAATTCTGGTCTGTTGTATAATTCGTATAGATGATTTTCACATCGCATAGATTGGTACGGTTGTCAAACAATGCCGAGAATCCCGCATTTCTCGTAATGGTTAAAGTTTCGAGTCCTCCAACGTTGTCGATAATATCGGAAGATATAACGAAATCTGCGTAACTGGTGGTATTTGCAACCGCGCCTAATGACTGCTCAAACTTCGGATCAAATGTTACAGAGAATGTAACCGATGTTGCATTAGTGATATTCATTATCTGCGGAGTTCTGTAACGTATCGTCCCATTGTAAACTACCGCTGCTGTTACAGATGGCCACGACTTATAAAGTAGTGTTGCGTTGGGATTGATGTTAATGTAATTGGTGTATAGATTCCCGTTGTATGCTGCATAAGGTGTGGAGAATGATCCAAGCGTATCAAATCTATCCGATCCCTGACTAAATCGCCCCTCGTCGAAATAGAATGAGAACTTCGAGGATGGAGAACCGGTGTATGCACCAACTACCATTGGATTTGTTGTATCGACATTTACCCCGCCAACATATGTTCCGGATACTAACGAACCATTGACATAAACATTCCAGTACTGACTTGCATTACGGGATAATACCAGATGTGTCCACGTGTTCATTGGGATTGTGAACGCGGGCGTATGGTTAGTTATCGCATTCCCCCACCAATAGGAATACCCATTGGCGGTTCCGTTGATGTTGTAGAGACCCCACCCATCGGATGTGCCAGAGCCACCGGTGCTTCTATGCCACAACGGAGTCCCGGCACTGCCGAGAGCGGTTATGTAGAACCAACCTTCAATTTCACCAGTCTGCTCATTTCTGTTCCAGATTGAAGATGATGGGGACGTGATATAATTATTACCAGATACATACAACGATTGTGTACCAAATCTCTTCTGCGTGGTTGATAATGTCGCTCCGTTATTTGTCCACGCGACTCCTTTAAGATCAATCACCGTGGTATTTTCAAACTGCAACCATGATCTTAACCAGATATCGTCATCGGTTGTGAGATTAACATATTTTGTAGACGTTGCATAACTACCAGTTGAATTTGTTACGTTCTGCTGGATAGTATAATTATTCGCTACCGTGTAGATGTGTGAAGGGGAAGCCAACGTTGATGTATACGTATCCCCGAAAGAGTAATTCCATGTTGCCGCGCTAGTGGAATTATCTGTAAAAGTTACTGATATCGGATATTGATATCCCATTGTCTGATTGGGAATGAAATCTGATACCAATATCATATTCGACGCCGTAATATAATTCGTTTTTATAGTCGTATTGATTGCATATGCATTGTTTGATATCTCCGTTACCGTATACGTCCCGGCTGTATTATATGTATGTGTAAAATTCTGTGTTGTGCCGTTCTGCCATGCACTACTATCTCCAGCAGACCAATTCCAATACGTCGCATTATCATTTGCTGTTGTTACATTAAACATTACTGCTAACGGAATTACACCGGATGTTGCATTCGCTGCAAATCCACTTACTGTCGAATTATAAACACTTATTGACGTGGATACCGAGTTGTTTGTAAACGAAGCATTTGTTAAATATAATTTTACATTATATGCCCCACCGGTCAACCATAAGTGTGTTGCATTCTCATTGAACCCGGATATTGAAACATTCGACCATGTGTTGTCTCCCCACGACCAGTTTGCTAACGTAGGAGATATCCACGCCGAAGTATCATTAAATTGGATAACACCATTTGGTTCCACAGTTGAAGAAATGTTGGATGTTATAGTTACAACGGGGGAGGTTGTAACAGTATAACTAATAATTACAACACCAGTACCACCGGAACCTCCGTGTTGTTCGACTGAATTATATCCCCCGCCTCCCCCTCCCCCGCCGAGACCGTTGGTTCCCGAGTCACCGGGGGTATCTGATCCATATCCTTG
>JACTVG010000170.1 GCA_015660965.1 Methanoregulaceae archaeon
GCCTCTTTCGATTTATTGATGACAAAGAGATGGAAGAAAGGACAAGAAAACTGATCACGAATATGCGGCTGAACATCTCGTCCCCGAATCAGGATATGGAGTTTTGCTCAGGGGGCGAACGACAAGGTGCGGCCATTGTCAGGGCAATGTATTTTCAGGCCAACGTAATTATCCTCGATGAGCCCACACGAGCATTATCACCTGCTGGCGTGGAGAGGGTTCAAGACTTCATTGTTAGAGCAAAGGCTGACGGACATTCAATTTTGCTAGTAACGCACAGCATGCACCAGGTCTATACTGTTGCTGACAGGTTCGTTTTCATGTCTAAGGGAGAAATCAGCAGAGAAATAAGAAAGAACGAGATTTCCGAAAAGGATCTTTCTAAGCTGTTTGCCATATGATAGCGGAATCGACAGTATTGCTTTTGGGTGAGTTGGCGTGGAAGCTTTAGACTTATTCGAGTGCGGGAAGGGAGGAATGAGAAAATGGATTTAGTTACTAAGAGAACGTTGGAAGTGTTAGGCAGAACTAACGTCCATGTTGATTTTCACACACCCGGACATCAAAAGGAAGTAGGGATAGATTTCAAAGGGTCAGAGTTTGCACAACAATTGAAGGATGCGAGTGTTGATAGCGTTTCACTATTTGCGAAGGATTACCATGGCCTATCGTACTACGACACAAAAGTTGGGACAAAACACCCTAACCTTGATTTTGATCTTCTCAAAGAGGCAGTCAAGGCATGTCATGACCCGAAGATTGGGATTAAGGTACTCGCTTATCTGTCTATTGCGTTCGATACTGTTGCAGGCATAGAACACCCTCATTGGCTGCAGACAACAACTGATGGCACACGCCTAGTGCAATCGGAAAATACAACAATCAGTTGGCTCTGTCTTAACACTCCTTACGTTGAAGAGCTGTTCTTTCCTCAAATCAAAGAACTTCTCGACTATGATATCGACGGCTTCTTTTTCGATGAGTTATTCTATCATGAAAACACCTGTATATGCAAATATTGCATTAGGAATATGAAGGCACATGACTTGGATCCCTCTAAGCCAGAAGACCTTCGCTATTTCCGTTCCCTTACTTGTGATCGTTTCGCGGAGAATTTGAGTCGTTTGATAAAGAAAAGAAGGCCTGATTTGGTCATTGTTTATAATCCGACAACCCAACTACTTGGCAACATGGCAACACTCGCGGAATTCGAGGACTGCATCAACGTAGGTGGACATGAAACAGGCTGGGGTTATACTAACATGCCCTTGGAAGCAAGATACGTAAGGAATTATGACCGGCCGGTCCTTGGAATGACGGCTATTTTTCACAGGAGGTGGGGTGACTTCGGATCAATTAAAAACTCGGCGCAGTTGAACGCGGAGCTATGCGAAATGCTATCCCACCACTTCGTCGTGAGTGTGGGAGACCATATGCGGCCGCGAGGCAAATTGGAGAAAGACAAGTATCTTGCAATCGCGGAAGAGTTTAGAAAAGTAAAAGAGCTTAAAATTCCACTAGCTCCAATCGCAAGGCCCCTGCGGGACATTGCTGTTATTTATCCAGGAACATACGACTCTGCATTTTACGTTCAGGAGGAAGAGGTGGCCTTCCTGGTTCCAACCGATGGTTTGAGCGGAGCAACAAAGGCGCTGTTGGACCTTCACCAACAATACGGTGCTGAATATTAGGAACTTTGTAAAAAAGGGTGGGTCATTGATTGCAACTGGTGATAGCTCGCTAAGAATGGGGAGGTTTGATCTTGAGGAAGTTTTCGGCGTTCGCTTTTCTAAATACCTCCCATATTTCGATGGATCGCAAGTATACATGAAGCTTAATGCCTACAATGCAAACTTACCCGATATGGAATGCAATGCTTATGGTGACTTTCTATCTGTGATTCCTGAAACGGCACAAGTTAGAGCAACAGTGATTGCTCCAACTGCCGGAGGACGGCCGTACTCGGCCCTATATCGCGGTGGGCCCCCGGAGTTTGAATTGGACGATCCGGCTATCACCTATAATGTTTTTGGCGAAGGCGAGGTTGTATATATAGCCGCACCGCTGTTTGAAAGCTATTACGCAAAAAGCTATCATGTACATCGTACAATAATCAACAATATACTTAGCAGTTTCAAACAACCACGGCTCCTAAAATGTAGCGGCCCTTGTAGCGTGAAAGTGAATGCTATGCAGGACGAACAGTCTATCTATCTTCATTTGAGCAGCTACTTTGCGGACGATGGTGGGGCTACGAAGCCGAGAATTAACTCCTTGCCCTCAGCGGTGAGTTTTTCACTCGAACTCCTGAGCCAAGAAAAGAAAAACAGAAAGGTCGAAGCCCTTACTAATGTCGAGTTTAAGTCAAGGCAAAACGGGGATTATTTGAAGTTGGATTTTCCTGGCCTTGTCAATTATGCGGTTGTCAGGGTCGCAAAGGGGTAGACTTGAGTTTTAAGGGCTGCCTTACATTAGATGTCCCAGAGGAAGCATAGCCATTGAGATGGATCAAGAGGTAATTAGGGCGCAGGGGATGAGCATTCTGCAATTGGACGGCTCCTCAATTTGACCTGCGTTAGCAAGAGTACCGATACTGCGGAGTGCGAGGGGAGAAGTAAGACGGTGATAAGGCCGCCAATAGTTGTTCCTATTAAAGTGCTCTCAGGGTTTTTTCGTGTTCCAAAAAAGTTGAGCATTCTGGGCAAACTGAAGTGTCTCGAGTCAATCTTTAATGAGAAACCGCAGTTTGTCGCCAAGAGAGAACCGACTGAAACTATTTATCACCATTCTTATACTTGGTCGTGGACTGGTTCCGAAACCTCGGTGGGGCCGAATCGAAACGTTTTTGGGTCGCGCAGGAACGGAAGCGAACTCAGCGAAAGGATATTGCTATGAATCGTCAAAGGGTTCTGCTTACCTCACTAGACAATATGGTCTTCATAATCCTCGCCATTGTCTTTTTGTTTTTTGGGGCATTGATAGGTGGACCTTTTATGTCTACACACAACCTTCTATTCATTCTGTACATTTCCTCATTGTTGGCACCGATGGTGCTCGCTGAAGGCATTTGTCTAATAAGTGGAAATTTCGATCTTTCTGTGGCGGAGATTGCTGGTTT
>JACTVG010000022.1 GCA_015660965.1 Methanoregulaceae archaeon
TAGCAATCAAATCATGTATTTAATGAAGCGAGTATATATTTCAAACATGTTCCATTTTTGTTTTTCTTTTTTGGCATTGACGCTCATTTTTATGCGTATGTTTTCATCGGTAAAGCAGAGAATACTATCTATAAGGCTATCTATGGTGTAGTGGTATAGTCGTATGGCGTGGTGTTGTTGCCAAATTATGTCTTCGGTGCGTGTTACCGGGAGCAGGATTCCAGTGTAGCCGTCTTTTACTATTTCGGCTGTTGCAGGGCAGTTGACGCCGATTACTGGTAGGTCCCATTGGAACGCTTCTAGGTACGTTAAGCCGAAGCCTTCGCTCATTGAGGGTTGAACGTAGTAGTCGCTGAGGCTATATAGTGAGGCTATTTTGTCTGGGCTGAGTAGTCCCCAACTGTTTGTCCAGAGGAAGCGTTGAAGGTCTATGGCTTCCTGCATAACGCTGATGTTTATGTCTCCTGTGCCGCTGTGCAGGATTAGGTACGAGTCTTTTACTATGTGTTGTATGGTTTTGTATGCTATGAGCAGTTTATCTAAGCCTTTTCTTTGGACGTTGCCGCTGATGCAGAACATTACGTTTGAAGGCTGAACGTTTGATGGGGGCGGTAGGAACTGTTTCATTTTTTCTTTGAAAAGTTGGTCCGGTTTTAAGGTTAGGTCTATGCCATGCGGAATGACATCGGTAACTTTGATGTTTGCTTGTTTGAGGCATTCTTTAGAGTAGAGGCTTGGAGTTATAACTTTTACATCATCAAGGACCTGTAGGCTTGTTTGGTCCAGGAGGGGTACGCCTTCCGTTACTCCATAGAATACTACGTTTCGGTCAGGTTTGAAGCGAATCATGTGTTTAGCTGTGTCCTGGAATAAATTACCCATGAAAATTATGTTTGGTTCTTTTATGTTGTGGCTTGTCCAGGGATACAGTTTAGCTTCTAAACCTTCTTTTCTAAGAACTTTAGTAATTTGACGGGATATATTCCAAAATGAGATCGCTTTTGGCTCAGAAACTATTGCTATAGGTTTTGTCAAGTTTAATTCTCCTTTTCTATTGAACGCCTAGCATTTTTAGGGTATCTGTGACCCATTGTTTTAAAAATTCTGCGCCACGGTCTCCATAGCCCTGTATGACATCGTGGGTTTGGGGGTTTTCATATTTAAGTGTCATTAATGTCATGTCTGGGGTTGCTATTTCTTTTAGTTTTTTCTGTAAACTTTTGTTTACCATTAAGACACCTTTGGCTGTTGCTACGCCTAATCGTATAGCTATTGGCGCTTTTTTCCGGGCTTCCTCTACGGTTACATTTCTTTCTACTGCATCCACTACTTCTAGGGGTTTGAGGTTTTTTAACCATTCAAAATAAAGGTTGACGCTGGATCGGGCAACTGCAGGTACTTGTTGCATGGCTTGTTCTTTCCTGGCAGCATAGAACTTGTACGTCATTTCTAAGCTGAGGGTTTCAGGAATTTCATCTTTCAAGGAAGGGGCTGTTGGGGTCGAATCTGTCACGCGGTATTTCTCCTGGATGAAGGTTTCTAGTTGGGTCTTCGGGGGGTACTTGTTGTTGATTGATAGGTGCGGGCGGCGGCGTTCCTGGGGGCGTTGGCTGAGGTTGAGGCGTTCCCGGTTGGGTTCCGTCAGGTTTGCCTTTTATCCATCCTTCAGCTACGAGTTCATTGTAGACTTCTACTATTTCCTGTGGTGATAACCTTAAATCTCTTTGGGCTTCATCCATACGTAACTCTTTTATGCCTTTGGAGAGGTTTTGAAGTATGTAGCTTTGCAGTTTTTGTTTAGCTATTAATTTTGGGTTGCCTCCGCTTGGAGGAGCTACGCCTAGTTGCGGTTGCTGTCCGTACTGTTGAGGTTTGGATTGCTGTATGTCTCTATAGGCGTTTACTACTTCTTTGCCTATTTCTCCTATGGTGCTTACGGTTGTGGCTTTCCAATCGAATTCGCCTGCTGGCACATCTTTTCTAATTCGTTTCTCTATTGTTTCGATTGTGTTCATCACCGTGTCTAAGTCGGTGAGGTTAAGGCCTGTCTTTTCTTTTTGGGCGAGGCTATTTTTTAATTCTTCTAGCTGCCGGGTTATGGCTGCCATTTCCGCTGTTGGTTCCGTTCTTGGTGCGGGTTCGTTTGCTTTGGCCTGCATAGCAGTGGTTAAGTCTTCTACCTGGCTTGATAGGGCCGCGATCTGTGGGTTTACGTTTTGGTTTATGGTGCTGATTAGCTGTTCGTCATGTTCTCTCTGTTTTTTATCTTCGGCTTGTTCTTTTAGAAGGGCTTGAGTTGTTGCAAGCTGTTCTTGGATGGTTTCCATTTGGCGTTTATATTCTTCGGGGATGTCTGCTGTTACAGCTTTAGCCGCTGTTTGCTGCCCCATAGGTTCCCCGCTCATGTTTGCCATCCTTGCCATCGTATTCATGGCGATTATCATAGGCATATAGCGGTCCATCATGGCTTGCATTCTGTCTATTCCTGGGTCTGACCCAGAATTTACTTGGGGTATTTTTTTCATCATTACTTGTCCTACCTTAGCAGAATATATGGCGCCGAGAGTGTCTTTTACCTGTTGCGCTTGAGGCGAATCGGGTAAACTTTTAATTAGACTGCCTATTTCTTTCATAGTACCCTGTAGCTCTTTCAAGTCTGCGTAAGGATCTAGTCCGGCGTCGTAGAGCATGTTTGTTAATTGGATTGCGGCTTGCTTTTTGTCTTTTAAACCGATTCTATCCATGAATTGGGTTAGGAAAAAATCGAATTCGGGTCGGTCTAAAGGCGTCTGTATAGTTACGAAACTTGGGCGTTCAGGCGCAGCTTGCTCTGGCTGCTGCGGTGGCATCTCTTCCTCGCTGATTGGGGGTTCTTTATCTTCCATATTTTCACCTTATTTTAAATTACTGTGACAATTTTATGCCCATGGCTACCTCTAGTTTTTGAGTTACTCCATTAATGAAGTTCCCATCAACTTCGTAGCCTAAAGCAGTTAATTGCATAAGTTGGGTAATGAAGTCCAAGTACATTCTTGTGGCTGCCATAAGTTTGAATTGAGGTTTAACTGCCTGGACAAGTATGTTGGTTAATGCTTTCAGGGAGGCATTTTCTTGTAGTATAGCTGATATTCGGTCTCCATTTTGCTCGTAGAAGTCTACGCATGTTAATACGTAGTCTTTTACGCCTAATCCTCGGAGAGCTGCTTTCTGCCCATATTGAAGCGTGAGAATGTTTCCTAGTTCCTGCAGCTCACCTAAAAGTGCTTTGGTTGCGCCTATGCCTACTTCTTTAGCCTTTGCGACTATAGAGGGCGCTTCTGGACCTTTCGTCTCTAAAGCCGATGAATCTTCTTTTTCCTGACGTTTTAGCCATCTGTTAAATTCTGAATCGAGACGCTTGACTTCAAAATCTGTGAAGTCAAAACTCTTTTTCAAAACGTCTCTTAACTTAAAAATTTTTGGATATCGCTTTTTTAAATCGTTGATTAATTCAAAAAGCTCAATCTCTTCCGTTGGACCTATAGCACCTGTTTTGTAATGGTTGAATAGGTCTTTGTTTTCTTCTGTTTTCAGTTCAGGGATTGCAGGTTCAAGAGACATTATATCTCACGTACTCCTTCAACAGTCATGTGAAGATGAACGCGCATGGCTTGTTCCATATATAGGCTTATGTTGCCTTTGCGTTCTCCGAACATGTCTATGGCTTTTTCTTCTATTTTTTTGCAAAGTTGTTGTGTTAAAAAAATCACGACTTTTTCAGTTTGATTTTTGGTTGATGGTGTTACTTCTAGGTCCGGCTTGATTTTTGGAGGCGGTAACTGTCTATGAGCGCACATTAATACACCTAACTATACTGAATTGCTATTTAGAAATAAAAGGTTTACTAATGAAAAAAAAGGTGAGGTGTTTTTGGATTATAATATTTGCTTCATTGCTCTGGCTCTTCTTGTTGTGAAGAGAATTTGATTGCTTGTCCCTCAAATGTTATTTGGTAGGTTTGGTTTACATCTAACGGTACATCTAACGCATCATATTCGTCTTCGGTTAAGAACAGAATCATTTTTGGCGTTGCAGGTATTTGCATCTGCATCTGAGGACCAATTTGCTGCATAACCATTCTGACACTATTCACCACTGCTTGAACGTCATTTGGAACTATTGCACCTGAGTGGTCTTCATGTTCTTCTACAAGCTCTATTTTTTTCCCTAAACTTTCGTTCAGGTCCCGATAAGACTCAATTTTATTTACACGAACTAAAGTTTGCTTACCCATTTTCTAAATTTCTTTATGATAATTTTTTAACTTCTTGTTGAAGATTACGTTTTTTAAGGGGATTGAGCCATGTTTCAGCATCGAGATTAAGTTTTCCTAATTCCGATTTATGCATAATTGTGAGAATAGTTTGGTGGCTTTTTAATTCGTTAAATTCATTGATTAACTTTCCATAACAGTCTATCATTAACTTAATGTTTTTTTCTATTTCATTAAGTTGTTTAGTTATCTTTGTATCTCGTTGAACACGGCTTTCTTTGTAGACCCTAAGTTTGTATTCAAGTTGACTTACACGCTGGGTTAGACTAATAAGTTCAGTCATTCGCCTTTCCTCTTCGGGTATAAGATTCGTGAGTATCTGTCTGTCTCTTTGAGAAAACTTTTGGCTTTTATTCGTTTAGCTCTGATTTGTGAGAGGTGCGCTTCGACAGTTGATAGGCTTATGCCTAATGTAGTGGCTACATCTTTGGGTTCTTTGTTAACTAAGTTTATGAGTATTGTTCTTTCCCTATCAGTTAAAGTTTGCAATTTCAACCCTACCTTTACTTCAACAAAGATTAATTTAAGCTAATGGATAACTATTATAAAAACTTTAGTTTTTTAGTTTTTACCATAAAAATTTATTTTTGCTCAAAACAGTCCAATGATAAAGCCTAAAGGCTAATGGACACTTTCAATATCAACTTAGTATGCCTATTTACTGCTTTTAGGTGGCCATTCTTCGTCTGAGAGCTGCCAGCGGGTATAGCAGACTTCGCAAAGTTTTTCTCTTGTGCTGTCTGGGTATTCGCGTTCAGCTACTATTTTAGCCGGGTGTGGTTCTCTTTGGTAGCCGGTGCATATTTCTTCTGCCATAAGTTTTTAATCTTCTTTTCACTATATTAGTGTTTGGAGGTTGATGTGTTTGGTAACAATGGGCGTCTGGCGCAATCGCCATGGTGCAGGAAGCCCGCCGAGAGCAGGTAACGGTAGTGTTCCATGTAGCGGCGGCAAAGATGGAAGACCCTATTAGACTGATTCGAAGAATTCTATTAGGGCCTCATTTATTTCTGCAACAGCTTCTCTCGCGGACCAAGAATGGTCGCTTATTGAGTCTATTTTTCTTCTGTTGTTTGTGAGTCGTTTAATGATTTTTTCTATTGGTTTTTCTTTGTTGTTTTCGCTCGTGTTTTCGCCTCCGGTTAGTTGTTCTTTTTGAAGTCTTCGGGTGTCATGCCGTAAGCGGCTGCTAATGTGGCTATGAGTTGTTTGCAGTCGTAGCAGTTGTCGCGGTCTGCGTGTTTTATGAGTTCTTTTATGACTTTTTTGCTCCATTGCTGCAGTGCCATGTTAGAATGCTCCTGTGCGTTCTTTTATTATCCATTTCTCGTCTTGGCTAAGATGGTAGGTGACGGCTCCCATTTCTATTTTGCCTTGTCTACGTATCGCCTGGGCTAATCGTGGGTCTTTGGATGCCAGGAGTAGTTTTCCGGCGCCGTATTTGCTTTGTATCCAGATTAAGTCACCTTCCAGGTTTTCATGTTCCGCTTGCCTATGGATGTTTTGTAGTTCTTTTTCATGGTTTGTTGCGGGGAAGGCGTTTAGGTGTTTGCGTAGGTCGTGTTTTGAGAAGAATTGACAGGAACAGCCGGGGCATTTTATAAGCCAGTTCTTATCGTCCTCAGCCACTTGTTTTAGCTCTCCGTTCGTTAAGTGTTTCTTCATGCAACTTTGTTACGGTTTCGGCTTCTTCATGTTCGTACTTTCGGTATTGGCCGCAGCCACGCATCATCCAAGCTTCGCAACATTCGTCTCTATCGTAATGCGGGCATTTTCTCCAATAAGGACAGCGGAATATTACTCTGCAGATTTCCTTGTAGAGTTCACGTAGAGGGTTTTTCATTTTAAGTCAGGTCGTTTAGTTGGATTAGTTTGTTTATGAATTTTTTCAGGGTTTCTTGGTCGCTGTGAATTGCCAATACGTATTCTTTGCGTAGGTTCATATGTTTCAGGCATGCCGGGAGAGATGCGTACATCGCGGTGGCTTCGATTTTGTAGATTAAGTATTCAGTGGTGTTTTTTAGTTCATGGATGATAGTGTATTGTGTGGTTAAGATATCAAATAGTGCCTTAGCTTTCTCAGCTTCCTCTTCTTCTGCGGCTACCGGGGGTTCTGTTTTTTGTTTTTCTATGGGCTGTTTTTCGGCAAGTTTACCTTTTGTAGTTTTAACTCCAAAGTGACGCCCGGTGATGCGTCCAGCTTTTTTTAGTAACAAGATTCGATAGTCTACACAGATTAGTTTCCCTGGGTAGTGTTCTTTGACAGATTTATTGATTTGGTCATAGGTTAAGCCTGCTTTCCATGATTCTTCGATGAAGTTGTCAGCTTCAGCGTTGCTTTTGCCTGGTGTCTTGTATTTTGTGGATTTTGTTGGTGTTGTTGTTGCTGCAAGTTTATGGTGTTTTGGCTTCTGCTTGGAGCGTAGGGTTAAATGTAAGTCATTCGCGGCGCAGTGTATAGCGTTTGCTGTGCGGTCTGGAAATCTTTCTTGGAATCTCTTGGTTATGACTTTAATGTTATCTTCTTTGTCGTAGAGAAATGTTAACTCGTCTTTTTCTTGTTGTTCCCAATGGGTTAGGTTGCGTTTTTTATGTGTTGGTTCGGCTATAGTTAATGGTGTTGGAGCTGCTGCAGGGGTTTTTTGGGGTTCGAATACTACAGTTGGCGCCGTTGCTTCCTCCGGTTGTTTGGTTTCTTTCGTAGGTAATTTGATGAAGACTGAGGCTTTTCCGTTGTATTCTGTGTAGATGGTTTTGTTGGCTTCGGTTAGACCTGTTATGTTGCCAGGGTTCCAGTCTCGGGCAGGTATAATTAGTACGATTCCATGGGGTTTGATTGATTCTACAGGGTAGATTTGTTTTAGTTCTTCTAAACTCATTTTTGGTAAATCCATATCATTCACCTTTTGGTGGTTCTTTTATTTCTTCAAATTCTTTACTGCCGCAAAAAGGGCAGCAGGGCGAATCTAGGACTGTTCTTATGTTTTCTGTAGCAAAATTGGTAATTACAGGCTTTTTCTCCACGGATATCCTTCCAAGAATTAAGAATTTGCGGTTACATTCAGGGCTTAAGCATTTAAAAGGCATACTATTTCACCTTGTTTCGCTATGGTAATTGTAAATAATTTTTGGTTTATGTCTTGGTTGTTCTCGCGGGTTCGGCTCTTTTAGGTGTCCTTTTTTGAGTTTTCCATGAACAATTTTTTTATAAGCCGGAATACTAACCTCTTCCCATGTGATGAGTCGAGGTAATAGTAGTGTATCGTCGGCTGCTGACAAGTAATAAGACGGCCAACGCTGACTATAACTTGTGGTTGCCGAGGTAGGATAATAGTCGAGCTGAGAGATGCTTGCCGATGCGCTCATTTTTTAGACACTCCGGGTTTTTTGAGTATGTCTTTTTCTAGGATTAGTTTTCCTTGGAATAGAAGGTCTTGTATGTATCTTTCGGCTGTTAGTCTACTGAGCATGTGCAGGTTCATTATGAATTTTTCAGCTTCTATATATGTCATGGGTCCTTGTTTTTCTATCACTGTTAAGAGGCTGTTGATTGTTGATTGCCGTTCTACTCGTTGCCATGCCATTCTGTAGCCTCCTATGGGATAAACTCAACATATACGGAGTCGTTTTCGTCTTGTCGTTTTAGTTTGCCTGCAGCTACCAGGTCGTCTATGTAGCGTTCTACGATTAGGCGGCTCATCATCCATCGGTTCATACCGAACTTTACCAGGTCGTCTTGAAGCAATTTTTTGTTTTTCTTTACTTCTTCCAGGAGAATTTGCAGCCGGAGCATGCGGCTTTTATATGTTGATTGCATTTCTTGGTTTGATACTTCCATAATTATCAACTGTGTGTGTCTGTGTCTCTAGGTAAATTTG
>JACTVG010000023.1 GCA_015660965.1 Methanoregulaceae archaeon
CTTAAAATAGCCATTACAAAGTGGACAGATGAAGACAATATGACCGACCAAGAGAAAAAAGACGTTACTGGCTGGAAAACTATGGGCGGTTTTCTGAAACGCTATGGACATAAAGAGGCGTGGGCTAACTGGTGGACGGACGCTAGCAAGTCCGATAAGCAGAAAATCTTAGACCTCCCACATTTCGATGATGATATTTTTGAGAAAATCACCGGCATAAGGGTGAATACCCTGTCGGTTAAAGGCACTAAGGTTAAGATCCGACTTACTGACGGGCAGACTGTGGAAGGTGAAATCGTAGAATGACCTATCTAATAATAGCGAAGCTAAGGGGGTGTAATGAGTGGCTTTGATAGTATTCGGCAAGGCACATTTAGAATAACTTTTGATAATGGGGTTGGTGTTTCAATCCATTTCGCCGCTGGTAGCTATTCAGATAACGATGATTTAGATTTCAAAACCAGACTGCAGAATAGCTATGAACTTGGCAAGCTAGAGTCCTCTAACGCTGAAGTTATGATAACGACTGACCCGACAGGTAAGGTTGTTAAATGGCTTGAGCGAAAGCACGGGGACAATCCGGCGGGTAGGCTTACGCCCAAAGAAGTATTGGAAGTTCTTAAAAAGGCGGAGTCAGTCCTAACCCCTAATAGCGAAGCTAATAAAGGAAAGGAGAAGTAGCTAAATGAAATACCGCCCGATAAATGTTACTCCGCAAGAAGCTGATTTTATAGTTGAAGTTTTTACTAAAGTACTGGAAAAAGAGAGTTTTGTAATTAAGACTTATTACAGTGCAAGAGTGGGGGCAGTTTTTATTAAGAACTTAATCCGTAAAGCTGAAAAGGCTAAAGGGAAGCTATCCTCTACTAATAGCGAAGGGGGAGAAGAATAATGTACCAAAAATGTCCAATCTGTGACGGTCAGGGTATCGTCAGTAAACCGCCCTATGTTGCTGGCGACCAAAATACTTGGGTAAGTGATAGAACTAGCTACCCTTGCAAAACCTGTAACGGAACTGGCTTAATTGTCGCCCCCACCCCTAATAGCGAAGCTAAGGAGGCCAATAATGAAAACATCTAAAGCTGATGGGGAGCTGTCCAAGATTAAAAATAGCCACACTATGAAATTAGTACCGAGTAGCCAAAGAGAATTATTTTGGTCAGAACTAGAACCCCAAATCCAAGCCTATGTTGCTTCTGAGAATATCAAAGCAAGGATAAGTGAGGTTTGGAAAGCTCACGATGCTAAGTTTAACTATGAACCAAATGACCCATGCCCTTATTGTATGGGTGAGGCTTACTCTCTAATACACAATACTTTTGAGACTAGAATTGAAGAACTTAAAGCCCAGCTAGGAGATAAGTGATGCTTAACTATATAAGGCTAGTAAGACGTTAAGGTGATAGAACATTTATGCGTAAATTGCCACAAACAAATAAAAGCCGATAATAAGCGCCCCAAGCTATACTGTCAATGTGAAGAAAACCGAGTGGCAAAAGACAAAAAAACAGTGGTTCAAGTTAAATCCAAGCAATCATCAAGGGTATTGGATGTGCGCTTTGTGCGGCAGATGGGTATCAAGCCCCGATCTTGACCACATTAAAACACGAGGCAGTCATCCTGAATTATCCACAGATTTAAATAATCTCAGACCTGTTTGCCGAAATTGCCATATAAAACGGCATAATTACAAGACTAGACAAGCAAAATGAACATGATAGGCTGAAACGGTAAACTTAAAAACTGGGCCGCCCATTAGTAAGCAATCAATCCAATTTAGGTGCTGGTACGAAGAACTGCCTTTTAAGGTAAGGCGATTTGCACCCAAAAGTTCTCTGCAAAGGGATATGCGCCGTGAAGTGTGGGTTGACTTATTTAATAACTTGCGCCATAATGCTTACGTCCTCCTTTGGACGCACCTTATACCCCCAACTATAAAATTTGGTAGACGCTTAAACCGCCTTAAACTGGCGGTTTTTGCGTTCTTGAAAAAGCGTCACTTTGAGTTTACCATCCACGTCAAATGGTTGTTTATAATAGCCTTCTTGGGGATTTTAGCCTTTCCTAGCCATTCTACGCCCATTTCCTTACCGCAGCAGCCATATCCAGTACCTAAAGCTCTAAAGCTCCTAGAAACGCCTGTATTCAAGCCACAGAGCCAAGTGGCTAGTGTTTATGTAGCACCTACGCCTGTTACTAATTGCGGCTCAAACCCTTATATGGCCTATATTTATCAAAAAGAGTCCGGCTGTGCGACAAACGCGGTCAATCCAGGTGGCTGTACCGGTTTGGGTCAGGCTTGCCCAGGGTCAAAGTTGCCTTGCAGTCTATACGATTGGACGTGCCAAGACGATTGGTTCCGTTCGTACGCTATAAGTACCTACGGTTCTATCTATAACGCTTATATTTTTAGGGTAAATCACAATTATTGGTAGGGGCTGATAGCGCTAGAGGGACAGTTCAGGCTCACTTCTTTCGTTCCCTGTCCATTCGTGAGCTGGCTCAACCTTTATTCGGGTGCTATCTTTTTATAAGTTGGCCGGTTCTAGCAAGCCCTCTTGGATTATAACTTATTCGTAACGGCTGTAGTCAACGGGTTCTTCAATAGTCAGTTGGTTCTGCTGTCTAATTTCTTCCAAGTGGGTTTTTAGAAACTCCATGTATATTTTAAGGCTGTTTATTTGAAATACCAGTTTATCTTCTTCGGATTGCCAGGTTGATTTATCTTTTTCCACTACAACCACTCAATCGGTACGCCTTTTGCTGCCTCTACGTCCTGTTCAAGCCATTCGATGTAGACTTCCTCTTCTCAAGGTGACGGCTCTTCTTCAATTATCACATCGGGATGCCAGCCGTAATTACTAGCAAAAGTTCCATGTTCACGATTGGCTAGGTTCAGTATATGCAATCGGTCTTTTCCAAGAGCCACACCGCCCATCCAAGTTAAAAGTTCTAACTGCCCAAAAGCCCGTGTCCAGGTTTCTTCATCGGCATCGTCAATCCGAGAAGCTGCCAGATAATCCTGTTCTGATTTTTGCCAGAATAAAGCAATAACCAACATCCCCAACTTTCTAATATCCGTGCCAGGGTGTTCGTTAAAGTACTTTTCCCTGTCAGGATGGCTTCTGAAAAGCAGCATCCCCTCGCCGTCTATCTTGGCTGCCCAGGGTTTAATCTCCATCTTTCACCTCCGTATATTCGTAAGTGTACTCATCGGGATGTTCAGGGTCTACGGGGTAAATATCTATATAAACGGCGGTATCTTTTTTAGCCAGAGATAAAAGCAGCATCCCAAGTATGGCTTCGGTAGGGGCGTTGGAAATGGGATAAAGTTCACTCATGGTTTATGTATACCTCTGGCTGCTAATTCTTGCCTCATCTTTTCGTGGTCTACTACATATTGCATAAGAGTTTCGGTGGGTTTGGGTGGTGGCTCCGTAGTCTGATGTAAGATAATTTCCTCATATTCGCACATCGGTACAAGGTTAATCTTCAACTCCCTAAACTTTTTTTCTAAAGGAGTAGTATATTCACTGGCAGGCCAAAACAGATGATGTAGAATTATTCTACAACCTAATTGGCTGAGCCGCCGAGGGCAATCCTCGTGGTGTTGGCGGCAGCGTTCCACGTCAGATCTTTAATTTAGATACAGCAGCTCTAAGGGTTATAAGACCTAAGCCGTTAAAACCAATAATCCCCTGTACAGTTGTAAGGAACTGACTTAAAGTCGTATCACCTGTCAGATATTTCTCTAAAGCCGTCAGAAACATCAAAGTCCCAAGAATATAAGTCTTGTAACCTGATAGAAACTTTTTTACTGTGTTGAACATTGTTACTCCTTTCCTATAAATACTTTAATTAACCAAGCCAGCAATCCTGATCCCTTACCCGATGGCTGGGCCGCAGGTTCAACAGGAGTTGAAGTAACGGTTACTGTCGTATCGGCAGTACCCGTAGTCGATGTCAATTCTGTTATTTTAGTTTGGAGTTGTGGAACTTCAGCGGCTAATGCAGCAGTATTAGCTAGAGTGGTTTGTCTTTGGGCATATTCTGGGCTATCTAAGAGTTCCTGTAATACCACATCTGCGGGTTGGCCAATATAGCCATCCGCGCCTGGATGGTCAGGCGCACGATCAAAGACTGCTTTATATAAATTATTGAGCATGTTCTCGTCAACCATTATCATTTCTCCTTGATTACTTACTACTCTAACATTTCCTACATCTTCGCTCCAACCTACATATTGCACCTCGTAAGCTGTAGCCAGCGCTTGAACTGATGGAAAAACTTTGTGGCCCGAACCACTCAGGGGATTAGTATAAACTCCGCTAGGAGTGGAGACGGCCACATGGCCCCAATTCCGTGTAACCCCGTCAATAGTTCCTGTCCATGAGAACCAAACTGGTACTGAATTAGCAGGCAGAGGGTCGGTGTGTTTGAACTGAGTATCTAACCATCCCTGCCATGCGTAA
Organism: Methanoregulaceae archaeon; assembly: GCA_015660965.1. Taxonomy (GTDB): domain Archaea; phylum Halobacteriota; class Methanomicrobia; order Methanomicrobiales; family Methanospirillaceae; genus MVRE01. The sequence goes on from JACTVG010000023.1 coordinate 4,473, forward strand.
GGATCGGGGTCATTCTTCACTCCGAAAACCTGCTCTACATAAGCTAGACAATAATCCGGTTGGCCAACAACCGATAAATTAGGCTGGATTAACTGGTTCATTGCTCACCTGTACTAACGCTAACACATGGTCTTCCGAAGAGTCAATCGTCACGACATAAGTGATTCTTCCCTGTTCAGTCTCAATTCTATTTAATTCCTCGGCTAGATGATTAGCGATAGGTTCTTCCACTAAATGTAAGAAAGATTTATTATCTCGGCGGACGTGTACGGGAAGCCAGCTCATTTTATAACCTTTAGGGCGTAAAGTACCAAATAACCAAAGACTAAAGATACTACCGCTGACACACTGGGATATACCCAGCCGACTCGAAAATTATGTTTTTTGAGAGCATTGAGTTCTTCTCGTATAGCAGTAACTTGTGTCTGCACCAAAGTCATATTATCAATTTTATTTATTAGGGTATCAACTTTGGACTCAACTCGCCCTAGTTGGGTTGTATTAGTGGACATCTGTACTTCCAATCTGGCTATCTTAATACTATTAGCTTCGCTCATTTCAACTTCTTATTTATGGCTGTAGTTAATTTATGGACTTCTCTGGTCAGTTTGGTATTCTCTAAAAGTTCCAATTCCTGATGTTTATACTGGTGCTCGGCTTGGGTCTTATCCCGTGCCGATTGTTGATTTTGACCTACCATAATAATTGAAAGGAGTACTAATTGTAGGAAAGTCTGAGCCAACCACGCTACATCGGCGATTACACTATGTTCTTTAAGGATTGAAGGTAGGCTTATAAAAGCGATTACCGCAAAAATCCCCGCACATAGCATCGTGCCGACAAAAGCCGTAATTTTCAGTCCGAGCCTGTCGCTCCATGAGATTTTAGCTTTGTGTTCTTGGTGCCAGTTTTTATGCATCAGCTTTTACCTGTTTCTGTTCTACAGTAGATACGCCATTAGTGATTTTGAGTGCTAACCAACGGTTAAATCTTTTCATATAAAAAACAGCCTCGGGCTGTCCTGCTGGCATTATATATCAAAATCCCTAAATTATAAGGTTTTTAGTTGGCTAAGGTATATTCAATGAATATAAAGGGGACTGTTAAAGAAGCAACATAGGTGTGGGCAGTTGAATTAAAGACCGAGGCAGTCAACGTAATCACGTTTCCGTTTATCTGTTGATACAAAGTCCCAGGCAAAGCCGCCCCACCAAATGGGATGTCGTAATAAGCTATATTGCCTGAATAAGTCCCGGACGCCACTTCCATTTGATACCAATGGGGTTTAACAGTTCCGAATAATCCATCAACAAGCTCGGTAAAATTAGCAAAAGCCATAGTAAACACTGGGTTGTCACTCAAGGTTACATTAACTATAGTTTGGGAAAAAGGTACACTTGGAGTAGCGGGAGGAACTGACGCAGGGAAAGTAATTGACCCAGGATAGGAATTGACGTTTTTGAAAGAGTTATAGCCGGTGTGTAAAATGAGTTTGGATAAATCAGGATTCATAGGGCGTAATCCCTGTAAATCACATAGTAAATTAGATAAGTTCCAGTCAAAGTATTTTTCCAGTAGCCTAACTCAAGATAGATATTCGTGGCATCCGCCCAACAGACCAAGTAAGGGCCAGAAACACCATTAACCAGAGTCTCACCAACAATCCTGTTTCCCATTGGCGGGTAAATTACTCCATTTTGGAAAGGTTCATAATAAGTCCTGAACATTGGTACAAATCCTAAATTATGAGGAATTGGGGTTATAGTAACGTAATTTCCCAACAGAAGAGTAGCGGGTGCGGCCACAGCCTGCGAACCGCTGGAAGAATCCCGTTTCATATAGTTTTTCCCACTCCAAAAATTTATCTGGGTCATGAAATTGTATCCAAGGTATAGTTTATCGTTACATTCTGAGTTGCGGTGTAATTGGACAAAAAGATAAAAGAAATAGTCGTATTACTACAAGCCATCGTCACGCCCATTCGCAATAGTTGTTGGGTCAATCCTGAATTAAAATAAGACAACTGGACAGATTGGTCATAAAAATTACTGCCATCCAGAGAATAAGAGAGCGTAGTATAGGCTTTTTTTCCATAAGGATTAGTTATCGTGAAAATTGTAGTCCTATCGTTGCCTCCTCCAGGAGTGGCTGGGCCAGGAACTGAATAAGTTACAGGAGAAGGATTTTGATAAACAATTTTATCTATCGGGTAATTAGAATAAAACTGTAATTTGGAGACATCTACGGTCATGAGAAAGCACTCGCCACACTATTCCCGGGTTTGGCAATGGCTAGACCATAACTCCCGTCCGGTAATAGCCCCATTTGGATATTATTGAGACCGTAAGTTTTGTCATACCAATACTGCGTAGACCCTACGATTTTGTATAATAGATATCCGCTGGTGTCTAAAGCAAAGAATCCAAAATCTCCACTACCATCTGGGATTAAACCCATTTCTACCTTTGAATTGTCATCATTGGTGACGGTTACGGCATTATTTGGGCCGTCTATTACTATTGCCCCCGAACCTACATTTATTGTTCCTGTAGTTCCGTCTATAGCTATATCTATCTCTCCGGTCACAGGATTAGTTACTGTGATTTTACCAGTTATATTTTGAGTTCCCCGTTGATTGCCAGTAGAAATCTGACGTGGCAAAACACGGGACAAATCACTACTACCGAGGTCAATCTCACTACTTTGGGCAGAATCAACGATAGTACCAGAGGAGGGTGTATAGGGAGTACTCATATCAAAGATTCTTGGTTAAGATTGTTGAATGGTACACCTATTCCTACGATTATAGGAGGTTCTGTTACGGTAGAATCGCAGTAAATATCTACCCCGACCTGTAATTCATAGTGTCGTTCCTCGGTTTCGGAATCGCCTATGTCAAATCTAGCGTATCCAGGAGCATCATTGGGTTGATATAGATTAGCGTTAGAAAATTTATCAGAGTAAACCCAGTCACCCCTATCTATAGAGTATTTTAGAACTATTGAAACGCCGTCTTGGATGTCCGTCCACTTTGCCTCCACGTAGGAGGCTAGTTTTTGTTTGGTCGTAAAATCGGCGTCTTCAATCAGGGACTCCCAGGTTGCATAAGGGGCTGGCGTGGAACTGGCATCTATTACGTCCACTCCGTAAGTTACTGCGCCAGAACTGTCATCACGCCAAGAGATATGCAGGATATTACCAAAGTTCTGCACCATTCCAATAGTCAGATTGTTAGAACCAGTTTTATACTGTGAACCCGTGCTCAGAATATACGAATATCCAAAGGAATTAGGCTGCGAAGCATCAGTCTTGCCCCAGCCGTAAATCCCGTAAGGAATGTCGGTATTCGCTGTGGTGG
>JACTVG010000024.1 GCA_015660965.1 Methanoregulaceae archaeon
CGAAGATATGCGGGCCCATAAGGCCCCATTGAACCGAGCCCATTTTTATCGTCAAAAATGTTTCCGCGTGAGTGTTTCGCGGGTGCTTTCCATGTTGCCGGTTTCAAAACTTCACCGTTTGTGCGGTCAACGAAAGCATGTGCGGAATTGTCACGCATCACACGAATGTAACGCGTGCCGAAAGTTGCCGTTACGGATGGAATTGGAAGTCTGGAAAAATTTTGAGTCATGTCATCCGTGACTATTTTGGTGACGCCCACTAGCCACGACTGAAATTGTGGGGTGTTATCGTTTACAATGATATTCATATTGTGAAATCAGTTTACCGATGTTTTAAGTATTGTCAAGCCTTGCGCCGAAGTTCACGGATGATTCCTGAAATATGTAACAGAAAGTGAAAATCCAAATTAAGACAAAGAAGATGTAACACGATTCTGCCCAACGGTTTTTCAGCAAGTTTTATTTGACGTTCAGCGCTCATATTGTAAAAACAGTTTACAATTCATTTTACAAATGTCAAGCGGTGATATAACGTTAACGTAATCACGGGTCGCGGAACTGCCTTCCGGCTTGGTTCGCCTCACAAAAATAGTTTACCAAGTTCTCCCCGATTGTCAAGCGCCGCAAATAGAAGGCGCTGACAGGGATTTATAAGTGCCGGGCCACGAGCATCACGCTCAAATATCCCGGATTTCCCTACCAGCGCCTCACCAGCTTACTTCTTGCAACGGCCGGTGAAAATGCGGAAACTGTTGTCGCGGCCGGGCTGACGGCCACCGAAGGTAAAAGATTGGCCATCACCAAACGACTTGCGCCACTGTGAACGTGCGAATTGACGATTGTATGTTTTTTTCATAATGGTTGTTTTCTGTTACGTTGTTAATCTACCAAAGTGTTTTGACTTGTCAAGCGTGATTGCGCCCAAAACCACCGAGCAACTGTGTCGGTTCAACCGACTTGACCGCCCGAATTTCGGAGAAACCAACATGATGCTTCATCAGCATGGTGTCAGTTAGTGCGGTGTTGTTGAAAGGCGTTTCCATTAAAGTTTCGTGTTTCTCACCATTGCGATACCATATCACAACACAAAATTTAGTTGTAGGTAAAACAAAATTGGTTTTCATAATGAATTTATTCTATTAAAGTTTTAGAATAAGTCAAGCCCTATAAAATAAAATCGTCTTTGATGTTACTGAACCATATTTATATCAAGAATTAGGATACTATATGATAGGAAAACCATTAGAATTGACAGGTCAAAAATTTGGTAAACTAACAGTGATGTCATTAGACCACGTTTTCGGGCGTAGAAATATAAGTTATTGGAAATGTAAATGTGATTGTGGAAATGAACGCGTCATTAGAGGAAGTTATTTAACTGCTGGGACAAAATCATGCGGATGTCTCATTAGTAAAGTTGGAACCAATCATAAAGGATTTAAGGGATGTGGTGAACTTCCTTTGTCTTTTTGGAACCGAATTAAAACAGGGGCAAAATTAAGAAATATGGAGTTTACTATAACCATTGATTATGCTTGGGAATTGTTTATTAAACAAAATCGTAAGTGTGCGTTGACAAAAATGCCATTAGAATTGTTTAGGGTAATTCACAGAAAACTTCAAGGAAGCGCATCATTAGACCGTATTGACTCATCAAAAGGATACATTAAAGGAAATGTTCAGTGGCTTCACAAAGACATTAATATGATGAAGAATAACTATAATCAGCCCTACTTCATTGAATTGTGTAAAAAAGTAGCAGCAGAAAATACTTGACTCTTATTTATGAAGTAAACCCAAACACGCCTTGCCGTTTAGTTTCCACAACGTGCGGCCACCGATAGCCCGACGACCTGCGGCTTTCTTCGCTTCATCTGTTTGCGCCACTGAATCTTCACTTGTGACGTTGGTAAATCCATCATTTTCAACTACATCCGCCGCCCACTGCCATTGTGGTTCAACGGAAACCACACTCAAAACCTTTTTTACCTTGCCGGATTGAATAAGTTTTTGGATGCCGGTTTTGATAATTTTGTCAAGTAATTCCGTCTGTTTCGCGGTAGGATTGGCGAGCCAAGGATAACCACGAACAAGATGCTCTCTCATTTGTGGAATTGTAAAAGTAAGCCAATGGCGGAGCTGGAACATCGTTTTTATTCCCGTGTGGATTTTATCAGTGTAGTTTTCCACCGGCCAAACCATTTCCTGTAAATCTTTCTTCATATTGTGAAGTCAGTTTACGCTTTGTTTCAACAAAAGTCAAGCGTTAAACGTAAGACACAATATTCAGCCGAGCCATGATGCGTGACTCATTCCTTTCACCCATAGGGCGGTCAACGGTTGACTCCGTTGCCTTGTCGTAAAATTCGTCAAAGGTGAGCGGCTTCGCCCAATCTTCGTCAAGATTTTTCCTGTCCCAGCCGTCAGGGTCAATAACGGTTATTCCCATAATCCGTTCCCACATTGCGGGTAAAAGTTTTATATTCATATTGTGACAACAGTTTACACTTGTTTTGAGTATTGTCAAGCGCCGCATTTGGGCATCTGAATGTGCGAAGTTTTCCCATCACTATTGAGAAAATGACGGAATACGGGAATTTTTACACCACGACAATCAAACCTTTCCCCATACGAAGATGAACGATAAAGGAAAATTCCGACGCATTTTGACGATGGTGAACAATCTTTTACTGTTTTGAGAATAATTTCAACTGTTGTTCCCATGTCAATAAAATCGTCAATAATGATGAAATTTTTTATATCAACATTTCCTTCAATTCTACCACTGTGGCCGCTGTGCGACCCATCCGATTCTTTTCGACAAACCGCAACATACTTTTTAAGTCTATAAGCAAGGATAGGAGCGATTAGAGCGCCTGACATTCCACGAAAAACAACCGTGTCAAATTCCACGTTGGAATCTTTGACCATTTTTGTCATTGCGCGAACAATTATTCTTACTTTCTTCGCGTCAAATGTTTCCCGTAAATAGGAACTGTCAATTTTCATATTGTAAAGACAGTTTACATTTATTTTAACTATTGTCAAGCGCAGTGGTGACGCTTGACAATTCTTAAAACAATGTTAGACTGGTTTCAGTGAAAGATGTGGCTGAAAGACGCCGGAGAGTAGGGGACCGGAGGATCCCCAAATCACTTTATCGTTAATTGCTGCGCTTGACAAACGTTATTAAAAATGTTAAAGTGCAGTATGCGTCGAAAAGTGTGCGCAATTATAGTCTATTGATATGCGTTATGGCGTCCATTGGGTTTCGTTGACTTTAACGATACCGATGAACACTTGGCCGCAATCTCTGCATTTTAGCTTACCCCTGACAGAAATTTCGTTAAATGGACGCGTTTGCACTAATCCATCCAGACGATGAATTCTGTAATTTTTTGCGCGGGTAATTCGTTCATACTCTTCAATAACTTTAACGTCACCGTGACCGTTTAACGCACAGTTTATGGATGAAATGTGACGATTTAGCCATTTTCGGATGGAATTTATCAAAGCCATACAAAATCAACTTTACCATTTGGATACTGACTCATCCATGTAAGAATGTCAACAGAAGTTGCTTTGACAGCTTCATCCATTGTAACATCAGCGTTTCTGTCAAAAACCAATTCAGAATTCACAGGAATTTTGGCATCCTTGTCGGCGAAAAATCGAATGAAGAATCGTTTAATCATATTGGTGCCAATTTATCAAATATTTTGTTTTAGTCAAGCGCCACCTGCGCCAATTTTCGAGCGAGGGTAGCGGGAATTTCAGCGCGGGGGGGTCCCAAATTATTTTTCGCGGGGGGTACTACCCGCCTACATGGGAGTGTACCATTCGTCCACGAAAGTCAAACATACCACGACAACCATCATACTTTGGCGTCCCGAACAACTGTCGAAGCGTTGCATCATCTTCACCGGGAATTGGATCAGGTCCTTGTTCGAGAACAACACTGGCTCCAATTAACATGGCGCTTCGTATCTTTATCCTAAGAGTCACTTCTTCTGTTTTCGATCGTGGCGTGAAATTATCTTCAAGGAATGATTCAGCACGCCTGTCAATTTCAGCGTAGATGTCCATAAATTTTATTAAATGGTTTCAAGAAACAACCACTCACGGTCTTTGCCATTCCAACAGTAACGGGTGTAACCAAGACCATTTTTGAGTTCAGTCAACACAGTGTCATAGACAACACCAATACCGAAAAGGTTATCAATGTCATCACGGTTGACCAAAAGACGGTTTCCTTGTTCTTGGGTTCGGATTGAGAGTTCCGTAAACCAAGTTTTGGCTCGTTCAAGTGCCATGTTGTTCATAATGGCTTAAATATACAAAACTTTTAGAAAATGTCAAGCCTTCACTCCAAATTTATGAAAGTAACGAAGTGGCCGCCATAGATGATTATTCACCCAAAACCCCCATTTTCGATAAGGACGACCACAGAATAAAACCGTCCACGCACCACCTTTGGGAATTTCTAACCGATGTTGTTTGTCGCCAGTTGCATACCAAACAGAGGGAGCCTTGATGTATCTACTACCCGAAGGAGTAACATTGGTATAACTACCCCAAAACAAAAATGATACAAAATCAGTGGGATGGTCATGAAAATGAGGCCCCACATCTGAACCAATCCAATGATGAATACGGATGGAATAGTTAAAAAATATAAAACTCCATCTGTATAAATAAGGGGTGTTGCCATGACACAAAACTTCTCGCCATCTTATTTGAAATGGTTTGAATGGTGTATGTTCTTTCATTTGTCAAAATTGGTCAATGGGGAAGGACTCGAACCCCCAACCTCGTATACGTGATATACCCCACCTTCGTCACAGTCTTACACTCATTTACTTGGCTGCTCTCTGCTTGTCAATTTCACAAGTGACCTAACAACTTTTAGAGTTTTGTGCTCAACCATAATCTGGATGGGAAGGTTAAATACCTCGCGCTCTGCCATTGAGCTACCCATTGATGAAAACAATATATCAAAGAAATTTGCTCTGTCAAGCGTTCACAGGAGATAAACGATAATCAGCAGGCCCTTTTAATCGAATGATATGTTCGGTTCGACCAGTAAGAGGAGCATCAAGTTTGGAGACATCATCAACAGTGAAAAGGATAGCCATGTTTGGAACACTAAATTGGAATTTGGGTGGATAATCATTACTGATTACAGTAAGAACGCCTACCCATGAATCCGATTGTGTTCCATAGCCGGGTCGGACAACTACAACAATTTTGTCGTGTAGTAAAGTCAACTCATGTTCGGTCTGTTCTACATTCACGACCATAATATAACAAAGACCATGAAATTGTCAAGCCTCTTTAAAACGCTTGACACTTTATAAAATTGTGATAATATATTCAACATGATTATTTCAAAAGTCGTCGTTGGGTTTGTAACTCAACGGTTTGATACGGAAACACGGCGTTTTATTGACCAAGAATTTCATGCATCCGATGATGTAACTTGGGAAAATGAACAAGGTGAAACGCTTGATTATGTGCATGATGGTGAATTGATTTACGGTAAAGGTGGTGTGGATGAACCGTATCTAAACCTTGAAATGATTCAACCTGCCCAACACGATTTCAAAATCGGCGATTCGGTTCTTGCTACGCCTGATGGTGACGATAACTGGCACGAATTTCAGGGAACCGTAAATCTGTTCCGTGACAATGGCAACCTTATCACCGTCAAAGACCAAAACGATGATTGTTTCGACTGCCGGCCCGGTCAATTAAAACATTTATGAAGAAAATACTGTCTCTAATTGTGGCAACGTTTTTGTTTGTTGCCTTCTCACACGCACAATCAACCAACCTTGTTTCCAACGGTGGATTCGATACAATCAGTGATTGGACGTTATCCAATCTTGCATATTTCAACGTTAAGAATGGTGAGCCTGCACCTGACGTTGTGTTGCAGGGAACGTCATCGTTGGCGTTGCAACCTCTCAATTTGACTGCGGGTATTACTTATACTATATCAGGTAACTACTACCCCAACATATACAATTTTGGTGATTTACGTATCGGTTTCAATAGCGGCATAGTTTATGAAATTTCATTACCTACAAATAATGCTACATGGTCATCTTTCAGTTTTCAATACACTGTACCACCTTCTCCTACGCATCTAATCCTAACTCTTTCTTTTAAAGGCATTGGTGGGTGTGAGATTGACAATATTGGTGTGTATGCCGTGCCTGAACCCCATTACATTTCATTTGGTATTCTTATCTTGATTATGATTATCGCAATCTGGTATATTAGAAATACCAACAAGTGGTAAGGCTTGACATTTCACAAACAAACTATAAACTACAAACATCATGTATCCACTACCTATAAATCCAACAGTAAACATACGAACCGATGCCAGCGGGAACATTATCAGTGTTGCCAGTAACATCGCTCCATTACCTGAACTCAAAGTTACCGTCACACAAGACCGGTATGAGTTTAATAAGGAGGCGGCAAACAAACCTTTCAATCAGTCGCCTGCCGAAGTGTATTGCGGCACGGAATAACTTGTAAACTCAACAAGCAAACAAAAACAAAAAAATAAATAATATGAAAAATTCACGTTTCTTCTCTTGGGCCCTTGTTATCGCCTTCATTGGCCTCATGGGCATGGGCAACACAGGCTGCGAACAAAATGAACCAGTCTCCGCTAGTGGCGTTCACAAGGCCACTGTTCAAGTTCAAACCGATCAGAATGGTCAAACTATCGAACAGAAAAACATTATTGCCCGGTTGACCGAAGATAACAAACCCGGCGCCATCAAGCATTTGTATGTCATTTCGCCTATGAGTGGGCAGGTCATTCTTTATTCCACTGTCAAGGGCAAAGTGACAAGTGGCCAGAAACGCCTTACACCAAAAACTCTTACTCACACAGGCGATTCTGTTAACGCATGGGGTGGTATGACTGTTGAAATCGGCGGATCGAAATACACTACCGGTGAAGTTATTCAGGACGATGGAACTTACGGCGATTCATCCGAATACATTTATTGGTGGGATGCTCAAGGCCGGTATCATCAGCATCTTCGTGGTATGTGTGAAATTCATATCAGCGATCAACCGTTGAAGGTGAGCTCTGTAACACTCAACGTGAGTCCTGCTGAGTAATAGTGTAAACAACATTAACTTTAACAAACAAAACTATGAGAGCTTTTGGAATATTCATGTTGGTTCTTTTGGCCATCTTTGGCCTGATTTTCGGTGGGTTATTTCTCCACGGTTGCACAGCGGCAACCAACATTGCCCACAACGCAATTGACACCGCCGCGGCACAATTTGACCCGGCCACAATGTTGAAACGTTATGAGTGGTTCAAGGATGCTGCTGCACAGTGCGACAAAAAACTGGCCGACATTCAAGTTTACGAAAATCGTTTCACGCAAACCAAAACGATGTATGGCGACCCCAAGACTTGGCCTCGCGACGTTCGGGAACAAGTTGGATTGTGGCAGAGTGAAGTGTCGGGCATCACGGCATCTTACAACGCACTGGCCGCTGACTACAATGCACAAATGTCGAAAATCAATTACCGATTCTGTAATGTCGGCGATTTGCCAAGAGGGGCAACAGAACCCCTTCCCCGTGAATTTAAGCCGTATCAAACCAAGTAAAATCAT
>JACTVG010000025.1 GCA_015660965.1 Methanoregulaceae archaeon
TTGAACTGGCCTCCTTACCTTCATTAACTTCTTAATTGCTTCATCATCTACTGTGACCGACTTCGACTTCCGCTGGTACTGCTTCGGGAAACACCACAGTTCGTAAAGAAGCTTCTTGAGCTGCGCCGGACTGCCCAAGTTGAACTCTGGCACTGCCTTCACTCGCCGCCGGTGCTCTGTAGGTTTCCCTATAGGTAAAGTAGCCGGTATCGCCAGAATCTGATAATCTTGTAAGTACTTCCCCTTCAATCCCAGGTGGTTCAAGGCGTCGGTCTGTCTCCGTCCTATTAGGTACGTCAGCACCCGCTGGAGCCGGTTCTGGTATTCTTGGTCTGCACGGACCCCCCGTAAACCCATCTTCAAAATTGTGTGAAACAAGGGCATGACATAACCAAAAAATTCTTTCTCCACTTTGAATTCGCACAGTTCCGATACAAGTTCCCTTGCAACTTCGCTGGTTACTGCTGCATCTAAGCAGTTGTAAGTCCATCTCTCTCGCAAGTCTCCTTTCTTGAATGCATCCCGAAGCATCCACTTATAAAATGGCTCCTTTGTATAAATCGAAACCAAGTAGTGCAGATCGTGAGGCAACTCCGGATACATAAAGTGGTGCGCAATCTGTGTATCCATGTGTAGCTTACGAATAGGCAACCCATTCCCCAACAACATCGTCATATCAAACGACGCGTTCTGGGCGACTAGACCAGTATGATTCCAAAGGAACTCTCTGAGGAGTGAGTCTATCATCTCACTTTTCGATCCCCACTGTACTTCTCCCCTTGGAATACAGATTGCACTCGCCGGGTGGGTTGAGAAGCCAACACAATCTATCCACTTTCCCATCGTCTCCACGTCCACCGAAACCCTGGATGCCTCCAATGCTTTATCCAAATAATCCTTAACCTGCTCCAGCGACGGTGAGACAATCAATTCCCTGGATAGACGGTCCACGCTTGGGGACTTGGACTCTAGCCAAGCCCTTTTCGAGTCAATCACCATACTGAGTCTAGCACTACCGTAAGTATACTTAATCCCGCCCTTTTCCTCCCTTTCTTTACGAGCGGTTTTCTCGAAGAGGTTCCTCTGTATATAGGATGGGTGGAAGGTCGGCACGATTTTCACTCGTACCCCGTCCGGTACATCCGCCTCAAGGATACTACCTCTCCAATCAGTGATCTTATACTCACGGTGCCCAGTCAGCGCATGTAAGGCCACTGCACCCAAGGCCAAGACGCAGTTCGGTCTAAGCTCGCTGATGCGTCTCCTACACCATTCCTCACACTCTTCCAACGAAACTCCAAGCTCCGGCAACCTCGCTATCTTGTTGTCCGGGGGCCGGGTTGGGACTACGTTGGTAACATAGGTCTCACTTCGGGGAACTCCTGCGCAGCGAAGTACATCATCTAATAGCCAACCGGCATCCCCAACAAAGGGTCGGCCTTTCTCTACTTCAGTTCGTCCCAAAGCTTCGCCAAGTATTACCAACTTAGCACCCCTTGGACCTTCACCTAACACTATTGGAAGTCCCAACCCAGCAAGCTTCTCAAGTAAATTCAATTAGTGACCCCCACTATCAGATTCCCCACCTGATTCCCTCGACTCCGCGCTCCTCGCTTGACTCATCCTTACCTGGGTATGCGGTCACCCAGCAGGGGTCACTAGTAGATCCACTCAATCTCCAAAATACTTCTGTGCATAAACAGCAGCCATCTCAAGTCTCTTCTCCCAACACCATTTATGAAAGGGAGTCAGACTTATCTTTTTCCATTCCTTAGCTCGTTGCCAAGGCCAAACCCATTTGTTACAAACTAAGCACCAACTCATTTATGCCGCTTCCCTCATCTTGGAAAACTTTCGGCCTTCCTGGTCATTCCCTTCCTCATCCTTGTACGTCCTGGTCCCCACCGTCATCATAAACTCCGTCCCAATCCCGGCCTCGTCATCCAGTCCTTGTGGACCCATCAATCCCGGAATCACCTTGACCAGATTTGACAGCGAAAACGACCCCACAACTCCCGTATAAATAATCCCTTTGCTTGCCAAGGCCGGGTCCGGAGAAACTACCAGCAACTTCGCCAACACTTTCTTCCCGCCCTTCTTGGTCGCAAATATCGCATTCCCGTCCTTCTTCAACAACCCTTCAAACCGGAACCGATAATCTCCATCCGCTGGCTCCTCCATCTCTCCGCCAGCCATTACCTCTTCCATACTCATGCCAATGTCGATAACTGCCATCTACTTCTTACCTCCCTCTTTTGCTAGTTTGTCCAAATATCCAAAATTCTGTTCAATGAATTTGGGCAGTCCGTCGAACTTCCTTGAACCCAAGAAGCCGATGAACCCCCCTGCATCCGGCTTGGTCTGCCAGACGTACTTAATCCCTCCCTTTCCATTACTCACTATTAGTGATTGGAAAACTTCGCCGAAGAGCCTGGGTATCATCTCCGGAAGAGACTTCCCCCACACAAACGGAGTTATCCTGCTCCTTCCCGTAATCTCATCCTTCTCTGCTTGTAAATGCCCCGTAACCACCACATTTAACCCGTACCCCATCATGGACCCGATTATCGAAAACACTTTCCTCATCGCAATCTTGTAGTCCTGAATCTGAGTATCACTTCTCCCTTGACTGGCTACGGTCCAACTCAACACTTCCTCCGCAAGCGAACCAACTGTCTCCAGAACCAAATTCCCCGGTCCCTCTTCTGAAGCTAAAGCGTCCAGATGTTCCCGTACCGAGTTTATGTCCTTTATCAACTGGTCTACCCGCAACTTATCCTCTCTTGGATTCGCAAGAAGACTTATCTCCTTCGGCATCGCAGTGTAGTTCACTACCAACACTTTCCCAAAATCAAATGGCTGCACCCAGTAATCCTCCAGTGCTACCACTTCTGCAAAGGGAACCCGCAACGCCGTCACATTATCCGGTCCGTCCAAGTTGAACAGCAACGACTTTCCCGGTAATGTAGAGATACTTCTTGTCTTTCCAGTGTGGCTCTCACCCAGTATTAAACCTGTAAAGATAGAAAACCCCCTCTCAACCACCTAAGAATATCCTTTGTTCATCTGCTAGTTCTTCATCTGTAAGCAACTCAAGGTTATGCCTATATTCATCCTTAGCAAATGTCAAGAGATCCTCAAGCGGCCAGTCATCAACTTCTGCTACTAATCTCTCTTTTATAGATTCTCGCTCTGCTGATACCATACTGCCTCCAACTGGTTGGCCCGGAGAGGGAGTCGAACCCTCACTTCAGAAATGCTCATTTCTGCGTGCTGCCATTACGACCATCCGTTCCATAGATACACTCTACTTTAAAGCCTATGAAGAGAGTGTGAGAGAACTTGCGGTCGAATCTCGCTTATGATTTCTTCCGAGGAATCAAACAGAGATTCCCTTTGGAATCGTTCGCCAGGATGAACTTATAGGCTTTAGGCAGATAAAAAGCCTTGGCCTTCAGCTCCCCTGTGGTCTTGACCTTGATGATGGAGCGCATATTCGCTACCGTCACCTTTACGTCCTTAGAATGTGCCAGCTTAATCAAGCCAGCAGGCTTCGGAACATTGTACGTCGCAGTCTTCACTGTACTCATCTAACTACCTCCCTTTTTGGCTTGTGATATAGGGCCAAGCCGCCCTTGATTTCCGGGCAATGCCCGGTTGTTAATCTTCTTCTGGTATCCCTCTCAAATGCTTCCGTATATTCTCAATCAAATAATTACAAGCCCTCACACTTATCTGCAACTTCTTCGCTACATCCTTGACATCCATTCCCTGCAACAAACAAGCCGCTACTTCCGCTTGCCTCTCCGTCAACGTAAACTTCCTCACTATATCCGGCATGGCTCCAATATTTCCTCCTGGCAATCCCACAGTTATTTCCTTTTGTGAAACTTCTATATCCGCTTTTAAATGCGTTGCCAACTCTCCACAAAGTGAATAACATCTATTCTTTTTAGCACATTCCACGCAGAATTTTTGGTCCATAATTACCCCGAAAAGTGAGAGTTTTTGCTTGTCACTTTTAGGGAAAAACGGAAGCCGCGTTTTCAAATTCTCGAAAAATTTCATAAAGTTCTCCAAAATTTTGGGAAGGGGCGGAGAGGTTTAAATTTAAACTTCAACCCTCTTCCTACCAAGATGCTCTCTCTGGATAAATATTTACTTTTCCACAATGTGGACAAGGTATCGGTAGAGATCCATCCAGGACATATTTACCTTTACATGCTTGACATTCCAGCATCAATTTCCATACTTTAGATTTATCCTTCCTTATCAACAACACATCATCAACAAAGTATGCTTCACTCATCGCTTCCTCCCACTTGAAAATTCGCTTGTGCAAACATCTCCCTCATTTGTGGTGGAGCCGTACACAACGGCGCAAACACACAACCTCCCCAGTCACTGCAACTCCTTGTCCTCTTGGGCCAATACTCCTCCAACTCATACTGGCTCAATTCAATCTGCTTCATCCTTAGGTCTTCCTGCCACTCCTCTACATCCCACGGATCAAGGTCGATAATACTGCGCTTAAAGATAGAGCGACCGGGATCTCCCTTTTTCTTCGCTGGTACAATTCCTTCTCTTGAGGAGACTTTAACTTCAGAGATGTGATAAACAATTCTCTCCACTTCCCGTCCAAGCTTCTTTGAAGCTCCAATAGCATACCCAACTCCCTGGTCATTCGGGTCATCGACGAACCTCCACAGCGACGTTGAGAACTTAAACTCAAACACTGCCAGTTTATTTAACTCCATATCTTCCAATACCAAGTCCACCTTCATCCTCACCGGCAACGGACACCCAGCTACCTCCAGGTCCAATTCCATCTCACTATCAATATACCGATACTTCTCTTCCAGCGGTGCAAACTGCACATGATAAGCACGGAGAATTTCCTCCAACTTCGCACACGTATACAGCGGCGTCTCTTTCTTTTCCCTAGCCTTTTCCAAAGAGAACTGTTCGAAAGGTGCCCAATAACCCAATGCCGCTTGTACTCCTTTCTCCAACGCTCGGCCCTGCCGGTAATAAACCCCTAACCCCAGGTGTCCCGCCTTCCCGAACTCCGCTGGCAGATTGACTTCCCTTCCCTTCAACCCCCACACCTTCAACCACTGGACCATCCGGGGACACGCATCCAGCTTCTCCAGCGTCGAGTGACTCACATGATCTAACTTGAATAGTTCCAACTCGCACCTCCCTTGTATAATAATCCGCTACATCTTTCTCCGTATCCATCTCCGGATCAAACACGTTCTGACCTCTTGGTATAGCTTTTAAGTGCCCTCTATACTGAATTGCCAGCCCAAGAGCTTCCCTGGTCGCCAGCCGTGCGTGCATCTTCGCACTCTCCTCATCCTCATACACGGCCACGAACCAACAGCCTCCATCAGCTTTCCCTACCACCAGATACATTTTTTCTGCCATCCGTTATCTCCATTAACTCTCCAAGTTTCTCCACTTCCTCTACCGTCAATTGTCCTTCATCTTCATAAATATGAATACATCGCCCGGATGTAGTCCATGTCCAATGTGGGCCTCAGCTACCTCTCTGTTGATACATCTTCTCCATCTACTCCCTCCTCCCTCAATAGCCTCTCCAGCAACTCCCGGTTCCTCTGCTTTAAATCTTCATACAACAGCGTCTTCCCCCTCAATATATCATCAATCCTCTCCAGGTGTGCTATCAACCGTATCCTCAGATCTATCTCCATTTTCAATCTCCTCCAAAACCTTCGCTACTTTCTTCCTCTTCTTGCTCTCTTTCTTCCTTTCAAACTCCCTGATCTGCTCCCGGACAATCGTTTCAAAGTATTCAGCTTCTTCTTCAGTAAACCCGACTCTTCCCTCTCCAAGCTCTCTAAAAGAACTCTCAAGTATAACTCTTTCCAAAGATTGTTGTTTACTCCCGCAAGCAAGATCTCCATTATCTTCATAAACCAACCCTTCCTTGTCCGTCTTCATCTTACCCCCACAATAAACGAAGTACATAGAGCCAATAACGTACTCCATTCTTATCATCAAAGTAACAATCTGGAACGGCAAACAGCCGCGCTCCTTCATGTACTGGATGATTTAAAATATGCTCAAGTACATGTAAGAAATGATCTGTAATAATATCTTCTCTAATATACCATAAACTAAAATCCTCATCTTCCGGTGTAGGGGGGCTATTTTCTCTTCCAGCCTTAAAATATCTAATCATCTATTCCCTCTCAAGCGACAGCTCATATCTCTGTTGTGACTCAGTCCTAAACGGGCATTCGCTTGAAATCGAATTCCACAAGGCCACATACCCTTTCTCATCTCCTATATCCCCATAAAACTGCATCAACCCCATTCCCTCCATCGGAATCCCCTTATAATCCACCAGGAACAACTTGGTTACAATCCTTCCTGATCCCTCCTCTGGCCGTGTCTCTTCCGCTAAAAATAAACAATTTCTATACTTGACCACTGCCTTGCCTGGACTCCACCAACCCCCAAACCTTGGCAACCCCTCCTTGATCTCCCTCTTCTTTATCTTACTCTCATCATCCGGCTTGATTGAAAAATCAAAATCCGCTGGCAACTCCCGATACCCTGGCGTAACCCGCCTCAAATACTCCTGATACAGTCGAGCGCTCTCCGATATTGGAAACCTCTGTACTACCACATTACTTACCAAAAATGACCTCAAATGAGCAAATGGCCCTCTTTCTCCTGCCACTACCTGCTCCCTCCGCGTCATACACCTACATGTGGCCTCTACTCTTCCATTCGCCATCGCATGAATATTCCTTGCATAAAATGGCCGATTAAGTAGATGTTCTCGAATAGAAAACAAGTTAGATTCTGTTGAAATCTCAGTTATCAATATGACTTCCTCTCCTCTTACAGGCACCAAAAAAGGAAACTCCATCCCTTCCTCTGTTCTCTCTTGTGGAGCCTCCTCCTCCGCAAGATGAGTTTCCAACTCTTCCATATCTCTTCTCAGTTCCCTTGCTACTCTTGGCATCTCCTCTATACCTCCTTCTCTTCTTATTCCTAATAGCTCCCATCTCCCTGTTCTAGGACTATAAACCACGTCCTCAAAAGATACTCTATTCGTAGCCGCAAATTGGTGA
>JACTVG010000026.1 GCA_015660965.1 Methanoregulaceae archaeon
AATAAAAACACAATATGAAAAACTTAATCGCAAAAGCCACCAAGGCGGTAACGCAGATTAAAGGTTGCCGGTTGGCGAGCATCACTTACTTGTCAAAAAAACACAACGAATTGGCTCGGTTCACCGCCAATTTCGGTTTTTCTTACGGCCAAGTGATTGAAAAGTCAATCACTGAGTTGGAAATTCTCACCCGCGAAAACGAAAACGTCTGGAACGCAGTGGAAAAAGAAGCCGCTGCTGAATTGATGGCGTCTTTCAAGGAAACACAGGCGGCGCACGCCCGTGGCGAACAAAACGCGGCCTACACCAAAAAAGGTCAATATATTCCGATTGGTAACGGCGCCAATTTGAACACCAGCGACAATTCGATTCAACTTTTCGGATTGGTTTTGACCAAAACGGTTCTCCGCGCCGGTGTTTATCCGCACGTCAATTCGGCTCCGAAAACCATCGCGAAAAACAAGATTCGTAAACTGTTGCCTGTGGGGAACTTCCGTGAGTTCGCCCTTGATATGACGCAGGTTGAACAGATGAAAATTAACGGGGACGTGATTGAATTTCCCGAACTTTCGGTGTAAGTCAGTCATATTGTGGGAGTTAGGCGGGCTTAGGCCCGCCCGACTCTTGCGTTTTATTTATCGTTAAAGGAATCAATGCAGGCTCCGGTCCCCTACTCTTGGCGCTTTTCAGTCGGCCTCACCGTCTCTCACTGAAACCAGTCTAACATAACTTTAACAAATGTCAAGCCTTACCAAAACGTTTTATCACCGCTTGATAATAGTTAAAATAATGTCATCCTTTGGTTATGACAAAATTACAAGCGGTGATATTGGAAACAATTGAATCCAATCAAAATCGAGCACATTGGTCGCAGATAGTTGAAGCTGTCAAGACGAAGGGTTTCAAGATTAAAAATTGGATGAAAGTGCGTGGAGAGTTACAAGGTTTGTTGAATGACAAAATCATTTTCCGTGAAAATAACACAACCATTGAAGTCTATTCAAAAACCACCGCTTGACAAATGTTAAAACAAGTGTAAACTGACTTCACAATATGAATGAAGAACCAAGAATTTATCGAATCCGAAGATACCGCCGCAGTGGTGGTGCCCGGACAATCCATAACAATGTGACGTTGACCGTTGCTCAATTACATTGTAGTGACTCAAGAACAAAAGGGTCGGGATGGTTTGATGGTTACGATTACATGCCGGGATGCGCACCCAAAAGGGCTTGACAATAATCAAAACAAGTGTAAACTGTCATCACAATATGAAAACACCAACATTCCAACGAACTCACCCAAACACACGCGGTTCCAATTATATTGGAACTTTCCGCAACACCGTCGCGGGTAACAACTTATTCGCGGGGTTATCGGTCATTTACAGACCTTGGGGGAATCTCTATAAACAAGGTCGTCATCCGAATCGGAAACGTCTTTCCAAAGTCACCGGCCGCAACCATGACGATTTGCGCAGGAGTGTTCCCATTCCTTTGTCAACGCATTTTGACGTGTATTTGAACCGCACTGACGGTCATCCTTGGGGTGAACACCAATTGTTCGGAATCCCCCCGATTCATTTGACCATTGCGGAAATGTTGCAAGGGAAGTAACACAATTTAATGGGGGAGCGGAGTCGCTCCCCAAGTTTGCAGCGCTTGACATTTGTTAAAAGAAGTGTATTCTGTTATCACAATATGAATACAATATCACTTGACAAAAAGTTCTTCTTGGGTGGCAACGCCACTTTCACCGTTGACAACGGTAAAGGAACGCACTACACTTTCAAAATTCGTCAGCCGAAGAAAGACAATCCACGTTTCACTGGTCCCGCGCCACACTTCGCCAGTCTGTTGACGGGCCCCGATAACGAAAACAGTTACAGTTACTTGGGAATCGTTGACAATAACATGACGGTGCGCCTTACCGCAAAGTCAAAGATGAACAATGACAGCACGCCAGTTAAGGTTCTCCGCTGGATTCTCAACCTTGTGGCGACAAATGGTTCAATGCCAGATGGTTACAAAGTTCACCATGAAGGGAAATGTGGCTGCTGTGGTCGCACATTGACGGTGCCGGAGTCAATTGAACGCGGAATCGGTCCCGAATGTTGGAGCCGCATCTGTGGCGCTTGACAATAATTGAAACAAGTGTAAACTGTCTTTGTTAGAACAAAAATTCAACACAATAAAAATATGGTAAAAACTTACACACGCGGAAATGTGACTTACGGAGCTGCCGGACGCCGGTGGACGTTCAAAACTGAAAACTACTCTTACAGCACGCCACTCATGCCCGGCGGTGCGGCAACCGCACACAAGGTTGCCGGTGCCATTGATGGTGCCGTGAAACGGTGCGGAACGATGGATGCTCTTGGCCGTGGCCAGATGCACAAATTTTTCCACGATGCAAAGCCGCCGGTAACGGTTTTTGTCAATCGGTAATATTTATATTCGGGACGAACGGTGGGCGCCGCACCACAGCCGCAAGGCTTGAAAACTATAAGCGTTCGTCCCGATTTCCTCACGCTTGACATTTCTTAAAACAAGTGTAAACTGACTTCACAATATGAAACTACTTACGAAAGCAATCGAAGAAGCATTGGCCAGACCGGGACTCACAAGCCAAAATGCACAAGTTCCAATTTGCAAGTTTTTCAATCCGTGTGGAGCCGCCACTTGGTTAATCTTCGCACGTGAACGCGGGGAAGATTCCGACACCCTCTGGTGTTTAGCTGACCTTGGGATGCAGTGCATCGAATACGGAACTGTCAGTCTTTCGGAACTTCAAAACATTCGCCTCCGTTTTGGTCTTGGGATTGAACGTGATTTGCACTTCACTCCGAAGAAACACGACAACGGTGAACTGTGGAAATTGGAAGATTACTTGAAACTTGAAACGTTGGCCGGAATTTGACCGCTTGACATTTCTTAAACTTTCAGTATATTAACACCATGAAGAAAAAAGGCAACGTTGTTACATCCTATAATTACAAAGGATTCAACATTTACATTTGTGATGACGCAACCGAAGGTTTTTACGCATCCATCGCAGACTGTGATGGAAAATATGTTGACTCAACTCCGTTCCGCAATGACATTGAAAGCGTGAAAACAGCAGCGGAAAACATCGTTGACCAACGTTAGGAACGGCGCTTGACGATGGTTGAAACTGTGGTAAACTTTCTCCGTGATGAAGATGAGGCCGTCCCCGAAAGGCGCCAAGAGTAGGGTAACGGCGGACGAACTAAACCGTTAACGATAAAGGAATTAACGCACCCTCCGGTCCCCCACTCTCCGGCATCTTTCAGCCACATCGTCTCTCACTGACACCAGTTTAACATTCTTTTAACAAATGTCAAGCGTGGTGATGACGCTTGACAATATACAAAACAAATGTAAACTATTATCACAATATGAATAGGTCAAGAACATACCTTTGCACAATCAAGAACGACAAGGCCGGATGTCAATTTATCGCAACTCTCCGCGACTTGTATCGTGACTTGGGAAAACGAATCAAACTTCGTGGTCGCGGTCATCGTCGGGGAATCAAACGTTATCGTCAAGATTTACCCCTTTCCCTTTCGACTCACTTCGCGTTGTATGAAGTAATATGAAAAGAGTAATTTGTAAATCAGGAATTGAAGGATGGCAGATGCGTCTTAAAATGGTTTATGTGGGTAATTACGCTGAATGGGTTTACTACGCAGAACTTCGGGGATTACACCTTAAACTTGGTTATACGACACCAAAAGAAGCGTGGTTAGCAAATCCTATGGTTCAAGGTTCGGTTGATCCATCCGATTACTGCAAAGTGAACGCTTGACAATAATTAAAACAAGTGTAAACTGGCTTCACAATATGAAACTACTTTACAATCCATTTTACAATTCGGTCAAACATCCGAAATACACGCGTGAACAACTCCGCAGTGTGGCTCGAATTCTCAACATTCCGCGTGGCCAAAACACCAAAGATACGGTGGCCAATCTCAAAGCGCACGGCGTCATCGTATGAGGAAATTTTCCATAGGTGAAGTCAGAGTGTTTTATGGGGTGGTTACAAATCCTTATCAGCGCGGGAGTTTGGTAGGTCAACCAAGGGTCAACGCATTAAGGGCGTTCAAACGTGGTGAAGTCACAGATGATTTCAGTTTTTGGGGTGCGCCTGCCACTGGCGGAGCGATTGAATTGGAAAATCCTGAACAGATTGATTGGTCAACATCAAACATTCGGTGACGCTTGACATTTCTCAAACCTTTGATAACTTAACAATATGAAAGCAACAATATCTCTTACAAAACCCGAACTGCTCGTCATTCTTTCTTCTCACTATGGGTTTACCGTGGTGGATGCTACAATCACCACCGAACCGACTTTGGCGAAGGCCATCCGTGAAGTGGTGGAACAGTTTGACTATCGCAGCACGCAGAAAATTGCTGCTATCAAGGCTCTCCGCACGTTTGCCTGTGAGAAAAATCTGTGTTCTTTGGGCCTTGCTGACGCCAAGTGGGCTATCGAAAATTTTGCCACGTTCATCGCCTTTGTTGAAAAGAATGACCGGCTTCCGGCCGATTATTACTCCAATGGACTCAAGTGAGGCTTGACAATAGTTAAACCTTCGGTAAACTAACACCATGAAAATCTCAATCTATTATGAACGGATGACCGGCCTTGTTCGCCTGAAATTCGTTTTCAGAAAGAAAACATGAATCCCTTTTTAGTATTCGCATTCATCGCCGCTTGGTTTTTGTTTCTTTTGTTCTCCATCCTTGATTATTTGGAGGGTGGTCAAAGGGGATATTGTGGCCCTGCTTTCTTTTTCTTCATCATTGCGATTTTTCTCACGATTGGTTGTGGCGCCAGTTGGAACAATCATCATCCCGACACGCAACCAACTGCCATTCAACAGGGTAAGTAAGGCGCTTGACAAATCTTGTCATCGTGATATGATGATGACATGATGAAGTACGCAAGGGCTGGACAGATATTCTTGGGTCAACTCCCCGATGCCACATTGCAGGCAATGGCGCCAGTGCGTCCTATACGCGTCAACAGACGCATGAATAAGCACGTTGGGGAAAAACTTTCAGACGCAGGTAAGGCGCTCTTGGAAGAGATTCACAAGGAAATTTACGATTCTAAGACACAAGACGAAAAAGACGCAATTCAGGCTGAACTGTCAGAGTTGGCCGGTGGTTCACAAGTCGTTGAAATTAAGTTGGATAACGATGGGAAGCCTGAGTTGACAAAGGAATATTTGACCGCCATTGGTCGGCCAGACGTTGCAGAGTGGGGTAGAGACTGAAGCGCTTGACATTTGTTAAAGTTTCTGTAAACTACCTTCAATGAATCCGACTGAAACACTTTTCTTGATTGAATGTCGAACCGGATGTACTTGTTGTCAAGGTGAAAATCATTATCGTGGTTTGTATGCCACCGAAGATGACGCCAAACGACGCATTAATTACTATCGGACATCTCCAGACAAAGGTGGATATTGGCCTTTGGCTTCACAATACTCCCGGCGTGGTAACTACTCCGTTCATCCCGCAACGATTGAAACGTTGCCTGATGGTCGAAAGATTATCAATGGAAGCACGGTGATTGATGCTGATGAATACCAAGTTATTATCGTGAATCCTGACGGTTCCGTGATTGACAACGAATCCGAAGTGTGGTCGCACAAAGAGTGGTAAATTCACCGCTTGACATTTCTCAAAACATCGGTAAACTCTTTTATATGAGTAATAAACTATTCAATGACCCACAGTTTGAGGAAACCTTCCGACAAGCCAGAAACATCATCGTCACCATTTGGATTGTTTGTATCCTTGGTGGATTGACTCTGATTGGTGGGTTGGGTTATGTGGCTTATCATTTCCTGAGCAAGATGTGGTAAACTTATGAAACGATTCAGAATTGCTTGGAGAAAACCTTCTCCCCTTTTCGTTGCTCAATTCATCCGTGGTTTGTCAACGTATCACTCCAAGGAAGAAGCCGGATTCCAAGTCATCCTCTTTCAGTCGGTGTTCCAAAAGAATACCTACATAATTGAGAACGCTTGACTTTCTATAAACATTCGGTAAACTCTTTATATGATTATTCCCATTCAGCGCCCCTTCGGAAATTCAACAATCGTCACAAGCATACTTTCAGCCAACCTTCCGGCTCTTGTCTTTTGTGAAACAGTGTTGAACGCTCTTGGGTTCACCGGAACCACTGGCAAACTCACCATCCGTTTCAAAAATCCACGGAAGGTTGGGTTCGTCAAGGTGAAAATTGGAAAAGAATGTGCGAAGTGGTGTTGGGATTGGTCAGCCAAGGGAACCCGTATTGATGGACTCGGTTGTTTGTTTTACAACAGTGTTGGAGATTTTCTGAACGCATATTTCAAACCGTCAAGGTTTCCCTTCGTTGTGAATGTATGGGTCAAGGCGGAAAACGATTGACCGCTTGACTTCGGTAAAACTTTTGGTATCTTACCGTTATGAGATACACGGACGAACAACTTCATGCTGCTTTTGAAACGGTTCAAGCCAAAACCCATTGGAAAGATCCCATTCGTTCCAAGTGCAAGGCTAGTGACATCAATCTTATCACCAGCGCCATCATCTACTTCACTGGCACAGTTCCTTCCTTCGGTCAACCTAACAAGGATGGAATCGTCACCGTTCGGGCAGTCGGTTATCGGAACGGCCCTTGTGGCGACCATTGACCCAGCCCCGCGGTGGGGCTCATAAGGTCGGTTAATGCCACCCCCATACCCCTACTGTGGTGGGTGGGGTGCCCTTCTGATCATGGGGATCGAAAGGGGGCTGTCACCCCGCGCAGGTATGCGATCGACGGGACCACGATCTTTTCTTGAGAAATAAAATACGTATGCAATGAATTACATACAATTAAAATTACATACA
>JACTVG010000027.1 GCA_015660965.1 Methanoregulaceae archaeon
GATACCAGTTTTAACTTTATCTCGACCATCAACCAGGGAATCGCCGGGTTTTTAGGCATGATCGATGCCATTATTATCATCCTTTTCACGTTGCTTCCGCTTATCATCATTGGTGGTACCGGCTATGCAATCTACCGCTGGAGAAAAAACAAGAAAGGTGCGGCTATACCTGAACTGTCAGAGAAAAAATAATCATTTTTGAAAAAAATCGTTATTGGTTTTGTTTCTAGTAATGCATTCTGTTACCTAAAAGATGGGTCCGGGAGTGCTTGGATATGATGGTTCTACTACGTTGGCGGTTGATCAACCAGATCGGCGGTTGGTGATAAATCGCAGTTGGTCGCGCGGCAAACTCAATTCAACAGAAGGTGGGGGTTATTGCCCCGATAATTTCAGCAACGGCTGTACCTAATCAGCTCACCGTGAACTCGGTTGATCTTGAGATACCGTCTGGGAGTGCAAACTGGAAATATATTTTGTTTCCCGGGGAAGGCATTGTCGTTTTGAACGTAACTTCCAACGTTTCACCGGGATCCCACATCTGGTTGTTGTTGAGATCATATTCCGGATAGGTGAAGGTCTCGGTCCATTGGTTATCGCCGAGAGTGCCACCGGTATGGGCAAAGTGATCGAAACTGCCGACAGCTCCACCAAAGACATCAGCCCGCTGAATATCTACAAGTCCTATTGGTTCTAATCCAATATTTTTCATCCATATTTGTGCGGTGCCCGTTGATTGGGATGCATATGTGGCAATAATTGAAAAATCCGACCGGATCCTTACGTCAGATTCATGCGTGCCCGAAGAAAATGTCCCTGCCATATTGGATATTACAGGATATACCGCATTTATCAGAATGGCTGACGCGACAACCGCCGTAATCAAAAACAATGCTGTGGTAATCGTTTCGGAAGTCATCTGCTTAGATCCTGTCGGGTAAATTCATCATTCTTTGTCTTTTTCTTTCTTCATGCAAGATTTCTCCTCACTTACGGAGATAGCGTAAACGATCAACCACGGTCCTATCGGAACCAACCTTACAAATCTCCATTCGCATATTTATCACGGAGATGTGATAGAAGGTCGGGTTTTATTTTTGGGCTTGTAATATCTTCTAATTCCCGAACCCGTCTCTCTAGATTATCTATTTTGCTCTCTACTGTAACAAATTTTCGTTCAACTTTTTCTTCCATATGTAGAGTCACTCTCAGAAAATCTAAAAAGGTTCTGATGTATTAGCGGGACTTTTGATAAATGCATCAATACTGGTGCTTATCGTGAATTATCCTAAAAAAGATTACTTGGTTGGAGTTTTTGTTTCACCTTTCATTGTCATTTTAATCGCAAGTATAATTATTAAGATACCTGCAATTATGAGACTAATACCCGTTACAAAGAGCGTTTTGTAACTCGTATATCCACCAACTATCAGAAACAATCCAATTAAAAACAATAATACAGCCGCTACTACTTTACTCATTTTAATTCCTCCAAATGTCTATGGCAGCTCGGAACTTTTAGAAATGAGAAGCTCAAAGAACAAGCTACCAGATACGCTTATGGATAGTCTTATTAAAAAAGATATTCTTATTTTCCAACATGCTAATTCCGGCTCGCTTGATAAGGTTCTGTTGTGTCTGCGGTTGATCAATCGGCTCGGTGGTTGATGTTGAGTGAAAGTTGGTAATGTGCTATAGGGTTGTTAAACTATCAAAAATAAACAGTAGTTGATACATGAAAGAGCCGGGGGAGTAGTTGTTTGGATTTGAGGCCCCCGGCTTTCTCTTACACATGACATCTCGCTCCCCCGGCGTGCAATACCGGGATCATCGCAATCTGAAAATATATTCCTTGCTTTTCCTATAGATGTTGTGATGCAGGCAGCAGTTCCGGTCGTCGGCGTGTCAATAACGGTAGAATTTAATAAATCAATAAAGAACGGCGCTATTCTGAATTGTTTACCTATGCAATCATAGCAGGCAATCCTTGGCAGTTTTGCCCGGTACGAAAACTGATGTTACCGGATTAATTACAATATTGTTGTTTCAACCGCTACAATATACCAGTTGGTTTCTTTCAATTGTCACATAGATTGTGCCATCAGTACATGCGATCTGCCAACAGAACGCGAATATATCAATATGCATTAAACGGCTCTGTAGAAACCCTCAATGAGAACAAGAAACAAGAATGTTGAGATCATTCTTGAGAGGTTATAGAGAATCACTTTGATTTTGACTCCTTGATTTGGAGTCGGTATTTCCGAGCTTTAAGGGCTTCTCCGAATCTTCGTTTCAGGACGGAGAATACGGTTTCGACCTTATTCCTTTGGTGATACTTTTCCTTATCGAATGACTGAGCGATTCGTTTTTCGATAGTATCCGGAGATCCGTTTACGTTTTCGGTTTCTGACCGAGATAAGAGAACAGGAGTTGAGCGTGTCCCGGATTAATTCATGGATCTCTTCGGAGTTGTATCCTTTATCCATGACATAGAGATCAGAATGTCTGACCCTGTGACATTGTTTCAGGAGTTTTTCAGCGTGAGGAATATCATGGACCGGATGCTGGGAGATCTTCAAACCGGTGATGATCTGTCGATCGGTATCGATGGAGATGGAAGTTTTCAGGAATCTTTTTTTCGTTTTACCGGTTCTCCAGGAATAATATGAACTGGCATAGGAGCTGGTAAAACCCGACGAATCGATTGCTGTGCATGTAATCTTCTCACCCCAGTCGTAGAACTGTGTAATGAGCCGGTTGAGTAGCCGGGTGAATGTCGAGGATCGGATCCGTTGACAGAACTTATGGATAGTTGTGAAGTGGGGTACTTCTTTGAGATGAATTTTCTCTCGAAGTGAGTCCATGATCTCGGTAAGCTCAACTGTGTCCCGGTAATCTTCAGACAGATACTCTTTCAGGGGAAGGAGAATGAGTAACTGGTGCTGGGTATAGGTCCTTTTTGAGAATTTAGACGAGAATAAAGGAATTCAGGAATCTTTTATCAAACCAGAAGATAATTCAACAAACCTGATATACCGGTTTGCTGACATTATATCGTCTCCTCATCGTTTATTCGCATAACAAGGTAAGGAGACGCCGTACCTTAGCTTTTGTGGTCAGTTGTTTACTTCGAAGAATGTTGGATTTCTACAGAGCCCATTAAACAACGATTCTAATGGACTTAATCATCAAGAACTTTCAACTAGTAATTCACCGAATCTAATATGATGAACTATAGATTTTTAATAAAAATATCATTATCCGTCATGCTCCTGCTTCTCGTGATCACGCCTGCTACTGCACTCGCTTCCAGCAACTACTCCATAGTCCATATTTCGGATACCCAGAACCTTGCCACTAGCTATCCTGAAACCTATGACTACACATTCTCATATCTCGATTCAATAAAGGAGCGTTATAACATATCTGCTATCATCATTACCGGTGACCTTGTGAATACTTGGAATAGTAAAAAGGAATGGGACGCATATTCCCATGCCATACATGAAACGTCCATTCCAGTGTATGTAATCGCTGGGAACCATGACGCGAACGAAGGGCAGAATTACCAGTATTATACTCAGTATACTGGCAATACGAAAAACAGTTATGTGACCTCATTCGAGAATTTCGATTTCGTGGGAATCAACTATATGGCAAGATCACTTAAACCACAGGAATTTGCTGTACTCCGGACAACCTTATTGAATTCTCCAGAAAACTTCACCATCATTGCTACGCACTACTACATGGACAAAGTCGGCACGCTCTCCCCCTTGGGAACGGATATTGACCAGCAGTTAATCGTCAAACCCACCCTTGTTTTATCGGGTCACATTCATGCTGAATTTTTAAGGGATAGACTGATTGGAGAGTATCCAGTAATCGAAGATTTGACGAACTATCAGGATGGTATTCCGGGGGGTTCTTCATCGGAAAATATTTCGGCAGGCATGTTTTATACCATTTCAACCCGCGACGGACAAGTTGAGAAAATATCGTCAAAAACTATTTGGATTTCTCCCCAGCAATCCTTTGGCAGCGAGCTTGTGCTCTATGATATCTCAGTGCCGGAACCCACCCCAAAGCCAGCACTATCTGAAGTAGCGTCGAATTGCAACAACACTTCAGGTATTTGTGAGGTCTCCAACATTACTAGACCCAATGGATATTGGAATTCTTTCGTAGAATTTTTAAAAGGACTATTCCGGTTATTCTGACCATATCGAGGTGTAAAAAAATTACTTTGAGAAGGAAGTTCCAATTTGAGATTAGCCAACAGAACGCGAATATGAGCTTTAAAAAAAAGTTAGTTTTCCTTTAGTGTTCCTTGGTTCTATTGATGAGAAGTACAGCTCCAAGGAATCCGATTGTCATAATTGCTGGAAGGATTGTTGAAGGGAATTCAGGAATAACATGTCCACCAGTGCCCGTACTGGTTACCATTCCTCCCGTATTCCGTTGAATGATATGTAAGAATGGCATTCCGATCCTGCAGGATGTGGAGTGCCTGGATTGCCTGCCAGTCTTTAAAATGAAGGTAATCAAATTTCTGATTTTTATCGAATCTCTGGAAGTTTTCTACCATTCCCCGGCTCATACTATCGCAATATTCCACGATGTTATTGCCCTGAAGCTTGCAGTAATGGTAGTGCACTTCACTGATTGTCTGGTCCGGTGCATAGAGTGATTCCCGCAGTTTCAATTCTTGTTGGATTGGGTAAAACACCTCCCGACGGATTGATTGCAATTGGTTCGGCCACAGTTGGCGTTATGGCGGGAATATTAGCTCCGTCACCTGTCACGATTAAATGACAATTTCTTACTTTCTTCTTTTTATGTGTTTAAAGTGCGATTAACTATTGGAAGTACTGCATGTAACTGTCTTTCTCAGTTACACCACAGACCCAAATCTGATTCTTGTTAAAAATTTTAAAGAAGACGCCGCAGAATTTGCCGAATGAATCAACAAAATTTTTATTTTTTCTTCTTAAAAAATTCCCTCGGATCGTCGTCAGAATAAATGTCTTTAAATGGAGTTATTTCAAGAAGTTCCCATCGTTTAAAACCCGCTATTTCCAAGGGATCACCAACTCTGTGCTTTTTAATTGCAATTCTTACAGATAGATTTTCCCCATCACGCTCATCTCCTATACAAACTGCCCCTGGATAAAACTTTGCTACACGCTTAACTAATAAATCTGTTAAAAAATCGCAAACTTGGGGATAATCCCAATCCAGATGATCCTCTAATTTCTCACTTTCATAAAGAAGATTCTCATCATTTAGCGCGAAAACCAGAATCCAATATTTTGATTTAGGTTGAGGCATAAAAGGAATTTTATTTTAACTATTATTTCAGGTTATGCTCTTACCTACCGTGACTTATCACCAACCGCGTTAGCTAATAACCAACCTTAACTTATCAGAACCGTTTTCCAAAATAAAATAGGATAAATCTTTTGAAATTAATAATAGAAGCATTCTGATTGCCTTAACGTCTATACTATGTAATCGATCTTCCATCTTGAAATGCCCCAAATGTCATGGGATTATGCAACGGCGCTACATCAACCTGACAATTGATCATGAGCAGACCTGGTTAACAATCCCGTGGAGTATTGCCCGGTCTGTTATGTGATGCTACCAGATGAAAGCTGAAACTTGTTTTTGTGCGACCAACGCTCATCTCAGACAATATTTAAATTAAAAATTTTAATTTTGGTATAGTGATAAAAACATGTCTGGAGATTGTTTCTGGTTTATAGTGATAAGTCTGTTATTAATTTTCCTAGGATTTGGATTATCTCAAATTTTTTCCTTGGTAGCAGGTGTTTTTATCACAGTTGGCATGTTTCTCTTCGTTATTGTATCATTTCTTTGTAGGTTCAAGTATAGAGAATGGTGGGATAAAAATATCGGAAATCGAAGTGATCAAGGGAGATAACTTCAAAGAATACACGGAAAAAACAAATACTATCTCTTCGATAACTCCCAGTTAAGACAACTAATTTCTATTGCAAATCCAATTAAAAACAAGACATTTCGATGGGTTAATTAGACCTTAAATTTATTTTAACGTAGGTGATGGGAATGGTCCATTGGGTTTACATTGGCAGCGGTATTGCAATTGCTATCGCTGGATTCGTTGGAGTCGTTAAAGGTGAAAGCGATTTGGTAAAAATTTCTTGTATAGTGCTTATGGCAGGTGGTTTTATCTCAATATTATGGGGTATCTATTCCAACGGTTCTAGTTAGAGAAATAAACACGGAAACAACTAATCTTTTTTAATTTCATCGTCCTGAAGAAGAAATATTATTGGAACCGATGAGAGAACAGAGTCACGCCATGAACCAACACTGGTGCATTTATCAATAGACACGAGGACGCACCAGAATCCGTCACCACAATGATTATTATGCGCGAGGCAAATGTAAATCGAGTTGATTTAAAGTCCCGCCGCCAATCACCAATTTTTGAAAGTCCCGAAGTCCCGTGATCTTATCAGAACCCATCATGTTTTACTTTAAATCTATTGGTCCTTCGGCATAGAGTGTCAGATTGGATCCGATCACACCTTCGTGGTCAGCAACGAAACTACCTACCATATTGTTCGTCATATATATGTGGCCATACCCGGCAGGTCCTTTCTGGAAAACGGGGGGATCGGAATTTTTGAATATGTTATGATCTATCCATGCCCCTTTTTCCGGTATGGCACGGATCCCTATTGAGTACAGCTCTGTTAACTCGAAGGTATTATGGTGTATTTTATATTCATACCCTG
>JACTVG010000028.1 GCA_015660965.1 Methanoregulaceae archaeon
TATAGTCGTCATAGTCGTGGCCCTAATAGCGTTGGCTTATACCTTTGCAGTGGGGGTATTCTCTTCGATACCAGAAGAATCCATCCAGCAGAAAATCATTGAGAGCAACAACGAAACCTTTATTAATGCTTTTTGTCAACAGCAGCAGTATGTGATTAATGAATCTTACAAATGCGAACAGTATGATAATTATGTTGAGACTCATGTTGTTGATTTGTGGAAAGACGATATATTCGATAATAGTAAGGGTGAACCTTTTATGGTGGTATATTCAGAAGCTGGCTGTTTGAAACAGATAGGAAAGAATATTTATACCAATGACTGCAACACCACAGTGGTAATAACTTATGATACAGTGGAGTCAAGGTGCTCTTTTGAAGAGGCAGTACCGAACTATAAGAATTTCACCATCGGTCGTTATTATGAAGAGTATGTTGATGCAGACCCTTCTTGCAATATAACCTATAATATTTATTGCCCTAAGAAATTCCAATGGGGGATTGAATGCTTGGATACAGGAAAATTAAACAAAAATCTTAGTAAGGATGAAAATATGGGTGCTGACTGTTATTATGAAAATGATACTGCTGCTAACTATAATGCAATTTCAGAATGGTGGACAGAGGGAAATATAACCATGGAACAAGCCTGTGAAATCACAAATAGCAGTTGCATACTGACTTGTAATTATGAAAAGTCTCAGAAATTCATCTGGGACGGAGAAAATTTTATAAGGGGAGGATAATGATGAAAAAAGATCAGATTGTGTGGGGGTTGATAACTGCCAAGAACGAGGCAAAAACCATAGAGGATGTGGTGAGAAGGACAAAGAAATATGTGAATCAGGTCCTCGTGGTGAATGACGGGTCCACTGACTTGACATTACCAAATGCAGCAGCGGGCGGGGCAGTCGTGATTTCTCATCCATTTAATCTCGGCAAGGGTGCAGCCATAAGGTCGGGATGGCTGTGGCTCGCTTGGACTCAGAATTTGAGACCAGACGACTTAATTGTAAGCTTAGATGCGGACGGTCAGCACAACCCAGATGACATCCCACTGCTCTTGAACCAAATAGGGAAGTATGATATGGTCATAGGAAGCAGGGATTTATCCCCATATCCTTTTTATAAGAGGATGGGCAATAAGTTTCTTTCTGGGTTGGCTTCCATGTTGAGCAAGCAGGGCATAAAGGACGGGGAATGCGGGTTCAGATGCATGCGTTATGAGATTCTCACAGACCTGCTGAAAGTCATCAATGCACAGTATTATGAAATCGAGATGGAAATCAATGTGGTGGCGGGGCAGATGGGATACAAGATAGGAAGCGTGCCTGTGAAATCCACCATGTATAGAAAGGGCGTGACTTTCCGTTCTGGAATCAAGAACGCTTACGCTGGGGTTAAGACTTGGGCGAAGATTAAGACCGGCTGGTTACAATGGTAATGATGAACAAATCAAAACTTTGTTCAAGGGAAAATAAAAAGAGGTGAACAAAAGTGGCTGGAAAAAAGAAAAAGAAAAGATAGCTAATGAACGTCCCTGAGGCAATCTCAGGGATTTCTTTTTTATGTGGTTCTATGGGATTGATTAAAAAATTAAAAATGATGGAAAAGAGGTTTGAGCTGAAATTATTCATGCTCACAAATTTTGACATCTATAATTTTTGGTGCAAGATTACAAGAAAAAAATGGTGTGAACATCATGGGTATTCTTGTGATGACCCTAACTGCCGTTATAGGAAATTTGACAAGCCTCAGCCCATTGAGGAATGCATATATTGTGGGGGCTGTGGGATAGTCAGAGGCGTGTGGGGAATTGAATCATGCCCTGTGTGTAAGGGCAAAGGCGTATGGGTAAAAGCATGAACATTTACGAGAGCGGTTGGTATGATGCCGAATCCAAGGCAAGGATGGACTTTTTGGCGGATTTTCTTTTCAAGACACGCCCCTTAACAGAGTACTATCCCTCAAAACATAAGAGACTTTTGGACATAGGATGCTACAAAGGTTATCTGTCCGTTTCTGTGGACAGCAAGGCTATCGCATACTATGGGCTGGACATGAAGAATTACGGAATCAAGGCGAGCTGGGTCTTAAAGAATTTCAAAGTGCAGAATCTCAACGAGAACAGGAAGCTCCCATATCCTAGCAAGTATTTCGATTACATCGTGGCTTCTGGAGTCCTAGAGCACATATTCTATCCGGTTGAAGTCTTAAAGGAAATCAAAAGAATTCTCAAAGATGACGGCACTCTGGTGGTGTCGTTGCTGAATGAAAAGAGCCTTCTGGTAAGGATAAACACTCTCATGGGCAAGGATCCCCCAAGCATAGAGGCACAGGAAACCAAGCACCATTGGATGTTCACACCCAAAGTCGCAGTGCAATGGATGTCAAAATATTTTAAAATAGTTGATGTCAACCCATACATAGGCCTCTGGGGAAGAAGATTCACCCCATGGATTTTGGTGAGGAATTTCCCAAACTTGTTCTGTTCGGATTACTTCATAAAATGTGTTAAGTAACTTACACATGTGCTGTAAGCAAATGCTCACACTTTTACACATTCCAGATAAATGCTCTGTGCAAAGAACTTCAAAGGCGTGGTGGTGAGGAACTCATCCATTTTTCTTACGATGCTATGGGTGTGGTTGAAGACTATTGCCATTGGTTTGTTCACCCTTTCAATCTGTGCGGGGATTAAAAATTCTATCTGTGAATCAAGGAGTTTGAACCCATGAGAAGTAAGAAGGATTTCTGCCTCATTGGGAGAATATTTCAAATCATGATACCATATGCCCATGTGCTTGGCCATGAATTCAGGGAAGGAATATTTGTTAGGCAGATTAAAGATAAAGAACTTCCCGCCTTTCTTCAGCACCCTCTTCACTTCCTTCAAGAATCTTGCCTGATTTTCCAGAGGCACATGCTCCAGGACTCCGAATGTGAAGACCGCATCAAAAGTTTTATCGGAAAAATTCAAATTAGTCCCGTCCCCATACTCATATCTGACCCCGAACTTCCTGAACTTCTTCCAGCAGTCCTCGATTTTGATGTCCACGCAGGTTATGTCCAAATCCCCTCTGAACTCCTTGAGCATGGGGCCGATGAACCCCCACCCGCATCCTAGGTCCAGCACTCTCCCTTCAAAAGGGATTTCCGTTTCCAATTTCAATAACTGCCTCTCATACCTGTCCCAGTTCAGATTGCTCGTGACATTGAAGGCATTCTCTGGGTCGTTCACAGCATTCTTCAAGCAGATTTTCCTTATGCGTTCAAACATAATTCACCTTGTACATTATCACGTTTGGCAAAACGAGTCCCTCCCCGTAGATGATGGTATCATTGGATTCCCGGACTGCTCTGAACTCACTAGGATATTGGTTTATGGTTTGGACAAAATGGAGGCTAAACACCCCGATGGTGTTGGTGCCTGTGGATATGTAGGAAGAACTCACGAGCCCCTGCGATATGAGTATGTAACTCACATTATTTTTTTTCAGAATGTTCTGGATGACAGTAGGGTCATTGGTTGTCATCAAATCCTTCAAGTCCCCCACGGGCCATACACAGTGCAGCCCAGAATAGAACTCGCAACTGCCTGTGAACGTGGTCATTATCACACCGTTTGATGTGCTGTTGGTTCCCGCCCATTTCAGCACGTTCACATAATTGTCCCCGAATCTTGTGGTGGTGGACATGACTAAAGCCTGTGAGAAACCGAAAAAGATTGATGCCCCAAGGATGATAATCACCACTATGAGGGGGATTTTCCACTTCTTCACATCGTCATTCAAAAACGACATTCCAATGGCTCCTAGGATAGCGAGTTCGGGAAATATGAGGGAAAAATATCTCACATCAATGATGCCTATGAAACCAGAGTACCATGCGAGCAGGAATATGAGGATGAAACCCCCGCACAGCATCCCGATTTCACTCCTCTTATAATACGAGTAGATGATTCCGAAAATAGAGAAGAATGTCATCAATATGCCCAAATTATCTACGATTTCAATGGGAAGGATGAGCGGTTGAGCGGCTTGGGTGATTTCTGATACAGATGATGCGGAAGAATGAACCCCAAAATATGAAAGAATTTGCTGGAAACTTGTAAAATACATGGGAGATCCAAACGCAACCTGGTTTCTTATCAGCCATGGAGTGAGAACCAAGAGTGCGACCCCAGCTAAAACCAGTCCCTCCTTGGGTTTTCTCTTATAGAGCAGATAAATGAACAGAGTGGCAAGAATCAAAAGGGCAGAGGTCTTGGTCAGCAATCCCAATCCCACTATGATGCCCGTGAGGGCGTAGCCCTTCAAGTTCTTGGCCCCCAGTAGGAAATAAAAGGATGTGATGGAAAAGAAAGCCAACGGGATTTCCAAATAGACAAGCATGCTGTATTGAATAAATAGCGAAGCTGAAAATAATAAAGCAACTGCGATTATGCCAGAGCCTTTTTTCACATACTTCTCACAGAATGCATAGGTGACTATGAGAGTCAAGACTCCGAATATGGCGATTATGACTTTGGTTAATGCAAAGGAAAACGAGAATACGCTTAGGATGAAAGGCACAAGTGGGGTGAAAATCAGGGGGCTCCCAAAAAAGTCTCTGATTGGATAGGTGCCTGACTGTGCGATGAGCTTTGCGGTCCCGTAATAATTCTGTTCGTCCTCCCCGAGAAACTTCGTCTGGACAGAGAAATAAATTAGAATAAAAGATAGTACGGCAATCAGGAACAACTCCCATTCCCTTCTGGTTAAAATAGTATTCATTTTCCCACTCCCTTAATGCAGTTTATGCACAAATCAGGCAATAACTCATAATCCCTTGATTCTATGTGCTTTCTCAACGCTTTAAATTTCTCCGAGTTCCAGATGTCAAACAATGTCTGATTCTTGATGTTGCCCAAGTTTATCTCCCCCTCCATGTCATAGCAGCAGCACGACACGTTCCCGTTGGACAGCACATCCAGCATGTTATAAATTTGGTTGCACGGGCTCAAAACCTTTCTCCTTATGCTCTTATAGGATTCCATGATGGAGTTCTGTTTTTCGACCTGAGAGCCGAAATCCTCATAAGCCTTCAACTGCACAAGGACATTCTTCATCCCTTTGGTCTTGAATTTCCAGAAATCAAAAAAATTCTTCTGCTCATCCTTGTTTTCACTCATGGGGATGAACGCTATGCGGAAAAGCATGTGATTCTTAATTTTTTTCAATGACTCCAAGAAGTCCAGGATGTTCTGCTTCACCACATCATAGTCAAGTTCCTTTATATTCTCATATATGAGTTTGCTGAAAGCATCCACACACACGAGCAGGTTGTCCAATCCTGAATTAATTATGTTCTCCCCCCTCTGCTTTGTCATGATGGAGAAATTGGTGCTCATCCATACTTCAGTGCGTTTCAGATGTGTTTTCGCATATCTTATATATTCCTCTAATTTAGGATTCAGGAGAGGCTCTCCGAACACATGCAGGTCAATCCTCCACACATCATATTTTCCTATCTCATTAATGATTTTTTTGTACAGGTTGAAGTCTAGGATTTCCGGCCTTCTCTTCATCCCTTTCCTATAGGGGCAACTGATGCACTTGGCATTGCAGGTGTTGATGGTCTCTATCTGTACGGCTTTTGGGAATTTTCCGATTTTCAAGATGCCTGTCTTCCTCAAAACCCCCTTGGAGACCAGACTTATCTCCTTCTTCACGATGCTTTTGGAAATCTTACTCATTCGCATCACACAAAAAATTCCATGTGTCTATTTGTTTAATTTTATAGCCAAGGTTTTCCAGAAACGGTCTGCATTTCTTGTCCCGTTCTGCATACATTTCGACTATGATTCTCGGTTTCGCCTTCTTTATGAGGGACTCAGCCCCTTTAAGCACATTATAGCTCGAACCCTCGGCATCAACCTTCAAAAGCTTCACATCTTCAAATTTTATTTTTTTCTTTCTGAGCCAGTCGTCCAATTTCACGCATTCAATCTTGATTTTATCATAGGGGGTGCTAGGCTCCATGAAAAAGGAGGAGTTGGATGATCCTATGTGCTCGTCCATGAAAAATGTGAGTGTCTCATTCTTATCCATGCACCCCTTTCCCACGATTATCAGGTTTGTGAGGTGGTTCAATTCCTTGAGTCTTTCCATATGGGACACGTTGCCGGGATTAGGCTCGAATGCTATGGACTTCCCGTGCCCGTCAAGCTGTTTGGCAATCATTAACGCATATCTGCCTATGTGAGCTCCCACATCTATGAATACCCCTTCCTTTATGGAGTTCATGATGACTTCCGTTGTCTTGTACTCGAAAGACGGTTTGATGACTTGGAGGTCTAGGGAGTGAGGTCTGTGAACGAATATGACACCGTTTTGTTTCATATAAATCTCCGGCAGGATGTTATAAAATTTCTCTATGAGCTCCGCTTCCGATGAATTCGGCTCAAATTTTAATTCTTTGTTTTTGCTGTGATGGAAGTAATTGGCAAAAATGAATAGCATGGGGTGTATGATGCAATACCCGAGCAAGACTAGCTTGTCTTTCACCCTGTACCCATAGTAAAACATGGTCAAATG
>JACTVG010000029.1 GCA_015660965.1 Methanoregulaceae archaeon
TTAATGGTGAACGTTTTGAATTACAATACATCGCCACTACAAAATCCAACGCATTGAAAGAAGTTCGGTTGAGAAATAAATCACCTTCTTTTAAAATGGAAAAATACCGGGTTGTTCCAATCGATGCTAGCAGATTGGATGCAGACAGATTTTTTGGTGTGAGAACAGCATATGCTATTTATGGAAGATGACTAAAATGACAAAATATATTGTTACTTGGTATGCTGGTGCTGGATATGGATTTCGCGCGCGAGCAGTTGAAGCATCTTCAAAAGCATCGGCAAAGAGCAAACATATGATTAAGCACCCCGTGGAAACAAAACTTGTCGGTGTTTACACCACGAACGAATTTGTAAGATCTTTCTATAATAGAAACGGTTCTAAAATCGAATATCTGGCATCCCCAGAACGAGGACAGGACCGTAGAGACTGGAATGAATTTATGGGTTCGCACGCTCTTGGAATGTCGTGGGACAGATGGCCATATTGGGCGAAAACGCTTGTTAAAAAAGCAGCATTGGAACGCGTTAGAGAAGGAAAACACGTTTGGTAATTTATTTATGGCGCGCGGCAACTGGAGAAATTGGGACAAATTAAAAATAAAAAGAGATGCTCACTGCAATTGGTGTGGGAATACTTGGAAATCCGTGGTTCCTAACAGCGCCGTGTGCCCAAAATGTAATTGCGAAGAATCTTTCGCGAGGGATCTTATTAAACACCCCGAATGGGAGAAAAATATTTCAAGAAAATGTTTATCAATGAAGAACAAATTTAAATAAACTACCCTACCACCAATATCCCCTATTTTTAACAGGTCTTAAATATTCCCCAAACTTCAGAAAATATTGTTTCTCTTGTTCTCGGAAAGAATGATTTAACCCACGACGATACCACGCGGGGGCGTGGCGCATCCAATACCTACAATATCTTCCCCATTGAGTAACAATCGTTCCTTTTCTTATAGTGTCGCTCATTCTTCCGTCTCCATCTCCCTTATAAAAGGTTCGTCATGTGGATAATTATTTATTTTTTCTGGATCTGTTTCGGATAGGTTCTTTAAAATTCTTAATTCCATTTCATCATCTGGATATTTTTTTAATATATCATTTACTTGTTTAATCAACTCTTGTCTGATTTCTTCCCATCGCTTCAACGCGGTTACTTTTGAAAGACAAATATATTTTGTGTTTGTAAACTCACAATCACATGAACCAACTAAATAGACTTTCATGATAACTCCATATTCAGCGCACGCATAAACTCTTGCCTCCTTGCTTTCCTCTGATGTTTCTGATCAAGATTTGGATCACGGCAAGATCCACAATGCCCCATGCAAAGCGCGCGGTATGGATGGAACACAAATCCATACCTATGAACGGCGCGGTCTGAAAGTAATATCGTGTATCGATGTGCTTTTTTTACAATGCGATTGTAGATGCGGCGTGTGCGTGACATCAGAATAGTATTGGTTTTATTTCTATTTATTCCTTTCTAACAATAACTTTTTATCCCAGCGATTTTTAATCCGATACTCAATATAAAATTTGTGTAATACCACAAACCACTATGCAGAACAGCAAAAATATCATTAAACATATCAATCCCCATAAGAAATATGATAGCAACCCCCGCGATTATTATAATTTCATCAATATTTATGTTTCTCCAATCATTTAAAAGAGTTGGAATTAACAAATATAAAATTAAAAACATTACTACAATTAATGTCGTTGATAACAACCCGCTCCAAATATAACCAATATTATTAAATGCACCAGACATTACAGAATTACATTCATATGAATTCAAAAATTCTATATCATAATAGGTTAGAACTGAAGCAACAATGTGAAAAACACATGCGAATAAACAAAGTGTCCAATATATTTTATTATAGAAAATATTCATAAAATGTCACGGGAGGGGATCGAACCCTCTTCTGTTACTCCCAAAGTAACAAGCATACCACTGGCCCACCGCAACAAAAATTAAAATGATTGTTTGCAGTTTGCTGCAACCCGATCCAACTCTGCGCGCTTTGCTGCAAACGCGTGGCATTGCGCTTCTATTTCTTTTGCGGCTTTGCAGATTGCGAGTTGGTCTGCTTTTTCGTCGTTGGTTTTGATGATGAAAATGTGATCAGAGCCGGAATAGACTTCATAAGCAGGTAAAAAACCCAACCCGGGGTACGCCAGTATGAATATGGTAACTATCATCGCAAGCATTGCGATTCCCCAATATGAATTATAAGAAGAACTTGTGATCCACATAATTTCACAAAGGATGGTGCAAATTCCTGCCAGTATCGCAACAATTATAAAAGAATCAGATATTCTCCTCGTGGTGGTGGCATCATCCCGAACCCAAATCCCAATTCCTTCAACGTTCTTAATCAAAGATTTCGACATTTTTTATATTCCCGTTCGCTCTGTGAACAAAATAGGTATATGCGTTATAAGTATTTAATAGTTTTTAAGATTCATATAAACTACCAAGTCCAATAAGACCCGCCATAAACGCAATAGATACACAGACCATTCCCCAATTTCTAATGTATCCACCATAAACAAATGTAATTATAATAAAACAATTAATGAATACACAACACATTAAAATAATAATTCCTCTTATATTTACATCCATAATTTAAAACCAGCGCGCAGGACTCGAACCCCGGAACCCATACCTACTTCGTCACACCACCTTAAAGTGGCCTCATTCTTTTCGATATGGATTTGCTCCGTGTCGTATCATGCAGGGAATTCGGAAACCATAGGGGATATTACACCGGCTGCACGACATCGGCAACGCTTTTTCCACCAATCTGTGATCAAGGGATTGGGCCGGTTCATTGTGTCTTAACGTGTACAATGCAACACGCCGTTGGGTGACAAGCAACAGTACTCGCTCACCACAGAGATAGCGAACCTCGTTCATGATGAGATTGTTCATGTTCCCTTTCCACGCTTATGAGGAACAACGGGTCTGGTTCTCCAAAGGAATCTTCCGCGTGCCAGACCCGATAGGGCTAGGGTGAGTCGAACACCCGCCACCGGCTCCAAGGCCGGCATTAATCCGCTACTGTAGCCCTTCTCATATGTCAAGAGAATGTATTATTTGCCCTTGAGTGTCAGCATTCTCTTGACATATCCATATACGCTTGCTAAATATTTATACCTTTGCCTCTTCCAACGAACAGTCTTCCGGAAAATCTCTTTCTACCAAATCACAGAAAATATCAACGTTATTATCAACGTCGAAAATCTTTCTATTCAATTTAACACACCAACAATTTTCATTGTCATCATAATTGTGGTAAAATTGCGAACACGCGGAGTTGCAATAATGGATTTCATATTTTACAAGTTTGGTTTTCATTTAAATCACATATCGAGCATGTTTGCCCGATATAAAAATAAAATTAAAAGAGATTAATTAAGTATTATCTTCGTCCCATTTGGAAAGGTTTTCGTCGGTGTCATCGATCATTTTAATTCCCTTCCCCCTCATCTATCAACACTTTCCATCCGAGACTTCCGAGTTTAACAAACATATTATTCTTCTCCTTTCATCTTTCTTTCTACTTTCATTATATTTATATCTTTCTTAATCTTCCCATTCAACACTTCAACCATCGCATAAATCTCTTCTTCCGTATAACCGTCCGGCGAACGCTCAAAGCATTATACGCGGTAGGTTCAATCTTTCTCTTCCGCAGATTTTGGTAGCGCGCGATAATTCCATTGATAATTGGAATTTCATATTCTATCCAGTGTCCAGTTATCGAATTAAAAATTAATTCTCCATCGATTTTAGTTATTTCGCGGTGATGGTTGCAGGTTGTGTAAGCGCGCACATAATTAAAACGACAATCTGCTGGAACTGTATCACCCGGTCGATACGTATCCATCATACAATCAAAGTCCTTTGTTTGAAAAGTGTTTTCGATATGATTGCCGCAGACGGAGCAGGAAACTGTTAATTCCATGTAATCATACATTCCCATTATTTTACCTCTATGGGCCCAGTCGGATTCGGACCGACGACATCTCGGTTTCTTACTGATTGTCAATTAAGATCAACCTGTTATGAGCCGAGCGTTCCAACCAGACTGAACTATGGGCCCAAAAATATATTTTGGTCGGGAACAAGCACCTTTCAATGCGCGTCTTTCAGGATGTGCGCGTCTTCTTGCCCCAACCAAAAGCAACCCGTGGGATTGAACCCACAAGGATCTGCCCCGAAGGGTTATCCGGTTGCATATTTGGGGGTCTTCCAACCCCCGTGAAGGTGATATGTTGCTATACTCACCAAACATCTCAACGCTTGCGGGTCAATGAAATTTGCTACCGCGTTCGTTAGAGTTTTTGGCTGATACATATGTTGGCGTTATAACTATTTATACTTTTTTCTCACTCGAACATTTAATAGAAAAATTTATAAAGTAGTAATGTTAAAACCAATATATGAAAAAACCAATTATTTATAATATGATTTCGATATTTATAATCATATTTCCATGTATTATATGTGGGTGCACTTCAACTAATTCATATTCAACACAGCAAATAATACAGCCGATTCCTACCCCAGATTTAAGCATACCACAATCTTATGAAGAAAAATATTGTTTAAACGCCACGATCACAGATATCAGCAAACCCGTATTGTTTCCGGGTGGCAAATCACAAAGTCCTATAATTTTTATATCTGGTGTGGTAAAAAGTAATTGTAATTATCCAGTAGAAGGAGTAGTAAAATTGTGGGCATATGATAAATATAATAACATGATAAGAGGGTTGTGGCCAGATGGATCTCATACTTTTCAATCATTTAATATTAAACCAAACAAAACTATAAATTATTCTTTGGAATTTGATATAAGAAGCATTCCACAAAATAAACCAAGGGATGCAGATCCAAGTCCACCAACTGCAACTTTTAGCACAAATACATATGTCACAAAAATAGTGGATTTATATAGTGCTTCACAATGGATATAATTTCCAAACGACACCTTTTTATACTATGTCTCCACAATCTCTTTATATGCGTCCCGATCTCTCCGTCATAATTCCCACTTACAATGAAGAAGAAAACATTCAAGAAACAATACAAAAAATCTCTCATATCCTCCGTCTTACATCTACACCTTTTGAAATCATTATTGTTGACGATTCTTCCACGGACAAGACACAACTTATTGTAACAGATCTTATCCTTCGTAAGTATCCAGTAGTTTTACTAACGCGCACAAAGGACCCCGGGCTTTCACAATCTGTAATGACGGGAATTGAAAAAGCGCGTGGCAGCGTAATTGTTTGTACCGATGCCGATCTTTCACACGACGTAACGTTGATTCCCCAGATATACAACGAAATAAAAAACAACAACACCGATATCGTAATCGGGAGTCGGTATATGAAAGGTGGGGGAATAAAAGACTGGCCTTTGAAACGGCGTGTCATTTCATGGGGCGCGACATTCCTTTCCAGAATTTTGTTCCCACAAATCACCGATCCGGTTTCCGGATTCTTCGGAATAAAAAGGGATCTTGTTATCCACACCCCGAGTATACAACCACGCGGGTATAAAATTTTGTTTGAATTCTTGGGTAAATGCCGGTGGCACTCAATAAAAGAACTTCCATATGTTTTTACAAACCGAAAACTTGGAAATAGTAAACTCAAAACCACAACAATGATCGATTTTATAAAACAACTTATCAACATTTC
Organism: Methanoregulaceae archaeon; assembly: GCA_015660965.1. Taxonomy (GTDB): domain Archaea; phylum Halobacteriota; class Methanomicrobia; order Methanomicrobiales; family Methanospirillaceae; genus MVRE01. Next base: position 5,736 of record JACTVG010000029.1, read on the forward strand.
CCTTTTCCCCGGGCACGCATGGGGTGAGTTGCGAAAGATGGCATGTTTTGCTGCAGTAGGTATAACTGGTATTGCTGTAAATATGATATCACTTGTTTTGCTTAAAAACTATTTGCCGTTACTCGGAGCATCGTTTATTGCAATTGAGCTTTCAATAATTTCTAATTTTACAATTAATGACGCATGGACATTTAAAGAAATTAATCCCGGAACATGGCTTCATCGCATGTTAAGTTTTAACGCCGTGTCCGTCGGAGCGATGGTAATAAATATGGTTGTTCTTGCGATACTTACGACGTTTGGGGTATGGTATGTTGCCGCCAATCTCGTTGGAATATTACTTGGGTTTGCGTGGAATTTTATTGGAAATCGTCGAACAACATGGCGAGTTTAAATCTTCATCCACACGCCGGATTTTATGAAAGTAACTAGGTTATCGTGCTCTTTTAAAAGATTTGTAACACGCTGTGAGGATATGGAATGGTTTTTATTAATTTTTGATAACATCGTTACCACGTGGTTGGTTTCAATTTTTTCCCCAATTTTAAAAGTTTTAAGGAAATTTTTTAATCTTTTTCTTAATGTATTATTTCCTTTTGTTCGGTTGTTCATCTTACTATATACGTTCTAAAAGGTGATAAAAGTTTCTACACAATCACCATCACATTATTAATAA
>JACTVG010000012.1 GCA_015660965.1 Methanoregulaceae archaeon
CCTCAGGAACTGCTTCCCGATAAATGTCCTCAATGCCCTAAAGAACATCCAGGAGGTCTGCAACATCTACTGCGCAACGGCGAACCCCGCCGAGGTTATCATCGCCGAGTCTGCTACAGGAAGAGGCATCATGGGGGTCATTGACGGGGCGAAACCGAAGGGCGTGGAAGGGCCTGACGGAATCACATGGAGAACGGGATTACTCCGGAAGTTCGGGTACAAAAGGGGGTGACAATGGGCGCCTCCCCTCTTTCCCGCTTGTGAGAATCTCAACGAGGATGTCCTTCATGAATTATTCATCAGGCATACTCCCATCCTGGTTTGTATAATTCATTATCTGAAAAAACGGGGCAGATGCATATCATCTGCCATGTGGCCTGATCCTGTTGCCATACCACCTGATGACTGCGTCCCTCGCGGCTCCGAAGCCCCCGTCCAGGTAGATTGCCCCGATGGTAGCCTTCAGGGTCTCGGCAAGGACATCGGGTCCCTTCTCCACCACCCCCTGCTTTCTCTCCCCTGCGCCCAGACGGATGGCTTGGGCAATCCCTATCTGGCCAGCGATACCGGCGAGGGCCTCTTCATGTTCCAGCTGGATCTTCGCCTGGATAATGGCATCGGGTGTGGGGTATCGTGCTCGGATCAGGAGCTCCACGAAAACCGTCTTAAGCACCGCATCCCCCAGAGTGCAGAGGATCTCCTGGTCATCTTGGTGCCTGCCCTGCTGCCGCTCCTCGTTCGCAAACGCTTTCCTGGTCAGGGCCTGGGTGAGGAAGGCCGGGTTCTTGAAATGGTAGCCGATGTTCTCTTCGATGGTCGCCATACCTTCACGCTATCCTTTTTCTTTTGGGGGTATGATGAAAGTATTGTTCCCGGGGTTTCGAGAGGAAGAAACGGCTAGGCGACAACCTTCAAAATCTATTGAATGAATGAACAGGTCAGTCCTCTTTCCACCAGCGTTTGGGGAATTTCTTTGCAAGGATCTCATCTCCTTCCCCTGGTGGTTCAAGACCTGCGTTACGCAGATCGGCATCGACCATAATTTTAATGAGATCATAAAATTTAATACCGGGCTTCCAACGGAGGATCTTCTCTGCCTTTCTCGCGTCCGCGATAAGTACTCCAACCTCGGTTGGACGGAAGTAGTTGGGATCGATCTTTACATGTTCATCAGGTGTGAGGCCTGCATAACTGAAGGACGCATCAAGAAACTCCTGCACTGAGTGAGCCTCGCCGGTCCCGATAACAAAATCATCGGATTTCTCTGCCTGAAGCATCCTCCACATCGCCTCAACATACTCGGGGGCAAAGCCCCAGTCCCTGCGCGCCTCGAGGTTACCGAGATAGAGGTATTTTTCTTTTTTTGCCAGGATAGAAGCGATTCCCCGGGTGATCTTTCTTGTAACGAATGTCTCTCCGCGGCGTGGTGATTCATGATTGAAGAGGATCCCGTTGGAGGCAAAGAGGTTGTAACCCTGCCGGTAATTTCTCACCATCCAGTAGGCATAGAGCTTTGCACAGGCATACGGGCTGCGCGGCTCAAACGGCGAATCTTCCCCCTGCGGAGGGGTTGCTGTGCCAAACATCTCGCTTGATGATGCCTGGTAGAAACGGATGGGGTGGCCACTCCTCCGCACGGACTCGAGGATACGGGTTACCCCAAGACCAGTGACGTTTCCGGTGTATTCAGGAATATCGAAACTGACCCGCACGTGGCTCTGCGACCCGAGGTGGTAGACCTCGTCAGGCATCAGATTATAGATGATATTTGCGAGCTGCTCCGAGTCGCCCAGATCCCCGTAATGGAGAAAAAACTGTGCCTTGGGATCATGAGGGTCAACGTAGATATGGTCAATCCTGCTCCGGTTGAATGTTGAAGAGCGCCGGACCATCCCGTGAACTTCGTAGCCTTTGCTGAGCAGGAGCTCAGCCAGATACGATCCGTCCTGACCGGTAATTCCCGTAATGAATGCCTTTTTTCCGCTTGACATTGTGCTTCCCAGGATAGCAGTCTATTTCTTTTCGATCCTATTAAAATCGTTTTCGAACTGCGTGGTGTTAGCCGATCTTGACTCTTATGACCCCATAGAGGATCTTTCACCGGCTCTCTACCGGCGGACGCCTCTTGCAGGAATGCTGGGTCTGTTGCGAATCCATTGCCGGAAGGGAACATGTCTGCCTATGGATGTCTGTGAACACATGCAATCTTATTCGAAGACCAGAAAGAATGCAGATAGTGGGTTCCTTGGGCAACATTCCGTTAGATAATCAGGGCATTCATGGCTGTTCCTCATACTCTGCCCATCAGATATTTATGAATATGCGATGAATTTTACTCATAACTTGTTTGTGGAACCTGAATGAGATCCATCCTCATCACCGGCATCAGCGGTTTCGTTGGCGGGCATCTTGCCAATTATCTCCACCGTGTCCGACCTGATGTTGCCCTTCACGGGATGAGCAGGTCCGCTCCTTCCTGGGATTTTATATCATCGCGAGAGTCCCTGTTGCAAGAAATAGCATTTCATGCAGGGGATATGCAGGATGCGTCCTGGGTAGATGCAACGATACAGGAGATTGACCCGGATGCCATCATCCAACTCGCAGCCCAGAGCTCAGTCGCTGAAAGTTGGAAGAACCCCAGGGGGACGGTCCTGAATAACCTCTCGCTCCTTCTCAATGTCTTTGAGGCAGTACGGCAGAATGACATGAATCCCCGGATTCTGAATGTCGGATCTTCTGAGATCTATGGATCGGTTAAGGAACAGGATTTACCACTTCGGGAGAGCCATAAAGTACATGCCCAGAATCCGTATGCCGTGGCACGCTTGGCGCAAGAACAGCTAGCAGCGATCTATTCCGACAGCTATCATTTCCCTGTCGTGTCCACCCGATCATTCAATCATACAGGGCCCGGCCAGGATACCAGGTTCGTGGTGAGCTCGATCGCAAAACAGGTTGCAGAGATCGCCCGTGGGAAGCGCGATCCGGTGCTCACGATAGGGGACGGTTCGATTATCCGGGATTTTCTCGATGTGCGTGATGTGGTTGAAGCGTACCTCAAGCTCGTTGAGCGAGGCCGGTCCGGAGAGGTATACAATGTATGCAGCGGTACCGGACGGAAGATCGCTGATATTGCAGCCGCGCTTTCATCCATCGCCGGGATATCCGTACAAGTCAGGACCTCAGCCGACCTGATGCGCCCGGCGGACAATCCTAATATAGTCGGCAGTAATGAAAAGATCCGACGTGAGATTGGATGGCAGCCCAGAGTATCATTCGATGAGAGCCTGAGGGCGATTTATGATTACTGGTATAGCCGGGTATGACAGGCGATTGGCTGCGGTCTCCATTTTTCGTACTTTATCATTTATATGATTGTTCTTCATCCTACCATGAAGATATGCGGGTGCTTTCATATGCGGATTATTGCCTAAATCCCTTCCACGTGTAATTCGGCCTGCCCCTACATTGCGATGGAAAAGCCAGAGTGAGAATTCCGTCTTTTATCGCATGGAAAGATAATTTGAATGACCGGAAACCATACGGTTAACATCGGCTTTGACCAACAGCTAAGGAGAGAGCTCCCTTTGGTATGAAAGTCGCAATCTTTCACGATTATTTCGGCGCCATTGGAGGGGGAGAGCGGGTCGCCCTTCAGATGGCAAAGATCCTTGATGCCGATATTATTACGACTGATACCGATGCAGTCCGGAGGATCGATCCCACGGTTCGGGTGATCAGCCTGGGAAAGACCATCAAGTTTCCACCGCTGAAGCAGGTATCTGCCAGCCTGATGTTTGCAACCTGTGATTTTTCCAGTAAGTATGACTTCTTCATCTTCAGTGGTAACTGGGCACATTATGCTTCCCGCCGCCACCATCCGAATCTCTGGTACTGTTTCACTCCGGTCCGGGCATTCTACGATCTCTACCCGATATTTCTTTCACGTCAGGATCCCCTTACTCGACAGTTCTTTCTTACCTGGGTCGGGTTACACCGGCGATTCGATCAGCGGTCAGTGTGCGACATCGACCGCATCATCGCAATCTCGAAGAACGTGCGAACCCGGATTCTGAAATACCATCACAGAGATGCAGAGGTGATCTATCCTCCGGTCGACGCCAAACGATACAAGTTTATCGAATACGGTGATTTCTGGCTGTCGGTGAATCGCCTCTATCCTGAGAAACGGATCGACCTGCAGATTGAGGCCTTCCGGCGCCTGCCTGAAGAGCGCCTGGCAATCGTCGGTGGCTATGCACACGGAGATCACGCCTCCCGGTATGCGGAGGGACTTATCAGTGATCTTCCGCCCAATGTCACAATCCTTGGAGAGGTTGGAGAAGATGAACTGCGTGGTCTCTATGCCCGCTGCAGGGGGCACATCTGCACGGCGATGGACGAGGATTACGGCCTCACACCCCTCGAAGCGATGGCGAGCGGGAAGCCGGTGATCGCCGTAAGGGAGGGGGGGTACCTTGAGACAGTGACCGAAGAGACCGGTATCTTTGTTCAGGCAAAGATGGATCAAATAGTGGATGCGGTGCGTTCTATCAGTAGAGATCCGTCCCGTTACCGGATTCCATGCGAGTCACGTGCCAGGTCTTTCTCGTGCGCACGCTTCCGGGATCAATTGAAGGCCGCAATTACCGCAGGAGATCCACAATCGACACCATGAGATCGTTGGGTTCTGTATCGACCCCCGCTGATTCTCTTCATCTTCATTGTTGGTAATTTTGTTTCCCGGAATCTTCCACATCGCAGGCCAAGTATTCAAACGATCTCCTGAAGAATGGTTCGCAAGTCAGCGCCCGCGATTTCATCAACAGATTTTCTACCAGTCACCATCCTTTCCAAGGAAAATCAGACGATATGATATAGAGGGAATGACACAATGGATGGTAGTGGGGCCATCGTGAACTTCAGCCTGATTGTTGAGCTCGCCAAACGGGATTTCATCGAGAGGTATTCTGGATCTGCCCTCGGGTTTATGTGGTCCTTCATCTATCCCCTGATCAACATCCTCATCTACATGGTCATCTTCGGCACGTTGATGGGCGCACGGCTCCCGGGGATGACTTCGGTTTGGGGATACGGAGTCTACCTCATTGCCGGACTCGTGCCCTGGACCGCCTTTGTAAATACTGTGCAGCGATCATCAACGGTCTACCTCGATAAAAAGAATATCATTACAAAGATCCATGTCGATCTGCCGACACTGCCACTTTTCATTGTTCTTTCCGAGAGTATCACATTTTTTGTGACTTTAGGGATCTTCCTTGGTATTCTTCTTGTAACAGGATTCTCCTTTTCACCTTACCTCGCCCTTGTACCCGTCGTATATATCATCCAGCAGCTGTTCGCCTACGCCCTCGGTTTTTTCCTCGGCATGCTGGTAGTCTTTCTGCGGGACCTCAAGGAAGTGGTCACCATCGGCATGCAGATCTGGTTCTGGTTCACCCCGATTGTCTATGTTTTCAGCATTCTCCCCGTTGTAGCCCAGCAGGTCCTTATCTGGAATCCGGCGCTCGCATTCATCTCCGCCTACCACGATATGTTCGTGTTCCAGAGGATGCCGTCATTCTTCTACCTCTCACTCGTGACAGGAATTAGTGTGCTGCTGGTTCTGTTTGATTATTTCCTGTTCCGGAAGCTGGAGAAAGATATCCGGGATTTCATCTGATGATGTCCCAAGCTGAAGGCGTCAGAAACAGGGATCCTCTCTGCGATATTTTTAATGTAGTCGGAGAACAAAATCGAGGTACTTCAATATGATGAAAGTCCAAGGCATCTCGAAACGGTTCAAACTCTACCATTCACCTGCCGACCGGCTACGAGAGATCCTGCTCCAGAAGCGATATCACAAGGATTTTCTGGCACTAGACAACGTCTCGTTTGAGGTGCGCGATGGAGAGACTCTCGGCATCATCGGGCAGAACGGCGCGGGCAAATCCACGCTGTTGAAAATACTATCAGGCATCGTAATCCCGGACAGTGGGACCATCCATATTGACGGGAAAGTCACCGGGCTCCTTGAGCTCGGCACCGGTTTTAATGCGGAGATGACCGGGCTTGAGAATATTTACATGAACGGGACACTCATCGGCATGAGCAGGGACGAGATTGACCGGAAGAAACAGACCATCATCGATTTCTCCGAGTTGGGGGAGTTCATCCACGAACCCATCAAGACCTATTCTTCCGGCATGACGATGCGGCTCGCGTTCTCTATCGCGATTCATGCAGACCCGAAATGTTTCCTTGTTGATGAGGCACTGGCTGTGGGGGATGCGTATTTCCAGCAGAAATGCATGCGGAAGATCCAGGATTTCCGAGCGAGTGGGGGGTCGATCGTGTTTGTGTCGCATGATATGAATGCGGTGATGACATTATGTGATTATGCGATATTATTGGATCATGGGAAGTTGATATCGTATGGGATTCCTCGGAGTATTGTTGATTTATACATATCACGGATATGCATACAATCACATACCGGCGAAAAAGCAGTTGCTCTCATGGATACAAAAGATACTCTCAATAATCATTCGAACATATCAACAGGTGAAATTGAATTTGATTCAATCAGGATCCTTGATTCATCGAAAACTGTCATCACGCATGTTCATAGCGATGATGAGATTATCATATCCTTTTCATTTCGCAGTGAACGCCTTATCGAAGATCCAATATTTGGCATATTAATTCGGAACCGGTATGGGGTGTCAATTTTTGGGACAAATACCTATCTTTTGCACCAAAAAAACAATCCTCTCCTGCCGGGGAAAATGTATCAGGTATCCTATCAATTCAAAGTACCTTTACAGCCTGATGATTATTTGATTACCGTTGCCATTGATAATAAAGGAAAAGCAATAAATTCTTTTGATGAATATTTACTTCGTCTCAATGACATCGCAACATTAAAAGTTGTGCGAAACGAAAAACAACCACTTTATGAAGGGGTCACTAATTTAAATCCTACAATCAATGTAGAGGCAATTACTAACGGAGTATCCTAAGGAGTACTGAATGGACGACAATACTATAGAAATACGCGATGACGAGATCAATGTCGAGGAGATCATGGAGATGATCCGGGAGAATATCCGGAGGAGACAGGCACCAGGGGAACAGCCCCCGGTTCCGGATTCTGTAATCGCATCTGCTTCAAAAAATTGCCAAGCGGACGAATCGGACGATGCAATTCAACGTGCTCTCTCATACATCAAGTCCAATTGGAATATACACAATAACAGTTACTTTATCAGCTCCCACCATCGCTATATCGGCAAATTCCTCGTAAAAGGACGCCAACTGGTTCATGGGGAAGTTCGCCGGTATGTTGATCCAATGATCTCACGCCAGGTGGAATTCAATGCCAGTACCGTCAGGATTATCTCCGGGACATCACTACGATGCGCCGAGCTGAACCAGCGCCAACAGGAGCTGGAAACGGCATTTTCCGCTTTTAAACTTGAATCCGTTAAAACAATTGCCGATTGCATCACGACGGTAAAAGATGAACTGGACTCAAAAATTGAACTAACAACAAAAGAACTCCTTACCCAGATGGATGGGGGTATACGTACCCGGACATGCGCCGAGCTGAACCAGCGCCAACAGGATCTGGAAACGGCATTTTCCGCTTTTAAACTTGAATTCGTTAAAAAAATTGCCGATTGCATCACGACGGCAAAAGATGAACTGGACTCAAAAATTGAATTAACAACAAAAGAACTCTTTACCCAGATGGATGGGGATATACATGCCCGGACATGGCTTGCCCATGTGCTTGAAGATCGTATTCAAAAAGGACTGGCACAAAAAAGTGCTCCTCCGGGATCCACTTCAGAAGAGAACACGAATTATTTCCTTTTTGAGGAGCGATTCCGGGGTTCACGGAAAGATATCAAACAACGGCAGCTGTCATTCCTTCCGTACTTTGAAAAATGTTCCCATGTGCTTGATATCGGTTGCGGAAGAGGGGAGTTCCTCGAGATCCTCAGAGAGCACAACATTGGCGCCAAAGGGGTAGATCTCGATACAGATATGATAAATTATTGCATATCCCGCCAGTTCGATGTTGAGCAGGGAGATGCGATTACCTATCTTGAAAAACTTGACGACAATAGCCTAGATGGGATCTTTATTGATCAGGTCGTGGAGCACCTGGAGCCGGCATACCTGGCGAGAATGCTTGCCCTCTGTTACCTGAAACTGAAGTATGGATATTACCTCATTGTTGAAACAGTGAACCCGTTATCATTCGTTTCTTTTGTGAACTTTTACATTGATATGACCCATAAGAGACCAGTGCACCCGGAGACCCTGCAGTACCTTCTCAGTGCTTCGGGATTCAGACTGTGTGAGAGGAAATTCCTCTCGCCGGTTCCGGATGAACAACGATTGAAAAAGTTAACCGAGTCTTCAGAAGTGAGCGAGTCTCTACGGAAAAACATTGAACTATGTAATTGCAATGTAGATTTGTTAAATTCTATCTTGTTTGGTGCACAGGATTATGCAGTGATCGGGAAGAAATGATGATGAAAAGGCATTCACTACAAAGACTTGGGTTAATCTGATGAGAATAGCATTTATTGTTCAACGATATGGGATTGATGTTGCTGGCGGTTCTGAAGCACTCTGTAGACACGTCGCTGAACGACTTGCACAATTTCATAAAATTGAAGTACTTACAACCTGCGCTAAAGATTATATCACCTGGAGAAATGAGTACACGGAAGGAATAGAGAACATTAATGGCGTACTCGTACGACGATTTAAGGTCGATAGAGTGCGGGATCTCAAGAAATTCAATCCGTTTACCCAACGGTTATTTAGCGAACCACACACAGAAATTGATGAGGTTAGATGGATAGAAGATCAGGGGCCGTACGTCCCAAAATTATTGAATTTCATAAAAAATCATAAAGATGATTATGAGATATTCGTTTTTTTTACATACAGATATTACCCAAGTTTTTTTGGGTTGCCTTTAGTATATGAGAAAAGTATTCTGATTCCAACCGCTGAAGATGAACCAACGTTAAATCTGAATATCAATAAATCTTTTTTTTGTTTACCTAAAGCAATTATTTATCTTACGGAAGAAGAAAAAAATACACTTATAAGGCGATTCAACACTCAAAACATATTAAATGACATTATTGGGATGGGTTTAACAATCCCGGAAAATGTTAAGGGAGAGAGATTCAAAAAAAAGTATAAATTATCTCATGATTTTATATTATATATTGGAAGAGTTGATGGGAATAAAGGCTGTAATCAGTTATTCGACTACTTTATTAGATATAAACAAAATAATCCGTCAAATTTAAAACTTGTATTAATAGGTAATGCAGTTATAGAAATACCCAATAGTCCAGACATTCTTCACTTGGGATTCTTGCCGGAGAATGATAAGTTCGATGGAATTATCGCGGCAAAAATTGTTATTATGCCTTCTGAATTTGAAAGTTATTCTATTGTAGTGACAGAAGCTTGGGCGTTAGGAACACCTACGGTCGTAAATGAACGATGTGCTGTTCTCAAAGGACATTGCTTGAGGAGTAATGCCGGGCTGTATTATGCGGATTATAATGAATTTGTTGAGTGTATTAATCTCCTTGTATCCGATAACGAACTAGGAAAAAGATTGGGGAAAAATGGTAAGGCGTATGTCGAAGCCAATTACAACTGGGATCGCGTGGAAGGAAAATATTTGGCATTGTTCGAAATGGTGGGTGGTGTAAATTTTAGTCACGGGAATGAGTGATGTAAGTTCGCCCAGTTTCGGACGACTGTTTCCTCAGGTATAGCCTGGTTCGTTATTTTCACCTCAAAAATCTTTCCGTTAAATGGTCGATCTCCATTTATCCAATTCCCGACATAAAATGGCATCAGACTATTTTTGAGGTGAGAAGTCGTGTTCACTTCTTCCATAAGTTTTCCGTTTTTATAGAGTCGGGTACGGTTGGAATCCTGAGTTATCGCGACGTAATTTAATTCATTACTTGTCAATTCGAATCGCAGAGGGGATACAAATTCTTCCCCATTGCCATAACTGTAATAATAGACATTGTCAAGAGTCGACTCCTGCTGGACAACAAATCCTCCGAAATTGAGATAATCCGGATGATTACCGAGGATATCTGCGAAATCATTCTGTATTTGCGCTGGATTTACAATAAATTCCAGAGTAAAAGAAGAATTTACTGCGATCGGATTGAAATCGAGCCCATTCTGCACATACCCATCAGGAAATCCTGCATGGAAAAGGGAATCATTGTCGTTCAGGAGGAAATTCGCAGTATTCGCTACATTCAGATAGGAGGGTGACCGGTACTCTGAAACTACATCGACGTGAAGCGCCTTGAAATCAATGATCTTATCTGAAGTATAGGTAACAAGTCTCCAGTCTTTTCCCGAGGAAAGATTATGCATCTGGTCTTCCCTGAGGGTAAACGAACTGAAAGAACCATTCCCCACTTTCCATAACCCATTCACCTCAATCACATTTCCATATAACACCGGGTTATTCGACATCGCCGGGGGATTTTTGAAATTGGTATCAAAGACGTAGAGGGTTATCGTGTTCCCGTCAGCGCCATATATCGCATAATTTGTTGCCAGTAATTCCCGGACCCGCCCTACCATGGCATATCCCTGATCTTTAGATTGGGACGAATAATGCAGATAATAGACCGAATCCGAATCGGTAAAATTATACAAAACCCGCGTTCCTGATGAGGTTACAACCGCATCCTGCGACAGATTTTCAAGAAACGGAGTACCCCCATACCAGAGAACATTTTTCGATGAACTGATATTCAGGGTCTGGTTTGTCAGCATATTATAAAACGGGGGGATATCACAGAAATAATAACTGTCGATCAGGAGACGGGAACCTTTGGGGATTTCACTGAATAACCCGTTTGAGATACCGGAGGTAATCAATTCACGGGGATAATAAAACGTCACATCGGAAATTTCCACTACGGTATTGTTGGTGGAATAATTTATGATGCCGATCATGGAACTGGCCAGGGAAAATATGATAAATAACAGAGTGAGAACGCGACGGTTATCTGCATACCGGTGGTACAGGTAAAACAGGAGAGCCAGTGCAACAAGTGCCGCCCCAAAATACGAAATATATACCGGGATATACCCCAGACCCGGGAGGATATCTCTTTGGTATTTGGGAGAGAAGGATATGATAATACCCGGAACTATCCACAGCGAAATGCCCACAAGAGAAATATTCAGCGGATTGATGATTCCGCCATTTTTTATTTCCCTGTACAGTTCTCTTGAGAGAAGATAAAACAGGGTAAAATACATTACTCCGATAAATATGTAGTCCAGGGAGAAACCAGTCCAGAATATACCGACAGAATCGGCAAATACGTTCTGGGGGTTCAGGAAGTAGTAACTCAGAGGAATTGCGGATACTGACTGATTGATCAGAGTTCCGACAATTGATAACAGATCAAAATTTGGAACATATGCGTTACCTGTGGACGATCCTATCAAGGCAGATCCATTGAGCAGTCTCATAACAATAACATAGGAAACCAATACTCCTGAAAGCAGGATAAACGGTGAACCCTTTCTGATAATTTCTGTAAGAGATACCTTCTTTTTATAGAGTAAAATCAGAACGAGGTGCAGGATAAAAAATGGATAACTGATGTCATAGGTCAATAGACAAAGTAAATAAAAAACCGCACTTAATCCCAGATATCGTGTTCTGCCGGTTTCAAGATAGTGCATCAGGAAAATGAGCGATAGAAGCAACAAAGTAAATAAGACCTGTAAAAGTGCATGATACCCCAAAATAGGATCATGATAGAGCCGGAATTGAAAAAATAATGGGATGACCAGAAGAGACAAGACAAAAAGGGCCTTTGACTTTGTGAGAAGATAAACGAAATATCCAAAGAGAAGAAGTGTAAATATAACGGAGATGAGAATAATTAACTTATACAAAAATACATTCGTGACAAAAAAATCTAAAAGATATGCGTAAACGCTTAGTGGAAAAAAACGTCCCAGTGTTAAGAACCAATTATTATATATTATATCATAGAAATATTGAAATACTGTGATTCTTTGATATGATAATATCCCGTTGATCATGGAGTTGATATTATCATCATAAATATAGCCCGAATGCAGCATCGGTGACATGACAACTATCGATAAAAATAATGCAGCACATCCCAAGTAAAAATACAATTGGTTTGTGGCGACATATCGTTGCATATCAGTAAAATAATTTTGGATTTTCTGAAAAAGTCTTAGTGACTTGGGCCTTGGATCGAATGCAGCGCTTTTCATTGAGGGATATCCAGAGAAGAATTTATTTTTTTAATACTTATGATAGCTGGTACCATATCCTGTATACCGGATGGCCTTTCAGGAAGTATGATCCCCGGATTTTCGGTACTGGGCACGACAGACACTGTCCCAATTCAGACTGCAGTTTGATATGAATAAGTCGGTGATTAGGATCTAAGGATAATCTCGTCATTCTCTATTCTGGTTGTTGTTCAGGAATTCTGCAGATCCGAATATAACTAAATACTATCTATAATTTAATCATTGAATATATATGGATAAATCTCGAGAGCGACTTAATTTAAAGCTGATATTTATACTGGTAATATTACTCATTTTTCCATTACGGGAAATATTCCGGTATATTTTCACCAGGTATTCCATTGGATCCTTCCTTATTCCCTTAACAAATGTCAATATACCCCTGATTGATATTATTTTCCTTGTTCTCATTGTACCCGTTATTGCATTTCCCGCATATACCTACCTGGAAAAACTCAGCCTGAGTGAAAGAGCCTGTCGGTTATTGGACATTATTTCAACATTGGGATTGATTTTAGGACCATTACTGTATTTCTTTTGTATATTGGATCTCACCCTTTTTTACAAGTGGACCCCACAGAAACTGACACTCTACCAATCGCCCTTGGTGGCATCTGTTGCTTTTGTAGTATGTCTGGCAGTTCTCGGCTATACGTTGTTATATTCTGATAAAACTGTAAAATGGTTGTCTTACATAAATAAGGGAATATTCTTTTGTTTTTTCATTGTTGCCGGGTTCATGGCAAATTTCCTTATTTTAACTGATTATTCATTTTACAATGCGAACGCGCTTAACTTCAGCGCTGTCGTATACCCAATAATCCAGGTGTATTACGGAAATGCCCTGTTTATTAATTTCTATAACCAGTACGGTGCATATGCCCAGTTCTTAGAACCAATTTTTTATTTGACCAGTGGGATCAGCATAACCAAAATTACCGCCGTCTTAGCAATTTTATTATTTATCGGTTTGAGTAGCCTGGGATTGTTTCTTTATTTTGTTCTGAAGAATAAGGCATTGGCCTTGGTATCATTCATTGGACTGATCTATTTTCAGTTTTTTGCAGGAACATTATGGCCGTATGAATTGTATTACCAGTACTTCCCGATTCGGACGCTGTTCCCGTCTTTATGTCTGCTCCTGTCATTTTTTTATTTCTCGAAACCTTCACGGAAATTTTATTATTTCCAGATAATCTTCTTCTCATTTTCCGTTTTATGGAATCTTGATGTCGGTCTCTTTTGTATAGGAAGTTTCTTAGCAGCATTGTGTTTTTCAGAAGCCCTCAAAGAAGGCCAGAAGGATACCATAAAAAAAATCGCGTTTCATATTTTTAATGTTCTATTAGGTGTGATTATCACTTTCTCATCGTTTTTCCTGTACCTGTTTGCCAGATATGGTAAATTTCCAGACATAAGCTGGTTTACCTATTATCAGAGTATATACGTAGGAGGCGGACTTTCCACATTAGTTCTCAACCGCTTGTGGGTCCTGATATTCATCATCTATGTCGGGGGATTGGTTTATTCAACAATTAAATTCAAACAAAAAGAATTTTCAGTCTGGAATATTCTGGTATTTCAGGTATCCTTACTTGGGGTTGGCATCTTCTCATATCACCTAAGGAGTACTAGTACTCATGATAGTACGCTCGCAGTCTCAGGATACCCAGCTTTTATTTTACTCGCAATGGTTGCTGACAGTGTATCGTTGTGGCCGCATAAAAAAGAGATTGGGTGGAAGCAAAAACTGAGCAAGTTGTTCAAAGTCACACCCTACATAATTCTGATATTTATAGTATCCTTCCTTTGCGTAGCATTTTTCTATAACATTTCTACAGATAATAATGTCCATTTCGCTTCAAAAATCCAGGACTTTAATGATCCATTAGGAAATGCTTATAAGCCTCTCTGGCAAGATGGAACGGGTTACCGGCTCATGGGGGAGCTTGCCGGAGCTAATCCCCCGGTTCCTCCGTGGGAGAAAAAAGCTCGTTTCTTCAGTAAATATTCCAACCCGAACGGTTCAATACTTCAGGATATTTTTGTAATTTCAGACTGGGATTATTATATATATTTAAAAGTCAAGGCACGTACTTCAGCTCCCATAATGAATTTCAGACACCTTTGGGGGGAAAAACAAACAAATGGAGTAGTAAATGAGATAGTCAATAAAAAATTCCAATATATTTTCCTTGATAGTGATGAGATTACACAGATCGATCTTACCTTAGGACAGTATCGACCCATAAATATCTCTCTCAATGCTAATTACGAGATAATAGATTCAACAGACATTGGAAATTCTTGGCACGCCGCATCTGGAAAATGGTATCCGAATATGCTCTATGTTTATAAGCCAAAGGAGTAAAAATTAGGAAACTCTGATACAGGACATTCACTATACCGCGGCAAGAATGATTATTTCGTAAGATGGACGTCATTGATGGAATAAAAAAAGATGTAATTTTTAAAAAATACCATGGAACGCTCACTTCTCGAGAAAACGTCAGCCATATGAAGAGAGAAAAAGTCAGGTATAATATTCCGCCCTGTATTCCGTAATGATACTGATATCAAGTGAGCGGAGATCGATGTCCTGCTCCCCGGAATTTACATGATAGAGCTTCCATTCCCGTCCCTGGTTTATTGTCATGATACGCCCCCTCCCAAGCCGGAACCGTTCGAAAGTACCATCCCCGCTGGCATTTTTCCAGAATCCGTTTATCGAAATGGATTTTCCCTGCGGAAGAACGTAATTGAACTGGGGGGCAGGATCCCTGAAGCTGTCATCCTGAACGTAAATAGAAAAGTTGCCGGATGTTACCTCATCAATTGAGGTATTCGAAGATTCCAGGGTGCTTACTTTTCCAAATAGTAGATAACCGCTATTTCGGGAAAGTGAACGATAGGAAAGGTAATAGATACCACCACGGGGATCGGTAACCTCCCTCGTTGCAAATCCCTTCCCTCCCCATCCGGAAAGCCTGTCAGTTACTCCGATATAACTCCAGTTTACAGGGGACAACATTCGATAAAATGCGGGAACATCGTGGTAGTAGTATGCATCAATTAAAAGAACTGAGCCGTCAGGTACATTGCTAAAAATGCCGTGTTCTATCGCACTTCCGACAAAATTGCGGGGATACAGGAAGGTGATATCCCATCGGTCAACGATAGTCTTATTATCCTGGTAATTTATGGTGCCAATCGATGAGCAGATAATCGTAGATATCAGGATAAGTGCCATTATTTTTTTATTCCCGGAACCGATCTTCCTGGAAATATAAGTAAGACCGGAAAGAACGATTAAGATTACCCCAAAGTATGAGATATAGATGGGAAGATATCCAAGACCCCAAACCAGTTCAGCCTGGTATTTCGGTGAAGCGGACACAAATAATAACGGGGTGAGGGTAATCGCAACCCCGAGAACAAATAAATTTTTACTGGTGGGATCTCTCTCCTCGAATTGCTCGTCCTTGGTGAAAAATCGTTTGAACACGATATAAAAAAGGACAAAATACGAAATTCCGATAAAAACCAGGAGTACCAGGGAATCGCCGGATAGAGTAAAAAATTCGCCGGTGAATAGTTCGAAATTTGTAAAAAAATAACTGAGAGGAATTGAAGCAAAGAGTTGTTTGCTCAATGCAATAAAAAAAGCAAAAATATCCGGGTTGGGAATGTAGGGATCGCCCCCGGGACCCCCAATCAGTTTATACCCGTAGTATAAACGCGATAGCATGATAAACGAAAGGAAAATTCCGGACAATATGATATAAGGAGATGATTTTTTCAGGATCTGCGAAAGGTCCTTTGATTCCGAGTAACGGGAGATCAACACGACGTGGATGATAAAAAATGGATAACTTATATCGTACGTCAGTAAGCAGAGAAGGTAAAAAAGAATACTCGCGATGAGATAGCCCGGTTTTTTACCTGTAAGATATTTGATCAGGCAGATCAGGGAAAGTAGAAGAAGAAGAAACAGAAATTCCAGGAAAGCGAAATACCCGAGGATGGGATCATGGTATAACCGGAATTGAAAAAAAATTGTGGGAAATAAGAGTGACATGATGCTTACGGTTTTCGAATGGGTGAGAAGATAGATAAAATACCCAAAAAGGACCATGCTGATGATAACCGAACATAAAATTATCCCTTTATATACTACGACATTCGTGACCAGTGAATCGAGAAGATATACATAGAGCCCCAGCGGGTAGAAGCGGCCCCCTCCGGCACCGAGAGCCAGTGTATTTGAAATGTATTCGATGATAGTCTGGTGATAGTAAAACAGGTAACCGTTAATGAGTGAGTTGATGTTATCGTCGTTGATATAGCCGCTGCTGAGGACGGGAGAGAGGACGAGAAATGCAAAGGAAATTATTGCCCCCGATAAAACGAGGTATATCTTATTATTCTCCATCAAATGCTTTATTGATTGGGACCCGGTGATTTTTTTCCCATCAGGGAAATCTGAAGGCCTTTTTGGATCCTTACGTCCTTTTTGCATTGTTCTTTCCTTTCATATCATATGAGTAAAAATGATAAATAATATCGCACTTACCACAGGAAACAGGTGACGGGATGTTTATCCGTAATCACATGAAGGCCCGGTTAATTCTCTCCCAGTTCTGTGCAATCGATTCCGCATTCATCGAGTAATTGGTTATCTTAACCTCGAAGATCTTTCCGTTAAATGGCCGACCCCCATTAATCCAGTTGCCGATATAGAGGGGCATGATACTGTTTTTCAATTTACGCTGCGGTTTAATTTTCCTGAATTATAAACAGACATATCAAAGAAGAATAACTTTCCATCATCGCTTACAATTGGTTTTGTCGTAAGTATTCTTGAAAGATTCGATGTGATATCCCTCCCGAAATCAGCATATCCATCCGTATTGACATATACACCGGAAAACCCCGCAACGGATAAATTATCAACCATGTCAATGGTCCCCTTCTGGGTTACCTCTTTTTGCCACTGGTCTGTCAGCCTCCCTCGTATTGCCCCGTAACTCCAGCGTAATTTTTCTGAATGCAGATAACCCCGGAAATGATTATAATCCGTCATATTATAAACCGGAGGGCTTTCAGGAAATGCCACATAGGGTAATTGAAAAATCATTGCATTTTCGGGCATAACCGATTCAATTTGTTTAATAAAATGATCATCTTGCTGAAATATTGTTTTCACAGCACCGTATGGTGGCGACATATAATCATGGGTTTGATCCATGATGCCTCCAAGAAGAATCACAATGAGTATTCCATAAAAAATTGTCCTTTTTGCCTTCGAGATCAGATATTTGTCTCTGAGCACTTCCAGTGAAATAAAAAAAGCAATCAAAGCAAAAAATGCAATAAAAATGCTGATCCTGTTATAAGCACGCAGCTGTGGCGATATTGCATAGTTAAAGATGGTTCCAAAGCCACCAATTGTCGCTAATAGGACGGCCGATACACTGAATAAACTGACTCCGGTTAAAATTTTAAACCGGTTCGTCATATTTGCGGCGTTTCCCGAAGTAACTTTGAAAAATATCCATATGAAGGTAAAAAGAAAACCAAGACTTCCGATAAAACCAATTGAAGACAGGGTATTTTCTGTAACGAGCGGGGAGGTTGTGCTGTACAACTGGGAGACACTTGAGAAAAACGGGATCCTGTGCCCGTAAATCGGTAATATGATCTGAATAATCTTCAATCCGTATAACTCAGATTCCCATGGGACGCGGACACCTACATTGATGTTTTTTCCATTTTCCTGCTGATACATAAGAGATGGTGCATAATTTACGAGTATCGTCCCCCCGATGACACAAATGAAAATCAGGGCAGTGAGTAAGGCATATTTGTTCTTCTGCGAGAAATAGGCGGCAAATCCAGCAATTAAAAGAAAGAAACACGTAAAAACCGGATAATAGGTAAATGTACATGCCCCAACGATACAGATAACCACGCTGATTAAAAATTTTGGATTTGTTACATTCCAGTGAATACTATTATTTTCGTCCTTTTTGAACAACAGGTCTTTTTCCAGGTATACCCAGAGGGCCACCAAAATCATTAAGGGGACCATAAAATACGAGGCCAGGAACAGATGCCCTTCCCCCCTGAATATATGATAGGGAATGAATGTGAAAAGCACGCTGACAACAATTGAGGTAATATATGACATCTTCAATTCCCGGCAGACGAACATGGAGGTAATTGCTGTCAAAGGAAAGGTGAGTAAAAAAAATGAATTCAGGATGAGTCCATAATTTTTTGTAAAAAGGCTGAATAATTTAAAAATAAGAAAATCAAGAGAATTTAAGAAGGGATAATCATAGAGCAATTGTCCTCCGGGCATGCCAAGAAAAGGATTTTGCCAGATCCATCCATTATCGACCACCCCTTTAACGAGCATGCTCGCTAACAGGCCATCTCCCTGATATCCCCAGGGGATCGTGATATCTGCGGTCCATAATTTAAAAACCCATGTGAGAACAAGAATGGTTATTGCAGTTGCCGCAAAGTACGCCGCCATGGATTTCAGGGAGATGCGGTTTTTTAACAAATTCATCATGATTTGTCTCTTCCAGATAGGTTTGGCCCCGGTATCCTCATAGAATTGAGGAATAATCCCTGATAAATTCTTTGAATTCCTGAAGCATATAGTGAATCATCTCATCTGTCAATCCGGGGTATACCCCAATCCAGAACAGATTATTCATCACGAGATCAGTATTTTTCAGTGATCCCACCGATCGGTACTTCATATCTGCATACGCCGGCTGTTTGAGAAGATTCCCTCCAAAGAGCATCCGTGTGGCGATCTTGTGATCTTCCAGATATCTGACAATATCGTCACGATTGAATAGTGCATCTTCCCTGACAGTAATGGGAAACCCAAACCAGCTGGGATCAGAGTCCGGTGTTGCATGAGGAAGGATCAGATAATTCTCGTATCCTTTCAGCCCGTGATAGAGTGCTTTGAAATTCTCTTTTCGTCTCTCAATAAATCCAGGCAATTTCCTGAGTTGCTCGACTCCGATGGCCGCTTGCATGTCTGTCGCTTTGAGA
Source organism: Methanoregulaceae archaeon (assembly GCA_015660965.1). Taxonomy (GTDB): domain Archaea; phylum Halobacteriota; class Methanomicrobia; order Methanomicrobiales; family Methanospirillaceae; genus MVRE01. The sequence continues at coordinate 19,468 of JACTVG010000012.1, forward strand.
TTGTAACCGATATGGGAATAGATATACTTGTGATCATATCCATGGGGCAGGTCTCCCAGCTGCCAGTCAAAGCGTTTCCCGCAGGAGTTGTCGCAGCCGGGATCACACCAGCAATCCCTGCCCCAGTCGCGGAATGAGGCAATTATTTTCTTGAGCAAGGGATCGTCTGTGCATACGGCACCCCCTTCGCCCATCGTAATATGATGCGCCGGATAGAAACTGCAGGTGGAGATATGCCCGAATGTCCCGGTAGGTTTTCCATGGTACAGGGATCCAAGGGCATCGCAATTATCCTCAATAAACCAGAGATCATATTTTTTCACCATGTGCATGATGGTATCCAGGTCTGCGGGATTCCCCAGCGTATGGGGAATTATGATCGCTTTTGTCGCATCCGAGATTGCATCTTCGATGCGATCGGCCTGGATGTTATACGTCCCCGGTTCAACATCCACAAAGACCGGCACCAGGTTATTCTGAACTATTGGGTTGAGGGTCGATGGAAAACCGCAGGCTGTCGTGATAACCTCGTCACCGGCCTTCAATCTATTCTTACCAAGTTTGGGGGATGTGAGGGCAGAGACCGCGAGAAGATTTGCCGACGAACCGGAATTTGCGAGAAGGCAATACCTTACCCCTAAAAAGTCTGCCAGGTCTTTTTCAAACTGGAGAGCGTAACGTCCGGTGGTGAGCCAGAAATCAAGAGAAGCATCAACGAGGCTGATGAGTTCTTTCTCGTCATAGACCCGGCCGGCATAATTTATCCGGGATGTGCCCCTGATAAATCTCTCCTTTTTCTCTCTCAGATTATAGATCGACTTCACTCTTTCGAAAATTTCCTGTCGGATCGTGTCTTCATCCATATTGTTTCCTCGTGGCTCATCTGATGGGATATGTCCTGCAAAATTTCAAATAGGGATCCTGTCGTATCGCATCCTGGTTAATGGTATGTAACATCATTTTATAATAATCCCTCAGACGGCTTACGGATTTTTTCATGGGTGTAAAACTGAATCCGCCAATTTCATTGATCAACCGGGAATTATTCGCCGAATACTCGATATTGAGTCCTTCAGTTTCAATACAGATCTCAGAGGTATAATCAGAAATGGCATTAATCATACGAGCGATCGAGAGAAGATCGCAGGTATCCGGAGGCGTGATATTATAAGTGCGGTGTTTGGGCGTATGTGTCAGGAAATAATTGAGAATCTTCAGAAAGTCGTCAATATAAAGCCAGCTGAAGCAAACGTTCTGCCGGATGGTGATGGGTAAATGAAGCAGGTTTTTTACGATGGCATTTGATATGAATTTGAATTCATAATCTTCATATCTGCCGAATATTCCGAATAAACGCAGGCAATAAACATTTTCGGTTTTTTCTATGTATTTTGAGATAATATATTTCGAAAAACCGTAGTTATCGCCGGGAATGAACTTCCCGAACTCTTCTTCATGCACATTATGGAGAATACGACTTTTATCATATTCCGCCCCTGATCCCAGGTGGATAAGGGTCTGGAAACGATCCTGATTTTCTGTGAGATTAAAAAACATACGCAAATTGTGTTCAACAGTCTCTTTATTGTCGAGTTTTTTTCTGCTGCCGCCGATACTTGCGCAATGGATGACGTACTCTATATCATGATCATGAAAGAAATTGTGAACCTCTTTTTGTGATAGCAGATCGAGATCCCTGTGAGTTGGAGTGAGGAGGAGATGATGAGGTTGTAAAAATTCAACAATGTTTCTTCCAATAAATCCTGTTGAACCTGTGACGAGAATTGTTTTTTTATGAACCATATCAATTCCTGCCTTGAATTATGAGGGCTGGTATAGAATGCATTGTTAAAATATTTGAATTTTTCAATGTCTGCTAATCTGGTTTTTCTGCTGACTGATTCCATAATATTGTGCGTTTTAACGCTGTATCCAAATTAACAGTAATTTTTAATCCAAGGCTTTTCTCGGCAAAATCGACATTGGGAACAAATTTTGTCCTTCGTAACCCTTTATCCTGAGATAATCCCTTTAAAATTTTCGGAGGTTTCGGAAACTGCCCTGCAATTTTTTCTGCCAATGCCTGAAGCGTAACTGCTTCAGGACTTCCCACATTGTAATTCATACCGACAGCGCCATGCACCAATATATTCAGCAACCACCAGGCCATATCGCTGGGGTACATATAACTGCGGACTGTCTGCCCATCTCCAAGGATACGTATCGGCCCACCGAGCAGACCATCCCGAATGAAATTATTAATTGCCCATGGTCGATCCAGCAGCTGGTAAGGACCAATGAAGGCAAAGGGCCGTACGTTAAGTATCGGCAGCCTCTGCTGGTTCCGATAAACCGCGCATATCGTTTCTGCGAGCCGCTTTGATTCAGGGTAGGCAGAATTAAGTGCGCTGCAATCGAGCCCCCCTATATAATTCTCCTGGATACCTGGAACATCCCATGGCTGGGTTCCATACACATGGCCCGAACTGACATTAAGGAATTTCTTTATCTCCGGAAGCCTTGAGGCATACTCCAGGATCGCGTTCGTACCATTGACAATAATTTCAATGGTTCTCAGGGGATAAGAGGCATGAAACCTGCTATCAGGATTTGCAGCGGCATGAACAATCCATGAAATATCGGTTGGAATATCAGTAAGATTCCGGATATCCCTTTCGATCAACGTTACGTCGTTTCGTGATGCTATAAGGGGGACTCTGTTTTGAAAACTGCCTGCCCTGCTTGATAATAAGGTTACATGAACATTGAAATCGAAATTATCATTGAGAAAAGTGATCATCTCTGCCAGCCAGGTTCCCATGAATCCCGTTCCGCCGGTAATTAATATATGTTCATTCTTTAAGGGCTCAAGACGGGATATTTGACCCGAAGTTACACGCCTGCAATCCTCATCGATAATTTCCTTATGAGTCAAGGTCATGTCTTCATTCCCTTCTCTTTAAAGCTAATTCCGATGCAACTTCAATAATCATATCTTCCTGACCGGCAACAACCTGTCTGCGTCCAAGTTCGAAGAATACGTCCCGCGGATCGACATGAAATTCCTGAGAAATTCGTTCGACATGTTTTGAAAAACCAGAAAATACACCTGAAAGGCCGCTCACAATGCTCAAAGATTTTATTCTTGGAATTTCTTTCATTAATTCCTTCTCGGCAATATCCGAAGCATCAAGAATTTTATACAGATCAATACCCGTAGAATATCCTATCCTTTCCAGAACGGCAACTAATACTTCTATCTGGGCATTCCCGGCGCCTGCGCCAAAACCCCTCGCCGAACCATCTATTATGGTTGCACCTGCCTGTGCAGCCGCTATTGAATTTGCAATTCCCAACCCGAGATTGTTATGGGCGTGAAAACCAACGGCAATGTTTAAATTTTCGACAAGGTGCGAGATTCGCTCACTCACCTGACCAGGAAGATACGCCCCGGCAGAATCAAATATGAGAACACCTTCAGCTCCATAGGATTCCATTTTTTGACATTCTTCGGTTAATGTCTCTTTGGAAGCCATGTGGCTCATCATAAGGACCCCGTAGACTTCTCTTCCCCTGTCCCGTACATAATTGATGTGCCGCTGGGTAAGGTCAGCTTCAGTGCAGTGAGCGGCAACTCTTACAACATCTACACCAAGATCCAGTGCCTTTTTAAGATCTTTGTTAATTGTCGCGAAACCCGGTATCACATGGATACCCAGTTTTGAACGGGTCAGGTTTTTCTTCGCTTCCCTGAGCATTGTTTCGTCATCGATTGCACTTTCCCCGACTTGCAATGAGGATGCACCGATCCCGTTTCCATGGCCCACCTCAACAACAGGAATTCCTGCTGCATTCGCTGCGGATGAATACGCCGCGATCTGGTGCGCTGTCATTTTATGGCTGATGGCATGATTTCCATCCCGCAGTGTTACATCATGAATTAAAATTTTTGGCATGGACCCTCCCTGAAATTATCGATTCCCTTAATCCGACATCTTCCTTTGAGCATATTGTTCCGCCATTACAATCGCTGCACAGTTGATAATGTCCATATTGCCGGCATACTTCGGCAGATAATCCCCCAACCCCTGAACCTTAACCATGATGACAATCCGGTTTGACTCAAGCAGTGGAGAGACCAGTAATCTATATCCCGGTACATATTCTTGAATTTTGGCGACCATTCGATCGACTTCTGCCTTGAGAACTTTCAGATCAGGTCTTTCAACTTTGGCAAAAATCGTAGTCTGCATATCTACACATGGCTGAGCAGGATTTAAAATAAGAATTGCCTTCGCGTCTTTACACCCGGAAAACTTTTTTATCCCGCCTTCAGTAGTTTCAACATATTCATCTAAATTTATTCTTGTTGCCGGTCCGGCACTTCTCGAAGCGATACTCGAAACAACCTCGATATATTGAACGTCGTCATGAATGTTCCCGATGACATGAGCGAGAGGGATGGACGCCTGGCCCCCGCAGGTAACCATATTGACATTGTCGTACTGCAGGCAGTGTTCAACGTTGATTGCGGGAATGCACATCTCTCCGATGCCGGAAGGTGTCATATCGATGACGGTTTTATGCAATTTTTTTAATATCGGCCAGTGTTTTTTATGATCAAGGGCCGAGGTCGCATCGAAAACCAGTTCGCATGAATCGGGATTCCTCTCTATAGCTTCAATACTCAGATCAGAGATTTTAACCCCCATGCTGTTGGCCTTATTCATTCCGGGAGAGTTCAGGTGGCGCCCGATAAATATCGAACATTCGATAAATGGGGATCGCATGGTCTTAACGAGCAGATCGGTCCCGATATTGCCGCTACCAAGAATTGCAACTTTTATTTTTTTCATTTTTCTTCCTGCGTTCTCACCATGTCTCTCACCCGAAAGGAAAGATCAGAGAATCTTGTCCCTGACTGAATTTTCCAGATATTCTTCCCGGGGTAAAAACGGGAACATATCATCATAGGGCATTGAAATCATGTTTCCGTCTTCAAGAATTTTTGAGGCGACTCTCGGCATCAGCAGCTGGTTCGCCGGACTGATAAATTCGCATATCATCGGACCGGGCTCGGTAAATATCTGATTTATTCGTACACCCAGATCAGCCGATTGGGATATTCTTAGATATTTCAACTCATATGAGGATGCGAGCTTCTCCAAATCGGGAAAACTGACTCCCGTATCCTTATCGGTACCAATATGCCTCCCACCCTGGAAATTATCCTGGGTCAACCGGATGAGAAGGTATCCATTGTTGTTCAATACAATCAATTTTATCGGCAGGGAGTTATAGACAATCGTTTGAAGTTCCTGAATATTCATCTGAAGTGACCCATCCCCTGTTATACAATATACATTCTTTCCCGGATTTGCAGAAGAAACACCAATAGCGCCCGGCATGTATCCCATCGTTGACAGCCCTCCGGTGATAATGTGCCGCTGTCCGAATTTTGCCTGAAAAGCCTGTGCATAGGCATGGAAACAGGATCCGGTATCTACCAGAAACAAGGCGTCATCAGGTGCTTTCTGGGAAAGTACGTGATAAAAGTGATAAGAATTTATCCCCTCTTTTTCATGTTTATACTCGGGTAAATCGACAGGATATTTATTTTTCCAGAGCTGCGTCTGAGCGATCCATCTTGAATTATCAAATTGAAAATCAGATAGGTCCCTGTTCAATGCAATGAAAAATTCTTTTGCATCTGCCTGAATTGCGATATCAGGAATGACTGAAGGTTTTTTAAGTTCCTTTTCATCGATATCCACAACTATTTTTTTTGCGTATTGAGCAAAGTTCTCGTATTGGTAACTGACGAGGCCAATCGCCAGTCTGCATCCGACACTCAGAAAAAGGTCTGCATTCTGGATGGTGAAGTTACTTGCCCTGTCCCCATACGTTCCCGGTCGCCCGACAAAGAGAGGATGCTGATGATCGATCAGATCCATCCCGAGCCGGGAGGTCATCACCGGAATTTTCACATTATTCACAAACCGGTGAAATTCCTCTATCGCATCTGCCAGCCGGATTCCGGCTCCAACAAGAAGGCACGGCCTGCGACTGGTTCGGATGCTTTTGGCAACTTCTTTGACCTGTTTCAGAAGATCCGGTCCCGCATGATTTTGAGGTCTGGGCGGGGTAAATCCTTCATACTCTTCAGGGTCAAACGGTGCACCCTGAATATCGATGGGGCATTCAATCCAGACAGGCCCCACCCGGGGGGATTTTGCATGGTAAATACATTTTTCGACCTCGTATCTGACCCGCGACACATCGTCGAGCATGACCGCATATTTTGTAACATTCTGGAAAATCGGCAGGGTGTTGAACCCCTGCAATGCAAATTGCCGGGGTCCTTTGACTTTCGCCTGGGACACCTTTGATTGGCCGGACACAACAATACACGGGGATGAATCAACGTACGCCCCGACGACACTATTCAGTGTATTGAGAGCGCCAGGACCTGCAGTGACATATGCAACACCCAGTTTACCCGTTGCTCTGCCATATGCCTCCGCAGCCATTACCGCAGCCTGTTCATGATGGCAGCATACGAATTTTTGCCTCCCGTGCTGGAGCAATGCATCGGTAAGATGCATGATCATTCCACCGGTAATTAAAAAAACACATTCTCCCCCGGCATCAAATAATTTTGAGGTGATATAATCAGAAACTCGCATTTTCATGTCGTTACAACCTTCGCAGATGGTACATCAAAGTCATCATCGGGAATAATTAATTTTTCTTGCATTTCAGGATAAAAATTTCGAATGCCCCTCTTATTCCTGAAAGATAAAAGGATTAAAGGTGTATCACGATTTGTTGGCCTTGTATAGTGAACAGTTTTTGTTCTGACCTTCATTTAAACCCAATTTCACTGTTCACAATGAAATTTGGCCGCTGTTTTACCTCGTCGTAGATCCTTTCAATATAGGTACCCATGATCCCAAAGATCAGAAAAACCATCCCGAAACAGAATAAAATTACCAGAATTGTGGTCGTAAATCCCGGGACCTCCCGCCCGAACGCCAGATAAAGATATATCTCAATTAATGCCATGAGAAACGTGATTGTCGATAAAAAAAATCCCATTGCGGTCGCAATTTTTAAAGGGAAATAAGAAAAAGAAAATATCCCATTCATGGCAACATGCCATATGGTCCTGAAGTCTGCCTTTGATTCCCCGGCAAACCGCGGCTGTCTCTCAAAGGGAATGCCCACCTGTTTAAAACCGGTCCAGACCACAAGACCGCGTAAAAATTTATTCTTTTCTTTCATGCTATTGATTACTACGTAGACCTTTCGATCAATCAACCGGAAATCGCTCGCGTTTTCAGGGATCATCCGATTACTTAATCTGAAAATAATCATATACGCAGCCCTTGACAACATGCGCCGGATAATATTGACCCCTTCCCGTTTCTGGATGACGCCGTACACAATTTCATAGCCGGATTCCCATTTCTGGATAAACCGGGGTATTAATTCGGGGGGGTCCTGTAAATCCGCATTCATGATTACTGCTGCATCACCCCTGGCATACGCAAGCCCCGCAGTGATACCTCCATCGCATCCAAAATTTCTGGACAACTGGACAATTTTGAAACGCGGATCTTCGTGATGTATCGAGATGAGCCGTTCAAACGTGGTATCAAACGATCCATTCTCCACGATAATTACTTCAAAATCATAATTGGGACATGTATTCATTATATTCAGCAATCGTTTTTTCAGTTCTTCGACCCCCGACTCCTCATTATAAGCCGGAATAACAATACTGATCAATTTTTTCATAGGTTCTCCGATTGCCGATAATGCCTAAAAAAATGAGTGTACCAGTCTATAGTCTCTTTCAGCCCGTCATCAAGGGTATACTTTGATTCCCATTCTAACACTTTTTTTGCTTTTTCCGCAGATAAATACTGGTCCTGAATTTCATGTGTGGATTGATTCAAGAGGTTCGGTTTGAGACGACTCCCCATCTGGTCAAGAATTTTCTGTACGATATCCAAAACGGAACAGGGGCGTTCTGTACTGAAATTGAATGCTTCCCCATGAATATCTCTATTTTCCATCTTTTCAGCGAGGAGGAGATATGCCTCTGCCCCGTCACGGATATAGAAATAATCACGGAGCGGCGATCCGTCACTTCTGATGACCGGTCGCTGATGATGGAATACCGATTGTATTGTTCCTGGTATAATCCGGTTAAAATTCAAATCCCCACCCCCATAAAAATTCCCGCATCGTGTTACGCATACCGGCAGGTTGTAGGTCTCGAAATATGCCCGGCAGATCAGATCCGCGCAACTTTTTGAGACGTCGTAGGGATGTCTGCCCTCAAGTGGGGTTTTCTCATCATAGGGCAGTACAGGCTGATCTCCATATGCTTTATCACTGGACGCCACAACAATCCGCGATATGGGTGACGATCTCCGGCAGGCTTCCAGAATGTTCCATGTGCCTTCGATATTTGATTTAAAGGTAGAGATCGGATTCCTGTTCGCCAGGGTCACGATTGTCTGGGCGGCGAGATGAAAAACGGTATCGATCTCATATTCATTGATAATACGCTCCAAAAGAAAATAATTTTCAATTTCCCCCCGGACGGTAACGACATTGTCCCTGATGTCAGACTGATAAAATCTCGATTTGGGAATTGAATCGCGCACCAGTCCAATGACATTCGCTTTCTTTGAGAGCAATGACTCAGTAAGCCAGGAACCAAGCAGCCCGGTACAGCCGGTGATGAAAACGTTTCTATCTTCCCAGAACGTTTCTTTCGACATCGATCTAGACCTCTTTATGATCTCATCTCTCTGACTATCAATTTTCTCTTACCTTTCCCTTAAACGTCCACAATTTTTGACCGAAAAAACTTACAACGGTTATTATGGGCAATAATAATAATTGGGCAAGCTTCGGGTCCGCATGAATTCTGTCAACACACACAAAAAGCGCAACCGCGTTCACAAAGAAAACAACCGCATAAATGACATTAAATTTTATGAATTCCCAGAGATTGATTTTTTTGGATTTAAAAACCCAGTATTTATTCCAGAGAAAACTATGGATCACCCCGGTAATATGGGCGATCAACAATGCCAGTAAATAAAACAGATAATTCACCAGCAGAAAGAATACCCCGTACCCGACAACCGTATTCAGGATGCCCACGCCACAAAATTTGAATATCTGCGTGCAGGATGCGGGATCAAGAAAAAAATTTCTTAAGAACAATTGCGTTTTTTTTAACAATAAACTGACCTTCAAAAGCATGGATGAAACCATGGTATTATCCATTATTTCCACAGTTTCCATGGCGGATTCGGGTGGTTCCAGAGATTATTGAGGATCTCCAGTTCCCTGTAGGTATCGCAGCATTGCCAATACCCTTCATGCTGATACACCATAAGCTCATTGGCTGCAGACAGATTTTCAACCGGTTCCTTCTCAAGCACGCATTCGTCATGATCATCCAGATATGAAAAAAAGTCCCTGTTGAAGACAAAGAAACCCCCGCTGACAAAGCCTTCCTTTGCTTGGGGTTTCTCGTTGAACCGTTTTACGCAGCGGGCATCGATGCACAGTTCCCCGAAGCGTGAGACTGGATGCACACCGGTCACTGTCCCAATCTTACCGTGAGCCTTGTGGAATGCAAGGAGTTTTGCAATATCGATGTCTGCCACGGCATCACCATAGGTCAGCATGAACGTATCGCCATCGATATACTTTTCAATCCTTTTTACCCTTGCACCAGTCTGAGCTTTCTCTCCGGTATCTGCAAGGGTAACAATCCAGTTTTTTTCATTATGGTCATTATGAATCTCTATATCATGGCGATCTCCTAATTTTATGGAGAAGTCGCTATTCATGATCTCATAATTCAAAAAGTATTCTTTTATCATGTCTCCCTTATATCCCAGGCAGATCACAAAGTCGTGAAAACCATAATATCCATATATCTTCATTATATGCCATAAAATTGGTTTACTTCCAATATTGACCATCGGTTTTGGGCGGTATTCCGTTTCTTCCCTCAATCGGGTTCCTAAACCCCCGGCCAGGATTACAACTTTCATGATACCTAGATTAAATTTCCATTCAAGGTATTGAATAGTATCGGATATGATTCCTTAATTCAGAGGAATTGGAATAACCTGAGACTATTATTTCACCATGCATGCTCCAACGGTATGATTGCCCGATTCTCATGTCCCCCCGTTAAGATCCCACTCCCCTGTAGCAATGGGCATCCTCCACCCTGTGCCGAAGGCCCGGTCGGTGACCTTGATCCCCGGCGGAGCCTGCTTCCGTTTGAACTCCGCAGCTTTCACCAGCTGGGCAACCCGGTAGACGACACCGGGATCATAGCCCCTTGCCACGATCTCGGCCGGGGACTCGTGCTGCTCGATATGGTAGTGGAGGATCTCGTCGAGGAGATCGTAGGGGGGGAGGGTGTCCTGGTCCGTCTGGCCCGGCCGGAGCTCTGCAGATGGGGCCTTCAGGAATACGGTTTCCGGGATGATAGGATTCGATCCCATAGCATTTCGCCACCGGGCGATGCGGTACACCATGGTCTTCGGCACATCAGCAAGGACGGTGAGTGCCCCGTTCATGTCTCCGTAAAGGGTGCAGTAGCCTACCGCCATCTCGGACTTGTTCCCTGTGGAGAGGAGGAGGGTTCCGAACTTGTTGGAGAGGGCCATGAGGAGGGTGCCCCGGATCCGGGCCTGCAGGTTCTCTTCGGTGATATCCCTGGGGAGCCCGGAGAATTCCTCTCTGAGAGCCGCGTCGAAGGAGTCCATGATCACGGTGATGGGAAGGGTTATGGTGCGTATGCCGAGGTTCCCTGCGAGGGCACGTGCATCCGTGACGCTCCCCTCGCTCGAATACGGGGAGGGCATGAGGACCCCGAGGACGTTTTCCCTCCCGAGGGCCTCGGCGGCTACGGCAGCGACCAGGGATGAGTCGATCCCTCCCGAGAGTCCAATGAGGGCCTTCTGGAACCCAGTCTTCCGGAGGTAATCCCTGGTTCCCAAGACGAGGGCATTCCATATCTCTGACTCGGGGGAGAAGTCATCGGGATGTATACCGGCCGGTGTATCCTGGAAGATGTCTATGGCCAGGCTGTCCTCCCGGAAGGGGGCGGCCCGGGCGATGAGATCGCCGCTGGCATTGAAGGCGCAGCTCCTCCCGTCGAAGACCAGGTCGTCGTTCCCGCCGGCCTGGTTGACGTAGACGAGGGGGATCCCGTGCTTCCGCGCGATACCGGAGAGCATCCTCTCCCGGAGCTGCTGCTTTCCTTCGGTGAAGGGCGATGCCGAGATGTTGATGAGGCACCGGGCACCGGCCCGGACGAGTTCCTGGACGGGATCGGAGTGGTAGCGCTTCCGCTTCCAGAAATCGGCATCGTTCCAGATGTCCTCGCAGATGGAGATGCCGAGTTTCACCCCTTTCAGGTCGAGGATCTGGGGTCCCTGCGCGGGCTCGAAGTAGCGGTCCTCGTCGAACACGTCGTAGGTCGGGAGGAGGGTCTTCCCGAAGGACCGGGCGATCTTCCCCTGGTGGAGGAGGAGGGCGACATTGAAGAGGGGGCGGCCGATGGGAGACGGGTTGGGCTGGGCGCCCCCCAGAAGGACCGGCGGGTATCCCTTGAGGTCCTCTGCCAGGGTACCGGCAACCTCCAGGGACCTCCCGATGTAGTCCCTGAAGAGGAGGAGGTCCCGGGGCGGATAGCCGAGGAGGGCGAGCTCGGAGGTGACGATGAGATCGGCAGAACCGGGCCCTGCCGAGGTGACCCCGTCCCGGATCTTCCCGGCATTGCCGGGGAGATCGCCGACGATCGGGTTCAGCTGGAGGAGGAGGAGCCTCATCGCAGGGATATTGTTCTCGAGGATTAAAAAAGGATTTCTCCGGGATTTTACGGGAGAGAAGCGATATGATGATTCTTTTATTGGGTATCGATCTCATCCTCACCGAAACCCATCAGGGGGTATCGCAATGAGGGGGAATGGGAGAACGGCAGGGACGAAGCCCCCGAGAGTGTTCGGATCTCAAGGCACCTGTCCACCGCGATGGGCGCCTCCCTGTCAGGATACCCTCAGGCCGTCAGCCGGCTATCTTCTGATAGAATCCCTCTACCTGCGGCAGGATCACTTCCCAATCATACGCCGCGGCCATGGCGGTGCACCCCGGCCCGAACCGCGACGGGTTGCTCAGGCAATCCAGGATCTTCTCACCGAGATCCTCGGGGGTCAGGCTCGCGACCCTGCCCGTCGTGGTATTGATACGCTCCCTCACGGCATTCCTGGGATGGTCAACGGTCACCACCGGCGTTCCGCATGCCATCGCCTCCAGGGCTGCCATGCCAAACCCCTCCCGGATGGATGGGGATACAAAGACTTCGGCGCTCTTCATGATCCCGATGACCGTCGCGGGATCAGGGACAAAGCCCGCGAATGTGACATGGTCCAGAACCCCCCGTCGGGATGCCAGGCCCTCCAGGGCTGGACGCGAGGGACCTTCGCCCAGGATCAATACTCG
>JACTVG010000005.1 GCA_015660965.1 Methanoregulaceae archaeon
GAGCGGGCGAAAAACAGCCTGCACCGTGAAACAATGGATCTGCGGATTGGCGAGAGTTGGTTTGAGGTCGACGTGGATCCCATTTTCGATGAAGCCGGCGAGTTTACCGGAGCAGTCCACATCATCAACGATATCACCAACCGCAAGCGGTCAGAACAAACCCTGAAAACATTCGTTGATGATCTTGACCGCCAAGTTATCGAACGAACGTCAGACCTCTCAGATGTTAACCTGAAATTGGTAACAGAGATTGGTATCCGTCTCGACGCTGAAAAACAACTCACTAAAACCGTCGGTGAAAAAGAAGTCCTGATCCGCGAAGTCCACCATCGGGTGAAAAACAACCTCCAGATCATCATCTCTCTATTAAACCTTCAGTCACGGTATATCGAAGACGAGAAATCCTCTCAGGTGATCAGAGATAGCCAATCCCGGATCAGGGCAATGGCGCTTGTCCACGAAAAACTGTACAAGTCCACAGACATATCGAAGATCGATCTTGGCGATTATATCAAGTTCCTTGGCAACAGCCTGTTCCAGTTCTTCGGCATGCAAGGAAAGGGTATCACACTCACGATGGATATCCGGGATATTTTCCTTGATATCGACACCGCTATCCCCCTTGGGCTGATAATCAATGAACTTATTTCCAACTCCTTAAAATATGCGTTTCCCGGGGGGAAAAAGGGGGATATCTCCCTTGCGATCCACAGGGAGGAGCACACGCTCACCATCCTGTTTAAGGACAACGGTGTCGGTATCCCGCAGGACTTTGACTGGCGCAACGCAAAATCGCTGGGACTCCGGCTTGTGATCTCGCTCGTGGAACAGCTGAGCGGGACAATCGAACTCGACCGGAGTGCTGGAACTAGTTTCTCCATTGTGGTGCATGAAAAAGAATAACCATGATTATTTGGCGTGCTTTATGAGAAAAACAAGGAAAAAAAACATAAAGGAACCCTCTTTGAAAAAATCAAAAACCCAAAAAAATAAAATGCCCTGTCTGGATGAAGCACTACAGGAGAGCGAAAGAAAATTCCGCGAGATATTCAACTGGATAAATGACGCAATCCACCTGCATGAGATCGGAAAAGACGGACGCCCCGGAAAATTTATTGATGTAAACGATGTTGCTTGTAGGATGCTGCAGTACTCAAGGGAAGAGATGCTGGAGCACGCCCCACTTGATTTTACGACGGAATACCACAGTCGTCCCATTGAAAAAATTTTTGAAGAATTGAATTCTGTTGGGCATGCATTGTTTGAAACCGAGCATAAAAGAAAAGACGGTACGATTGTACCGGTCGAGGTCAATGCCCATGTTATCACGCTTCAAGGAAAAAAAGTGGTCCTTTCAGTTATACGGGATATGACTGAAAGGAAAAAAACTACGGAATATCTCCAATATGCACATCAGCAGCTTTCAGACATCATCGAGTTTTTGCCTGATGCCACATTGGTCATTGACAAAAAAGGGGTGATCATAGCATGGAACAAGGCAATCGAGGTGATGACCGGGATTAAAAAAGCGCAGATGATCGGTAAAGGCAATTATGAGTACTCAGTCCCATTCTATGGAACACGACGACCGATTCTTATCGATCTTGTGTTCTCGACAAAAGAAGTGATCGAGAAGAATTATTCAGGAGTAAAGGCCGAAGGCTCCACAATATATGCAGAAACATTTGTGCCTGGCGCATACCAGGGGACGGGGGCATACCTCTCGGGAACTGCATCACCACTGTTTGATGCCAAGGGTAATTTATATGGAGCAATTGAGTCTATTCGTGATATCACCGAGCAGAAGCGTGCAGATGAAGCATTGCGCGAGAGCCAGATAAGGTTGATTTCCATCCTGCAGGGTTCACCAATCCCGAAATTTGTGATTGATAAAAATCATCATGTCATCTATTGGAATAAAGCGCTTGAAAAGTTCAGCGGGGTTACATCCGATATAGTAATCGGAACAAACCAGCACTGGAAGGCGTTTTATAAGAAAGAACGCCCCACCATGGCTGATCTGCTGGTCGATAATGCAATCGAGAAGATCCCGGAGTATTATGAGGGAAAATTTACAAAATCCAAAGTTGTTGATGAAGCATATGAATCTACGGATTTCTTCCCGCATTTAGGAAAGTCGGGATCATGGCTGTTTTACACTACCGCCCCGATAAAAGATCCCAAGGGTAACATTATCGGTGCGGTAGAGACGCTTGAAGATATTAGCGATCGCAAGCGGGCAGAAGAAGAGATCCGCACATTGAGCAGATTTCAGGAGAGCATTATTTCAAATGCCAATGTCTGGCTGATGGTGCTTGACAAGAAAGGAATGATTCTGATCTGGAACAACGCAGCTGCTAAGATCAGTGGATACCATGCAAGTGAGGTGCTCGGCACCAACAACATTTGGAAATTTCTCTACCCTGATCCCGATTACCGTAAAAAGATTACCAGAACACTCACCCGGATTATCAGTGAGAGAAAATATCTCGAGAATTTTGAGACCTCTATCATCAGTAAATCCAGTGAAAAAAAGGAGATTCTCTGGAACACGCGGAGCCTTGAAACTGAGGATGAGAAACCTCTCCGGTTTGTTGCCATCGGTGTTGACATCACAAAAAGCGTTCAGACTGAGCTGGCGCTACGTGAGAGCCAAGAACGGTACCGGGCTGTGGTGGAAGACCAGACAGAGTTTATCTGCCGTTTCACTCCCGATGGAAAGCTCACTTTTGTCAACGATGCCTATTGCCGTTATTTTAACCTCGACAAAACACGGTGCATCGACAACAATCACTCTGTAATTTTACCCCCTGAAGACGCTAGGAAGATGAAGCAGCACCTCGCATCGCTGACCCTACAGAATCAAGTCGCTGTAATCGAGCACCGGATTATCATGTCTTCTGGGGAAGTCCGCTGGCAACGGTGGAATGATCGGGCCATTTTCGATAAGGATGGCCGTGTAGTTGAATACCAGTCAGTCGGAAGAGACACTACCGAACAAAAACGAGCAGAAGAATCACTCAAGCAGAGCGAGGAAAAATACCGTGAGTTCTTTACCACGTCACGGGACTGCGTCTTTATCACATCACCAGTAGGCCATTGGATCGAATTCAATGATGCCGCACTGGAGTTGTTTGGCTATGGCAGCCGGGAGGAACTCCAACGTGTCCCTATTTCCAGCCTCTACGAGTATCCGGAGGAGCGTGCGGAATTCCTCAAAAAGATCGTAGAGGATGGATATGTCAAAGAGTTCCCGGTCCGGCTCCAAAAAAAGGATAATATAATTCTCGACACGTTGATCACCGCAGTACCCCTGCGCGAGGCGGACGGTTCTATTAAAGCGTTTGTCGGCACTATCAGGGACATTACCGAACAAAAACGGGCAGAAGAATCACTTAGGCAAAGCGAGGAAAAATTCCGCAATGTTCTGGAAAATGTACCTGATTTGATCCTAGTACACCGGAAGGGACTCGTTGTTTATGTTAACCCCGCCATGGTTCATACCATGGGGTACTCAGCGAATGAAGTCCTCAACAAACCACTAACGGATTATATCGTCCCAAAATATCGTGAACGTGTTGCCGAGATGATACGGAACAGGTCGGGCGGAGCATCAATTGAACCCTACGAGATCGAGCTCCAGTCCCGGACAGGTGAGCACCGTATGGTTATCGTCCGTGGAACCATGATCGAATTTAGCGGTCTCCCTGCAGTACTAAACGTGCTTACCGATATCACCGAGCGCAAACATGCGGAGGCAATACTGCATGAAACCGAGGAACGTTACAGGTCCCTGTTTGACCGTTCGCTTGATTGCGTGTATATCCATGATTTTGAAGGAAAGTTCATTGACGCCAACCCTTCGGCTTTAAAGCTGCTTGGCTATACCAAGGACGAGATTACTTCCATAAGTTTTTTTTCCCTTCTCACCCCTATCCAGATCCAGCTCGCTCGGGATGTAATACAGGAAGTAATCGCGACCGGGACCCAACAAGAGCCATCAGAATATCATATAAGGTGCAAGAACGGGAATTACATCGATGTCGAAACGACTGCGACCCTCCTCTACCGCCAAGGTAAAGTGTATGCCATCCAGGGATTTGCCCATGACATCACCGAACGTAAGAAGAGTGAAGAGAGACTGAAAAAGTTCAATGAGGAACTCGAAAAGGGGATTGCCGAAAGGACATCTCGGCTCAACGCATCCCTTGAAGAAAAAGTCGTGTTGCTTCGTGAAGTCCATCACCGTGTCAAAAACAATCTCCAGATCATCATCAGCCTTGTCAACCTGCAGATGCGCCAGATTGACGATGCCCGTTTAAAACAGGTCATGGCAGAGACTCAGAACCGGATCCGTGCGATGTCCCTTGTTCACGAAAAGCTCTACCAATCAGATAGCCTCTCACAGATCGACCTTTCTGACTACATAAGGTTCCTTGCAACCCAGCTCTTTGCATTCTATGGAATGGATTCACGACAAGTGATCCCAAACATAGATATCAGAAAGACCATGGTAGATATCAACACTGCAATCCCGCTTGGGCTCATGATCAACGAATTAACCTCAAATTCGTTAAAATATGCATTTCCTGGCGGGAGGAAGGGAGAGATTATTATGTCAGTCCAAAAACAAAACCACACGATATCAATAGTTTTCAAGGACAATGGTATCGGAATCCGAGGGGATCTGGACTGGCGGAATACCGAATCACTTGGCCTCCGGCTTGTCATCTCGCTTGTCGAACAGCTCTCTGGCACCATCGAACTCGACCGACAAGGGGGAACGACATTTACTATTGTCGTAAAGGAAAAAGAATAATCACGTGTTGATATGTACTCTTACAAAATCTCTGCAAAGAGGGCCATGGACCGGAGATCATTATGACTCAGACCATTCGAGACGGATACACTATGACGGAAAACATGTGGAAAGCGACTCTTCTTTCAATTTCCTGCATTGTCCTGTTTATAACAGTATATTGCCTGTCCCGTGGAATCACGACAATCTTCATGCACCTCTATTACATCCCGATCGTGCTTCTTTCCTATCATTACCGGAAAAAGGGTTTTTTCCTGTCTGTCGTGCTCAGCTTTTTTTACCTTGTTCTTGTTGTTTTTTATATACCAGGCAACCTTACTGAAATCGAAGGTGCCGCCGTCCGTGCATTCGTATTCATCGGCATTGCTGCACTTGTAGTATACCTTTCTGAGAACCTCCTACAGGCACGGAACAACCTCATGAGAGCGACCCGGATTCAAGAGAGTATTATCCAGAATGCGAATGTCTGGCTGATGGTGCTTGATTCAAGCGGCAGGATCCTTGAATGGAATAGGGCAGCCGCAGAACTGAGTGGATATACTGCAAACGAAGTCATCGGAAAAAACGAAGTCTGGAAGCTCCTTTATCCAAAAAAAGAGTACCGAAAAGAAATTACCGAAAAAATTACCGAAATTATAAAAAAGGACAACTATCTGGAAAACTTCAGAAGTACCATAACCTGCAAAGATGGGACCGAGAAAATTATCCTGTGGAATACAAAAAAGATCCCAGAGTATGAAAAACATCTCTCGAGTTTTATTGCGATTGGAGTCAACTTCACCAATGCTGTTAAAGCTGAAGAGGAACTGGCACATCTTGCTGCCATTGTGGAGTATTCGGATGAAGCAATCATCGGTAAAACGCTAGACGGGATCATCACCAGCTGGAATGCCGGAGCCGAACGGATCTATGAATATTCTGCACAAGAAATAGTCGGCAGGAATATCTCGTTGCTGGTGCCGCCGGATCACCCGGATGACACCCAAAAAATTCTTGAACAGATCAGGAATGGCATGCCCGTTATCCGTTACGAAACCCTGAGAATGAAAAAAGATGGCGGGCAGATCAACGTCATCATGACTGTATCCCCGATCAAAGATACACAGAACCGTCTGATCGGCGCATCCACTATTGCCTATGATACCACTGAGCACAGGAAAACTAATGAGGCGCTTGCCCAAAGCGAAGAGCGGTATCGTACCCTTGCGGAAGCGTTACCGGATCAGATCTTCATCGTTGACAGGGATGATACTATGAAGTACGTCAATCCCGCTGCGCTGAAATTGTTCCGCCTTCCTTACAATCAGGTGATTGGATCACCAAGAAAAAGTCTTTTCCCACCTGGTATTGCCGATGCACAAGGCATTATGTTAAAGAAAGTATTCGAAACGGGAGAGCCCGTAAAAACGGAAGAGAAAATTCAATTCGGTGAACAGGAATTTTGGATTGACACTAGTTCGGTGCCGTTAAAAGATAAGGAGGGGAATGTCATTGCGGTTCTCGGGATAGCGCGTGATATTACCGAACGTAAACATATAGAAAAGAAACTCCTTGAGAAAGAACTGCGATTCCGGTCCCTCTTTGAGGGAGCAGTTGAAGGAATTTTGGTTGCTGATATCGAGACAAAGAAGTTCATGTATGCAAATCCGGCGATGTGCAGGATGCTTGGGTATTCTGAAGGAGAACTTACCACCCTAGGCGTAGAGAATATTGTTCCAAAAGAATCCTTGGACTTCGCGATAGGTGAATTTATAGCTCAGTCACGCGGTGAAAAAATGATGTCAATGAATATCCCGTTACTGCGAAAAGATAAAACAATCCTGTATGCGGACATTTCCTCCACGCATATCTTTATCGATGGAGGGATGCGCAGTGTCGGCTTCTTCTCAGATATCACCGAACGCAGGCGTGCAGAAGACCTGCTTAAACATTTCAACGAAGAACTTGAACAAAAAGTGGTAAACCGTACTGAAGAGCTGAATAAGGCACTCCAAGAAAAGGTCCTGCTCCTACGCGAAGTCCACCACCGCGTCAAGAACAACCTACAGATCATCATCAGCCTTATAAACCTCCAGATGCGTCAGATTGACGATAAACAAATGAAACAGATTATGGCAGAGACTCAGCATCGTGTAAGGGCAATGTCCCTTGTCTACGAAAAGCTCTCACAGTCAGAGAAGCTCTCGCAGATCGACCTCTCTGACTACACAAAGTTCCTTGCAACCCAGCTCTTCTCATACTATGGAGTCAATTTCCAAAAAGTAGCCTTGGAGATCGCCATCGAAAAGGTCATGATTGATATCAACACTGCAATACCGCTTGGCCTGATAATCAATGAACTGATCTCGAACGCACTGAACCATGCGTTCCCGTCCGACCGAAAAGGTACGATCACTATCAGCAGCCAGTACGAGAATAAGGTTCTCACACTAGTCATCAAGGATGATGGAATCGGACTGCCCCCTAATCTAGACTGGAAGAACCCAGAATCGCTTGGTCTCCGGCTTGTGAATAATCTTGTTGAACAGCTTAATGGGACAATAAAAGTTGAAAGAGAACTAGGAACAACCTATATCATTTCGGTACATCGAGAGATTGCGTAAGGAGGAATGTCATGGCAAAACCTGCGGTATTCATTGTTGAAGATGAGGCAATTGTTGCAAACGATATCAAAGAAACGTTGAAAAGTCTGGGCTACAGTGTTTCGGGAATCTCTGCATCCGGTGAACTTGCAATTGAAAAAGTCAAAGAAACACAGCCGAACCTGGTGCTCATGGATATTCACCTTGCCGGAAAGATGGACGGTATCGAAGCTGCTGGGCAGATCCATTCGCTATATGATATTCCTGTCATCTACCTTACGGCATACGCCGACAAAGACCTCCTTGAGCGGGCAAAAATTACTGAACCGTACGGATATGTCCTGAAACCGTATGATGAACGGGAACTTCATTCTATTATCGAAATGGCGTTGTATAAACACAAAATTGACCGAGAAATTAAAAAACGCGATGCCATACTTTTTGCTGTAAGTTCTGCAGTTGAATGGATGTTACGGGTCTCTTATTCGAAAACTAGCAAAGAAGACGTATCACGCGATATTGATGCATCAACAATACAGGATTTTCTTGCACTGATCGGACTGACAATTGACACGAGTACAATTTCAATTTTTAAAATTCATTTGGATCCAGAAGGATCTCCTTTACTCAGCATGAAATATGAGTGGACCGGGCCAGGAATTTACCCCAGCCTCTATAAGCGGGAGTTAAAAGAGTTCACCCTCTCATCACTTGGACTTTCCCGCTGGCATGAATTACTATCCAGAGGGGAGGTTGTTCTGGCATCCACAAATAACGTTCCAGAATCAGAAAAACGGTTTTTTTCCCTGCTTGGTGTTCAATCGGGTGCAATACTACCCATCATCATAAGAGACAAATTGTGGGGTTTTATTGGATTTTTCCATGTTTTAGACAGATATTGGTCTGTTGAAGAGATTGAAGCATTGAGAATTACAGCAAATCTCCTTGGTGCAGCGATGGGGTGAAAGTAATTAATTTTAATGATTCCGGGCTCTGTTGCGTTGTCGGGACTTGAAGAAAAAGATTTCTCGTAATATCTAATCTTGATTTGACCAATGGAAGTTTACACATGTTGGCGGGAATTCCCACACCAAACCCAATGACGAAAAAAGAAATTTGTGTTGTTTTACACTAGATCTTTATCAGGAACTCTACAGATGTGGTACAGGATACCCTTTTTCTGCAAACGCTGAAAATATCTCACGCTTCATTTGCTCAAACCGATCTTCATTGAGCTTGGTATTCAGAATCATTTGCTCGATTATTTTATTTGCTTCAGCATCGCCCAATTTTCCTGACTCATCCACAACATAGGTCAGTTGTAAAAGATCGACGATTTTTTTATTCACATCTATATGCTTTGAGAGTTTTGCAAATTCACAATATATGTCTTGGGAAATACCAGCCTTTTTAGCGAGAGGTAAATTCTCTTTAATCGTTCTCTCTCGAATAAACACGTGTTCAATTGCTGCAATAAGCTGGGCATTGGTAAATGGCTTCATGATGTAATCCTCGATACAGATGTGATAGCGTTTTGCTTCAGCAGCAGTGAGCTGTTTTCCAGTGAGCATTAAGACAGGAATCGTTTTTGTATCAGGATTTGCTTTAATATGTTCGAGTGTCTCCCATCCGTCCATCGGCTGCATCATGATATCAAGGAGTATTACATCTGGACGCTGTTTTTTCTGTTTGATAAGTTCGAGACATTCTTTCCCACCGGGAGCGGATATTGTATTATAGCCTTCCTTTTTAAGCATTAATTGAATAAGTTCGAGTATAGTTGGCTCGTCATCTACCGTAAGAATAGTAAGCTTCCTTGGAATGTCTTGTTTGGTTTCTTGTCGTGAAAATATATACACAAGTGTGGTCCCACTGATTAATAAAACGGCAAAAACTGAGAGGTATAAAATAGGCGTCCTTGTTTCTGGTACAGGTTTTGTTGATTGTGAGGCAAGCCCGAGGCAATCAGGATCTCCGGTATACTCGGCACAAAATGTTATAATAGCTGGAGAGAGGTCAATAGAGACTAGAAGATTGTTGTTCTGTGTATCGTAAAGATTGAATTTCTGCATGTTCTGCAGATAGGGTATGGTAATAACCATTTCAGCAGGATCGGTTCTCTCCACATACCCTTGAATATGTGGATTATTCCCCGGTGTTCCTTGGATCCCCTCACCAACTGCAATTCCAGGTTCCATGAGCGAAAAAGTTTTAATTTCTCTGTCATTATTGTCAACGATAACGCCACGTAGATTCCCAGAGAGAATATTGAGATTAGGCGCCTGTCCATACTGGATAGACTGGTCAACCGGCTTGTAAATTCCATCTTGATAGTTCAATGTGATAGTAACAATTTTTTCATAATCGGGAAGCGGTTGTGCATGTGTCCAACCTATACATATTAAGAGAGCCATGGAAACAATCAGACACACGAGAATTTTTCCATTCATTATTATGCACTCCCTGTTTTTGACAAAATGTAATTAATACGTTGCGTTGCTGCGGAACCAAAGGATCCGTAATATCCCGTTTCCATGATATCGGGGCTTGGATCCCAGCGCCAGAACGGTTTAGAACACAAACTTGAAGATCCCCCTTTAATTTGTTTGCAATTATTAGGGTCGAAATTATTCATCTTTGCATTGGCTATACACTTATCCAAGGATGCCCACACATTGGGATCGGGACTGTTCTCGTAATAATACGTATTTCCACAATAGGTATCAACAAGTCCAAAAAGAGCGTGCCCCATTTCATGATCAAACAAGTACGTGCTATCAGCTGGGGCTTTCATCAGATTTCTTCCAGAACCCATAGATTTGTAGCAACCCATTGGTTGGCATGGAGGACCGGTATACACTCCAGTATAAGTCGGGTAGAGAATGACAGTGATGTCACTAAATGTGACAGTCTTCCAATATAAATCCGACACCGTGCCAGCACAGCCAGAATATGCATCTGCATGTACAGCAGGGTTGTAATAGTAATAAAAATTGAATCGATTTTGATAATCTTCTATGAGTGGAGCTGATGGTGAGGTGATTTTATCGAGGTGTAGGAATGTCCGATTGATAATTGCAACAACATCTTCTTTAAAGCGGTTTTCATTTACCGTATAGGTAGAATCAAATAATTTTCTATTTTCAGAACAGCTAAAGGATGTTTCCGAGGGGATAAAAATAACATTAATTCCGTGGGGAAAATATCCATTTTTATTTAAGAGGAAAAGGGATCCCTTATTCATCGTCAATTCAACCGTTTTTGTATCCGGAAATTGTACCTTTTTTGTCACTTCAATATATCCTTCTTTGGTAATTCGTAGAGTGTGAACTCCAATAGAAACATTGCTTAACTGCAGCGTCCCTGCATTATTCGACTCGCCCGTTGTCCCTATAAAAGCACCATCTAAATAAACCATCGCACCATCAAGATAGTTACCTGTTTTTACGTCTTTTACAAATAGAGTCAAGGTATTATCAGTAGAAGCCTCAACCGAGATGGAAGTTATACAAATTATTACTAGAAAGGTAAAAATAAGTGCGATATTTCTCCAAAAATTGAATCTCGATTTATCATTTCTAGAAAGAATCATAAGAATCAACTTTTGGAACTGAATTCTCCTATTACACATTAAAAGAGGGTAAGATAATGTTTTCTACAACTTCAAACTTCAAAAGAAGAGAAAAATTTTACGACTTTTCATCTATTTGGTTCTGGTAATATTGCATCGCTATCTAACACCACAAGGAGGATCCTGTTGGGAATGTCTGACTAATTGTGCAGGATTCTTTCGGCATGTTTTATCACTGTCTACAAAGAGGTTTATTCATTATGATTTCATCGTGGATTAGTTTCCCCATGATCATTTATACAGGAATCGCTGCATTCTTGTGTTTAATTAGTACAGCAATAATCGGATTCTTGATAATGAAAGGAAAAATTACCGTCTCACTTAACTGGCATATGAATCTTGCACGACTCACAATTTTAATGGTGCTTATCCATGGGACTCTCGCTATGGTATATTACCTGCGATTATAGAAACCTTAAATAAAAAAAATAATCAGGTTCCGTTGTATTTGTGGGGCTTGGAAAAAGGAGATCTCTTGTAATACTTACCTCAACTATAGGAAAAATCTCGTTAATGCACCAGAACTCTACTATCTGTCAGTTGTAATAAATCTTGAACACGTAAAAAATGTGAAAAAAATATAATTTAACTGACAATGAGACGTGTCTGTTTGCAGTCCGATGCACCGGTGATATCTGCCACACAAATGCTAAATGTATATGTTCCAACTGCCGGTGCCGTACCGGTCAGGTGGCCGTTCAGGTTGATGATCATTCCCATGGGAGGAGCCCCGTTTGCAAATGAACCGGAGCTATAGTGGTATGGGGGAGTCCCACCGGTAGCATCAGCGACCTGAGTATCGCAAGGTTCATTCGGGCAACATTCACCCTCAATAGGTATGAGTGTCGGTCTGTTAGTTCCTCCCTGACTGATCGGTGATGATGGTGTCAGGGTCTGTACGGTTTGGTATTGGCACGTGTGCGTCATGGCGTTATAGACGCTTCCAGGATATTTACTACTGCAGTATACGTTATAATCAAGAGTTGCTATGGGGGTCATTTGGAAATTAGCAGTGACTGTTTTGTCTTTATCCATGGTGACCTGGCATACTCCAGTCCCGGAACAGGCGCCAAACCATCCGAGGAACATACCACCTTCATGCGGTTCTGCGGTGAGAGTGACCTTAGTGCCTGGTAAAAATGATGACGTGCATTGGAAGTGACTCTCTCCCGTTGTATGTGCGCACGTCCCTGGTGCCGGAGGATCCCAATAGATCGCATCCCCCTGTGAGTTGCCTTCCCACATCGTTGTAAGGGTTACATTCGGTCCCTGCATAGTTTTTCTGACAACTGGGGTTTGAGTAGGTTTCGTCACGGTAGGTGATGGAGTTGGGGAAGAAGATGGTGTCGGGGTTTCTGTATTAGAACTCGATGGTTGCGAATTACAAACACCATTATAGAAATACGGAGACCCTTCTGGACATGAATCACGGCACGTGCCGGAGGACTTATCATATACTTTGCCAGACGGGCACTCCCAACAGCTACCGGCATAAGAATACTGCGCCCCTTCCGGACAGCACTGGCCTTCACTCGTATCATATATTTTGGTGCCCTCTGGGCATTTAGTGAAAATAGGGGGGTCAGAGAACAGAAGATGATTGGGATCAAATGTTGGGGGAGCAAACCAGTCCTCAAAATTACTCATCACACTACCTGCATTTCCCAAAATATCTGCCCACTTACTGCAGGTTTTGTAACCATATTCGTCAAAACAACGCGAGTTGCACATATCATGGCAGGCGTCAAAAAGGGAAGTATATCCGAGTTTTTCTGTGCAGTAATCGTAACAGGCATCATGATCTTGGCAACCCTTGTGGGTGGGGCACGAGACGACATGCTGGTACGTACAGGTCCCGCTATTGATCTGAATTACGATATCTTTTTGTGGAGTGCACCGTCCTGGCTGGCAATCGACGCCGCATGCTCCACGGCACAAGGCACCTGATTTCAATCCCGTGTCACGTAACTGTGGTGCTACTATGGTACCTATGCCTGTGGTAGCTATGGGACAGGGGCCAGAGTAGGAACCCATATTTTGTGGGTTATTGGTGTTGTAGGGTGGTGGAGGGAGTGGCGGTGGAGGGGGAATATTGATATCGATATGGACGGGTCCCCCGGTCTGAACCCAATAGAAGTCCGAAAACGGAGTATCACCTGTTCCTGCAGCATCAGCCGCGGGAACCAGAAACACCACGAAAGCAGTTGAGAGGACAAGAATTACGAGACTGCATACGACAGCACCAAAGATATATATCTGGGTGTTCTTCATCGCTCATCACCCCTTCTTAATAAATATTATAGAAAAGTCGTTAGTACGCAAGGTGCCCGAAATCGGGTCGTAGAAGAGAGGTTGGTTAGATGTACCTTTGGAAGAAAGGAGCCGGTACTGGTTTTCTGCGACCTTCTCCCACCGTGCAATCGCGTAGTATCCCGTTACTGGAGATTGGAGGGTTGCTGTACCGTTCATATCAAACTGCATCTGCATACCTATCGAACCCACAGCCCAAGTGCCCACGATTGGGTCATTGGCAGTTCTAAACACCCCGAATACAAGGAACGCGACCACAATAATGACAATGAGGACGAAAAGTCCGCCGGTTAAGATCCATTTCCTTTTTGATCGTGCCGTACTTACCGTGGTCGTTGTGACAGGATTCCCTGTGGAATCGGCGACTTGCATAGGTGGAACAGGGGATAGCTGTGTTGTTATTATTGGTTTTTTAAAATTATTGCAGAACACGTTTGCATCGGGGTTCTGTGTCCCACATTCACGACAGAACATAACAATTTCTCACATCGGACGTATTCGTTTTTGTTCTTATATACATTGGCTCTACGAAAAAGGATATTATTCAGCAACGATTCTGATACGTTGACGTATACGTCGAGAGATCTATCATAGATTATAAATAATTATAACGTGCTATAACAATGCATGTCTCATACCACAGTTCAGATCCGGACTGAAACAAAGGCTCTCCTCGATGATCTGAAACTGAATCCTCGGGAAACGTATGATGAGGTCATCAGACGCTTGGCAGAAATGGCGTATGATGATGAACCACTAAGTGATGAAGAGATTGCAAGCATCTCTGCCAGTGTGGAGGATATCAAGGCAGGAAGAGTCCAGACCCTTAAACAGGTACGGAAAGAACTGGGCGTTTGATGGTCTACCTTGTTGTTATCCCGAACCATACTAAAAAACAACTGCGTCATATTCCGGCAAACCATGCTACCCGGATTCTTGATGCTATTGCCGGCTTTGCTCAGAAACTGGATTATATCCGGTATGATGTTCGGAAAGTGAAGGGATCTCCAGAACGATACCCGCGGTACCGACTCCGGGTCGGTGAGTACCGGGTAATCCTATTCATCCACCATAATAAGCTGATTATTGAATTAGTTTCTATTGTGCGAAAGCATGATGGAATGGATTATTAAGATGACGACGGAGCTAGTCTGGAAAAATCGATCAAAAGACAATACCCCCTATATACTAAAGTGAATAATAGTATATGGGGTTCTAAACCTCGCTAAATTAATTAGTCAAGAAAGTTAATTGGTTAGAATCATATTCACCCCCGTAGTGTAGCGGTCAATCATGCAGGACTTTGGATCCGGCGACACCAGTTCGAATCTGGTCGGGGGTATTCGTTTTGTCTAATCGTATCCATTTTATACCAGTACAGGGAAGAAGAGTGAGTAATGAAAGTCATTGATCTTCGGCTCCGTATTTACATCGCTATCCTCCTTGTTGTCATCGTTATAGGAATGATCGGATTGATAGTACTCGAAAAGTTCAGTCCGTTCGATGCGTTTTATTTAATTATTTCAACGATTTCTACCGTCGGTTTTGGCGATATCCATCCAACCACAACGGCAGGGAGATTTTTGATCATCCTGATCATTCTTACGGGTGTTGGTTGTTTTGTTGGGGTAATGGCAAACGCAATTGAATATATAATCGATGAACGGGACCGGGCAAAACGATTAGAAAAAATCAATATGGTTATCGGTGTTTTTTTCTCCGAAGTTGGAATACCACTGCTCAAAAAATTAAGTGCAAAAGATCCTGATATCAGCGGTATCCAAAATGCACTGATCGTAACGAACAACTGGTCAGAGGATGACTTTGCACAAGCGATGGCACTTCTTAAAAAGCATGTGTGCAGACTTGATAGCAGGACGATCTCTCTACCCGACCTCCACGAATTTTTCGCCCAACACAAAGGGTTCTTGGTTTCATTACTTGAAAATCCAGAGATTGGCGAGCACGATACATTTACTGAATTGCTCCATTCAGTCTTCCACCTTGTGGAGGAGTTGATGGCTCGCGAACAATTGACTGATTTACCGGTAACAGATTATGCACACCTGTCAGGGGATATCAATCGTGTCTATAGTCATCTCGTCATGGAATGGTTGACGTACATGCACCATTTGAAAAAGCAGTATCCGTACCTCTTCTCGCTCTCGATGCGTACGAATCCGTTTGATAAAAACGCGTCACCGATTGTAGTGTGATTTTTCACGGATAAGGATCTGTGTATTATACAAGTTTTACCACTAACTCAACGGCCTCCCTCACAAATATCGGGCACCGAGACCTCACGACATTTTTCTTTTTCACTTCAGCAAACTGACTTGGGTCAGACAGGTTGTACCCGAGAAGTCCTGTGCAGGTCACCGAATTATTCCGTTTTTTAAATTCTCGAAGGAACTCAGAAACAACAGCGTAGGTTTTTTCTTTTGATGCAATATCGTCCACCTTTGTCCTTCCATACCTGAGCCCGATCACCATGATTGCACCGGATACTGCACCACAAACATCATCATTATACGCGATTCCGGCACCAAACCCTTGCGAGATCCTAAACGCTATATTTCTGTCAAGTCCAAAGTCCTTTGCAAAGACCGCGAGAACTGCCTGTGAACAGGAATACCCTTGTTGAAAAAGAGCAACTGCCTCATCAGCTCGTGTCATATCCAACAATCGTCCATTAACAGTAATAACATAAGTAGATCCCAAAACCATGCTCTGTTGCTGTCACGACCATTTGACTTGCGTGCATCATCCCCGTGCATAGGTTCCCATAATTTCCGCTGTTCCGATCACATGCGACGCAATATCTTTTTTTGTCGTATCCCAAGAGAGGGTTGGCCCTAAATCAAGGGCATAAAGGGTGAAGAAATAGTGGTGTGCCTTGTCTCCCGGCGGGCAGGGGCCACGGTATCCGATCACGCCAAAATTGTTCGATCCCTGAACAATCCCGCCTGGCAGGGTTTGACTTTTTTGGACATCTTCAGGAAATTCACTGACAGTTGGAGGTATATTAAATATCCGCCAGTGAGTAAATACGCCCGTATCACGATCCTCGACAATGAGCATTAGACTATGCGTGTTGGGTGGTATATTATTCCACGATAATTGAGGAGACATATCCTGCCCATCGCATGTGTAACGGGAGGGAATTGATCCCTGATCCGAGAAACTATTTGAAGTCAGGCTCATCTTGGCGGGAGCAGATGTATCCGTCTTTTCCTGTATCAGAGTTGTGGTCTGAGGAGTGGTTGGTGTATTCGGAAGGGTTATTTGTGGAGTGGGTTTTGCGGTATTTTGGGTGGACATGCCAGGTGTCGGGGTTGTTGATGTACAGCCAGCGATTAAAATACATGCAATTGTTAGAATTAATAAAAATAATTTTTTCATATGCGTATCTGATTTATTTTATGTGATAAATTAATCGAAACATATTCAGGTTAAAATAAAGAGTAAAATCAGGTTGGAGTGCAGTCCACCGGCACACGCTGGCACTCCAATACATAGAGAAGATTCCCCGGGTTGTTAACTGAGCTCGTTGGTGGAAACGGGGGAAAATCCCGTACTTGTATTTTTGTCAGTCCTCTCGTCTGTTTTCTAATCTCTTTTACACATCTCCTCTCAATATCCAATTCTGTATCATACGATTCTGATCGGAATGAAGTCGATGCAATATTGAACGCTGCATTCACATCAGCATGGACAACGTATCCGCAGTGCGGGCATTCAAACCGCTTCCGGTATCTCCTCCCAAACCCACCACACCTGCTGCACCGCTTTGAGGTGTATGCGGGGTTGACATAGATTACCGGTATTCCCAGACGACTGGCTTTCTTCTCGACCATTTTCTGGAGAAGGAAGAACGACCCGTTGTCAAATGAGAATTCATTGTAATTTTTTGATACCTCCTGCATGTAATAGCGACTGTTGAAGAGTTTTTCAAATTTTATTCCAGAACCAAGAGATTCTGCGAATGTAACAATTTGTTTACTGATCTTATGGATTGCGTTTTTGAAAACAGTGCGGTCTTTACTTTTGATTTTTTTCAATTTCCAGAGTTTACCAGATTTATAGAGTTTTGTACAATTTTTTGAACAATGACTGTGAGCATAATAAGCATTTGTTCCGAGTTTCATCACCTTACCGCTGAACAGGTCAGCGGCTACGGCAATATGACCCGTCGTGTTGAGGTCAATGCCGATCCAGCGTTGTGTATAGATGGTAACAGAATTAAATTCGATCACCTTTCACTTGATGGACATTCTTCTACTCTACAAACACATCATTGTCAGGACTCTTTTGGCAAAACCCCTCCTTGTATGTTGTTAAAGAAGTCTAATAGCCCTGCAGATATATGTTTTGTGGAAATCGGTTCGTTTTCGACGCTAAATTTCAAAAAAGACCATCCGGTAACTACAGTAAAAAAAGTCGATTCACCCGATGACAATATACGCTATTAACGAGAGTAAAAACGCCAGGAGCAGCATCGCAAGGGAGAGCGGTGCAACGTACATGAGCATCGTATTGACAGTGCTGGCAAGCTGAGAAATACGGTTAGACCCAAAAATAACGACATGCTTGCACTGCGCCGTGCTTCCGGCCACAGAAGCAGGTGACAAATCTGCAATTGCCGCTTTTACTGTCTCTAAGACAGCCGGCGCAAATTCTTGGATGGATACGGAAAGTCCAATCGGGTTTTTCCCTGATATTGTGTTCACGACATGGGAATCCGTTGTCATTATCTCGGCATGATCGACTAACGTTAAGATCTGGGAGAGCAAGGTTTCCCTTACTCCAACTACCATATTGTTACCATCGATAAGAACGTATGCTGTTTTTTGATCTTCTACTTTGACGACAAGTACTTGAATACCAAGGTCGCCAAATCCTTGTTCCCGTGTGTAGGGAAGTGTATGATGGGCGATACCGATATTGAAGGAATAGAGATCAGAATCTCGATTGAGTTCCATCGCTTTACTAGCGGCCTGAAGGTATTCTGTTGCAATTTGGGTACCGAGACTTACCGGAGATGAAAGGTCGGTCATACAGTTATGAGCATCGACAAACGCAACCTGCGAGAAGAACCGGTGACCTTCCGTCATAATTGCCAAGCCAATACCGTAATCGAGATCATCGGTTTTTTTGGGAGACCGTGTACTGACGAGAAGAAGAGTATCGCCAAATCGTTGGCAGAGCAACTGCACGGTTCCAAACGTTACTCTGCCGGATTTGCCTGCCATACCTTTGTAAGTAAGATTTCGTTTTGATTCTCGAACGGCATCGATCACTTTGTAAATCTCAGATTCAGATACAAGGTTGAAGTCATGCGTTGCTGCTCCGTGTGGTACAAGGGTCTCTTCCTCAAAATTATCATGGATAATTTTTGGTAGATTACCCCCGCCTATTTCTCCCATAGGACCCGGGTGAAGATTAGGAATCGTAAATATCGCTGATTTTCCTCGGTCCCGTTGGAAGAATAGAGACACCTGAGCAACAAAAATTTCTTCTCCGATTTCTCGGAAGAAATCTTCCATTCCTCTTGATCCATCAGTCGTATGAGCGATGAATGCATTGATAAACGCAAGTCCGTGGATCCGGAATGCACGATAGAGCGGACGTTCTATCAACCAGATGAGGAGGACGAATGCAAGGAGGAATACAAGATGGAGAACGATTGTAAAAATAACAAACGAGATCGGAAAGAGCAGGTATCCAGCAAGAATACCGGCACCACTTTGAATGAATGCTGGCACGAGCATTCGCGAAACCCGGTAATCCGCAATTGCAACGAGGACGAATAGCCGGATACCAAAGACAAAACCAAGGGCAATTGCGTAAAAGATCGGGATCAGCGAATATGTTGATATCAGTGAAGAAAGGGTAATAATCACGGCAAAGACCGTGCAGCTTAGCGCGAGCAACGCCGAACGGTTCCAGGTCATCGCTTTACCGAAATGTTCAATCAACGGTTTTGTGAGAATAAAACCGGCGAGCGCCGGTAATGTAAACACAATCGTTCCTGAAAAAGGAAAAGGAAGATGTACCCATGCTCGTGCACTGGCTCCATCAATGAGTAATCCGAGAAGAACAATGATTGCAAGAGAACGTTTCCACGATGGTGCTGTGAAGAGAAAACGGCTCAGCTGACCCAGTTTGACATCACTGCCCTGTGCCATCAGGAAAACCCTCCTAAGATAAGCTCGCTCCGATCTCCTGTTATGAGGACTTCGGTGCTTGTATAGGTAATCCGGCGTGAATAGAATGGTGCGTTGAGTGTTAGACTCTCATATTCACCGCCTTCTCCTGCTAGGTTAATTCGATTCTTCGTTGAAATCTTCTTAATCCGATCGATAAACGCTCGATCAATTCGGGCGCCAAGAAAACTCTTGTCTAAACCATCGGCAGCTGTGACAACGATGATCGCTGCCAGTCGCTCCGCCACTTCTAATAAGAGGTTCTCGGGATCGATGTGCCAGAGAGGTGCGAACACTTGAATTGATAACTTGTCTGCAATTGTTTGAACGCGATCCTTTTGATACGCTGATGCGACAGCACCAACAACAATTCCATCGATAGGTAACCGAGCCAATCCCTGTTCAAGATCAACAAGTTCCTCCTCTTTCCGCCCATGAGTTGTG
The DNA here is from genome assembly GCA_015660965.1 of Methanoregulaceae archaeon. GTDB lineage: Archaea > Halobacteriota > Methanomicrobia > Methanomicrobiales > Methanospirillaceae > MVRE01. The sequence continues at coordinate 19,993 of JACTVG010000005.1, forward strand.
ATTTCACGATATTTCATACCAGAAACGTTTGCAATCACAGGTACTGCATCGAGGTTTGCTGAATGGAACATGTAGGACTCTTTATTTTTCGGTCGAACGGTCACAAGATACTTGACATCTTTCCCGTCGTCAATTGCTCTCTGGCAGGCTAGAATTGAATCCTTGCCACCAGATGTGAGCACCGCCCAACTCATCAGAATCTCCGTTCCGCCGGTTCAGGAAGTTCACCAAACGTGTGACGGTACCTTTCCTTCATGCGGTCCCAATCAGGGAGGTGTGTTTGGCATCCGGCATGCTCAACAACGAACGATGCGGTTACCGTTCCAATTTTACAACAGACAAGGGGAACATATCCTCGAACGTACGCCGAAAGAAAACCGGCACGATATGCGTCACCTGCACCCGTTGGATCGACTAATGAGACAGGAACAGCAGGAATGACATGGTGTTTATGATCTTCATACAATTCACTCCCCTCACCGCTCATTGTAAATACCGCCATGCCCACTTGCTTTATCAAATTCTCTTTACTGATAGCGAGGGTCTTACACATCGCTAGAACCTCGTGGTGATTGGCGAACAAGATGTCAGTATTCGAAATGAGTGATTCGAGCTGGTCTTTTGTATACCAGAATACGTCCTGCCCGGGATCGAATGACGCAAACCCGCTTTTCTCGGCAACCCGGCAGTTGAATTCAGGGTCTGCGGTTGCCATATGAACGAATGGTAAAGATGGCACAGTCGCAGTCGCAAATGCTTTTGATGCCCCCCATTCAAAAAACGTCATTTGATCACCGTAATTATCGGTGAACATGAACGCAGTCGGTGTATGGGTATCATTGATAACAAAGAATTCTTGCCGAACACCAAGACGCTTCATCCATTGATCGTACTCAGTTCCAGCAAAGTCATTACCTACGCACGAGACGAGGGTACATTCCTCCCCTAACGAAGCAATTCCTGCAGCAATGTTTGCCGCCCCGCCACCGAAAAAGATCTGTCGGTCTGTAATGTGCGTTGACGCGTTCCGATCGGGTAAATGGTGCACATGGGAGATATGATCAACTGCAGTGTGTCCAACGATATGAATCATAGTTCCTGCACATCCAGAATTTTGAGCGGAACATCGCGAAGCGCTTTCCCGATAACAGATTTTGCGATACGACTTGCATGTTCTGAAGACTCTGCCCGGAAGACTTTCATCTCAAGTGAAAGACCGACTAATGCAGTGTCTGCCACAACAATTGCGCTTGAAAGGTCTTGATCGCAGAATGGGCATGAAAGGAGCCCGGCTTCAACTTCAACGAACTTTGCTGCGGGGTTAAGACGTTTTCCTGCTTCACTGATAGCGATTCCTATGGCATCATCAAGCGATTTCACGTCACGGATAACCCATGCTGACTCCATCGTTACCAAATAATCGGGCATTGTTCCTCCTCTCTCTTACCACTGTTCATGATGTAGATGGTCAGCGATCGCCATTCGTTCCGTAAGACTCGCGGGTGGATACCCTTTCCCCACAGCGAGCAGAGAAATGGGTCGTATATGTTGAGGTAATTGGAGGAGTGAACGAACCTCCTCCTCATCGAATGCACCTGTCCAGCAGGAATTGAGTTGCCGTGCGTGTGCTGCTAACATCATATATGTGCATGCGATAGTAGCGTCCTCTATGGCATAGAGGATACCGCGTTCCCCGTATTTGGACATCGATCGAATGTAGTTTGCACAGACCACCAAGATCATCGCTGCTTGTCCAATATGATCCTGCCCAAATGCTGCATCTTTCAATCCGAGACGTGTATCCTCATCGGTAACAATGACAACATCCCAGGCTTCCAGATTTCCTGCACTTGGTGCAGTGCTTGCACAGTCAAGAATAAATGTGACATCGTCATTGCTGATCGAATCGTGCCCGTATTGTCGAACTGATGACCTGCTTGTAAGAAATCCTAAAAACTCAGATGAGTCCATGTTCGGTCAGTACCTGCCATGCCTGTTGCGCCGCTGTAGTCGACGCACTTATCGCAGTCGCAAGACTCTGGGATGCCTGTTCATGTTGGTTACTTTCAACAAGGGAAATTGCTTCGTTAAGTGCGTTGATTGCTCGTGTAAAATCTTGCTGGCTCGTACTGTTTTGGGCAAACTGAATTTCGCTGCGCACTGATTCCATAACCATTAACAACATTCGGCGTGCTCCAGCACGTTCCTGTTCAGGAAATCCCGAAAGTGCGCTTGCAAGCTGGGATATTATAATCAACTCGGACTTTGCCCGTTCTCCAAATTGATAACTTTTCACTGCGGTCGAGAGATCCATACTCACCATAGACACTCACATTAAAAGATATTTACTCTTGGTTATCGTCACTCAACAGTCTGAAATTATTTGTTAGAAAAATGGTTTGACTGTGCAACAACCCTTTCCATAAATTTACATTATTTTTATTGGGGTTGTTACAACAAATTTACCGGGCTGATTTCTGTTTGGTTCCCATGGCAGAGACTTTTGCACGGCGCATTCGGCGTCTGATGAGCGGGTTTCCCGTTCGTTCTGGAGAGCCACTGTCACCGCGGCGACTGCCACCTCGCCCCCCTCCTCTCCGTCCACCACGTCCACCACGTCCACCACGATACTCATCTTGTGTCTGGTCTGTACTTTTTATGTTCGCACCAGCTTTGAACCGCTGGTTTGGTCCCGGGGTTTTCAGCTCACCCTCTTTTTTGGGAACTAAGCGAATCTGTCCTTTTGCACCTTTGACTTGTGCCCAAATGGTTGTTCCAGTCTTGCCCATAATTAAACTCCTTATCTAATTCTGCCCCGCTACTCATAAATGTTCGCGCCTATCGCGATGAGAGAGAGAAAAATTATGGGGTCTTCGCAGCGAGGCTCTTCTCGAGTTCACGTTTCAGAATTTCACTGACAACTTTCCCATCAACCGAACCACGGACTTCAGCCATGACAACGCCCATGAGCGGACCGAGCGCTGCTTTCCCTCGCTGTTGAATGAATTCAGATCGTTCTGAAATAATTTTTTTCACAATCGATTCAACTTCTTCTCGAGAAATCGATGGTCCAAGATTTTGAATCGCCGTTTCGACTGTACTACCAGATGCAACCAAGCGGAGAAGGTCTGGAATCCCTTCTTTTGCTACCTTCCCTTTTTCTACTGAATGCCAGACGGTAAGATATGCATCGTCACTAATATTTCGAATTTCAATACCTTCACGGCGGAGTTCTGTGGATGTGGAAAGGATTGTAAACGCAGCAAGTTTTGGTTTTATTCCCTCCTTGATCGCTCGTTCAAAAAGGGGTAATTTTTCTGAAGATGCCAATTGTCCTGCATAATTTCTCTCAATACCGTATTCTTTTAAAAAACGTTCGGCTTTAATCTGTAACAGTTCGGGAACTTTAACTCCCTTCCATCGTGCATCGTTAATTAATACCGGTAAGACATCGGTTTCCGGGTACATCCTAGCAGCACCGGGGAGCGGACGCATGTATGCCGTACTCCCCTCTTCGAGCATCTTTCTTGTCTCTTCTGGGATTCCTTTCAATGCACTCTTCGCTCGATTGAATACCTGATTCAAGGCACAGGTCGCTTGTTTATCACTTGAACCGGCAAGAAGGACTATGCAGTCGACTTCCTTTGCGTTCAAGACCTTTCGCACCTTATCAACTTCTTCTGCAGTAATTCCATATGCGGGTAATTCATCGGTATGAAAAATCCCGCCGACTCCACATACCTTGGCATAATCAGATATCTCGCTTCCTAGTCGACGGTCGGGTTGAATTTCGCGCCCAACTAAACCAGCAAAGCCTTTAAGATTTTGTGCATAAATCCGCTTTGCTTTTTTCAAGATTGTCGATTTGGTGTTTTTGAATAAATCGGTTACATCTTTATGCTCATTCAGATTTATGTCTGCTTTCCGCTTGTTGAGTTCATCTCGAATTGTCAGAAGTTCTTTCTGCCGCTGAACCTCTCTCTTAACCACTTCGGCAATGAGTTCAAGTTCTTGAACTCCTTTGATCTCAACACGTGCCCCGCCTTTAATTGAGATATTAACGTCCTGTCGGATGGTTCCAATTCCGCGTTTCACTTTTCCCGTGGACCGCAGTACCATTCCCATATACTCTGCAACCTGTTGTACCTCTTCTGGAGTGTGCATGCAAGGGGATGTCGTGATCTCAATGAGGGGAATTCCAAGTCGATCGAGAGAAAAGATATCATCCTTCACACGTTGGGCCGCTTCTTCCTCCAGACAAATTGTTTCGATCTTCCCGCCATTGGGAAGAGAACCGTTTATCGCAATAAGTGCAGTTCGCTGGAACCCGCTCGTGTTTGAACCATCGATGACAAGCTTTCGCATTGTATGTATCTGCGGAATTGGTGTCATCGAAAACATTTTCGCAATGGTGAGACACACATCGAGCGCTTCACTGTTGAGGAGAGCTGGCGGCTCTTCATCATTCTCAACGAGGCAGGTAGTATCGTACGTATAATACTGGAATTTCCGATCGCGTTTCATCTCTTCTTGGGCGGCACGATCGATCTCCCCCATCTCGCTCTCGGTTGCTCGTAGGTAACGGAAAAATTCTCCGGAATGTTCTGCTGTATCACGGAGGGTAGTTGGGCAGTGGCAGAATAATTTCTCTCTTGTATCCAGTTGCTGATGGATCTCAATTCCGGCAATGAGTCCCATCTCCCTATAGTCCATGGGCGCTCCTCCTCATGCACTCACCTTTAAGATCTGTTTGCATCAGTTCACGTGCCTTCATCGGATTAGGTTCGTTACCCAAGACCCACATCAGTTTAACGAGTGCCACTTCGGCAAGCATGTCGTTACCTTCAATCACGCCGGCGGTGAGCAGATCTCTCCCGGTGTCATATACTCGGTCGCAGACCCTGCCATGCATGCACTGTGAGGTCATCACAACCATTGTTCCAGATTCAATGAGGTTGTGCACTCCCGGGATGAGTGTAGTACTCACATGCCCAAGTCCAGTACCGGCAATGACTAGCCCCTTATATCCTTCATATCCCTTCAGAACATCTGGAGACATTCCTGGATAGAATTGAACCATCCCGCATCGTTGTTCCAACTTCTCATGAAGGGCAAGTTTGTGTATTCCTCGTTGTACCGCAAAATTCTCTAATTTTACTTCACGAGAAGGATAAGAAACTGTACCGAGTGGTGGCATCCCAATACTCTGGAACGCGTCACGGCGGGATGTGTGCATCTTACGAACTCGCGTTCCCCGGTGAATTGCACAAAAGTCATCGTTTGTTGTTGCGTGCATTACCACGACAACTTCACCAAGATCGCTTTTTGCTACGCTTGCGGCGCAGACAGCATTCATCGTATTATCGCTCGAAGGGCGATCTGCAGATCGCTGGGACCCAACAAACACAATGGGAACTGGTGTATCGATCATAAAGCTCAATGCAGCAGCGCTGTATGCCATTGTGTCAGTGCCATGTGTTACGATAACTCCTGTGACACCTCTCTTAATCTCTTCATACACCGCTTTGGCAAGATCTTGCCAAATTTTCGGTGTCATATTTTCCGATAGGATCGTGTAGAGTGACTTTGTATGGTATTGTGCCACTTTTGCCAGTTCGGGAATAGCAATCAGAATGTCACTTGCATCGAATTGGCTGGTTACTGAACCAGTTCGGTAATCGATTCTACTGGCGATAGTACCACCAGTCGATATGATAGAGAGTTCGGACAGTTTCTTGTCTTGTGTTACTTCAAGTCGTTTTGTCGGTTCGATCTTGGGATGCTCAATAAATTTGCATAGTGATGGTGTGACACCAATATTATACCCCGAATCAAGTTTTACGACCGCCATGCCATCACGGTCGGTGATATAGATACCTTTCCAACTTTTGCCGCTGTATTCGCATTGGACTATATCGCCGGATTTAATATGTGGGCTTATGCTACCAGCCTCCGCGCTTTGGTGATCAAATCGTCTTTTGATTTTGAGATCTTAGCAAGGCGGTCATCGATTAGCTTTGAGTCAACATCGAGTTGTTTTTTCCGTTCTTCGATTGCGATCTTTATTGCGAGTGGCGCAGGTCCACCGGGAGCTTTGCGCAATGCGATTGAGTAGCTCACCTCTGATACTTCATCGATATGTTTTTGGGTGAGACCTTTACCTATGAGAGATATGCCAGCATCAATCTCCTTTGATGCGTCCTCGAGCGATGCAAGAGAAATATCCCCTTTCTGGATTGCTCTCCCAACAATATTGTGAGCAGTTCGGAATGGTACCCCATAACTTCTGACAAGAGTATCGGCAAGTTCGGTTGCTGTCGAGAAACCTTTACCTGCCTCTTCCTTCATCCGTGTTATATCGAAAGTCGCGCTTGAAAGCATATCGATTAAGAGACGAAGGCTTTCTTTTGCATCGCGCATTCCACGCCATATGTTCGGAGTGAGCTCCTGCATATCCCGATTATAACTCATGGGCAACCCTTTGACAGTGAGAATTGCCCCGCTCAAAGCTCCAAAGACCGACCCGGTCTTAGCCCGCATAATTTCCGCAGTGTCTGGATTCTTTTTCTGTGGCATGATGGACGAGGTCGAGCAAAATGCATCGTCAAGTGTCACGAACTTCACAAACGAGGTGCTCCAGAGGATCAACTCTTCACAGAGACGACTCACGTTTACCATTAATATTGCGAGATCAGAAAGCGTTTCTAGGGCAAAATCTCGAGTAGCTACCGCATCCATTGTATTGTTCACAAGCCCATCAAATCCGAGCTCTCGGGCAGTGAACTCACGATTAATAGGATACCCGGTGGATGCGAAGGCTGCTGCCCCGAGTGGACATTGGTTCACTCGTACATAGGTTTCTTTCAACCGATCAAAGTCACGGGAGAATGCCTGTTCATAGGCAAGAAGATGGTGGGATAAAGTGGTGGGTTGGGCATGCTGCATGTGAGTAAACCCTGGCATCACGCTGTCAATATGCTGTTCTGAGAGGGCGACTAGTACTTCTCGAACTTTCAGGAGTGCAGCCATCTGTTTCAGGATATCTTCACGCAACTTGATCCGGATGCATGTGGCGACTTCGTCATTGCGTGACTTCCCCATATGCATACGACCTCCGATATCAGGACCAACTTCATCAATAAGGAGTGATTCGACACCCGCATGGACATCCTCAAAACTATCGTCAAAAGCCTCCTCCGGTATACCCTCATCATGAAGTTCGAGTAAAACCGGTATGATCTTTTGTGCGATATCTCGTTCAATGATTTTCTGCTTTTCCAACATCAGCACATGTGCGATATCAACAAGAATATCGGCATCTGCGATGCAGCGGTCTGCACGCATTGAGGAGAGGAATTGCATCATCTTTACAGTTCGCTCTCCTGATAGACGTCCCAACCTTACAACGTCTGTTCGCATCCGTTCACCATCCACTCTTTGTGTATTTTATTGATTGTTAAGCGATTAAACCCATGCTTTCCGCGCCGCAAGTTCGAGTGCTCTCTGAACCGATTCTCGAGGTATGATTGTGGTAACGGGGATATGGACAAGCTGCTCAACAATACTCGATACAATAGGAGCACACACAATTGCAATTGCACCTTCTCTCTCAGCTCTCACCGCAGAAACAATTGCATCCTCCATCGTGTGGACAGGGTATTCGCGTACTCGCATACGGTGACCATCAACATTAGCAACTCGTTCTTCGACACTTTCGAGAACTGGTCGAGCTGCAATTAATCCGATAAAGTCCTCATCACCAAAATGATAGAATTGACGAAGTGTCCGGATAATTTCCCGCAACGTACTTAAGTTCGGTGACCGTTTACCGTGGAGCAGTTTATAGAGAGAGCTTTGTGATATTCCACTTTTTCCAGCAAGCTCACGAACACTTATTCTAAGATCATGTTTCAGAAGATTATTGAGTGTACTAACGAACTCCTCATCTGAAGTGAGTGCCGCGCGCATTAGACGATCAATTGGGTCTATTTGTGCCATAGTATAGATACAATTGGGTTAATTCTTGAAATATTTTTTCGAATTGAGCCAACAAAAGCTGGTTGATTACCTACAATTATGGATAATACTCAAATAAAAATTATCCAATTGTAGAATGAGAACCTGTCCGTTATCACAAAAAGAGACAAATGTTGTCCAAATCGGATGTTTATTAATAGAGCCTCTCCAACAATTCGATTATGAAAACGATGAGGTTAACCGCAATAGCACTTGTTGCCATTGCCTTTGTATTGCTAAGCGCTGGCTGCACGCAGCCGCAGGTAACCGCCAAAGTGACCGAACTCCGCATCGGTTACCAGCCCAGCACCCACCAGATGGCTCACACCACAGCGATGGACAAGGGCTGGTGGCAGCAGGACCTTGCCCCCTTAGGTGTCCAGAATGTCAGCGACAGGGTCTTTCCAACCGGCGCTCCTGAGATGCAGGCCATGCTTGCCGGAGATCTTGATGTTGCCTACGTCGGAGCAGCCCCCGTTCTGAGTGCAATAGCAACCGGACTTGATGCAAAGATCATTGCGGGTGTCAACACTCAGGGTTCTGATCTTGCCGTACGGCCCGACCTGAACTATACCGGCCCGCAGAGCCTCAAAGGACTGAAAATAGCAACCTTCCAGGCAGGGACGATCCAGGATACTATCCTGCGCTACTGGTTGAAGAAGAACAACATCGATCCTGACAAGGATCTCCAGATCATCGGGATGAACCCGGGTGACGCAGTCACGGCGATGACGGCCGGTAAGGTGGATGCCGCATTCCTGCCCGCCCCGTCTCCGACCGTCATTGTCTCACAGGGCAAGGGCAAGATCGTCGTCCAATCCGGCCAGATGTATCCCAACCATACCTGCTGTGTCCTTGTTGTGAGCGGTAAACTGATCCGGGAGCACCCGGAGATTGTTGAACAGATCCTAAAGACGCATGAAAAAGCCGTTGACTACAACGAAAAGAACCTTGACGATGCGGCGGCGATCTTTGCTAAGAAGACCGGTGCCAAACTGGATGATGTCACGGCATCACTCAAGGAATGGGATGGGAAGTGGGTTACTGATCCCAATGTGATCGTTGCCCCGGTACTTGACTATGCAAAGATCCAGTACGACCTCGGGTACATCAAGGTGAACCTCACGAAGGACCAGCTTTTTGACCTGAGCTTTTACAAACAGTAACTGAATGATACAACTACCAACTATTTTTTCTGTTAGCACTCTTTTATTATGATGGAAATAAACACCAGGATTTATCTCTGGCGCAGCCATCCCGGATACACGTGATTGTGCTGGAAGGAAGAGGATCGGATATCTATGGGTAATCATGAGCTGAATCATAAGAACCGGTGGCTCGGGGTCTTTGCGATCCTGCTCGGGCTTATAGTCTGGGAAATAATCGCCGCACTGATCATCAGGTACCCCTTCATCATGCCTTCACCAACGGATGTCTTCTCCGCGTTTTTGGATCTCCTGCGCAATGGCACACTGTTTCTTGACTTCCAGGCAAGTCTCGTCCACTTCGGCCTCGGGCTCGGCGCCGCACTGATCATCGGCATCCCCATCGGGATTGGTATGGGATGGAGCCGGAAGTTCGATGCGTTTCTCGACCCGGTTATCGAGATCCTCCGTCCCATCCCCCCCCTCGCCTGGATCCCGTTTGCCATCATCTGGTTTGGCCTGACCATGTACTCTGCGGGTTTTGTCATTTTTATCGGGTCCGTCTTCCCGGTCATCATCAATACCTACAGCGGGTTCCGGAGCGTCCCTAGGATCTTTGTCGAAGCGGGAAAGATGCTCGGGTGCACAAAGAACTGGGACCTTATCCGGTACATTGCATTCCCGTCAGCGCTCCCCTCTATTGCCGCCGGCATCCGGATTGCAACCGGGGTTGGCTGGATGTGCCTTGTTGCTGCCGAGCTCTTCGGGGTCTCGAATTACGGGCTTGGGAAGAACCTCTGGCAGTATTACAACCTCCACAGGATGGACTGCGTCGTCGTCTACATGCTCCTCCTCGGCCTGATCGGCCTCTTCTTCGATATGATATTCCGGTATTACATTGACCGGCAGTTTCTGAAATGGCGAACCGGGGAGGTGGCGTAAGATGGGCGACCTTGTGATCCACGACCTCAACCAGTCGTTTTCCCGGGATGACGGGACAATCCTCGCCGCGATCGACAACCTCAGCCTTACCGTCAGCGACAAGGAGTTCGTCTGCATCCTCGGTTCGTCCGGATGCGGCAAGACCACGCTTCTAAGAATGATCGCCGGGCTGGATACTGCAACGGGCGGCGAGATCCTGCTGGATAACGAACGGATCACCGGACCGGATGCAAAGATCGGGATCGTATTCCAGGAATACTCGCTATTCCCATGGAGAAGCGTGCTCGACAATGTCGCGTTCGGCCTCGAGATGCGGGGAATGGAGAGGGACGAGCGGTACCGGCTCGCGGAACAGTATCTCGATCTCGTTGGCTTAACCCTGTTTGCAAAGAGCTACCCATCCGAGCTCTCCGGTGGGATGCGGCAGCGGGTCGCTGTTGCCCGGGCGCTCGCGCTTGACCCGGTAGTCCTTTTGATGGACGAGCCGTTTGGGGCGCTCGATGCCCAAACCCGGAACATGCTTCAGCACGAGCTCCTCAATATCTGGGGGAAGACCAAAAAGACGATCATTTTTGTTACCCACAGCGTCGACGAGGCGGTTTATCTGGCGGATCGTATTATCGTCCTGACCCCGCGTCCTGGGCGGATTTGTGAGATCTTCTCAATCGATCAGCCCAGGCCACGGGACCGGACGAGTGTAGAATTTGCAAAAGTGAGGCGTTTGGTTCTTGATCTTATCAATCAGCCAAAATGTACACTCCAGAATGAACTTTCCAGTAAGGTTTAATACGCCCCATCTCCATTTTATTAAAGCAGTTTGTGAAGCGTACCGGCATGAATTTCTATTCGTTTTTGGATTTTTATGCCCGCTTTTAACGATATTTCATAGGAGTCGAACGCGATGGTAAGAAAACCAGGAAAGATGTATAGGAACCTTGCAAAGAAGGCATACACTCGCCGCGAATACATGGGTGGTGTGCCGGGAAGCAAGATAGTTCAGTTTGAAATGGGGAACCTCGCCCAGGAATTTCCCACTCAGGTTGATCTAATAGTTGAAGAGTCCTGCCAGATCCGTCATAGTGCACTTGAAGCAGCTCGTATCAGTATAAACCGAAGACTGATGAAGGAGGTCGGTAGGGCGAATTTCCACTTTAAGGTTCGAGTCTACCCGCATCACGTCCTGCGCGAGAATAAACAGGCTACCGGTGCTGGTGCAGACCGTGTCTCAGAAGGGATGCGCCTCTCATTTGGCAAAGCTGTCGGTACCGCTGCAAGGGTCGAAGCAAACCAGCGAATTGTATCTGTTTTTTCATTTCCACAATATCTTGACAAGGTCAAAGATGCGCTCCGCCATGGCGGGCACAAGCTACCATCCTCCTCACATCTCAAAGTGAGCACAATCAAGGTCAGTGGAAGAATCGTGACACCAAAGTTCGCGGAAGACAAAGTTGTTGCTGCACCGGTTGTTGCTGCCGAGGAACCAACGGAAAAAGAAGTTCCAGCTGGTAAGGAGCCGGTAAAAGGAAAGGAACCTGTAAAGGGTAAGGAACCTGTAAAGGGGAAAGAGCCGGTAAAAGCTGATGAGGAAAAGAAAGGAGCCGCTCCTGCTGCAGCGAAAGCACCTGAAGAGTCGGCAAAGGGTGGCAAACCAGCAAAAGGCAGAAAGGGAACGAAATAATCCTTAAAAATCGTATATTTTTTTTAAATATCGTTTTTTTTACATTTTTATTTGCAAAAACCTACACATCCAAATCATTATTTCCGTTCTTTTCTCACTACTGTTAATGGTTAAATCGGACAGAACCGCTGTGCTTCAAGCTCTAAGTACAGCAACATCGGAAGCCCTGCGGGAAGCGGTAATCTGGCTACCTCCTGATGTAAAACGTGCTATTGAACGGGCAAGTGCAACCGAAACAAATCCTGTAGCAAAAGGTGAATTCGCCAATATTGCCCGTAATATCGCTGCAGCAGAGCGTCTCGCGGTCCCTCTTTGCCAGGATACAGGTGTGCCTATCGTGTACCTTACGATTCCTCCCACAATTCCTCTCGCGGATGACATCTATGACGCTATAGCCGATGGGGTTCGACAGGCAACATTGAAAGTTCCTTTAAGACCAAATGTCGTCGATCCTCTCACTCGTCATAACACAAATGATAATACCGGTGTAGGTATGCCTGCAATTCATGTCAAACCCGGAGAACGATTTACCGTAACGATTCTTCCAAAAGGTGCCGGAGCAGAAAATGTCTCACGGATCACAATGCTCCTTCCCTCCCAGAAGAATGAGATTGAAAAATTTGTTGTTGAGACCGTTCTTGAAGCGGGAGGTAAACCGTGTCCTCCCGTTGTCCTTGGTGTTGGAATTGGTGGAACCTTTGATGGAGCTGCAACGCTGGCAAAAGAATCTCTCCTCCTTCCAATCGATCAGATGACTCCATTTGAACAACAACTCTGCGATGCAGTGAACCGGCTTGGCATTGGACCGATGGGTCTTGGTGGTGATAAAACCGCACTCGCAGTTAAGGTAAAGACAGCAGCATGTCATACGGCGTCCTTACCGGTTGCGGTGAATGTTCAGTGCTGGGCATGCCGTCGGGCGACAAAGGAGGTCATCTGGTGACGATTACGTTACAAACCCCTCTCGCTGATGAAGTCTTACAGTTAAAAGCCGGTGCTCATGTCGAACTTTCCGGTATTGTGTATACAGCTCGCGACGAAGCGCATCTCCGGATGAAAAAGGAAGGAATACCGTTCGATCCTAAAGGTGCGGTGATTTATCACTGCGGACCGGTTATTCAAAACGACCGCGTTATTGCCGCTGGTCCAACAACATCTGCACGAATGAACAATCTCACGGGATTTTTGCTAGACAAAGGTGTCAGGGCTCTAATCGGTAAAGGTGGAATGGGGCGGGAAGTTCGTGAACAGCTTCGTAACCGCGCAGTGTACTTTGCAATCACGGGAGGCTGTGCTGCCCTTGCTGCAACACATATGACACTTCGGGGTGTCTATTTTGAGGATCTCGGCATGGCAGAGGCTGTCTGGGTGATCGAGCTGGATCGGCTCCCTCTTATTGTGGGGATTGATGCACACGGGAATGATCTGTTCGAAACGGTGCGATCCCAAGCAAAAAAGAGGTTTGAACGATATCAGAAACCTTTGAACTGATTTTAGGGCATATCGCAATAAATAGGTTTTATTCCTCTTAAAATGCACATTCATACGATAGGACTCATTACATGAAACTCGTGATTGACGAGACCCGCTGTAAGGGCTGTAATCTCTGTACAAAAATTTGTCCATATAAAATTTTTAAGGAAGGAAAAAAACCAAACCTTCGCGGGATTGTGGTTCCTGAGTTAGACCGTCCTGAACGCTGTGCGAATTGTCGGCTCCAACGCCTCTATGGGAGAACGTTATGTGGTGTCTGTCAGCTTACCTGTCCTGACCAAGCAATTCACTGGGAAGAGGAACAACCGTATGAACCTAAGAAGGTGGCGATAGAATATTGACAAAGATTGAGTTTTGGCAGGGAAATACTGCCTGTGCTGAAGGAGCGCTTGCTGCGGGTTGCCAATTTTTTGCAGGTTATCCAATTACCCCGTCAACAGAAGTTGCCGAACATATTGCAGCTAAACTCCCGAAAAGAAACGGTGTTTTTGTTCAGATGGAAGACGAAATCGCAAGTATGGCGGCAATCATCGGTGCTTCATGGACCGGTGCTCGAGCGATGACCTCCACGAGTGGACCTGGATTTTCACTGATGATGGAGAATATCGGTTTTGCAGCGATGACCGAGACCCCTTGTGTTATTGTAAATGTCCAACGTGGTGGCCCATCAACTGGTCAACCGACAATGGCAGCACAAGGGGATATGATGCAGTGTCGGTTCGGGTCTCATGGAGATTATAGCATCATCGCACTCGCTCCTGCGACTGTTCAAGAAATGTATGAACTCACTGCAAAATCGTTTAATCTCGCTGACCAGTATCGTGTGCCAGTTTTTTTAATGGCGGATGAGATTGTCGGGCACATGCGTGAAAGGATTACCCTTCCTGATAAGATCGAACAGGTTCCACGCCGAGAGTTGGAAAAGGGTGTGCTCCCATTTCACCCCAATGAAAATCTCATACCTGGCTTTGCTACCTTTGGAAAAGGTCATGGTGTGCATGTAACTGGATTGACTCATGATGAGCGGGGGTATCCCTGTACAACGAATCCGAATGTCCATGCACATCTTGTCAAAAGGCTCGTAGATAAGATTGAGAATGCGAGGACTGCCATCGCCGATTATGACGTGATCAATCCTGATGCGGAGAAAGTATTTGTCTCCTATGGCGCACCGGTCAGGACAGTCCAACAAGTATTACATGATAGGAACACTGAAGACATTGGCTTCCTCCGACTTCGAACGATCTGGCCATTTGCTGAAGATGCGCTGAAAAAATTCAAGAATGTCCGTGAATTTCTCGTACCTGAACTGAATATGGGGCAGATTGCCCGAGAGATTGAACGGCATGTGAATGTACCGGTCATCAGCCTACCAAAACTCGGGGGCGATCTCCATTTGCCAGAGGAACTTGAGGCTGCATTGGTGGTGAACCGATGACGTACGAGGACTGGTTCCGTAAGGACCGACTTCCCCATATTTATTGTGCAGGTTGCGGGAATGGTACAATCATTAATTGTACTCTCGCTGCTATTGATCAGATGAATTGGAATAAAGACGAGACCGTTTTTATTTCAGGTATCGGGTGTTCCTCCCGTGCGCCGGGATATATTGTGACTGATTCTCTCCATACAACTCATGGTAGGGCACTTGCATTTGCGACCGGTGTGAAGCTCGCAAATCCGAAACTTAACGTTGTTATATTCACTGGTGACGGGGACCTTGCAGCTATCGGTGGAAATCATTTTATCCACGCGTGCCGGCGGAACATCGATATTACTGTAATCTGCATGAATAACCAGATCTATGGCATGACTGGAGGACAAGGAAGTCCAACAACACCAAAAGGGTGTTTTTCAACAACCACTCCCTATGGATCCGCTGAGTCGCCATTCGATCTATGTGAGCTGGCAATAGCGGCGGGTGCAAATTATGTCGCTCGGTGGACATCCTACCATGTGAAAGAACTCGAGAAAGCAGTAAAAGTTGGGTTAGAGACCCCAGGTTTTTCGTTTATTGAAGCGATGACACAATGTCCAACAAACTTCGGTCGCCGGAATAAGTTTAAAGAGGTCCTCGATCAAGTCGAGGCCCTCAAAACGCATGCTCTTTTAAAGGCTAAACGGGATCGAATGATCGAACAGGGGGAAAATATTCCGGATGATTTCTTTATTATCGGCGAACTTATTCGACGCAACCGACCTGCAATGGGGGTTAAAACATGAGACATGAGATAAGATTCTCGGGCTTTGGTGGACAAGGTATTATATTATCTGCGGTGATTCTTGGAAGGGCAGCGGTAATGTATGACAACAAATTCGCCGTTCAAACCCAAGTGTATGGTCCAGAAGCGCGAGGCGGAGCATCGATGAGTGCATTGATCATCGATGACGACCCCATTCTCTTCCCCAAAGTGACCAATCCCGATATTTTTATGATCATGTCTCAAGAAGGGTTTGAAAAGTACGGAGCGAATGCTCCTGAAAGTGCGGTCATGGTTCTTGATTCGTCTCTTGTACATTCACGCCCGAAATGCACGTATTATGAAATTCCAGCGACACAGGAAGCGAAACAGACGCTTGGAAGGGACATTGTCGCCAACATCGTAATGTTAGGCGCACTTATTACAGCGACAAAGATCGTTGGAGAACCTGCACTTGAAAAAGCAATTTTAGATTCTGTACCGAAGGGCACTGAGGCTCTCAATACAAAAGCAATGAAAAAAGGTATCGAACTTGCAGCACAATCGGGGAGTAAAAATCCGTGAAACTACTGGAGCATGAGGCAAAAAAGATTCTCAAAGAAAATGGGATACCAGTACCTGTTGGTTTTTTCATTCGATCTGCAGATGAACTCCTCTCGCATCTCGATGAACTTGGTAACAGTATTGTGCTGAAGGCGCAGGTTGATGTTGGAAGCCGAGGAAAAGCCGGCGGTATTGTGATGGCCGATAAACGCAATGCTATTGCGAAGGCTCGTGAGTTATTCGGGAAAAAAATTAAAGGCTTACCGGTTCGCGAGATCCTCGCTGAACAACGTCTTGAAATCCAGCATGAGTATTATGTCTCTATAACAGTTGATCGCTCGAGCAAACAGCCACTCATTTTGTTCACCGATGGAGGGGGTGTTGATATTGAAATTACCGCAAAGGAACATCCCGATGCGATCAGAAAAGCAGGAGTAATTCCGCTCATGCGAGATATCCCGCCGTTCATGGTACGAGAACTTATTGGTACTGCTCCGAAAGAAATTGGACCGGTAATTAACAAGTTATACCATATTTTCTGCGCGAAAGATGCTGTGCTTGCAGAGATCAATCCACTTGCCACAACCCCACAGGGCGTCTTTGCAGCTGATGCCAAGATAATAATTGATGACAATGCCCTTAATCGACAGGGGATCAAAGTCAATCGCGATCTTTCTGAACGAGAGCGAGAAGCAGAAAAGAACGGGTTCTCGTACGTTGAACTTGACGGATCGATTGGGGTTATTGGGAATGGTGCTGGACTCACGATGGCAACACTAGACCTGATCGAGTTCTATGGCGGGAAAGCGGCGAATTTCCTTGATGTGGGCGGTGGCGCTGAAAGCGGACGTGTTAAGGATGCCGTTCGGTTAGTTGCAAGCGTTCCTTCTGTCAAGGTTATTGTTGTGAACCTGCTTGGTGGGATTACCCGCTGCGATGAAGTAGCACGAGGTATCATTGACGCAGAAATCCCGCAGAAAGTCATTGTCAGGCTTGCCGGCACCAACGAGGTAGAGGGTCGACGGCTCCTCTCAGACAAGGGATATGAAATGCTTGACACCATGGATCTTGTCGTTAAAAAGGCTGTGGAGGTGGCGACATGATCTATGGGGACAGGAACACCAAGGTTCTTGTAACTGGTGCGACAGGAAAGCAGGGGGAGTTCCACATCGGGTTAATGAATACCTATGCACGCAATGTTGGAGGAAAAGGTGTCGTTGCCGGTGTCACTCCAGGAAAGGGTGGTCAGCAGGTCCATGGAGTTCCCGTTTACAATACCATTAAAGATGCATTAGACGATCACGATGCAACTACAAGTGTACTTTTTGTCCCTGCTGGCGCTGCTGGAGATTCGATCATGGAGGCAGCTAATGCTGGGCTCGAACTTGTCGTTGCCATTACTGAACACATCCCAGTGCACGATGCGATGAAGGCAATTGCCTTTGCATGGATGCAGGGCTGTTCAGTTATCGGTCCAAACTGCCCGGGACTTCTTTCACCTGGAGAAGTAAAGATGGGTATCATGCCGGCTCAGCTTTTTTCACGGGGTAATGTTGGTATTATCTCTCGCAGTGGTACGCTCACGTATGAAGTAGTTGATGAACTGACGCGTGCCGGTATCGGACAGAGTACCGTTGTTGGTATTGGAGGTGATCCAGTCATCGGTCAGACATTTATCGATGTACTCCAGCGTTTTGAGAAGGATACTCAGACAAAAGTAGTAGTATTAATTGGGGAAGTTGGCGGGAACCTCGAAGAGGAGGGAGCAAACTATTCCGATCTCCCCCTTGTTGCTTACATAGCTGGAAAATCAGCGCCACCGGACAAACGAATGGGTCATGCAGGTGCGATTGTTGAGGGTGGTGAAGGCGATGCACGTTCAAAGATTGCTCGACTCAAGAAGATCGGTGTTCCAGTTGCAGAACGACCCTCTGATATTCCTGATCTGGTGCGGGGACTGTTTAAGGGTTGTTAATCCTCTCTTCTTCTCATCCAAAATTTCATTTGTTCTCATTTCCATCGTAATCTGTTTTTTATTCCTACAACATTTGAACGCAAATGCAATTTCTTCCCATGCCTTTTCAAGGAGGGTGTGGTAATATGGAATATCAAATGTTGTAGCGTCCCATTCAGTATCTACAACAAAACGCCGTGCATCTTTAACAACATATCCGATCTTCATGCCGGGGGCAATTTCGATGCCTCGGTTTTTGTATGCCTGGACAACTGACGCTTCAAAACATTTGTGGGCATACGACAGCCGACTGATCCTGCGTGAGATCACCATCTCCTTTGCTGGTGCCCTGCGCAATCCTTGGACAAATCTGGTGTACAACTCTTTAACAAGATCTTCACGCTCTCTGAGATCGGTAGCACTTTCTGCCGATGCCATCAGGGATAACATTTCCTTCTGCATTCTTCTGATATACGGTACGGTATCATGCCGTCGGGCAGCAATTCCACGTACCTTTATGCTGCCGTCACAAAGTCTCCCATAGTACCGGTTATATGCACCGGTACCATCGGCCATGGGAAGGAACACCAGCCAGCAGTACGTTTCAAGATCCGTGAAAAGCTTGGTGTGGTGCTCGACTCTGGTTTTCAGATCGTCTATACCGATGCCTTTCAGCCAGAGACAGTCAACAATCCCATGCAGGACAGAAAATCCCATCTCTTCTGCCAAATCTTTTGTCGCAAGCAGGATATCACGAGAACGAGCTGTGATTCCTTCATGCACCTCAATCCGTCCGAATTTTGCATTCTTGTAACCTGTATATCCAAAGCAGGTAACCAACATCCACTTCAGCACAGAATCAATACCTGCATACGCTTGATCCTTTCGTTTTGCCTGTTTCGTGAAGCGTCGCATTGCGAGTAATGGATCGAGTACTTCGGGAAGGAATCCTCTCCGTTCGGGGTGTCCAATGGTCTCAGGCGAGAGGTTTGCCTGGACGATTATTGAAGGATAGAGTGACGTAAAGTCTATCTCATATACATTCTCGAACAGACCCGGTTGCGGCTGGAACATCATACCTCCCCGGTCGGCCGCCCGCAGATGTTCAAACTGACGGACATTTTCAGCATCACTTTTCCTGAACGGTACGGCGATCCTTCTTTTCATTGCCTCGTAAGTCTCGTAGCTGGAGACAAGGGTTCCTGGAGTGAAACGTGAGGTAAGGTTAGGCGAGAGGCCGGTAAGACGGGCGGTGACAAGGACTCCGGGAAGTCCCCCCTCCCGGTAAACAAAACTCTGGTCGGTATCAATCAGGATTCTGCCGTCAGGAATAAGTGCACCTTCTCGATGTTCCATTCTCCCATAGCTCCAGTAGGACCGGGAGTCCAATCTTCTGAACCGTCCACTACGTGAAAACGGCGGATCAAACCCGTATGATCGAGCTTTTTTCATGAAGCGTGTCATCCAGATGTCTGCCTGTGGAAAGAGAATGACTTCAGGATCAATCGCAGCGACACAATCAATCAAGTCAGAAAGGATCACGTCTTCTCTGCCAGTGAGGATTTCTGTCTTCTCATGAACAACTGAGATTGACGAAAATGTCTTTGACAGGGAAGGATTGCCTAACACACGTATCTCGATCTGCCGGAGATCACACCTGACATCTGGCGAAAACCGTGATTCTCCGTAACCAGCACAAGGAACGATCCCCTGTTCTGCCATGTACCGCTGGTCGAGCCGGATATCAACATTGTAGAGCTGGGCAGCATATTGCGTCTGTCGTTCAATTGCCTCAGCAATTTCTCTACCTGCTGTTATCTGGTAACCGGGTAGTTCTCCTAACACGGTTGTAAACGTACATTCCTCAACATTGTACATGCTCTCCAGCGACTGGATCATCTCGTGGTGGGCATGAGGGTCCGGGAGGTGAAGGTAGAACCGGGGTGGGTAGAGTATACGTGCGCAGTGTGTGCTGCTGTCCCGGTCCCAGAGTTCCACTTCGCGGTTGTGGTGGCAAGAATCAAGAATCCACATCCTTCTGCTCCTGTTCCTTGAGTAGTTCTATGAGTGCTGAGAAGACTGCAGCTTCGAGAGGATCGTCAAATGCATAGAAGCACTCGCTTGAGTGCTTCTTTGCCATATTGATGAGCCTGTCTGCATACGCTTGATCTTCTTTCCTGAATGCGCGTGATGCACGTGCCCACCTTTCAACTGTGCTTCTTTACACCCTGTCTAACGCTGACAAAACTCCGTCCCATCACACATCCTCTAGCATCGTTTGTCCTGTGCGAAGAGATGCAGGAACTGATATTCTCTTCATTTGATCCACCTGCCCTCTGCTTGCATACTTGTCCCTAGAGGCTACACCAAAAAAGAAGAACCGGTCGGCCCGCTTTGAGAGTACATCAAATGTCGAGTCCCGTCGTGGGGCGTAGAGGATGAGGAGTGCGTTACGTGCAAGATCTCGCATGGCAGAGGACACAGGATCAAGCGTCTCCTCAGCACCATCGTACAGCGTCTCATCATGCTCTACAAAGACGATCGTATGGTATGCACCATGTAGGATGTTAAGCAGCTGGTGAGAGGTGAACGCTCTCTGGAGATCTAAATGGGTCGATCTACGGTTGATTCTAGGGAGAAGACGGGAATAGTTACCACTCACAAACAGGAACATGAAGCGTTGGAAGGCTTCATTCCCGTTGAGGACTGAGAGAACGAGATCATCAGGGGCGATCACCGCGCTGAATGTCCCTAACTGGATATTGATCCCTGGTTGCAGCTCGAACTCCATGGTACACCTGAGGTGAAACAACCAGGGAATAACCTCAGAGCATGCATGGTGCGAAAGTGATGAGAGGTAAGGTGCTCTATCTGAAATGGGAGTGTTTATTCTATCTGATAAGCAAGTGATAGAGGGCAATTAAAAAAACAATGAAAAAAGAGACTACACTTCCTATTCCTGAGACTCTGCTTAGTCTGGCATGCGATACGATTAGTCGCCGCATTTCTCGGCTCCCTTTTTTTGAACATACTATCGAAGTAACACGTGAGTATGTGAGGGCAACCATGGAATGCCTCAATGCTGAATTCACAAAAACGTTACTTGAGAAGTCCAGGAGTGGTTCCATTACAGAAGGAAAGGATACGCTGGACTCATGTCTTGATGATATAATACCGGGGAGAGGTATACGAACCGCAAAAGTAATCGCTGATGTGTTGTGTAGGGCAGGAATCGCCGAACGTACAGAAGTACTAGATCGTCGATCACGAACCCGCGCTAAAGGGATTCGTTTGCTGCCTGCCTGGACATGGCATATCGTATCGAAAGTACCTCGTTCCTATTCCCAAAAGGAAACAACCGGTATTGATTCGGAAGACTTATCCCGATGGACAAGTCTTTGTCCAGTTTGTAAAATTGGGATACTAAATCTTGTGACTGGGCAACAATTGTTTGGCATTCGCCCTACCAATTTTTTTGAGTGCACAAATTGTGGAGCGAAATTTATTCCGGATAATAAAAAATTTCGGTGTGTTGCCGTCACAACAAAAAAAGATCCACTTTGGAATAAGTATCTTAATCGATCATACTCCCCCGATGAATGGTATGCGATCGCTCGCGGCATGTGGTCTCATGGCAAGAGAAAGCCATCTCATATTGGGGGAAATAAACAACAAAAAGACGTATTTCAGGACAAAAACTCTGTTTTTTTAGAGCGAGGTGGACGACTTGAACTTGGTATCGGCAATCAATCACTCTATTTTATTCCGATTCAGCTGCATTTTGGCAAGAGAGCTATCTATGACCTATTCTCTAAAAGAAAGGAAACCCTAGGAGAAATAATTCGGTTGCCCCCCTATCATCATCTTGCAAAAAGGGTAAATGAGAATTATCGTCATTATCTAGAAATCCATATAGGGTTGTTCCTATTCGAGTTGAAAACCCGGAAGGATGACTTCTTTCACGTCTTCCTCAATCCTTATGGTGATGAGACATACTGCACATTCCGAATAGTAGGGAATAAAATTACCAAACAGAAGGGGGCGTATATCATTGTTGTGAATGGAACAATAAAAACCGCAGGAGCGAGTTTCAGTTCATTTCTGTCTACGATAAACGAGGAATTAGGGTCTCTCACACCGCAGAGCTGTTACCTTGATGGTAATCCCTCTCTCTGTCATGCCAATTCGCTGGTGTGTCGTCAGAGAACAACTGATGGATTCTTTGTTTATCCAGTTGATGACGTTTCGGATATCAACAGACTCGTAACTGAGATAAACAGCTCTCTCCCGTTCAACTATTAACCTAGGAAGTGGGTTCCTGATAATAAGCGATCGATCAGAGCATTTTTCTTATGGAATGAGAACAATATAGTTACCTACTCTCTGAACATTGAACGGAGTATAATGATGAAATGTCCTCATTGCGGAATTGAAGTTAGAGATACAACGGTGATCTGCGGATATTGCGGTGGAAAAATACCGCAACGGTCCGGTAAGCCCGCATCTGCACCGGGGACCAAGCTGGCTATTGGAGGCAGCACGGTGCAAAAAGCCCCCCCCTCAAAAAAACACCAGAACGAAGAACCGGAGGCTGAAGAGGAAGAGGAAGGTGGACTTTCAGCTTACCTTCAACCAGGAGAGCATGTACTTATTGGTTCGCTTAATATCTCGGTGAAAAAATTCTTTTTCCATGCATACCTTACAGACAAACGGATCTTTTTGATTGACACACAGGAAAAGAAGTTAAAAGTTACGGCGAAGGATATCCCCTTAGAATCAATCGCCGGAAGTATTGTTGAGTTCTCAGAAAATTCCGATCCTGTCCTTGTTATATCCATAAAATCCCCAGATGATGAGATCAAGTCAATGAAACTGGTCTTCGCCCAAGATGGGATGGACCGATCATCAGAAATTGATGAATGGATCGCTCTACTGGAGGAGCAGACTCAGCCAAAACGGCAAAAGAAGCCTTCATTTCAGAAGGAACCGAAACCAGAGCCTGAGGAAGAGCAAGAAATACCAGCACATCCACAGAAACCCGTGTCAGTTCGATCAGAGTTCCAACCTATAAAGAAACAAACTAAGGATCTTGAGAAACAACCTCCGGTTAAAAGACTGATATCACTTTATCAGACTACAAAAGAAGAGGAACACGAGATACCAGAGCCTAAGGCACGACAAGTAATTAAAAAAACGACTATTGAACCTACTCAGAAACCGATCCTTCAACCAAAACCATACCGGGAGATCCCAGCTTCCACCCCCCATCAGCCAGAGACAAAGACCGTGAAAAGAGTTGAGGTTCAATCAGTAATGAAGACTGCAATGAAAGATGCAATGCAGCCTTCTCGGCAACCCACGGTTCAACCAACAAAACGAATAGGACCAGAACCGGAAGAAAAAGTCAAATCTGAACCTGCTGTTTCGGTTGTGTCTGATCGTGAAAAAAAGGTCATAGAAAAAGAACCGGAGCCCATTGAAGATGAGACAGCAGTTCCATTCTTCTGCTATAATTGTGGAAAAAAATTACCTATCTCTGCAAATTTCTGTCCTGGTTGTGGTAATAAACTCGGTCATCAGCGCTCATCCCAAACTAAAGCTCAATCTCATGAGAAAAAATCCACAAAATCTGAAGAGGTTCCTGAAGAAGATAAAACTGAACACCGTCCTTCTAAAACTCCAGTAAAAAGAGCGCCAAAGGGAAGCGAGATGACGATTCTACATAAATTTTTAAGACGATAAAATATATTTTCACTTTTCATATCCAGATTGGTAGTAACCATCGGTGTTATAAGAAAATGGTTATAAGACTTCCAGTCCCTTTTATTTTGTACAATTGATTAAGAATCCGAGGAATGTGATGAAGAGAAATATTAAAGTTGAGGCACTCGATCAAATCCCTCTAGAAAAAGAACAAATTGAACTTGTAGAACGTAAATGCCTCGGTCATCCAGACAGTATAGCGGATGGTATTGCAGAGGCAATTAGTAGAGCTCTTTGTAAGGAATATCTTGAGGAGTTCGGTGCAGTTTTGCACCACAATACCGATCAGGGTGAGGTTGTTGCTGGCGAATCAATGCCGAAGTTTGGCGGTGGGAAGGTAATAAGGCCCATCTTTATTTTAATTGATGGACGTGCAACAAAACGATTCAAAGATGTATCGATTGCAACGGATGCAATTGCTATCGAAGCAGCACGAAGTTATCTTAGATCACTTTTTTCAACTCTGAATCTCGAACGCGATGTAATCATGGATTGCAGGCTTGGTACTGGTTCCACCGATCTTCGTGATGTTTTCAAACTACATCAGGGAAAGATACCAAGGGCAAATGACACTTCATTTGGTGTAGGGCATGCACCATTCTCTGAAGTTGAAAATATTATAATGGGTGTCAGTGATTTCATTGACGATAAGTTGAGACCAAAATATCCTGCAATCGGGCAGGATATCAAGATCATGGGACTCCGAGATCGAGATACAATCATACTCACAATTGCATGTGCTATTGTTGACAAATACTGCGCTGATATACATCAATATAGCGAATACATGGCTCGTCTTGCCGAGCAAATCGAAAAGGTTGCCAAGAAAAGCACAAAGCGTAAAGTAATAGTCCACGTGAACACTGCAGACGACATCAAAAATCAAAGTGTATACCTAACTGTAACTGGGACATCAGCGGAGATGGGTGATGACGGATCTGTAGGACGAGGAAATCGTTGTAATGGACTGATCACTCCTAACAGACCTATGAGTATGGAGGCTACAAGCGGAAAGAATCCAATTAACCATATAGGTAAGATTTATAATCTGCTTTCAACTCAAATGGCCAATGACTGCGTAGCAAAAATTGATGGAATTGAGGAGATGTATATCCGCCTTCTATCCCAAATTGGGAAACCCATTGACCTTCCACTTATGGCGAGTGCGCAAGTATTACCGAAATCCGGTGTTTCCATGCAAAAAATTAAAGGTGATGTTGAGGGGATTGTTGACGATTGGCTTGAGAATGTAACTAGTATTACAGAGAAGGTAATCTGCGGTGAGCTCAAGACCTTCTAACAAAAAAAAAGAAAAATCTGGCGTGAAAAAATTCAATCTATTCAATAAATCATCATCTCTCTCAACAGTTCGGCTGGCAATACCAAACAAAGGTAGAATCGCAGAACCGATTATGGAGCTCGTGGAAAAGAGCGGGCTTCATTTGCCCGAGAGCGGTGGTGAACGTCGGCTTATTACTAAAACGCATGATCCTCATGTTGAGCTCCTCTTTGCCCGGCCTATTGATATACCTGAATATGTAGCAATAGGAGCCGCCGACATCGGGATTACGGGTCACGATATGGTGGCAGAACGGGGTTCTGATGTTACAGAACTCCTCGACCTCCACATTGGACAGGCAAAACTTGTTCTTGCGGTTCGTGAAGATTCTGATATAACTTCCCCCCAGCAGCTAAATAACGCCAATGTTGCAACTGAATTTCCCAAGATCACTAAAAGCTTTTTTAAAAAGCAAGGGATCGATGTCAATGTTGTTCTCGTGAGCGGAGCATGTGAAGCGACACCTCACCTAGGTATTGCTGATGCAATTGTTGATCTCTCTAGCTCTGGAAATACTTTAAAGATTAATCGTCTCCGTGTTCTTACAGAAGTACTTGAAACGAGCACCTATCTCATTGCGAATAAGTCATCGCTTAAAACAAAAAAAGAAAAAATTGATGAAATCCTTTTAGCTTTTGAGAGTGTTGTCCGAGCTCGAGGTCAGTGTTATTTGATGATGAACGTAAAACGTTCTTCCCTTGAGGCAATAAAAAAATTGTTACCTGGGCTTTCTGGACCTACTATTATGAAGGTAGCATCAAAGGAGGATCTTGTCGCGGTACATGCGGTTGTTGATGAGATTCGCGTGTATTCACTTATCAATGCCCTTAAAAGAGCAGGTGCAAAGGATATTCTAGTCATGTCGATCCAACGGATGATCCGCTAACTGATATGAGAGTATTTCCCGCTGTTGATATCCTTGGTGGCCACTGTGTACAGCTTGTTCAAGGCAAGAAAGAAAGTGCAACGTTGTATGGTGATCCTAGGGAATGTGCAAAACGTTGGATCGATATAGGGGCCGATGCACTTCATGTCATAAATCTCGATGGTGCTTTTGGAAAATCAGGAAAGAATGCTAATTTGGTAAGAGACCTTATCAAAAATACCGGAGTTGAAATTGAGCTTGGTGGCGGAATTCGATCTATTGATGACGGTGTCCGTTGGCTTGAGACTGGTGTATCCCGAATTATTCTTAGTACCATGGCGACACAAAACCCTAGAAGCATACAAATTCTTGCGGATCAATTCGGAAGTGAGCGGGTGATGGCGGGAGTTGATGCAAAGGGTGGTCAAATTGCCATAGAGGGTTGGCAAAAAACAGCTGGTGATGTTCTCGAATGGGTAGATCGATTCGAGTTGCTTGGAGTAGGCTCATTTTTATATACCAATGTAGACGTTGAAGGTCTCCAACAAGGTATTCGATTTGAACCGGTAAAACAGATAGTTAATAAAACACGGTTGCCTGTTGTTATTGCTGGTGGCATATCTAGCACACAGGATATAAGGATGCTCAAAGATATTGGTGCATATGGGGCAGTGCTCGGATCAGCCTTGTATAGCGGTAAAATCAGCCTCAAAGCAGCCTTGGAGGTATGTAAATGAGGAAAGTTAAGTTAAACAGGTCTACAAAGGAGACGAATATTGTTTTGGCTCTCAATATTGATGGGAAAGGTAGCGGCACAGTTAAAACGGGAATTCCTTTCTTTGATCACATGCTCCACTCAATGGCAAAACATGCTAGTTTTGATTTGGACTGTAAAGTGAGCGGAGATCTCGATGTGGATCATCACCACACTATTGAAGACACCGGAATTGTGTTAGGTGACGCGATTAGACAGACAATTGGTGATGGAAAAGGGATTCAACGTTTTGCACATGCAATCATTCCCATGGACGAATCGATTGCGCAGGTAGCACTGGATTGTGGTGGCCGAGGATATCTGGTTTTCTCTGGAACGTTTAATGACTCAAATGTTGGAGCTGTTCACAGCGAAATATTCGAGCATTTCTTCTATACTCTTTGCAATAGAGCCGGTATTACTGCTCATATTACTTTCTCTGGACGTAATGACCATCACCAATGTGAGGCTGTCTTTAAAGCATTTGGAATAGCACTTTCCAATGCTCTTGTTTTGAATAAAAGCAAAGGGATACCTAGTACCAAAGGTACGTTATAAACATTTAGCGATTAGAAAAAAGTTGACTTATGCGGATTTTGCCGCGAGGTCAACATCTTCTTTTTTGATAGTCTTCCTACCTGCGTGTTCTGCGAGTTTGTTGGACTCCTTTGTCAGCTGGGCGATGTATTTTTCTGCTCTTGCAACAAGTGCCTCTGCTGCATCACTACCGACTCTCTCTGCGCCATTTTTCTTAGCAATTCGTACAACTGCCGCGATTGGTAAATCTGCCATGTTTCTTACCTCAAAACAGAAGTCTATTGGTATATATAAATACTTTTTGGGAAAAACCCTTATTTTACACGCCAATGGAGCATCGGGACGCGAGAATCCAATTTTATAGAAATCAAAGGGCAAAACTTCGCAGAATATTTTTAATTTTGTTTAAATCAAACATTAATCCAAAATAATGATTTAAATCAAATTTTTATTAATCTAACAATGATGCGGCTAGTTTTAGCGCATTGGTGTAATTTGGTGAGGCGCGCGATGTATCCACAAATATTTTATCGATATTTAGCACAGGCGCCCCGTGTCCGTGCCCGCCTCCGAGAAACGTGAGTGTTCTGAAGATTAAATTGCCTGAAATGCCATCAGGAGCGATAATGATTCCACACTCTTTTACAGCATCTTCGATCAGGATTTCAAAGTGCTTTGCCCCACTCAGACGTGCTACGAGTTCGGCATCAGCCATCGACGTATCGACCTGCCGGTGTCTTCCAATATCTCCAAAACGGCCGCCTGAAAGTATTGCTGCTTCTTGCGAGATACCGAACCTTCGTGCAATTTCCCGTCCTTTTTTTATCAGGATAACCTTTTCAGGAACGGTCCACCCTTCATCGACACCAACGGGGGCTAATAAAAATTTTTTCCCGTCAACTGTTTCCAGAAGGGCAATTCGTTCAAGATGATCAACGCTCATAGCCCGTTTTAACGCTTTCAACGTAGCATTCGCCGGGAGAGTGCCTCTTACTGCAGCGTTAATCTTACCAGCAACTAAATCAGAAATCAACAATTCATGTGGTTCTGAGTGTTTGACGATCTTGACAGATTTCGATAAAGATTCTTTCCTGATAACGGTTTTAGGAGTGCAATAACAAATTATTTGTATAGCATCTCCGACAGTGTTGGCACTTTCAATGACTTTTTCTGCATCGTCACCAATACCGATCCCAATCCGTTTTGTTACAGACGACATGGGAGATCTTCAGAAAACAGGTGCATTACACCGTTATGGATAAATTCAAAGACCTGGGTTTCGTCCCCTTCGTAACAGAGTTTTAACTCATTTGAATCATCGACGGTTCCTATCGACTGTGCTACCATACCAACAGAAGCAAACTTTCTGACCAATTTTGGGACTTTATCTGTTTTTGCAGTCAGGACAAAACCCATTCCGGGATACATTTTGACCCATTGTTCAAATGTCATGTTGTTTGCCGCGAGGTCAGGTCGTGGAATGAGGCTAAGATCAATATGTGCTCCTTTACCGCTGACTTCTAAAAGCATCCCCAAGGTCCCAATAATCCCCGGGTTGCTGATATCTTTGCCAGCGGTTACAAGATGTTCTCTACCAATTTGTTCAAGTACTGCAATTTGTGCTCTCACTGATTCTGCAGATTTCATTGTAACAGAATCCCAATTCAACATACAGGATGGATGAACCCTTCCTGTAAGGTCAATTGCAGCAACTACACGGTCTCCTATTTCTGCAGTGTGACTGTAAATGACTGAGTCCAGTTTAGCACACCCAAGAATTGAGACATCAATTACACTATATGGGGCATCGGGATGCAAGTGACCGCCAACAATCGGGACTCCAAATTGCATGGATGCATCATGCATCCCTTTAACAACTTGTTCTTGAATGGATGAGTCGCTAGGAATCGAGAAGACATCAACCATTGCTATTGGGCGTCCTCCCATTGCTGCAATATCATGAATATTTACAAGCACAGAACAGTATCCGGCCCAATATGGGTCAGCCTCCATAAGTCGGCTCCAGATTCCATCTGCAGCAAATAGTAATGCCTCCCCATTATGCTCAATTACTGCAGCGTCCTCACCAAAAGAGGCGACAACATGGGGAGCATCAATTTTTAATGCATTTACCATTTCGCCAATGGCATGTTTCCTCTTTACGCCCTCATATTCCTTGACCACTTTTGCAATGGAATCTGTAGAGCACCGTTTTTCCACGATATCACCCGCAAATCATACCTCATGAAGAATTGCGTCTATTGGTATTCTGTCTCATCAGACATAATTTATTTGATATCGAGTCAACGTGTTGGTATGGATTGGGCAGAGAAATACCGCCCGCCGCGGCTCCAGGATATTGTTGGAAATTCCACGTCAATACATCTGATGGCAGCTTGGGCACAAACCTGGACACGCCAATCGAAACCCCTTCTTCTCTACGGAAAGCCAGGCATCGGTAAGACTTCCAGTGTATATGCCCTTGCTCACGATATGAATTGGGATATTATCGAACTCAATGCAAGCGACCAGCGGACTGCGGCTGTCATAGAACGTATTGTGGGAGGTGGTAGTACAAATGCAAGTCTAACTGGGTCATCGAGAAAGTTAATCGTTCTCGATGAAGCGGACAACATACAAGGAACCGCAGATCGAGGGGGAGCACGTGCTATTATTGAATGCATCAGACAAACCCAACAACCGATAATTCTCATTGTAAATGATTTATATGGAATAGCTCCGGAACTACGCGTCCGTTGTGAGCCTGTATTGTTTAAGGCAATTCCATCTAGATCAATCGCACCTCGACTCAGGTATATTTGCGCGGCAGAAAAAATTGAGTGTAGCGATGGGACGATCAAAGAGATTGCAGAGAGTTCTGAAGGAGATGTTAGATCTGCCGTTAACATGCTTTATGCTTCCGCGATCGGAAGAGAACACCTAGATACGCAACAAGTACATACCTCCCAAAAGGACGAGAGAATATCAATATTTAATCTTATTACTCTTTTAGCATCGAAATCGAATGATGTGGATTTAATCCGTTTATCTCGTGAAGTTGATAGTACCCCCGAAAGTATTGAGCAATGGATCGAAAGTAACATTCCTCTTTTTGTTGACGCTCAAGACTTTAGAATAGCATACCAAAATTTATCGCGCGCTGATGAATATCTTGGATATACTTATCGTCGGCAATACCATACCCTTTGGCGTTATGCAATCGCGATGATGATTCTCGGTGTTGCTGAAGCGTCTAATGGAAAGGGTGTTCATGCAAAAATCATGCCACCATCACGTTGGCAGAAAATGTCCGGTGCAAAAAAGCAGAAAGCAATTCGTCTTGCTCTCTTAAACAAGGTGGCAAATATGATGCAAATTCCCCAGAATACTCTGCGTGAGGAATACCTTAAAACAATTACTCTCCTCGTTAAACATGATCCGGAGGGTTTCACAAAAGATCTTTTACTAGATGCCGAATCGCTGAATTTCTTTTTAAATGATATTACAAAGTCAAAGGCGATTGTAAAAAAGGTAATGCAGGAGATGAAAGAAGAGGAGAAAGAGACAGAAACGCAGATAAAAACGCAAAAGGGGGAGCAAATGGATACCAGTAAGATTGAAAAGTCTTCTGAACAACAGGAAAACCCCGAGAAAAAAACACAATCTAACAATCAAGTAACTCTTTTTGACGGATTCCGACGATGATAGTAGCGGTGTAACAAAACCCCGCAATCGATTTGATCTCCTCCATCCCCATGAAGTTCAAATCCGAGGTGGTAAATTAAAAGATCAGTATTAATCTGCTTTGCTAGGGATATCATAGGTGGAATCATTTCTAGTGCTGGACGGATGGAATAGATGACATCTGCTTTTTCATAGAGTACGATGTTAGGATTAAAAATATCGTCAATAATAAAATCCAGATGTTTAATAGGCAACCCCTCTTTTACGTCAGTACATCTGATACTTTTCCCTGCATTGAGAATGATATCCGCTGCCTTTGTATTCGATCCAATCCCGATCTCAATAGCGAACTTGTATTTTTCTGCAATATAATTCCCAATACACGCTTCAATATGTTTATACTCGTCCATTCCAACAGAATATAGCAATGCATATCCATATTTTTTGGGATTCTCTTTCTCCTGCAGGACTTCAGATACCAGTTGGAAGAAATATCTCTTCAATAATCGGAGTTCGTGCGAGCATTTCCGACAACCCTATTCGTATGATGGGGTATGTTGAATCTCGAAAACAGATTAATGCACAGGTACTTCTAGATGGCATTCAGGTATATAAACATCATCATGACATCCATGATCCGGTTCTTCTTGTTATATCTCAGGATCTCTTCAATCCTGGTCATAACTTTGTATTTGGACTCGCACGAGAACCTGTTGGTGCTGCAGTGATTTCTTCTGCCCGTTTAGGGAATGAATATTATGGCAGGGAAACTTGCGATGACGATCTGATAGATAGACTTTCTAAAGAAGGAGCACACGAACTCGGCCACTTGTTCGGTCTTGACCATTGTTCCAATCCAGAATGCATTATGTTTAAACCTGATACACTTGATGAACTTGATCGCAAAAAAAAGATATTTTGTGATAGTTGTAGGGTAAAACTACCTAGTCAAATAGAATAAAATTAATCGAGATTGTTTTTTTATTCTTTAGGAATTTAGAAACAAATAATTTAAAAATTTTAGATTGATGGTTCTGGCGTCTTTTTTGTGACGTAGTATGCATGAATGGCTAATAGTAAGTAAATTGGGAAAAGAACGTTGTAAGTAATCCCCTCTCCGCCGATTTTAAAAAGCCAAACTGTTGCTGTAATATCAATCTGAAAGATCATCACACCATACCATTTTCCAAGATAATTATAGCCCATTCCAGGAAGCATAAAGTTCAAGAATGCAGCAATCAGTGGATTTTTCTTAATTTTCGGTCTTCGAGAAAGACCCCGTGGTAAATAGAGCAACTTAATTCTGCATTTTGGTGATGCAAGGACAGCTTTCCATCGTACTTCACTATTTTCATCTGCTAGTGAATTCATTAAAGCGGGTGTAGCATCAGGATCTTTGATATCACCGAGGACCTCAACCGCTTTCATTCTGACATTGCTATCCTTGTCTTTAAGTACATGAGTGAGTGCTGGAATTGCAGGTTTTCCGATCAATTGAACTGCCTTCCATTCTTGCATGCCAAGAAAATAAAACGCTTTTTCGGTAATGTCAGGAGGTATCCACCCAATCTTTGCGAGGGAGAATGCTGAACCAAAACGGACGTATTTATCATTATCTCGAAGTGCTTTTACTAATGGATCAATTGCTCTCGGATCGCCAATCTCACCAAGCGCAATTGCAGCTTGCCAGCGGATTTCACTGTTTTCATCTTTCAGAGCTACTAAAAGGGTTGGAACTGATTTTGGATCTTTCATCTGGGAAAAGGCGTTTATAATTCCGAGTTTGACGTCTTTATTATTCGATTTAAATGCCTTGAGAAGTGCATTCATC
The DNA here is from genome assembly GCA_015660965.1 of Methanoregulaceae archaeon. GTDB lineage: Archaea > Halobacteriota > Methanomicrobia > Methanomicrobiales > Methanospirillaceae > MVRE01. Next base: position 52,739 of record JACTVG010000005.1, read on the forward strand.
GCATCTGGACCAATCTCACCTAACACTCGTGTCGCTTCGGAATGAACGTCAAAATCATTATATTGGAGTGCTTTGATTAACCTAGGGATGTCTCTTTTTGATTTTAATTTTATGATATCTGGTTTTTTGGGTTTGAAAAAATCTGGTATTTTAATCATGATTTCACCACGCCTTTTCGGATTCCTGTTTTGCCATAAAGTAAGTCTGGATCGCAAATAGTCCGGTCATAGGCCACAGAATAAGGAATGGTAAGAAAAACCCAAATTCAAGCTGTGATAGGACAATGATTGTCATGTAACTTGTGAAAACGAGAAATGCCCACCATCTTCCCATAAGGTGATACCCCAATCCAAAAAAGAAAAAATTCAGTAAAGCTAATCCATAAGGGTTATGTCCAGGACGAGGACTTTTTGAGAGACCCCATGGCATATGAATATTTGAAACTCCGCATTTTTTTGATGAAAGTACTGCTTTCCACCTCACATTGCGATCAGTATCTTTTAAAGCCGTCATACAAGCTTTTTGACCTTGAATGCCACCAATATCTCCAATAAGTTCAATGATTTTTAAACGAATCAATGGATGTTTCTCTTTTAGCATGTGTAGTAGGGGGTCAATAGCAGGTTTTCCAATTTTTTTAACGCTATTCCAATCTTGAACTGCAATTTGGTAGTACGTCGTTTCAGCATCATCGTTTGGATGCCAACCCATCAACTCCAAACTTTTAGCTGAACCGTATCGAACATATCGGTCAGTATCGGTTAATGCTCGGACAAGGTAGGGGATACTAACATGTTCACCGATTTCGCCGAGAGCGACAGCTGCCGCCCAACGAATTTCGCTATTATTATCTGAAAAAAGGATATTGATCAATTTATCAATGGCACGTGGATCTCGAATGCATCCGAGTGCTTCTATAGCTCCAAGTCTGACATTAATACTCTCATGATTAATGAATCTGAGAAGGTAGGGAGTTGCATCAGGGCCCATCGTACCTAATGCACTTGCTGCATGCCATTGTGCGTTAAAATCCCCACTATCGAATAATCGAATAAGACCCCTTATGTTCCGGGTCCTTGTCAGTTCTTCGATATTAGGATTTTTTTTAAAAATGTTTTTTAATACAAAGGGCATATTGCGACTCCGTAACCTATCCAGAATTCCTTAATGTTGAGATTGACATCCTTTCTTTATCATAATTTTGGATTGTATTAATCCCTTCGAATTGTTATCTCCAACTAAAAAATTTTAGATGTATCCTTTTCAAGGAAGAACACGCAGATACATGATATAATAAAATACAGCTTGAAATGCACTGCTAAGGAACACTATGATCTGTTCTGCCATAACAGGAACGCAATTTTCTGCCCATGACCTTCCGGGTCATCCTGAATGTAATGCACGTCTCAATATTGCATGTAGTGGAATCGATCCGCATTGTTCGATATATCCCCCACAAATGTGTTCAAGGGAAGATTTAGAACGGGTCCATGATCGATCGTATATCAATTGGCTACATGATCGATGTCAAGAAACGGAGATGGTGAAGTATCTCGATCCCGACACGTATATTACCCATCATTCCTTCGATATTGCAACACTCGCTGCAGGGAGTGCGATCACAGCGATTGATAGGGCGCTCAATGGCGAACACTGTTTTGCATTGATAAGACCCCCGGGCCATCACGCTGAGCACAACCGAGCGATGGGATTTTGCCTTTTGAATAATATAGCAATCGCTGCCATGAGTGCCTTGAAAAAAGTTGATCGCATTGCTATTGTGGACTGGGATTATCACCATGGAAATGGTACCCAACACACTTTCTATTCATCTAACCAAGTGCTATACTGTTCAGTCCACCAGTGCGATGCATTTCCTTTTTCTGGCAGTCTACAAGAGACAGGAAGCGGTGATGGCCAAGGGTTCACAATTAATGCGCCATTAAATGCAAATTCAACAATCGCGGATTACGTTGCTATATTTTCAAACATTTTTATTCCAGCTATTGAACGATTCAAACCGGATGTGACTATCGTATCTGCAGGACAAGATATACTCTTTGATGATCCTATTGGGATGATGAATATATATCCTGTGGATTTTGAAATAATGACGAGATTACTCCTCCCCTCTGGCGAAAGAGCTCTCGCGTTTATACTCGAAGGGGGATATGGCCCCTCTCATGGTGAGGCAATAGCAAGTATCTTCAGAGCACTACGTTCAAAACGGGAGATAGAAACTACATTTGGTGAACCCCAGAGAAGCACCCGTGACTTAGTTTCAGTTCTTAAAAAGATTCAGAGAATTGAATAGATCTTTTTGAAGAAAAGGAAATATCAACTTCCATATTGGTAAATGTTTTTTCATTTGATCATTTGACGTTTAATTTCAGCTAGTGCTTCTTCAATAATTTCTCGGTTATCGTCTGCCTCAATTCGATACAATTGCTGAAGGGGAGCAAGTGCTCGAACATCACCAATTGAGCCCAATGCCCATATGACTTTTACCCTTACCCGACGATCATCATCACTAAGAGCATCTATGAGTGGTTCAACCGCTCGAGGATCACCTAACCTTCCAAGGGAATCAGCAGCTTTCCACCGCTTTCCCGGATTTTCATCTGAAAGATTTCTGATGTAATAGTTAAACCGATCCTCAACGCTATCATCTCTTTCCGAATTTTTTTCGTCTGAAGATGAGGGATCAAGATCTTGCATTATCATCGCATCATGACAATGATTAAGTTAAGTTGTCATTTATCAGATCGGAGTTTACCCGCTTTCCCGATATTCTCAAGTTCATGTTCATCGATCATAATATTGACCAACTCGGGTTCTATACCAAGTGTTTTTACAAGCGTATTGGTAAACTCTCTAACAATTCTGCGTTTCTGTTCCGTTGACCACCCTTTTTTCATTTTTAGAATAACAACCGGCATGGAATTACCTCCCAACTGTTCTTAAATTAGAAATTAGGAAGTATTTAGATCTACAGATTCGCATGTTCGAATAAATAGTCCTACTTAAAGTCGCTTGGTCGGAATGTAATAGTTGCTTTCACTTTCATGCCCCAAAATAAATCTCTTTAATATCCGCAACTGAAAGGTACTGCACATTAACATGAAAAATATCAAAATCAAAGGCGCACGCCAACATAATCTAAAAAATATCAATGTTGAAATACCGCGGGACAAACTCGTAGTTATAACCGGGGTATCAGGATCTGGGAAATCTACACTTGCTTTTGACACCCTGTATGCGGAAGGACAACGTCGATATGTCGAATCTCTCTCTACGTACGCAAGGCAATTTTTAGGTCTAATGCAGAAGCCTGATGTTGACAGTATCGAAGGACTTTCACCTGCAATTTCAATCGAACAAAAAACAACAAGTAAAAATCCCCGCAGTACAGTCGGTACCACGACTGAGATTTATGATTACCTTCGACTTCTCTTTGCTCGCATCGGGATCCCTCACTGTCCTGACCATAACATCCCGATTGCCGCTCAGACACCTGATAAAATCTCCGACCAAATTGCTGCAGAACATTCCGGTATGGTCACGGTATTGTCTCCTATCGTCAGACAAAAAAAGGGTACTTACCAGCAGCTCCTTCGAGATCTGAACAAGGAAGGATATGCACGGGTTCGGGTCAACAAGGAAATAATCCGTACTGATGAAGAAATTAATCTCGAACGTTATAAAAAACAGGATATCGAAATTGTTATCGATCGATGTGAGACCGCTGATCGTTCACGTCTTACTGAAGCCGTTGAAAACGCACTGAAAAAATCAGAAGGCCTTATTCTTATTGTAGATGAAGGAGGTAAAGAGGCTACGTACTCTTCGCTTCTCGCATGTCCCGTTTGTGGAATGGCTTTTGAGGAACTTCAACCCAGGATGTTTTCGTTTAACAGCCCATTCGGTGCCTGCGAAGACTGTCATGGTCTTGGTGTCAAAATGGAGTTCGACCCCGACCTCATAATTCCCAATAAACGTAAATGTATTGCTGATGGTGCGATCGCTCTCTATCGAAATCCTATGGATGGGTTCCGTGGTCAATATCTTGGAACTGTCGCCCAACACTACGGATTTGATGCTCTTACCCCGATTAAGGATCTAACAGAAACGCAATATAATGCCCTAATGTTTGGGTCAACAGACCGGATGCGATTTTCTATGAGCATGAAAAACGGCGACGCTCAATGGTCACATGTTGGGTCATGGGAAGGGCTTCTCCCCCAAGCAGCTCGGCTTTATTCCCAAACTCAATCTGAGTATCGGAAACGTGAGCTTGAGAGCTTCATGAGAGTATTTGATTGCCCGACGTGCAAGGGAAAACGGTTAAAAAAGAAAGTACTTGCTGTGAGAATTGATGACAAATCCATTATCGATGTAACCGATCTATCAGTAAGCTCGTGTCGGCAATTCTTTTCAAGACTACCCTTATCACCAAAAGAGGAGGAGATCGCACGACAAGTGATCAAAGAGATCCGTAGCCGATTGGACTTTTTAGAGAAAGTCGGACTCGGTTACCTCACACTTTCACGTAATGCTGGAACACTTTCTGGTGGGGAAGCGCAACGAATTCGTTTAGCAACCCAAATCGGTTCTAACCTTATGGGGGTGCTCTATGTTCTCGACGAACCTTCAATCGGTCTTCATCAGCGAGATAACAAGAAATTAATTGACACGTTACGTACCCTCCGTGATCTAGGTAATACTTTAATTGTTGTCGAACATGACGAGGATATGATACGGTCCGCCGACCACGTAATCGATATGGGGCCAGGAGCTGGTCTCCACGGTGGAGATGTAGTCGCAGAAGGAACACCGAAACAAATCATACAGAATAAGCATTCTCTGACTGGGCAATATCTTGCAGGAATTAAAAAAATAGATGTTCCGAAAAAACGAAGGGTAAGCGACCGTTTTATCACAGTTTTTGGCTGTAAAGAGAACAATTTAAAGAATATCGATGTAAAATTTCCGATCGGCTTACTCACGCTAGTAACTGGGGTATCTGGAAGTGGGAAGTCTACTCTCGTGTATGAGACTCTTTACAAGGGAATGATGAAAAGACTTCATGATTCACGAGATCTCCCCGGTGTTCATGACGATATTGTCACCGATTCGGTAATTGATAAAGTAATTGTAATTGATCAATCACCAATTGGAAGGACACCACGTAGCAATCCAGCGACATACACCAAAGTTTTTGATGATATCCGTAAAATTTTTGCGGAAACCAAAGAAGCAAAAATGCGGGGATACAAACCGGGTCGGTTCTCGTTTAATTTACGTGGTGGACGGTGTGAAGCTTGCGAGGGTGATGGACTGATCCGGATTGAGATGAACTTCCTTCCTGATGTCTATATCGAGTGTGAGGAATGTAAGGGAAAACGATACAACCGAGAAACCCTTGAGGTGAAGTATAAAGGGAAGTCCATTGCCAATGTTCTTGACATGAGTGTTGAGGAAGCTCTTACTCTCTTTGAAAATATCCCATCAATTCGAAGTAAGCTTGAATTGCTCACACGTGTTGGTCTTGATTACATCAAACTCGGGCAGAGTGCGACAACACTCTCTGGTGGAGAGGCGCAACGAATTAAACTGACAAGGGAACTTGCCAAACGGGCGACAGGTAAGACGCTCTATTTACTTGACGAACCGACTACGGGTCTCCATTTCGATGATACCAAGAAACTGATCAAGGTTCTTGATGATCTAGTTGCAAAGGGAAACACAGTTGTTGTGATCGAGCATAATCTCGATGTGATCAAATCAGCTGACTACATTATTGACATAGGACCTGAAGGTGGAGATGCCGGTGGTGAAATTGTGGCCATTGGTAGTCCTGAAGAAGTGGTCGAGAATATGAAGAGTTATACAAGCCAGTTCCTGAAACAAATGTTACAGCGTTCATGATCGATCTTAACAGTCTCCCCCATGCTCCTGGCTGCTACCTTTTCAGTGATGCAACTGGAACGATCATCTATATCGGAAAGGCGAAGGATCTAAAAAAACGAATTACCAGTTATTTTCAAAAAACAGATCATGATTCGAAGACTCAGAACCTAATCGCCCGCATTGCATCTTTAGATTATGTCGTTACCAATAGTGAGGTTGAAGCGCTCCTTCTCGAAAACAACCTGATAAAGAAACATCAACCGCGATATAACATTGATCTTAAGGATGCGAAACGGTTTGCATACATTGAATTATCAAATGAAGAATATCCACGGATTGGGATTGCACGACACACCAAATTAAATGCAACATATTTTGGTCCTTTCGTTTCTGCCACCCAACGAGATCAGGTATTACGAGTAGTAAAGAAAATCTTCTGCCTTCGATCGTGCAAGAGACTACCAAAGTGGGCATGTTTACGTTACCATATGCATTCTTGCAGTGCTCCATGCATTGGCAAAATCAGTTCAGATGAATACTACAAACAGGTGGAAAAAGCAACTGCCCTCCTTAAAGGAAAGGGTAACGAATTGCTTAAATCTTTAAAAAATGAAATGGCGGAGATGTCAGCCCGACAAGAATTTGAGAAAGCTCTCACGATTCGTGATCAAATTACTGCGGTTGAACGGCTATCAGAACGTCAGCATGTCGAACGCCCAAGGCAGACAAATCAAGATATAATCTCTTATACTGTGGCGGATGGCACTGTCTTTCTCATGGTCTTTTCAGTTGAGAAAGGTCTGCTAACCGGAAAGCAAGAATACTCTTTTGAAAATCACGAGGATGTTTTTGATGAATTTCTCGTTCAATACTATTCAGATCACATACCTCCGACTGAATTGATTCTACCGCATGATATTGATTCTGCCCTTTCGGAATTTCTCACTCAACAAAAAGGTGCAGTTGTACAAATAACTATACCAAAAATCGGAGAGAAGAAGAAACTTCTCGATTTGGTAAACAAGAATATTAGCCACACCTATTTACATGATAAAGTTAAAGTCAATGAGCTTCAAAACGCCCTTGGACTTCCCACTCCTCCTTCAATAATCGAATGTTTTGATATCTCTCATATCTCGGGCACCTCTATGGTTGGTTCTATGGTACAATTCCGGAATGGAATTCCAAATAAGAAAAATTACCGTCGTTTCCGAATTAAATCAGTTGAAGGGATTGATGACGTTGCGTCTATTGGTGAGGTAGTTACGCGTCGCTATCGCAGACTTATAGACGAAGGATCTCAATTACCAGATTTAGTCATAATTGATGGTGGAAAGGGGCAGCTTAGATCTGCACTCAAAGCAATCAAGAATCTTAATGTTCATTTACCTGTTATCGCGATTGCTAAGAAGGAAGAGGAAGTATATCTACCGAATGAAATGCTACCTCGACTTCTCGACCGCAAAGGAGTTGCACTGAAATATATTCAACAGATCCGCGACGAAGCACATCGTTTTGCGATCAAATACCACCGAGTGTTGCGGAGGAAAAAGATAGTTGGAGATTAACCTATGAAATTTCAGATCTTATAAGCATCTCAGCAGAATGAACTCAACTGTGAATGAATTTAAGTTGCATACATCGTTTCTCCCGGCTGGCTCCCAGCCAGCAGCAATCAAAAAATTAATCGAAGGGATAGAAAACGGCGAACAATATCAAACGTTATTAGGAGTTACAGGATCAGGTAAAACATTCACGATGGCGAATGTCATAGAAGCTATCCAAAAACCAACCCTTGTACTTGCTCACAACAAAACACTTGCTGCCCAACTCTACCAAGAATTCTGTGATTTTTTCCCTGAAAATCGGGTAGAATACTTTGTTTCTTACTATGATTATTACCAACCTGAATCCTACATCCCATCAAAAGATCAGTATATCGAAAAAGATTCCTCAATAAACCCTAAAATCGAGATGTTACGTCTTTCAACAACAGCATCTCTCTCTCACCGTAACGATACAATTGTTGTTGCATCAGTTTCTTGTATATTTGGGCTTGGTAATCCTGAAAATTTTCGAAATATGGGATTCGAGTTGACCGTCGGGCAAAAAATTTCTCGCAATGAAATTATGAGCCGATTACTCGATATCCAATTCAATCGCAACGATATAGAACTAATGCCCGGTAGGTTTCGAGTCAAAGGTGATACGATTGACCTCGTCCCCGGATATTTTAATGACATTATTCGGATTGAGATGTTTGGAAATGAGATCGAACGAATCCGTGAAGTTGACAAAAATACTGGAGCTAAAATTGAAGAATTGAAGTATTTTCATATCTATCCTGCAAGGCATTTTGTAACACCAGAAAGTGCGAGAAAGGAAGCTATCCGATCAATAAGGGCCGAACTTGATGAGATATCACCTACACTGGGGATGATCGAGGCTCATAGACTTGAACAAAGAACGAAATATGACCTTGAAATGATTGAGGAGACAGGTTCTTGCAAAGGGATTGAGAACTATTCACGCCATTTTGACGAGCGTCGACAAGGGGAGAAACCTTACTGTCTTCTCGATTACTTTCCAAAAAATTTTCTTCTTATTATCGATGAGAGCCATCAAGCCATACCTCAATTGCATGGTATGTATAATGGTGACCATTCGCGGAAAAAAGCGCTTGTTGATTATGGTTTCCGTCTCCCCAGCGCCTATGATAACCGGCCCTTAAAGTTTCATGAATTCGAGCAATATATGCAGCAAGTAATATTTGTCTCTGCAACTCCAGGTGATTACGAGATTCGCAAGTCAGCACAAGTTGTCGAACAGATCATACGGCCAACTGGGTTGGTTGATCCAGCTGTCGAAGTTCGTCCAATTGATGGGCAGACTGATAATGTAATTCACGAAGTTAAAATCGCAATTAATCGGGGTGATAGAGCCCTTGTAACGACACTGACAAAAAAACTGGCGGAAGAACTTGCTGAATTTCTCTCAGATCGAGGAATCAGAACACGATATCTCCATTCAGAGATTGAAACACTCGATCGCACAGAAATTATTCGAGAGCTTCGTCTAGGCAAGTTTGATGTTCTGGTTGGTATTAATTTGCTCCGGGAAGGCCTTGACATACCTGAAGTCGGGTTTATTGGTATTCTTGATGCAGACAAAGAAGGCTTTTTAAGGGATGCACGGAGTCTCGTTCAGATCATTGGTAGGGCGGCACGCAATGTAAACTCAAAAGTGGTACTTTATGGAGACGCTATTACCGATTCAATGAAAAAAGCAATTGCTGAGACCAAACGCCGGCGTGAGATGCAAATCGCGTATAATAAAGAGCACAATATCATCCCACAAACAATCAAAAAACCAATCAAAGAAAAGGAGGTCGATATAAAGGATACTAAGCACGTACCTAAAACTGAAATCCCCAATGTTATTATCGAACTTGAAAAACGAATGCGTGATGCAGCTGAACAGCTTGATTTTGAAAAAGCGATTGCATTACGAGATCAGATTAAAAAATTAAACGAGAGATTAGCGGGTGCTCACCGATAATTATATTAATTTTTTAAAAAATGAAAAACCCGTTCAAGAAATAATTATTTTTCAGATCCTTTTATCGGATTCTTTGGATCAACCGCCTCCTCTTCACCGATGCCATAATATCTCTTGATAATATTCCTCACTTTTTCAGATTCTATCCATCCCATATCAAGTTGTGTAATAATCCGATCGATCTCACGTGCTTGGAATAGAACTTTGTTGGCAATATCTTCAGCTAGCATACAGGTAAGTCCGATAATCACTGCAAGCGGGTTTCTGATATGATCGCCTAGAATGGCTAACTGTTCGATGTTTTTATCTATCTGTTCTAGAGCTTGACGCTGTGCCCCTTCCAATTGTTTGCGATCAGTGATATTAACCATCGTGCAGACAAACTGATTATCAGGTAGAATACCTGCTGCAAGTAAAACCCATCGAACTTCCCTTGTTTTTGCATAGAATTGCGTCTCAAAACTTTCAATACTTGCATCGTTATTGAGAAGTGTAAAAAATAAGTTCCGTTTTGAGGATTCTACCCAAAGATCTGAAAAAGATATCTTAGTTATTTCTTCTGGTGTATAGTCTAAAATTTCGGTAAATCGTTGGTTTACTTCTAAAATTTTTAGATCTTTAGTATTTATAAGACCAGTACCCGCCTCAGAGCTACTAAATATGCCCCGATATTTCGCCTCACTCTTTTGCATGTTTTGGGCAAGACTTGAAACAACAGCGGCAACCCCAACTATAATAACACACTTGAACACAGCCGTTACAAGAGCTGGAGGAGATCCGTTAGTGAAAAAATAAATGATGACTACATAAACAGCAGATACAAAAAATGAAAACAACATCCCTTTAGTTGGATACCAGTAAGCGGCGATAACGACAGGGAGTAAAAATAGTCCTGCCGTAACTTCAACAATCCCAAGAGAAACCCCAAATATATTAACAATGATCGCCAGGATTAGAGTATTTACGATGATAAATAACCACATATCAGGGATACTCTCATCCCGCGTGATCGGTAGAGATTTATTCACCATTGAATCTCAATCCTCAACACTTTTTTAAATATTTATCAGATGAATGCAAATTTTCTTTCATTTTATTAATGTCTATGCTAATTTATATGCATTAATTAATATTTTGTCTCAAGATTCAATGTACTCGATTTATTCCTCCTGAAAATTATCCATTATTCATGATTAAACGCTTGAAAGATAGAAAAATTGTAATTTGAACTTTTATAAACCATAGTATTCTAGCACTAGGAAAAATCCAACCGAAAGAATTGAGAATGGTATCACGACACACCATTCGTTAATGTTCAGCAACTGCGGAATGGATTTATTTGAAAATTCACCACAGTGTAACACTCTATCATTAAGAACCGAATAGAATTTTGCGAAAAGCCCTGCACCGATCAATATACCAATAAATCCTCCAAAAAGAGCATCAAGTGCACCTTGGCCTATTGCTCCAGAGACGGATTCAGGACCGTATCCTAATAAGGCAAAACCACATCCAAAAATAAGGCCTCCAATAAGGTTTGAACCAAGTGAACCGATTGCAATATGTGATTTCACAAGACCAGTCTTTTTTAACAAGTGAAAACCGATCATACCTATAATAACTGCGGATAGCATCGTTTTGATGACCGTGAAATCCGTTAGAAGCAATTGTCCAACAATTACATTGTAATTTGTCAATCCAGATTTTTGAAGGAGGAACCCAAAAATGACACCAAAGCAAAGTCCTAAAACAGCTTGGACTTTTTTATTTTGGTGAAGTTCTATTAACATAATAGACACCTTTTGTTAGACCCCAACAAATTTAAACAAGAAAAATGCCATCCCAATACCTCCAATAAAGAAACACACTGTGGCAACGAAGCTCGCAAGAGAAAGTTGCATCACTCCACTAATTCCGTGCCCAACAGTACAACCGCCTGCCCATCGAGCCCCAAACTCTAGCAATATCCCACCAATTATTGCAATAATAATTCTCAAAAATGGATTAAAACCAAAGGTTTTCCCCCAAACTATTGGAATCCAATTGAAATCAACCGAATGAGAGAGCATTGCAGCAATAAATGCACCTATTATTATACCCGGGACGATCATCAATTGCCAGTCGATTGCAGGTGGAATAATTTTATAATATTCGTTGGTTTCCATCACTCTCCGTCTAAACGTTCGATCTAGAAGACCCTGGATCTTGATAAACCCTGTCGCTACACCGAGGGGGTGATCCGAAAGTATTAGAGCAAAACAACCAAGAATTCCAATTCCTGCACCTGCAACATAAGGAGACCACGAATTTTGCATTAAAAATTGAAGCGTAAACTCACCCAATAATACTAAAGAATATGAATATACAAAATTGTGCCAAATTATTATGAATCAATTATCCGAGTCCCCACTGGGATAGGGTTGTAAGTGATGGATCAATATCCGTCCATTCCCAACCAAGTGCCTCGATAATCCGTGAAATAGGTTGTTTGATCGTTTTATCTAACATCAGATCCCGGTCAACGACAAATTCTGGAGGGACCTGATCTCCATATTCAAAGCAAAGGACATCGGTTTTTGGGTATTTTCCTGTTACTGACTTAATGTAAATTCGCTTTGGTTTACTACCCTTCCCGAACTCTGTATGAAGATATTGGTTTGCATACTTCGCGCCTCGTACTTGTACATCATCTGTTGCATAATCGTCTAGACCCTTGCCAATACCTCCTGGAATCCCTACTTCGTCGAGAGAGAATTTACCAGAACGATATTTTTTAATTATCTCAGATAAGTAGGATTTGACCTCGTCATATCTCGCTCCAGAGAGTATCATTTCCATGATTCTAAGTTGCACAACTTTGGTTATTTGGGGTGTATCACTCCGCCGAATCTCAAAACCGACAATATCGACCTCATTGACATCTTTTTCCTCCTTCCAGACCAGCTGTCCTGCATATCGCTTTTTCTTTCCCGCTTGGAAGAACCGTGCATATATTTTCTCAAATTTTATTGAGAAAAAATGCCTGTCGGCATTGAGTTCTTTTTCAGCGAATTCCTGATAGCTTTCATTCAAATGTTTTTCAATTACCTGAGCAATTTCTATGGTCTTTTCTTGGTTGACTAGAGGAAGCTGCACCATACAGGAATCAGTATCGCCATAAATTACTTTATATCCCATTTTTTCAATCACTTTTCGAGTATGTTCTATGATTGCTCTGCCAACTGATGTCACTGCGGCACCTATTTCACGGTCGAAAAGCCGGAAACGAGTATACCCACTCACCCCATAATATGTATTCATGATTACTTTGAGCACGTTCTGTTGCATGTCATAAAGCACATACTGTGGGGAGCCAAATTGGAATTTATTGCGAATTGCTTTTTTTTCATCGCGTTCCTTCATAAGTTCAGCGATAATGCTTCGTGTGAGTCCATCCGGTCGTTTCTTAAATCGAATACCGTTCGGCGCCTTCAATTCACCGTTCGGATCTTTGGTTTCAGGAGAAGCGTTTATTGTCATCATTGCCATCGGATAGAGAGATTTGAGATCGAGCACTACAACATTCTCACGAACACCTTTACTCGGTTCAAAGACCGTCGCTCCTTCAAACACTTCGGCATTTGCAAAACCTTTTGATGGCAATACAAATGTGCCATGTGCTTTTCGTAGAATATAGATATCAATAACACTCGAAGAATTAACCGTCTTATCGAGGGGACAACCAACGTATCGAGCGATTTCTCGATAGAAATCGATAATACTGTCTTTTTTATTTATTGCAACGCAGAGCTCGACATCTTTAAAGTTGTATTCGACAAGAAGGGCAGGTTTGGTTTTCCATAATTCCGAGATAGTACCGGTGTACCGTACTTTGTGCTCGCCCACCTCTTCGAGTGCAATTGCATCGAGACGATACGACTCCTTTTGGGTGGAGTGCATCTTTTTGTATGAGGTGAGGAGATCAAAAAGAACCCTGCCACGTAAAACATCTTCACGTTCTGATTGCCCTCCAAGCCGTGCTATTGAGTTAGGCGACAATCCCAGTTTTTTCATCCTACCGATAATGTAGGGTATATCAAATTCGATGAAGTTCCATCCCGATAGTATATCCGGATCACGTGCGGCTATGTAAGCAGCAAATGCTTTTAGCATTGCTGTTTCATCGGTAAAGGTACATATTGTATGGGTATTTTTTTGGAAGCAGCCATTTGGTAATCCCCCGGCTTTTTTAATATCAGAAATGTCTTGAGGTTCACCTCCAGAGACGAGGAGAAACGTTGTGTAATCATTGTCGAATGAATCCCAGCAAGTTATACAAATTATTGCATCTCGTTGGGTATCAGGAAATCCTCTTTCATCCTCACATTCAATATCCAAGATACAAAAACGAGCAGGTGAATCGATGTCTATTGGCTGAACCTCGTGATAATCCACTATTGTATTAGTTACTTGGACCCCACCTGTCAAACCGGTATCAATCATGAATCTGGTTGCAAATGGAATGTCCGCTTCGAAATGCCGGTATCGTTCACGCAGATCGCGAACGTCAGTCGGTCGTTGGGTATACAATCTACGAAGTGGTTCAGCGCGGATGGACCGGTATGTTGTGTTTGGTTCGATGCTAATACGGGAATCATGTGCCATTGACTCTGCTTGATCAATCGGGACGTAAAAATAAGGTTTGAATCCTGTTATATCGATACGAACGGCGACCCCAAGTCTATCACGACCAAAGACATGAATGACCGGACCATCAGGGGTATTACTATACTCGACTTGATTGATAGCTACCTCTAGCTTGGTAAAATGATCTAGTGTGGATGATGAGTTGACTGTGCAAGGGGCTATCGAGCTAGGGTTTGATGCCATATCAGGTTATTGTCCTTCTGATAAGATCGGTAATAAACTTGGCTGCTTCGTCCATCTTCTCTCTTTCCCAATCGTCAAGATCCCATTCTTCTATCCCTTGGATACCGTTGCGTCCGATCTTAGCGGGGACTCCCAATGAACAGCCAGAAATACCATATTCACCGTTAAGAACACAAGAGCATGGAAGCAAATTATTTTTATTATCAGTTATTGCACGAATCAATTGGGTTATATGCAAAGTTGGTCCGAATACGGTCCCACCCTTGCCTTTGATCACTTCCATGCTAGCACCTCGAAGTTCTCCGAGGATCTCTTCTCGTTGAGGATAAGAGACAGGTTGCGAAAGTGACGAAAATACAGGAACCTGATGATCGCCGTGTTCACCTAGCACAAATGGAAATCCCGTAATACCAAACCTCTCAACAACGAGAGCGAATCGTGCGCTATCGAGTTGGCCTCCAAATCCAATACAATGTTCACGTGGTATCCCTGCTTTTTTGCACAAATAATAGTTGTTGATATCCATGGGGTTCGTGACTGTGATCAGGATCCCAGAAAAACCTTCTAGGAATTTTATACATTCTTGTGCAACCGGTAAATTATAACGGAGCAAGTCAGACCGGGTCTTTATATCAGGGTTGCGTGGGAGACCTGCCACAAAGATGCAAATATCAGCATCTTTGAACCCCGCAGTATCTGTACTAATCGCTATCTCTAAACCAGACTGCTTCAAGTCGAGGACCTGTGCATGTAATAGAGGGGCGACGATATCAAAGAGAACAAGGTCGTCAATGAGTCCAAGTAGAGCAGAGAGATAAGCGACTTCACCACCAACCCTCCCGACACCAATGATACCGAGGCGCACCATTCGATCACAATATGGGTTTGCTAATAATAATAATGAGCCTCGTATCAGGCGGATTCAATAACAAAATTTCAATATTTTTACAATAAATTAAGGGTACCTAATTATATTCCATAAACCACGCGGTTTGCCCTTTAGTTTTCTCTAAGCGTATCAGAATTCATATTCATAGGACGCGAAAGAATGTTTGGACAAAGTCGGAAGAAGGATGCATCTGATACTTGATAACGCTCGGAAAGGGAAAATCACACCTCAAATGATAGCTGTCGCTGATGCAGAAGGGATCAACCCAAACGTCCTATGCGAACGGATCGCTATGGGTAGTGTTGTCATTATGCAGCGAGGCAAACGCACGATCGGAATAGGAAAAGGACTTCGCACCAAGATCAATGTCAACCTCGGCACTTCAACCGGAAAGGTCAGTGTAATGGAAGAAATAAAGAAGGCTATGATCGCAGAGGAGTTTGGCGCAGATACCATCAGCGACCTTTCAATGGGTGGTGATATCAATGCAATCAGGGACGAAATATTTGCTTGCACCACACTTCCAATCACCACTGTACCGGTCTATCAGACCGCTGCTGAGGTGGGTCTGCGAAAGATGACTGCTGATGATATCCTTGTAACGCTCCGAATGCAGGCGGAGCAGGGCATTAGCTCGTGTGTAATCCATTGTGTGAATCATACAATGCTGAACCAGTTGCGGTGGAAAAGAAGGATCCTAGGCATAGTCTCGAAAGGTGGCTCGATCACAAGTGCATTTATGCTGATAAATAGGTGCGAAAACCCGTTTATTGAGTACTTTAATGAAGTCCTTTCCATTTGTAGGCGGTATGATATCGTCCTCTCGCTTGGAAATACGGCACGAAGCGGTTGCATTCATGACCGGTGGGACAAGGTGCAACGCGAAGAGCTACGACAAAATGTCAGGTTAGCACACGATGCTCATGAAAAAGGTGTACAGGTTATTATTGAAGGGACTGGAGGACACATCAGGATAGACAGGATTGCTCGCTACGTGAATTATTATAAAAAACAATCAAAGTTCCCTCTCTTTGTGGCTGGCCCGTTGCCGACCGACATTGCGCTCGGGTATGATCATATTGCGGGATGCTCAGGGGCGAGCATTGCGGCTTCTGCAGGCGCCGATTACCTCTGTTATATCACACCTGCCGAACACCTCGGGCTGCCGTCGCCAGATGCAGTAAAGCAAGGGCTTATCGCTTTCAGAATTGCAGCACATATTGGTGACACCGTCAAGAACCACAGGGACGATGATGACCAGAAAATTGCCTTAATGAGGGCGGGCCTCGATCGCGAGGGGCAGATACGATGTGCTCTTGACCCGACACGGGCACGGGAACTCTGTGATGGTGAATTAGAGTGCACGATGTGTGGGGACTTCTGTGCTATTAAGATTATGCGGGAGTTTTGAGCGTATCAGTCTGAACTTCCATAATCTTGGTTATCCAGGTAACATTTCCAATCATTGCAAGATCTTCAAGTTTATCTTTTCTGGTGTGTGAGTTGGTGTGGTAATTGTTATGCTCCTGGTGCCTAGAAAACGTACAGTTTATAATAAAACCACCAAAATTGTATTCTTAACATTCTGCTAAAGATCAACATGACGTATTAAGAGTCAACACCCTTATTTACCTCAACTACAACGTTGATTTGATGGACTTAGCATTCAATTTGAAAGAGATTGAAGAACGCATAGGTAAGCTCTCATCTGTACAGAAAATCCTGCTTGGAACTGATGGGTCTGTTACACAGCTACTTGAGGCAATCACGGGGAATCCTGTTGCTGTCGAAACTCGTTTACAGGAAATTGTTAAGGCAGATGCTACAATTGCTGATTGTCTTGAAACAAATAGAGACGACCCTTTAAATTATAGAATCGTCGATCTTAAGGATACCAAAACTGG
This sequence comes from Methanoregulaceae archaeon, assembly GCA_015660965.1. Lineage (GTDB taxonomy): Archaea > Halobacteriota > Methanomicrobia > Methanomicrobiales > Methanospirillaceae > MVRE01. Next base: position 69,869 of record JACTVG010000005.1, read on the forward strand.
AGAGGTTTTGATTCATGCAATATCTTATACGCCAATCGCACGCCTCTCTCCAAACTTCAAAGACGACTTAATGAAGGCAGATATCCCTATCGGCAAGATAATTCAGCACCACAATATTGAAGCACGGCGGGAGATTCTTAATGCTAGAGTATTCAACGCGAACGAAGATATGAGTAGAATCTTTTCGATCTGCCGGAACGAACCTCTTCTTTCCAGACAGTATAAGATCATCCATAATGATAAGCCACTTATCTTTATTGAAGAACAATTCCCTTACAATAAATTCCTCGATGAACAAAGAGTAATAGTTGAAACGCCATCACGAATTCATGTTACGCTAATCGATATGCATGGAGGTTTAGGAAGGGTTGACGGAGGAGTAGGACTCACCCTTAATGAACCTAGTATTCTCCTTGAAGTAAAACGAAGCTCAGAACTCGAAGTACATGGTTGTGACCCAAGAACCGAGGAACGTATTAAACATCTTACTAGACAAGTTTTGAAGAATATTCATATAGAAGGAAATGCATCGATCACAGTTCGAACAATATTTCCCTCCCATATCGGTTTAGGTAGCGGATCACAATTGGCACTTGCCACTGCTCGTGCACTTTGTGAGCTCTTTGGGCGCACAATGACCGTACCGGAGCTTGCCCAGCTTGTTGGTCGTGGCGGGACCTCTGGAATCGGGACTGCAGCATTTGCATCTGGGGGATTCATAATTGATGGTGGACACCGTTTTGGATCTAAAAGTGAAAAGTCTGATTTCAGACCTTCATCAGCCTCGCGAGGTGTTAAACCACCACCAGTGATTGTGCGTTACGATTTCCCTTCGGATTGGCGTATCTTACTCGCGATTCCCAACTTACCTACAGGAGCGAGTGGGAACCACGAATTCGATATTTTCCAGCAAAATTGTCCAATTCCAGTTGATGAAGTAAGACAACTATGCCATGAAGTGCTAATGCGAATGCTTCCTGCAATTATTGAACATGACATCGACCTATTTGGATCGTCGATCAATGCGATCCAAAATATTGGGTTCAAAAAGGTTGAACACAATCATCAATCAAAGCAGATTTCCAAACTGCTTGAGGCAATGCGGGAGGCTGGAGCAGCAGGTGCGGGAATGAGTTCGTTTGGACCAACTCTCTATGCAATTGGAGACACAGATATGAAAAGTATTGAACGTACAGCTCAGTCCTTTATGCAAAATGAGAATGGGGGGACAACACTCATCACCTCAGTTCGCAATAGTGGGGCATCGGTCAGAGTTACTTGAAAACACCAACAATAATAATTTCAATTATATTGAGTTTCATAATTTCAAGACACTCGAACAAAATCTCTCATCGAAGGTGCTGTTGCGTTAACGGGACTTACCGAAAATGACATAACCTTTTTGTCTAAGGAATGTTCAGATTTCCGAGATAAAGAGAACGAACGACGACAGATTGTTCAGATGCGGCAATGTGGGATGGAGCAAGGGGATTCGATGTGGTCGTTCACAGAGAGGAAAAACAATTTTCGAATTGGTATTTTTTCCGAAAACCTTTTTCATTTATTTCCTAAGGATTACTTATGCAGTCGATAGATGGGTATATCGAGTATACGCGTCGGGAATATTGTAATGATGTGAAATGCCCGATACAATTGCTCTTGAATAAAGAAGTGAAAAAATCTCCTAAATATGAAGAAATCCGAGCGATTTGTGCATCCAATTGTCTCCATAGCACCCATGAATTTCACCACTGGTTAACAGGGAAGGGATACCTCGTCGTCAAACCGGAGCACAAATAACCCCAGTTTTTTATACAGGTGTGTGTCATTAATTCTCGTGAAGTGTCCCCATGGTAAATGCATATCTTGATATTGGAATTCAAAGCCGGATGAACCGGATAATCAATTCGAAAGATAATCGGGTAGTGATGCTTGCGATAGACCATCCCTATTTCCAGGGGCCGACAACGGGCTTGCGCAACATGAGTAATACAATAACAACACTCCTTCCCTATTGCGATTGCCTGATGACGACACGCGGGGCAGTGCGGAGCAATATTGCGCCCGAAGATGTCGGGTCAAAACCCATCATGTTACGTGTTACAGGGGGAAATAGCGTTTTATTCGATGAGTTAAGTGATGAAAAGCTCACGGTTACGATTAAAGAGGCCATTCGAATGGATGCGGCCGGTGTCGCGGTCAGTGTGTATATAGGCTCTGCCAACCAGCAACAGACTATTATAAATCTCACTGAAATGATCAATCACGCCGACGAATACGGAATTCCCGTGTTGGCAGTAACCGCCGTGGGGAAAAACATGGCCCGGAATTTGCGCTATTTATCGCTTGCATCCCGTATTTGCCAGGATGCCGGGGCCCGGATTATCAAGACCTATTATTGTGAGGAATTTTCAAAATTGGTTGACGCGGTTGCTCCAACTCCTGTCGTGGTTGCAGGAGGGAAATATTCAAGTCCTCCTGACGCGCTTCAAATGGCCTACAACTCTGTTCAGGCGGGTGCAGTGGGAGTTGATTTCGGGCGAAATATTTTCCAGGATGACAATCCTATCGGCATGATCAAAGGGATTTGTGCAATTGTCCATGAAAATCATACGGTAAAGGAAGCCCTGGATATCTACAATGCATATTTACCCGATGCATGCAAGCTCGACTAAATTTTTTTATCTCTTATAAATTTACTTTCCACAGTGAACACAATGAAAGCAGCGGTCTATTATAAGAACAGTGACATTCGCACCGAGGATGTTGAAGATCCAACAGTTGGACCAAGAGAAATTAAAGTCAAAATCATGGCGTGCGGAGTGTGCGGGTCGGATGTCATGGAATGGTACCGGATTAAGCGTGCGGGAAGGCCCGGTGGAATTGGAGCCTTTGGACATGAATGCACAGGAATCATTGCAGAAGTCGGTTCCAGCGTAGATCCGAAATGGAACGTGGGAGACCGGGTCGTGGTCACCCATCATGTCGCATGTAACACGTGTAACGCGTGTATACGCGGGCATACGACCGCATGTGACACGCTGCAAAAAACTAAATTTAAAAATGCGTATGGGGCGTTTGCAGAATATGTGGTGTTGCCCGAGATCAACGTGGATCGGGGTATGTTACGCCTTCCCGAATCGGTTTCTTTTGATGCGGGAACCTTTGTTGAACCCCTTGGATGTGTGTTGCGTGGGCAGCAATGGGCCCCGACCTCAGATGGCCGATCAGTCTTGATCATTGGCGCCGGGATAACCGGATTGTTGCATATTCAGGTGGCCCGGTTGAATAGTGCGGGATTTATTGCGGTTTCCGATATTAATCCCGATCGATTGGAGCTCGCCCAACAATTCGGCGCTGATGCAACCATTTTGGCAACTGAAGATGTTCCCAAAAAGTTTAAAGAATTCAATGGCGGATTGGGCGCAGACACCGTCATTATGACCGCACCGGTTCCCGTTTGTGTGAAACAGTCACTTGACGCAGTCGGACCCGGGGGTACGATCTTATTTTTTGCCCCCACAAATCCTGAAATCCAATCCGAAATCAGTCTCTGGAATCTGTGGCAAAAAGAGATTACGATTACCCATTCATATGCTGCCGATTTCCATAATCTTTCAACGGCCCTGAAATGGATTCAGTATAATAGAATCAATGTGACAGATATGATAACCCATGTGTTTCCATTACAAGAAACGGTTCAAGGTTTTCTCTTGACTGCCCAACCGCGGGATGGGAGCCTTAAAGTTATCATTCATCCACAGGAATAACATTTTTTCCTCAATTATTTACATTGAAGTCTTGATATGTCTGCATCTTTCCTATCCCCCTTCACACCACCTGCCCCATAACTGTAACATTCCCCGCATGAGAAATACAAGATGCGTGTTAATCTACTTAAAAAGATGCTCTTTATAATAAAAATGAGCCTCGAATCAGGTGGATTAAATAGCAGAATTTGGCTCTGTAGAACTCCTCAACAACAATAGGAATAGAGAATAACAGGATCACTCTTGGGGGTTCTGGTGCGTTGTCGTGCCCTCACTATGGAACATAGAGACTTTGCTGTTGAGTGGTTTCAGAAAACAGATGGAATAGTTAGGAACTATTTTTGGAAGAAAATATGAAAGCCTCGAAGATGCACCGAAACCGAATTGTCCTATGTCTCCCCATTCCGGTTACAGGAACGATCCAGAAAGATAAAAGTTAAAGTGAGAGAAGGATATATCAGTCATATCCCATGGCAGATCTTCTCAATGTAATCATTTCATCTGAAAAAAGAAGAAATCTCCTGCTATTATTGAAAAATAAGTCACAAACGTGGGATGATATCAAAATACGGCTGAACGTGACCGCAACAGGCATGCTCCCTCAGATCCGCATCCTTGAAGAAGAGGGCCTTATCATCAAATCCGGGAGAAGTTACTCTCTTACCGATTTAGGGCATCTGCTCGTTCATTTTCTCGAACCATTCATCACAACATGGACAGTTATTGAGACGGAGAAGGAATTCTGGCAGACCCATGACATCAGCGTTCTTCCCAAGGATCTATTACTGCGGATACGTGAACTTGGTGCCATTCAAGTCATTGAATCCAGTGATGAGGAAATTTACGAATCGCATAAACATTTTCAGGACTCTGTTTTGAATTCAAGATCCCTCCAAGGTATAGCCCATATGGTTCATCCGATATATCCTGATCTTTTTTTACGCTTGGCAAGAACCGGGGCTCAGACAGGACTTATAGTGACGAGGAAAGTGTTTAACATCGTAAAAGGGAAATACAGCCAGCAGCTCTCCGAATGGCTTCGCTTTTCAAACGCAAGCATGTATGTTCTTGATGAAGATATCAAGTTCTCATTCATCGTCACTGACAAGTATCTCTCGCTGACCCTGTTCTATCACAATGGTGTCTTTGATTCAAAACGGGATCTGATAAGTTCAGATCCGTCCGCATTGAAGTGGGGGGAGGACCTTTTTACTTATTACATGAATCGTTCGCAAAAAATCGAGATGTTAGAGAAAGCTCCCAGCAAAAACTAATCTGCTCATAAGTGCGAAAGGGAGCTCTCCAGCGGCCATGAAAACTCTGAAATACTTCTTGATTCCCACAGCGCATTTTTCGAATGAAATTGAGTAAACTGAGATAAAGGTAACACCAAAAAGGAAACTGCATAATAGAATAGATATTTCGGGATGTATTTTTCCCACTATCACGGAAACCGCCATTATGGTGTGGAGAAGGACGCAGACGCTTAGCAGCAATGTCTTTGTCATGGATTCTCCTAAATATATCGGCAATGTTCTGATCCCAGCTCGCAGATCCCCGTCCACATCCTTGAAATCGAAGAGGGTTGAGCTGATAAATAACTTGAGGCAAAAAAATAAAAAAATAGATGCAAGGGTGACAGGATCCATGTTCCAGCGGCTCACTATCAGTGCAATGCTCCCCCCCCATGTAAGGCCAATGACTGCATTTTTCCTTCCCGCGCCGCCTTTTAGCTTTAGCGAATATGTTCTGAACGATATACCCTGGGAATAGATATAGCCAATAACGAAAGGGAAGAAGGATGCAAAATAGATATTTTCGCGGGCAAGAATGATAAATCCGATAAAAAAAGCAATGAAGCACGCCAGAATACCGATGCGCTTGTCTGCACCGGCGAGCTCGCTCCTGTTTATTGCATCTTCTTCACAGCCCAAAGCGCGATCGAGTGTGTAAGTCGCATATACAATCAACCCGTAAGCGAGATATATTCCTATATGGGGATCTAGCCCTGCAAAAAGGAATGCGATATGTAACCTGAGACTTCCGGATATTGCGACAACTGTCGAGGAGTTCAAGAGGTTCAGTGTCGAATAATAACGTCTGTTCACACCTAAAAAATCCTGTGTGATCTTTTATTTTAACCGAGGGCGGTTTTTTAATGCCGTTAAAATTTTTAATGGCGTTAAAATCGTGACTACGGGTAATAATATACTATTTGATTCTAATATGAACGTAGTGTGCGTATAATTCCTAGGATGAACCCGGGTGGAGTGCAAATATTTGAAAAATCTGGAATTATGCATCCAATTCATCAGAGTTGATGTATGACCACTTCCACAGCACGTGACAAGCGGTCACTCATAAAAACCAAAGAACCGCCAGAACCTGAACCAGCAGAGACCAGGACGAGGCGAGAGAAGGTACACTCTCGCAAGGATGCGAGGATCCTCCAGGACATCACCGAGCGCAAGCAGGTGGAGGAGGCGCTGCATGCTTCAGAGACCCGATATCGTCGGCTCTTTGAAGCGGCACAAGACGGTATTCTCATTCTCGATGCCGACACCGGTAAGATCGTCGATGTGAATCCATTTTTAACCAACTTGCTGGGGTTCTCGCGCGAACAGTTCCTTGGAAAGAAACTATGGGAGATCGGGCTTTTCAAGGACATCGTTGCCAACAAAGACAACTTCGAAGAATTGCAACGACAGGAATACATCCGTTACGAAGATCTGCCGCTGGAAACCGCCGATGGGTGGCGGATAGACGTGGAGTTCGTCAGTAACGTGTATGTTGTGAACCACATGAGGGTGATCCAGTGCAACATCCGGAACATCACCGAGCGCAAGCAGGTTGAGGAGGCGTTAAAAGAGAGCGAGAAGAAGTTCCGTGAGACGGTAAAGTACCTCGATGAGGGATATTACAGCTGCACGGTGGAGGGGTTGGTGCTTGAACACAATGCGGCATTTAACCGGATTCTCGGTGTCGGCATTGAAAAAGATTTGAAAGGAACATCATTACCCAACTTTTGGAAGGATCCTGCTGATAGAAAAAAATACGTTGACGAGCTGATCTCAAAAGGATCCATACAAAACTTCCAGATCAATTTAACGACGATCCAGGGTGAAAACATCTTCGTTCTGGCAAATTCCCATATCGTAAAAGACAAGAATGGCGGGGTGGTGAGAATTGAAGGGACGGTTACGGATTATACCGAACGCAAAAAAATGTCAGATCAGATCGAAGCCTCCCTCCATGGGAAGGAGACGCTGCTCCGCGAAGTCCACCACCGGGTGAAAAATAACCTCCAGATTATTATTTCCCTCTTAAACCTCCAGTCCCGGTTTATCACGGATGAGACAACTCTTTCCGCATTCAAGGAGAGCCAAAACAGGGTCAGGGCGATGGCCCTTGTCCACGAAAAACTGTACCAGTCCAAGGACATCTCGAACATCGACCTTGACAATTATATACGGTTCCTTGGCGATAACCTGTTCCAGTTCTTAGACATGAAAGGAAAGGGTGTCACGCTTACGATGGATATCCGGGATATTTCCGTCACTATCGATACCGCCATCCCTCTCGGGCTGATGATCAATGAGCTGATTTCCAACTCCTTAAAATATGCATTTCCCGGCGGGAGAAAAGGAGAGATCTCCCTTGCGATCCACAGACAGGATCACATGATCACTATCCTGTTTAAGGACAACGGCGTCGGCATCCCACAGGACTTCGACTGGCGCAACGCAAAATCACTCGGGCTCCGGCTTGTGATCTCGCTCGTGGAACAGCTTTCCGGGACGATTGAACTCGACCGGATGGCGGGAACTGCGTTTACGGTTGTTGTACATGAAAAGGAATGAACCGGAAATGAGCATCCGGTATCCCCATTGAATTTTTTTTTCGAAATATTATGAGAACGAGAACGATTTTTTTTTAAATAACACGTTATTGACTGTGAATTTAGGGTGTTATTGTGTTAACGGGACTTAACAGAAATGACATAACCTTTTTGTCCGAGGAATGTTCAGATTTTCCGAGATAAAGAGAACGAACGACGTCAGATTGTTCAGATGCGGCAATGTGACGCGGAGAGAATTGGAATTGCGAGGGTTACGAGATGGAGGATGAGAGAGAAAATGAGAAAAAGCAGAGTATAATTTTTTATGTTAAAATAGAAAAAGTCGTTAATGATCCGGACACAGCAAGAAGTTTTAATTGTAATGTATCATTTCATTCGCCCAAAAACTGAACTTCCATACACTACATTACCTGTTGAAAATTTTAGAAGGCAGTTAAAATACCTCAAAATGAAGTATCCTATCATCACATTAGGAGATGTTATTGACGGCAAACACGGGTGTGTTCTTACCTTTGATGATGGAATAAAAGACCATTATACAAATGTATTCCCGATATTAAAAAAAGAAGAAATTCCTGGTGTATTCTTCCCAATGACAGCATGTTTACAGCATAAAAATGTGTTACCAGTGCAAAAAGGACAGTGTCTTCGCGCGAAACTGCACAATAATGAATTTGTATTACAATGGAATGAGATTGCACCAGATGAATGTAAAATTGACCTTTCAAAAATCAAAGAAAGTTTAGGATATCCTGATGATGATAAAAAAACCAATAAAATTAAAACTTTTCTTTCAAAAATACCAAATGAAAAAAAAGATCCAATACTTAGTATAATGTTTAAAACTCTATTTGGAAAGGAATCTGCGTTTGCCAAGAAACTATACATGAACTCTAATGAAATCAAAGACATGGTGAATGCGGGAATGGAGTTCGGTATTCACACACACACTCATCCTTGTTTGAGAAAACTAACTGAAGATTCACAAAGACGTGAGATAGAACAGTCAAAGAGATATCTGGAGAGGATTACAGGTAAACCTGTATCTTCTATTGCATATCCTTATGGAAAATATAACCCAACAACAATTAAGATATTGAAACTATTAGGAATCAAGGTTGGTTTAAAAGCAAAAGGGGGTATTAACACCGGAAAATTGGATTTATTCCGGTTAAAAAGATGCGACACAAATAAAATTGAGAATTAGAAAAAAGTTGGAAAACCGCATAAAAGTGATATCGGAAGTGATGGGTTCCAAAATGTGTTCAGAAAAAAGCCACAAAAGGATTAGCGGGATTATTCAAGAGTGCAAAAATCTGTAAAAAGTGTTTTGAGAGAAAATGAGGGATTAAAATATTATTTATTACTCGTTGAATTTTAGTTCAACAGAGTCAAACATATCCATTTCATCGTCTCTTACCGGAATAAAAGTTTCAATTATTGCTGGTTGATCTTGGTATAATGTTTCATTCATATTGATTTGAGTGACATCTTTTCCTTGACTGTAAATATGAAATACGATTTCATAGTTACTGGAAACAACATTTCTAGGAGTTAATGTTGCAGATACCTCTACAAAAGTCCAATCAGGATTTTGAGGTGATTTAGGAGGTGGGTTAATGCATCTGGCTATACCAATTGTTTTACTATTTTCATTTTTACCTTCTGTATAATCTCTAATAAATACATTAAACTCCCCCCAAGAAATACCAGAAAGTTTTGGGGGACTTGCTTTAAATCCATAATTGGGATCATTTGCAATTGCCGGAAACACTTCTTTCATAACACAGTTATTTATTTCATATGTGAGGAGAGATTTGTTAACTTTGAATTGTGTAATATAAGGATTCACAGTGGAAACAGAAGTTCCCTTTTGTTCTTTAGTTTCATTTTGAGTTGTGTTTATCGTTTGCCCAATACTTGTTGGTGCTAATGTTACAATCGTTGTTTGTAGTTGTGTCGGTGTGGTCGTTATCGAAATTGATTGAACTGTTTGTGCAGGTGTTTGTTCCGTTGTTGTTTTATTTGTGCATCCACTTGTGCACACAAAGAAAATTATAATAATAATTACTAAAATGGGAAATATCTTTTTCATAACCAAATCACAACGCGGGAATATTAGTTGAGAGTATAATATAATTATCGAATTTCAATTAAAATCAAAATGTGATATCGGAAGTGATGGGTTCCAAAATCGTAGATAACTATAACCCAAAGCAACAATGCGAGGGGTTCAATTCGAACCATTCTGGTCCAGCCCTTTCCTCTATATTGTGCATGAGAAATACAAGATGCGTGTTAATCCGCCCAAAAAGATGCTCTTTATAATAAATAACGACCATTTCCTTTTGGATGGTTACGATCAGACCCGGGCCGGTGAACGCTGGGGGCATCCAAATAGCTAATCATTTACTACTTGCTGCCGGTGTTCTAGGGACAACCGGAGCATCACTTACCCGCATGCTCAGTTATGGTGCTGGGGCGGTTGTGACAAAGTCGATCGGTCCTCTTCCTAAAGATGGACACGTGGGTCCATGCTTAGCTGTTCTTGATGATGGTTTTTTGAATGCTATGGGACTACCAAACCCATCAAAGGAGTTTGTTGAAGAGCTTTCTGTTCTTAAAGGAAAACCGGTAATTGCCAGCATCTATGGAGGAAGTCCCGAAGAGTTTGCAATGGTGGCAGAGTGGTTCAAAGGAAGTGTAGCTGGGATTGAACTGAATCTCTCGTGTCCCCATGCGGAGGGATATGGATCGGCAATTGGAAGCGATCCTTCCCTTGTGGAGGCTTGCACCCGAGCGGTTACTAAGCTTGGTATGCCGACATGGGTAAAATTGACTCCTAATGTAACCGATATAACGGAAATTGGTAAGGCAGCTGAAAAGGGCGGTGCTGATGCACTTGTTGCTATTAATACAGTAAAGGCAATGAGAATTTCTACGGGGCTAGGTCGTCCCGTTCTCGGGAATCGTTCCGGTGGATTGTCTGGTAAAGCGATTTTTCCTATTTCCGTTCGATGCGTGTACGAGCTGTACGAAACGTGTAAAATCCCCATTATAGGTTGTGGGGGCATTAGTTCCGCTGATAATGCGATTGAAATTATGATGGCAGGTGCGGTTGCGGTTGAGATCGGAAGTGCAGTATATTCTGATGTACGGATCTTTGAAACAATAGCCAAAACCCTCTATTCGGATGATGGTATCCCTTCAAAGGACATTGTGGGGTGCGCTCATGAGTAATCAGTTTCCTCTCACAGTTACTATCACCGGGATTCGAGAAGAGACCCCAACTGTCCGATCATTCTCATTTGATTCACCTTTTGAATTCGACCCAGGTCAGTTTTTAATGGTCTGGGTGCCTGGTGTTGACGAAATACCTATGGCACTCTCTTCGGCTGATTCTATAACTGTGCAGAAGGTCGGTGACGCAACAGCAGGTCTTTTTAATTTAAAAATCGGTGATAAAATTGCGGTACGAGGTCCTTTTGGAAATGGTTTTTTCAAGGGAGAGAGAATGCTCGCAATTGCAGGTGGCGTTGGCGCAGCACCTCTACTTCCTCTCGCACTTGCAGATCGCGTGATGACGTTTCTGCTTGGTGCTCGTACAGAGACAGAATTGCTCTTTGTTGACCAACTTGATGAATGTACTGATCTTCAGATTGCAACTGATGATGGTTCTCTAGGTGTTCAGGGATTTGTGACTGTCTTACTTGACGATTTGAACCTTGGTGCATACGACAAAGTAGTTGTGTGCGGACCTGAGCTGATGATGCGGACCGTACTTGGGAAAGTTGCTGAAATAGGTATTGAACACCGTTCCGAATTTGCCCTCCAGAGATACATGAAATGTGGAATTGGACTTTGTGGTTCTTGTTGTATTGACCCATCAGGATTACGAGTATGTCGTGATGGCCCGGTTTTAAGTGGAGATCTATTAATCAAAAGTGAGTTTGGGCAATATATGCGAGATGCGAGTGGAAGGAAGAAAACCATATAATTCTCATTCTCATTACAAAAAAAGGAAGATAAACTAAAAAAATAAAATTTTTTTCTTGTATTGTTTGTTCAAATGTACCTTGCTTTTTTTGATAGTTTTCGAGGTGTGTAGATAGGACGGAAGGGCATTCCTTCAGTATCATTTTTTACAGAAGCTATCAATCCATCAACAGTCATCTGCTCTTTAAATGGTTTATTTGGTTTGGATTTTTTTCTGATCGTAACTGTGAGTCTTTTATTTTCCTGTTCTAAATCCCCAATCACGACAACATAAGGTACCCAATCCATACCAGATTCTCGAACTTTCTTTGATACACTTTCGTCGCGATCGTCAAGATCGGCTCGAATATTTGCGGTATTTATCATTGAACAAATATTTTCCGCGAATGGTGTATGACGTTCTGCTACTGGTATCACCCGCACTTGGGTTGGAGCGAGCCATAGTGGTAAAGAAGGTATCTCTTGCATTGAAATATTTTCGAGCATCGCACATATCACGCGTTCGACACTTCCAGTTGGCGAACAGTGAAGAATTGGTGGGTGAATTTCGGTACCGTCTTGGGTATGATATTTGATATTGAATCGGGTCGAACTCTCGACATCGATTTGGACTGTTGGATTTTCAATAGGACGCATTTGTCCATCGATTGCTGCAAGGTCAATCTTTGCGACCCAATAATGAACTCGGTCAGAAAGAATTTCTATCAGCATTGGGACATTGGATTCTTTAACAATTTTCTTGACCCAATCTTCGTATTGGGCGTAAAAATCCTTCGTGCAACGGAATGCTGGTACTAGATCGGTTTCAAAGTCCTTACCCGTTTTCCATCCCATTTGAAGTTGTTCTTCGAAGCATTTGAGTGCTTCAGGCATGTTGGAACAAAGGGTGTGCATATCAGGCATTGTAAATGCCCGTAAGCGTTTAAGCCCGATTACCTCCCCTTTTTGTTCGTGTCGGAACGAGTATGTTGACAGCTCATACATTTTCATCGGGAGTGTATTTGGTGATATATGCATATCCCTCATGATAGAGAACATACCAAAACATGCAGCAAATCTTAGCATCATGTTTCGATTATTGCTTTTGAACCGATACTGACGTTCACCGAATTTATCTGCATGTTCGTAAATTGCACGGTCTCCCAAATCATACATAACCGGGGTTTCAACAGGTGAAGCGCCATACTCAAGGACCATCGTTAAAACATAATCAGCGAGCAGATCACGGATCAATTTTCCTTTGGGCATCCACCGTAGGCACCCTACATCACTGGCCGATTCGTAATCAGCAAGTTCTTTCGATCGCATTAATTCTACATGAGCTGGTTCTCCGCCTGTAGGAATTGCAATGCCAAGTTCCTTTTTCACAAGGCAACCGAAAGGTGAATCGTTTAGATATTCTTTATAATCATGCTGAATTCCATCAGGTGTAACCACAAACCAGTCATGAGTGACTTCACTTTTTTCCTTTTTTATGATTCCTTCTTCACCGCCAGGCACGATTATTTTGGATAGCTCAGAAAGAGGATGTCCTTTACAGTGAAGCTTAAAGGCTTTATACCACCCGAACGGTGCACGCTTTACTGAATATCCAATGTCAGAAAGCTGTTTCTCAAGTGTTTTGAGAACTTTTATAGCGACTTCAGGTGATGCGAGGTCGTTAGAAAGATGGGCATACGGGTAGAGGACGATATTGTCTGCTTTTACTTGATCAGCAGTATTGCTAATTTCCTCAATAGCTTGTGTAATTACACCATCAATGTCTTCCTCATCGATTGATTCAACCGCACAGAATACGGTGAGGGCATCTTCCTGTTTATCTGCGAGGACTGCAGGTTCCTCTGCCATTTTTGTCTTCTTTTTTGCTTCGTACTCGATGTAATCTGAGTGTATGAGGAGAAGTCGCATGCGTCAGCTCCGGTTTGATATAAGTCTCCCAATAAAATGCGTCCTTTTGGTATATACCATCATTGGATTTTGGTTCGGAAATTTTCAGAGGTAACCAACTGTAACGGTAATAAAATGAGAAATTGTTAGATTTTGAATCCACAACTACGGCAGAACTTTGCGTTCGGTTTGAGCGGCTTACCACACGAGGGGCAGAAGTTCTTCGTGCGAGCTGGAGCTGTTTGTTGCGGTTGGACTGATGGGACAAGCGGCGGTGTGATTGGAACAGGGGTTCCACAATTGGCACAGAATTTTTTGGCTGACTCGATTGGGCTACCGCAATTTTGACAGATTTTTTTAGTTTCAGGAAGAGGAGACACTGGTGACCCGATTTGGGATGACGGGGTTTCTTTGAATAAACGCTTTGATTCTGACTGCTTAAGTGATTGAAAGGATATTTTTGGTGGGGGCATTAATTGGCCATCCCCTACATAAAACGTCATTTCACCAATCTTGTATCCAGTAAATGGCCAATCGTTATGAACCCGATCGTACCAGCACCACTCCTGTAGAAAGGGAATGAGCAATAACTGGTATCCACCTATATTAATTACCCAGTCAATTGGTCTCCCAAATAATTCCTCTCGTGTTTTATTTGGATATTTTGAAGCGAGGAGGAGCAGCTCTTTGGCATGCTGCTCAAGTTCAGTCTGGGTTTTTTGTTGGTACTTATCAATCATAGAGCAAAACTCCTGAAAGGGTTATTTTGCTGGTGTAAACCACGGGTGCTTTCGGTAGCTATTAACGATTGTTGCAGTTTGTTTTAATGAAGGACTACCATTTGCCAAGCTTTGTTTCACAAATTCTTCAATTCCTCTCTGTTCTCCCTTCTCCATGAGTAACTTTTGGAAATCATTCATAGCTTCCGAATGGGTAACTGGTGAATTAGGATCATCGAGCTTCGTCTTCCAGAAATTTACCCATTCCTCCTCTGTTTTTATCACAGTAATGGTTTTTTTATCAGGATTGTTGATGGGATCTTGGTAAGTTCTTTGATAGGACTCCCAGTAATCGACAACATATCGATCTCCTGATGGCGTTATAAAGAAGGTTGCGGAATGATTATCTCTACTATCTGGCCTAATCGCAATTACATCTACATATGTCCCTTCTCCGAACACATTACCGATCGCTATTTGGCTCCTATTCCTTCCCCCATATGCACACTCTCCACACTGAACATAAACAACATCAGCGGGGGGCTCCTTCCAATTAACATACGAACTAATTCCCGACAATGAAATTTCTCCAGCAAAATGAGGTGCGCTTGTATCAACGAGCCATGGATTTATAACGACCCATTTGTCTCCATGCATTTTTTGGATTGTATCACTTGCAACTGTAATGAGAGAATCAAGATTCTCAGGTGTGAGTTTGATGTTTCCCCGATCAAGTGCCGGATCATTGTTAACGATTTGTTGAGCAAACTGATTTTGGTTGATGTTTTCCTGGTCATGCAAGTATTTTGTTATAATAGCGTTAATGCGATCTGCCATCGGCATATCAGAGTTTTCATTTTCAGCAAGGTATTTTCTGATCACATCCCAGACAGGGTCATCTTTGTCTAATTTATCGGCAGAAATGTCAGAGTTTTCCTGTTCAGCAATATACTTTCTTATTGCATTCCCAACAGGGTCATCTGCATCTAATGTATTGATATCAAGTGGAGGTGCACCGAGCTGCTCAACTGGGCCCTCTCTACCAGCTTCCGCAGCAAGCTGTTCAAGACGACTCATGGGTCTCTCAGATGCGGGGGTCTCACTCTCGGGTATGGTTTTTCCTTTTATGGTTTGTAATATATCGTCGACCGCTCCTCCGCTACCTCCTTCTCCCTCTGTATCACTCTCTGGGAGACCGGTAGGGAAGAAGAGTGAAAGTGCTCCCAAGGTTCCGCCGGCGAGCGCTCCTACCGCCCCAAACGTAGCGGGTGTCACACTGTCAGAGACAGCAGCGGGAACCTTTTTTATATCAATGGACCCCATTCCAACGCCATTCAGATCTTTCTGGAGTGCATCCATCGCTGTATTCTCGAGGTCCTGAACATTTTGTTGGACTGCTCCTCCAGATGGGTTCACAGAGGTTCCCACACCACCTCCAGAAAAGAGAGATGCGAGGGGATTGCTGGATGACGAAGAACCGGTGAATTGGTATCCGGTGAGTTCCATGGTGGCTGATGTCGTACCGGCACTGTCGGATGCCTGCATCTTAAGAAGTACAGGGACACTGGGATCAGTCCACATGTTCATTGTCATCGTGCCACCTTCTGATCCTGACATTGACAGGGAATACTTCGTGGCTGATGAAAAGGTACCTGCCGGTACTGTAACGGATTCAGTAGTCTGGTATAGATGAGCTCCGCTCTGGCTTGCGACGTATCTGAGCATATCCCCTAAATCTCCCGAACTCAATTGGCTTGGTTGCGAATAGGTCATGCCAGAATTCGACTGCATTATTTTCGCCATATCAGCGAGGTTTATAGAGATTGTTTTGCCATTCGCGGTCATGGTTGCAGTGCCTCCAATAATAGCATAAGAGACCGGATCCAGATACTCGTCCGCAACCATGTGAATTGAACCTAGAGAGGAAGTTGATTGCTGGTCGACCTTTGAATGGACGGCATTGCGACTATTATACAGTTCGCTGCTAATATCGTACCGGAGCGTGGAATCAACCCTTATCGTTTTTACTACCTCTTTGTTCGAACCCGGTTCTGAAACTGGTCCAGTCATACTGGCGGTTGCACTGTAGGAGAACCACCCAAAGGGTATTTTCGGTTGGCCAAGCGTTGGTGTGGCAGCTGCCCTATACGTTGAATAACAGTACTTTGCGGTATTGAACTGGTCATACCCGCAGAGCGTGAGTTTTCCTCCACATGCGTCATACCCCATCTGTTTTGCCTCTGTTGGAAGCAGGCAACTACACCCAGCAGAACAAGTTGCAGCATGGACAACGGGAATGAGTAAGAGCACGAAAAGTAAAGCGGTTGCCGTTACTGACAGTTTCCGCATGACGTTCATGGCGACCTCCCAAAACGGCTGGTTAGTGTTGCTATGAACACCGAATCTTTTGGAAATCTCTTATTTTTCCGGTAATGGATTAGCAACGTTCCGGCAACAAGTATGGCAACGACGATCGCAACGACAAGGAGGGTATCTGCATAGAAAATCACGAAGAGAAAACCGGCCAATGCTCCAACAACACCCATGACGGGGAAACCGGGAGCAGGTATCACAGGGTCGGTCTTTTTTACGAGACGATTCAGGTCAGAGTATCCCAAACGCATTGCAAGAATTGAAAGACTTTCCTGCTGCGTAAATAGGATGCCGAACATCAGAATGAGAAACTGGATGCTGGTCAATGGTGTTAAAAGGCATAACCTGATAATGAGGGCGATTGCGACACCCGACATTACCAAGGGGAATGCCGAGGTTCCCGTTGTCCTGATTGCCGACATAATCCAATTCGGCAACGTCTTGAATTTTCCAAAACTTGTTCGCCACCCACGACTCGTTATCTGGGACCAGAAATAGGAAATAATTGCAGTTAAGAGGAACCAGAAGAGCAGGGCGTTTGGGTTCGACTGCAATCCAGTGGCAGCAAGAACCGAATTTTGCAGGTTACTGTTTGAAGTTTTCATGACCTGGACATAGGTGTGGAGTGCAAGGACGATCAGAAACGAGATGATCATTCCTTTAATAACGCTTTTGAGCATTCCCCGGATATTTTTCACCATCCCCTTAACAACCATCACAATAAGGGATGGTAATGTCTGTGGAGGGGTAATGGGAATCTGGCTGACAGGGACGGAAGGACTTGGAGCAACCGGAGGTGGTGGGGAGGGAGGTAAAGGTGGGCTGCTTTCAATGGGTGCTCCGCAGCTGGGACAGAACTTACTTGTCAGACCTAAAGGAGATCCACAGTCACTGCAAAATTTCTTGCCATTTGCCATAGGCTAACATTAGTTTTCGCTTTCTGAATGCTAATAAATATTTTGAAAAAGAATTCCTAAATCTTTTCAGCGGTATTCGGTTTTTAATTTTAATATATTTTTTTGAATAAAAAATCGCAAACATACTCTATTAATTACAAGATTATCGTATCACAATGTGTAGCGCTCAACCAATTCGAGTCATGGTGACACACCCTGCTCGCTGCGGAGGTCATAATTGCGTATGGCGAACACAATTTCAACAAATGATAAAAATCTGACGTGTCCGAAGTGCAACAATCCGGTTAAACCGAATGAGAAATTCTGTGGCAACTGTGGTGCAAAACTTGATTTCCAACCAAAGTGTGCAAAGTGCGGAGCAAGTCTCTCACCGACAGTAAAATTCTGCGATAATTGTGGAACTCCGGTCGGAAAAACGATCGTTGCACCACAACCCGTGACACCCAAAACGGTTTCACCGTCTCCCCCGCCGCCTCCTCCACCAGTACAACCACCAAAACCAATCCCAAAACCTCCTGTAGCTCAAACTCCTCCACCTCCTCCAAAACCGGTCACACCCTCAAAAGTGCAGACACCACCACCTCCACCAGTGCAGCAACCGAAATCAATCCCCAAACCTCCCGTAACTCAACCTCCACCGCCACCCCTTGTCCAACCGCCTCCCCCACCTTCTGCTCCGATTGCAAAGGCAAAACCTGCAATAAATCAAAAAATGGTTATTATGGGGGTTGTTGTTCTTGTAATTATCCTTGCCGGCGTTTTCGTAGTTCTTCCGGCAATGTCTGGATTAAACCATTCATCTTCAGTTTCAAGTTCACCAACCCTCTCACCAACAGTTACCCTTACGTTGCAACCTACTTTCGCATCCCAAAATCCAACCACAACATCAAGTTCTCCCACTTCACTTAGCGCTGAAACCGGTTCACTCCAACCCGGTCCGACGCAGAATCCTCCAAGCAAGTTGATGGTCTATTTTTCAGTCCAAAAAGATGCGATTACCAATGATGTGACCGTAACACTATCTGGAGGCCCAGGTCAGGTAATCGTGAAAAATGTTGAGTTCCAGTTGACGCGGTCGGATGGCCAGGTGTTGACGAAAGATTTTGCACCGAACCAGAAGATCAATGAAGCAACACTTCAAGGGACTTCTGGAGCTGATCGCGTCGTGGTCACCGTTTCATACTTTAATGGCGAAACCTATACGATGGTCGATCAGTTGGTTCAGATGAGACAAAAGATGTAATATCCCTTTTTTCTATTATCTAAAAATCAATTCATATACCAGCTAGTAACGTCGAAAAATGGGTACTCCAATTCCCTTATCTATTGAAATTAAGATGGATGGTATTTTTTTATAGAATACAAATCCCCTTTACCCATTTTTCGCGCCTGTCAAACGAGAAATTTCGCGAATCGCTGTATTGATTAGATCAGTGACAGTGCTGATAATGTCTTCAACAATACCGCCCTGTCCCTTGATTTTAAGGGTTAGAGTTTGCTGGTAGAGATACTGTCCGCTTCTCCCGTTAATTGTGACATCTGCCGTAACACCAGCAGGTACATTTTGGGGGATCGTGAGAACATAAGTAAACGATTTTGGATAGGGACCCTGGTACGTGCCGAGGTTGAGAGTCTGGGTATACCCCATCGATCCAACATTTGCCGTGAAATCGATTGGTGAGTTGAACCCTGGATTTGCATCGATGGTGATGTAGTACGTAATCATGTCACCGGGTTTTCCGGAAGCAGTAACTGGAGTTACTGTAAAGGAATACGGTGCCTCGGCTGAAACTGGTACTATGCAAAGGACAAGAAGAGAGAGAAAAACAATCGTTACAAAGAGAAAGGAATTTTTGGGCATGGTAGATGGTTTTGGTACAATAAAAAAAAAGACTTTCCATATGTATTCGTCAGTTCATTTTCGATACATATTAAAAAGAAGAGAATTTGAATACATTATAGAGAGGCAGAAGACTGATGGATGCACAAGAAGCGGAAGCAGCGTATAGGACATTAAAAAACCAGTTGGATTCAGGACAGATCCAGATGGACGTATACGACCAAAAAATCGCCGAACTTCGGTATCAAGACAATACAGGTACCTGGTGGGCGATCAACGGTACTGACGGTAGCTGGTTGAAATGGACCGGCAGCACGTGGGAACCGGCGTTTGCGCAGCAAGCGTCAGTACAACAAACTCCCCCCCAAGTAACTGTTACACCGACAGTTACTACTCCCACTCCAGTGGCAAAAGAGAGAAAGAAACGGAATTGGGTTGGGATTGGGAGCCTTGTGTTCGGTATTTTAGCTTGGATAATTTTCCCCTATGTTTGTGGAGTTCTCGCTCTCTGTATCGGTATTTTCTCTCTCTATATCACCAGAAAAACGACAGGAAAAATTGCATTCGTGGCAATCGCTGGGATAGTTATCGCAGTTGCGTCAATAATTCTCAATTTCTTCTACCTCACCCTGTTTGCACCGCATATACTTCCAAGCTTGAAATAAAACCCGTCAACAGAAAAGAAAATTTTTTTATTTTATATCGGTAGCTTCAAATTTCTTTTTCCGTTTGATACGCTTGTGGCATAGGTACCCGCCGGCGAACAATCCGATGAGGACAATCCATGGAGGTAACGGCACAATTAAATTGTATGCGATTGCTGCTGCTGTTTTAGCTTGATTTTCATATTCATAATTACCTTCGGTATGGTACAGCGTAGCAACATGTTCCCAGGTTGTCGATTCGTCTTTATGATTATCGGCATCCTTTGCTTTCTGGAGCGCCATATCGTATTCCTTTTCAGCTTGTTTGCAGACCGCATCCATTGTTTCTTTGTAATTTTTCACATTGCTGCTTTCATCAGGATGAATCCCTTGGTACTGCCATTTGATTCGTAATTTGGGATCATGGAAATCTGTAGAGAGAAGTACACTACAATTTATCCCTTGATAGGCAACACATTCATCGTAGGATTCTTTCTGGTACTGTTTTACGTAGAGATCAGTGTATTGTTGACACAACTTTTGGTACTGGTCTCCTTCTGAAATATGGTCCTGTGCACTCATTCTGTATTCCGGGACCGGAGAAAAGAATGCGGTAGTGATAATATCCTCAATTCCCTGTGCCTTCACAGGAGAAGGTATACATGATAGAATAAATATGAAAAATAAGAGGATAGTAAAAATCTTCACGAGTCGCATGTATGGAAATTGCGAAAAGAATTTATTAAAGATTGCGAATTTTACTTCTGTCGTTTTTCAAAAAAATTTTTGAGAGGGAACTATCAAATTTTACTCTTTTTTTGTTGGAGTAGAACAACAGCGCCAACAACTGCTACAACAATGATCCATGGTGGTAGCGGAAGTCCAAATGAACTCATTGCTTCTGCTGTCTGTTCTGCGGCCGCGGCATCCAATTTGTTAGCATCGGAATTTCGTCCCATTGTTCGATAGACATCGGCTGCATCAGAAAATATTTCTGCCTTTAGTGAATGGTTAGAATCACTCGTTTTACCCATCGCCATATCATACGCGTTAGCGGATCGACTACAGTAATACGAGGATTGGGAAAGGTATTGTTTTAATTGCCCATTTGTATTCAAAATCTCAGAAGCAACCGTGTTTTCACTGTTAGCAAATAAATTTGTTTTAAAGTAACTTTTGCTCATGGTACCATCTTTCGAAATATTGTATTTTGGGACAATTGTACTCAGATATATACTATAGCTCTGATCATAGAACAGATCCGAATACTGTTTGCATTTCGCAGCATTGGCATCGGCGTATGTTTTCCACTGGTTTCCATTCCATTCAAGAATTGGAAACGGTTCGAAAAAACCTCCGATTGGATCAGCAATAAAATTCGTTAACATAGTTCCTATGTCTGGTTCCCAACCAGCACTATAATCATTTTGGGCTGCTGCTGGTGGAATGAACGTAATTAAAAAAAGAATCCCGAGGATTACTATGATGAAAAGACATAGAAACGGTGGTTTTCCCATATCTATTGAATGGATTAATTTTTTTAAAAACGTTGCGAAACGAAAACAAATTTTTTATGACAGAAAAATGGGTTAAGATTTTTTACTTACATATCATTTTTTTGATTCTTGAGTTTATAGGCACTGGCCCTGCGTGCATACCGTTCCACCCGTACACACATGCCCGCATGAACCGCAGTTCGATTGAGAGTATCTCAAATCGGTTTGCACACCGTTACAGATATCACAGTACGGTAGTTTGCAGAAATTCAGGCAGTAGCTCCTGAAACAATACGAACCTGATGGACATGCATGCCCGCAGCTTCCACAATTCGATGAATCGGATGTCAGGTTTACACAGGTCCCAGAGCATTTAGTATAACCGGAGGTGCAGGTTACTGGTGTTGGGGTCGGTATAGTGGTAGTAACCGGTTTCACACACACTCCATTTTGGCAGCTTTGACCAGCTTGGCAAAACGCTCCGCACGCCCCACAATTTACTGGATCGGTCAATAAGTTCTTACAAGTTCCCATACACGAAACCTGTCCTGCGGGGCATGTTTGAAGAGTTGCAGTTGGCGTTGTAGTTGTAACAGCTGTTGAAATTGCTGCGGTGACAGTTGTCGTTGGTAGTATTGTTGTTGTTACCGGTATTGTTATTGGAATAACTGTTGTTGTGGGAATTGTTGATATGACGGGTGAAATGCACACGCCGTTCTGGCACGTTTGTCCCACGGAACATGCTATCCCACAACTTCCGCAATTGATGTTATCGTACTGTAAATTCCGGCACGCTCCGTTACAGAGACTTTGGTCTGAGGGACAGGGTGGGTTTGTGGTATATACAGAAAACGGCGTTGGAGTGTAAGTATAGGTAATTGTAGGAATTAATTGCCCTTCCTGCTGAATATTTTGGTTGTTGTTCGATGGAGCAGAAGTGGTCATTGTTCCAGGGACGACCTGCTCATTAACCGGAACGAAACCTGGTGCTGATTCTGAACTCGTCACAATTGTTGACGGTGTTGATGTCGAGCTGGGATGACCAGACAGGGCAAAAAATGCAAGTACTGCGACGAGAATTAAAATACCACCAATGATTTTTAGCGAGATTGGTATTCCGGCAACCTTCAACGGTGGTTTAGGGACCTGTGGTGGAGGTGGTGATGGTGGAGAAGGTATTGGTGGAGGCGGGGGACTGGCCGATACAGGTGGTGGTGGAGGTGGAGATGCCGAAGGAGGCGAAAGCTTTGGTCCAGCTGAAGCACCAGAACCCAATGGTGCTCCGCACTCATCGCAAAACATTTGACCTGGATCTGTGGGATGTCCGCATTGAGGACAGGAAGGTATTGTTACAGGTTTTCTCTCTTTGCTCTTTTCGAGAATTGACTGAACGGTATTGCATAATCTATCGATATGTTCATCATACGGC
Source organism: Methanoregulaceae archaeon (assembly GCA_015660965.1). Taxonomy (GTDB): domain Archaea; phylum Halobacteriota; class Methanomicrobia; order Methanomicrobiales; family Methanospirillaceae; genus MVRE01. The sequence continues at coordinate 92,799 of JACTVG010000005.1, forward strand.
GGCGTAATCGCATCGAGCCAATGCGGGGTGCTGATGAGGTATTCCATGGATTTTGATGGCAGGACATCTTCAATGCGGAATGGGACAATGGAGAGTCCCTTATTGACAGCAACGGTGATTTCCCGGACAACGTGAGGTGATTTGTTTGAGTGCGACGAAAAAATCAAAATCATTATTTTACTTGATTCAATGGCCTCGATTATTGCCTGCGGAAAGTCTTCTCCAGGAGGAACATCCCGGGGTGCCATCCAGCACTTAATATTCCGTGATTCAAGTTTTGCACACGCGACTTCAGCAACAGATTTATCGTTCTGTGCAAAACTGATGAAAACATCGTGCAGATTGATGGAGTCCGAGGTCATTTACTAATCACCTACATCGAATATTCTTCATCCTTGCATGTCTCATATTTTTACCAATACTATATTTCATCTCCATGTTGACTGTGGCTTCAGTTTTCCCCTCTGATCTCTCGTGAGGCATAAATCACGGCAGCTGTAATTACAACGATGCAAATAACGGCCATTAGGAAAGCTGCAATACTGGTACCTGCTTGTTCAAGTGCCAGTATCAGTATACCTGGTATCTGGAACAATCCGATGGTGGTTACTTGTTTGTATGTCGATTGTATCCCGCTCTTCATCGAAGCATCTGGAGTTTTCGGTTGAATTGATGCGACAATCTGGGAGTCAGATAAGGAACCCTGTGCATACCCAATAACATCAGCTGTTTTGACCTCGTAATATCGGATTGGATCATCACTAACAAAACAGTCAATCCGGATTGTTTTTGAAGTTGGATATACTCGAGCAATTGTTCCAAGAATGTAGGGGATATCATCTTTGAAGGCATCAGGCCCAATTGCAAGATCGACATTATACTTTACGAGAATACTGTCACCGGATTCGACAACCTGTTGGACAGGGACGAAATTGCCATTGAACGAAGCGACGATTGATGCTGTGTTCTGAGCACCGCTCGCACAAGATACAATGATGATTAGAGCTAGGATAAAGAGAACAGGAAATTTGTACGTTTTCATGTCATCTTCACCGTCACTTACAGCTCCATGCCATTATAACCGGTCTTCATTGACCCCATGTTCCAAATATTCGATCCCCAATAGAATGGACTATTCTGAAGTGTGTTCTTCATCGCATCGCTATTGGCGGGGACTTGCCGGTAAATCTCCGCACCGATATCAAGACCCCACCAGTCCCAACAGTATTTTGATTTGTCAATATCTGTCCATGTAAATGCAGGCCATTGCATGGGGTGATTGACTGGGTCATTAAGGTAATCCAGGAACTTCTGTGGATCCGCCTTCGCAGCGTTGTAATAGTTCATCATGTTATTATTAATATTCTGGATGAATCTTTTGTAGACCTGATGTTCTCCGACCACATTAATCCCGCCAACGTAATGCCACCCCCACATCCGCTGGGCATAGGCCATGGACGTTGTAATGAAGGTATGGTACCATAATCCTCCATTGTCTGGTCCGACTTTTATCGGTTGCAACTGGGTCGCATAAATGCCGTCATTAGTACTTGCTGTCTGCTGTTTTGAGATATCCAAAAGAAGTTTATTCCGGGCATCGACCATTTTTTTCTGGCTATCGGTCAGAGCAGAATCCGGAACGGAAACAGCTCCGTTAGAAAAAATGCCTTGTTGTGACAGTTTGCTTTCTATCAAGCTCAGTTGTTGTTGATCAGCCGCGAGATTTTGCCTTGCGATAGCCTGCAACTGGCGGACATTATTTGTCTGTTCCTTGAGATAGTTATGGGCAGTTAATAATGCATCAAAAACGTTTCCACTAGTGACATCTAGAGATTCCTGGAACACATCTCCTGGGCTTAGTTGTTTCGCATCTCTATTGAATCGGGCTGTTATCCTATTACCCAATTCCGATTCCGAGCCAGTAAAGAATTGGTTAAGGGATGAATCTGTCTTAGCTTTTTCGAAATCATCTGTAAATAGAAATCTACTGAGATCGGTCCAGTCAGAACTATCAAATCTGGACGAATGGCTTTGCAAAGTATGTGTCTTTGCATATTCTTTGAGGGCATTTATGAATTCGTCCTGGACTTGGGACTTGGTGAGAATAATTTTCCAATCTTCTGGTGGTATGCCAAAACCTTCGCAATCTGATCCAGGGTTTGATGGTGTTGGTTGACTCGCCTGAGTTCCAGATTCTTTATCAATAATTCCTTTCGCACAGGATTCAGCGGCGTTCATCATCGATGTGAACGCACCATCACCAGAGTTAATTCCTACACCGGATATGAAAATGTAATTATTGTTTTTGTAATTGAGGACATGAATTCCATCATACATGTAATTATTATTTGATTCCCCTTGTTTTGATGAATAGATAGCTCTGGTTGGTTCCTGCCCCCATTCAAGAACTACTGAATTTTTTCCAGTAAAGTCCGGTCTTGATTTTGGCATATTATTTGCTCGCCCTTTGAATTCGTCTTGAGCAACATCAGGACTTTCTGTATGAATTTCAATCTCAACTCCCGTGCCGCTACCCTTATACAGGATATCACCGTATCCACCATATTGGCATGTCAGGGCACTATAACCCGTATTGGGATCATTTTCGGTATAATTATAGTTAAGGGTCTGACTCACACCTCCACAACTACAGTCTGCAGCTGTAAAGAATGTTGCATGGACGGTTCCGACAATGCCCACAGAAGAACATAAAAACACAGCAAGAATAATTACCAGGAATTCACGGGTTAATTTCTGGTATTTCCAAAGGATTTCTATAAAAATCATACGAGTTCCGAATAATTATACACTCATTTCATGGACTATAAACAATACGAATTGTTTCTTGTGGCGACAACCTAAAAACCCTGTCAATCAGACATTAAAATAAAGATAAATAGATCCTCATAGTTGACGTAAAATTTCGTTCTGAATTACTGCTTATCACTAACTTTTCGATTCTTGTGGTATTTGGACAGGGTTGCCTTATGCTGATCGAGATACTTGGCGTCGCCTTTCTTATCATAGGGACGCTCTGCCCGTTCCGTTGTGTAAAAGACTAGTTGCCCAATTGGCATCCCTGCATATATTTTCACGGGTCGTGGGTTGACGTTGGACATCTCTAAAGTTATCGTACCACGAAATCCCGCATCGATCCAACCACCAGTTTGGTGAAGTGCAATCCCGAGGCGAGCAATGCTACTCTTGCCTTCAATCGTTGCTACGATATTGTCAGGGAGTTCTATCGATTCCAAAGTTTCAGTTAAAACAAACTGACTAGGTTTTAAAATAAAAGATTCGGCATGCATCTCTTCGACTTCAGCAATGATAGTGTCATGGTTGTACGGATCGATGACATCATTGCCCTCTTTATACCAGACAAAATGATTACCAAGCCTAATATCGACTGAGTTTGGCTGAACCAAATTTGGGTCGTACGGATTGATTTTAATATAGCCCCTACCGATTCGATCCCGCAACTGCCAATCTACGAGAATCATTCAAGATCAGATGTGTTCTCCTTTATCATCAGAGCTTTTCTCCTCATTTTCCTTGAACACCGTCGGATCGATATGCCAAGTTGACCGTCGTAAAAGTCCATGTAGTGTGCTCGTCTCTCTTGTTGTAAGATTTGCCCGACCTAAAATGCGTCGAATCATAATCATTGTATTCTCTCGTTTGAAGTGCGGGTGATGGATTATATCGAGATATTGATCAATATGACGGTAAAGGTGTGAAAGTTCAAACGGTGTTGCTAAAGAATAATCTCCTTTTTGAAGATTGGCAATCTCGTAACAGATTATACCGACAGCGTGAGAAATGTTCAAAATAGGGTAATCTGGAGACGTTGGTATCGTACAAATAATATCACTTCTCTTAACTTCTTCGTTGGATAGCCCCCAGTTCTCTCGGCCAAATAAAATCGAGATCTTTCCATCAAGATTTTTAATTCGGTCTCGCAGTTCTCGAGGTGAAAAATAAGGCATACGCATAGGGCGACAGACAGATTTTGATACCGATCCTGTTGTTGCAACGACGATATTACTGCGGGAAAACACATCTTCGATAGTACATTGTTCCGCATTTTTTAGGAGGTCATATGCATGACCAGCACGGGCGATCGCCTCCTCGCCGAGTTCGCATGAGTCAACAAGAACAAGGTTCCTAAACCCAAAATTTTTCATCACTCGAGCGACAAATCCCACGTTCCCTTCATAAAGGGGAGCGACCAGTACAATATCAATTTCTGGCATCAGATTTTACTGGACGGCGTCAACTGTGGCTTTAAGCACTGCTGCACCTTGCTCATAAACTGCATTGCCAACGACAATCGTATCTGCGTACCGCGCCATTTCAGCTGCCTTTTCGGAAGAGTTAATCCCGCCACCATAATAGAGAATAGATTTATCGATTACTTCTGATGCCGCTTTAATAACATTCGGGTCACCGTAAGTACCGCTATATTCGATATACACTATTGGGAAATGGAAGTAATGGTCGGCGACAGATGTGAATGCTGCGACCTCATCGGCTTTTAGATTGCAGACAGATTTTGTTACCATTGCAACGGAAGAGTTCGGATTAAGAACAATATATGCTTCTGGTACGATTCTGTCCCAAGGTATTCTCTTTTTTTGTAATTGCACCCATAACCTATGTTTACCAATAATCCACTCTACATTGGTCGTATTCACCACACTTGGGACAAAAACGTAATCTATGCCCTGCATAAGAACCGCATCAGGACTTGCTGGTTCCATGACCAATGGCAAACCGTAAGGTTTGACCACTTGCTGAAGGAGAGAAAGATTTTCCTGGGTAACGTTCAAGGTACCGGAAAGCATTAGAGCGTCGGTTCCACTTGATGCAATCGCATCGATGTCCCCGGCTTTTAATTGTTTATCCGGGTCGAGCTTAGTCACATGCACCCAGTCTTTCCACTTCATCGTTATCACAGTACTTTTGTCTTAAACCACAATAAACCGGTGGCCTGAAAATTGAGGTTAACCGGACAGGCACTTCCAATTTTATGTAAAGGGTGTATCAAATCTTGATGACTGACGTTTCGAGCTTCTTTTTCATAGATACCTGAAATCCCTTTATAGTGGTGCTAGGTATACCAGAATAAGTTGCTGCCTTATCGGGATCGGCGGTAAATAGACTTTCTGCATCAACAATACCGGCATGTAGTAGCGGTATAATCATTGCCGTGGTGATACCACGAATTGTCAAGAGTTCTTTTTTACCCTTTTCAAGTTGGATTTTTGTCATCTTTTTGGGCATAGGGAGTTTGAGGTAACGGCAAACTAAATCACTATGTCGGTACACAGTATCGAGACCAATCCCAGACCGTTCAGCAAGCAGAACCGGGTGTGTGGAACAGAACTCTTGTGGTGTTAAAACACCTGCAGACTGGTACTTTTTAACACTAATAATCGGGATACCAATCTCTTTAAAGAGTTTAATCGCTTGAAGCATGCGAGCTTCTGTAATAATACTAGTAGCCTCTTTTTCGCTAACTCCAGCTTTTATTAGAACAGCACTGTCTGCTTGTGCCAAACCAGAGATATCATTCACGCCAGCCTCCTTTAAAGATTTAAGGATTGTTGAGTTCTTCCGCCCTTTCTTTGGAACTAGGTGTTCGCGTATAAATTTACGGCATTCGGATCTTTGGCGAAGAAGATTTACTGCTCGTTCTGCATCACGGAGCATCTGATTTGCGCTTTCTACTGAAATATCTAGTGTCGTTGCTATCCATTCAGGTGAGCTTTTTGCGAGATCCACCGCCGTATAAATATGTAACGATTCTAGTTTCGTCAAAACCGATTCGTTGATCGATGGGATTTCGGCAAGTGATTCCCGATTTCCATTGATATGGTGGCAGAGGGGACAACCGATATCCCATGGTCGTGCACCCTTTCTGATGAGCCGTACGAACTTGAGATTGTGTTTGGGGCAGACTTCGTTGGTTCGTACAGCCCATCCCCATTGGGTAACAGGCAAACCAATATTAAATGTACATTCCGGATATTGGCTGCAACCGATAAACTGCGTTGAGCCTCGGAGGTGTTTGATAGATAGAGTTCCTTTACCGCAAACGGGACAGATTCCCAATACTAACTCTTCTGCGGTCCGGTTCCGGATATCGTCACCAATCGCACGCTCATGAGCTTCGAGCTGATCAAATGCGAGATGCAACATCTCCCGCGATTCCTTGATTACGTCTTCGCGGGTCCGCGTGTGCATTTTGATCAGTTGCATATGCTCTTCTAATGTTCGCGTCATGTTTGGTTTTGTAATAGTATCGGCATGCTGTTCTAGTGATTCAGTAACCACTCTTCCAACGAGCGTTGGAAGTAAGGGAGTACCTTCCACGTATTTTCTGGAGATAAGTTTCGCAATAACCTCATGCCGAGTACTCTTAGTGCCAAGCCCAAGCTCTTCCATTCTTTGAATCAGCTTGCTTTGAGTATATCGTGCTGGAGGTTGGGTATCTTTCTCGTCAAGGTTCACGTTTTCAATAGGTAACTTTTCCCCAACAAAAAATGATGGAAGGATTGTCTCTTTTGCTTCAGAGTATGGGTAGACCAAATGCCAGCCAGGTACACGCAGAATACCGCCAGTAACTGTATATTGTTCACTACTTGCATCAAAGAGAACTTTTTGAGTTTGCCATTGTGCATCAGGCGCAAGCGTTGCAAGAAACCGGCGAAGGATGAGCTCATATATAGCGAACGCATCATCATGGAGATCATCCTTATTCGCTGGGCCTGTCGGGTGGATTGGAGGATGGTCTGTAGATAATTTCTTACCACGAGTGGGTACGTTTCGCCTATTTTCGATTACCCACTCAACATCCTTTTTAAACGAGGATTGTTTTAGAGTTCGCAAGATACCGTTAAGATCTAATGTTACAGGGTAGACTGTGTTGTCAGTTCTTGGGTAAGAAATGTAACCGTTCATGTATAGATCCTCGGCAATTCGCATCGCATTTGATGCAGAAAAACCAAGTCTAGCAGCTGCGACAATGAAGCCTGTAGTGTCAAATGGTGAAGGAGATCTGTCAACCTTTGTTGCTTCTCGAACTTCTGTGACGACAAGAGGTTCTTTTGTATGGTTTCTAGCATTTTCAGCAGTAGATTTCTCTTTGAATCGGCCGTTTATATGACGTGCTTCAATTTTCTCGCTACCCTTGCGAGTCATTAAACTCAATAACCAGTATTTTTCAGGTACAAAGGATTCAATTTCTTTTTCGCGGTCAACAATCATTGAGAGGGTAGGACTTTGCACCCTGCCAACAGATAGGACATTCTGTCCTCCACGTCGAGCGGCAAGTGAAATGAATCGGGTAAGTGACGCCCCCCACATAAGATCGATTGATTGGCGAGCTTCGCCAGCCGCCGCCAACGCAAAATCAAGGTCTGTTGTATTTGCAAAAGCGTGGTTAATTTCCTGTGGGGTAATTGCTGAAAATCGGGCACGGTCAATCGGAACTCTTGTAGTGACAGCACGTATTAACTCAAAAGCTTCTTTCCCGATCAGTTCTCCCTCGGTATCAAAATCTGTAGCAATTGTAACTCGTGTTGCCTGTCGTGAAAGTTTCTGGAGAAGACTGACAATCCTTTTTTCTGTAGGGACCTTAATTGTCTTAGCATCGATTAAGCTTCTTGGTGTGGAATTTTCACTTCGCCAATTTTGGTATCCTGGTTCAAAATCGACTTCGACTACGTGTCCACGCAACCCTATTGTTACCATCTCGCCAAATTGATAGATTGAAACACCGGCATCCTTTTTTTCGGTAACTTTTTTCCCTCCTGCAAGGATCTGGGCTATTCGACGTGCGGAGATGTTCTTTTCAGCAACAATAAGGTGCACGGTTATTATTCCTCCCTATTCTTCAATTTCTCTACAATCATCCGGTTGAGTTCTCCTGGATCAGACCGCCCTCGGGTTTTTTTCATCGCTTGTCCTACTAGGAAGTTAAGAGCACCGTTCTTTCCATTTTTATAATCTTCAACTGCTTTTGGGTTTTCGGAAATGACATCATAAATAATTTTGGAAAGTGCATTGGAGTCAGAGGCAGTTTTAGCAAGGTTCAGTCGTGTAACAATGGCTTGGGGTGTTTCGCAAGGTTGTTTATTCAACTGCTGGTCAAGCATTATTCTTAGCAATTCAACCCCATTTTTATCAGTTATAATGCCTTTCTTAAGTAATTGGAGAAGTTCGGTAAAGCTTTTTGCATCGATCGAATCAACACTCATGTTTCGATAATTCAGTTCTCCTATAAGGATGTCAGCTACCCACGTTGCAGCGATGGAATTTAGATTTGCGGGATCAGGTGCAACAACCTTTTCATAGAAATTTGCGATTCGGAGTTCTCCTGTTAACGTCCTAGCATGATTTATTGAACATGCGTATTGTGTCATAAAACGCGATCTTCGTGCATCAGGAAGCTCTGGAAGGGGTATAGCATCCACCCAAGATTGAACATGAAGCGGTCGTAGATCTGGTTCTGGAAAGTAACGGTAATCATGCTCCTGCTCCTTTGAACGAGCGGATTGGGTAATCCCCCGTGCTTCGACAAAATGGCGTGTCTCGCGATCAACCTTCAGTCCTCTGCGGAGGAGGTTTTTCTGCCTTGTTACCTCAAAAGTAAGGGCTTTCTCTACACCTTTATAAGATGTGATGTTTTTCACTTCTACACGTTCACTACCTTTAATCGAAATATTCGCATCTACACGTAGTGATCCTTCTTTCTCGCTGTCAAATACACCAAGATACTCCAATGTAGCACGAAGTTTATTCAAAAATTTCCTAGCTTCTTTTGGTGAGCGCATATCAGGGTCAGTAACAATTTCGATGAGAGGTATACCGGCTCGGTTATAATCAACAAGCGAATACCGACCACGCTCCGGATTCCCCATGTGGACAAGTCTGCCAGGATCTTCTTCGACATGAACGCGAGTGATAGAAACACGTTTCTCTCGTCCTTCATCACTCTCAATTTCCAACTCTCCTTTTTCTGCAAGCGGTTTATCATACTGGGTAATTTGATAAGCCTTGTCAAGATCTGGATAGAAGTAATTTTTCCGCGAGAACTCCGACTCTTTTATGACCGTGCAATTTAGCGCTTTAGCTACGCGTATTGTGTACTCGATCGCTTTTTTGTTCAATACTGGCATTGCACCTGGGAGTCCAAGGCAAACTGGACACACATGAGTATTTGGATTATCACTTCGATAATCAGTAGAACAACCGCAAAAGAGCTTACTTTTTGTGTTAAGTTGGCAGTGGACTTCAAGGCCGACAATTATTTCTTTGTTGGTCATCATTTCACAGCCTGTTCATATGCAAATGCAACATCAATCACACGTTCATCATCAAATGGTTTACCCATAATTTGGATTCCCACTGGCATGCCTGCAACCTTTCCGCAGGGCAATGAGATGGCAGGTATTCCGGCAAGATTCACGGGAACTGTAAGGATATCAGCAAGATACATTGAAAGGGGATCGCTTTTTTCTCCAAGTTTAAATGCTATTGTAGGCATTGTGGGTCCAACGATAACATCAACTTCTGAAAAGATTCTAGCGAAATCTTTCCTCACGTTCTCTCGAGCAATCTGCGCCTTGGCATAATACTTCCCGTAGTAACCTGAGGAAAGTGCAAATGTGCCGAGCATGATCCGTCGGCGAACTTCAGTACCAAAACCAGCTCTTCGTACTTCTTGATATGAGTCATGCCAAGATTTTTTTGTATCAGCGGCAGGCCCATAGCGCACGCCATCAAATCGAGCGAGATTCGAACTTGCTTCACTTGTGCAGATGACATAATAGGCAGCAAGTGCATATTCCATCGAGGGGATACTACACGGAACCGTTGTGGCGCCAAGATGTTCGAGTTGTGTGAGTGCGTCTTTAACCACATTCGCTACTTTTGGGTCAACACCTTCACCGAAGTATTCATTCGGGATACCAATTTTAAGTCCTTTAATATCCGCTTTTGGAGTGTGTGTATAGGGTTTGTTGTATGACGTTGAATCGCGGCGGTCATAACCTGCAATCACTTGCATTAGTAATGATACATCAGAAACTGTTCGTGCCATTGGTCCAATTTGTTCAAGCGAATTAGCGTATGCAATCAACCCATACCGTGAAACTCTTCCATATGTTGGCTTTAACCCCACAATTCCACAGAATGCCGAGGGACAACGGATTGATCCTCCGGTGTCGGTACCGAGAGCCATTCTGACCATTCCAGATGCGATCGCTGCTGCGCTTCCTCCAGATGAGCCCCCAGGTACACGAGTTGTATCACAAGGGTTGAGTGTTGGACCGAACGCAGAATTCTCGGTTGTTGTCCCCATACCAAATTCATCTAGGTTCGTCTTTCCAACAATTGCAGCCCCCTCTTTCTTGATAAGTTCAACAACATGTGCATCATATGGTGGAACATAACCTTTGAGAATTTTTGAAGCACAAGTTGTCTCGATATTTTTTGTTGAGATATTGTCCTTTACTGCAACAGTGATACCGGCAAGTTTTCCTTTACCGTGAGATACGCGATTGCAAACAGTAAGAAATGCATTGTACCTATCGTCTGGTTCGAATGTGATCTCATTCTCTGCCACTACATCACCCGAGGGGCCTTGATAAATCCGTCTTCCTGTGCAGCGGCATTACGTAATACTTCTTCTTGTGGTAGCGACGGTTCTACTTGATCCTCGCGCATAACATTAGAGAGATCCCGTGTGATAGCATCTTTTCCATGTACTCGGTCAAGTACATCAAAATATTCCAATATGGCATTGAATTGATGGGTAAAAGTTACCAATTCATCTTTATCGATATCGATATCGGCAAGTTCCGCGATATGTTCAACGTCTTTTTCAGTGACCATGTTCCACCTTGTTGATGTGGTCTATGTAATCTTGTATGGACGTTTTATAACCATTTTTACGGGCAAGCTTCTGAAGTACCTTCCAGACGCCACTCCCGTATTGCATTGCTTTTTTCTCGTACCATGCGAGTTCCTGGGGGATATGACGCTCTGCAATTATCCTTAATGGTACTTTTCGTCGTCCTCCTTGTACCTTCTCATCAGCAGGGATTTTTAGTGCAGCGCGCACTACTCGAATGTCCAGATAAGGCATTGAAAGATATGTGTTGTGAAGCGCAGTTACTGATTGGTCACGCATTGCCTGTTCCTCGAGTCCTGCAACATCACGAGCTAGATCATCGGTAAGTGTTTTTGTTTCAAGATAACGTTGATAACCACCAAAAAGTTCGTCAGCTCCCTGTCCTGTAATGATTCGTCTATACCCGTGTTCTCTTGCCCATTTAGCTATGAAGTATTGTGTAAGTGCGATGCTTACATTGACTGGATCTTTTTTTGGTATTGCCGCAATTACTTGAGGTAATTTTGATTCAATATCATTAGGGGTTACTTCTACTAGTGTACAGGTTAACCCAAGTAATTCTGCAGCATGTTTCGCCTGACGAATGTCATGGGAATCTTTGAGCCCAATTGTAACACATTCGCGTTGAGCAAGTTTTGCAATTAGAGATGAGTCCACACCACCAGAAAGTGCGGTCACACCTTCATCACTACGTAATTTCACTGCCGTTATTATCGCTTCCTCAAGTGGCATGTCCTGAGGAGACGGTGAAATGGAATCTTTCATTTTACCATTACAAATGATGGTACCCTTTGGGCAATTACCTATCATAACTCCAAAGTGATCGCGAGCACAACAACCATTCCATGAAAGAAAAAATTCGCCCCCGAAATGAATTATTTTTTCCGAATCTTTCAAAATGATACGTTCGATACTCTCTTCACTTAACCGTTCCCCGTCTAATTCGATCCACCCGAAAATCTTAAGATTACTCATCAAATCGGATCATTATTGGACGAACTCCTTCAAGAGTTCTGCGTTTGGATATCAAGATCCCAATAAAAGAAATAGTGGAGAAATTTGCTTTACTCCTTTTAGGAAACTAACAATGTACTAATTTCAGGCGATTCTTTTTTGAGTGATGCATCAAAATACTATAGAGAGCGAGGGTAGCTAAGCTTGGCCAAAGGCGTCGGACTTAAGATCCGATCTCGAAGGAGTCCATGGGTTCAAATCCCATCCCTCGCATTTCTGGTTTTAGTAATAATATAATGAAAAATGCATAATTTTCTTTTTGTGTTATCACCTATTTTTAATAAAAAAAGTCACAATTTTGTAAAAATATTATAAATTATTTTTAAATTGGCGTTTTTCGAAAAAGTCTTCAAAGTCTCTTTTTAGTTCTGCATAATATCTATCATACAATTCAACTGCCTCATTGGATTTTCCAATTTTTTCAAGTACTTCAGCTTTTGAGTACCAAATTTGTGTTGGCTTTTCATTTTCCTTCGAATAAAATTTCAATGCTTCATCAAAATAGTGTAATGCTTCGATATATTTCTGCAATTTGGTGTAAAGAACTCCGATACAGTAAAGGGCATCTGAATTATTCGGATCCTGTTCAACTACTTTTTTATACGTGTTGAGAATTTCAATTAAAAAATTAATTTCATCGGAGATATTATCGCTCAATTTTACTAATTTTCTTTCTTTCTCTCTCTCATAAAGAATCGAATTCAATGAGCAACCCTTACAATACAGAATTTTTGGATTATTCGAGTGTAATTCAAGGGCTTTATTGTATGTCTCAATAGCTTCCTTATGATTATTTCTGCTTTCAAATAATGTTCCCAATTTAATCCAAATATCAGGATTATCTGAATTTAAATTAAGAGCTTTTTTATAAGATTCTACTGCTTCGTCCCAACAGCAGAATCTATTGGATTGCAATAACTCTGCTTTATGGAGCCAATAATTAACATTATTAGAATCTAATGTCAGAGCAGCATTTATTGAATTAAGTGAATTGTAATATCGTCCTAAAAAATAAAATGCCAATGAAATTTTATACCATATTTCGGCTTTGGTTGGATCTGAAATGTTTTTTTGCAATAATTTTTTATAATAAGAAATGGCCTCAAAATATTGTTCTTTTTCAAATAAATCATTCCCACTTTTGATGAGGTCTTCTATCTTTTCCATAATGTTATTAATCCCATTTCTTTAAGAAACCAATTTTACCGAGATGATTTAGCTTTTATAAACTATCTTGTGTAGGTAATGTCTGATTAAATATTCAATACTATATTAACTCTTTCCATGACGCTACAAAAAAATATTAGGGATTAGACTTCGGTATCAACCCAATTTAAAAAAAAATCACCAATATTGCGTTTTTATTTCTGATCTATATCTTATTGAGAACCGGTAGTCTCGCGTACTAATCGGAACTTGCCCCAAGGCACTGAAATCTCGAATCTCGCTCCACTACCTGCCTTTCCCGTCTCTTTAATTGTAATACCTGTAATACTGAGAATCTCTTTACTAAAGAACAATCCAAACCCAGTGGTCAGACCCGATCCCCGCTCAAAAATGCGGCTTTTTTCTTTTACTGGTATGCCAACACCGTTATCTTCATAAACGATGGTTATCCCATCAAGTTGTTGTAAATAGAAAAGCCTGATAGATGTCACCTTCTCTCCAAATCGCACAGAGTTTTGAAGTAAATTATAAAATACGAGATCAATAAGGGGATCGGCAAAAACCTCGAGCCCCTCTAAATGAATGCTATAAAGAATATACTGGTATCCAAGATCTTCTTGGTGGTGCACAAAGAGTTTTTGAATATCTATCCATTGAGGTAGATTCTCACCTAATTTCTGGAATTCTTTTGTGAATTCAATCTGGCGGCGTATATTTTTTGCCGCTCGATCTAGTTCTTTGATAGATTTGATCAAACCCGAATCTGTTACTGCAGACTGGAGAATCTCATTATGGACAATAATAGCTGTAAGTTGGTTTAAGATGTCGTGCCGTGTGATACTCGTCAAGAGATTAATGTTCTTTCGTGCCACGTTAAGAGACTGTTCAGTAAGTTTGTGGTCAGTGACGTCAGTAAGAACCATGATATGACCATTGGGCTTTCCAGGCTTTGATAACATAGGGATACATTGAATATCTATATAATTGAGGGATCCATCTCGTTCACGTTGAATGGTCTGTCTTCGTTCGGTTTCAAGTTCAGTTTTGTGGTGGATTGGAATTTCATGAGGTTGTAAATATTTTTTTATATTATCGGCAATGAGATCACGTTCGGTTATCCCTAACATTTGAATTGCGGTAGAGTTGATTTCAATAATCCTTCCCTTTCCATTGAGTATAACAATTCCTTCGGGAATTTGACGAAAGATAGAACTGAATTCTATAGGAAAAATATCGAAAAGGTCATATCGTTCTATTCCTGCGGACAGTGCGATGATTGTAATGATGTATGATATTGGTGCAAGATCAACAATCCCAAAGGGACTAATGTGGAACACGTATGCAATATATAGAAAATACGGTGGAATTATCGCGATTAATAAAAAAGCAATTTGCCCGCGAAAGATACCTATTGGCGATTGATAGCACTGGATAATTATTATGATTCCAGTTAACATGAGCAGCGTTGCATAACTAAAAAATATCCAGAAAACCGGAAAAGTCGTAAAAGCATATAATGAATAAGGGTTGACTTGCTGGTAACCCACTTGAGAGATTAGTGGATCTATTGTAACGGCTGCAAGTAAGACTCCCGTGAACACAGGAATAATCGACACCAGTGCCCACCCAAGCGCTTCATATTGCCAACCTCTCCCAGAATACAACATTGAGAACTGTACAAATGCAACTGGAATAATCGCGATGGCCAAATATTCGATAACCCTTGCAATGATCATCAGAACTGTATTTTGAGTTGAAAGTCCGAGTGCAGAACTCCATGACCAAAACGTGACAGTTGTCATAATTGCAGTAAGTGGGATCCCACCTGGAGTGATTGCTCGAGTCCGCCAGAAAATAAATGAATAAAATAAAGTAAGAGAACCTGATACAACTAGCAGAAGTACAATTGGAATAGTTTCCCAAATCATCGGTAAATCCATTTTTATTATCTATTCAACATTTAATGATACAACTGATCGAAATTATATGCCTTTAATATATTGTTAAACGATAGTGTTTGTGTTTAGTCTAATGATAAAAAGATTGGTACAAACTCGTATAGGGTGTTGCCTACTCCGTTCTGATCCAATGTATAATGTTTAAATTCGTAGATAAAATTAAAATTAGTAAAAAAAATTAGAAATCTATCTTTCGATCATGCGAATATGGTCGTTTGTTTTTTTTGCTAAAGTATCTCGTCCTTTTAATCGTGCAATATCTGATATTGCTTCAAGGACATGCACTGAGTCTTCAAGAAAGGAAAGTATATCCGCAGGGAAAGTCTCGATCCCGTATTCATCGAGTAAGAATGCCGATATCTGTCGATGATCGAGACCATTCTCTCGCAACTCCAAAATCTTCATCGCAAACTTTTTCTCGGGACAACCGCATAGAGGTGAATCTCTACAGTTACATCGTAAAAAATCGTTAAAAAATGCAAGAAGTTGTTCTCTTACAGCAAAATCAAACGCGTCGAAATTAATGCCCGAGGAAAGGGCCTCAAGCATTGTTCCATTAAATGCACGGTCAGGCAAACGGTATCCAGCGAGGCGTTCAATCCTTTTCGCAATCCGGAATCGTGCCCGGTCAGCAATCACTCCTCGTCTCCCAAGGTCTCATCAAAGTTCTTAAGTGATGCCATTGCGTCACTCACTCTTTCGCACTCAATCAACCACTCATCAAAAAGTGTTGGCTGTTCGAGATCATCTTTCACATATTTTCCGCAGCAGGAGGCTCCATCAATAACGCTTGCACCAATGTTGGCAGCGAGATCGAGAGATTGCTCCATATCTTTGTCAATCAAATCTTTCCCTTTTTTGACAAGTGTTTTAATGTCTTTGTCAAATTTCCCCTCAATATATTTCCGGCAAGAAGCAAAGAGGACAAGCTTCGGAAGCTGGAGGATTTGAATAGCGTCTTCAAGATCTCCTGAAGGAGCAGAGGACATCACAATAATCTCTACTTGTCCTAGTTTTTCGAGAGCTTCTTCTCTTGTAAAGCGTTTGTTTTGGTATAATTTGATAATTTTTAAAATTTCGAGGGTTATATCAACAGAAAAATTATCGAGAACTTTGAAACCCTCCGGCATTTCGTCACTTTTGGGATCGACCTCAAAACTTGATTCCTTAAGGGTTTTTAGCCAATTATCCCAACGTTCTTGATTATAAAATATGTAAAATAACTTGAGTGGGGCGGAATCCACCGTTTGTTTACTTGCTTTTTTTGCCATTTTAGTACAATTTCCCTCTGTTCAATTAAAGCATTTTCGTTGTCGATTGATAGTTAAATAGTTCCTAATTTTTTAAGGAGCTATGAGCAAATCAAAATTGGTTATTAAAAATGAAATAAAATTTAATATATGATTCCTATTTTTTCATATAAGGATCTCTATGCCTTCCAATCATTACCAACCGGGTTATATTGACTTATTTGCAACAGGTGAACTTGAAGATCGTATGACAAAAGCTGAATCTCTTTTAAATAGATGCACTGTTTGTCCACGCGAGTGTCATGTAAACCGGCTTAACGATGAGATGGGGTTTTGTAAAACAGGTTCTCATGCACAGGTTTCTAGTTATGGTCCACATTTCGGTGAGGAACCCGAGCTTGTTGGGAGAAGTGGTTCTGGTACTATATTTATATCAAATTGCAATCTAGCTTGTCAATTTTGTCAAAATTATGCGATCAGTCAATGCGGTCACGGTGAAGAGGTATCCGCTGAAAAATTGGCAAACATGATGTTATCTCTTCAACGACAAGGATGTCATAACATTAACATTGTTTCGCCATCGCATGTTGTCCCCCAGATACTCAAAAGTTTAGAAATTGCTGCTGCACATGGACTTCGTATTCCTCTTGTATATAATTCAGGTGGATACGATTCTGTGGACACATTGAAGCTCCTTAATGGGATTATCGATATTTATATGCCGGATGCAAAATATGGGAGAGATGAGGTTGCTAACGTTCTGTCCCACGCACCGGATTATGTTCCAATTATGAACTTCGCTCTAAAAGAGATGTATCGCCAAGTTGGTGATTTGGTTGTTGAAGATGGTATTGCTGTCCGGGGGATGATTATTCGACATCTTGTCCTCCCTAACAATATGGCGAACAGCGAGATTGTTATGAACTTTATTTCAAAAGAGATCTCTCAAAATTCATATGTTAATATAATGGCTCAGTACCGACCTACTTGGCATGTTATAGATGATATACAGAATCCTGCTTTTGGAATGATTCGGCGACCGATCACAAACGAAGAATTTCAATATGCTATTAAGTGCGCTAGAGATTTGGGGTTACATCGAGGATTCAGAGACTAAAAAATTATTTTAATAGACTTTCACAATAGTGAATAACGGTTTTAAGAGTTTTTAATCGAGCAAACAATTTATCATCCGATTCAACAATCGTCCATGGTGCAATTGAGGTGCTTGTACGTGCAAGCATTTCATCAACAGCAGCTTCGTATAAGTCCCATTTGTCTCGGTTTCTCCAGTCTTCATCAGAGATCTTCCATTGCTTGAGAGGATCTTCTTTACGTTGTTTAAAACGTTTGAGTTGTTCCTCATTACTTATTTCGAGCCAGAATTTGATTAGACCCCCGCCACTTTCAATATAATGTTCCTCCATCTCATTGATCTCATTGTACGCTCGTTTCCATTCGTATTCTGTACAAAAACCTTCAACGCGTTCAACAAGCACTCGACCATACCAGCTTCGATCAAAAATCGTCATATGACCGGCTCTAGGGAAACGAGTATAAAAACGCCATAGGTAATGATGATTGAGCTCAGTTTGATCAGGGTGACTAATAGAAACAACGTCATATCCACGCGGATTCATATGACGCACGAAACGCATGATATTACCTCCCTTACCTGCAGCGTCCCAGCCTTCATAGACTATTATCAAGGGAATTTTTCGCTTATAAAGTCTATAGAGGATATCGCGAACTCGATCTTGATATTGAACTAATTTTTGCTGATATTCCTCTTTAGAAAAAGAGTTTGTGATGGAAGATTTCCGTTTAATTTCAACTTTTTTGGGTTTTATGATTTCGTTTTTATGATTATTTTTATCTTGAATATCTGCTAATGCAAATCGCTTTTCCAATGCTTTAATAACTGTTGAATAAAATGTGAGAATCGTATAATTTTTGTCAGTCGCTTCAATAATTTTCCAGGGGATTTTTTGGGTATCAGTCTCTTCAATAATTTGTTCGATAATTGGAACGTAACTATCATATTGGTTATGAAAATCCCAGTCACCTTTCGTAATCATCCAAGAAGTGAGAGGATCAAGCTCTCTCATATCTAATCGTCTTTTTTGCTCATCCTTACTTATATGTAGGAAAAATTTGAGAATAATCGCACCATCATCTGAAAGCTGACGCTCAAAGTTATTTATTGAAGAGATTGAACGTTTAAGATCCTTTTTCCAGTCAATCCCTACAATGTTTTCAGCAAGTGCTCGACTGTACCAACTTCTCGCAAAAATTGCTATACGTCCTTTTTCAGGAATCTTTGTCCAAAAGCGCCATAGAAGCGGACGAGCCCGTTCTTCATCGCTAGGAGATCCTATTGAGAAAAGACTGAATCCTCTAGGATCTAAATACTGAATAAGTTCATTAATGACCATCGTAATGCCGGAAGCATTCCATCCTTCGACCACGATGATAGTAGGGATTTTATAATCTCGAAGCGCTCGTTGTAGAATTCCAAGTCGCATCTGAAGGGGTTCTATAGATTTTGCAAAAGTACGATCATCAGTCTTGTTTGTAAGATCATATTTTTCAAACAAAATGCAACCCCCTATCACATAGGATATTTAAGATCTAAGCTATTGGGCATAATCGAATCTTATGACGCTAATTGCTGATAAAATCAATGTAATCGAATTTCAAGCGGAATAGGAAAAAAATGAATATATAATATTCTTTAAGATATCTTCAAGTTATTTTCCCGAGCTATATCAATAAATACTTGTGCAAGATAGTTTGCCTGTTTTGTTGTTATTCCATAGGTGTTAAATTTCCATACCCGTGTTGCTCCAGGGATGATACCGGCAATCCCTTTTTCGGTAAGGGCACTGGAGAAGAAAAATCCGCGCTTTTTATGATTTTGCGCTACCTTGTCGAAAGAATTTGTCGTATCGATTCGTGTTAGTGTGTGTTTTCTTGGATATTCAGAAAGGACTTTTGTCCCTTCAATCGAAAGAAGAGCTTCCAGGACAATCCTGTTGTTTTCAAGTTCACGATCGAAGTGTTTCACTCTTTCCTCTACATGAGGGAATGATGCCATCATACCAACCAGTGTGACCCCCATTAATGTGCATCCCATTAACTCTGTTTCCTTAATGCCGAATTTCCTTCCAGTCACATCTCCAGTAATCGCAGTTGTACGGAAGACCTCATTTGCCCTTTCTGAGGTTGCTGCGACCACACCGGATGGGGCTGGTGCTGCCATGCTTTTGTGCCCGGAACCGACAACAAAATCCGCTCCTATCTTTTTACCGTCAACTGGAAGAATACCTACAGTGTACGCCCCGTTATATAACACAGGAATATCGTATTGGTGTGCGACTTTTGTTATTCCCTCTACATCATGGACGTTACCAAACTGGTAATCAACATGATCAATAAATAAAAGAACGGGGGGCCGTCCAAACTGTTTTTTTACTTCTTCAATCTTTTTTGCTGTTTCGTCAGCTGTGACGATATATTTTTTATCTACCGGAATTTCGCATGCAATTCCACCTGAATCTTCAATCGCGAGGAACTCTGTGTAATGCGATAAGGAGGTGAGAAGGACCGGATCTCCCTGTTTCACGTAAGTGTGACAGACGGCTTGAAACCCTCGTCGTGCACCAGGAACCACCCTTGCTGAATCCATATTCAACCATTGCGCAAGATCTTTGTGAAATTCGGCAATTGGAGGTTTTGAAATGTAATCCAGACGGTTGGGCTTCCGGCAGTTATCGCAAACCGAGTAACCATCTCCGTATGCGATCACGGCTTTCATCGCATCAACTGTAAGTCTCCCCCCAGCTTGGATTGGATCAACGTTGATCGAAACTTCATTTACCTGTCGAGCTTCAATTCCGCTGCCACATTTCATTTGAGCAGCTCCTGTTTCAATGAACTGACCTGTCTTTCCAGATTGTCAAGCAGTCGTTGCACTTGCACCTTCTGTTCATTATCAAAATTGTGGATTGGGGCCGTTTCACGAAGTAAGGCTCGGAGATCGGTCAATGTATACATTGCCTGAAAAACCAAATCCACAGAACGCTTTGACACAGAAACACCACACGAATATGAGTAGTCTTAGCAAATATACCAGATGGAATTATATTCACTTTTCCTTTCTAGTATAATTTCGGAAAACCGTTCGTTAATGGAAATAACACCCCAAAACATTTCTCTCCAATTTTCCATGATCTGATTGCTGTTCAGATGCACTCTTGCAGCAGGATGATGTGTTTATATGCAAATGCGGATAAATGGAAAGGATCACTCCTCTTCTGATGATTCATGGATTAATGTTAATAATCCGGCAACGGGTGAACTTGTTGACCGTGTTCCAAGTGGCACATTCACGGATGTTGAAATTGCTGCGGAAGCAGCGAGTGCTGCTTTCGATTTGTGGAGGAAAAAGACACAGCGGGAACGCGGTCTTCTTCTCTATCGTACCGCTGAAAACGTAAGAGTGCATTACAAGGATCTGGCTCGTCTTCTCACAATGGAGCAAGGTAAGCCTATAAAAGAGGCAACCGATGAGGTTCGAGGGTTTGCCAATATTCTCGAATTTTATGCCGAAATCTCTGGTCAACCCGCTGGCGATGCAATTAGACTTGGTATGGCCGGTGACTGTATTGTTATAAGAGAACCAATTGGTGTCTGCGGGGCAATCATCCCATGGAACATGCCGGTAATCATAATGGGCTGGAAAGTTGCCCCTGCACTACTTGCTGGAAATACAATGGTAATTAAGCCATCATCCTTCACACCGTTAACGAATTTAAAGCTCGCTGTTCTTATGGAGGAAGCAGGTATTCCTCAAGGAGTGCTCAATGTCGTCACTGGTTTTGGTGAATCTGTTGGAGAAGCAATTGTTAAACATCCTGCAATCAAAAAGGTTTCATTTACAGGTGATTGCACAACAGGGCATCGTATCAAGAACATTGCTGGAGAGATGTTCAAAGATCTCAGTCTCGAGCTTGGGGGTTCTGATCCCATGATCGTCATGGACGATGCAGATATCCCTAAGACCGTTGAAGGTGCATTGCGCGGACGATTCTATAATGCCGGGCAGACCTGCACAGCGGTAAAAAGGCTCTATGTGCACGAAAAAATAGCTGAATCTTTTATACGTCATCTAAAAAAGAGCATTGAGTCGCTACGAATTGGAAATGGTCTGGATCCCTCAATCGATATGGGACCTCTAAATAGTAGCCCGACACGCGAGAAAATTGCTGATATCGTAAAGAGTGTTCAAGAGAATGATGAAGGAACTATCCTCACCGGGGGATATTCTTTGCAAGGAAATAAATTTGATAAAGGGTATTTTTACCAACCGACTCTTGTCACTGATGTAAATCCTGGTACATGTCTCTTAAAAGACGAGGTTTTTGGTCCTGTTCTTCCCGTTGTGACGGTTTCAGATCTTGATACCGCTATCAGTCTTGCAAATAATACACGTTATGGTCTTGGAGCATCAGTTTGGACAAAGGATATCGCAACCGTAAAACGAGTGTTCAATGAAGTTAACGCGGGTGTTATCTGGGTGAATCGGCACCTAACAGTCCCACCAGAAATTCCCTTTGGTGGAGTAAATGAAAGCGGAATGGGTCGAGAGAATGGCTTTCAAGCACTCAACGCGTATACACGTACAAAGACCCTGTTTCTTGGTTGGTAGAATTTGGAAGGTGTTAATAGGGGCTTATCCTCTTTTTCCTCTTTAATTAATCTAAATACGACATTAAACGCTATAACTCCCAAGGTGTGAAAACAACATTTCCAACGAATAGAGTACAAAATTAATGTTTTACTAGTACCGTTTGCGTCTCTTTCGTCTCTTGTGGCTTTTGCACGCGCTTTTTTAACCAGATGAGAGACCCATTGTCATAGGTAAACGATTTCATTGTAAAAATCTTCACATCTTTTGGTATACCCGTTATATCTACATTGTTCGGGACAATTATCGCAAAATTATGTCTTTGAAGCCGTCCATCGGTCGAAATATCTGGCTTTTTTATTTCTTCGACTATGTTTTCTGAAATTTGTTTATTGAATGTTACAAAAACCTTAACTCGCTCATTCATTCCTTTATTTACTCTTTCAACGTTGAATACAGTGTCATAGTCTTTTCCGTGCTTTATTGGAGCGAATGACCAACCATCAAAACTCGAATAGTTGCGTTTCAATTCCTGTTCCATAAAGTTGTACATAATATCTCGATGAATACCCATAATTGATCAATAGTTTTACTTCTTACGAAAATAAATAGTATGTGTTAAACACAGTCATCAAACATCGATCGTAAATAAATCACTCGAAATTTAAACTCTTTTTTTCGATTGTTACCTCATACATATTCCTTGTTGCCATTGAATAGAAAGAGACAAACCTTACCACTTTTTGTATTTTTTATTTAATTCAACTAAGATCTGAACGTATTGAAAGGAATATGACCTTTTTAAGAAATTGAAGAGAATCTAATTTAAAAATTTTCAAACTATTTCATCTATTTTTAAAAAAAGATTATTTGGTGTATGGTTAAGGTGAAAACCGAAGAGATACATATTGTGAACCTGATATAAGATAACTGATGATCGGCATTATCATTTTCACGCCGCTCTATAGGACTTTAAATCTAAATTTAAAGAACAGGAGTATGACATGAAGATCGTTCATATCGCAGATACCCATCTCGGACTAACAGCTTTCAACCGATTGGATCCAGAAACCGGTATGAATCTGCGTGAAAAATTAATTTATAATAATTTTCTTTCGACGATCGATCACATCATCCTGAAACATCCCGATGCACTTGTACATTCGGGTGATCTTTTCGATCAAATAAAACCAAAGACCAAAGCATACACCACGGTACTTGAAGCTCTCGATCGATTGCATGAAGCTGACATTCCATTTGTTGTAATAGCCGGCAACCATAGTATGACGAAGACCCGTTATACTACCTCACCGTTTCAAGTGCTAACTTACCATCCAGCAAATTTATATGCAGCCTATTCATTTCAATACGAAAAAGTTGAGCTTGGCGATACGATCTTTCACTTAATTCCTAACATGCTCCACCCTCAAGATTACCGAACAGCATACGATCAGATTGAATTGAGTAGTAACCATCACAATGTTTTGGTTACCCATGGTCTTGCTTCGGTCATTAAGGATAAACGTCTTGCTACTGTTGCTGAACACGAGTTAGATAATACTATCCTTTCTCCAAAATTTGACTATATCGCTCTAGGACATTACCATCGTCAATCACAGATTACAGACAATGCTTGGTATTCAGGGTCGATTGAGTACCTTACCTACGGAGAAATCAATGATAAAAAAGGTGGACTTGTAATTGATTTAAACTCACATAAAGTGCAGCATATCTCGTTTCCTTCTACCCCAATGATTGATATTGGCAGTATTGACTGTGGGGACAGTAATACTGACAATATTACCTTAAATATTGTTCAACGTATAGAGAAGCACCAAACGCCAGCTCTCGCAATGGTTCAAGTAACGCTTGAAAATGTCTCTCGTGAGCACGGTAAAGGACCGGATATACGAACCCTTGCTAAAGTAAGAGAGCGGTTACTTGATCTCAAATTTCGCATTAAAAGCGAAAAGGGAGAACATCCAGTTCCTATCCAACAGGATATCCGAGCTATCAATTATCTGCAAGAGTTTGGAATATTCGTAAAAAAACAGCAATTGAGCCTAAAGAAACGAGAATTTGTCGAACGATCAGGACTCGATATTCTAAAGACTGTCATGGAGCAACATAAGGAGGCCGTTGATGATCATTGACCGTCTTATCCTGAAAAATTTCAAGCGGTTCAGGGATCAAGAGATCCGTTTCAAGGACGGAATCACAGGCATCCTTGGTAACAATGGTACAGGAAAGAGCAGTATTGTTCAGGCAATCTTCTTTGCATTGTATGGTGTGAAATCAACAGAAATTGAACCCGATTATATTGTGTCATCATTTGCATCACCAAAGGAACGATGCGAAGTGCGGTTAGATTTCCGCATTGGCAGGGATAACTACAGTGTCTTTCGTAAGTTCAAAAAAGGAAAAAAAGTCGACCATGATGTTACATTCCATAAAGATGGCAAACTGATGGCAACTGGGGTGAACCAAGTGGAGACTGAATTGCGGAGGACACTCGGAATGGGTCCGGTGGATTTCAGAAATACGATCTATGCCGCACAAAAAGATCTCCTCACTTTACTTGAAGCAGATCCGAGTGAAAGAAAAAAATGGTTCAGAAAAGCTCTTGGCATCGATTATCTAAACACCGAGAGCAAGAATATCTTAAAAGAACGCATAGGTGAAAAGGAGCGTGAGCTGCAGCTGTCGGAAGGAGAACTCAAAGGTTTGAGGGAACACCTGAACGTTGAAGAGTTCGCCACACTGCAAGTATCTGTTGCGGAGTTTAAACACACCATTCGTACACTTAAAAAGCAACGTGAAGACTTACTTGAAAAGAAAAAAGTGATCGATAAAGAGTTCAGGCAGTTTTCCGATAAAAAAACAGACTATACACGGCTTATCGAGCGACAAGTATCCCTTACTAAGGAAACTGGTAGCCTTGTCAAGCAGCAGAATCATGGAAAGACAAAACTCGTCGACCTTGTAAGATGGGAGCAGGAATACTGTGAGCTTGAGCAGCGTGTCTCCGTATACCCTGAAAGGAAACAGGTACTGGAAGTTTTAAGGAGACGCAAATCTGAACTCGACCAGATCCAAGCTGAGGTACGGTTTACCGAACGGGACTGTTCTGATCTCAAAAATCGAATGAATAAATCCCAGGCAAAGATCACGGATCTTGAAAAGGATGCGGTACGCAAGGTATCACTTATCACTGGCATCAGGCAGAGGTTATCCCTTGGTTTAGAAATTTCTGATAGAGACTTAGAAAATGTGATCATGTCTCGTGAGGCCGAAATCCTAAACGCGATCGGCACTCTCTCCGCTCGGCAGGATCGATTTGCGATCGAACGCACCAAACTGCTCTCTGACAAAAAAACTATACAAAATGCCGGGCCTGAGGGGGTATGTCCTCTATGTCATCAGACCCTTGGCAGTCATTATATAAGTATCGAAAAGGAATTCGACGCCAGGATATTGAGTATCAAAGACGAAGAAGTTCAGTTATTACGGGAGCAGGAGCGTCTCTCTGCTGAAAAAGATCGCATCAGTCTCGAAAAACCAAATCTGTTCGAGATCCGGACTTTGTCAGAAAAACTTAAAATGCGGAAATCCTTTGAAGCAGAGCGAAGCGACCTACTCTCACAACTTCATGAAAAGGAACTTTCACACCAATCGCTTACACAAAAAATCAAGGAACTAAAGTTTGATGAGGGAGTCTTTGCACAGACTGGAAAAGAAGTAGATGAACTTGAAAAAATCCAATCACGATTCATCGACCTCGGGAAAAAAATAGCACAGGCTACCGTTTTTAAAAAGCAGGTCTCGGATCTTGAAGAGCAGATCACACAGAAACAGGCTGAGAATGCCAATCTCACATCTGAGATTGAAAGATTATCCTTTGATTCGGAGGAAGGTTCTGGTATCGAAAAGGCACGTACGGAGCTTGATACTACCATCCAGTTCACGGATACTGAAATTGCACGGATAACCGAGCGTCTTATTCATATTGAAGAAAAAATTGGTACCTATAAAAGAGGAGAGATACAAATTGCAGAGCTGGAACAGCGAATCATTGCCTTCAAAGAAGAGATCGATCTGCTTAATCTAACCCAATCTGTTATCGCCGAATATGTTATCTATCTTATGCAGGTGGTTAAGAGTCAGATTGAAGGTGAAGTGAGTCGGATTGTTAATGAGATTACCGATGGGAGGTACGAAAGGGTTCTTCTTGATGAAAATTTTAATCTGCTTGTTCGTGATATCGATAACGATTATTTGATTGAAAGGTTTAGTGGTGGAGAACGAGATGACATTGCTGTTGCGCTTAGAATCTCTCTCTCAAGATACCTAGCTGAGCTTCACCAGGTGCATGAGAGTACTTTTTTGATATTTGACGAAATATTTGGCAGCCAAGATGAGGAACGGAGAAACAATCTATTAACTGCACTCCGCACACAAGAATCACGATTCCCCCAGATTATTTTGATATCCCACATCTCAGAGATGCAAGGAGATTTTACAAACACTCTTTTAGTTGAGATGGGAAGTGATCAGGTTAGTCGGGTTCGAGAGGTCGAGGAATGACCTTAAAACAATCATACGATGATTCGGTCTATAAAGTTCTTGAACAAATTTCTCAATATGTCCCTGAAAACCTCGTTCAAGAATTTATCAATATAAGCAATTTAATGGATACCGATTTTCATCGAATTGAACTATCACGTAAAGGAATTGTAAGTGCTATTGATGGTAGCAACGCAATGATTGTTGATGGAGGAAGTATTGCACTTGCTGCGGTACGTGCATTACAGACAACGCATGATTCGAGTAATCGCTTATCACGAGCCATCACTCCAATAACTCTCATCACCATAGGACCAGAAGATGAGAATAGGGATTTTGCACTTATATACAAGGAATGCTTTGGTTCATTTCCTGATAAAGGACTTAATAATGATGATCCAGAACGAGTTGCTGCACTTATACGAGATACACTTGAATATTGGGTCGCTCAAAAGAGGGCTACTGATTTGCCTGTAGGGGGGCTTCTCCTTCTTGACGGTGCACTTCGCGTAACTGATCAGAATCACGATCGAATATTAAAGGGTATTATAGAAACTGCGCAGAAGCGGGGAGTTCATTTGGCAGCTATCGCAAAACGAACACGAGCTACATGGGGTGGAGGGCATCCGTTACTTCCGGCAATGAGAGGTATAGCTCAAAAGTTCAATATTACCCGACCTTGGTGGACCAAGGTTAATGAAAAAATTCTTGATCGTATCGAGTATCATCATGGTAGGCATGGGGATCTCTATATTGCATCCTTGCATCCAAACAAAATTCA
This sequence comes from Methanoregulaceae archaeon, assembly GCA_015660965.1. Taxonomy (GTDB): domain Archaea; phylum Halobacteriota; class Methanomicrobia; order Methanomicrobiales; family Methanospirillaceae; genus MVRE01. Next base: position 120,139 of record JACTVG010000005.1, read on the forward strand.
GCCTATTAAATTGGAGCTGCCACGAGGAACGGGTGAAGATATAGCTACCATAACCATGCAGATGATTGCATCGTGTTCCGATGATGGTAGAATACCCGGTTATCCATACCCACTTCTTGATGCACATCGGACTGTTGTGATTGATCGTCCGCTTATCGAACAGATACAACAAGATCTCATTCGTGGATTGTCATTTAGAGGTATGGATCGATCAGTTTTCGAAGATCTCTTTGGTGATTTTCATGGTGAATTTGAACGATATTGAAAATGTTGACCGCTCAAAATTCCGTTTGATTGGAACTAGTGTACTCTCATACAGATTTGTTGTGCCCCACGATTCAAAACTGTTTGTTGGGGATATACTCAAGATTACAGACAAAACTAAGGGTTACATATTCTTTGCAAAGGTTTGCGATCTTATCCATGAGAGTAACTTTGCTGATGACCGGTGGGATACTCGCCCTTATAGTGAACATTTCTATGGGCTCGGCGAAGATGTTTTCATAGGTGTAGAAGCGATTCCCCTTGGTTTTATTGATGAAAAGGGTAGTTTTAGCAAACCACGAACAGTTCCAACAAAATTTTCTGATGTGAGTATACCTCTCGCAGATGACTTTTTTTTCCTTACTAAAGTAATGGGAGATATTGAGATTGGGGTAATGCGGACTGGACAAGGAGTTTTAAAAGATGTCGCTGTGAAGATCCCTAGCAAAATTCTGCCCCAACACATGGGTATATTTGCCACAACCGGAATGGGGAAGAGCAATTTCATGAAAACGTTTTGTGCATCTTGTATGAAAATGCAAAGGTTCGGTCTTTTAATTGTTGATCCCCATGGCGAATATGCTAGAGGTGGAAAAACAAGTACTGGGGAGAAAACTTTAGGGCTTGTCCATTATAGTTCGGGTATGGATGGACTATGTGTGTTTACTACAAGTGAAGCAGATAGGAAAAAATATGCATTAAACAACCTTTGGCTTGATTATGACGATTTCAGAATGACCGATCTTGGACTTCTTTATGATGTATCTGCACCTCAGTGGGATGTAATCGAGTCCCTTGATGAATTCAAAGGTAGTGAAGTAATTCCATTTTTCTTACAGGTAAATGTTGATACGCTTCCGGATGAGGTTAAAAATCATAAATATATAGGGAAATATCCAAAGATCGCCGAGAAACTTGGTGCATTTCAACCTGGAACGCTCCAAGTCATCCAGCGTAGACTGAAAAATATTGTGCAGGGTAATAAAAAATTTTTCAGGGAATCAGGATCGTGTATTCCCGAAGTTATCCGTTGTCTTCATCAAAATAAGGTCGTTCTAATTGATATTCCCCGAATGGGTGAACGTAGTGAGCTTTTTGTTCTCTCCATGATAACTCGTCAGATTATGCAGCTTCACCGGAGACTCGCAGAGGAATTCGGTTTAGATAATGAAGATACTAAACAAAGTCAGGTGTTAATTGTAATCGAAGAGGCACAGCGTGTGCTTGGTGCTGGAGGGGGAAGTACTCAAGTCTTTCGTGAATGTGCAATGGAGGGAAGGAAATTTGGTGTCGGACTCTGTGTAGTTACACAGCAACCAAAGAATATTGATCCCAAAATACTCGCTCAAATTAATACATTTGTTGTTATGGGACTGGGTGACAGGGGTGACCGGGACATTATTATGAGTAGTGCAAAACAGGATCTTTCAAAAATGGATATCGAGATTCAAACACTTGATCAAGGTGATGCTATCATATCCACGATAGGAATACCATTCCCAGTCAGTACTCATATCTATAAATTTGAAGACTATATTCAGTTACTTAATAAGGAAAAGAAACGCGATCTTTCTGAAGGACTTAGTCAAGGATTTTAGCGAATATCTAATTACTCTTTTTTCTTCTGTTCCATTTTTTTATCTATTTTCTGTATTGAAATGCAATTGATCACCGCATCTCCCGTTACAACATAACGGTGAATTATCATGCCAAGGACCTCGACTATATCTCCTTTGTTCACTTTTTTTCCAGGTGTCGTAAACATCTTAACTGAGATTTCACCTGACCTATCAGCTACCAGATATTGTGGACGGTTGAGATACTCAAAATAAATTCGTTCAACAACACCTTCGACCCTTACAATCTGTCCAATCATACTTTCATTGATCATATTAATCCGAACAGTTTTTGCCTGTTGACGATACATCGGCTCAAGATCTGCATACTGACTTTGACTTAAGTAGTTAAGGACAAGTGGAATAACCAAGAGCATGAAGAGTGTTGGGATACCCCATACAAGCAATCCCCGATCTCCTGTAAAAAAATAATAAATAATTAAAAGAATAGTGAAGAGACCAAACACCGCAATTGCGATGAATGAGACCTTCACTTCAACATTGCCAATTTTCATCAGATTTTCTTTGCTTGGAATCTACTTGAGTGCTGCGATCTCTTTTCGGAACGCAACCCAGTAGATAATCCCAACAAAGAACATGCCCCCAACAATGTTTCCGAGGGTAACTGGGATGAGATTTGCCGTCCACATGTTGATCCAGGTTACGGTAGTTGCGGTATTAGTTATGCCCGCAGTCATGATTCCTGCAGGGATGAAGTACATGTTCGCGATCGAGTGTTCGAGCCCCATCGAAACGAAGGCCATAATTGGGAACCATATCCCGAAGAACTTGCCTGCCGCGTCATCCGCACAGATACCAAGTAGGATTGCAAGGTTGACGAGCCAATTGCAGCCAATTCCCTTGAGGAATGCCGACCACATGCCCAACATTCCGACATAACTTGTCTTTGCGGCTGCGATTGCTATCGCTCTCGTTCCAAACGCGGTAATCGTTGCGGTAGTCACTCCGGTCGCGGCATCAACTCCAAACGAAACGAACGGACCGTTTGCCATGATATATGCCCAACAGATTGAGCCTATCAAGTTACCGATATATACCCAAACCCAAAGATTCAAAACCTGAACCCAGCTGATTTTGTGGATAAATGCTGCCATTGGAGCCAGCATTGCATCACCAGTGAAGAGCTCAGCACCAGTAAGAACAATGATGATAAGCCCCACTGGAAACACCGCTCCTAAAATCAACTGTGCAAACCCTGCACTTGATACTCCGAATGCAAGTCCAGGAGCATCCTTAATTGCAGCTGCACTCGCAGCGATACCAGTACTGCATACTGATGCAAGTGCGCCACCCATGGCGATATAAGCACCAGCCATGAATCCACGCATCAACATGTTCCATATTGGCAGGCCAGTCTTGTATTTACCGGCGTCTCCTGCTTTTGCAACAATAGCTACTGGAGGATGAAACACCATTTTTTCAAACACCTCTTAAACATCCACCTATACCAGCAACATTTTAAATTAGTTCGTGTATAGGTTAAATCAAAATTTTTTTAGTGAATATTAATAATTATCGGATTGTTTGTGAAAGATGGCTCTTTATTTGCATAATTTTTATTTTGAGAAAATATCCAAGTTAACTATTTTAAATTTATTTTTTAATTATGTTAACATAAATTTCAATATAAAGTTAGAATAAAAAAATATTCTACAAAAGGGCTCTATTTAAAGAATATCAAAAAAATAGAAGCGCGCGAATAAAAAAACCGATAAAATCTTGTTGAAAAAGGGAAATCTCAATAAAAATAAAAAATTTAGTGTTTTGATACCGGATTGAACACGTTAAGGAAAATCTGGTCATCTCCGGTATTATGCAGCCGTGCACGTTCCTCTTTCTCTTCAACAAGTGCAAGTAGTGGTAGTGACATGTCGACACCTGGAACATGTCCGAACATTTTTTCAAGCTCTACTTGTTGAGCATGCATGAACAATGCATTGGGAATTTCTGCAGGGCAAAGTTCTTGACACTGGCCACAGTTGACACACGAGTCTGCGATGTGTGCAAATCGAATGAGGTGGAACATGAAATTCGGTGGTAATTGCCCGGGATTCACGTACGCCGGATTTTTCGTTGTGCAGTCTACGCAGTAGCAGATAGGACAGGCTAATATGCACGAGTAGCACTTGATGCAGCGGCTCGTCTCCTGCATGATCTTCTTGAGCCGGGCCGTGCCCTCGCCGAGCGCCTCAAAGTCTCTCTTGCGCCACTTGTCGGCAAGTTTGAACATTGCGTTCTCGACTTTGCCCCGCATCTCGAGTCCCTTGGGGTTCGGTGCCTCGGTGGTGATCACGCCTGCCTTGACCGCACCGTTGAGTAGGTTTGCACCCTTTTCGCTGCAGACCTCAACAAAGGTCGCCTTGCCCGCCTTGTCACCTATGACACCCCAGTTCCCGCACGCGAGATCCGCCTGCCGCGGGACTTTCATCTTACAGCGCCGGCAGTTGCTGCGGCGCCCGTAGCCGGCGTCTTCGAGCTCGTCGATGGAGATGCCCTTGTGTCCTCCCTCGTACTCGATGATGAACTGGCCCTTGTCAATCTCTTCCTTATGTACTTTGTCTGGATCGACGCCGAACTTGTCGAGAATCATCTTCCGGGCGGGCATCGGGCTGACCGAACCGCCGCAGTTAACGCCGATCAGTATGACGTTGTCAAGGTTGATCTGCTTGCGCTTGGCAAGTTCATAGAATGCCATCGCGTCACACCCCTTGACCGTCACGCCAAGCTTCATATTCTCCGCGCCTTCGAGGTACTTCTTGACCAGCTTGGGAAGGAGGAGGGTACCGCAGTGGAGTGATCCGGCGGTCTGAGCAAGTTCCTTGGGGTCCTTGATAAGCACGGGCTGGGCATCGTAGAGATCGATACCCTTCTTGATGGCAAGGATTGCGTCCACCATCTTTGACTCGAGCGCGTACTTCCAGAGCCCGGTGACCGCGCCCCCGAGTTCTGCCTTCTTTTTGATCTCCGCATCATTGGTCCATGCGTAGAACATATCGCCTTTCTTTGCCATGTTACTTCGCCTCCGCGATCTTCTCGAGTCTCACAGCACAGGCCTTGAACTCCGGAATAGCCGCAACAGGGTCGAGTGCGTTGTTGGTGAGCAGGTTTGCAGCGCATTCAGCATAGTGGAACGGTATGAAGACCTCTCCCTTCTTGATGTCCTTTGTTACGCGGGCACCGATATCGATCTGCCCTCTACGGGTGACAGCACGGACCATCTCCTTGTCCTTGATGTCTAGTGCCTTTGCGTCTTCGGGGTTGATCTCGACCCATCCCGTTGGTTCCTCGCGCTCGAGGTTCTCCGAGCGGCGGGTCATCGTGCCGGTGTGCCACTGCCAGATGCAGCGTCCGGTAGTCAGGATCAGCGGGTAGTCCTTGTCGGGCACTTCCGCCGGGTATTTGAATTCGATTGGTGTAAAGATCCCAAGTCCGTCAGGGTGTGAAAACTTCTCCTTGTGGAGGATGGGTGTGCCCGGGTGTTCCTTTGTCGGGCAGGGCCAGTGAAGTGCTTCGGGCTTTTCGAGACGTGTATAGTCCATGCCACCGTACGATGGGGTAACCTTCGCAACTTCGGTAAAGATCTCTTCTGCGCTCTTGAACGGGAACTGCTTCTCGTATCCCATTACCTTTCCGAGCTCACAGATGATCTGCCAGTCTGCCTTTGCCTCTCCGGGCGGGTCCTGCGCTTTCCTCCATTTCTGGACACGACGTTCGGTGCTGGTCTGGGTGCCGTCACGTTCTGCGTAGCATGCGCCCGGAAGAACGACATTTGCGAGTTCTGCAGTCTCGGTCATGAAGATATCCTGCACGACCATGAATTCGACGTTCTTTAATCCCTTTTCTACGTGGTGGAGGTCCGGGTCGGAGATCATCGGGTTCTCGCCCATGATATAGACGCACTTGATTGTCCCGGGCTGGTCAGCGAGCGTATTGATCAGTTTGGTGACCGTTAGCCCGACTTTGCCTTCCGCGATGTCGCAGCCCCATGCATCAATCATCTTTTTGCGCATCTCGGGGACGATCACTGACTGGTACCCGGAGTACACGTTCGCGAGCGCACCCATATCGCAGGCTCCCTGCACGTTGTTCTGGCCACGCAGTGCACAGACACCGCCGCCCCTCTTGCCGAGGTTACCGGTGAGCATCTGGAGGTTTGCAGTTGACTTGACGTTATCCACACCAACGGTGTGCTGGGTAATACCCATCGAGTAGAGAACGTTGCTGGACTCTGCCTTTCCGATCCACTCCGCCGCAGTAGCAAGATCCTTTGCCGGAATGCCGCTGATCTTGGAGACGTTCTCAAGCGAGTACGTGTCCTTCATCACGACTTCCTTGAACTTATCATAATCCTTTGTCCGCTTTGCGATGAACTCCTTGTCTTCCCAGCCATTCTTGATGATCTGCTGCATGATACAGTTGAGGATTGCTACATCCGTCCCCGAGTAGAACGGCATATACAGGTCAGCCTGCTTTGCCGTCGGGGTGAACCGCGGATCGGCAACGATCACTTTTGCGCCGCGCTGCTTGGCGAGCATGATCTGGCGCCCGATCAGCGGGTGCTGCTCAAAGGTATTGCTGCCGATCACAAAGATACACTTGGACTCACCGATGTCACCGATTGAGTTGGTCATCGCACCGGATCCAAACGCCCCGGCAAGCCCGACGACCGTGGATGCGTGGCAGAGCCGGGCGCAGTGGTCGATGTTGGGCGTCTTCAAGACCGCCCGGGCGAATTTCTGCATCAGGTAGTTCTCCTCGTTGGAGACACGTGCAGATGAGAGGCACGCCATCTCGTCGCCCTTGTAGGACTTGAACTTCGAAACGATCAGCTTGTATGCCTCGTCCCAGCTCGCCTCGACAAACTTGCCGTCCTTCTTGATCAGCGGCTTTGTGAGCCGGTCAGGGCTGTTGACGAACTCATACGCGTAATTCCCCTTGGGGCAGAGCTTGCCCTCGTTGACGGGACTGCGGTGCCATGGTGCGACGCCGACAACCTTCTTGTCCTGGACAACAAGGTTAAAGCCGCAACCACAACCGCAGTACGGGCATGTTGTTGGTACGTATTTCATGTCCATGTTCTAACCTCGGATGACAATGCTCTGTACATAACATTATTTAAGCATACTGAAATTTTATGTAAAATTGATGAATAGCGGTGGGTTCATACGTAATAAAAGAGAATGCTTCATTACCTGTGGAAGTATGGGACAAAAATAACCCCCTCCATATCTGCCATAAAAAAAACAGAAGGTGCAGCCATCGTATGAGAAAACCCCGAATCCCCCCCATGCTCGCAGATATTATCCAGGCGGCACTGACAGCATGCGACGGTACGGTATTTGATTCAAGGGGTAACTGTCCATTATGCGGCGGCGCGATATCAGGGTACGATACCAAGAAAAAACAGTTTGCAGTCCTGTTGGACGGTAAAGGACGACATCCTGTCCATGTCTTTGTAAAACGGTTTGCCTGTCGCGAGTGTAAAAAGGTAGTCTTTGCCGATGAACCGTTCTATCCGGGGACACGGATCGGGGCGCCAGTTGTCGATCTCTGCATCACATTCTCAGCAACCATGCCGTTTTCACGCGCCGCCACCTACCTTGCAGAAGCGGGCGTTGCTGTCGATCGGATGAGCGTCCGGAAGTTTGCCCTCAACCGGTCTGGGGTTATTCCCACAGCAGACGTATTCGGGGTCCGGCTCCCGATCTCAATAATCTCACTCTCCACGCTTGCCGCCCGCCTCGGTGAGGGGGGTTGCATCGAAGGGGCAGAAGCGCTCGCTGCCTGTGGTTTCCCATCCGCATATAGGACACCTGCGGTTCCTCTGTTTTCCTCTAAAAAAAGGAATGAGTGGGATAAATAAAAATAAAAAGAAGAACGGTAGGCGTAGGAGCCACATTATAACAGTTAATACAAGTGAACCAGCAAGAAGAATGAGGCTTACAATATATGGTCTCGTAATGCCACCTCTTTTACCGCAAAGGCAGGTAATGCATTTGCAACTTGCCCAAGTTTTTCTGAGAGATCTATTCCATCAAGATCATTTACAAAAAGTTCTGAACCGATCCCGGAAATTATCACTTTAGATGAATTGGAATCAAGCATGACTTTTCGTACTTGATCACAGATAACGTTTCTTTGGGCTTGCCAGAATTGGTCAGCAATTCCAAGAGCATTTTGTTTTCCTATCTCATCTAAATCTGCGCAAACCACACGGGCCAAACGACGGAGTGCTGATATCTTAGTTTTCCCTTTTTGATCTGGGGTATCACACGAGTATTGATTGGGTTTAATATGACTGAGAACAAGATGGACGTCAGCGCTTATTGCAAAAAATTCTGAGCTTAATGGTGTCGGTATACCGTCGATAGTAACCGTTCGTAAAAGTGTAGGGATGCTTGTGCGGAGTAACCCCGTATAAATAAGATAACCTTTCTGAAGACGTTTAATATCAGTCAGACCTTTCAAATTAGAAAATAATGAGAGGGGGATTATATCAGTCGTCGTACTTCCGACATCGAGGAGTACTGCATCTGGATAAATTGTCCTAAGATAATCAGCAGATGCTAACCAATTAGCGGCAGCAAGCTGTGGCACGGCATCGTTATGAAACAATCCATCAGTGCCATAAAACTTAGCATTGGGAAATACTTTTTTAACTGATCGGACAATAAAGGAGATACCTTCAGACTTTTCTCTAAAACAATCGGCAAGTTCGCCACTCATAACGACGGCTGCTAGATTGTTCGATTGGGTTCGATGTTTTTCGAGAAGAGAGACTAATGGTGCTCCTTTCCAAAGTGGGCAGTAGTGTATAATAATATCTGTGTCATCTACCAGTTTGAGATTAGCTCCCCCAACATCGATACCAATCATATAGGGACGACCCCCCCCTTTTTATTGAATCGCACTTTACCGGTCAAATGAACCTGATCTGCTGCATTCCCCTTCGAAGCAGATACAAGTAACTCTGCAATCTCTTCTCTCATACAAGCAGTAATCCCGATCAAGCTTGTTGTAATGCGGGGATTTACATCAACCACATACACTTTGTCTGAAACTATAACATCTACACCGCAGTAACCTTGACACCCGAGGACACTAACCGTTTTTTGTGCTATTTGGATAATTTCGGCACTTCTAGGATGATCTATTGGAGTTTCACCACCGAGATAATGGAATACACCACCACCATCAATTTTGATATTTTGACGATTTATTGCGAGAACGAGAGGAGAAATTCCAGAGAAATACAAACAAGCTTCTCCCACGACTCTGCTCGCAATTAAGCTCACGGAAAGGCAATCCCCTTTGATATATTCCTGACCAAATTCATCTTTACCGTCAATCTGATCGCTCAACCTCACTCCTTGTGATCCACATCCAGTAACTGGTTTGATTACGCGTAATCCAGATTTTATTTCCTTGGGGACTGGTATGCCATGTTCCCGAAGAATTTTTGCTGTCTTGACTTTGTTAGCACAGATAGCTGCGTTCATACTTCCGCAACCGATATTGTGAGAGTATTGCTCAATGATCATTGTGTACTTCGGGAGCAAGTGATCTGGTGCTATGACCAATCCAAAATCACAGGATGGAGCAAGATGTGAAATTTCATCCCCAAAATCTCCATTTTCTGGAATGACAACATCATATCCACATCGTTTGAAACTACTTGATAGAACACTTAGCATCGCTGCACCTTCGAGTGCTAGGGTTGGTTCATGCGATAGTGTATATTCTGCCAGCAGTGTTCTCATCTCTAATCTTTAGATCATGAAGAGAGATTACCCTATCCAATAGGTGAAGTATTTGTGGGGTGAATGCAAAGAAGATGAGCATGAGAGATTCGATCCTGCTGACAAATGATGACGGTGTCAATTCAGTTGGTATTTGGGCTGCCTATGAGGCATTGTCCGATATTGCTGATGTGACGATTGTAGCTCCAGCAACTCAACAAAGTGCGATCGGTAGGTCGATTTCAATTTTTGAACCAATACGAGCAAATAAAATTATGATTAACGATGTAGCGGCCTATTCAGTTGCAGGAAAACCGACCGATGCAGTTATTATCGGTCTCTATTCGCTTAAGCTCAACCCAACGCTAGTTGTGAGCGGTATAAATATCGGTGAAAACCTCTCTTTTGAATCTATTATGACATCGGGAACAGTTGGGGCGGCCCTTGAAGCCTCTAATCAAGGTACTAAGGGAATCGCATTTTCACTTCAAGTTAAGGATCAAGGAGACAAATTTGATGATCCCCGACACCATAGTCAGAGTTTTGAACCGGCAAAAAAGGTTATACGGGATGTTGTTTCCCGTGTCCTTAAAAATGGGTTTGGTGATCACGCTGACGTAATCAATGTAAACATTCCCTCAAAAATAACAGGAGGTTACGAAATTACACGGCTTGCGAGAAAATTATTCAAAACCGGTGTTGAACAGAGATTAGATCCCCGGGGGCGTCCCTATTATTGGATTAATGGACCGTTAATTGATGATGCTGAAGAAGGAACAGATGTTCATGCTATCCGTAAAGGAAACATCTCAATTACTCCAATCTCTCTCGATTGCACATCATTTGCTGCTTACAACGAATTTAAAAAAATATTTTCAAAATAACTCTTATTAATTTTACGTATTTCCTAAGGGTCCCTGCCTCGTTTTTGCCATTTCATAAACATTATCCTTAATTATGAAGGGACTGATATCTTTCAGATTGATGAAAAAACAGACAATAAATTCAGTGAAAAAAACCGTGGGATACAAAGCAGCGAACCTTGTAGAAGATGGAATGGTTATAGGACTTGGAACTGGTTCAACAGTCTTTTTTGTAATGGAACGATTACACAAACGAATCAAATCTGGACTTACTATTTGTGGGGTTCCAACTTCACATCAAACGGCATTTCGTGCATATGATTTTGGCATACCCCTTACTAGTCTCGATGAACACCCTATACTTGACCTTACAATCGATGGGGCTGATCAGGTTGATCCAAAACTTCAACTAATAAAAGGGCGAGGAGCCGCCCATACCAGAGAAAAGTGTGTCGCGAATGCAGCCAAACAATTTATCGTCGTAATTGATAGTTCTAAGATGACATCACAGCTTGATGCTGCTGTGCCAATCGAAGTGATACCATTTGCAGTAACACCTATAATTGAACAATTGAAAAGAATGGGTGGAAAACCCGTACTGCGCGAAGGGATCAAAAAGGACGGCCCCATTCTTACAGACAATGGGAATTTTGTCATTGACTGTGCATTTGGAGTAATAAAAAATCCGTCAGAACTCGAAAAGTCCTTAGCATGTATTCCAGGTGTTGTAGAAAACGGTCTATTTACTCAATACACTGAAAAGACTATTGTGATTGTGGGAGAGCAAAAAAAGTGTAGAATACTAAAATCAACGGATGTAATCACGTAACTTCTGGATCATTTGGAGCTGATGGTTCGCTTCCTTTTTCTTCGCTTTTTCAATACCGTCCATAATTTCGGTGATCGGCTTTGCTAACTCGTATATTTTAACCGGACGTCCTTTACTCTCGGCTTTACTCTCCCTACTCTTGATCCAACCCTGTTCCATGAGATATCTCATTGCAATGCTCACTTCAGGCTGGCGCAGGTCAGTACCTCTCTCAATCGCACGGGAAGTTGCTTCTGGGGTAT